>NZ_JBVAXF010000007.1:0-382439 GCF_055419205.1 Mycobacterium sp. IDUB_39
CACCCCTAAACGAGAAAAAAGAGTGCAACAACAACAAACAAAAACCACCAAACACACTATTGAGTTCTCAAACAACAGACCTGCTATGACCGCGCAACTATACCGCGGCTAAAAGCCGCGATACTGTAGTGCGGGCGTAGAAGTAGTCCCACCTAAGTGGCTTACCTCTTGAATGTCTCGCGCTCTGCGGCTTTCACCGCGTCGCTCTGACTTGCAATAAGTTACGCGAGGGGAAACTGGGAGTCAAATCGCCTGGTAGAGGCGATATTCATCCGAACTTCACTCATGTAACCCGCTGTACCCCCGCGATATTCCGCTTGCCTCTGCGGACCACGAGCCACCGGCCGTGCAGGAAGTCGGATTCCTGCGGTACCCAGTCATCGCTTTCGATGCGCACGTTGTTGACCGAGACGCCGCCCTCGGCGACCGTGCGACGCGCAGCTCCCTTGCTCGCCGACAGTCCCGTGGCCACCAGAAGATCGGTGATCGCATCGGGTCCGCCCGGCTTCAGCTCGGCCACCTGGTCGTTGCCGGCCTCGCGCAGCGCGGCCGCCAGGGTTGGCTCGTCCAACTCCCCCAGCTCACCGCGGCCGAATAGCGCCTGGCTGGCGTGCTCGACGGCATCGGTGGCCGCCTGCCCATGCACCAGCGTCGTGAGTTCCTGAGCCAGGCGCCGTTGCGCGGCACGCTCGTGCGGACGCTCGGTGGTCGCCCGTTCGAGGTCCCCGATCTCCTCGGCGGTGAGGAAGGTGAACCACCGCAGGTACGGCACGACGTCGGCGTCCGCGGTGTTGACGAAGTACTGATACCAGGCATACGGGCTGGTCATCTCGGGATCCAGCCACAGGTTTCCGCCACCGGTGGACTTACCGAACTTCTTGCCCTCCGAGTCGGTGACCAGCGGCGTCGTCATCGCGTGCACCGTGGCGCCGTGTTTCTGGCGGACCAGTCGAGCGCCGGCGACGATGTTCCCCCACTGGTCGGAGCCACCGATCTGCAGGGCGCAGCCATGGCGCTGGTGCAGCTCCACGTAGTCGTTGGACTGCAGGAGCATGTAGCTGAACTCGGTGTAGGACATCCCGTCGCCCTCGAGACGGCGGCGCACCGTCTCGCGATCCAGCATCACGTTGACCGAGAAGTGCTTGCCGACGTCGCGGAGGAACTCGATCGCGGACAGTTCCGCGGTCCAGGTCAGGTTGTTCTCCACGATCGCACCGGTCGGCGACTCGTCGAACTCGACGAAGCGTTCCAGCTGGCCACGGATGCGTGACGCCCAGTCGGCGACGGTATCTGCCGTGTTCAGCGTCCGTTCGCCGGTCTCCCGGGGATCGCCGATCATGCCGGTCGCACCGCCGGCGAGCACGATCGGCCGGTGACCGGCCGCCTGGAACCGCCGCAGCGTGAGCAGTGGCACCAGGTGACCGGCGTGCAGGCTAGGCGCGGTCGGGTCGAACCCCGAGTAGAGAGTCAGGGGCCCTTTGGCCAGCTCAGCCGCCAATGCATCCCGATCGGTCGATTGCGCGATCAGACCGCGCCATTCCAGTTCGCCCAGGATGTCGTTACCCATGGGTCGATCTTCCCGTATGCCGGGCGGCGTCAGTCGCTGTCCCCCGGTGCGGGAGCCCGTGGACTACGCCGGTAGGAGGAGACCTCAGCGCGCCCGCTCACCCAGAAGCGCCACGGGCGGTCGGCGGCCGTGCTGACCCCGACACGTGGGCCGTCGACACCCGCGACCGGGTCGCTGAGCGTCAACCGCACCGGACTGTCGTCGTCGAAGAGATCGATTCCGTTGTCGGCCAAGGTGATTCCGAGCGCAGAGCACAGGTTTCCCGGTCCTCGCGCAAGGCCCGCGGGTACGACGGAGTCACCTCGACGCGATGCGGCGACGGTCGTACCGTCATCGACCTCGGCGGCTCGCAGCAGCACGGCGGCAGCCACCCCGTCGGCGCCGCACACCACGTTCGCGCAGACGTGGATGCCGTGGCTGCGGTACGCGTAGAGCCTTCCCGCGGGCCCGAACATGACCGCACTCCGAGGCCGGGAGCCCCGATAGGAGTGCGCCGCGGAATCGGGCCAGGGGCCGTCCGGGGGTCCCCCATAGGCCTCGACCTCGAGGATCACCGCCGACACCCCACGGCCGGTCAAGCGCGCCCCGAGTAGACGCCGAGCCGCGGTCAGCGGGTCGGTGACCAGCACATTCGAACTCACGGCAGCAATTCTGCCCGCATCGTTGACATCCCCGCGGCACGGGAGGATATTTCATCACATGATGACTTCATCGTCAGATGAATTAACTCCCTCGGCCGGGCCCGCCGTCGAGGTCGACCACCTGCTGGTGGTGCGCGGCAAGCGAACCGCCGTCGACGACCTCTCGGTGCGGATCGCCCGCGGAACCATCACCGGCATCCTTGGCCCGTCGGGCTGCGGCAAGACCACACTGCTCCGCAGCATCGTCGGCACCCAGATCGTCAAGTCGGGAACCGTCACGGTGCTGGGCAGACCCGCCGGATCTGCCGATCTCCGCAATCGCGTCGGCTACGTCACCCAGGACGCCACCGTCTACGACGACCTCCGCGTCCTGGACAACGTGCGCTACTTCGCGTCCCTATACGGCTCGACCAAGAGCGATGCCGATGACGCAATCGAAACCGTCGGACTCACCGATCATCGAACTGCCCTGTGCGGCAACCTCTCCGGTGGACAACGTACCCGGGCTTCCTTGGCGTGCGCGCTGGTTGCCCAGCCGGAGCTGCTCGTACTCGACGAGCCCACCGTCGGCCTGGACCCGGTGTTGCGCGTCGAGCTATGGGAACAGTTCCAGCTGTTGGCCGAACGGGGCCAGACGCTGCTGGTGTCCAGCCACGTCATGGACGAGGCCGATCACTGCGATGACCTGCTGCTCATGCGGGACGGTCGCCTGCTTGCCCACACCACACCATCGAAACTGCGGGAGGAGACGGGATGCACATCACTGGAGGAGGCGTTCCTGTCGGTCATCCGGCACACCACCGAGCCCCTGAGCGCCGAGGCAGGCTGAGCGCCACCGCATACCTCGCCACGACCGGCCGAATCCTGCGCCAACTCGCGGGCGATCACCGCAGCGTCGCAATGATCTTGGTGGTGCCGAGTGTGATCATCGCGTTGATGTACTTCATGTTTCAGAACGCGCCCCACCCACCCGGGTCGCCGTCCCCGTTCAACAACGCGTGCCTGATCATGCTGGGCGTCTTTCCGCTGATCGTGATGTTCCTCATCACGTCGATCACCATGCAGCGCGAACGCGTGTCCGGGACGCTGGAGCGCATTCTCACCACTCCCCTGCGCCGACTCGACCTGCTGGGCGGCTACGGCACGGCGTTCTCGATCGCAGCGGCCGCGCAGGCGGCACTGGCCTGTCTCATCGCCTTCTGGTTGCTCGGCCTAACCACCGCGGGCAGCCCCGCCCTGGTGTTCGTCATCGCCATCATCAACGCGATACTCGGGGTCGGGTTGGGCTTGTTGTGCAGTGCGTTCGCGCGCACCGAGTTCCAGGCCGTTCAGTTTATGCCGCTGGTGATCGCACCCCAGCTTCTGCTGTGCGGGATCATCGTCCCGCGCGCGCTGCTACCCGACTGGCTGCAGTGGATCAGCAATGCGCTTCCCGCCAGCTACGCACTTGAGGCGCTGCAGCAGGTGGGTGCGCATCCCGACCTGACCGCCACCGCCGCCCGCGACATCGCCATCGTGATCGGCTTCGCCGTCGTGGCGCTGTGCCTCGCCGCGGCGACACTTCGCCGAAGGACCCCGTGACCAAACGCCCCGGACGTCCGCCCGGGCAGTCCGACACCCGCGACCGGATCCTGTCCAGTGCCAGGGAGTTGTTCGCCCGCAACGGAATCGACAAGACCTCGATCCGCTCGATCGCGGCATCGGCGGGAGTGGACGCCGCGCTGGTCCACCACTACTTCGGGACCAAGCAGCAACTGTTCGCGGCGGCGATCCACATCCCGATCGACCCGATGCAGGTCATCGGCCCGATGCGCGAGACTCCGGTCGACGAGCTCGGTCTCAAGCTGCCGTCACTGCTGTTGCCGCTGTGGGACTCCGAGCTGGGGTCGGGTTTCATCGCGACACTGCGCTCGCTTCTTGCCGGCAACGACGTCAGCCTGGTCCGGTCGTTCCTTCAGGAGGTCATCTCCGTGGAGGTGGGGCGACGCGTCGACAACCCGCCCGGTTCGGGTCGGATCCGGGTCCAGTTCGTCGCGTCCCAACTCGTGGGTGTCGTGATGGCGCGCTACATCCTGGAGCTGGAGCCGTTCAAGTCACTGCCGGTGCAACAGGTCGCCGAGACCATCGCGCCCAACCTGCAGCACTATCTCACCGGCGACCTGCCGGGTCTCAGCTAGTCGGCGCGGTCGAGAAGTCGTTGGTGTTCGGCGTCATCGGTGATCGTGACGGCCTCGTCGACCAGCAGAACCGGGACGTCGCCCTCGATCCGATAGGCACGGCGAAGCCGAGGGTTGTACAGCAGCTCCTCGCCAACGAGCAGCAGAGGACCGCGGTCCTCGGGGCAGACCAGGATGTCGCGCAAACGGGAATCGAGCATGTCCGGTGACTCAGCCGAGCGGAATGCTGATGCCGGCATCGTCGCCACCGCCGCCGCCCGGCATCTGCGATTGCCGCGGCGGATACCCCGGGTACTGGTTGATGTTGATGGACGGCGAGCCCTGATTCCCCGCGGCCATGCCTCGCTGCTGGTTGCGGCGCTGGAACGAGAGGGTGTTCTCGAGGGCTGCGATCAACGGAGCCTGATTTGGCCGCTTGTCCAGGGCTGCCACAATGGCGTCGCGATTCCCCTGGGAGGGATAGAACCCCTGGGCACGCAGCTTGAGGACGCTGTGGATCAGCTGGGAGAGCTTTCCGCCGCCAGCGCCCGTGTCGTAGGAAGAGGCAATGATCGAAAGCGCCTCATCGGCCGTCATCTCTCCCGGCTGGGCACCTGCCGCAGCGGCCGATCCGCCGGGTGTGATGGGGCTTCCCCGATCGGCCGGGCCCGGAGTGATCGGGCTGGCAGGATCCGCAGGAGCCTCGGGGTCCGACCACGCGACGGGCGCACCCACGAGCAGTCCGGCGACCAGGGCACCGCTCGCAACCGCACCGACAGCGGCACGCCGCCACACGCTCGGCCTGCTGGTCTGCGATGTCATGAATTCCTCCATGCGGAGCGGGGCCCGACCCGTGCGGCGATCTGCCGTCTGCCGGAGCCTAACAGTGGGACATGAGTGACGCACGACCTCAGTCGGCCGAGCCATCACCTATCAGTTCGGCACGCACGGCAGTCGTGAGCCGCTTGTACACACCTGTTTCGTAGTCCAGGTACCACGCGTTACGTGCGGGCTTCGGCACCCCCATCGCCCGCAGTGGCGCGAGCAGCGGCCGGTAGGAGGCGCTGAGCTTCATATCGGGCACTACGTGCACCAGGTCGGGGTGCACACCGACGGGAAGACTGGCCAGCGCCTCGTTCAGGTCGGCGCTCGGAACACTGCCACCCGGGGCCAGCGTCAGCGCCGTCACGGCCAGCGTCCGTCCCCCGGCCGCGACCTTGTAGGTCACCGAGAGATCGACCGCGCCGACCCTGCTGACCGTGTCGTTCACGGTGGCGCTGTACACCGGACCCCGTTCGGTGTGGATGACGGTGGCACGGTTGTCGACAAGCCAGAAGTCGCCGTCCTCATCCCGGCGGAACAGGTACTCGGTGGACACCCAGGTGTCGGCGGGTGCGAAGACCCCACGCTTGATCGCGGCCGTCGGGTCGATGGGCCCGCGAGGATGCGCGAGGAGCACGCCGACCTCATTGGGCTGCGCCAGCCGCACGAAACCGCGCTCATCCTCGAGGATGAGGTCGTCGTCGACGTCGTACGCGGCGAGTTCCACCCGTCCGGCACCGGGCAGCGGCCTGCCCTCGCTGCCGATCTTGGCTCCCGACACGTTCGCCAGCACGGCCTGACCGTCCGTCGTCGCGAAGAACTCCACGACGTGGGCGGGTTCGAACTCCTGCTCGATGCGCCGCCACAGCCCCGTCGGCATGCCCGATCCGATGAACAGGCGAACCGGGTGCGTGCCGTTGACCGAGAACGACGGGTCGTCCACCACCGCGCGCAGCATCGCCCACGTGTAGGACACAACGGTGACGCCGTACTGGCGCAGTTCGTGCACGAAGCGGTCCGGGCGCAGGCCCCGCGACAGGGCGATGCGAGTGCCGCCGACCACCGCGCCGCCCAGGCTGACCAGCAGGCCGGACTGGTGGTGCAGCGGCGTCAGGCAGTACACCGTGTCGCTGCGGCCCAGGTTGGCCGCGGACGCGGTGCCGATCGCCGACAGTGCCCAGCGGAAGTTGGTGATCTGACGCGCGACGAGTTCACCGCCGACGTGCGCGAACGCGACGTAGGCCAGGTCCCTGGCGTAACCGGGGTCGGGCCGGTACCAGCCCGGCAGTTCGACGACGTCGGGGTCGATCTTCTCCATGTCGACGACGTCGGCGTCCTCCGGCAGATCCAGATCGCGGTTCTCACCGCCGCCAAGGACCAGCACGCGGATCGGCAGCTTCCTCGCGGCGTCCAGGTTGCTCGGATCCGCGATCACATCGGATATCCCGCCGAGGCGCGCCGCCTCCTCCAGGTCGGCGTCGGGCGGCATGAGCACCGCCACGGCACCCAGCCGCGACAGTGCGGCGATCGCGACCAGCGCACTGGGCCGGGTCTCCATCAGGACCCCGACGTGCGCACCCTGGCGCACACCGACGTCGATGAGACCGCGCACGACGTTGTTGATGCGACGGTCGACGGCCTCGTAGGTGTGCACGCGCCCGTCGAACAGCAGGAACTCACCGTCCGGTGTGGCGCTGCTCTGCTCGTTCATGATGCGGCCGAGCGAGATCCGGGTGTGGTCGTTGATCTGGCCGAGCCGGGCCAGTCGCGGCAGCGTCCTTGCCGTCTCGACGACCAGTGCGCGTGCCGACTTGTTGGCCGCGACGAATGCGTCGGCCGCGGTGCGGGCCAGACTGAACGTCATCTCGGTGGCCGCTGCACCCACGTGCGCGACGCGCGACGTCAGCTGCACACCGCTCTCGTTTGTCTCGGCCGGCTGCAGAGACATCGGCACGACCTGATCGGGCATATCGCCCTCGCCCGATATCCACTTCACCCAGGACGCCACCGTCGGCCAGGTCTGGGTGGCGGCCTTACCACCCACCACCAGACCGAAATGTCCTGCGCGGATCAGGTATTCGTAGACGTCAGCCTGCGGCGCGGCACGCTTGATACCGCGCACCGACGCCGGCTGACCGATGTCGTCGACCTCACCGACCACCGCGAGCACCGGGCAGTCGATGTCGGACAGCGTGACCAGATCACCACGGATGGAGAAACCGCCGCTCATCATCCGGTTGTGCGCGATGAACTGCTTGAGCAGCTCCGCGATCGCCGGACCGGACCAGGCGATCCAGCCGTCGTTGGACAGGAACCGGCGCTGTTGCTCACGGGAGAGCAGCGCCTCGCGATCGTGCAGTTGGCGCACGAAGTCGATGCGCGCCTGCGCGGTCTTGATCGGGTCGAGCATCTGGAATCCCGTGCGGGCCAGCCAGCCTGGGATATCGATGCGACTGAAGACGTGGTCGGCCATGAAGTCCGCCGCGCCCGCGGCGAGGCTGGCCGGCAGGTTGAGGGGCAACGCCGCCAGGGTGTCGACCGGTGAGCCGAACGCGACGATGCTGGCCAGGTCCTTCGACCGCCGATACGCGGCGGTCTGGTAGGCGAACATCCCGCCCTGGGAGTACCCGGCGAGGTGGACGTCGCGGTCGGTGACAGTGCGGACCGTGTCGATGGCCTCGTTCAGCGCGACGACGTGGTCGGCTAGGTTGCGCTGCATGCCACCCTCGACCTGATCGGGTGACCCGAAGTCGATCACCCACGGGTCGACGCCCGCGGCGTGCAGGATGCCGACGGCACCCTCGTCACGCGTCACGTCCCACATGTCGGCCGACATCATCATCGGGTGCACCATGAGCACTGGCGGGCCTGCCGGCTTGGCACCCGGGCGGGAATCGGGCGGGAAGTACCGCCGAAGCCGGTACATGGGGACGCTCTCGATGATCTGGAAGGGCGATGGGACCGCGCCCGTCTCCAGGCCGCCGTAGCGGAGCACCTCCAGCCCGTTCTGCGCGGTTGCCATCAACCGCCCGACCGGCCTGGTGAATGCCGAAAGGTCGACCACCTGTGCACCCCTCTCGCGCTCCCCGACCCGCAGTTTGCCGACGTCATCATGGCACAGCGAACTTCTGGGCCGCGGGGATCGCGACGATGGCCGTGCGCGCCGAGCCACATATGATCGGCTCCTAATGGCCAACCTGATCAACGTTGAACGCGCGACCGTCGGTTACGGGACGCGCACCCTGCTCGACGGCATAAGCCTCGGTGTCGACGAGGGCGAGGTGATCGGTGTCGTCGGACGAAACGGCGACGGCAAGACCACGCTGCTGCAGATCCTGACGGCGACCCGCCCCCCGGACTCGGGCCGGGTGACCCACACCTCGGGATTGTCCGTCGGCTACCTGCACCAGTCCGATGACTTCAAGCCCGAGGCCACGGTGCGCGACCTCATCGTCGACGGACGGCCCGATCACATCTGGGCAGCCGAGGCGGAGACCAGGTCGGTGGTGGAGAACCTGCTGGCCGAGGTGGCGCTCGACCGTGAGGTGAACAACCTCAGCGGCGGCGAGCGGCGCCGCGTCGCGCTGGCCGCGGTACTGCTTGCGGGCCACGACGTCCTGGTGCTCGACGAACCGACCAACCACCTCGACGTCGAGGTCATCGCGTGGCTGGCAGACCACCTCTCCCGACGGCGAGCCAAGACGTTGCTGGTCGTCAGCCACGACCGGTGGTTCCTCGACGCGGTCTGCACGAACATCTGGGAGGTGCACGGCGGCGCCGTCGACGCCTACGAGGGTGGCTACGCCGCGTATGTGCTGGCCCGCGCTGAGCGAGCCCGGGCCGCCGCAGGCACCGAAGCGCGGCGCCGCAACCTGATGCGCAAGGAGCTGGCGTGGCTGCGGCGGGGCGCACCCGCACGCACGTCCAAGCCCAAATTCCGCATCCAGGCGGCCAACGAGCTGATCGCCAACGAGCCGGAGCCTCGCGACTCCCTTGCGCTCCAACGCTTCGCGACGGCCCGGCTGGGCAAGGACGTGTTCGATCTTCACCGCGTCAGCTACGAGGTCGGCGAGAAGACGATCCTCGACAAGTTGGACTGGTCGATCGGGCCGGGCGTGCGTATCGGACTGGTCGGCGTGAACGGCACCGGCAAGACGTCGGTGCTGAAACTGCTGACCGGTGACGTCGCCCCCACCTCGGGCACCGTCAAACGCGGCAAGACACTGCGGATCGGCTACCTGAGCCAGGCCCTCGTCGAGCTGGACGGCAACGAACGTGTCCTAGACGCCGTCGAGAACGCCAAGCGGGTCACCGAGCTGGCGGGCGGCAAGGAGGTCAGCACGGCCACCCTGCTCGAGGACTTCGGGTTCACGGGCGACAAGCTCACCACGCGGTTGTCCGAACTCTCCGGTGGCGAGAGGCGGCGGTTCCAGTTCCTGCGGCTGCTTCTCGACGAACCCAATGTGCTGCTGCTCGACGAGCCGACCAACGACCTGGACATCGACACCCTGAACGTCATCGAGGACTACCTCGACGGCTGGCCGGGCACCTTGATCCTCGTCACCCACGATCGCTACTTCCTCGAACGGGTCACCGACGTGACGTATGCGCTGCCCGGCGGCGGACGATGCGTGCTGCTGCCCGGCGGTATCGAGCAGTACCTGGCCGAACGGTCGACTGCCAACGGCGCTACGACAACCCGTCCAACCGATCGCACCGAGACCGCGTCGGCGCGCGAGCGCAAGGCGGGAAAACAGTTGTCCCGCATCGAGAGTCAACTCCGCACGCTCGACGAGCGGATCTCGAAGCTGCACCAGACGATGGCCGAGGCAGCCGCCGACCATCTGCGGTTGGGCGAACTCAACGACGAACTGCGTGACCTGCACGCGCGCCAGGAATCCCTCGAAGAGGAGTGGCTGACCCTGGCCGAGGGCTAGCGCCGCAGGCTGATCCGCAGTCGGTCCGCGGTGTCGCGCACGACGCCCAGCTGCTTGGCCACCTGGATCGGAGCCGTACCACCGCGTGCGTCACGGGAGTTCACCGATCCCGCAACGGTGAGCACCTCCCGGACCTCGGCCGTCAGGCCCGGGTGAATGCCCGCGAGTTCGTCGTCGGCGAGTTCCTCGAGTCCGACGCCGCGGGCGTCGGCGGCGCGCACCGCCGCGCCGGCCGCCTCGTGGGCGACGCGGAACGGAATGCCCTGACGGACCATCCATTCGGCGACGTCGGTGGCCAGCGTGTAGCCCAGTGGCGCGAGTTCGGCCATCCGGTCGGTGTCGAAGCGCAGGGTTGCGACCAGACCGGCCATCGCGGGCAGCAGCAGTTCGAGCTGGGCCACCGAGTCGAAGACCGGCTCCTTGTCCTCCTGCAGGTCGCGGTTGTAGGCCAGCGGCTGCGCCTTGAGCGTGGCCAGCAGTCCCGTGAGATTGCCGATCAGCCTGCCCGACTTGCCGCGAGCCAGTTCGGCGATGTCGGGGTTCTTCTTCTGCGGCATGATCGAGCTGCCGGTCGACCACGACTCGTGCAGATCGACGTAACCGAATTCCGTGGTGCTCCAGAGGATCACGTCCTCGGCGAGACGCGACAGGTCCACCGCGATCATCGCCAGCACGAACGCCGCCTCCGCCGCGAAGTCCCGTGACGCCGTCGCATCGATCGAGTTGTCTGCCGCCGCGGTGAATCCGAGTTCGGCGGCGATGGCGTCGGGATCCAGACCGAGCGAGGAGCCGGCCAGTGCGCCAGACCCGTAGGGCGACACCGCCACTCGGGTATCCAGGTCGACGATGCGTGCCGCGTCGCGCAGCAGCGGGTGAGCATGGGCCAGCAGGTGGTGGGCCAGCAGCACCGGCTGCGCGGACTGCAGATGCGTCTTGCCGGGCATGATCGCCGTCGGGTGTGCGGCCGCCTGTGTGGCGAGTGCCCCGACGACGTTGAGCACACCGTCGCCGACGGTCTGCATAGCGTCGCGTAGCCACATCCGAAACAGCGTGGCGACCTGATCGTTGCGTGACCGGCCCGCCCGCAGCCTGCCGCCGAGATCGGCGCCAACCCGGTCGATCAGCCCGCGTTCCATCGCGCCGTGGACGTCCTCATCCGACGGCAACGGCCCGAAGCTGCCGTCCGCGACGTCCTCCCCCAGGCTGTCCAGACCGACCAACAGACCGTCGCGCTGCTCCTCGGTGAGCAGGCCGGCACCGAACAGCACCCGGACGTGCGCCTTGGACGCTTGCACGTCATAGGGCGCCAGCACCCAGTCGAAGTGCGTGGACTTGCTCAGCGCGGCGAGCGCGTCGGAGGGGCCGTCAGCGAACCGGCCGCCCCAAAGCGAACCCTCATTGGTGCTCATGTGGTCACCCTTCTCCCGTGAGCAGTCCACGCAAGCGCATTAGAGGCCGAGGTCCCGGCGGGCTGCGATCTTGCTGCTCAGGCCGTGGATGTGGACGAAGCCCTTGGCACTGGACTGGTCGTAGGTGTCGCCCTCGTCGTAGGTGGCGAGGTTGAAGTCGTACAGCGACTCACTGCTGCGCCGGCCGTTGACCGCGATGTGGCCACCGTGCAGCACCAGTCGGATCTCACCGGTGACGTGCTCCTGGGTGTGGTCGACGAACGTCTCCAGCGCGCTCTTCAGCGGCGAGTACCAGAGGCCGTCGTAGACCAGCTCGCCCCACTTCTGGTCGGTGTTGCGCTTGAACCGACCCAGTTCGCGCTCGAGTGTCACGTGCTCGAGTTCGGTGTGCGCGGCGATGAGCACCATCGCGCCCGGCGCCTCGTAGATCTCGCGGCTCTTGATGCCAACCAACCGATCCTCGACGACGTCTAGCCGGCCGACACCCTGAGCGCCCGCACGCTGATTCAGCTCGACGATCGCCTCGAGCACCGAGACCGGCCTGCCGTCGATCGACACCGGCACGCCCTTGGCGAAGCCGATGATGACCTCGTCCGGTGAACTCCAGTTGACCGTGGGGTCCTCGGTGTAGTCGTACACGTCCTTCGTCGGTGCGTTCCACAGGTGCTCGAGGAACCCGGTCTCCACCGCGCGACCCCACACGTTCTGGTCGATCGAGAACGGCGACCGCTTCGTGACGTTGATCGGGATCTCGTTCTGCTCGGCGAACGCGATCGCCTTCTCCCGCGTCCACGCGTAGTCACGCACGGGTGCGAGCACCTCGAGATCGGGTGCGAGCGTGGCGAATCCGACCTCGAAGCGCACCTGGTCGTTGCCCTTGCCTGTGCAGCCGTGGGCGACGATGCCACCGTTGTGCTCGCGCGCCGCGGCCACCAGGTGCTTGACGATCAGCGGACGGCTGATCGCGGACACCAGGGGGTAGCGGTCCATGTAGAGCGCGTTGCTCTTGATGGTGGGAAGGCAGTACTCGTCGGCGAACTCGTCGCGGGCGTCGATGACGACGGCCTCGACGGCACCGCACTCGATGGCGCGCTGCCGGATGACCTCCATGTCCTCACCGCCCTGCCCCAGGTCGATGGCGACGGCGACCACCTCGCGGCCGGTCTCCTTCCCGATCCAACTGATCGCGACCGAGGTGTCCAGACCGCCGGAATACGCCAGGATGACGCGTTCGGACCCCGACGTTTGTGACATGGCCAATCTCCTTCTGAGTGAACTACTGAACGTTTTCGAACATGCCGGCGAGTTCCGCGCCGGTCATCGGCTCGCGGGCGACCACGAGAATGGTGTCATCACCGGCGATGGTGCCGACGACGTGGGGCAGCGAAGCGCGGTCGATCGCGCTGGCCAGATAGTGCGCCGCACCCGGTGGGGTGCGCAAAACCGCCAGATTGCCACTGGCGTCGGTGGACACCAGAAGCTCATTGAGCAGCCGAGCCATGCGGTCGGTGCCACCGGACACGCCACGCACCGGGCTGCCGTCCTCCGGCACGATGTACACGCCGGTCCCGCCGTCGGCGCCACGCAGTTTCACCGCGCCGAGCTCCTCCAGGTCACGCGACAGCGTGGCCTGGGTGACGTCGATGCCCTCCTCGGCGAGCATCGTCGCGAGTTCGCTCTGACTGCGCACGGGGTTGGACGAGAGGAGCGTCACGATGCGCGCCTGCCTGCCGGCTCTGGTCGACGCAGTCACGGTGCGCTCATCGGCTTCGCTCCAGGAGCCACACCAAGAGCGCCTTCTGGGCGTGCAGGCGGTTCTCGGCCTCGTCCCACACGGCACTCTGCGCGCCGTCGATGACGTCATCGGTGATCTCGTGCCCGCGGTGGGCGGGCAGGCAGTGCAGCACGACGGCAGCGGGGTCGGCCAGTTCCATCAGCGCGGCGTTGATCTGGAACGGCCGGAACGGTCGGACCCGGTCGAGTCCGTCGTTCTCCTGGCCCATCGACGTCCAGGTGTCGGTGACGAGGACGTCGACGCCCTCGGCCGCGGCCCGCGCGTCCGATGTCACCGCCACGGTGGCGCCGGTCTCGGCGGCCCGCTTCTGCGCGGCGTCGACGAACTGCGGGTGCGGCTCGAAACCGGCTGGCGCGGCGATGGTCACGTCGATGCCCGCCGTCACGCCGCCCAGCATCAGCGAGTGCGCCATGTTGTTGGCGCCGTCGCCGAAGTAGGTCATCTTCAGCCCCTGCAGCGAGCCCTTGCGCTCGGCGAGCGTCTGCAGGTCCGCGAGCACCTGGCAGGGGTGGAACTCGTCGGACAGCGCGTTGACGATCGGCACCGTCGAGCCGGATGCCATGGCGGTCAACCGTTCCTGGGCGAACGTGCGCCACACGATGGCGTCGACGTAGCGCGAGAGCACCACGCCGGTGTCCTCGAGGGTCTCCTCACGGCCGAGCTGGGTGCTGCGCCCGTCCACCACGACGGCGTGCCCGCCCAACTGGGCGATACCCACCTCGAACGAGAACCTGGTGCGGGTCGAGTTCTTCTCGAATATCACGGCGACGCCGCGGGGCCCTTCGAGCGGGCGCGCACTGAATGGCGCCTTCTTGAGCTCGGCGGCCAGCGCGAGCACCTCGGCCTGCTCGTCCGGCGTCAGGTCGTCATCGCGTAGGAAGTGTCGCAGTGTCACGGTGCCTCCACGGCGGTCTCGTTGGCCGCCTCAACGGCACTGTCCAGGATTGCGGGGAACGCGGTCAGGAACGCATCGATCTGTGCGTCGGTGACCACGAGGGGCGGTGCGAGCCGGATGACGTCGGGCGCGGCGGCATTGACGAGGAAGCCCGCATCGCGTGCGGCGACCTCGATCTCCTTGCCGCGCGGGGCGGTCAGCACGATGCCGCGCAGCAGACCCCGGCCACGCACGTGGTCGACCAACGGATGCTCCATGGCCTCGATGCCGTGCGCCAGTGTCTTGCCGAGAGCGTCGGCGTGCGACATGAGGTCGTCGTCGGCCAGTGTCTTGAGCACCGCCAGCGCCGCTGCCGTGCACACCGGGTTGCCACCAAAGGTGCTGCCGTGCAGGCCCGGGGTGAGCAGTTCTGCCGCATCGCCGATGGCCAGGCATGCGCCGATCGGCAGTCCGCCGCCGAGACCCTTCGCCAGGGTGATGACGTCGGGCGTGATGCCGTCGTGCTGGTGGGCATAGAAGGTTCCGGTGCGTCCGACACCGGTCTGCACCTCGTCGAGCACCAGCAGGGCACCGTGGCGCGCGGTGAGTTCCCGTGCGGCAACGAGGTATCCGGCCGGCGGTGTCACCACGCCGCCCTCCCCCATGATGGGCTCGAGGAACACCGCCGCGGTCTCGTCGGAGATCGCGGCCGACAGCGCCTCGACGTCGCCGTACGGGACGTGGGTGACGTCGCCGGGCAGCGGCTCGAAGGGGGCCTGCTTGGCGGGCTGACCGGTCAGCGCGAGCGATCCCATGGTGCGACCGTGGAAGGCGCCTTGCGCGGCAACCAGTTTGGTTCGGCCGGTCAGCCGCGAGATCTTGAACGCGACCTCGTTGGCCTCGGTACCGGAGTTGGCGAAGAACACCCGCGCGTGGGTGTCGGCGCCGAGATGCGCGACCAATGCCTCGGCCAGAGCGATGCCGGGTTCGGTGGCGTACAGGTTCGACGTGTGGCCCAGTGTGTTGAGCTGCCGGGTCACCGCCTCGATCACAGCCGGGTGCCGGTGCCCGAGGACGTTGACCGCGATACCGCCGAGGAGGTCGACGTAGGACCTGCCGTCGACATCGGTCACCACCGCGCCGTCACCTGAGGCCAGTGCCACCGGCGGTGTGCCGTAGTTGTCCATCATCACGGTCCGCCACCGCGCCTGCAGCGCCTCGGTGTTGGAGGTCATCTGGGCACCACCTTTGTTCCGGAACCCTCATCGGTGAGGAGTTCGACCAGCACGCAGTGTTCGACACGGCCGTCGATGACGTGGGCGCTCGGGACGCCGCCGCCCACCGCACGCAGGCACGCCTCAATCTTGGGCACCATGCCGGACTCGAGTGTCGGCAGCAGCCCGGTCAGCGTCGCCACGTCGATCTCGCTGACCAGCGAATCACGGTCGGGCCAGCGAGTATAGAGTCCCTCAACGTCGGTCAGCATCAGCAGCTTCTCCGCACCGAGAGCCTCGGCCAGCGCCGCGGCAGCCGTGTCGGCATTGATGTTGTGCACCACACCGTCGGCATCGGGGGCGATCGTCGAGACGACCGGGATGCGTCCGGCCTTGATCAGATCGAGCACGGCCGAGGTGTCGACCCTCTCGACGTCGCCGACCAGGCCGATATCGGTGGCCACGCCGTCGACCATGACGCTGCGGCGGATCGCGGTGAACAGATGGGCGTCCTCGCCCGTGATGCCCACCGCGTATGGGCCGTGGGCGTTGATGAGGCCGACCAGTTCACGACCGACCTGGCCGAACAGCACCATCCGCGCGACGTCGAGCACCTCGGGGGTGGTCACCCGGAATCCGCCCTTGAAGTCGCCGGATATGCCGAGCCGCTTCAGCATCGCGCTGATCTGCGGGCCGCCGCCGTGCACGACGACGGGATGGATGCCGCAGTTGCGCAGGAACGCCATATCGGCGGCGAACGCGGACTTGAGGACGTCGTCGGTCATCGCGTTGCCGCCGTACTTGACCACGACGATCTTGCCGTTCAGCTGCTTCAGCCAGGGCAGTGCCTCGGCGAAGACGGCGGCCTTGGTCGCGGTGGGAATCGTCTCGGTCGGGATGCTCATGAGCTGTAGGCCGAGTTCTCCTCGACGTACGCGTGGGACAGGTCGGTGGTGCGGATGGTCGCCTCGCCCGTGCCGATGCCCAGGTGCACGACGACCTCGATGTCGGTACCCGACAGGTCGACCTCACGCGCACCCGGAGCGCCCACCCCGTCCACGCAGACCGGGGAGCCGTTGAACGACACGGTGATCCGGTCGGGATCCAGTTCGACGGGCGCCATGCCCACTGCGGCCAGCACCCGGCCCCAGTTGGGATCGGACCCGAACAGTGCGGTCTTGACCAGGCTGTCCCTGGCGATCACGCGGGCGGCCGCCACGGCGTCGTCCTCGGTGGCAGCGCCGGTGACCGTGACCGCAACCCGCTTGGTCAGGCCCTCGGCGTCGGCCTGGAGCTGTGCGCACAGGTCGTCACACACCGCGAGGATCGCGGCATCGAGTTCATCCTGTGTCGGCGTGACCGCGCTGGCACCGGACGCCAGCAGCAGCACCGTGTCGTTGGTGGAGCAGCTGCCGTCGACGTCGAGTCGGTCGAAGGTGCGCCCGGTCGCCTTGCGCAGCGCCCGATCCAGCGCCGCGGCATCGGCGACGGCGTCGGTGGTGATGACGCACAACATGGTGGCCAGCGACGGCGCCAGCATCCCGGCACCCTTGGCCATGCCGCCGACGGTCCAGTTGTTCCGATGGTGCAGCGCAACCTGCTTGGGCACGGTGTCGGTGGTCATGATCGCCTGCGCCGCTTCGGTTCCACCGGTGAGACCGCCGGCCATCTCGTGCACGACCGCGGTGACCCCGGCCAGCATCTTGTCCATCGGCAGGCGGTCGCCGATCAGGCCCGTCGAGCAGACGGCGACCTCGATGGCCCCGGTCTCGGTACCCCAGTCCGACAGTGCGTCCGCGACCGCCTCCGCGGTGGCATGGGTGTCCTGGAAGCCGCCGGGTCCGGTGCAGGCGTTGGCGCCGCCGGAGTTGAGGATCACCGCACGCAGCCGCCCCGTGGACATGATCTGCTGGGTCCACAGCACCGGAGCCGCCCGCACCTTGTTGCGGGTGAACACCGCGGCCGCGGCCAGATCGGGGCCCTCGTTGACCACCAGTGCGAGGTCGCGCGCTCCGGATGCCTTGATTCCCGCCGCGATACCGGTCGCGCGGAAACCCGCGGGGGCGGTCACGCCCTGAGTCCGAACGATGTTCTCGGTTGTTGTCACGGCGCCACTCCCACGGTCGAAAGTCCTTCAGTCTCTGGCCATCCCAGCGCCAGGTTCATCGACTGCACTGCCGCGCCGCCGGTTCCCTTGACGAGGTTGTCGATCGCACACAGGGCCACCAGGACACCCGCATCGGGGTCGACGGCGACGGCGATCTGCGCGGCATTGCTGCCGACCACCGCGCCGGTCTTGGGCAACCTGCCCTCGGGCAGCAGGTGGACGAAGGGCTCGGCACCGTAGGCCTTCTCATAGGCCGCACGGATCTCCGATGTCGATGCCGTGGTCCGCGCCGTGCAGGTCGCGAGGATGCCCCGCGACGTCGGGATCAGGACCGGCGTGAACGACACGGTGACGTCGCGGTCGGTGACCGTACGCAGACCCTGCGCGATCTCGGGGGTGTGCCGGTGCGCGCCGGCGATGTTGTACGCCCGCGCCGAGCCGATCACCTCGGCGCCGAGCAGGTCGACCTTCGCGGCGCGGCCCGCACCCGATGTGCCGCTCACGGCGACCACGGTGACGGCCGGCTCGACAAGGTCCGCGGCGACGGCGGGCAGCAGTGCGAGCAGCGCCGCGGTCGGGTAGCAGCCGGGAACGGCGATGCGCTTGGTGTTCTGCAGCGCCTCGCGTCCGCCGGGCAGTTCGGGCAGACCGTACGGCCAGCTGCCCGCGTGAGGCGAGCCGTAGAACCGCTCCCATGCGCCCGCGTCGGTGAGCCGGAAGTCCGCACCGCAGTCGACGATGAGCGTGTCGGGGCCCAGCTGCTCGGCCAGTTCGGCCGAGTGCCCGTGGGGCAGGGCCAGGAACACGACGTCGTGACCGGCCAGCACCTCGACTGTCGTGGCCTCGAGCACGCGGTCGTCCAGGGGAAGCAGGTGCGGATGGTGCTCGGTGAGGTGGCTGCCGGCACTGGCCGCGGCGGTCAACGCACCAATTGTCAGGCGTCCGTCAGCGTAGGCAGGGTGTCCGAGGAGGAGGCGAAGGATCTCGCCGCCCGCGTATCCGCTGGCACCGGCGATGGCCACTGAGGTCATCGCACAATTCTGCATGGTTATGCACTCGGATGCAAACTGATTATTCGGTTCGCGGACCGAGTGGATCACCTGCGCTGGACGGCGCCGACGCGCTCGGCGGCCAGAGCCACCGCGGCGTCGCGCGCGGCACTGGCCTCATCCTCGGTCAACGTGCGATCGGATGCGCGGAACCGCAGGGCCAGCGCGAGTGACTTGCGCCCCTCACCGACCTGCGGGCCCACGTACACGTCGAACAGCCGGACGTCCTCGACGAGTTCTCCCGCGCCCTCTCGCACCGCATCGACGACATCCTGGGCCGCCACCGTGTCATCGACAACGAGGCTGACGTCCTGGAACACCGCCGGGAACGGCGAGACAGCGGGCACGGGCAGTCGCTCGACGGTGGGCACCGCGTCGAGATCGAGTTCGACGGCACACGTGCCCTTCGGCAGGCCGGTCCGTTCGATCACCGCGGGGTGCAACTCGCCGGCGTATCCGACGACCTGGTCCCCGAGCAGAACCTCAGCGCAGCGGCCGGGATGCCACGGCAGCTCCTGGGCCGCCCGCAGCGTGACGTCGACGTTGCAGGCCCGCGCGACGATCTGCACAGCCTCGAAGGCATCGGTGGCCTGCACCGGCCGGCCCGCACCCCACGGACCGGCGGGTTCGCGGAGTCCGGCCATGACCGCACCCACGTGCAGCGGCTGACGCGGCAGCGAGTCGTCAATCGCGGCGATCTCCGCGGCGGTGGGCCTGCGATCAACCGGGATCGGGTCCAGCGCACGGGTCTGCGGTGTCGCCAGCGCCACCTGCTCGATGGCAAACAGGGCAACATCGGTGGCACCACGGGAAACGTTGCGCACCAACGCCTCCAGCATGCCGGGCAGCAGCGTGGTCGCCAGCTGGGGCCGATCGGCCTCCAGCGGGTTGAGCACCGTCATAGCGGCGCGGCGTGGATCGTCGGGCGCCAGACCCCACGCATCGAAAACACCGGCGGGCAGGAACGGTGTCGGCAGAATCTCGACGAAACCGTTGAGCGCCAGCGACTTTCCGATCGCCCTACGGCGCACCTGGCCCGGTGTCAGACCACGACCAGCGGGTGCCGCAGGCAGAATCGACGGGATCAGCTCGAGACCCTCGAGCCTGAGCACCTCCTCGACGAGGTCCGCGGGTTCCCTCATGTCGGGTCGCCAGCTGGGCGGTGTCACCGTGATCTGGCCGTTGTGGCTGCTCACCCGGCCACCCACCTGGGTGAGCCTGCGCACGGTGGCACCCTCGGCATACGCCACACCCGCGGTCCGGTCGGGCAGATCCAGTGCCATGCTCACCGGCGCCGGTGACCAGTCCTCGCGTGGAGGGTCGCCGCGCCAGTCCGTCAGCGTCGGTTCCAACGTGCCGCCTGCGATATCGGCCAGCAGCGCGGCGCAACGATCAAGGGCGGCAACCGAAATCGCCGGATCCACGGTGCGCTCGTAGCGTCGGCTCGCCTCGCTCACCAGGTGCAGACGGCGCTGCGTCCGGGATACCGTCGCGGGGTCCCAGACCGCCGCCTCCAACAGCACATCGGTGGTGCTCTCGCGAACCTCGGTGGTGCCTGCGCCCATCACACCGCCGAGCGCCGCCGTCGCGACGTCATCGACGATGAGAACGTCGCCCGGATCGAGCGTGCGTTGGACGCCGTCGAGGGTGACGACCGTCTCCCCCGGCTTCGCGAAGCGGACATCGAACCCGCCGGTGATGAGCTGGCGGTCATGGGCGTGCATCGGGTGACCGATCTCCACCATGACGTAGTTGGTCACGTCGACGGCCGGGGAGATGGACCGGATTCCGCTCAGCAGCAGCCGGCGTTGCATCCACCACGGCGACACCGCAGTCGGGTCGATGCCCGTCACGGGGCGAAGGCCGAAGCGCTGCACACCGGTGCCCGGCTGAATGGTCAACGGCCAAGCCTCGCCCTCGGCGGGCAGAGCCGGGATGGTGGCAACGGGGTCGACGAAGTCGAGGTCGTACGCGCAGGCGATCTCGCGAGCCATGCCACGAACGGACAGGCAGTAACCGCGATCCGGCGTGATCGCGAGGTCGAACACCACATCATCCAGACCGAGGACCTCGATGGCGTCGGCGCCGGGCTCCGCGGTACCTGGCGGCAGAACCATGATGCCGGCGTGGTCGGAGCCCAGGTTCAGCTCGGACGACGAGCAGATCATGCCGTCGGAGGTGCGGCCGTAGGTCTTGCGCTTGGCGATGGTGAAGTCGCCAGGCAGCGTGGTGCCGGGCAGCGCCGCGACCACCAGATCGCCGACCTTGAAATTGCTTGCTCCGCAGACGATGTCACGCGGCTCACCGTCGAGGTTCTGCGCGCCCACGTCGACCTTGCACGCACGTATGGGCTTCTTGAACTCGGTGAGTTCCTCGATCTCGACAACTCTGCCGACGGTCAACGGTCCCGTGACCGGGCCGACCGGGATGATGTCCTCGACCTCGTGACCGATGCGGATGAAGGTCTGCTCGAGTTCCTCGGGACTCACGTCCCAACCCGGTGCGCCGACTGAGACGATCTCGCGCAGCCAGCTGTACGGAAGGCGCATCAGGCCCCCACCCCGAACGGAAGCGAGAACCGCACGTCACCCTCGACCATGTCACGCATGTCGGGGATGCCGTTGCGGAACTGAAGTGTGCGCTCCAGGCCCATGCCGAACGCGAAGCCCGAGTACTCGTCCGGGTCGATACCGCAGGCGCGCAGCACGTTTGGATTGACCATGCCGCAACCGCCCCATTCCACCCAGCCCGGCCCACCCTTCTTGTTCTCGAACCAGACGTCCACCTCGGCGGACGGCTCGGTGAACGGGAAGAAGTGCGGCCGGAAGCGGGTCCGCCCCGCGGGGCCGAACTCCGCCCGGGCGAGCGAGTCGAGCGTGCCCTTGAGGTGCGCCATCGTCAGACCGCGGTCCACCGCGAGTCCCTCGACCTGATGGAACACCGGCGTGTGCGTCGAATCGAGTTCATCGGTGCGGAACGTCCTGCCGATCGACACGATGTACACGGGCAGCTCACGCTCCAGCAGTGCCCGGATCTGGACCGGCGAGGTGTGCGTGCGCAACACCTGGCGCGACCCCTCGGGTGCTATGTGGAACGTGTCCTGCTCACTGCGCGCCGGATGGTCGGGAGGGAAGTTCAAGGCGTCGAAGTTGAACTGCTCGGTCTCGAGTTCGGGCCCCTCGGCCAGTTCCCAGCCCATGGCCACGAAGGTGTCGGCGACGTGTTCGGCCAGGATCGTGATCGGGTGCCGGGCACCGATCGGCTGACGCGTGGAGGGCAGGGTCACGTCGATGCGCTCGGCGACCAGCACCGCCGCGTCCCGCTCGAGGCGTAGCGCCTCGAGGCGTTCGTCGTAGGCGGCCTGAGCCTCGGTGCGGGCCACGTTGACGAGGCGGCCCGCATCGGCGCGCTCGGTCTTGGGCAGCGAGCCCAGCGCCTGACGGGCCAGCGCGATCGGTGACTTGTCACCGAGGTGATCGGTCTTGGCGCGCGCCAACGCCTCGAGATCGGTTGCGGCGTCGAAGGCACGCCGGGCCGCGCTGACGGCTTCGGTCAGCGCTTGCTCGGACGGTCCCGTTGATCCCGGCTTCACCACGGGCTGATCAGCCACCCGGCGATCATAGCTACGGGGCAGGTGTGACCCGCGATACCCTTGATGCTCAACCGTCGGCGGCGTGGCGCTCACACTGGGTCGAGGCGTCCACCAGCGCGTTCCGCTGCCCCAATGCGGGCAGGCGGACGCGGAACTGGGTGTGGCCGGGGCGGGATTCGACCCCAACACTGCCACCGTGGGCCTCGGTGATGGACGCGACCACCGCCAGACCCAACCCAGCGTTGTTCATCTCCCGGGATTCGGTCGTGCTGGCCCGGACGAAGCGACCGAACACGTCGGGGAGAACGTCGGGGTCGATGCCGGGTCCGTCATCGGTGACGGTGAGTTCCACGTATGACTCCGCTTGGCTGAGATGAACCCGCAGGGCCGTCGTCACAGTGACGCCTGCCGGGGTGTGGATGCGGACGTTGGTCAGCAGGTTGCCGACGATCTGGTGCAGGCGCGCGCGGTCGCCGCGGATCCACACGGGGCCATCGGGCAGGTCGGCCGCGAATCGGTGGTCGGGCGCGGTCACGGCGACGTCGTTGATGACGTCGGCGACCACCTCACAGAGGTCGAGGCGCTCGACGTCCAGTCCCTGCCCCTCCTCGAGGCGCGACAGCAGCAGCATGTCACCGACGAGGGCGCTCATCCGGCGCGATTCCGATTCGATGCGGGCCAGCGCGTACTCGGTGGTGGCCGGCAGCTCTCCCCCGTCCTGCCTGGTCAGTTCCGCATACCCCTGAATCGAGGCCAGTGGGGTTCGCAGCTCATGACTGGCATCGGTGAGGAAGCGCCGCATCCGGCGGTCGGACTCGGCGCGCGAGGCCAGCGCCGAGTCGATGTTGGCGAGCAGCCGATTCAGCGTCTCCCCAACGATGCCGACCTCGTTGTCCGGGTCGGAGTCGGCCCGCCGCACGCGCGTCGTGATGCGGTGGTCCTCGTCGGCCAGCGGCAGACTGGCCGCCCGCGCCGCGGTGGCCGCCACCCGGCGCATCGGGCGCAACGCCTGACGGACCAGCACCACGGTGCCCAAGGCGGCCAACAGCGCGGCGGCCACCGCGGTGAGCGCGACGGCAACGGTCCGGCTGGCGATCGCCTCATTCCCCGCGCCGCGCGACACCGCGGAGATCAACCGCTGGCCGTGGCCGACGTCGGTACTGGCGACGCGGTAGCTGCCGAGGTAGCCGAAGTCGACGGTCCGCGGGCTGTAGTCGGACCAGCTCAGCGAATCGAGGACGTCGAGCACCGCGTCCGGTGCCCGCATCGGCCCGTCCTCCTCGAACATCGCCGAGCCCACGACCTCATCGCCGCGCATTACCGCGATGACGGTGCCCGGGGCCTGCCCGGTGAACCGCGTGAGCTCCAACGGGTCAGCCGTGACGGTCGTGGCCTCCTGCGCGGTGAACGCGTGCTCGAAAGCCGCCAGTGAGTGCGCGATAGAGGCGTCACTCATCGCGTCGACACAGGCGCGCATGCCGTAGATCGACAGCGCACCCATTCCCAGAACCACCACGGTGACCAACGCCGACACACCGAACATCAACTGCCTGCTGAGAGTTCGAGGGCGCCACCACGGGCTGGTGCGCGTCCGCTTCACTGCCCGGGACGCAGTTGGTATCCGACGCCGCGGACGGTGTGAATCATCGGCTCTCGACCGGCGTCCACCTTCTTCCGCAAGTAGGAGATGTACAGGTCGACGATGCTGGTGCGGCCGCCGAAGGAGTAGTTCCACACGTGTTCGAGGATCTCCTCACGACTCAAGGCCCGCCGCGGGTTGCGCATCAGATAGCGGAGCAGTTCGAACTCGGTGGCGGTCAGCTCGATACGGTCGTCGCCGCGGATCACCTCGCGGCTCGCGCCGTCGAGCCGCAGGTCCCCGACGCGCAGCGTCTCGTCGTCGAGCGGCGCGGTGTCCCCTGCCCGGCGGAGAAGCCCACGCAGCCGTGCGACGAGTTCCTCCAGGCTGAACGGCTTGGTCATGTAGTCGTCGGCACCAGCGGTCAGCCCGGTGACCCTGTCGGTGACCGAGTCGCGAGCCGTCAGGAACAGCACCGGCGTGTAGGCGTGGGCGGCGCGGACGCGCTCCAGGATCTGCAGTCCGTTGAGGTCGGGCAGCATGATGTCGAGCACCAGGATGTCGGGTTCCACCGTCGCGAACTTCTCGATCGCGTCGCGGGCGTCGTGCGCGGTCTCGACGGTCCACCCCTCATAGTGCAGCGCCATCTTCACGAGATTGGTCAGCGCGCGTTCGTCATCGACGAGCAGGACGCGGATCGGTGTTCCGTCGGCTCGGCGGATTGGAGGAAGCTGGCCAAGGATCGCTGGTCTTCGCTGTTGTGATCTGGGATTGATCGACATCGTCGTCATGACTCGATTGTCCGAATCACACACGTAGCTGTCACGGAGTTCATAGGCGATTCTCAGAATCTTCCGCGACAGCTCCTACGATCGACCATCCCGCTCGAGTGTTGCGACATCACGCTATTTCATTGCCATTCAACATAATTAGCGGCGTTCCGTGGCCCGTCCGTCGCCACCGATATCGACGAATGCTGTGACCACCGCAACACGAATCGCGACTTCATTTGCATCCTCTATGCGTTCCTCGATCTTCCTTGACCATGCCTCTGAACGATAAATACTCTCGCGCTTAGCAATTGGCGTCTGCAATGACATAAGCCGCTGCTCTGCAATCTATTTCAGATCGACAAACGGCACCCGTGGGTGTCGTGTGTCACACACGTCAGGAGTTCGACATTCTTCAGAAGGCACGAGTTGGCGACGCCAACGAGCCGGGACACTGGGATGCGCTTTCCCGGCGGATGGGTCCACTGCTGCGCTACGACCTGCCGGCATCCCTGGTGGTCTTCCTGGTCGCACTACCCCTGTCGCTTGGAATCGCCATCGCATCGGGTGCACCCGCGCTGGCGGGGCTGATCGCGGCAGTGGTGGGTGGCATCGTCGCGGGTGCGCTCGGCGGCTCACCGCTGCAGGTCAGTGGCCCTGCCGCAGGTCTCACGGTGGTGGTGGCGGGGCTCGTCGCGCAGTTCGGCTGGAAGGTCACGTGCGCCATCACGGTCGCCGCGGGCGTTCTGCAGGTGCTGTTCGGACTCTCGCGCGTGGCACGGGCCGCGCTGGCCATCTCACCGGTCGTCGTGCACGCCATGCTGGCCGGCATCGGGCTCACGATCGCACTGCAACAGGTGCACGTGATGCTCGGGGGTCAAGCGCAGAGTTCGGCGTGGCGCAACGTCACCGAATTACCGGACCAGGTTCTGAACGTGAGCGCTCCCGGGGCACTGATTGGCGTACTGGTCATCGCGATTCTGATCGGCTGGCGCTGGGTGCCCGGAACGCTCGGCAGGTTGCCCGGTCCGCTGGTCGCGATCGTGGTGGCGACGTTGTTGTCGCTGCTTCTTCCGTTCGACGTGGACCGCGTTCAGTTGGACGGATCACTGCTCGACGCCATAGCGCTGCCGAGCCTGCCGGACGGCAACTGGGGCGCATTCGCTGTCGGTGTGCTGACCGTCGCATTGATCGCGAGCGTGGAAAGCCTGCTCTCTGCGGTGTCGGTCGACCGCATGCACAGCGGGCCTCGTACCAATTTCGACCGGGAGCTGCTCGGTCAGGGCGCGGCGAACATCGCGTCGGGCACGCTCGGCGGTCTGCCGATCACTGGCGTCATCGTGCGCAGTTCAACGAATGTGAGCGCGGGCGCGAGGACCCGAGCCTCGGCCATCATGCACGGCGTCTGGGTCCTCATCTTCGCGCTGCCGTTCGCGTGGATGGCCGAGATGATCCCCATGCCGGCATTGGCGGGCCTGCTGATCATGATCGGCGTTCAGCTGATCAAACGCGCCCACATCGAGACCGCACGCAAGACCGGCGACATCGCTGTCTATGTGGTCACCATCGTGGGGGTGGTCTTCCTCAATCTGCTGGAGGGAGTCCTTCTCGGGTTGGCCCTGTCGATCGCGCTGACCGTTTGGCGTGTCGTACGGACTCGCATCAATGCCGAGTCCGACGACGAGAGCACCTGGCGCGTCATCATCGAGGGATCGTGCAGCTTCCTGTCGTTGCCGCGGCTGACCGGCGTGCTCGCCTCCGTGCCACCCGGCGCGAAGGCCACCGTCGAGCTGTCCGTCGACTTCCTCGACCACGCCGCCCACGAGGCAATCGAGGACTGGCGACGTCAGCACTGCGCCACCGGGGGCACCGTCGACATCCGCCAGCTCGGCTCGGTCGAGATGGGCAGTGCGCTGACCGGTCCGCCAGTGCGCGAGATCCAGGGATTGGACTCACGTTCCGGGGTCATGCCGTGGAGTGCGTGGCAGGATGCGCCATCGAAAGACCCACAGCCCAAGAGTGATTCACCAGCCTCGGTGCTGAAGGGACTATCCGTGTACCAGCGCAGGACTGCGCCGCATCTGCGACCGCACATGGAGAAACTCGCGCATGCGCAGCGTCCCGAGACGCTGTTCATCACCTGTGCGGATTCCCGCGTCCTGCCCAATGTCATCACGAGTAGCGGACCGGGAGACCTGTTCACGGTCCGCAACGTCGGGAACCTGGTGCCTGCCCACCAGAGTGACCCGTCGATCGAGGCCGCGATCGCTTTCGCCGTGGAGAAACTCCGTGTCTCCTCCATCGTGGTGTGCGGGCACTCCAGCTGCGGAGCGATGAACGCACTCCTCGCGGGCGGCGCACCGGACGGCCCCGGCGAACAGCATCTGCACGACTGGCTCGCCAATGGAGCACCTACAGTGTCCGCGTTCGACGACGGGCGTCATCCCCTCGCGAGGGACGCGGCGCGAGCCGGATTCAGCACCGTCGACCAACTCAGCATGGTCAACGTCGCAACCCAGGTCGAGGTGCTGTCCCGGCACCCCCAGGTCGCCGACGCCCACCGGCGGGGAGAACTCGAGGTCATCGGAGTCTTCTACGACATCCCCAGTGCGACACCGCTTCGCGTCACGGCGACGTCCATCGACAGCTTGGACCACGCGCGTTGATAGTCACCTGACCGCGTTCCCCGCCAGCCACCCACCCAGCGCGGTGCCGAGTCCTTCCACTCGGCGCCGCGCTGGGTGGCGTCGTGTACTCCAAAGATCTGATCTCGGATGTGAACCGAAATAATATGCACGCCATATGAACTCGTTGCACCAAGTGTTCACCGGAACTTAACCTTGAAGTGTCACTGAATAATTCATCAACACAAGAGACGAGATCATGATGAGGCTTCAACGAATCGCAATGTCGGCAACGGTCGGCGCCATCGGCGTCGCCGCGGCAATCACTCTGGGCGCCGGGACAGCCGCTGCGGCCCCGTCGGGCTCCTCGGCGACTGAGACCATTGCCCGCCTGCAGGCCGATGGCAACCGGGTGGTCGTGAACAAGGTGGGAGCCGGCTCGCTGGACCAGTGCTCCATAACCTCGGTGAGCCCCGTCACGACCAACCCGCTGCCGTCGGGCAATCCCCTGACTGGCATACCCAACACCCAGAGCGTGACGATCGTCCACGTCGGCCTGAAGTGCTGAGTGGCGCCTCGAGTTATATGGCTCCGGGCATCGCCGGCGGGGCCACGATTGGCGGTGGCGCTATGGGCGGGGGCACCACCGGCGGGGGCGGGACCACGGGCGGCGGCGCAGGAGGCAGGAACGAAGGAGCAGCGGGCGGCGGCGGTGCGTCCGGACCCTGACACACCGGGTCATCGGGCTGAATGGCACACGACGGATCCGTCGGACTTGCCGGCGGGACATAGGGGCCGCCCAGACACTGGGGATACCAGGGCGTCACCATGCAGGCCGGATCGTCCGGCCCAGTCGGAACGGCGGGGCCGGACGTTGCGTTCGCCGGAACATCCACACCGGTCGCAGCCGCGGCCACGAGCGCGGCGGTCACAGCCGTTCTCGCCATCGTGCTGCGGATTGTCATCGCCCAACTCATCCGTCGCTCCTCACCGCGGACCTGAACGAGCCGCACTGATGTTTGCTGCTATCGACGCAATTCAAGACATGTTCGCATGTCCAGCACACGTTCGGGCGGAAAACAGAATTTGCGCAGATGTCTATATGCCGGGCTGCGTCGCCACGTCGGCACCATCGTCTGGCGAGTCGCGACGCGACTTCACCCAGTACATGACGAGATCCTCGGGGACGCCGGCGATCTTTTGCGAGAACAGTTGCTTGCGAACACGTTTGACGGAGATGCCCAGCGAGTCCAACTCCTCCGCCGAGATCCGCTCCAACGTTGCACCGGACACCACGAGCCCGCCCCGGGTCGCCCGGTCCATGACGCGTGAGGCGATGTTGACGTCGACACCGAGCCAGTCCGAACCGATCCGTTGCGGCCGTCCGGTATGCACTCCTGCCCGTACGCGCGGCGTATGACCGCCCACGTCAACACCTTTGACAGCTTCCATGGCGGCGAGCACGGCTCCGACCGCCGTCGCGGGATCGGCGAACACGCTCATGGTGCCGTCGCCCATCCGCTTGACGATCTGCCCGCCTGCAGCCAGCAGAGGGGGCTCCATGACCTGGGCGACCCGACGCAACAGTCGCAGCGTGGCGTCATCGCCTGCGCCGAGCGCCCAGTCGGAGAACCCGACCAGATCGGTGAAGACCAGGGTCACCTCGCGGTTGGCTGGCTGGCCGGACACCCGCTCGGTCAGGGCCTGCCATACCTGCAGTGCCCCAAGGCTGACTTCGCGCGACGCCGCATCACGGTCCAGAAGCCGGTCGGCCGCCCGCGCGGCGGCGCGGGGGCCACCCACACCGGAGGCCGACAGCGGATCGCCGAAATCCGGATCGCCGGGAAGCGCGCGGCGCGCACGCCGGACGAAGGCGACCACGCCGGGACTGTGGTTGGTGGCCTTCAGCCACCCCAGCGGCCCCTTGGCGCCGTAACCGGAGTCGAGATGCCGAGCCCCTGGGTCCGAAGCTGCGTCATCCAGCCCACCGGATCGCTCCTCGAACGATTCGGCATCCACAGCGCCACCCTAGGTGCCCGCTCGAATGAGCGGCAACGACGATGTCAGAGGTCACACCCCTACAGCGACAAGTCGCTGGTCACCGATCTTGACGTGCCATGGACCACATCCCACCGTCAGGGTGTGACAGGGACTGCTGAACGGCGTGTTCTGCTGCGCGCCGCCCCGAGAACACACAATCGTCGAGCCCACTCGACTCCGTCTCACGGTCGTGTCCATTTTCAGGACTCTCGTCCGGACGTGAGTCTCGTCGGATCCCCACCCCCTCGAGCCACAGGCTGACCGCCGGGGCCGCCTGACAGCCGCGCCAGAAATTCAGGGACGTCCGCGATTTTGCTCAGCGGAAATAAGGTTCGACCGTGCCAGTGAGCTTGACGACCATGGGATTTCCGCGGCGATCCTTTGCGGTAGGGACTTCAACACGCACCCAACCTTCGGCCACGTTGTATTCGTGAACGTTGGTTTTCTCGATGCCATTGAAGCGAATTCCCACGTCGCGGCGGAGAGCTTCTTCGCTGTAGAAGGGGCTGCGCGGATCGATGGAGAGGTGATTCGGTGGAATGTCTGTGTTCTGATCCTCGGACATGATGGCTTTCGTTGACTGCTGCGTTAGGTGCTCGGATTGAGCCTCAAAGAATCTACGCGGCCCAGCAGTAGCGGGTTGCGTGTGCCATGACACAGCCATCAAATGGTTCGCCAAACCGCTCCATCGTCACCCCACGAAGCAGCGCTTCAAGTGGAGACGACGGTGAAGTCCCTTCGCCGGTCGCGGCAAGATAACAGTTGCGGTCCGACGCGCCCGCAATCGTGGACAACGTGCGTTGTCACGAATATCGTGGCGGAACAACCATGGCTGGCACTCAGCGAGGACACCATGACCAGGAACGCCCCGAGATCAACGAAGATCCACGCCGCCGAGCACGCCGGCGTCCCTCACAATGCGGTTGACGCCCAGGATCCCCTGGGCCCCGACTCCCTCACCTGGAAGTACTTCGGCGACCTGCGCACCGGAATGATGGGCGTGTGGATCGGAGCCATCCAGAACATGTATCCCGGGCTGGGCGCGGGCGTCGAGGACCACTCGATCCTGCTGCGCGAGCCGCTGCAGCGCGTCGCCCGCTCGGTGTACCCGATCATGGGCGTCGTGTACGACGGTGACCGAGCCGCCCAGACCGGTGCACAGATCCGGGGCTACCACGACACCATCAAGGGCGTCGACGCGACGGGGCGGCGCTATCACGCCCTGGACCCCGACACGTTCTACTGGGCACACGCCACGTTCTTCATGATGATCATCAAGTGCGCCGAGTACTTCTGCGGCGGACTCACCGAGGCCGAGAAGCGGCAACTCTTCGACGAGCACGTGCAGTGGTACCGCATGTACGGCATGAGCATGCGTCCGGTCCCGCAGACGTGGGAGGAGTTCTGCGAGTACTGGGAACGCACGTGCCGTGACGACCTCGAGATCAACCGGGCCACGCTCGACATCTTCACCATCCGGATTCCCAAGCCCCGCTTCGTTCTGATGCCGACGCCCGTCTGGGACCAGATGTTCAAACCCCTTGTGGCCAGCCAGCGCTGGATCGCCGCGGGGCTGTTCGACCCGGTCGTCCGCGAGAAGGCGGGAATGCGCTGGACACCGAGCGACGAGGTGGTGCTGAGACTGTTCGGCAAGCTCGTCGAGATCGCGTTCGTCGCCGTTCCCGAGGAGGTTCGATTGCACCCGCGGGCACTGGCGGCGTACCGGCGGGCCGAGGGCCGGCTGCCCCAGGACGCGCCGTTGGTCGAGGCGCCGGGCTTCACCGCCCCGCCGCGGGAGCGCCGCGACCTTCCCATGCACTATGTGCCGCGACCGCGGTCACTGTTCGAACGGGCGGGATCCCTGGTACACACCACGTTCTCCCTCAGCGGTCTGCGCCCCGCCCGCAACCGGCAACGAAAGGCAGCTTGATACATGCTCGAATGGTCCGACGTCGACATTGCCGTACGCGACGCCGTTCGCGACTTCGTCGACAAGGAGATTCGTCCGCACGTCGACGACCTCGAGAGCGGCGAGATGGCGCCGTACCCCATCATCCGAAAGCTGTTCTCCACGTTCGGTATCGACGTGATGGCCAAGGAATCGCTCGAGCGTCGACTAGCCAAGCTCCGCAGCGGCGAGACCTCCACCTCATCCTCCTCGGGCGGGATGTTCGGCGGGGGTGGCGATCAGGCCGGAATGGGTTTCGTTCTGGTCAGCGAACTGTGCCGGGTCAGCATGGGAGTCGTCACCGGTATCGGCGTGAGCCTTGGCCTGACCGTGCCCACCATCGCCTCACGCGGCACCCTGGCCCAGCAGGAACGCTGGCTGCCGGGACTGGTGACCTACGAGAAGATCGGCGCCTGGGCGATCACCGAGCCCGATGCCGGTTCGGATGCGTTCGGCGGCATGAAGTCCTATGTGGTGCGCGACGGTGACGACTACATCCTCAACGGGCAGAAGACGTTCATCACCAACGGCCCCGACGCCGACGTGGTGGTGGTCTACGCCAAGCTCGACGAGGGCGACGCCGGCGGGCAGGAGCGAAGCGACCGGGGAATTGAACCTGCGGACAAGCGGAACCGCAAGGTGCTCACCTTTGTCCTGGACCGCGGCATGGAGGGGTTCGAGCAGTCGAAGCCGTTCCGCAAGATGGGGATTCACAGCTCACGCACCGGTGAGCTGTTCTTCCACAATGTGCGACTCGGTCGCGACCGGCTGCTCGGCGAGACCGAGGACAACAAGTCAGGTGACGGCCGCGACAGCGCGAAGTCGAACTTCTCGTCGGAGCGAATCGGCGTGGCGGCCATGGCGCTCGGGGTCATCGAGGAGTGCCTGCGTCTGTCGGTCGCCTACGCCAAGGAGCGCACCCTCTGGGGCAAGGAGATCGGCCAGTTCCAGCTGATCCAGCTCAAGCTGGCGACCATGGAGGTCGCCCGGATGAACGTGCGCAACATGCTGTTCCGCGTCATCGAGGCAGCGCAGAAGGGCGTATCGATATCGCTGCCGGAGGCCTCGGCGATGAAGTGGTACTGCTCCCAGGCGGCCACCGACGTGGCGATGGAGGCGATCCAGCTCTTCGGCGGCAACGGCTACATGACTGAGTACCGGGTGGAGCAACTGGCCAGGGACGCCAAATCGCTCATGATCTACGCCGGCAGCAACGAGGTGCAGATAACCCACGTGGCGCGGGGGCTGCTCAGCGACTAGCGCGGGAACTCTCGTACAGGCAGATCGCCGCTGCGGCAGCCACATTCAGGCTTTCCGCTCCCCCGCGCATGGGGATGTGCACGCGCGCGTCGGCCATCGCGGCGACCTCGGGTGCGAGACCATGGGCCTCCGAGCCGAACAGCCACGCCGTCGGTCGCGCCAGATCAGCGTCCTCCAGTGAGGTCTCGCCGTCCAGTGTGGTCGCGAGCACCTGCAGGCCCACACCGCGCAATGCGGCGATGACGCCCGCGGTGTCCGGGTCCGACAGCACCGGAAGCGCGAAAATGCTTCCCGCAGAGGACCGTAGGCACTTCCCGTTGTACGGGTCGACGCCGTTTCCGGCGAGCACCAACGCGTCGGCGCCCATGGCGTCGGCCAGCCTGATCAGGGTGCCCGCGTTACCCGGCTCGGAGGTCTCGACGGCGACGGCAACCAGTTGTGGCCCGTCAGCCAGGACGTCGGCCAGCTGGGGCTGGGGCATCGTGCACACCGCCACCAGGCCCACGGGTGTGACGGTGTCGGACAACGCCTTTGCGGCACGGTCGGTGACGCGGTGCACCGGTGCGTCGGCCAGGAGCGCGCCGAACCGGTCAAGCGCATCGTCGGTGGCGAACACCTCCACGACGAAACCGCGCCGCAGCGCTTCCTCAACGAGGTTGGGCCCCTCGGCCAGGAAGCGTGCGGCGCGGCGACGTGCTACGTGTCGGTGCAGTTTGACCGCCGCCGCCACCCGGGCGGAACGTTCGGTCAATGCCCCTTCGGTGTTGCTCAGGCGGCCTCACCGGTCGGTGCGTTGACATCCTCGGGCAGGGCGGCCTTGGCCGCCTCGACCAGCGCGGTGAACGCAGCCGGATCGCTGATGGCGATCTCGGAGAGGTTCTTGCGGTCAACCTCGATGCCGGCGGCCTTGAGGCCCTGGATCAGCCGGTTGTAGGTGATGTCGTTGGCGCGGGCCGCGGCATTGATGCGCGAGATCCAGAGCTTGCGGAACTCACCCTTGCGAGCACGACGGTCGCGGTAGGCGTAGTTCAGGGAGTGGAGCTGCTGCTCCTTGGCCTTGCGGTACAGCCGCGAGCGCTGGCCGCGGTAGCCCTTGGAGGCCTTGAGGATGGTACGCCGCTTCTTCTGGGCGTTGAGTGCGCGCTTCACGCGTGCCATTGGAGGTTCCTATCTCGATCGGGTCAGGTCAGGGCCGTGTTCGGCCGCACAGGCAAAGTCAGCCGTTCAGCATCTTCTTGACGCGGGCGGTGTCGTTGGCAGCGACGGTCGTACGGCCGTCGAGACGACGGGTGCGCTTGCTCGCCTTGTGCTCGAGCAGGTGGCGCTTGCCGGCCTTCTGGCGCACGATCTTGCCGCTACCGGTGACGCGGAATCGCTTCGATGCGCCGCTGTGGGTCTTGGCCTTGGGCATGTTGTCCTCAGTTCTATGGTGTTTCGGTCGGTGGTGCTTCGGCAGGCGGCGCGCTTTCGGGCGGCGCGCTTTCGGGCTGCGCGCTTGCCCGCTGCGGCGTCGGTGCGTCTGCATCGTGCGCGGCCTTGGCGCGAGTCTTCGCGCCGCGGTGCGGCGCCAGCACCATCGTCATGTTGCGGCCGTCCTGCTTCGCTGACGTCTCGACGAAGCCGTAATCGGCCACATCGGCGCCCAAGCGCTGCAGAAGGCGGTAGCCCAACTCGGGTCGCGACTGCTCGCGTCCGCGGAACATGATGGTGACCTTGACCTTGGACCCCGCCTCGAGGAAGCGGACTACGTGACCCTTCTTGGTCTCGTAGTCGTGGGGGTCGATCTTCGGTCGCAGCTTCTGTTCCTTGACGACGGTCTGCTGCTGGTTCTTGCGAGACTCGCGTGCCTTTTGAGCCGTCTCGTACTTGAACTTGCCGTAGTCCATGATCTTGCAAACCGGTGGTTTGGCGTCTGGAGCTACTTCGACGAGATCGAGATCGGCGTCAGCGGCAACGCGGAGTGCATCTTCGATGCGCACGATCCCTACCTGTTCACCGCCCGGTCCGATCAGGCGAACTTCAGGTACGCGAATGCGCTCGTTGATGCGTGTCTCAGTGCTGATGGGGCCTCCTATGTCGTCTTAGAGGAGGCCCGCAACGTCAGCACCCCCAAAAATGGGGAAAGCCCTGCTAGATGCAGGGCCCAATGCCGACCGATCACGGCCGAAGCCGTCTGCGCGCTACGCAGAACGGGCATCTTTCGATACCCGTGACCGGACCGCTGAACCTGTACGGTCAACGGTGGGAGTGGGACTCCACTTGCTGTCCTGGCGTACGCCGGGACGGTCGCGCATGCCAGCATATCAGGCATGAGCGATGCACCCGAACCGTCCGATCCGGCAGCCGACCTGCCAACTCGCGAGCTGGCAGAGATTCCCGCCGTCGAGGTGATCACCCGGGCAGCAGTCATGTTGATGAGCGCAGCCGCGGAGAAGCTCGGTTTGTCGGCGGAGGATCCCGACGAGAGCCCGCATCGCGATCTCGACGAGGCCAGACGCCTCATCACAGCGCTGGCCGGCCTGGTGCAGGCCTCGGTCGAGTACCTGGGCCTGCATGCCGGCCCCGTCCGTGATGGGCTGAAATCGCTGCAGCTCGCGTTCCGTGAGGCAAGCGCCGTGCCCGACGAGCCGGGCCACGGTCCGGGCGAGAAGTTCACTGGTCCCGTCTGGTAGGCGCGCCACCTCCTCACTCGCACCATTTCACGGTCTGACCGAATATCCTCGCGGCCTATGACCCTGACCGCGGTACGACACGATAGGCGTTCGACGTACTGGTGGGTCCCCGCCGCAGCGGGCTGGACCGTGGGCGTCATCGCCACGCTGTCTCTGATCGCCAGCGTGTCCCCGTTGATCCGGTGGATCATCAGGATTCCGCGCGAGTTCGTCAACGACTACCTGTTCAACTTCCCGGACACCAGCTTCGCGTGGGCGGTGGTGCTGGCGCTGCTGGCGGCGGCACTGGCAGCCCGCAAACGGATCGGCTGGTGGATCCTCGTTCTCTACATGGTGTCGGCCATCGGCGTGAACATCGCCGACCTGATCGCCGGCGACGAGCCGGTCATGGACGAGATCGGCGAGGTCATCGGCCTGGCATTCCACGTCGCGGCGATCGCGTTCCTCGTTCTGGCGCGCCGTGAGTTCTGGGCGAAGGTCCGTCGCGGCGCACTGATCAAGGCCGCCGCAACATTGCTGGCGGGTATGGGGTTGGGAATTCTGGTCGGCTGGGGCTTGCTGGAGCTCTTCCCCGGCACACTCGAGCGCGACTACCGGCTGCTCTATGCCGCCAACCGCGTCGTCGCCTTCGCCGGTGTCGATGCGGGCGCGTTTGACGGGCAGCACCCCCACGTCTTCGTCAATGCGCTGCTCGGCCTGTTCGGGGCGGTCGCACTCGTCATCGCGGCGATCGTTCTGTTCCGGTCCCAGCGTGCAGAGAACGCGCTCACCGGCGAGGACGAATCCGCGATCCGCGGTCTGCTGGCGCTGTACGGCAAGAACGACTCGCTGGGCTACTTCGCCACGCGCCGCGACAAGTCGGTGGTGTTCGCGCCGAACGGGCGCGCGGCGATCACCTACCGCGTGGAGGTGGGCGTCTGCCTGGCCAGCGGTGACCCGGTCGGCGACCCCAAGGCATGGCCGGGAGCCATCTCCGCCTGGCTGAAGCTGTGCCAGTCCTACGGCTGGGCGCCGGGTGTTATGGGCGCGAGTGCGGCTGCCGCGCAAGCGTTCCGCGACGCGGGACTCAATGCGCTCGAACTCGGCGACGAGGCGATCCTGCACCCCGACGGTTTCAAGCTGTCCGGCCCCGATATGAAGCCCGTTCGGCAGGCGGTCACGCGGGCCCGGCGGGCCGGCCTCACCGTGCGGATGCGCCGGCACCGCGATCTCACGGCACAGGAGATGAGCGATGTCATCGAGCGGGCCGACGCGTGGCGCGACACCGAGACCGAGCGCGGATTCTCCATGGCGCTGGGCCGGTTGGGCGATCCAGCCGACGGCGACTGCCTGCTCGCCGAGGCCATTCAGGGCGAAGGCGATCAGGCCACCGTCGTCGCAATGCTGTCGCTGGTCCCGTGGGGCACCAACGGCGTCTCACTCGACCTGATGCGGCGATCACCCCAGTCCCCCAACGGCACCAACGAGTTGATGGTCAGCGAGCTGTGCCTGCAGGCCGAGGAGATCGGCATCAGCCGGATCTCGCTCAACTTCGCGATGTTCCGGTCGGCCTTCGAGGAGGGCGCGCAGCTCGGCGCGGGTCCGGTGGCACGACTGTGGCGTGCCCTGCTGGTGTTCTTCTCCCGCTGGTGGCAGCTGGAGACGCTGTACCGGTCGAACATGAAGTACCAACCCGAGTGGGTTCCCCGGTTCGCCTGCTACGAGGACGCCCGCCTCATCCCGCGCGTCGGAGTCGCCTCCGTCATCGCCGAGGGATTCCTGGTGCTGCCGTTCAGTCGGCGCGATAAGCAGCACACCGGCCACCACTCCTCGGTGCCCGAGAACCTGGCCAAGACGGGCCTGCTCCACGACGATGGCAGCACCCCCGACCTCGGCACCATCACGATCGACGGCGACGACGGCAGCGACGGCGCCCCGCGGCTGCCCGAACAGGTCCGCGTGCGGATGTCCAAGCTGAAGTCATTGCAGGACAATGGTATTGATGCCTATCCAGTGGGCCGGCCACCGAGCCACACGATCGCCGAGGCCGTCGACACCGATGACGCGAGCGTCAGCGTCGCGGGCCGCGTACTGCGGTTACGGGACTACGGCGGGGTGTTGTTCGCCCAGCTGCGGGATTGGTCGGGCGAGGTTCAGCTCCTGTTCGACAGCTCGCGGATGACCGAGGGCAGCACCGCGGACGTGACCAACGCGATCGACCTCGGCGACCTGATTGAGGTCACGGGCACGATGGGCGCCAGCCGATCCGGCGCCCGGTCACTGCTGGTGGACCACTGGCGCCTGAACGGTAAGTGCCTACGCCCGCTTCCCGACAAGTGGAAGGGGCTCACCGATCCCGAGGCCAAGGTCCGGACCCGCTATGTCGACCTGGCCATCAACACCGAGTCACGTGATCTGATCACCGCCCGTAGCCGGATTCTGCACTCGATCCGGGAGACGTTGGTCGGCAAGGGTTTCCTGGAGGTTGAGACGCCGATCCTGCAGCAGATCCACGGCGGCGCGAACGCGCGACCCTTCATGACGCACATCAACGCCTACGACCTCGACCTGTATCTGCGAATCGCACCTGAGCTCTACCTCAAACGGCTCTGCGTCGGCGGTGTGGAGCGGGTCTTCGAACTCGGCCGCGCATTCCGCAACGAGGGCGTTGACTTCAGCCACAACCCCGAGTTCACGCTGCTGGAGGCCTACCAGGCGCATGCCGACTACAACGTGTGGGTCGACGGCTGCCGCGAGCTGATCCAGAACGCTGCCGAGGCCGCCAACGGCAGCCAGGTGGTGATGCGTCCCGGGAACACCGACGGCACGCTGCAGGCCGTCGACATCTCTGGTCCGTGGCCGGTCAAGACCGTGCACGGCGCGGTGTCCGAGGCCCTCGGCGAGGAGATCGACCCGGGTACCGACCTGAGCAGGCTGCGGACGCTGTGCGACGGCGCCGGCGTGCCGTACCTGACGCACTGGGACGCCGGGGCCGTCGTGCTCGAGTTGTACGAGCGCCTAGTGGAGGGGCAGACCGAGCGCCCGACGTTCTACAAGGACTTCCCGACGTCGGTGTCACCACTGACGCGACCGCACCGCAGCCTTCCCGGCGTGGCCGAACGCTGGGACCTGGTGGCGTGGGGTGTCGAACTCGGCACCGCCTACAGCGAGCTGACCGACCCGGTGGAACAACGCAGGCGCCTGCAGGAGCAGTCGCTGCTCGCCGCGGGCGGTGATCCTGAGGCCATGGAACTCGACGAGGACTTCCTTCAGGCGATGGAGTACGCGATGCCGCCGACCGGCGGACTCGGTGTCGGCGTGGACCGCGTGGTCATGCTGATCACCGGGCGCAGCATCCGCGAGACGCTGCCGTTCCCGCTCGCCAAGCCACGCTGACCCTGCCCCAGCCCACCGGCTGCCAATTCACAGCCTGTTTACAGGATCGGCAACAACGATGAATCTGTGACGACCTCAACGACGATCGCCGCGACCCTTCTGGCAGACCCGGCAGGATCGTTTCGCCTGCAACATCTTTCGCTGATGCACGGCTGGTTGCCGCTGGCGGTGCAGGTGGTCACGGTGGTCGTGTTGGTCGCGGCGGTCGGCTGGCGCAGCCGAAGATGGCGGCTGGCGTGGCTGCCGACGGCGATCGGCGCCGGCCTGGCCCTGACCGCTGTCACGTACGGATACGTGTCATCAGAGGGACTCGCGGGTGATCCGGCGCCCAAGTTGCTGTGGATCTGGACCACCGTCAGCGGGGCGGCACTGATCGTGCTGGTCGCCGGGTGGCGCGACGCCCGTTGGTGGCGACGTGGCGTCTCCGTCCTGGCCGTCCCGTTGTCGGTGGTGTGCACCGCGTTGGCGCTGAACTTGTGGGTGGGCTACTTCCCCACCGTGCAGACCGCATGGAACCAGCTCACAGCGGGACCACTACCGGACCAAACGGACCAGGCGACCGTGGTGGCGATGCAGCACGCACGCAAGATCCCGGCCCGCGGCTCGGTGGTCCCCGTCAACATCAGTTCGACGGCATCGGGGTTCAAGCACCGCGGTGAACTCGTGTACCTGCCGCCCGTATGGTTCGCCTCGGATCCGCCGGCCGCGCTACCGACGCTCATGATGATCGGCGGCGAGTTCAACACGCCCGCGGACTGGTTGCGCGCGGGCAATGCGATCAAGACGATGGACGACTTCGCGGCAAGACACGCGGGCAATGCCCCGGTGTTGGTGTTCGTCGACTCCGGCGGCGCGTTCAACAACGACACCGAATGCGTCAACGGCAGCCGCGGAAACGCCGCCGACCACCTGACGAAGGACGTCGTGCCGTTCATGGAGGACACCTACGGCGTCAGTGCCGACCGCGCCAACTGGGGCATCGTGGGCTGGTCGATGGGCGGGACATGTGCCGTTGATCTGGCGGTGATGCACCCCGAGATGTTCAGTGCGTTCGAGGACATCGCGGGCGATCTCAGCCCGAACTCCGGCACCAAAGCCCAGACCATCGAGCGCCTGTTCGGTGGTAGCGCGGCCAATTACGCGGCCTTCGACCCCACGACGGTCATGACGCGCCACGGCCGATACGCCAACACCGCAGGGCTCTTCTCTGTCAACGACGCCTCCGCCGCATCCGCGACACCCGCCGTGGTCAACGTCAACAATGCCAACGGCCTCGGCGGACGTGACGCGGCGTCGCGCACCAACGATCAGGCCACCGCCGCGGACTCGCTGTGCGGCCTTGGCGGCAGCAACGGCATCGACTGCGCCGTCGTCTCACAACCGGGCAAGCACGACTGGCCTTTCGCCGCCAAGGCGTTCGCGGATGCGCTGCCGTGGCTGGCCGGCCAGATCGGCACTCCCGGCGTGCCCAGGCAGTCTCTTCCGCTACCCGTCGGACCTCCGATTCATGGCGCACCCACGATTGCGGCCGCGGCCAAATGAGAGATCAGTAGTCGGATTCGGCGGCCAGGATCTCGGCGAGGAAGGCGTCGGATGCCGGCCGCTGCAACCGGGACCTGGCGTACTCGCGGATTCGATGGCGCGCCTGTGCCGCCTCCGGCGAGTCACCGAGATCCGCCCCGATCGTCACGCTCGTGGGCGCCCAGTCATGGTTCCAGGCACGGCCCTCGGTGAGTGACACCTCAGCGGCGTCGACGATCTCGAGGCGCGCCGCGCCGTCGGCATCCAGTACGCCCGCGGCACTCAGCTCACCAGACCGCAGGTGTACGCCGATGTCGGTGGCAGGTGTGGCACCGATCGTCGCGACCCGCACCGTCGCCACCGCGGTCGAGCCAACGGCCTCGACGCGCCAGTCGACGGTGTCGTCAGCTGCGTCGAAAACGCCGGGAGGCACCGACACCCAGTTCAACGACTGGACGCCGCTGGCCACCGCCAGCGGTGTGGACTGCGCCGGCCCGGTGCCTGCGGCCAGCGCATAGTCGGCCCGCTCCGATGTCGCGGTATCGGGCACGACCAGCAGATCCCCCGCGTCCCACGCCCCGACCTCATCGGCGAGTTCGACGGCCGCATCGACTATCGCGACCACCCGCGGGTCACCACCACGGCGATGGTGCAGCAGCGCCGCCCGGTGCCGCCGCAGCAGCCCGGTGACGTCACCGTCCATGGCGTCACCGTCGAGGAACTCCTGCGCCTGCGCGGTCAGCACGGCCAGTTCGGCGTCGAGGATGGCCGGGTCGAGACCCACGATGCCGTCACGCAGCGTCACCGGCCACCATCTGCGAGCCCAGTGCCCGAGCGCGATGCGCCGCAGCGGCAGGATCGCCTCGGCCGCCACCTCGATGCCGGGCAGGTCAATCGGGGAACCCGGATCGCGGCCGTCGAGGGCGTCCAGCAGCCTCGCGTGCCCGGTTGTCCCGACCAGCCGCCAAAGCCATTCGGCGGCAGTCGCATCCGTGAACGTGATGCGGGTCGCGGCGGCACCGGCGGGGTCATCGACCGTCCAGGCCAGCACCGCGCCGGCCAGCTCGAGCACCGCGACCTCAGGGGCGTCGGCTACCGTGGGCCCGGTGCTCCACAGACCGCCGTCGGCGACGATTCTCACAGCGCCACCTCGAGTTCGAGCATTGTCTTGATCCGCTGACGGTGATCGAGGCTTACCGATCGGGCGACGCCTTCGAGCAGCGCCCGCACATCGTCGACATCGTCGCAGGGTTCCTGCCAGACGTCGCGCCCGTGCAGCCTGGCCCACAGCCTGCTCAGGTAGGGCCTGCCGAATGCGCGCAGGTCATCCACCACCTGACGCTGCCTGGGGTGCAGGGGATCACCGTCGGCGAGGTAGCGCCGGGCGTGCAGCACGTAGGCCTCCTTGCGGAGCCTGGCCGCAATCGTGTGTCCCAGTTCGTATCTGGTTGATACCTGCTCACTCAGTGGTGTCAGGTCTCCCGCCAATTCCATGCCCGCGACCAGCGTTGCCTGCTTGTCCTCGGACAGCAGGCCCCACGGCGCACAGGCCCGGTCGACCTCCTCTGCGCACAGTGCCGGAATGTCGGGAAGCTCGTCGTGGTCGAGCCCACGGCGCAACGTGGCGCGCAACCGGTCCACCACGCTGCGATCCAGCGGACGGGCACCCTCGGCGCCGCTGCACACCTCCGGGGCCACCTGCGGTTCTGTCGAACTGAGCCCGAGTTCGACAATCGACCACGGCAATCCGCCGGAGGCGATACGCGCCCGCGCGCCGAGGTTGAAGGGTGTGGCGTCGGCGATCAGCGCCGACCACACACGTTGGCGCGCGACCCGGGCGGCATGCCGGTCGGCGGGGCCCAAAACGGTGGTCAGGCCGGCCAGGAAGGGGCCGGCAATGGTGTCCGACGGGCGCACGTCCTGCCAGCTACGGTCGAGTTGGCGCGTGAGGGCATCGATCACGTCCCGGTCCTCGACGTACCGGTTGAGCACCTCGACGGCGGTGCGGTCCCGGTCGTCGTGAATCCGGCGCAGTACCGCCTCTGCGGCCTGTGCCGCCTCGTCATCGTGCTGGGGCGGAACACCCTCGGTGACAGCGAGTTCGAAACACACCGGGAAGTACAGTTCCTGCGCATTGCCGGTGGTGATCCGCAGCCGCCGCCGATGCGCCTTCAAGAGAGCGAACCAGGCTGCTGTGCAACGGAGTTGGGGTGCGTGATCGATGATCACCTCGACCATCGCGGCGGCCTCGTCGGCGGTGAGCACCGGGACCGAGAACTGCGGGTTCGATCGCAACCGAAGGACCAGGGGGTCCAGGATGCGCTTGACGGTCCGGCGCAACGGTCCCCCGTCGATACCGCTGAGCACCTCGACGCCCGGCCCGATCGCGTGCCAGGCCTGGTCGATCACGGCGCGCCGTGGCATGGCGACCGCGAGCGGCCTCGCCAGATGCCCCGTACTCATCCGACCAGGATAGAGGCACCGCGAGAAGTTGGGTTCGGTAGCGCAGTGCGCGGGCGACGATCTCAAACATGTCCGTCACCGTGGTCACCCTGCTCGTAGTCCTGGTCTGTGCTGCCATTGGCACGAGTGTGTTTGCGCCGGTCCTCCGGGGCTCACGCGAGCGTCGCCGCGTCCCACGCACCGAACCCGATGCAGTGGCATCGGTGGCCATCGGCACGGTGCGGTCGGTGGCCGACTTCATCATGGTCGAGGTCGAGAGCGTGACGGGTCAGAAGTTCGTGGGCCGCCTGAGACATCAGGAGAACGACGCGGTCACGGCTGGACTGCGGCCAGGAGTGGTCCTCCTCGTTGCGTTCGATCCCGGTGCCCGGGAACGGCTCTCACTGGCTGACGATTTGGACGTGGTGCGTTCCGCGTTCGACCAGATGCTGGTCCGCAAGGGACTGGTCACACGGGAACAGCTCGACCTGATCCGGCACGGCACCCGGTCTCGCGGCGTCGTCACCGCGATGCGCCCCACCGGAACCGCGCGAGAGGACTACTGCGAGATCGAACTCGACCTCATGGTCCGCAGACCTGACGGCGGCCAGTTCCCGGCGCATGAGAGGACGTTGGTGCCGGAGGCCGCGCTTGAGCGTGTGGCGCCCGGCAGCCTGATCGACGCCTACTACCGGCGGGGTGATGAGAGTTCCGTCGCCGTCTGCGTGTCGCCGGACTGAACCTCACCGGGCCCCATCGACGGTGAAGGTGACCAGGGCGGCCCAGTACAGCGGGCTCGCCGTCAGATCACCGGACCGCCAACGCCGCATCTGATCCCGCTGCCAGCGGTTCACTGCCAGGGCGGCGTCCTGCTCGTCGTGGGCCTGGTCGACGGCGATGACGACATCGGTCATGGGGTCCGCATCCGAACCGGTGAACTGCCTGTAGCCCGCCGTCGTGGGCAATGACCACAGCGTGGCGGTCACCAGCTGGGCTCCGCCGAGGACTGCCGCCGCGACGAGCCCGGTGGCCTCGTCGAAGCGGTAGTCACCACCCGACGCGCAGGCCAGAAGCGCCACGCGCGGCGGAACGGGAAGCGCCATGGACATGACGTCCGCCGCGGTCAGCGGCCGTTCGTCAGCGAGGTAGATGGCCGCCTGGTCTGCGCTGCCGGATTCAGCCGCGGTGGCGTGACCCACGTAGAGCAGCCGGGCGGGCTCCTCGCCCAGCATCTCGGCAAGCCAGTGTCTGTCGGCGTCGGTGCGCCGGAACAGCTCGACGACACCGGCCACATCGGGTAACACCTGCCCACTCGACGCTGTCGCCGAGAAGTGGGTCGACGAGAAGTGCCGTGCCAGTGCGGTATCCGCGGATGGTCGACCCAGGACCGAGCCCAGCGAGGAGTCCGCTCGCTGCCCCGGCACCCGAGGATCGAGCACCAGCAGGGGTGGGCGAGCTGCCCGTTGACTCCAGCCGACACGTGGGCGCGACGCGTTGACGATGTTCGGCGGCACCGCCATCACCACGTCGACGATCTCCATCAGCCGGTAGCCCTCGGTGAGTGCGCCCGGGTCCAGATCCGGCCACGGGACCGCGGCCGCGGACGTGCCGTGCACCGTGACCGCCGCTGCCCTCGCCCGCACCAGATCGTCGGTGTCCGGCCATGCCATGGGCAGCGCGAGCAGGCCCCACGGAACGCGGGCCAGCCGGGCACTCGGTGACACGAACAGCGTGGCGCGCGGGTCCGAGGCGCATTCCACCAGTAGCTGCCACGCGGCGGCGGACACCAGCAGCACACCCAGGCGGTAGGCCACGATGAGTTCGGTGGCCGGCGCGGCGAAGGGCCCGGCAACCAGCGCCCGCGACAGTGCGTCGGCCAGGGACTCCCCCGTGCCCGGCTCCGGAAGCGCCGCATCGAGTTCGCCGAGCGCGGCGAGCAGCAGCGGTTCCTCGATCACCCAGGTGAGGGTTCGCGACGGATCGCCGACGAACCGCAGGCTGGCGTAGGTGGCCGTGCCGAGGTCGGCGAATCTCAGGACGAGTGTCTCCTGCGTCACGGCCACGTCGACCAGGCCGCCTCGTCGGTGGTGACGTGTTGGCCGTACCGGGACAGCGCGAGTTCGCGGTACTCGGCCAGTACCGGCACCCCCGTTGGATCCATCGTCAGCGGCGGTAGCGGGCCAAGCCTGGTGAGCGACCTGCCAGCGGCGACGACCGGGCCGGCTGCCACCTGGGCCAGTTCATCGACGTCGCTGATCGGCGCCGGTGCCGTCGTCACCCGGGACCACTCAACCACGTCCGAGGATCGTTTCTCGGCGCTGAACGTGCCTCGGGCGCTGTGGTACTCGATCAGCTCACCGGTCAATGCCGTGTTCTCCCACTCCCAGGCGACGGCGAAGGCTCCGGCGAGCATGGGCGCCGACACGCAGTCGGCCCACTGTGATCTGGCTTCAGCGTCAGTTATCGAGTAACGGACGGAGTCCACCGCAAGTGCGGCAGGCAGTTTGAGGTCAGCGGCCCGAGCCAGTTTAGCCATGGCCGAATCCCATCCCGGGCTGTCCTGATTGGCGTCGACGACGCCGAGCGAGGAGCTGTACCGGGCCTCGATGGTCGACCAGTCCTCGTCGGGCCGGCCCGCGCCGTCGAAGCCCAGGTCGGCCAATGCGTCTGCGCGCCAGATGGTTCCGAGGTGGTCGTCGAGCCGGGCGTACGCCAGCCAACTGCTGCGCGGGGACTCGTCCAGGCAGGCGCGGGCCCGCTCGACCATGTCGATGGCCTCCTGGTAGCGACCGCGGAGGATCTCGAGCCAGCTGCGCTGCAGAAGGATGCGGTGGATGTGCAACGGCCTGCCGAGTTCACGCCAGTGGCGCTCGGCGTGTTCCCAGGACTCGTCGGCGGCCGCAAGCATCCCGACGCCCATCCTGGTGAGGCCGAAGTACAGCCAGCACCTCGACACGTCGTTCGCCCTGGCGTACTCGGCGATCACCGGATAGGCCTCGGCGACAAGGTGCTCCGTGGCGACCTGTTCGCCTCGCGACCAGGTCGCCGTCGCGCGTTCCAGAAGCGTCCTCGCGGTGGCCAGCTTCCAGCCCCGGGCCTGGGCACGGGCACCCGCGCGGCGCAGCCAGGGCTCGGCCTCGGCCAGCCGTCCGGTCTCGATACAGAACCGGGCGTAGCCGATGGACCCGAGCACCAATAGATTGTCGGTCGACTCGGTTGGCGCCGCCGTGGCCTCGATGACATCGATGACGTTCTGCCACAGGTCAACCGAGTGCACGTGCATATCGTCCTCGCACAGCGCGACGGCGCACAGAATGCGGGCGTAGGTGCACAGGTAGGCGTACTCGTCGGCGAGGTCGGCGAGCGCGGCGTCGCCGTTCGCGTCCATATCGTCGAGTGCGCCCAGCGCCGCGGCGGCGCCCTCGTGATCACCGAGCGCGGCTGCCAGGCCGATCTCGAGGCACTGGGCCCGCCGCGCGTAGCGGCAGTGCATGTGCCGAATTTCGGCGAGGGCCATGGTGTTCTTGTTGAGGACGTCCGGCGGTGCGGTGCCGTCGAGGATCGAGGCGTACACCGCAAGACAGTCGCGGATGCGGCGGATGGATTCCGTCACACCCTCATAAGCCGTGCGGACGAGGTAGAGCTCGCCGAGTTGGGCCAGCACCTCGAACATGTGGTCGTCACGGTCGGATTCCTCGATCTGGGGCCCCAGTGACAGCAGCAGGTCCTTCGCCGACATCTCGTCGGCGGCCAGCGCCAGCGTGCGCGCGCGCTCCAGATCGTCGGGGATCGACACGGCTGCATCTTAAGCGGGCGCGGACGTGAGAAGCAGAGAAGCACACGGGTGGTGGTGCCCAGACACCGAAAGCGGCGGAAGTGCTGAGCACGTCCGCCGCCCGCGGAGTGACCTGTCAGTTACAGGTCACCTTGATCACGAACTTCTTCGTGATCATGCCCGCCATCGGGTTACTCATATCGGCTCCGGCCGCCTCGCCGGTGATGGTGTAGGTGCTGCCGTCAACCGCGACGTCCGCGGAACCGGACTTCATGCCGCCCATCTCGGACACCGCCAGGGCGCTGCCGTCCACGACCAGGCCGAGCGACTCAACCTTCGGTGTGTCGGCATCGGTCATCACGATGCCCAGCCCCTGCGCACCCCCGCCGATCGGTGCGCTTGCGACATTGATCTTGCCGGCCTGCTTGACGCACGTCACCGAGTTCAGGTCGAGGCCGGCGAGGTCCTTGCCCTCCACCGTGACCTCGGCGCCGCCACCGGTGCTCACCTCCGAGCTGCCGGTGCCGCTCGCGGCCGGGCTGCTGGACGCCGTGGTCGAACCCTTGTCGTCGGAACAGCCGACGAGCACCAGGGCCGCCGCAGCCAGGCCGATTCCCGCAGTGACAACTCGCTTCGTGGCCTGCTTCTTGTCCATGTCCATCGGACATTCCCTTCACTTCACGTCGCCCCGATGGCGTCGTCGTGAGGCAAGTACAAACGCCCCCAATCGCTACCGATCCCAACAATCCCCGGGGGTGATGTCCAGCAGGAGGCGGATGAGTTCGGCCTGCCGGTGGGTGCCGGTCTTGTCGAACACATGGTGAAGGTGAGTCTTGATCGTGGCCATTGACAGCGACAGGTCGTCAGCGATCGGGGTGAGGCCGTCACCCCTCAACACGCGCAAGGCGACCTCCGCCTCGGCGTTGGTGAAGCCGTAGAGGCGGCGCAGGAGCATCGGTGGGGGCTCGGGGTTCTGCTCCGGGTCCATGATCACCATCAGGGCCCTGGCGTCCGTGGAGTCCCCCTGCGTGGGCAGGAAGGGCAGCACGTGAATGACGTAGGGACGCTTCCCCGATGGCCGTGCACACGTGAACGCATCGCCGGTGCGCGATCCGCCCTGCCGGTCGGACAGCGCACCCGCAAGGCTGCGATGCAACTCCGCGTCGGCGGCCGCCCTGGCGGCCTCGATGTGGCCCGACCGAATTCGGAGTCCGTCGCGGGACGTCAGGATCCGCTCGGCGGCGGCGTTCATGTGCACGACGCGTGGCCCCTTGGCGACAACGACGATTCCGTGTCGCACGACGTCGAGGGCCCGGGCCATGTCACTCACGCCGCACGCGACCTCCCTGAGGTGTTCCTGGGTGCGAAGCGCCTGCTGGAGATGAGGAACGAGCGCGCTCACGAGCTGGATGCGCTCAGCGGTGTCAAACGATTCGGAGCGCCTGGGCGCCGCGACCAGAAAGCAGGTCGGGATCGGGCCTCCGGTCAGCCGCACGAAGAGGCCGGCCTCCATCTCGTAGGGCCGTAGGAAGCCCGCGTGGAACTCCGTACGCACCCGTTTCTCGATGAGTTCCGATCCGCTCCGGATGAGGCCGACGTGACCGCTCTCGACGTCCTCCAGCACGTGGTCGACGTTGCAGTAGTGCTCGCTGTAGATCTCCCTGGCCTCCGGCGCGAGGCTCGCGCTCATGACGGACCGGCTCGCGCCGTCGGCAACGATGAGTGCGCAACTCGTCGCGTCGAGTACGCGGCGAATGTCGGCCAGCGCCACAATCCAGTTCTCGGGATCGACTGCCGAGGTATAGGCGGCGGAGACTATGCGCGAGAAATCATCGAGCGCGACCACTGCCGACTCTCCGATTCATTGTGATCCCCATCACATTTATCGACACATTGTGAGGTCGTGCAGTTTAGCCCGATATCAACCGTTCGGATGAGGCTTCGACGGCCCTGAACTGGTTTTTTTACGACATGGTCAAAACAAGGCTCACGTAGCGTCTCGGAACCATGGGTTCGAGGGGTCCCATGGTTTCCGAGACGCTGCTCCCCGCGGATCTGGTGGTCGACCGCACGATCACCTGGCGAGCGCGGAGGCGTGAGTGGCTGACCGCAGGCGTCGATCGACGGCCTCGACGTCTGACACGAGCGGTACGGTGGCTTCGTGTCAGATTCAGAGGCGGCGAACGACCCGGATTCGTCCGGCCCGGCACCTGACCAGTCGGTTTCCGATGACGTTGTCGATGCTGACGTTGTCGATGCTGACGTTGTCGAAGCTGACGTTGTCGAAGCTGACGTGGTCGACACCCAGGCGCCCGATCCGGGGACTCCCCCTATCGACGTGATCGCCGAGCCCGTGCCAGTGACGCCCCCTGACACCGGATACACCGCCGCAGGTGTGCCGACCTTCGACGCCGTGCGCGAGAAGATCGAGACGCGCTTCGGCGCGTCGATCGGGTCGACGGAACTGGCGGCCGAAACCCCGCAGGGCCGCAGTATCGAGGAGCAGTACGAGGCGCGGCAGAAGGCCGCTGCGGAACGCCTCGAGCAGATCAGGGCCTCGATGCGCGACGAACCCGACGCCTGAGCGTGCGCTCGTTCTCCCCCGCGGAGCGTCGTGCCCGGCTGGCACGGCGCCACCTCCTGACCGGACCGTCAGCCATCGATGTCACCGAGGCCGCCTCACGACTCGTCGGTCTGCACGCCACGGACCCTGCGACGCCCTACCTGTCCCTGTGGGCCCGTATTGCCGGGTTCCGGACCACGGATCTGGATGCGGCGCTCTACGAGGAGCGCTCGGTGGTCAAGCACCTGGCGATGCGGCGGACGCTGTGGATCGTGCACGCCGACGAACTGCCCGCAGTCCAGGCCGCCGCCAGCGACCGCGTGGCGGCCAACGAACGCAAGCGACTCATCGCCGACGTGGAGAAGGCGGGTATCGCCGCCGACGGCACCGCGTGGCTCGAGGCGGCCTCGGCCGCCGTCCTGCGGCATCTCGAGCAGGGTCCGACGAGTGCCGCCCAACTCCGTGCCGCGCTTCCGGAGTTGGCAGGCACGTATGACCCCGCGCCCGGAAAGACCTGGGGCGGAGAGGGTCCCATCTCCCCGCGGGTGCTGACGGTGCTCGCGGTGCAGGGTCACCTGGTGCGCGGCCCCAACGACGGCGGCTGGACGACATCGCGTCCCCGCTGGGCGTCGTCGGAGACCTGGCTGGCCGCGGGCGATCCCGCCCACGCCGACGGGGCACGGGAGACATTGGTCCGAAACTGGTTGCGCACGTTTGGGCCCGCCACCGTCAATGACGTCAAGTGGTGGTTCGGGAACACCCTCACCTGGGCGCGTGCGGCGCTGGCCGACATCGGGGCGGTCGAGGTCAGCCTGGAGGACGGCGACGGAGCCCCCGGCTACGTGCTGCCCGACGACCTCGAGCCGGAGCCGCCTGCCGAACCGTCGTGCGCGCTCCTGCCGGGCCTGGACGTCACGACGATGGGCTGGCAGGACCGCGATTGGTACCTCGGCGAGCACCGCACCCAGATCTTCGACCGCAACGGCAACGCGGGTCCCACCGCGTGGTGCGACGGCCGGGTCGTCGGCGGATGGCGTCAGGACCCCGAGGGCCGGGTCGAGGTCCAACTGCTGGAGGACGTCGGCACCGCGGCGAGCACAGCGCTGAACCGCAAGGCCGACGAACTGACGGCGTGGCTCGACGGCGTGCTGATCAAACCGCGGTTCCCGTCGCCGCTGTCGAAATCCTGACGCCGAGCCCTAAGCGCTGACCTTGCGCCGCTTGCGTTTCGGCTTGGCCGGTGGCTCGAGCATCTCGGCGAGGAACCGCCCCGTGTAGCTGTCGGGATTGGCCGCGACGTCCTCGGGAGTGCCCTGGGCCACCACCGTTCCGCCACCGGACCCACCCTCGGGCCCCATGTCCACAATCCAGTCCGACGTCTTGATGACGTCGAGGTTGTGCTCGATGACGATGACGGTGTTGCCCTTGTCGACCAGGCCGTTGATCACCTTGAGCAGCTTGCGGATGTCGTCGAAGTGCAGCCCGGTGGTGGGCTCGTCGAGAATGTAGATGGTGCGCCCGGTCGAGCGCTTCTGCAGTTCGGCGGCCAGTTTGACGCGTTGCGCCTCACCGCCGGACAACGTGGGCGCGGACTGTCCGAGCCGGACGTAGCCCAGACCGACGTCGACGAGCGTCTTGAGGTAACGGTGAATCGACGAGATCGGCTCGAAGAAGTCGGTGGCCTCCTCGATGGACATGTCCAGCACCTCGGAGATGGTCTTGCCCTTGTAGTGCACCTCGAGGGTTTCCCGGTTGTAGCGGGCGCCCTGGCAGACCTCGCATGGCACGTAGACGTCGGGCAGGAAGTTCATCTCGATCTTGATGGTGCCGTCACCCGAGCACGCCTCGCAGCGACCGCCCTTGACGTTGAACGAGAACCGGCCCGGCTGATAACCGCGGACCTTGGCCTCCGTGGTGGCAGCGAACAGCGTGCGGATCTTGTCGAAGACACCGGTGTAGGTGGCCGGGTTCGACCGCGGTGTCCGACCGATCGGCGACTGGTCGACGCGGACCAGCTTGTCGAGTTGGTCGAGGCCGTTGATCCTGGTGTGCCTGCCGGGGACCTGACGGGCACCGTTGAGCTTGTTGGCCATCACCGAGGCGAGGATGTCGTTGACCAGTGTCGACTTGCCCGACCCCGAGACACCGGTGACCGAGGTGAGCACGCCGAGCGGGAACGAGACGTCAATCTCGTCCAGGTTGTGTTCGCGTGCCCCGACCACCGTCACCTGCCGCTTGCGGTCGACCGGCCGGCGGATCGCCGGCACCTCGATGCTCTCCTTGCCGGAAAGGTATGCGCCGGTGATGGATTCGGGGTTGGTCAGCAGATCGGCGTAGGTGCCGCTGTGCACGATCTGGCCGCCGTGTTCACCGGCGGCGGGGCCGATGTCGACGACCCAGTCGGCGTGCGCGATGGTGTCCAGGTCGTGTTCGACGACGATCAGCGTGTTGCCGAGATCACGCAGTCTCACGAGGGTGTCGATGAGCCTGCGGTTATCGCGTTGGTGCAGCCCGATCGACGGCTCGTCGAGCACGTAGAGGACGCCGACCAGGCCGGAGCCGATCTGGGTGGCGAGTCGAATGCGCTGTGCCTCACCACCGGAGAGGGTGCCCGCCGCGCGTGACAGGCTCAGGTAGTCCAGCCCGACGTCGAGCAGGAAGCCCAGCCGCGACTGCACCTCCTTGAGCACCTGCCCGGCGATCGCGGTCTCGCGCACGCCGAGGGTCAACGCGTTGAGGAATGACGAACAGTCGGCGATCGACAGCTCGCAGACCTGGGCGATGGACTTGGCTCCGTACTCACCGGCGGTCAGCGAGACAGCCAGGATCTCCGGTTTGAGCCGGGTGCCCTCGCAGACGGGACAGGGCACGTCGCGCATGTAGCCCTCGTAGCGCTCCTTCATCTGCTCGGACTCGGTCTGCTCCATGCGGCGCTTGAGGAACGCCATGACGCCCTCGAAGTCGGCGTAGTAGGAGCGGGTGCGGCCGTACCGGTTCTTGTACCGCACGTGCACCTGTTCGTTGCAGCCCTCCAGAATCGCCTTGCGAGCCTTGGCCGGCAGCTTCTGCCACGGGGTGTCGGTGTCGAACCCGAGGGCATCGCCGAGCCCCTCGAGCATGCGGGTGAAGTACTCGGCCGAGTGACCCGCCGACCACGGGGCGATGGCCCCCTCCGCGAGGGTCAGTTCGGGGTCGGGGACAACGAGGTCGGGGTCGACCTCCTTGCGGATGCCCAGCCCCGTGCACTCCGGGCAGGCGCCGTAGGGCGAGTTGAAGGAGAACGACCGCGGTTCGAGGTCGTCGACGGCGAGCGCGTGGCCGTTGGGGCAGGCGAGCTTCTCCGAGAACCTCTGCTCTCGATGCGGATGGTCGTCATCGCGGTCGACGAACTCGAGCACCACGATGCCGTCGGCCAGCCCGAGGGCCGTCTCGACGGAGTCGGTGAGCCGCTGCTTGGACGAGGACTTGACGGTGAGGCGGTCGACGACCACCTCGATATCGTGCTTCTCCTGCTTCTTGAGCTTCGGCGGCTCGGTCAGCGGGTGCACCACGCCGTCCACTCGGACCCGGCTGTAGCCCTGCGTGTTGAGCTTGTCGAAGAGGTCGACGAACTCGCCCTTGCGGGTGCGGACCACCGGCGCGAGCACCTGGAAGCGGGTGCCCTCCTCCATCGCCAGCACCTGATCGACGATCTGCTGCGGCGTCTGGCGGGCGATGCGCTCACCACAGACGGGGCAGTGCGGCGTACCCGCCCGCGCGTACAGCAGACGCAGGTAGTCGTAGACCTCGGTGATGGTGCCGACGGTGGATCGCGGGTTGCGGTTCGTCGACTTCTGGTCGATCGACACCGCAGGTGAGAGGCCCTCGATGAAGTCGACGTCGGGCTTGTCCATCTGCCCGAGGAACTGGCGCGCGTAGGCCGACAGCGACTCCACGTAGCGCCGCTGTCCCTCGGCGAAGATGGTGTCGAAAGCCAGCGACGACTTACCCGAACCCGACAGACCGGTGAACACGATCAGCGCATCACGCGGCAGATCCAGGTCAATGCCGCGCAGGTTGTGCTCGCGTGCACCCTTGACGATCAGGCGGTCAGCCAACTGATACCTCTCCAGGTTTTGAGCAGCGTTTCGACCGACAGACAGCGGTCCGCGCCCATGCTATGTCCACCCTCCGACAAGTCTCCCGACAAGCCCTGGCCGGAGCCCGATACCGTGGCGGTCATGACGGTCGTCGATGACAACTACACGGGCCACGTCGAACCTGGGAGCGCCGCGCGCCGCACTCTGCCGGGCGCCACCATCGTGAAGGCGTCGGTGGGCCCCATGGACAACAACGCCTACCTGGTCACGTGTTCCCGAACCGGCGAGACGCTACTCATCGATGCCGCGAATGACGCTCCGGTGCTGCTCGAGCTGATAGAAGCCCATGCGCCGACCCTGTCGCTCATCGTCACCAGCCACCAGCATCCCGATCACTGGCTTGCCCTCGAGCAGGTGGCCAAGGCGACCGGCGCTCCGACGGCCTCCCATCAGCTCGACGCAGAGCCACTGCCGGTGAAGCCCGATCGAATCCTGGCCCACGGCGACACCGTGACGGTGGGCGATCTCACCTTCGATGTCATCCACCTGCAGGGTCACACCGAGGGATCAGTGGCGCTCGCGCTGAGCGGGCCCGCCGCAGGCAACACGGTGCAGCTGTTCACCGGCGACTGCCTGTTCCCAGGCGGTGTCGGCAAGACCTGGAGGGACGGCGACTTCGAGCGACTCCTCGATGGCGTGAGCGCCCGCCTGTTCGACGTGTACGACGACTCGACGGTTGTGTACCCAGGCCACGGTGACGACACGACACTGGGCGCCGAGCGGCCGCACCTGGCCGAATGGCGCGAACGCGGCTGGTGACCCGGGCCGTCCTGCGGGCCTCTGCGGGTCTAGGAGGTGTGAACGATCAGCACGTCGGTCTTGGACCGGCGTGCCACGTTGGCGGGTACGGAGCCCAGGAGGCGTCCGGCGATGGTGCTGAGACCGACGTTGCCGACCACGAGTAGGTCGGCCTTGACCTCTTCGGCGAGTTCCACGAGGGCGTCGACGGGAGCGCCGACGACGGCCTTCTCCTCGATCTCGGTGGCGCCTGCGGCATGGGCGCGGTCCCTGGCCTCACGCAGGATCGCGTAGATCGGGGCATTGCCTGACATCTTGTAGCCCTCGTCCTTGAGGACGTCGGCTGCACGCGCATCCTCGCTCTGAGGGAAGTAGGCCGTGGTCACGATCAGTCGTGCGCCGGACCCGGCGGCGATAGCACCGGCCCGATCCACTGCTCGCAGCGACGAATCCGAGCCGTCGGTTCCGACAACAACGGTCTTGTAGCCGCTCATGCATGCCCTCCAAGTGTCGATTGCAACGCCATTCGAGACCCTAACCCGTTGCCCCGCGGACGGGGGAACGAATCGACGACAAGCGTTCGCTGGGTCAGCGCCGCAAAGTACGTCCCCTACCGGCACTGATGCTAACGGCAACGATCCTGCTGAGCGGGGGTTCCGTGACCAACCGGATACGTGTTTCGCGATGCGAGGAAGGCCCTACCCCGGACGCAGAAGTGATCAGGCTCATGCCGATGCGATCATCGTGGCGTCAAACGCACAGGGCGGCAGGGACTTACGGGTGCCAGCTCGCCGCCCGCGCGGCCAACGAGCACCCAGGCTCGTTCTAGTGTTGCGCGAGACACAGTTTCACGCGGGTCGCACCCGAGGAGTCCCCCCGACCTCCGCGGTGCGAGATCCTCACTTGCCGCCGAAGTACAGCTCCTGGGTTGCGATGCAGACCAATTCACCGGCCCGGTTGTACATGGTCGAGGTCGCCAGTCCGCGGCCGTCGATTCCGCTGGGCGAGTACTGATCGGAGAGCACCCAGTCCGTCATGTCGATCGGCCGGTGAAACCACAGCGCGTGGTCGATCAACGCGTTGAAACTCGACACCTGCGTCGTACGCCGCATCGTGACGGCGGTCTCCAGCATGGTGGTACCCGACAGGTAGGTCAGCAGGCTGCTGTGCAGGGCGGGATCGTTCGGTACGGACTCAATTGGCCTCCACCACAACCTGATTCGCGGCGAAGGATCGGGCAGGTCCGTCGCCAGCCGTGGCGGCGGATCGACGTAACGCAGGTCGAACGGTTGCGGACGAACCCAGTAGCCGTGCGCCTCGTCAGCATATGGGGCCATCTGCTCCTGCATCGACGGCAGCGACTCCGGCGCCGGCACGTCGGGCATGCTCACCTGGTGCTCGAGACCCCCGACGGGAGTGCTGAACGACGCCAGCGCCTCGAGCAGCACCTCGCCGTCCTGGATGGCGGTCACCTTCCGGGTGGACAGGGTGCCACCGTCGCGTGACCGCGTCACGTGCAGATCCACTGGGTGGCGGGCGTCACCGGCCCGCAGGTAGTAGACGTGCACGCTGTGCGGTGCGCGACCCGGCGCGGTGCGACTGGCCGCCATCAGCGCCTGGCCGGCGATGTGGCCACCGACGATGTGATGGTGCGCGTTGTCGATCTGGGTGGCCACGAAGCGCTCGTCGTCGATCTGGTCGACCTGCAGCGTGGTGATGAGGTCGGCAAGAGTGGGAGATACAAAGCTCACCGCGGCATCATGCCGCAGTCGTGGCGGGAACCGACCCCCGCGTCCGGACCAGGCAGCGCCCCCACAAAGCAGTCCCCACCCGATACCAGCCGTCGATGGCAGTTAGACCAGCTAAACTGGTGTCATGAGGTCCACTATCAAGACATCGGTTGCCACTGCGCTGGCATTGACCGGACTGTGGGCATCCGCCGCGATCGCCCTCGCCGAGCCCACCGAACCGGCGCCGGCGCCGCCAGCAGGCCCGAAGACCAGCATCGACGCTGACGGCACCTACAAGGTGGGCGTCGATCTCGTGCCCGGTGTCTACAAGTCCGCGGGACCCATCGAGGGCGGCGCGTGCTACTGGAAGCGCTCGGACGCCGACAAGACGATCGACAACGGCCTCACGAAGAAGGCGCCGATCGTCACCATCGAGCCAACCGACACCTCGTTCAGCACCAGCGACTGCCAGACCTGGCAGCTGACCGACTGCTCGCAGTCCGACTGCCCGGCGCCGCGCACGATTCCGAACGCCGCGATCGGCCCCCTGCTGAGCATCCTGGGTTCGCAGCTCAATCCGGGCGCCACGGTGCCTCCGGCCGCGGCGCCGCCGAGCACGGCCTCGGCACCGCCAGTAACCGGGACGGGGCCGGCCCCCGGACCCGCGCCCGCCGGCTAGACCCACCTAGCTGGGCCAAACCGCTACAACGCGGTGAGTGCCAGCCCGGGTCGAATTCAAGGCCTGCTTCTTGCGACCGAGAAAGTTGGTCATGACCGTCAATCTGTCCCGTGTCCGGATCTCGCGCGGCGAGCTGTCCTACTTCGAGGCGACACCCGAGGACGGCGTGGAGGTGAAGGGCACCGTCGTCATGGTCCCCGGCTTCACGGGCTCCCGGGAGGACTTCCTCCCGATGGCGCCGTTCGTCACCGCCGCCGGCTACCGGCTGATCGCGTACTCGCAGCTCGGCCAATACGACTCCGACGGCCCGGAAGGCCGGGACGCGGTCGCCGCGTACACGATCGCCAAATTCGCTCTCGACCTCGCCGAAGTGCTCGACGAACTCGCACCCGGCGAGAGGGTCCATCTCCTCGGCCACAGCTTCGGCGGGCTCGTCACCCGAGCCGCCGTGCTCAACGACCCGACGCGCTTCCTGGACTACGTCATCCTCGACTCGCCGCCGAGCGGCCAGGATCTGGACATGGCCGTGGACATCGCGCAGATGCCGGAGCTGCTGTGGGCGGGTGGCAATGAGGCGCTGTGGCAGGCCATGTTCGGCGCCTTCGAGGAGATCTTCCCCGCGCCGGTAAAGGAATTCCTGCATGACCGCATCATGGCCACGAAAACGGCGAACATCGCCGGCATCGCCCTATCCATGGGAGCCGAGCCGGACCGCGTCGAGGAGCTGGCCGCGACGGGCCTGCCGATCCTGGTCGCCGCGGGCGAGAACGATATGGTTCCGGTCGACGTCCAGGCAGACGTCGCCGCGCGGCTCGGCGTGAAGTTCGAGATCCTCGCGGGGGCCGGCCACACGCCGAATGAGGAGAAGCCCGAGGAGCTGACGAAGGTGCTTGTGGACTTCTGGAATGGCGTTGCCTGACACTGCGATTCGCCAGCCAGGGGGGCCAGGCCGCTCAGCCCTCGCTTCCGAGCGTCCCGGACAACCGGTCATGCCGATCAGCCGAGTCCGTGTTGAGGCCGATGATCTCGACGTCCTTGCCCTTCGCGCGATACTTCGTGGTCACCGCGTCTAGGGCCGCGACCGATGAGGCGTCCCAGATGTGCGAGTCGGACATGTCGATCACGATGTTGCGCGGGTCGTCGACGTAGTTGAACTGGTACACCAGGTCGTTACTGGACGCGAAGAACAACTCGCCGCTCACCCGGTAGACCACGGTGTCGAGCACGCCGTCGCCCCCCTCGCCTGAGGCCACCACCCGCTGCACCGTGACCAGGTGCGCGACGCGTCGCGCGAACAGCACCATCGCGGTCAGCGCACCGACGATGACGCCGTAGGCGAGGTTGTTGGTCGCAACGGTCACCGCCACGGTGAAGAGCATGACCAGCGTCTCGCTGCGCGGCATTCTGCGCAGCGTTGCGGGCGAGATGCTGTGCCAGTCAAAGGTGCCGACGGACACCATGACCATGACCGCGACGAGCGCCGCCATCGGGATCAGGCCGACGATGTCGCCCAGTCCGACCACGAGGCCCAGCAGGAAGACTCCGGCCAGGAACGTCGAGATGCGCGTGCGGGCACCCGACACCTTCACGTTGATCATCGTCTGGCCGATCATCGCGCAGCCCCCCATGCCGCCGAACAGGCCGGTGACGATGTTGGCGACGCCCTGTCCCCAGCTCTCGCGGGTCTTGTTGCTGTGGGTGTCAGTGATGTCGTCGACCAACTTGGCCGTCAGCAGAGACTCCAGCAGCCCGACCAACGCCATCGCCAACGCGTATGGCGCGATGATCGACAGGGTGGTCAGATTCAACGGCACCTGGGGCAGCAGCAGTGACGGCAGACTCGTCGGAAGTTCGCCCTCATCGCTGACATTGGGGATTTCCACCTTGAAGATCAGGACGGCGGCGGTGAGAACGACGATCGCGATCAGCGGAGCGGGAATCACGGTGGTCAACTTGGGAAAGAAGACCATGATCAGCAGACCGATCGCGACGAACGGGTAGACCAGGGCTGGCACGCCGATCAGGTAGGGCAGCTGGGACAGGAAGATCAGGATCGCCAGCGCGTTGACGAAACCCACCATGACGCTGCGTGGGATGAACCGCATCAGTCGGGCCACACCCATGAGGCTGAGCACAATCTGCAGCACTCCGGCCAGCAGGACCGTCGCGATGAGGTAGTCGATGCCGTGTTCGCGGACCAGCGGCGCGGTGACCAGCGCAATCGCGCCCGTCGCCGCCGAGATCATCGCAGGCCTGCCACCGACGAACGCGATCGTCACCGCCATAGTGAAGGAGGCGAACAGCCCGACCCGGGGATCGACCCCGGCGATGATGGAGAACGAGATCGCCTCGGGGATCAGAGCCAGTGCCACCACGAGCCCGGCAAGCACCTCGGTCTTGAGCCGCGCCGGCGACCGCAGCGCCGCCATTACCGACGTACTCGGATCACCGGCCTGTCGGACACTCGGGGTTGGCGAATCCTGTTGAGTAGACAAAGACATTCCATTCGATCTCGAGAGCATCAATGCGCACGCGCTGGCTTCTGCCCCGCGGAACCCTACTCTCGCCTTGGCTACGGGCGTGAATCCATGTTCACCGCTCCATTTTTCATCGATCTACGTGGAGCGAACTCCCCCGTGAACTCCCCCTGCGTGATCTACCATCCAGGTATGAACCGGTCCGTCATGGTTCTCTGGGTGGCCTTGACTCTCATGCTGGCAGGCATCGCGAGCCCAGCCGGCGTGGCCGCCCAGCCCCCACCTCCCGGCACACCGTGTTCATTCACGCTCTCGCCACCACATGTTGTGCCGGCCTCAGGAGCCGACATGGTGACCGCGACGGCGACTCCGACGGGCTGCATGGGCCCGTTCAGACCGCTCTTGAGTGTCGTGTGCGTCCAACGCGTCGACTCGCCGACTCAGTGCACGCAGGCGCGTGACACCGACACCGCACAGGTGTTCGTGCCTTACGTCCCAGGGGCGACGTACACCTCGACGGGCAGGGGCTTGGGCACCGTGTTCAATGACGCGTCGGAGCCGAACTGGCAACTGCTGGGACCAGTTACAGCAGCCCTGTAGGCGCAACGCAAGGTAGGCACCGCCGAGACGGTGCCTACCTTGCTATTCGTGCGAGCGGATGACGGGATTCGAACCCGTGTGAACGGCTTTGCAGGCCGGTGCCTAGCCACTCAGCCACACCCGCACTAGAGAACAAGATGCCAGCGGGCACACTGTCGGCCCAGCCTTTGGATCGGCGTGATCGCTACCCGGTGCCCACGTCCCACACCCGATGGCATGGTCGCGCTAGCTTGTTCCGCATGCTGCAGTGGCTCGCCGACCCCCCGTTCTTCGGCGGCCCCGGTCAAGGCACCCGTCAGATCGTCGAGTTGTTCGTCGCCTTCGGGCTCACCGCCCTCATCGGCCTCGAACGCGAGATCCAGGGCAAGAGCGCGGGACTGCGCACCCAGACCATCGTGGGCACCGCCGCCGCACTGATCCTGCTGGTCAGCAAGTACGGATTCCTCGACGTCCTGCAACCAGGCCTCGTCGTCGTCGACCCATCCCGCGTCGCGGCCCAGATCGTCACGGGCATCGGGTTTCTCGGCGCCGGAATCATCATCTTTCGGCGCGGATCGGTCCACGGCCTGACCACCGCGGCGGCGGTGTGGGAATCGGCTGCGATCGGAATGGCCGCAGGCGCGGGCCTCCTGTTGCTGGCCTGCACCGTGACGGCGATGCACTTCCTGATCGTGCTGGGCTTCATACCGGTCGCCAAGCGATTGGCGGCCAGGCTCAGCGGATCCGTCACGGTGCACGTCACCTACACCGACAACCGCGGCGTCATGACGGCCCTGTTGCAGGTGTGCGAGCGCCGCAACTGGCAGCTGAGCGAGCTGTCGGCCGACCCCACCGGCGGGGTGCTACTGACCTTGTCGGGCAACGGAATCCTGCACGCGTCGGCGGTGCTCGCCGGTATCGACGGCGTCACCTCGATCCGCCAACTCGACGACGACCCGGACTAGGTCCGAGCGACGACGGTGCGGCCGCGACTGGCCAGGTAGGAGGCCACCACTCCCACCGCCGCCAACACGGCGAACACCCCGAACAGCCAACGCGCGGCGGTAGCGTCACCGTGGCCGTTCAGGTTGACCACAACTCCCGCCAGGCCCGCCCCGAAGGCGCCACAGATCAACTGGACGGTGTTGATCGCCGCCGCCGCGGTACGACCCTCACCGGGGTCCTCGGCACTGCCCATCGCCCAGGCCGACAGGTGCGGCCACGCGATGCCCACACCCACGCCGGTGATCGTCAACGCGATCACCCACACGGCGACAACCAGACCCGACGCATCGTCGACCTGACTGACCGCGGCGAGGGTCAGTCCCGCAGCCATCACCAGTGGCGCCGCCGTGACCACCGCCACGATGGCGCGCGTCCGGGTCAGCGACGCACTGATGATCTCGCTGGTCGTCCACCCCACGGCCAGCGAGACGCCGAGGAACCCCGCCACCACCGGCACCATGTGCGCCAACCGCTGACCGAACAGCGGCACGTACATGTTGGCCATGGTCGCTGCCATGAGCAGCCCCAGCGTGAGATACATCCACTTCAACGGCCCCGGCCGAAACGCGGTGGCGGGCAGCACCGATGCGGTCACCCTGCGGTCGACGATCAGGAAGGCGGCGATCAGTGCGGCACCCACGACGAGGAACGCCACGGTGACCCCGATGGTGCGAGGGATGCCGGCGACACTGACGGACAGCGCCGCAGCGCCGAGCAGAAGCAACGACCACAGCGGGATTCGCTCACTCGATCCCGCCTCGCCGGCCCGCCTGGCCGGCAGTGCGTAGGGAACCAGCACCGCCATCGCCACCGTCAGTACGGCGAGCATCCCGAAAGCCCAACGCCAGGAGCCGAACTGAGCGAACAGGCCACCCGCCGCGGGGCCCACGAACGTGCCGACACCCCACATCGCCGACACCAGGGCCGAGGCCTTGGTCCAGAGCAGCGGCGTCAGAGCCGAGTGGATGACGGCGTAGCCGAGCCCGGCCAACAACCCACCGGCCGCACCCTGCACCACGCGCCCCGCCAGCAGGAGTTCCATGCTCGGCGCCATCGCGCATGCCACACTGCCGAGCCCGAAGACGCTCAGCGCCGACAGATAGGCCACACGCGGCCCGAGACGCGCCAGCATCGCGCTGACGGTCGTCGCGGCCACCACCGACGCCACCAGGTACACCGTCGTGACCCAGGCGTAGAGGCGCTCGCCGCCGATGTCGGCGACGGTGCTGGGCAGCAGGCTGATGGTGAGGAACTCGTTGGTCGCATACAGCGCGACGCCGCCGGCCAGCACCGTTGACGCGCCGAGATTCTTGGGGCCGAGTAGCTCGCGCCACGTCCCGACCTGCACTGTATCCGTCTGCTTCACGCTGGCCACGGTATGAACTCAACCACTGTTGAGGTCAAGCCTATTTCAGGCCCGCGGCGTCCATACCGCGCAATTCCTTCTTGAGGTCTTGGATCTCGTCACGAATCCGGGCCGCGAGTTCGAACTGCAGGTCGCGCGCTGCGGTCATCATCTGGTCAGTGAGATCCTTGATCAGATCCGCGAGTTCGGCACGCGGCATCGACTTGGTGTCACGGCCCTCCACGATCCCTGCGCTGACCGCCCGGCCCGGCTCACCCTGGGCACGTCGGCCCCGCGATGCGTTGCGCCCCGATCCACCGACCTCGATGGTGGCGTCAGTGTCGTCCGCCTCGCGGTAGACCTTGTCGAGGATGTCATTGATCTGCTTGCGCAACGGCTCGGGTTTCACGCCGTGCGCCTCGTTGTAGGCGACCTGCTTCTCCCGGCGGCGATCGGTCTCGTCGATCGCCTGGCGCATCGAGTCGGTGATCTTGTCGGCGTACAGGTGCACCTCACCCGACACGTTTCGGGCGGCGCGGCCGATGGTCTGGATGAGACTTCGCGCGGAGCGCAGGAAGCCCTCCTTGTCGGCGTCAAGGATCGACACCAGCGACACCTCGGGCAGGTCCAGACCCTCACGCAGCAGGTTGATGCCGATCAGGACGTCGTACTCCCCCAGCCTGAGCTGGCGCAGCAGCTCGACCCGCCGCAGGGTGTCGACCTCGGAGTGCAGATAGCGCACCCGGATGCCGGTCTCCAGCAGATAGTCAGTCAGGTCCTCGGCCATCTTCTTGGTCAGCGTGGTGACCAACACCCGCTCGTCGCGCTCGGTGCGCTTGCGGATCTCGCCGATGAGGTCGTCGATCTGCCCCTTCGTGGGCTTGACGATGACCTGCGGGTCGACCAGACCGGTGGGCCGGATCACCTGCTCGACGAACTCACCGCCGGCCTGGCTGATCTCGTAGGTACCCGGTGTGGCCGAGAGGTAGACGGTCTGGCCGATGCGGCTGGCGAACTCCTCCCAGGTCAGCGGCCGGTTGTCGACCGCCGAGGGCAGCCGGAAGCCGAAGTCCACCAGGTTGCGCTTACGCGACATATCGCCCTCGTACATGCCGCCGATCTGCGGCACCGTGACGTGGGACTCGTCGATGACGAGCAGGAAGTCCTCGGGGAAGTAGTCGATGAGCGTCGCGGGAGCGGTACCCGCATCTCGGCCGTCGATGTGGCGGGAGTAGTTCTCGATACCCGAGCAGAAGCCGACCTGCTTCATCATCTCGAGGTCGTAGTTGGTCCGCATCCGCAGACGCTGCGCCTCCAGCAGCTTGCCCTGACCCTCCAGCTCGGCCAGGCGTGCCTCCAGCTCGGCCTCGATGCTCGAGATCGCGTGGGCCATCCGGTCGGGGCCGGCCACATAGTGCGTCGCGGGGAAAACCCGCAGCGAGTCGACCTTGCGGACGATGTCACCGGTCAGCGGATGCATGTAGTAGAGCGCCTCGATCTCATCGCCGAAGAACTCGATCCGCAGCGCGAGTTCCTCATACGACGGAATGATCTCCACGGTGTCGCCGCGGACACGGAACGATCCACGGGTGAACGCCATGTCGTTGCGGTTGTACTGGACGTCGACCAGCAGCCGAAGCAGCGCGTCGCGGGGCACCTCCTGCCCCACCTGCAGTTCGACCGAGCGGTCCAGATACGACTGCGGCGTGCCCAGGCCGTAGATGCAGGACACCGACGCCACGACGACCACGTCGCGGCGGGACAGCAGGCTCGAGGTGGCCGAGTGCCGGAGCCGCTCGACGTCATCGTTGATCGAGCTGTCCTTCTCGATGTAGGTGTCGGTCTGCGCGATGTATGCCTCGGGCTGGTAGTAGTCGTAGTACGAGACGAAGTACTCGACGGCGTTGTTGGGCAACATCTCTCGTAGTTCGTTCGCCAGCTGCGCGGCCAGCGTCTTGTTGGGCGCCATGACCAGTGTGGGCCGCTGCAACCGCTCGATGAGCCACGCCGTGGTCGCCGACTTACCGGTGCCGGTGGCGCCCAGCAGCACCACGTCACGCTCCCCCGCCCGGATTCGGCGCTCGAGGTCCTCGATGGCGGCCGGCTGATCACCCGCGGGGTCGTACGGGCTCACCACCTCGAACTGGCCACCTGCGCGCACGATGCCATTCACGGCGTCGGCGGCAGGCCGATACTCCGAATGCGCCAGCACGGGGTGTTCAGTAGCGAAAGCCATGGTCACCAGGTTAAGCGTCATGACCGACACATTCATTCCTGGGACAGGCACCGAGACGGCACACAGCGGCCACCGAGCCCTTAACCTGACGCCGTGAGCGGCCACATTCACCCTCCCAAGCGGGAGTCCTTCGACATCGCCGGGCGGACGAACACCGATCCGAAGGGCATCGTGCGCGACGTCGACCAGTACGTCGTGCAGCCCTGGGGCCTGTACATGGCGCGCCCGACACCCGGTCGCGCCCAGTTTCACTACCTCGAGTCATGGCTGCTGCCGTCGCTGAACCTGCGGGCCTCGGTGTTCCACTTCAATCCCGGCCACGAGCGAGACCAGGACTACTACCTCGACGTCGGACAGTACGTCGCGGGCGAGCACACCTGGCAGGCCGACGACCACTATCTGGACCTCGTCGTGCGCACCGGCCGAGGTGTCGAACTCACCGACGTCGACGAGCTTCTGCAGGCTGTTCGCCACGAGCTGATCGGCCCCGAAACCGCTGAGCAGGCCATCCAGACGGCCGTCGCCGCGGTGGACGGCCTGGCCCGCCACGGCTATGACCTCGGCATGTGGTTGGCCGACTACGAAATGGATCTCACCTGGCGCACCTTGTAATGTCTGAAACGTGACCGTGATCAAGCCCGGTTGGCTACCCGTTGCCGCACTGGCGACGTTGATTGTTGGTGCCCAGTTGACCGCACCTGTCGCGCTGGCCGATCCTGCGCTCGAGCCGGGTACGGCTGAGCAGCCGGTTCCCGCAGACGCTCCCCCCGCGGCGGGCCTGCCGGAGTTCGGTGAGGGACCGCACAACGTGGTCTACCGTGCCCGCGTCGACGGTGTATCGCGCGGCGCCTCGATCACCTACAAGCTCTCCGACAGCGAGTTCAACACCGCCGATCCCACGATGGTGCCGGGACGCACGTTCGAGGCCACCGGCGTGGTGTCGAATCCCCAGCTCGCCGGCATGCAGGTGTCGATTCAGTGGCCGTACTCAGCCAGCCTGCACTGCGAGATCCTCGTCGATGACCAGATCGTGGCTCAGGCCGACCAGTTCGTGGCGCCCCGATTCACCCCGCAACGCAACGATCCCGGCTACGGCGTGCTCAGCTGCGGCACCGTGACCAACTTCCCGACCGGCAACACCGAGCCGATCGACGCGCCGCCGCCGCTGGAGCCCGCCGCACCGGCCGACCCGAACGCTCCGGTCGAACCCCCGCCGGTCGCCTGACCCGCTACGGTCGCCAGCCCGTGGCGTCGGCCCACGCCCAAGCGCGGTCGTATGCACCGTGCAGCCACGGTTCCTTCGCGTCGGCGTAGTCGTCGATGGTGCCGTGCTCGGAGGCGGCCACCCGTTGCTTCAGCTCCAGATACTCGGTGCGCGCGTCGGCCTCGGCCCGCAACCAGTCCGGAAACAGCAGCGCGAACTGCTGATTCGGCCAGCCGTCGACACGGATGTGCACGTTCGTCGCGCGGCCGGGGTCTGCCGAAGCGTGAAACCGCTTGGCCCACAGGGCTTCGTCGCGTGAGTGGTCGAACTCGGCGACGGTGCTGCGCGCGTCGGCCTTCGCCACGTCGCCGGTGATCGATGCGACCCGCGGGTAGCCCGCTGCCGTCAGAGCGTCGACCAGCTCGTCGGCGACGTCGAGTGAGGCGACCGTGACCTGCACGTCGATCACGTCCTTGGCGGCCAGCCCGGGGACGGCCGTCGACCCGATGTGGTCGATCCGCACGGCGCGATGCCCGCAGGCGGTGTTGAGCCGGTTGACGATGCGGTCGGCCTGCTCGGGCCACGTCGGATCGGCGGGCACCAGCCGTGGCACCGCGGTAGCAGCCGGGACCTGCGCGGCGACGTTGCGCGCGAACGGCAGCACGCGGTCGTTCCACAATGCGACGGCTTGCTGCCTGAGTTCGTCTGGGCCGCCGTGGTTCTCCAACCACACGTCAGCCACCACCTTGCGCTGCTCGACCGTCGCCTGCGCGGCGATCCGGGCGCGAGCGTCGGCCTCGCTGAAGCCCCGGTGCTCGATGAGCCGCGCGACGCGGACGTCCTCGTCGGCGTGCACGATGATCACCAGCGGGAACATCGGCGCCATCTGCGACTCGACGAGCAGCGGGATGTCCTCGACGATCACCGCATCCGCGGGCGCGGCAGCGATCAGCTCCTCGCGGCGCCGCCCCACCAACGGGTGCACGATGCCGTTCAGCGTCTGACGCTTGTCGTCGTCGCTGAACGCGATGGCCGCCAGCGCGGGCCTGTTCAGGGCACCGTCGGGCAGCAGGATGTCGGCGCCGAAGGCCTCCACCAGCTTGGTGAGCCCCTCGGTGCCCGGCGCGACGACCTCACGCGAGATCACGTCACCGTCGACGACAATGGCGCCGAGTTCACTGAACGTGGCGGATACCGTCGACTTTCCGGCGCCGATACCGCCGGTCAACCCAATACGAAGCACCGCAACATTCTGTCAGGGCGCGTGACGGGTTCAGCCGTCGACGCCCGTGAGTTCGATGGTCGGCTCATCCAGCGAGGTCTCGGCCACCGTTGAGCCGTCCGCGAGGTCGACGGCGACGAGTCGGCGCGCCTGCGGGTCGCTGACATAGGCGATGCCGTCCTGCACGTGCAGGTTGGGCATCGGGGACTGCCACTCGTCGGGTTCAGTCCACGCGTCGATCACCGCGACGTGCGAGACACGCTGTGCCGTTGCGGGATCGAAGACGTGCAGGGCACCGTCGGTACCCAGGATCACGGCCTCCCCGCGCGGTCCGCGGTCCAGTGACCGGAAGCTGTAGCTCGCGTCGATCGGCACGATCCTGATCGTGCCGTCTGCGGTATCCGTCAGGGTGAAGCTGCGTGGCCGTTCGGTCTCCGCGTCGCGGTCGGTCTTGTAATCGCCGAGGACCACCGGGGACATCTCACTACCGGACTGATTGCCGATCCGGCCGTAGGGATCAGGGCTGGCGATCTTCCGAATATCGTTGCCGCGCACCATGAGTATCCCGTTCTCACAGCCGAATGTCAGCGCACCCGCCGCTGCCGCCGCCTCGCCATGCAGACCGGGGCAGTCGCTGTTGGCCGCTATCTCGTTGCCCGCCGCGTCGAGGATCACGACGCCGGATCGGGTCTCCTCATCGCCGACGCTGACGACCGTGGACCCGTCGGCCCGGGCCACCGCAACACCGTGGTGCGGTTCACGGGCGGTTGTCGACTGAGCCTTGACGGCACCGCCGAGCAGCGCCTTGGCATCGATGACGTCGACCGCGCCGGTGCCGTCACTGAAGAGGGTCAGCATGCCGTCGTGGGAGACGACGTGTCCGGGCTCTGCCCCGCCGAGGCGAATGTCGGTCATCTGCGGACCCGCCGTGTAGTGGTGGCCGTGATCGCCGTGCGCATCGGTCCAGGTGCCCATGTCCAGCACGGCGAAGCCGTCCGACTGCGACACCAGGACGTGCCGGCCGTTGCCCGCCGAGTTCAGCCGGGTGAAGCCCTCCACGGGGATGTCGGCGACCTGCTCGAGCGTGGTGGCGTCGACGACGAGCACGCCGCCGTCGTAGCTCAGGGCGAGACGCGGTGAGGCGGAGGCCTGTTCGGTGGGTGCCGTCGGCGTCGAGGTCGTCGGGGCGGTCGATGAGGCCTCGTCGGCGTCCTGGGCGGTCGCGCACCCCGCGCCGAGGACCGATGCGGACAGGAGGGCGATCAGTCGCGTCGTGTTCGTGGTCGTCGTCTTCACAGCGACGAGTCAACCAACTAATGAAAATGATTGTCAAAAAGCCATATGCGCACGTGACACCGCGGCGAACGTGAAGAAGATGTCGAGAAATCGGCCCGGAGTCGAAACCTTCTTCACGTCGACCATCTCCGGAAACGACAAACGCCCCGGCTCGAACTGAGCCGGGGCGTCCGTCGTGCGAGTTGTTACGCGTTGCCTGCGAGCTTCTCCCGCAGAGCAGCGAGCTGCGCATCGCTGGCCAGGGTGCCTCCGGTGGAGGACTCGGGCGAGCTGGACGACGACGAGGTCGACGAGCCGTTCGCGGTGGCCGGCCGGCTGGCGGCCTCCGCATCGGCAGCGGCGAACTTCTCCATCTGCGCGGTGTGCATCTTGTGGCGGCGCTCGGCCTCGGCGTACCGGGCCTCCCACTCGTCACGCTGCTTCTCGAAGCCCTCGAGCCACTCGTTCGTGTCGGCGTCGAAGCCCTCGGGGAAGATGTAGTTCCCCTGCTCGTCGTAGCTGTCGGCCATGCCGTACTTCGAGGGGTCGAACTCCTCGGTGTAGTCCTCGTTGGCCTGCTTGAGGCTCAGCGAGATCCGGCGACGCTCCAGGTCGATGTCGATGACCTTGACCATCGCGTCGTCGCCGACCTGGACCACCTGGTCCGGGACCTCGACGTGGCGCTCGGACAGCTCCGAGATGTGCACCAGGCCCTCGATGCCCTCCTCGACGCGGACGAACGCACCGAACGGCACCAGCTTGGTGACCTTGCCCGGAACGATCTGACCGATCGCGTGGGTGCGGGCGAAGTGGCGCCACGGATCTTCCTGAGTGGCCTTGAGCGACAACGAAACCCGCTCGCGGTCCATGTCGACGTCGAGCACCTCGACGGTGACCTCGTCGCCCACGTTGACGACCTCGGACGGGTGGTCGATGTGCTTCCAGGACAGCTCGGAGACGTGCACCAGGCCGTCGACGCCGCCGAGATCGACGAAGGCGCCGAAGTTGACGATCGAGGACACGACGCCCTTGCGGACGGCACCCTTCTGCAGCTGGTTGAGGAACTCGCTGCGCACCTCGGACTGGGTCTGCTCCAGCCAGGCGCGGCGGCTCAGCACCACGTTGTTGCGGTTCTTGTCGAGCTCGATGATCTTGGCCTCGATCTCCTTGCCGATGTACGGCTGCAGATCACGGACGCGACGCATCTCCACCAACGACGCGGGCAGGAAGCCGCGCAGGCCGATGTCGAGGATCAGGCCGCCCTTGACGACCTCGATGACGGTGCCCTTGACGGCCTCGTCCTTCTCCTTGAGCTCTTCGATCGTGCCCCAGGCCCGCTCGTACTGAGCGCGCTTCTTGGACAGGATCAGGCGGCCTTCCTTGTCCTCCTTGGTGAGAACCAGAGCCTCGATCTCATCGCCGACGGACACAACCTCTGAGGGGTCGACGTCGTGCTTGATGGAGAGCTCACGGGAGGGGATGACGCCTTCGGTCTTGTAACCGATGTCGAGTAGGACTTCGTCGCGGTCAACCTTGACAATCGTCCCTTCGACGATGTCGCCATCGTTGAAGTACTTGATGGTCTTGTCGATGGCGGCGAGAAAATCCTCGGCCGAGCCGATGTCGTTGACGGCTACTTGCGGCGAGGTGACGGAGGGACTTGGCATTTGGTGGGTTGCTCCGGACAGGTTTGCTCGTAGGGACTGATGGATGTTGTTTCATTGGCTACCGCGAAAGCGATGCGGACGCCTATTGTGGAACTTCGCGCTCGCGATAACGCACAGCGAGTACCCGTAGAGACTACTCGACTGGGTACACGCTGGACAAACCCGGTCTCCCAGCCCCGCTACCCTGCTGAGGTGCACAACCCTGCGACGCCCCCGATAGCCCGGGTTCTGCCGAGGCGGATCCGCAAGGTTGGGGCTCCGATCGGCACCATCATCCTGCTCGGCCTCATCGCGGGTTTGATCGTCATCGGGCTCACCGCCGTCAACCCCGTCGGAACGGCCATCGGCTTCGTGTTGTCCAGCCTGGCGATGGCCGTCGTCATCCTCGCCTACCTGTGGCTGGACAGGTGGGAGCCGGAGCCGCCGCGACTGCTGGTGCTGGCGTTCCTGTGGGGCGCGACGGTCGCGGTGATCCTGTCGATAGTGCTGAGCCTGTGGTTCGAATCCCTGGTCAGCGGGGGTGCCGTCGAAACCGCGAGCGTCAGCTTCATGTCCGTGGCGGTCGGCGCACCCATCGTCGAGGAGGCCGCCAAGGGCCTGTTCCTGCTGATCATGATGACCGGCCGCCGACGCAACGAGATGAACTCGCTGACCGACTGCCTGGTCTACGCCGGCATCACCGCGGCGGGCTTCGCGTGGCTCGAGGACATCCTCTACATCTCCAGCGGCGGCTCGCTGGGCGAGACGCTGCTCACCGCCGCGATGCGCCTCATCATGGCGCCGTTCGCGCACCCCCTGTTCACCACGATGTTCGGCATCGGCGTGTACTTCGCGCTGCAGCGACGCAACCCGCTGGCCAAGATGGGCTGCATAGCCCTCGGCTATGCCGGCGCGGTGGTCATGCACGGGCTGTGGAACGGGTCGTCGGTGGTCGGGCCCGAGGCCTACTTCGGCGTCTACCTGCTGTGGATGGTGCCGATCTTCGTGCTGGCCATCATCCTGGGCGTCGGGAGTCGACGCAGGGAGCAGCGCATCGTGGCCGAGAAACTGCCCGGCATGGTGGCGGCGGGACTGATCACCGAGAACGAGGCGAGCTGGCTGGGATCGATCCGCAACCGCAAGCTCGCCATCCACGAGGCCAGACGCCACGGCGGAAAGCCCGCAGCCAAGGGCGTTAAACGGTTCGCGAGCCAGGTCGTCGAGCTGGCGTTCGTGCGTGACCGGATCGACCGCGGCTTCGGCGACGCCCGCGTGCAGGCGCTGCTCAACGAGGAGGCCTACGCCGTGCACGAGGCGCGCGCGGGCGCACCGACACTGAAGTGGCTGGCCAGCTACCGCGTCACCTAGTCAGTCCTTGAAGTAGACCAGCTGGTGGCTGGTGGCCAGGAGTTCGACACCCCTGCTCCAGATCTCCGCTGATTGGTCGAAGAAGCCGCGGGAGAACCTGTTGGCCTTGGCACGGCCCAGCACGAAGTCTCCGTTCAGCGCGGCGAGGTCGTCTCCATCGGCGTGGAAGTAGGTCGTCAGCGAGATGGTCCCGGCCGGCAGGAAGGCTCCCCGGCGCAGGAACACGCGGGGGTAGAAGATGTCACTGATCGCCGCGAGCGACGCGTGGTCCCACCCTCGACCCTGCCGATCGCGCGCCCACAGCGTGGTCGTGGACGACGGCGACGGGCCCGCCTCGGATTCGGGGATCGCTCCCTCGGCAAAGCGCGTCTCGTAGTTGCGCGCCCACACGATCGGATCGGGCAGACCGCTGGACGTGAGCCCGTCCGGCCCAGGCACTGTCAGTGGATCGAGTTCGGTGTCGGACCAGGTGTCGCGCCGAACGCCGAAGACCGCGGTGGCGTTGGTCTTGATTTCGCCGTCCTGCCAGAGCTCCATGAGCCAGTGCTGATTGGTCCGGTTGGTCCGCACGACCTTGCACGCGATGTCGAAGTCGCCATCCGCCACGGGTGCGGTGAAGTTGACCGTGAGCGCGACCGGCTCCCCGATCCGGTCGGGTTGGTTCTCGGCGGCACGCAGCAGCAATGCCGCGGTCAGCCCGCCGAAGGGGCCGACCATGTTGGCCCAGGCAGGCCTGGTCCGCCCCGCGACCCGGCCCGGCTCCGTGGGTGTGAGCTCGAGGGCGTCATCGAAGGGGTGATCAGGCACGTCGTCGTCCTTCCTGCCGACGGCACAGACCATCGGCCGTGGTGGCCTGCCATTAGTGAGTGATGCCGGTCAGTGCGCGGCGGCGTCCCAGCTGCGTCCGTAGCCGACCGATACCTCGAGGGGCACCGACAGCGGGTAGGCCCCGCCCATCTTGTCGCGGACGATTGCCTCCAGCGCGTCCCGCTCACCGTCGGCGACCTCGAACAGCAGCTCGTCGTGCACCTGCAGCAGCGTGCGTGAGGCGAGGCCGGCGTCCTTGATCGCGGCGTCGACGTTGATCATCGCGACCTTGATGATGTCGGCGGCGCTGCCCTGGATCGGCGCGTTGAGGGCGGCGCGTTCGGCGGCCTCGCGCACGTTGCGGTTGCTGCTGTCGAGTTCGGGCAGATAGCGCCGGCGGCCCAGCACCGTGGAGGTGTAGCCGTCCTTACGCGCCTGGTCGACGACCGATTGCAGGTAGTCGCGCACGCCACCGAACCGCGAGAAGTAGGCATCCATCTGAACCTTGGCCTCTTCGGTGGAGATCTTCAGCTGCGATGCCAGGCCGTACGCGCTCAGCCCGTACGCCAGGCCGTAGGACATGGCCTTGACGCGGCGGCGCAGTTCGGCGGTGACCTCGTCGATCGGCACGCCGAAGGCACGCGAGGCGACGAACGAATGCAGGTCCTCGCCGGTGTTGAACGCCTCGATCAGACCCTCGTCACCGGACAGGTGGGCCATGATCCGCATCTCGATCTGGCTGTAGTCCGCGGTCATCAGCTCCGCGTAGCCCTCACCCACCACGAAACCGTTGCGGATCTGCCTGCCGGCCTCGGTGCGGATCGGGATGTTCTGCAGGTTGGGCTCGGTGGACGAGAGGCGGCCGGTGGCCGCGATCGTCTGATTGAAGGTGGTGTGGATCCGTCCGTCGGAGGCCACCGAGTTCAGCAAGCCGTCCACGGTGACCTTCAGCCGGGTGGCGTCCCGATGGGCAAGCAGGTGCTGCAGGAACGGGTGCTCGGTCTTGTCGAAGAGCCCTTGCAGCGCATCGGCATCGGTGGTGTAGCCGGTCTTGGTCTTCTTGGTCTTGGGCATCTGGAGCTCGTCGAACAGCACCACCTGCAGCTGCTTGGGCGAGCCGAGGTTGATCTGCTTGCCGATCACCGAGTACGCCGCATCGGCGGCGTCGCGGATCTGTTCGGCGAACTGGCTCTGCAGCTCGCCGAGCAGTTTCAGGTCGACTGCGATACCCGTGTGCTCCAACTCGGCCAGCACGCGCTGCACCGGCAGTTCCATCTGCCCGAGCAGTGCCGAGGAGTCGATGCGGGCCAACTCCTCGTCGAGCGCATTGGCAAGGTCCGCCACGGCCGACGCCCGCAGCAGCAGCGTCTGCACCGCCTGGTCGTCGACGCCGTCGGCGTCATCGAGCAACGAGAGTTGTTGCTGCTCAGGGTTCTCCGCACGCAACTCACGCCGCAGATAGCGGACCGCGAGGTCGTCGAGCGCGAAGCTGCGCTGACCCGGCCGCACCAGGTAGGCCGCCAGCGCGGTGTCGGAGGTGACGCCGCGGAGGTTCCAGCCCCGGCCGGCCAGGTCGTGGATGGCGAGCTTGGCCTCGTGCAGTGCCTTGGGCGGCCCGGGGTCAGACAGCCAAGACGCCAGCGCCGCCTCGTCGTCGGGGTTGAGAGAGGTGGTGTCGAGATAGCACCCCTCACCGTCGGCCGACACGATGGCCAGCGCGGTGGCGTCGCCGTCGAAGGCCACATGTGTGCCGACCACGGCGAGCCCGAACCGGTTGCCGAGGCTGTGCTCCGAGAGCCAGGCCGCGAGCTGCCCGGGCTCCAGGACGCCGCCGCGGACGTCGAAGCCGAGTTCGACCTCGGGATCGGCCGAGGCCAGCGTCTCGAAGAGACGATCACGCAGGACGCGGAACTCCAGGTCGTCGAAGAGCTGGTGGATCCGATCCCGGTTCCACGGCTGCATGCGCAGCGTGTCGGGGGTCTGCGCGAGCGGCACATCCTTGACCAGATCGGTCAACTCACGGTTCAGGATGACGTGGGACAGGTTGGCGCGCAAGGACTCTCCGACCTTGCCCTTGACGGTGTCGACCTGGTCGACGAGAGCCTGCAGCGAGCCGTACTCGACGATCCACTTCGCGGCCGTCTTCTCCCCCACCCCCGGGATGCCGGGCAGGTTGTCGCTTGGGTCGCCACGTAGCGCGGCGAAGTCCGGGTACTGCCGCGGCGTCAGTCCGTACTTCTCGACGACGGCCTCGGGGGTGAACCGGGTCAGCTCACTCACGCCCTTGCGCGGGTACAGCACGGTGACGTCGTCACTGACGAGTTGCAGCGCGTCGCGGTCGCCGGTGACCACCAGAACGCGGTAGCCCTCCTGCTCGGCCTGGGTGGCCAGCGTCGCGATGAGGTCGTCGGCCTCGAAGCCCGCCTCGGCCATCGCGGTGATGCCGAGCGCCCCCAGCACCTCCTTGGTGATGTCGATCTGCCCGCGGAACTCATCGGGCGTGGCGGACCGGCCCTCCTTGTACTCGGGGTACTTCTCCTTGCGGAACGTCTGCCGCGACACGTCGAAGGCAGCCGCGATGTGGGTGGGCTGCTCGTCGCGCAGCAGGTTGATCAGCATGGCAGTGAAGCCGTACACCGCGTTGGTGGTCAGCCCGCCCTGGGTTTTGAAGTTCTCCGCGGGCAGCGCGTAGAACGCGCGGAAGGCCAGCGAGTTCCCGTCCAGCAGCATCAGCGTGGGCTTGTTGTCGACAGAGTTGGGGGCGGCGTTCTGCGACGCGGTCTTGGCGGGGCTCACGGCCCTAACCTTATGCACCCGTCCCGACACCGCCGAGGGTGCAGCACTCCCCTGTGTCGACGACGCTCACCGGAGCAGGTCGCGGGCCATGTCGACGAGGACGCGCGCCGCGGGACTCATAGGGCCCGCCGTCCGCCAGGCGAACACCAGCCGCCCACGGAGCGTTGGAGTGATGGCGATCGCGCACAGGCCGGCACGCGTCCGTGACACCGACTCCGGGAGTATCGCCACCCCCAGTCCCCGCTCGGCCAACGCCGCGAGATCAGTGGGAGAACTCGCCTCGAAGGCGACATGAGCCGTGACGCCCGCGGCGGCGCATGCCGCTTCGAACGTGGCCCTGATTCCCGTGCCCCTGGGCAACGCAACGAGTCGGCGTTCGGCCAGCGCGGCAACTGTGACCTCGTCGCGGCCCCACCAAGGATCACCGGGACCGACGGCAGCGTCGATCGCCTCGTCGGTCACCACCTCGACGGCAAGTCCCGGCGGCACGTCGTCAGTGACGACGGAGATGATCGCCGCATCGAGGTCGCCGCGGCGCAGGCCCTCGATAAGGGTGTCCGAGTCGTCGGTGCGCAACCTCATCTCCACACCCGGGTGCGCCAGGTGATAGTCGGCCAGGAGCGTCGGGAGGTCGACGTTGTGCGACGTGACGGTGCCGAGCGTGACACTCCCGGTTATCAACTGCGACAGGTCGTCGACAGCGGCACGGGCGGCCGAGACAGCGTTCAGTGCCGCACGGGCGTGCGGGAGCATCGCCCTGCCCGCGGCCGTCAATCGCGTCTCGCGGCGAGTGCGGTCCAGCAGTCGGTGACCGAGTTCGCGCTCCAAGCGTGCGATCTGAGCGCTCACGGCCGGCTGGGCGACGTGGACCCGGGCCGCTGCGCGGGTGAAGTTCGCCTCCTCGACCACCGCGACGAAGTACTCCAACTGACGCAGTTCCATAACCAATCACAATAGTTTGCGTACCCAGATCGTCTTGGACTTATAGCTTGCGGGCCGCAACCCTGGAGACATGGAATCCGAAGTCTTGATCGTCGGTGCCGGCATCGGCGGCCTCACCGCAGCGCTCACGTTGCGTGCCAGAGGCGTCGATGCCCGGATACTGGAGAGCGCCCGAGTGCTGCGCGCGATGGGTGTCGGTATCAACCTGCTGCCGCATGCCGTTCGCGAACTCAGCACGCTCGGCCTCGGCGACGCCCTCGCCGAGATCGCGGTCGCGCCGTCGTCCATCTGCTTCTACTCGGCGGGTGGGGACCTGCTGTTCCGCGAACCCCGCGGCCTTGCCGCAGGCGACGCGTATCCGCAACTGTCCGTGCACCGCGGACGACTGCAGATGCTGCTGCTCGACGCGGTGCGTGACCGCCTCGGCGCAGGCGCCGTGCAGACCGGCGCCGCCGTCACCGGTTTCACACAGACCGTCGACGACGTCCGCGTGGACACCGTGGCCGGACCCGTCTCCGGTGCCGTGCTCGTCGGCGCCGATGGGATCGGATCGGTAGTGCGAACCGCACTGCACCGCGAAGCGGACCCTCTGATGTCGTCGGGGATCACGATGTACCGCGGCGCGAGCCGGATGCCACCCTTCCTCGACGGCCACACCATGGTGATCATCAAGTGCGCCAACGGAGTTGACGTCATTGCCTATCCTATCGGCGGCGACCTGGTGAACTGGGTGGTGCAGGTGCCCACCTCCGCGCCGGGACCGCTGGCCGGCCGCGCCGAGTGGAACGCGCCCGCGGCCGCGGGCGACGTCGTCGGCCACCTCTCGGGCTGGTCACTCGACTGGCTCGATTCGACCGAGTTGATCGGCAACACCGACCAGATATTCAGCTATCCGATGGTGGACAAGGATGTGTTGCCGCACTGGGGCCGCGGTCGGGTCACCCTCCTCGGCGACGCCGCCCATCCGATGTATCCGGTCGGCGCCAACGGCGGTTCGCAGGCCATCGTGGATGCCCGGGTGCTGGCTGACGAGCTGTCCGCACACGGTGTCGCCGGACTGCGGACCTATGAGCAGCAGCGCCGCGCCGAGACTTCCGACGTCGTGAGGGCCAACCGCGAGATGCACGGCGCCGGGGCGTCGCACAAGCCAGAGGATCTGGCGCGCGTCACCACCAAGTACCGCAACGACACCGCAGGGAGCACGCGATCGTGACCACATTCGTCCTCGTCCCCGGAATGTGCCACGGCGCATGGTGCTTCGACGATCTCGCGGCGTCGTTGCGCGAGGCCGGGCACCACGTTCTCGCGATCACCCAGACCGGCGTGGCCGAACGAGCGCACCTGCTGCCGGGCGGGGTCAACCTCGACACGCACATCACCGACGTGCTCGCCGCGATCGCCTGCGACACGGCGGCAGGCGACGGTCTCGTCCTCGTCGGACACAGTTACGGCGGCATGGTCATCACCGGGGTCGCCGATCGCATCGCTGAGCGGGTGGACTCCCTGGTGTTCCTCGACGCCATCGTCCCGTACGACGGGGAATCGTGCTGGGACGTGGTCAACGACGAGGAACGGCAGTGGTACACGGAGGTCGACGACACCGGCTTCGGCGTGCCGCCGATGCCGTTCTTCGACGACCGCGCGACGTCACATCCACTGGCGACCGTCATGCAGCCACTGCGCCTCTCCGGGGACCTGAACCGGTTTCGGCGGCGTGACTTCGTCTACGCGCTGGACTGGCCGGGCGAATCCCCGATGCGCCAGTCCTACGACCGGGTACGTGACGATCCCCGCTGGAACTGCCACGAGCTGGACGGCAGGCATGACCTGATGCGAGACAATCCGGACGACCTGGTGCGGATCCTGCTCGACGTGGCCGCCCGATGAAACTGCAACACGTTTCAGTTCGGGCGCCTTGATCGCGTAGTCTGCACTCGTGCCAGGAGCTACTGACGCCGCGTCGCAACTACCGGCCATCGACGGGTGGTTCGCCACCGACGACGCCGGAGACACCCACCTCATCGCTGGGAAGTGCACTCAGTGCGCGACCTATGTCTTCCCGCCGCGGGCCAACAACTGCCCCAACCCGGCGTGCGACGGCGACGAACTCGACCAGGTCCCGCTGTCGCGGCGCGGCAAGGTGTGGAGCTATACCGAGAACCGGTATCCCCCGCCCTCGCCCTATCCGGCCAAGGATCCCTTCGAGCCGTTCGCCATCGCCGCGGTGGAACTGGCCGACGAGGGTCTGATCATCCTGGGCAAGGTCGTCGATGGCACCCTCGCCGCTGACCTCAAGGTCGGTATGGAGATGGAACTGACGACCATGCCGCTCTACACCGACGAGGACGGCTTCGTGCGGAGCGTCTACGCATGGAGGATCGCATGAGTGCTCCAGAACCCCTCTACATCCTTGGCGCCGGCATGCACCCCTGGGGCAAGTGGGGCCGCGACTTCACCGAGTACGGCGTCGTCGCCGCCCGCTCCGCGCTGTCCGAGGCCGGCCTGGACTGGCGCCAGATTCAGTACGTGGCCGGCGCCGACACCATCCGCAACGGGTATCCCGGCTTCATCGCCGGCTCGACGTTCGCGCAGAAGCTGGGCTGGAACGGCGTCCCGGTCAGCTCGAGCTACGCCGCCTGCGCGAGCGGATCGCAGGCGCTGCAGAGCGCCCGCGCCCAGATCCTCGCCGGATTCTGCGACGTCGCCCTGGTGATCGGTGCCGACACGACCCCCAAGGGGGCGTTCGCACCCGTGGGTGGGGAGCGCAAGAACGATCCGGACTGGCAGCGCTTCCATCTCATCGGCGCGATGAACCCCGTCTACTTCGCACTGCTGGCCCGCCGCCGGATGGATCTGTACGGCGCGACGGCCGAGGACTTCGCCCAGGTGAAGGTCAAGAACTCTCGCCACGGCCTGCAGAACCCGAATGCCCGCTACCGCAAGGAATCCGCGATCGCGGACGTGCTGGCCAGCCCGGTGGTCTCCGACCCGTTGCGGCAGCTCGACATCTGCGCCACCTCCGACGGGGCGGCTGCGCTGATCGTGGCCAGCGCCGACTTCGCCCGTAAGCACCTGGGCTCGCTCGAGGGCGTGCCGTCGGTGCGCGCGGTCAGCACGGTGACACCGCGCTACCCGCAGCATCTGCCCGAGTTGCCCGATATCGCCACCGACTCCACCGCGGTGGTGCCGGGACCGGAGCGTGTCTTCAAGGATCAGATCCTGGACGCCGCCTACGCGGAGGCCGGTATCGGACCCGAGGACGTCAGCCTCGCCGAGGTGTACGACCTGTCGACGGCACTGGAACTGGACTGGTACGAGCATCTCGGCCTCTGTGCGAGGGGTGAGGCCGAGCAGCTGCTACGCAGTGGCGCAACAACGATCGGCGGACGTGTGCCGGTGAACCCGTCGGGCGGTCTGGCCTGCTTCGGCGAGGCGATCCCGGCGCAGGCGATCGCGCAGGTCTGCGAACTCACCTGGCAGTTGAAGGGTCAGGCCACCGGCCGTCAGGTCGAGGGTGCCACGGTCGGCGTCACCGCCAACCAGGGACTCTTCGGCCACGGGTCATCGGTGATCGTCGCCCGCTAGTTTCACGTTCGGCTCTGGATGATCACCGTCCGCGTCAAGCCCGGCAGCCGCAAGGGCCCGCTGGTCGAGGTCGGCGACGACGGCGAGTTGACCATCTATGTGCCGGAGCGCGCCGTGGACGGTAAGGCCAACGACGCCGTCACCAGACTGCTCGCCGCGCATCTGGGGGTTCCGCGCAGCCGGCTGGAGTTGGTGTCCGGTGCCACCGCGCGGGTGAAACGCTTCCGGGTCACCTGACCCCGTGACGGCCGAACGTGAACTAGATGTCGATTCTCGCGCGAGATTTGACCATCGACTTCACGTTCGGCGCTCGGGAGTTGCTAGGCGACGCCGAGATAGGCGGCGCGAATGCTGTCGTCCTTCAACAGTTCTCGCGCGACGCCCTCGCGGGTGACGCGTCCGGTCTCGAGGATGTAGGCGCGGTCGGACCGAGTCAGCGCCTGCTGGGCGTTCTGTTCGACCAGCAGGACTGTGGTGCCCTGCGAGTTGATCTCGGAGATGATCTTGAAGATCTGTGAGATCACCATGGGCGCCAAGCCCATCGACGGCTCATCCAGCAGCAGCACCCGCGGCCGGGCCATCAACGCTCGTCCGATCGCCAGCATCTGCTGCTCACCACCGGACAACGTTCCGCCGACCTGGCTGCGCCGCTCCGCGAGCCGCGGGAAGGTCTCGAAGACCCAGTCGATCCGCTCGCGGTGCTCGGACCGGCTCGCGAACTTGCGTCCGTAGCAACCCATCTCGATATTCTCGACCACCGTCATACCCGGGAAGATGCCACGCCCCTCGGGCGCCTGGATCAGACCTTCGGTGACCCGACGATGCGCCTTGACCTTGGAGATGTCCTGCCCGTCGAACCACACCGAGCCCGACGTCAGCGGGCGCAGGCCGGAGATCGCGCGCATCATCGTGGTCTTGCCCGCACCGTTGGAGCCGAGCAGCGTGACCAGCTCACCCTCGCGGACGATCAGCGAGACCCCGTGTAGCGCCTGGATTCTGCCGTAGTGCACGACCGCATCGCGCACTTCGAGCAGAACGGGCCGAGGATCCAGGTCGGAGGCCCCTGGCGTCTCAGGCGAGTTCGTCATCGGGCACTCCCAGGTAGGCGGCGATCACCGCGGGATTCTCGCGGATGTCGGCGGGCAGCCCATCGGCGATCTTGCGGCCGAACTCCAACACCACGATGCGGTCGGTGACGCCCATGACCAGCCGCATGTCGTGCTCGATGAGCAACACCGTGTATCCGTCGTCGCGGATGGCCTGGATCAACTCGATGAGTGCGGATTTCTCGCTCGGGTTGAAGCCAGCGGCGGGCTCGTCGAGGCACAACAGCTTCGGCTCGGTGGCCAGTGCCCTCGCGATCTCCAGCCGCCGCTGATCCCCATAGGGCAGGTTCTTGGCCTTCTCCTCGCCACGGTGCGCGATACCCACGAACTGAAGCAGCGCCGCGGCGCGCTCGATGGCGTCGCGCTCCTCGCGCCGGTGCCGCGGCGTGCGGACCAGGGCACCCGGCACCGAGGTCTTGTGCCGGGCGTCGGTGCCCACGACGACGTTCTCCAAGGCCGTCATCTCGCCCCACAGGCGGATGTTCTGGAAGGTTCTGGCGATGCCGCGTCGAGTGATCTTGTGTCGCTTGATCTTGCCGAGCGGCGCGCCGTCGAAGGTGACGACTCCCGAGGTGGGTCGGTACACCCCGGTGATGGCGTTGAAGCAGGTCGTCTTGCCCGCCCCGTTCGGACCGATCAGCCCGAGGATCTCGCCGCGCTTAATGTCGAATGTCACCGAGTCCAACGCAGTCAGACCGCCGAACTTCACGGTGAGATCCTTGGTCGCCAGCAGCGTCTCACCCTCGGCCACCTGGACGTCGCGATGCAGCGCCGCGAGTTCCTCGTCGATCAACGGTTCGTCTGTCATGCGCGATCCCGCTTCGCTTCTCGCTGGCCCATCACGCTGCCGCCTTCGACTCATCGGCATTGCGCAACAGGTTCTTCGCGGACTTGCCGTAGGCCAACAACTGCTGTCGCACCGGGAACAGGCCCTGTGGACGGAAGATCATCAGCACCACGAGCGCCAGCCCGAAGAACAGGTACTTCAGGTCGCCCAGGTTGACCCCGAGGAACTCCACTCCCAGTAGGCGGTTCGGCAGGTAGACGATGATGAACGCTCCGAAGATGACACCCAGTTTGTTGCCCTGCCCACCGAGCACCACCGCGCACAGGAACAGCATCGAGTTGATGATGTTGAACGTCGGCGGTGCGACGTACTGCACCTGCCCGGCGTAGAGCGCACCGGATAGTCCGCCGATGGCCGCACCGATCACGAATGCCCACAGTTTGAACCGGAAGGTGTTGACGCCCATCACCTCTGCGGCGTCCTCGTCTTCGCGGATCGCCACCCAGGCACGTCCGACCCGGCTGCGTTCCAGGTTGCCGACCAACAGCAGAATCCCGACCATCAGGACCAGCCCCAGCCAGAACCACCAGGTGCCGTAATTGGCGTCACCGGCCGAGTTCCCGTTGGAGAACACACCCTCGGGCAGGCCCTCCTTCTCCCCCAGCCGCGGATACGCGATCTGGTTGAGTCCGCGGGGACCGTTGGTGATGTCGGACAGGTTGTCGGCGAGCAGCCGGATGATCTCGCCGAACCCGAGCGTCACGATGGCCAGGTAATCACCGCGTAGACGCAGTGTCGGCGTGCCGAGGATGAGCCCGGCGAGCGCGGTGACCGCCATCGCCAGCGGCACGCACGACAGCCATGCCCAGTCTGAGCTGAAGAACCCGCCGAGCCCCATGATGTTCCACGGGCTGTCCGGGCTGGTGAGCAGCGCGACGGTGTAGGCGCCAACGGCATAGAAGCCGACGTAGCCGAGGTCCAGCAGACCCGTCTGGCCGACCACCACGTTCAATCCGATCGCGATGATCGCGATCATGGAGAACTGGGCCATCGTGCCGCCGAAGCTGATACCGGGCGTGTCCAGGAATCCAGGGGTGTAGAGCGGCAGCAGTGCCAGCAGGCCGAAGCCGATGACACCGAAGCCCCATTTCTGCACCCGGCTTAGACCCGCCCACCACTGCCGCAGACCGTCACCCGGCGCGAGGAGGTTCTTGGTCAGGCCGCTCGGTGATTCCGAGTCCTTCTCGCTGTGTCGGCTCATGCTCTCGCCTTCCCGAGACTCTCGCCGAGTATGCCGGTCGGTCGGATCAATAGCACCAGGACCAGCAGGACGAAGGCGACGACGTCGCGCCACTGGGTGCCGAACACCGCCTGCCCGTAGTTCTCCATGATGCCGAGCAGCAACCCGCCGAGCAGCGCGCCACGCAGGTTGCCGATGCCACCCAACACGGCGGCCGAGAAGGCCTTGATGCCCAGCAGGAAGCCACCGGAGTAGATGATCCCCTGCGGCACCTTCAACGTGTAGAGCAATGCGGCGGCGCCGGCGAGGAGGCCACCGATAAGGAAGGTGGTCATGATGATTCGCTCGCGGGACACACCCATCAGCGTCGCGGTCGTCGGATCCTGTGCGACGGCGCGGATGCCGCGGCCGAACTTGGTGCGGTTGAGCGCCATGTCGGTGAGCAGCGCCAGCACGAGCGCGGAGACGACGATCACGATCGTGACGTTGGACACCGAGGCCCCGAAGATCGTGAACTGGGTCTTGGGCTGCACCAGGACGATTGGCTGTTGAGCGTTCGACCCGCCGTAGCCGTCGATCAGGTGCGGCAGGATGAAGTGCACGAATTCCTGCAGCACGAATGACATTCCGATGGCGGTGATGAGGAAGGTCAGTGGACGCGCGTTGCGTTTTCGCAGGGGACGGTAGGCGACGAACTCGAGACCCACTGCCGCAGAACCGGACACCAGCATGGCGAAGAGCATGGCGATGCCGAGATACAGGACGGTCAGTGCGATGCCCTTGTTGTAGGCGTTGCCGCTGGGCGTGAAACCGAGAATGACGTCGAGGCAGAAGTACGCGCCGAACATTCCGAGCATGAAGATCTCGGAGTGCGCGAAGTTGATCAGCCGCAGGACACCGAAGACCAGCGTGTATCCGACCGCGACAAGGGCGTAGATGGCTCCCCACGCCAACCCGTCGATCGTGAACTGCCAGAAGCCGTTCAGCAGGTTATCGACGTTGAAGTTGATGTTGGCTGCGGTGCAGACGTACTGACCCATGCAATCGGTCGGCATCCTGGGGCGGCTCCTTGCGACGAGTACGCGGCTACTTCAACGAGAACGCGTCCGGGACTGGGGTGTCCCGGACGCGTCTCGTCGTCGAATCTCTACTGAACCTTGAACATCCAGATCAGGTTGGTCGTGAGCTCCCCGGTGGGTGTCCACTGGTAGTTGCGGGCCACGCCCTGACCGTTGTAGTTGCGGACGAAGTCGAGCAGCGCCGGGCGGGTGATCGCACCGGAGTCGATGCCCTTCACCAGAATCGTGCCGAGGTCGTATCCCTCAGTGCTGTAGGTGCCGGGGTCGGCGTTGAACTTCTTCTTGTACTCCTCGGCGAACGTCCCGGAGGCCGGACCGCACGGGCAGGACAGCAGGGCGTCCTTCGCGGACTCGCCTGCCTGATCGACGAACTGCTGATCCTTGGAGCCGTCGGCGCTGACGAACGTTGCCGTCACCCCGCCGTCCCTCAGCTGCTGGACCAGTGGCGCCGCCTCCGCGTAGTAGCCGCCGAAGAACAGTGCGTCCGGGTTGGCACCCTTGACCTGCGTCACCGCGGCGGAGAAGTCCTTGTCGCCCTTCTTGACCGAGATGTTGCACGTCGCGTCGGCCACCGGGCCGAGTGTCTCGCGCACCGCGGTGGCCAGACCGAGGCCGTAGTCGGTGCTGTCGTCGACAACGCAGATCTTCTTCAGACCCAGCGTGTTCTTCAGATAGTTGGCGACCGACGGGCCCTGCACAGCGTCGTTGGCCAGGCCGCGGAAGAAGGTCCGCCAGCCGTTCTCGCTCAGCGTGGGGTTGGTCGCCGACGCCGTCGCCGCCACCAGGCCGGCCTGGTCGAAGACGGTTCCGGTGGCCTTGGTCTCACCCGAGAACGCCGGGCCGACGAGACCAATCGTGTACTGGTCGTCGACGATCTGCGGGGCGATCGCCGTCGCCTTCTGCGGGTCACCCTCGGTGTCGAACTTCTTCAACTGGACCTGGCAGCCCGGGTTCGCCTCATTGTGCTGGTCGATGGCCAACTGCACACCGTTGACGATGTTGATGCCCAGAGCGGCATCCGGCCCGTTGAGAGCGCCTGCCATCGCGATGGACAGTGGTGGGCATGTCGCCTTCCCGTCGCCCCTCGGGTCGGCGGGGGTGGTTCCCTCCGCCGGCTTCACCTCGGCGCCGTTCTCGTCGATCTGCACCTGCTCGACGATCCTCAGGTTGGACTGCGACGCGCTCTCCTCCGGAGAGGACTGGTTGCAGCCGGCGGCAGCCAACACGACCAAGCCCGCGCTCCCGAGAGCAAATGCACTACGTGCCACGCGACTGCGCACGTCCCACCTCCGAGTCAGAGTTGTCATCCCCATCGTCACCACGACCGGATCGGCCGAGGCGCTGGTGCTTCGGGTAGCAACATAACCAACCCATGGCCCCAGTGCGTGGTGTTGAGGAATGCGACGCGCGCAAAAATCGAACTAACGGCCGAAACGCCGTGTCATGAAACGCAGTCGTTACGCGTCGGGCGCTGGATCCAACGTCTCGAGGACCACTTCGGCGACCCGCTTCATCGTCGTGCGGCGATCCATCGCGGCCCGCTGAATCCACTTGAACGACTCGGGTTCGGTCATCCCCTGCTTCTGCTGGAGCACACCCTTGGCCCGCTCGACCAACTTGCGTGTCTCCAGGCGGTCCGACAGCGTCGCGACTTCCTGTTCGAGCGCACTGATCTCACCGAACCGGCTCAAGGCCAGCTCGATCGCCGGAATCAGATCGGTGATCGAGAACGGCTTCACCAGATATGCCATCGCGCCGGCGTCTCGGGCACGCTCGACCAACTCGCGTTGCGAGAACGCCGTCAGCACCACGATGGGGGCGATGCGCTTGCTCGCGATCTCAGCGGCCGCGTCGATACCGTCGCGTCGGGGCATCTTGACGTCCATGATCACCAGGTCGGGCCGCAGGCTCTCCGCCAGATCGACGGCCTCCTGACCATCCCCCGCCTCACCCACGACGTCGTATCCCTCCTCGCGCAACATCTCCGCGAGATCGAGGCGAATGAGCGCCTCATCCTCGGCGATGAGAACACGGCGCGGCTTGTCGGCGTCCGACGGTGACCCGGTCATCCCGCCATTGTTCCGTGACTTGGCCAAATCAGCGACCTCGGGGGCGTGACGGGCCTCCTCGGGCATCCTCTAAGGTAGGAGTCCGCACCAGCTGAGGCCCTCGTATCCCAACTGGCAGAGGAAACGGATTCAAAACCCGTACAGTGTGAGTTCGAATCTCACCGAGGGCACCACGCATCGACAGATCAGGCCAGCATTTCCGCCCGACTGGGGCGGTTCAGAACGTCATCAATGACGCCACGTATTCACTGAATGACGCTGCCGCTTAGGCCTTTCCCCATTCAGACGACAAGCAGACACCCCCCATAGCGCAGTACCGCCGCGACCCCGAATCGTGTCGGGAATCGCGGCGGTACATACCCCTCAGTCAGTCGTCCGAGCCACCGGAGGAGGCGTCCGAGGACGAGCCCGCCGATGCGGTGCCCGAGGACTTGCCTGCCCCGACAGTCACGGAAACGGTCTCCCGCTTGGCGCTGCCCTTGTCGGTTGACTTGGCCGGCTTGTCGTCGGCCTTCGCCGCGCTGGCCGACCCGGACTTCGTCGACGCCGCTGTCGAGCCCTCGGGCTTCTTGGACGGCTTGGCCGAGTCCGGCTTGGCCGAGTCCGGCTTGGTCGAGTCCGGCTTGGCCGAGTCCGGCTTGGTCGAGTCGGTAGCCGGCTTGGTAGCCGAGTCGCTGGACGAGTCGGGCGACGGCTTGGCCGCGCTGTCGTCATCCGATTCAGCCGGTGTCGACTCCGACGGGGCCGGCGATGCCTCGGCTGCCGGCTCCGGCGATGCCTCGACCTCAGTCGGCGTCTCCGCCGGTGCCTCCACAACCGGTTCGACGACCACGGGCTCGACCACGACCGGCTCGACCAGAACGGGCTCCACGATGACCGGCTCAACCACCACCGGCTCGACCACCACTGGCTCGACCGCCTCGGTTACCAGTTCGACTGCGGGCGTGAGTGCCTCCGCGGGGACAACCTCCGCACCCTCGGTGACTGCATCCTCGACTACTTCGCCCTCAACCGCGACCTTGGACGCCGCAGCCTCGAACTCGGCTACGAGCGACGCCGTTCGCATGGCCGCGTCCGGAGCCTCGACATCGCTCACCAACGTGGTGGCTGCCGCCGCCGGTGGCTGCAGGATTCCAATCAGGCCGGAGACCGTGTTGACCACGGCCTGGACGACCGTCCGGACCAAGTTCACGGCTGTCTCAACGACCGCTCGCACCACCGAGACGACGGTTTGAACGACGGCTTGAACGGCCTGCTGAATCGCGGCGATGATCTGAGCCACCGGATTAGGCGGCGTCCCCGTCCCGGGATTTCCCGGTCCCGGAATCTGGGGGTGCGCGATGATCCAGTCGCGCAGCATGTCGACCGAGGCCTTCTCCACGCCGAGCGCATTCCAGAGCCCGTAGAAGTTCTCCAGGCTGGCCGGGTCCTGCGGGTTGAGCGCGTCGCGAATCGTGTAGAGGAAGATGGGCCCAACCAGGGCCGGATCGTAGGTCTGCCAGGTATCGAGGAGATCCTTGATCCAGGCGGCCTGCTGGGCCTCGGTGAATCCGCCAGGGGCGGTCGGGAGCCCGTACTCGGTGATCCACACCTTCTTGCCGGCGAGCATTCCCATGATCGCCTCGACCTGCTGACGCGGCGTCAGGATGCCCGGCGGGCAGCTGGGGCACGAGCCCGAGAACGGGATCTGGTCACCGTAGGGGTGGACCGACAGCGCGTCGAAGAAGTCGGCGGCTCCCGCGGCGAGCATCCGCTGCACGAACTCGACCGGGCTCATCGTGAGCCCGGGGAACGTCTGGGTGGCGCCAACAGCGCCGGCAACGATGGTTGCCGTGGGGTCCAACTCCTTGAGGACCGGGTACACCGACTTGAGCAGCTCGGTGTAGGCCTCGGGACTGATCGGGTTGAAGAACTGGTAGTAGTTCGGCTCGTTCCAGATCTCGTACGCGGAGACGGTGGGTCCGTACCTGGTGGCGAGCACACCCATGAAGTCGGTGAAGGCAGCCACGTTAGGCGCGCCCGAACCGATCGGGAAACCGGGTCCATTGGCCCCGCCCCAGATTGGCGTCGCATTCACCTGGGCCATCACGCCCATGTTGCGTGCTGCGGCGGCACTCATGATGTCGTCGATATGCGACCAGTTGTAGACATTGTCGAGTGGCTCGACCAAACCCCACGGCACGAACACCCGGATGGTAGTAACGCCGATCGAGAGCAGGTCGTCGAGTTGCTGCTCGATCTCCGCCTTGGTCTGCCCGTACAGCGGCGAGGTGGCAACGCCGATCGTGTTCGGCGTCGTCGAGATCTCCGCGACCGTCTGGTACTCGGCCTCGACGAGTCTGGGCGGCTCGATGAACAGGCCGCTGGCGTACGCGGTCACCATCGCCACGGGCAATACGGCGATCACTCCGCGAGTAGCGATCTGACGGAGCAGCCGCCCCCTCATCTTGGCCATTGAGACTTCTCCCTGCGTCGCACTGTTGAACACCGTCACCGTCGTCGATCGGTACGCAGAATTTACCGCCCTGTCAGCAAATATGTCTAATCAATAACAAAACAGGGAAAAGGTTTGATTTGACCATGTTCAGCACGCCGCTGAACGCACCGTGAATGGTCGATGGTGGCGAAGTTTCAGCAATGCTCAGCTACCGCGACAAGGCGGGCGAGGCATCTGGAAAGGCGAGAATAATCCCAGCTCAAATCCCATATATCCATTCCGGCGACTGCCATCCCCGGAAAACCGATCAGCGACGTGTCGCTACAGCAATTGACGGCACCGAAACGGTTGGGATTGGCACGCGTTCCAGTTCGTCCCGACAGCGTGCTTCAAAATCGACCAAGCGGTCAACAGCAAACGCATTGCACCGCAACCGCGGGCCCCTCAGGAGCCGCGACCCGTCCGCGGTCCCGTTGTCGTGCGGTGAACCTACTCGTCTGATCCCGAATCCGATTCCGGGCGGACGCCGCACGGGGCCAATGGTCTTCGCGGAGGAGGACGGCTTGGCCTTCGCGGGTCGGTCACCTCGGTTGCTCCTCAATGCAGTTCTGCGAGATTCGATCGTCGCCGCCAAGCGGTCGCCTGAATTTACTCATTGGACAGCAAACGTGCACAGCTATTGATCGGAACTCCCGTTCTGCAATTGCTGACACGCCGCCGACCAAAGGCCTCCACGGAGGAAAACAGACCCGGCCGTGCAGAACTGGCAAAATCGCGCTTTCGGTAAGACACATCGCGCAACCGCCGGCCAGATGGCCGTGACGCGTGGCAAACATGCACTTCAAGCGGGTTGTGCCAGCACAATGCGCCCCCGTCGGCGGACGTCCCGCCCTGCGCCACATCAGCTCCGAATGGCTACAGCCAATAAGTCACGTTAGGTACCCGCGATCGGGGCTCGATGAGCCAGCAGATATTTATCCGACTGCCAATAGATTCAGCAAGCGCCGTTTACCCCGGGAGCTACGCTCGTCACGTGGCGATCACGGACGCTGGCGAGCCTCCACATGAGACGCCGCCGCCGACGCGGCGGCGTCCGGCGTGCGTGTCGTCGCCGGAGTTCGGATGGTCGGAGGGGGGTCGCACCGGACATCAGGCCGAGAGCGCCGCCCGCGAGATGCGGGTGTTGGCCGTGACGACACGGATCGCGGCGGTCGTCTCCTTCGTGTTCGGCGTCCAGCAGTTCTTCGTCTCACGCGAGGGGTTGTGGCTCGCCTACTCCAACCTCGCCACCGCGGTGGTGTTCCTGCTGACACCCAAGCTGTACCGGTTCGGCCGGCTTGTCCCGCCAGTCGTGTTCATCGTTGTCGCCTACACATCGATCACCCTGTCGTCGATCTACATCGGCACCGGTATCGGCCTGAACTTCTACTACGTGGGCGCGGCGGCGATCGTCATCCTGATCCTCGGGGTAGACCACATCAGGCTGGCCCTTGGCTTCGCGATCCTCGGTGCGGTGACCGTGGTGATCCTGGAGCTTCAGGTGCCGCGCAACACCGGAACCCAGCCCGACTGGGCGTTCCGCACGGGCTTCGTGCTCAACACCGTGGCGGCATGGGTACTCGTCATCGCCACGGTCTGGTACGCGCTGCGAGAGATCAGTCGCGCCGAGCGCGCGATGGAAATCGAGTATCAGCGCTCCGAGTCACTGCTGGCCAACATCCTGCCCGTCACCATCGCCGAGCGCCTCAAGCAGCCAGGCCGCGACGTCATTGCCGACAAATACCAGGACGCGGCGATCCTCTTCGCCGATATCGCGGGCTACACGAGGCTGGCCAGCGATATCAGCCCCACCGAACTGGTCCGCTTCCTCGACGATCTCTACACCGAGTTCGACGCACTGGTCGACCGCCACGGGTTGGAGAAGGTCAAGACCAGCGGCGACTCGTACATGGTGGTCAGTGGTGTGCCCGTGGAGCGCCCCGACCACCTCGCTGCGCTGGCCCGGCTCGCGCTGGACATGGCGGATACGGTGTCCGGCCTGACCGACTCGCAGGGCCGCGCCGTCCCGCTGCGCATCGGCCTCGCCGCGGGGCCGGTCGTGGCCGGTGTCGTCGGCGCGCGCAAGTTCTTCTACGACGTGTGGGGTGACGCGGTCAATGTGGCATCTCGCATGGAGTCCACCGACGTCGAGGGCCGGATACAGGTGCCTCAGGACGTCTACGAGCGACTACGCGAACACTTCACGTTCGATGAGCGCGGCGACGTCGACGTCAAGGGCAAGGGGCTAATGCACACCTGGTACCTGACCGGCCGACGTCAGGGCTAGATCTTGCGGTTCTCCGACTTGAGCAACCACGCGAGCTTCTCCAGACCGTCGATCAGCTGGTGAAGGATGTCCGCAGTGCTCGGATCCTCGGCGTCGACCTCGTCGTGCACGGCACGCAGCGTGTCCACCGCGGCGTACACGCGAGACGTCACCAGATCCACCGCCTCGGTGGTGCTCACCTCATAGGCCGGGAATCCGGGTAGCGACGTCGTCGCCGCAACGGTGTCCGAACGACCGTCCGGAATCGCGTCGAGTGCACGCAGCCGCTCGGCGATGGTGTCGCTACCGGTGCGCGCGAAGTCCACCAGCTCGTCAAGTTGCAGGTGAAGGTCGCGGAAGTTGCTTCCGACCACATTCCAGTGCGCCTGCTTGCCCTGCAAGTGCAGTTCGATCAAGTCCACCAGCACCCGTTGGAGGTTGGCGCTCAACGTCGGCGAGGCCTGGAAGCCCGCGATATCGGCATCGGCGCGGCGCAGGTTGTCAGTCATGTCGTTCTCCGTTCGTCGTCCAGTGGGTTCAACGGCTTCAAACTGTTCAACGGCGGAGCGACACAAGATCATTCACCTTCACGCGGTGAGCACCCTCACACCGCCTGGTCCTGCTGATCCTGCTGGGCCAGCAGTCGGGCGTAGCCCGCTCCCATGCCGAGCAGTACCAGACCGACGACGATGAACACGATGACGCGGAAGATTCCGTCGAGCGTGCCGAGGTCGAACAGAAAGAGCTTGGCCACGGCCGCGGCGACCAGGGCCATGCCGCCACCGATGGGCAATGAGCGCTCGGTCCGCGGCAGCCTGACCGCGTACCACAGGACCGCCGCCGCGACGCCGATCCAGCAGATCGTCGCCGCGACGTGGCCGGCGAAGAATCCGTACTCTTCCCCGCCGAACAACACCCCGGCGGTGACGGTGAACATCGTGACCGCATACAGCGCCGCAAAGGCAGCCCCGGCCCACAGGATGCGGACGACGTCGTCGTCGAGGCCACCGCGGGCCGTCCATGACCACGTGACCACCGCGGCACAGGCGGCCAACAGGATGCTGGAGACGAGCGTCGACACCGCGATCGGCGCGTCCAGTGCGGTCGCGGTGAACAGCGTGGCGATCGATGCGTTGTCGAGGTAGTAGAGGGTGCCGATCGCGGCGAACCCCATGGCCGACCACCGCGCCGCGACGCTGCGGCGGCCCACGACCGCAACGACGACCGCCATGGCCAACAGCACGGGCGCGGCGACCGGCCCGTCGAAGGCCACCGTCACGGCGATGAGGGCCGCGACGGCAGCCAGCGCACCCCAGATCTGGCGGACCGCGCCCGTCACAGCGGGCAGTCGATCACCGACGACGACGATGCCGAGCATCGCGGCGGACAGCGCCGCCGCCATCACGGCGGAGGTCACGCGATCGGCAGCCAACGAAAGAGCCAGCACCGGAAGCGTTCCCGCCGCGGTCAACAGCGCCATGCCGACGGGATGGCGGCTGTGCGGCAGCAGAAGAAGCGCACCGACGAGGGCGAGAATGGTCGCGATACCGCAGGCGCCGGCCAGCCACGCCACCTCGCTGGCATCGGAACTCACCGACACCAGCGCGACCAGGAGCGGGAGGGTGGCTGCCGCGATGCGAGCCGCGTGCAGTCCGATCCAGTCCCTGCCCAACTGCACGGGAAGTGATGCGGCGGACAGAGCCAACATGAAACCGACCACGAGCAGCGTGATTCCGCCTGCCACCGCCGGAGCGAGACCGATGAGAGGCACCAGGACCAGCAACCCCAGATGTTCGGAGTCCCATCGGCGGGCGAGGGTGAGTCCTGCTGCGGCGACGACCGCGGCGAGTGCCAAACCCGCCGCCGCGGGCACCCAGCCGTAGATGGTGGTCACCGCGATGACGTCGATGTAGGCCGCGGCAATACCGGTGGCCGCCAACGCGATTGCGCCCACCCGTCCGCCGGGTCGTCGATTCAGACGCCAGCCGATACCCACCAGGGCCGCCGAGAGCGCGGCGCCCGCCCCGACTCGGATGCCGGGGGCGAGGATGCCGGCCTGCGCGGCGAGCACGACCAGCAGGACCACGCCGACCAACGTCACCGCGACACCCGCGACGGCGAGGGCCTTGCCGATCCAGCCCTCCGACCCCGGCTTCCTTGCGGGTCTGGCGACGGATGCGGGCGCGGGTGCGGGCGCGGGTGCGGGGGCAGTCCCCCAGGCCGGATTCGGCCACTGGTACTGCGGGCCGTACCCGGTGACGGGCGTGGCCGGAGCCTGCGGGGCCGGAGCCTGCGCGGCCGGAGCAGCGGGCGCCACGACGGCATGCGGCCGCTCGGCGACGATGCGGGACAGCTCGCGGAGGTCGGCGGAGGCGCGCGCCATGTAACTCGCCATCACGGCGAAGTCCGCAGAAAGCCGGCCGATGATGGCCTGATCCGGTTCGGTCATGCCGTCATCGTGTCAGCAGGCGGTCACCGGCGGATGAGTATTACTACCCGACCGTCGTATTTCGTCACACAGTCATTCATCGAGCCCATGCTCGATCGCGTATCTCGCCAGCTCGACGCGGTTGGCCAGTTGCAACTTGCGCAGCGTCGCCTGCACGTGATTCTCCACCGTGCGATGGCTCAAGCAGAGTCGCTCACCGATCTGCTTGGCCGTCAACCCCTTTGCCACATGGCGCAGGATCTCGGTCTCGCGCTCGGTAAGCGTCGGCGCGGACTCCTCGCCCGGGCTTCTCGCCATCCGCCGGTACTCGCCCAGCACCAGTCCTGCCAGGCCCGGCGTGAAAACCGCGCGGCCCTCACCGGTGGCACGGACCGCCGCCGCGAGTTCATCCTTGGACGCACTCTTGACCAAATATCCGGTGGCCCCGGCCTTCACAGCCTCGAGGACGTCATCACGCTCGTCGGACGCCGAGAGCACCAGCACACGCGTGGACGCCGACACGGCCAGCACCTCGGCGGTCGCCTGCGCCCCCGTCCCGTCCGACAGGCGCATGTCCATCACGACCACGTCTGGTTTGATCGCCGCCGCCCGGCGCCGCGCCGCGCCGACACCATCGGCGGTGGCGACGACGTCGAAGCCCTCGTCCTCGAGGTCGCGGGCCACCGCATCACGCCAGATCGGGTGGTCGTCGACCACCATCACCGTGAATGCACCGTTACCGCCTGCCATCAGCACTCCCCCGCGGCACGGTCAGTTCCCACTCGGTGCCAGCGCCCGGGCCGGTCACCAAACGCGTATCACCACCCAGCCACTCGATGCGCCCCACAATCGATTTCGAGACGCCAGCGCGGCCCTCCTCCACGGCTTGTTCGAGCCGTCCCGGCGCAATCCCCACGCCGTCATCGCGAATGCTGATCACCACCTCGTCGCCCAGGTCCTCCAGAAGCACGAACGCATGCGCACCCGGACCGGCGTGCGCGGCCACGTTGTCCAACGCATTGGCCACCGCGGCCTCCACCTCGGCGGCGATCGCCGAGTCCAGCATGACAGGTGTGCCGGGCAGGCTGGTAGAGACACGATCGGATTCCCGGCTACGAAGCATCGGCACCAGATCCGCCTCCACCCCTGGCCTCACACGGGGTCCACTCGCACTCACCCACCGTCGCAATGCCCGCTCCTGCTCACCGGCCAGTTCCGCCAACTCCGCAGTGGCACCACCGATCTCGCGGCCGCGCCGAGCCACCAGTGCGAGCACCTGGATCGCACCGTCGTGCACCTCCCGAGACAGCCGCTCACGCTCCTCCAGCGAGGCCGCCAGCCGTGCCGCCTGCTCGAGATCGGCGTGCGCGCGGCGCGCGGTGAGCGCGGCCATCCCGATCGCGAGGCCGACCGCCAGCTCGATGACGACGGTGGCATTGCGCCCCACGTTCAGGCTCAGGTATCCCTTCAGCACCGCGCTCGCCGCGGTCACCACCAGTCCCGTTCCCATGCCCACCACCGGGCCGAGCAGGATGGCCGCCGAGATCGTTGCGTTGGTGGCCCACAACGTCGTCGGCCACGACTGGTTGTCCTGGATCCAGCGATCGGAGGCCACGAGTTCCGTCGACAGCATCAACGCGACGACCACAACGAGTTCGGCGACGACCCACGACGGGCGCCGTCCGAAACCCTGCAGATAGGCCAATCCGCACACCGCACTCCATGCGACCAGCACCCCGAAGAGCCCCCACGCGATCGCAGGACGGTCGAGATCATCGGTGATCGCGATCTGGAACACGAGCGCGTAGATACAGCTCAGCAGTCGGAAGATCTGCGCCGCACGCCACAGTGGCGTGACGGGATCGGGAGACGCCGGCATGCGCTGAGAGTATTCACCGCCCACGCGCTCAGCTCCTACATCACCTTGGACAGGAAGGCCTTCGTCCGGTCGTGTTGGGGATTGCTCAACACGTCCCGTGGCTTGCCGCGTTCCACGATCACCCCGGCATCCATGAACACCAACTGGTCGGCGACCTCTCGGGCGAACCCCATCTCGTGAGTGACCACGATCATCGTCATGCCCTCGCCCGCGAGCTTCTTCATCACTCCCAGCACCTCTCCCACGAGTTCGGGGTCAAGTGCCGAGGTCGGCTCGTCGAACAGCATCAGCTTGGGATCCATCGCCAGCGCCCGCGCGATCGCGACGCGTTGCTGCTGTCCGCCCGACAGCTGCGCCGGATAGGCGGTTGCCTTCTCTGCCATCCCCACCTGTTCGAGCAGATCCTTGCCGCGGGCGATGGCCTCCGACTTCTTCACACCCTTCACGTGCAGTGGCGCCTCGATGATGTTCTGCAGTGCTGTGCGGTGCGGGAAGAGGTTGAAGTGCTGGAAGACCATCCCGATGTCGCGGCGCTGCCTGGCCGCATCGCGGGTGGGCATCTCGTACAGCTTGTCGCCACGTTCGCGGTACCCGATCAGGTCGCCGTCGACGTACAGCCGGCCGGCGTTCACCTGTTCGAGGTGGTTGATGCACCGCAGGAATGTCGACTTGCCCGATCCGGAGGGCCCGACCAGAACCAACACCTGGCCCCGCTCGACCTCCAGCGTCACACCCTTTAGGACCTGCAGCGCGCCGAAGTTCTTGCAGACCTCCTCGGCACGCACCATGGGCGCCGTGGCCGTCACAGCTTCTCTCCCAACTGCGCCTTGGCCAGCGCCTCGAGTTGCTTGGCTGTGAGCTTGCGGGAGGCGCCGCGCGAGAAGTAGCGCTCCAGATAGAACTGTCCGACCATCAGGACGCTGGTGATCGCCAGGTACCAGGTTGCGGCCACCATCAGCAGCGGGATCGGTTGGAATATCACGGCGGAGATATCACGGGTCCGCGTGTAGAGCTCGAGGGTGTAGGGCACAGCGGTGACCAGTGACGTGGTCTTCAGCATGCTGATGACCTCGTTTCCGGTGGGAGGGATGATGACACGCATCGCCTGCGGAAGCACGGTGCGCCGCATCGTCATCCACCACGACATGCCCAGCGCGGTGGAGGCCTCCGTCTGCCCCTCGGGCACCGAACTGATTCCCGCCCGGATGATCTCGGCCATGTAGGCCGCCTCGTTGAGCCCCAGACCGACCACCGCGAGAACGAACGCGATCGACAGTCCCTGCAGGTTGATGTGAAAGAAGGTGGGCCCAAACGGAACACCGAGCTGGATGTTCTGGTAGATCGTCGGGAACAGACCCCAGAACACCAGCTGGACGTACACCGGCGTGCCACGGAAGATCCACAGGTACACCCACGCCACGGCCCGGAACACCGGATTGGGCGACAGCCGCATCACGGCCAGGATCACGCCGAGGACGATCGCCAAAACCATCGCGAAGATGGTCAGCTGCAGGGTGTTCCAGGCCGCCTCGGACACCCGCTGGTCGAACAGGTACTTGCGGTACACCTCCCAGCCGTAGGCGCCGTTGGTGGCCGCGCCCCACAGGAAGAGCGCGACCAGAATGAGGACGACACCGGCCGCCACCCACCGCCACGGATGCCGTAATGGCACGGCGTCGATCCGGGTGGGACTCTCGGGCGGCGACGCGGCGTCGACTCTCATCCGTCGATCAGCTGGTCGCGCCGTTGATGACGGGCTTGTCGATCATGCCGCTCTCGAGTCCCCAGTTCGCGGCGATGGTCTTGTAATCACCCGTTTCGATCAAGTGCTCCAGCGCCTGCTGCAGCGACTGCGCCAACGGTGAACCCTTCTTCACCGGCCAGCCATACGGCGCGGAATCGAAGATCTCGCCCGCGGCCTCGAGCTTGCCGTTGCTCTGCTTGATTGCGTAGGCCGTCACCGGCGAGTCGGCGGACATCGCATCGGCCTGGCCGAGCACCACCGCATTGGCCGCGGCGTCCTGCCCGTCAAACTTCAAGATCTCGATCGCCGGCTTGCCTGCGTCGGTGCAGGCCTTGCTCTTGGCCGGCAACTCATCGACCTCTTCGGTAGTCGTCGCCTGCACGGAAACCTTCTTGCCGCACGCGTTGTTCGGATCTACCGGTGCGTCCGGCCGCTGCGCCCACTGAATGCCGGCGGAGAAGTAGGTGACGAAATCCACCGACTGCTCGCGCTCCTTGGTGTCGGTGAACGAGGACATGCCGACGTTATAGGTATCGCCCTGGATCGACGGGATGATCTTGGCGAAGTCGGACTCGCGGTAGTCCGGGGTGAGCCCCAGGGTGGCGGCGATCGCGTTCATCAGGTCCACGTCGAAGCCGACGATCTTGCCGCTGGCGTCCTTGAACTCATTGGGCGCGTACGGCAGGTTCACGCCGACGATCAGCTTGCCGGAGGACTTGATGTCCTCCGGGACGGTGTTGGCGATTTCGTCGACCTTCGCGGCGGACGCTGCGGTGGTGCTGGTCGACGGACCGCTGCTTTCGGTGTTGCTCGCACACCCTGATAGGGCCAGAGCGCCGGCCGCGGCAAACGCCGCGGCGATGCGCCACATCTTCGGAGCTGACACGAGTTGCCTCATCTCTCTTCTTCGGGTCGTCATCATTCCCCCAAGCCGAGGAGGTTAACGACATGGGACCCAGCACGCATGGCCGGTAACGGAACATTAACGACCTAGCCGGTCTGACGACGCCGTTATCGCCATCGACCGCGACGAAAACGTCCCACGGATTCCGTGCTGTGCAAGACTTCGACCATGAGTACTTCCGCCACGCCAAGTCTGTTGCCCCACCTGTGGAAATCAGCCCTCGTCTCCGGCGTGTTGGCCGTCGCACTCGGCGTCGCCGTGGTGGCGTGGCCAGACATCACCATCACCGTGGCCGCGATCTTCTTCGGCGTATACCTGTTGATTACCGGCATCCAGCAGGTCATCTTCGCCTTCAGCCTGCACGTGGCCGCGGGCGGACGCGTGCTGCTCTTCATCAGTGGCGCAGCATCGCTCATCCTCGCCGTGCTCGCATTCCGCCACCTGTACGACGCCGTGCTGTTGATGGCCATCTGGATCGCCATTGGTTTCATCTTCCGCGGAGTGGCCACAACGGTTTCCGCAATCAGCGACCCGACGCTGCCCGGCCGCGGCTGGAACATCTTCGTCGGCGTCATCAGCCTTATCGCCGGTGTCGTGGTTCTCGCATCACCGTTCACGTCGATGCAGACACTGGCCCTTGTTGTCGGCATCTGGCTGATCGTCATCGGTGTGATGGAGGCCGTCGCCGCCATCGGAATCCGCAGGACCGCCAACGCGCTCGGCGCGAAATCTGACCCGGTGGCGACGACGCCGGCGACGGAAACGGTTGTACCCACGGAGCCGACAGCTCCTGTCAAGGAATCCACTACTGACTGACAGCTCACATCGCATCACCCGCGGCCCCGGGGTCTACTACACTCCGTCGTAGATCCGTAGTGGATCGGGACCGCAGCCCGGGAGATGGTGCTCATGGACGCGTTGGATGTGTCACGGTGGCAGTTCGGAATCACGACGGTCTACCACTTCATCTTTGTGCCGCTGACCATCGGTCTCGCGCCGCTGATCGCCGTCATGCAGACCGCCTGGGTGATCACGGGCAACACGTCGTGGTACCGGCTGACCAGGTTCTTCGGGAAGCTGTTCCTGATCAACTTCGCCCTCGGCGTGGCAACCGGGATCGTGCAGGAGTTCCAGTTCGGGATGAACTGGAGTGAGTACTCCCGATACGTCGGCGACGTCTTCGGCGCACCGCTGGCGTTGGAGGGCCTGGTCGCCTTCTTCTTCGAGTCGACCTTCATCGGCCTCTGGATCTTCGGGTGGACCCGCCTGAACCGCCTGGTCCACCTTGCGTGCATCTGGGTGGTCGCCATCGCGGTGAACATGTCGGCCTTCTTCATCATCGCCGCCAACTCGTGGATGCAGCATCCGGTGGGTGCCCGTTTCAATCCGGAAACCGGCCGTGCCGAACTGACAAGCATCGTGGAGCTGTTCTCCAACAACACTGCGATAGCGGCGTTCTCGCACGCCGTGTTCGGGGCGTTCCTCACCGCGGGCACCTTCGTGGCCGGCGTGTGCGCATGGTGGATGGTGCGGGACCGCACCAGCGATGATGCGCGCACCATGTACCGCCCGGCCGCCATCCTCGGCTGCCTCGTCACGCTCGTCTCAGCCGGTGCGCTCGCTTACACCGGGGACGTGCAGGGCAAACTGATGTTCCAGCAACAGCCGATGAAGATGGCATCAGCGGAATCGTTGTGTCACACCGAAACCGACCCCGACTTCTCGATTCTCACCGTCGGGACGCACAACAACTGCGACAGCGTCACACATCTCATCGAGGTGCCCTACGTGCTTCCCTTCCTGGCCGAGGGAAAGCTCTCCGGCGTCACACTAGAAGGCGTCCAAGACCTCCAGGAGAGGTACGAGAAGCAGTTCGGCCCCGGTGACTACCGGCCGAACCTGTTCGTCACGTACTGGTCGTTCCGCGCGATGATCGGACTACTGGCCATACCCTCGCTTTTCGCCGTCGTCGCGCTGTGGCTGACACGAGGCGGCCGCATCCCCCGCCAGCGATGGTTCTCGTGGTTCGCACTGCTCACCCTGCCCACACCGTTCCTGGCCAACAGCGCGGGATGGGTGTTCACCGAGATGGGCCGCCAGCCGTGGGTTGTGGTGCCCAATCCCACGGGTGATCCGGAACTTCACCTGAACGTTGCGCAGGGCGTGTCGGGCCACTCCGCCGGAATGGTGGTGACATCGCTGCTCCTCTTCACCCTCATCTACGCGGTGCTCGCGGTGATCTGGTTCTGGCTGATCCGGCGCTACGTGGTCGAGGGTCCACTGGAACACGACGCAGAACCCGCACCACCGAAACCGCCCGGCGACGACGAGATCGCTCCGCTGTCGTTCGCCTACTGAGGGAGGGAACATGGGACTTCAGGACTTCTGGTTCGTCGCACTTGCGGCGTTGTTCTTGGGCTTCTTCGTACTCGAGGGATTCGACTTCGGCGTCGGCATGCTCATGCGGTGGTTCGGCAGACGCGAGGGCGACGACCGTGAGCGCAGCCAGCGTGCCGTCCTGAACACCATCGGGCCGGTGTGGGACGGCAACGAGGTATGGCTGATCACCGCCGGTGGCGCGATGTTCGCCGCGTTCCCAGCCATGTACGCGACGGTCTTCTCCGGTCTCTACCTTCCGCTGCTGGCAATCCTGGTCGGCATGATCGTGCGCGTCTGTGCAATCGAGTGGCGCGGCAAGGTCGACGATCCACGGTGGCGATCATGGGCTGATGCCGCCATCGCGGTCGGTTCGTGGCTGCCCGCCGTCCTCTGGGGTGTCGCGTTCGCCTCGCTGGTGCGGGGGCTACCCGTGGACGCTGATGCGCAGATCCACCTCACGTTCGGCGACGTACTGAACCCGTACTCGCTGCTCGGCGGTCTGGCCACGGGCGGTCTGTTCGCCTTCCACGGTGCGGTGTTCATCCGATTGAAGACCGAGGGGTCCGTGCGAGATGAAGCCGCCCGGTTCGCCGGCCTGTTGGCCGTCCCGGTCACCGTCGTCGTCGCCGCGTTCGGACTGTGGACCGAACTCGCGTACGGAAAGGACTGGACCTGGCTGGTGTTCGGTATCGCGGTGGTCGCGCAGCTAACCGCCGTCATGCTGGTGTGGAGTCGCAGCGGAGACGGGTGGACCTTCGTGTTCACCGCGGTGGTGATCGCGGCCGTCGTAGTCCTGCTGTTCGGGTCGCTGTACCCGAACCTGGTGCCATCCACGCTCGATCCCGCCTGGAGTCTGACAATCGAGAACGCATCCTCCTCCCAGTACACGCTGAAGATCATGTCGTGGGCTGCGCTGATCTTCGCGCCGCTCGTGATCGCCTATCAGGCGTGGACGTACTGGGTGTTCCGCCAACGGATCTCCGCCGACCGGATTCCCGACCCGATCGGACTGTCGCGGCAGATGCCGTGAACCCGCTCAGCGGCTCCCCCGCGATGCGGCGGCACCTGGCCGCGTCCGTGTGCTGCGGTGTGGTCATCACCGGCGCGGCCATCGCTGCCGCGGTGGTACTGGCACACGTCACGGCGGGCTTCATCACCGATCCGGCATCCCGCAGCGTCTCGCACTGGGCGGGGTCGCTGTGGATACTGCTGGCACTGTGGGTGCTTCGCGCGGCCGGCCAGTGGGTGCAGGCCCGGCTCAGCCAGCGCGGGGCGACCGCCACGATCAGTGACCTGAACCGGCAGGTGCTCTCCACCGTGGCCGCACTGCCCCCGCGGCGTCTCGCCGAGGTTCGCGACGAGGCCGCGCTGCTCACCACACGAGGACTTGACGGCCTGCGTCCCTACTTCACCCGATACATCCCGGCGGTGGTCCTCGCCGGAATCCTCAGCCCCGCAGCCGTGATCGTCATGGCCTGCTACGACCTGCAGTCCGCGATCATCGTGGTGATCGCGCTGCCGCTGATCCCCGTGTTCATGATCCTCATCGGCCTGGTAACCGCCGACCGCTCCGCAGCCTCACTCAACGCGATGTCCACCCTCCAATCCCGCCTGCTCGACCTTGTCGCGGGCATCCCCACCCTGCGGGCACTCGGCCGGGCCGACGGACCCGCGTACCGAATCACCGAACTCAGTGCAGCGCATCGCCGTTCGGCCATGTCCACGTTGCGGATAGCCTTCCTGTCCTCGCTGGTGCTCGAACTGCTGGCCACACTCGGTGTCGCGCTGGTGGCGGTCAGCGTCGGACTGCGACTGGTGTACGGCGAGATGGAGTTGGCCAACGCACTCACCGCACTGCTGCTGGCACCTGAGGTGTTCTGGCCGCTGCGTCGCGTCGGCGTGGAGTTCCACGCCGCCCAGGACGGGAAGACCGCCGCGGCCAAAGCGGTTGCGCTGCTGGACGAACTCCCACGACCGCAGGCAGGCGTCGCAACGGTGACCGCGGCGGGAACACCGATCCGTCTGGACGGGTTGACGCTGGCTGGGCGTGACGGCGCGGCCCCGGACGGCTTGTCTGCGGAGATCGACCCGGGCGAGATCACCGTGTTGACCGGACCCAACGGCGCCGGAAAGAGCACCGCCCTGCAAATGATCCTGGGGTTGACGCCACCGACCTCGGGTCGAGTGCTGATCGGCGACGTCGACGTGGTCGATCTCGAACCCGACGATTGGTGGGCGCAGGTGGCCTGGCTGACGCAACGGCCGGTCCTGATTCCCGGAACGGTACACGAGAACCTGAACCTGTTCGGACCACTTGCCGATCTCGATGCTGCCTGTCGCGCAGCCGGTTTCGACGACGTTCTGGCCACGCTCCCCGACGGCTACGACACCCCGCTCGGACGCGCCGGAACCGGCCTGTCGCTGGGTCAGCGCCAGCGCCTCGGGCTGGCACGCGTGTTGGGCTCATCCGCGTCAGTCCTGCTGCTCGACGAGCCGACGTCACACCTCGACGCGGCACTGGAGAGCCGGGTGCTCGCCGCGATCGTCGCGCGAGCCCGTGCGGGCGCCACGGTGGTGCTCGTCGGACACCGCGCCGAGGTCGTTGCCGTCGGTGACCGCATCGTGCACGTGGGAGGTGCGGCCCTTGCTCGCCACTGAGCCCGACGACCGGACCAACACCGACCCGATGGCCGCCGCCATTGGGCTGCTGCGACCGCGCCGGGGCCGGCTCGCCGCGGCGGTCGCACTCGGAGTGCTGTCGCTGGGAAGCGCACTGGCGCTGGCCGTCGTGGCCGCCTGGCTGATCGCCCGTGCCTGGGAGCGACCACCCATCCTCGACCTGACCGTCGCCGTCGTGGCCGTCCGCGCTCTTGGCATATCGCGAGGGGTCCTCGGCTACTGCGAACGGCTCGCGACACACGACACGGCGCTGCGCGCGGCGGGCAACGCTCGGTCACTGTTGTACCGGCGACTCGCCGCCGCACCCGCCGATACGGCTATGCGCTGGCACGGTGGCGAACTGGTGTCACGTCTCGGTGGCTCGGTGGATGAGCTGGCCGACGTGATCGTGCGTGCACTGATTCCGATCGCGGTCGCGGTCGTGCTGTCGTCGGCCGCCGTCATCGCGCTGGCATTCGCGTCCGTGGCCGCCGCCGTCGTGCTCGCCGTCAGCCTGGTGGTCGCGGGTGTCGTCGCACCATGGCTCGCCGCACGCGCGGCCGACCACGCCGAGACGCTGGCAGTCCGCCACCACGCTGGCCGAGACACCGCGGGCATGCTGGCACTCGACCATGGACCCGAGCTACGTGTCGCGGGCCGGCTCGACGCGATGATCGCTGAATCGACTCGCCAGCACCGCAACTGGGGCCATGCGTCCGATCGCGCCGCACGGCCTGCAGCGGTCGCCGCAGCGGTACCGACACTGGCGGTGGGCGCCGCCGCGCTGGGTGCCGCCCTCGTGGCGACGACGCTCGCGGCGACAGCGGCCCCGACCACGGTGGCGATCCTGATGTTGTTGCCGTTGTCGGCATTCGAGGCGACCTCCGCGCTACCGGCCGCTGCCGTGCACCTGGTACGCGCCCGCATCGCGGCACGTCGACTGGCAGACCTCACCGCCCCGGTAGACGGTCGACCACGTCCGAGGCTGACCCAGATCGACCTGCGCGAGGGTGACCGCCTCGCGGTGCTCGGTCCGAGCGGCAGCGGCAAGACCACCCTGTTGACCACTATCGCCGAGGCGCATCAAGAGCCCCTCACCGCAGGCTATTTCGCCGAGGACGCCCACCTGTTCGACACCACTGTGCGGGATAACCTGCTGGTGGCCCGCGGTGACGCCACCGACGCCGAAATCACCGCGGCACTCGACACCGTAGGCCTGCGGCCCTGGCTCGACGCACTGCCCGATGGGCTCTCGACGGTTCTGGACGGCGGCGCCGCCGCGGTGTCGGCCGGGCAGCGCCGACGCCTCCTGTTGGCTCGAGCGCTCGTCTCGAACTTCCCGATCGTGCTGCTCGACGAACCCACCGAACACCTCGACGCGGTCGACGCCGGCCGGATCCTGGTCCGCCTCCTGACGCCGGGCATGCTGTTCGGGGCCGACCGCACGGTCGTCGTCGCCACTCATCACCTGCCCGACGGGCTGCCCTGCCGAGTCGTCGCCGCCTCGGAGTTCAACTCAGAATTCAACTCCGACCGCGGCGAGTACGCTGACCAGACATGACCGGGTATCCGGGCGGATATCCGCCGCCATACCAGCAGAATCCATACCCCGGCTACGGGCCGCCACCACCCAGCGCGCCGCGCAACGGGCTCGGTATCGCCGCGTTGGTTCTGGCGATCGTGGCGCTGCTTCTCTTCTGGTCGGTGGTCGGCGGCCTCGTGATCGGCGTCGTCGCAGTGATTCTCGGCATCGCCGGTCGGGGCCGCGCGAATCGTGGTGAGGCATCCAACGGTGGAGTGGCCGTCGCGGGAATCGCCTTGGGCGCGTTGGCGATCGTCGTGTCGCTGGCCTTCACCGCCGTCTGGGTTGGCATCTTCAATGAGGTTGGCGGAGCGGACTACCTCGACTGCGTCGCGGATGCGGGGACGGATCGGGCGGCATCCGAGGCGTGCGCCGACCAACTTCGCGATCGCGTGGAGAGTCGTTTCGGCGTGGCTCCAACACCCACCGGGTAGCGGCGTCAGCCCCGTTCGGGGAAGTACTTGACGATGCCCTCCTGCACGACGGTGGCGAGCACGCGTCCGGACTCGTCGAAGAAGTGGCCGGTGCCCAGCCCCCGTGAATCCGATGCCACCGGCGACGACGTCGAGTAGAGCACCCAGTCGTCGAACCGGATCGGCCGGTGGAACCACACCGAGTGGTTCATCGTCACCGCGAAGATGCGGTCGAATCCCCACGACAGTCCGTGGGTGGTGATGATCGAGTCGAGCACGGTGGTGTCCGATGAGTACACCAGTGCGGCCGCGTGCAGGATCGGGTCGTCGGGCATCTCCCCCGCGGCCGTCATCCACACCCGGTTGTGCGTCAGCTTCCCGCCCTTGTCCCGCATCACCCACGCCGGATCGTTGGTGTAGCGCCACTCGATGGGCCGCAGCGCCTCGGCGAAGTGCGGCACGGTCTTCTCGTAGCCGCGCAGCACATCGTCGATACCGGGCAGATCGCCCGGCGGCGGAACCACCGGCGCCTCGATATCGTGTTCCAGTCCGCGACCGCCGGACAGATGCGACACCAGGGCCGACCCCAGCAGCAGATCGTCCTGCATGACATCAACCCGGCGGTTGGCGAAGCGGCGCTCGTCGCGTAGCGCGACCACGTGGAACTCGAGTTCCCGCTCGGGGTCACCGCCTGCGATGAAGTGCATTGACAGCGCACTGGGCGGCAGGCCGTCACGAACCGTGCGACTGGCCGCGACGAACGCCTGCGCCATCATCTGGCCGCCGAACGTCCTGACCGGGTTCTTGCTGGGGTGCGACCCGGTGAACAGGCCATCCCCGACGCGTTCGACGTCAAGGACCGCCAGGAGTTCGGTGAAGTCGGGATGGGACGCTCGTCGCGCCCTCGGCTGCTCGGCGCCTCCCGACACAAACCCTCCTAGTGGTCGTCCTCGCCGATCCGGTGCACGTGGATCAGGTTGGTCGAGCCTACTGTGCCCGGAGGAGCCCCAGCGACGATGACCACCAGGTCGCCCCGCTTGTAGCGACCCAGCGCGAGCAGCGACTCGTCGACCTGGCGGATCATGCCGTCGGTGGTGTCCATCTGCTTGACGATGAACGTCTCGGTGCCCCACGTCAGCGCCAGCTGACTGCGCACCTCGGGCAGTGGGGTGAACGCCAGGAGCGGTAGCGGCGTGTGCAGCCGAGCCAGCCGCTTGACGGTGTCACCGGACTGGGTGAAGGCCACCAGGGCCTTCGCATCGAGCCGCTCGCCGATGTCACGGGCCGCATAGGAGATGACGCCGCGCTTGGTGCGTGGCATGTGAGTCAGGGGCGGCGCCGCTGTCGAGTTGTCCTCGACAGCCTGCAGGATGCGCGCCATGGTGCGGACCGTCTCGAGCGGATACTTGCCCACCGACGTCTCACCGGAGAGCATCACGGCGTCGGCGCCGTCGAGCACGGCGTTGGCGACGTCGGAAGCCTCGGCACGCGTGGGCCTGGAGTGCTCGATCATCGACTCCAGCATCTGCGTTGCCACGATGACTGGTTTCGCGTTCTCCCTGGCCATCTGGATGGCGCGCTTCTGGACCAGCGGCACCTCCTCGAGCGGCAGTTCGACGCCGAGGTCACCGCGCGCGACCATGATGGCGTCGAAGGCCAGCACGATCGCCTCGAGGTTGGCGATGGCCTCGGGCTTCTCCAGCTTGGCGATCACCGGAACCCGCCGGCCCACCCGGTCCATGATCTCGTGAACGAGTTCGATATCGGCGGGCGAACGCACGAACGACAGCGCAACGAGGTCGACGCCGAGGTTCAGCGCGAACTCCAGGTCGGCGATGTCCTTCGCCGACAGAGCGGGCACCGAGACGTTCATACCGGGCAGCGACAGGCCCTTGTTATTGCTGACCCGGCCGCCCTCGGTGACCTTGCACACCACGTCGTCGCCGTCGATCGCCTCGACCACGAGGCCGACGTTGCCGTCGTCGACCAGGAGTCGGTCCCCCGGCGCGGCGTCGACTGCGAGTTGCTTGTAGGTGGTCGACACCCGGTCGTGGACGCCCATGATGTCCTCGACGGTGATGCGGATCGTCTCACCGGTGGCCCACAGCGTGGCACCGGTGGAGAACCTGCCGAGCCGGATCTTGGGCCCCTGGAGATCGGCGAGCACACCCACCGCGCGTCCCGTGGCGTCCGAAGCCGACCGAACGTAGTTGTAGTTGGCCTCGTGATCGCTGTAATCACCGTGGCTGAAGTTGAGTCGAGCGACGTCCATTCCGCATTCGACCAGCGACTTAACCATCTCGCTGCTGCCTGTGGCAGGGCCGAGGGTACAGACGATCTTTCCGCGTCTATTCACGGGATCTCAGCATAGTCATGATCGATTCAGATGACCATTCAGACGGAGTCTCAGACGACGGCCAGGGGTAGCGTTCCGGGTCGCACCGGCGCCGGCAGATCGGACTCCCCCATCAAGAAGGCGTCGACGGCGTGGGCGGCGCTGCGGCCCTCCGCGATGGCCCACACGATGAGCGACGCGCCCCGATGCGCGTCACCACAGACGAACACTCCGGGCGCACTGGTCTGCCAGTCCGACCCACACGGCAGCGCCCCACGCCCGTTGAGTGCCAGCCCGAGGTCATCGAGCAGTCTCATGCGCTCGACGCCCTCGAATCCGATGGCCAGCAGAGCCAGGTCGCACGGAATCTCCATCGGGTCCCCCACCGGCGTGATGGACCTGCGCCCCTCGGCGTCGCGTTCGACGCGGACTTCCGCGATCTCCATCGCGGCCACGTTGCCCGAGGCGTCACCGATGAACCGCTGCACGGCGACCTCGTAGCGACGGGCACCACCCTCGGCGTGCGCGGGCGACATGCGCAGCACCATCGGCCACGTCGGCCACGGGGACAGCGTGTCGTCTCGCCGTTCGGGCGGTTCGGAGTTGTAGTCGAGCTGGGTGACCGACACCGCACCCTGGCGATGCGCCGTGCCCAGGCAGTCCGCCCCCGTGTCACCGCCACCGATGATCACGACGTGCTTGCCCTCGGCCGACACATCGGAGTGCCCGTCACCCTCGCACTCGCGATTGGCAGGCACCAGATGTTCCATCGCCAGATGCACGCCGGCCAGCTCGCGCCCCGGCACCGCATTGTCACGGGCGCGCAGTGCGCCCACGGCGAGCACGACCGCGTCGTGCTGTTCCCGTAGCGCCTCGACGCTGAGGTCAACCCCGACCTCGCACTCGGTGATGAATCGCGTACCCTCGGCCCGCATCTGGGCGAGCCTCTGGTTGAGTGCGGACTTCTCCAGCTTGTACTCGGGAATCCCGTACCGCATGAGACCACCCAGCCGGTCGTCGCGCTCGTAGACGGTGACGTGGTGTCCGGCGCGGGTGAGCTGTTGTGCCGCAGCCAGTCCCGCAGGCCCGGACCCGACCACCGCAACGCTCTTACCTGTGACGATGGCCGCGGGTGCGGGTTCGACGATGCCGTTGCGCCACGCATGATCGGCGATGGTCTGCTCGATGCGCTTGATGGTCACGGCGCCGCCGGTCGTCTCCTCGGCGATCGACAGCACACACGCGGCCTCACACGGCGCCGGGCACAGTCTGCCGGTGAACTCCGGGAAGTTGTTGGTGGCGTGCAGCCGCTCGCTGGCCGCGTCCCACCGTCCACGCCGCACCAGGTCGTTCCACTCGGGGATCAGGTTGCCCAGCGGGCAGCCCGCAGAACCCGAGTGGCAGAACGGAATACCGCAGTCCATGCACCGGCGGGCCTGCTGCGAGACCTCATCGGCCCGCTCGTAGGGATCCTGGCGTTCGTAGACCTCCCGCCAGTCCCCGACGCGTTCGTCGACCGGCCGGTTGGCCGCGTCAACCTTGGGTACCCGCAGAAATCCCGTTGGGTCAGCCACGACTTGCCTCCATGATCGCAGTGTCGACGTCGCGGCCCTCGGCCTTCGCCATCCTGGTTGCCTCAAGCACACGCTGGTAGTCGGTCGGCATGATCTTCGTGAACTGTGCACTGCGCCTTGGCCAATCCGACAGCAGCGACCCCGCGACGGTGCTTCCGGTGAACTTCGCGTGCCGTGAGACGACGCCGCGCAACCAGGACAGATCCTCGGGTTCCAGCCGCTGCAGCTCGACCATCTCGAGGTTCACCTGCGCCGGGTCGAGGCCCAGGACGAAGGCGATGCCGCCCGACATCCCCGCGGCCATGTTCCGGCCCGTCGCGCCAAGCACCACGACGCGTCCAGCGGTCATGTACTCGCAGGCGTGGTCACCCACACCCTCGACGACCGCCAGCGCCCCGGAGTTGCGGGCGCAGAACCTCTCACCCACGCGGCCCCGCAGGAACACCTCTCCCGAGGTGGCGCCGAACAGCAGGGTGTTACCCGCGATGACATTGTCCTCCGGCAGGAACAGCACGTCGTCGTCGGGGCGAACGATCACCCGGCCACCCGAGAGCCCCTTCCCGACATAGTCGTTGGCGTCGCCGACAAGGTCGAGCGTGACGCCAGGCGGCAGGAATGCGCCCAGCGACTGGCCCGCCGACCCGGTGAGGGTGACACCAATGGTGTCCTCGGGCAGGCCCTGGGCGCCGTAGCGGCGAGTGACCTCCGCGCCCAGCAGCGTGCCGACGGTGCGGTTGACGTTGCGCACCGGAAGCTCGAGACGCACGGGATGGGCGTCCTCGAGCGCGCCCTCGGCGAGCGCGATCATGGTCTGGTCGAGTGCGTGCTCGAGGCCGTGGTCCTGGTCACGCAGCCTGCGCCGCTGCGTCAGCTTGGCGCCGTGCGCATCGGTGGGAACCGCGAAGATCGGGCTGAGGTCCAGGCCGCGGCTTTTCCAGTGCGCGACACCCGGTGCCGTGTCGAGCACATCGACCCGTCCGACCGCCTCGTCAATGCTCCGGAAGCCCAGCTCGGCAAGGTATTTGCGAACATCCTCGGCGATGAACCGGAAGAAGTTCTCCACGAACTCGGGCTTGCCGTTGAAACGCGCCCGCAGCTCCGGGTTCTGAGTCGCGACACCCACCGGACAGGTGTCGAGGTGGCAGACCCGCATCATGATGCACCCGGCAACCACCAGGGGCGCGGTGGCGAACCCGTACTCCTCGGCACCCAGCAGCGCAGCGACGATCACGTCGCGAGCGGTGCGCATACCACCGTCGCACTGCACGGTGATGCGGTCACGAAGACCGTTGAGCACCAACGTCTGCTGCGTGTCGGCCAGCCCGATCTCCCACGGCGCCCCCGCGTGCTTGAGCGACGTCAGCGGGGCAGCGCCGGTCCCGCCGTCGTATCCGGAGATCAGCACGACATCGGCGTGCGCCTTGGACACCCCCGCCGCCACGGTTCCGACGCCCACCGAACTCACCAGCTTGACGTGGATCCGGGCCTGCGAGTTGGCGTTCTTCAGATCGTGGATCAGCTGCGCGAGGTCCTCGATCGAATAGATGTCGTGATGCGGCGGCGGTGAGATCAGACCAACACCCGGCGTCGAGTGCCGTGTCTTCGCGATGTTCGGGTACACCTTGTACCCCGGCAGCTGACCACCCTCACCGGGCTTGGCGCCCTGAGCCATCTTGATCTGGATATCGCTGGCGTTGACGAGGTAGTCGCTGGTGACGCCGAATCGGCCGGATGCGACCTGCTTGACCGCGCTACGCCGACGCGGGTCATAGAGCCGGTCGACGTCCTCGCCGCCCTCCCCGCAGTTCGACCGGCCGCCGAGCGCATTCATCGCGATCGCCATGGTTTCGTGCGCCTCGGCCGAGATGGACCCGTAACTCATTGCGCCGGTGTTGAACCGGGTCAGGATGGACTCCGCGGACTCCACCTCGGCCAGCGGCACCGGCGGGCGCACGCCAGACTTCAGTTCGAACAGGCCGCGCAGCACCCCACCCTCGCGGGCCAGCCGGTTGACCTCCTCGGAGTACCGCTCGAACACCTCACGACGGCCGGTTCGCGTCGAATGCTGCAGCAGGAAGACCACTTCCGGGGTGAACAGATGCAGTTCGCCCTCGCGTCGGAATGCGTACTCACCACCCACCTCGAGCCGACGGTGCACGCGTTCGGTCGGATTCTCGGGGTAGGCGCGGCGGTGCCGCAGCTTGACCTCCTCGGCGAGGACGTCGAGGCCGACGCCGCCGATCTGACTGGGTGTGCCGGCGAAGTACTCGTCGACCACATCGCGGTCCAGGCCGATGGCCTCGAAGGCCTGGGCTCCGGTGTAGGAGGCGACGGTGGAGATGCCCATCTTGCTCATCACCTTCATCACGCCCTTGCCGAGCGCCTTGAGGTAGTTGCGGACGCCGGTCGACGACTCGATTCCGGTGAGCTCGCCCTCGCGAACCAGGTCCTCGATCGACTCGAAGGCCAGATAGGGGTTCACCGCCGCCGCGCCGAATCCGATCAGCATGGCGATGTGGTGCACCTCGCGGGCGTCACCGCTCTCGACCACCAGCGCGACCGAGGTGCGCTCCCTGGTGCGGACCAGGTGGTGGTGCACCGCCGACACCGCCAGCAACGACGGGATCGGCGCCCTGGTGTGGTCGGAGTCTCGATCCGAGATGACCAAAGTCCTGGCCCCCCGCGCGATCGCCGTGCTCGCCCGGACGCGCAACTCCTCCAGCGCCTCGGCGAGACCCTCACCGCCACGCTCCACGTCATAGAGCGCGCGCAGCACCTTTGTGTTGAGACCGGGCTGCTCACCGTCGTCATTGATGTGGACGATCTTGTTGAGTTCGTCGTTGTCCAAAACCGGCCAGCGCAACACGATCTGGCGACACGACGCCGCAGAGGGTTCCAGCAGGTTCTGCTCGGGACCCATGACGCGCGCCATCGACGTCACGACCTCTTCGCGGATGGCGTCCAGCGGCGGGTTCGTGACCTGAGCGAAGAGTTCGACGAAGTAGTCGTAGAGAAGCCGCGATCGCTGTGAGAGCACCGCGGCCGGGGTGTCGGTGCCCATGGAACCCAATGGTTCGGCACCCGAGGCGGCCATCGGCGTCAGCATGATCCGCAGCTCCTCCTCGGTGTAGCCGAAGGAGATCTGCCTGCGCACGACTGATTCGTGGTTGGGTTGCACGCGCGCCCGGTCGGGCAGTGTCTTGAGGTCGAGAAGGCCGGCGTGCAGCCACTCGCCGTAGGCCTCCGCGGCGGCCAGTTGGTCCTTGACCTCGTCATCGGCCACGATCCGGCCCGCGGCCGTGTCGATGAGGAACATCCTGCCCGGTTCCAGGCGGCCCTTGGCCACGATCTCGGCCGACGGTACGTCCAACACACCGCTCTCACTGGCCAGGATGATCCGGTCGTCGATCGTGCGCCACCAGCGTCCGGGGCGTAACCCGTTGCGGTCCAAGACCGCTCCGACCACCGAGCCGTCCGTGAAAGTCACGCAGGCAGGCCCGTCCCACGGCTCCATGAGCGAGGCGTGGAACTGCCAGAACGCCCTGCGCCGCGGGTCCATCGTCGTGTTGTTCTCCCACGCCTCCGGGATCATCATCATCACGGCATGCGGCAGGCTCCGCCCACCGAGGTGCAACAGTTCGAGCACCTCGTCGAAGGTCGCGGAGTCCGACGCTCCGGGCGTGCAGACGGGTGAGAGCCTGCTCAGGTCGCCGGGGATGCGGGCGCTCGCCAGCGTCGCCTCGCGTGCATGCATTCGATTGCGGTTGCCGCGCACGGTGTTGATCTCGCCGTTGTGGGCGACGAACCGAAACGGATGGGCTAACGGCCACGAGGGGAACGTGTTGGTGGAGAACCGGCTGTGCACGATCGCAATCGCGCTGCGGCACCGTTCATCTCGCAGGTCCGGGAAGAACCGGGGCAGCTGCATCGTGGTGAGCATGCCCTTGTAGGCCATGGTGCGACTGGACAGCGACGGAAAGTACACCTGAAGCTCGTCGGGGCCCGCCTCGGCGCGCTTGCGCAGCGGATAGACCCGACGGTCCAGGTCGATTCCGCCGGGCCTGACTCCCTCGAGTTCCGGTGCGGTGACGAACAACTGGGACATGTGGGGCAGACAGCCGAGCGCGGTGTCACCGACCTGAGCACCGTCGGGATCGATCGGGACCTCACGCCAGCCGAGGACCTCAAGCCCCTCCTCTGCAGCGATCTGGTCAATGCGCTCGCGTGCCGCAATCCGCGTGACGGGATCGCTTGGCAGGAAGCAGATTCCGGCAGCGAACGTGTTCGAGCCGTCCGGCGCGGACTCGGGCAACGCGAAGTCGACGACGTCGCGTAGCAGTTCGATGGGCAGTTGCAGCAGGATGCCAGCCCCGTCACCGCTGTTGGGCTCGGCGCCTGCCGCACCGCGATGTTCGAGATGCTCGAGCGCGGTCAGTCCATCGGCGACGATGGAATGCGATCGACGCCCCTGAATGTCAGCGATCATGGCGACACCGCACGAGTCCGACTCGTGCTCGGGATCGTAGAGACCCTGTGTTTCGGGCAATGCCGAGAACAGCATTGGACGTACCTCCGCAGTCCGGAAAAGTTCTTTCCGGGACTTCACCGGCCCGAAGGCCGATTATATCAGCGGGGCTGCGGGGTCACCCTCCGACGAAGGTCGGCACCAGCGGGAAACCCGGCCAGTTCCGCACGACCGTCCACACGACCACAGCACCGACCAGCGTCACCACCGCCGATCGCGGCATCAGCCGTCGTCCCAGCCGCCACCGCACCACCAGCCAGAGGATCAGCACCGGGATGCCGACAAGCGCGAAGACGTTGTCCGTCACCGCCGCGGCAATGTCGCCGGTGAGCAGGTCGTGGGTCATGCGGATGCCGCCACAGCCCGGGCAGTACCACCCGGTCAGCGCGTAGAAGGGACACAGGGGGAACAGGAATCCGGGTCGGTGCGGGTCGGCCAGACCGATGTAGGTCAGCCCGCCCGCGAGCAGCGCGCCGGCGCCCAGCGCGGAAGCGACCCGTCCCGGGTTGGCAGTAACGCTAGGTGCCATCGCGGAGCGGACGCCCCTGTGGGTCACGGACCTTGTCGGTCAGGATCAACACGGCATCGACGATGCCCCAGATGAATGCGCCGATACCGCACGTGACGAGGCCAACGACTAGCTGCAGGATGCCGAGGCCCACCTGCCCGAGGTACATGCGGCCTATCCCAACCAGCCCGAGTAAGCCGAGCAGCTGCAGAAGCCCCGCGACGATCTTCGACTTCTCCGAGAACGGCTCGCCAGTCATTGGATGTCTGCCGTAGGGCGCCGTCGGGTCGTAGTACGCGCCGGGGGGCGGCGGGTACTGCGTCGGGTACCCCTGAGGCGGATAGCCCTGGGGCGGAGGGGGCGGCGGCATGGACGACGCGGTCCAGTCCTCCCGGCCGCCGGACTGCGGTTCGGTCATGGCATTCAGCATGCCAGAACCAAGGCTGGGTCAGTACGACCGCAGGCGTTATCCCCTGCGGCGCCACCACCGGCGACGCGGTTCTTCGGCCTCGACCGCAGGCGTAGCGGTGTCGACGGCAGGCGCGTCGGTGGCGTCATCTGCCACTTCCTCGGCGAGCGACTCCGCGTCCTGCTCACCCTCGACAGCAGCCTCATGCACCTCTGCAGCGTCACCCTCAGCCGCGACAACCTCATCCGCATCCACCGAACCCAGACCCTCCTCGGGCGCAGGCTCCTCGGCAGCTTCGTCGGACTCGTCGGACTCGGTCTCGCCGTCGGTCTCCTCGGCGGACTCGGTGTCAGCCTCAGCAGACTCAGCAGCGACGTCCTCGGCCAGCGACTCCGCCTCCTGCTCACCCTCGACAGCAGCCTCATGCACCTCGACAGCGTCACCCTCAGCCGCGACAACCTCATCCGCATCCACCGAACCCAGACCCTCCTCGGGCTCAGGCTCCTCGGCAGCTTCGTCGGTCTCGGTCTCGGTGTCGGTCTCGGTGTCGGTGTCGGCCTCTGTCTCGCCGTCGGTCTCCTCGGCGGCAGCTTCGTCGGACTCGGCGTCGGCTTCGGTCTCCTCGGCGGCAGACTCGTCGGCGGCAGACTCGTCGGCGGCAGACTCAGCAGCGACGTCCTCGGCCAGCGACTCCGCCTCCTGCTCACCCTCGACAGCAGCCTCATGCACCTCGGCAGCGTCACCCTCAGCCGCGACAACCTCATCCGCATCCACCGAACCCAGACCCTGCTCGGGCCCAGGCTCCTCGGCGGACTCGTCCGACTCGGGTTCAGCCTCAGCGTCGGATTCAGACTCAGGCTCGGCCTCGGGCGCGGGCTCTGCCTCGGGTTCAACCTCAGCCTCGAGCGCTTCCGCTACCTCGGTGCCCTCAAGGGCAACGGCGGACGCCTCGGATTCGTCATCGGACTCAGCCTCGGACTCGGCGGGTTCGGCTTCGTCGGCTGCCTCGCCCTCCTCGACCTCATCCTCCTCGGCAACGTCCTCGGCAACGTCCTCATCGGCATCCAGAGCGACATCAGGTTCGAGCGACTCGGCGTCGAGCTCCTCGGCTTCCGACTCGTGCTCGGCGGCCTCGTCCTCGGCACCGGCCACCTTGGCCGCAGCGACGATGCCGCTGGTCGCGGCGACGGCTACGAGTTCCTCGCCCACCTCGTCGAGAAGCGATTCGTCGTAGTCGTGGCCCTTGAGCGTCGCGGGATCCTCGCGACCCTTGGGCGCGAGCATGATGTAAACCACCGCGCCAATGAAGACGAACGTCGACGTGAACGTGTTGACTCGGATCCCGGTCTCGGCGATCGTCGTCGCGTAGTCGCTGCGCATCAGTTCGATCCAGAACCGGCCCATGCAGTAACCCGCGACGTAGAGCGCGAACAACCTGCCATGGCCGATCTTGAAGCGCCGATCCACCCAGATCAGCACCGCGAAGACCAGCAAGTTCCAGAGCAGTTCATAGAGGAACGTCGGATGAACGACCTCGATCAGCCGGCCCGTCGACACCCCGTTGAGCGAGTCGAGCGCACCGGCGGCGTTGCGACGCTCGTAGATCTCCAGGCCCCACGGCACGGTCGTGGCCTGGCCGAAGAGTTCCTGATTGAAGTAGTTACCCAGCCGTCCGACCGCCTGCGCGAGCACGATGCCCGGCGCGATGGCGTCTCCGAAGGCAGGCAACGGGATTCCCCGCCTTCGGCACGCGATCCATGCGCCAATACCTCCGAGGGCGACCGCACCCCAGATACCGAGGCCGCCGTCCCAGATGCGCAGTGCCGCACCGAAACCCTTACCGTCGGCGCCGAAGTAGGTCGTCCAGTCGGTGATGACGTGGTACAGCCGGCCGCCGAGCAGGCCGAACGGCACCGCCCACAGCGCGATGTCATAGATGACGCCCTGCTCGCCACCGCGAGCCACCCAGCGCCGGTCCCCGATGATCAGGGCTGCGACGATGCCGACCAGGATGCAGAGCGCGTACGCGCGAATCGGTACCGGGCCGAGATGCCACACGCCCTGGGCTGGGCTGGGAAGATACGCCAGTACCGTTGCGGTCACGCTGTAATCCTCTGTCGCACTCCGTCGGCCAGTTCTTCTGTCAATGCCCTCAGCGTGGGGAGACCCTCCTCGAGGGCGGACACCAGCGCCGACCCGACGATGACGCCGTCGGCGTAGGCGCCGATCTCAGCGGCCTGCGCGCGCGAGCGCACGCCCAACCCGACACCGACCGGAATGTCCGAGATGGCCTTGACGCGGCTCACCAACTCCGGTGCGGCATTCGAGACGGCGTCACGTGCACCGGTCACGCCCATCGTCGATGCCGCGTAGACGAATCCGCGTGACGCGTCCACCGTCGCGGCCAACCGCTCCGGCGTGGAGGACGGCGCCACCAGGAAGATGCGGTCCAGGTTGTGCTCGTCGGAGGCCCGAATCCACGCTTCGGCCTCGTCGGGAATCAGGTCCGGCGTGATGAGGCCGAGGCCACCGGCCGAGGCCAGGTCGCGCGCGAAGGCGTCGACGCCCCACTTGAGCACCGGGTTCCAGTACGTCATCACGACCGCACTGCCACCGGCGTTGCTGATCGCCTCGACGGCCTTGAGTGCGTCACGGACCCGTACCCCGCCGCGCAGCGCGGCCTCGGTGGCCGCCGCGATGGTCGGGCCGTCCATTCCGGGATCGGAGTAGGCGACTCCGACCTCGACGATGTCGCAACCCGCCTGGGTCATCGCCACCATCGCGTCGATCGACGTCGCGACATCGGGATACCCCGTCGGCAGGTACCCGATGAGTGCCGAGCGGTTCTCCGCCCGGCATGACGAGAACAGGCCGGACAGCCGACTCGTTGTCATTCGGTCTCATCCTGTTCGTCGAGAAGTCCGAACCAACTCGCCGCAGTCTCGACGTCCTTGTCGCCACGACCCGAGAGGTTGACCAGAACAATCGCGCCGGGGCCGAGTTCGACACCGAGCTTCAACGCCCCCGCCACCGCGTGCGCGGACTCGATCGCCGGGATGATTCCCTCGGTGCGACACAACAGCGCGAACGCGTCCATCGCCTCGGTGTCGGTGATCGGCTCGTACTCGGCGCGGCCGATGTCCTTGAGGTATGCGTGCTCGGGACCAACCCCGGGATAGTCCAAACCCGCTGAGATCGAATGCGATTCGATGGTCTGACCGTCTTCGTCCTGAAGCAGGTAGGAGAACGAACCCTGGAACGCCCCGGGCGAGCCTCCGGTGAACGTGGCCGCGTGCCTGCCTGTCTCGACGCCATCACCGGCCGCCTCGTAGCCGACAAGTCGAACCCCGGGATCGTCGATGAACGCGTGGAAGATGCCAATCGCGTTCGATCCGCCACCAACACAGGCGGTCACCGCGTCTGGTAGACGGCCGGCCTGATGCTGGATCTGCGCACGGGCCTCCAGACCGATGACGCGTTGAAAGTCGCGGACCATCGTCGGGAACGGGTGCGGTCCGGCCGCGGTTCCGAAGCAGTAGTAGGTGGCGTCAGCGTTGGTCACCCAGTCACGGAACGCCTCGTTGATGGCGTCCTTGAGGGTCTTGGACCCCGACTCGACGGAGACCACGCGGGCACCGAGCAGCCGCATCCGGGCCACGTTAAGGGCCTGGCGCGCGGTGTCGACCGCACCCATGTAGACCACACAGTCCAGCCCGAGCAGCGCACACGCCGTCGCGGTCGCCACGCCGTGCTGCCCGGCGCCGGTCTCGGCGATGACGCGCGTCTTGCCCATCTGCTTGGCCAGCAGCGCCTGACCCAGCACGTTGTTGATCTTGTGAGATCCGGTGTGGTTGAGGTCTTCTCGCTTCAGGAACAGCCGGGCTCCGCCTGCGTGCTCACTGAGCCGGGTGGCCTCATACAGCGGCGAGGGCCGTCCGGTGTAGTGGCACTGCAGGCGGTCCAACTCGTCGAGGAACGTCTGATCGGTCCGCGCCTTCTCATACGCGGCGGTGACCTCCTCGATCACCGCCATCAAGGCTTCGGCGACCAACCGTCCGCCGTACGCGCCGAAATGACCCCGCTGATCGGGGTCGTGGACAGTGGGTTCGGCCACGGCTGCACTGGATCGCGGCAGCTTGGGACCGGCTAGATCAGCCATGTTCTCTTCTCTTCGCGCACGCGGCTCATCGCCTCGTTCCGCTCTTCACGCAAGCCGTACATCGCCAGCGTCGGCGTCAGCGGGCGGGTTTGGGGCAGGACGGGTGGGTACCGGCGGTGACGAGGTCCGCGACAGCACTGCGCGGATCGCCGCTGGTCACCAGGCCCTCACCGACGAGGACGGCATCGGCGCCCGCTCCGGCGTAGGCCAACAGATCCGCGGTACCGCGGACGCCGGACTCGGCGACTCGGATCACGTTCGACGGAAGCCCGGGTGCGATCCGTGCAAAGCAGTCCCGGTCGACCTCGAGGGTCTTGAGATTTCTTGCATTGACGCCGATCACGCGGGCACCTGCCTGCAGTGCGCGGTCGGCCTCCTCCTCGGTGTGAACCTCCACGAGAGGCGTCATACCCAGCGACTCCGTGCGATCGATCATCGACACCAGAACCGACTGCTCCAGCGCAGCGACGATCAGCAGCACCATGTCCGCGCCATGCGCACGCGCCTCATGGATCTGGTACGGCCCGATGATGAAGTCCTTGCGCAGCAACGGAATCGACACCGCCGCCCGTACCGCGTCGAGGTCGTCGAGCGAGCCGTTGAACCGGCGCTGTTCGGTCAGCACGCTGATCACCCGCGCGCCGCCGGACTCATAGGCGCGGGCGAGCTCGGCGGGGTCGGAGATGGACGCCAATGCGCCGCGAGACGGACTGGCCCGCTTCACCTCGGCGATGACGCCGATACCGGGCTCGCGGAACGCGGCCAGGACGTCACGGGCGGGGGCGGTGTCCTTGGCCTTCGCCTTGACTTCGGCCAGGCTCAGTTCGGCCTCGCGGGCAGCGACGTCGGCGCGCACTCCCTCGATGATGGAGTCGAGCACATTGGCCGAACTCATGAGCCGATGTCCTTCCGAGAGTTACCAGGGCACCCGGGTGCCGCCGGATTTGGTTCTGTGTCGAAGCCTAACCGCCACCTTGGCATGTGACGTCACCGACCCTCAGTGGGCTCGGTCGTCGGGTCGCGCCCCTCGTCAAGTGCATCCCAGATCATTCGTTCCGACATCCCATCCCCCGTCGTCCCGTCAACAGAACTCTCCTTCGACGCCGCCTCGCGTCTGGCCGCGGGCGCGGCGTACTTCGACGGCGTCGCACCCGCCCGCACGGCCGCGCGCAGCAGCAACACGGCCGCGAGCAGTGTGCCCACCGCAGCAACCAGGGTAAGCACCCCACCCCAGACGTGGCGCTCACTTCCGACCAGGTAGACGATCGGCACATCCGCCGCCGTGGCGGCGTATCCGGCGACGTCGGCCTCCACCCACAGCGATAGGCCCATGTACGCGACTCCGGCGCTGACCACGGCGACGAGCAGCGCCACGACGCGTAGTGCCCATCCCCGAACGGCCAGCGGCGCCAGAGCCGCCGCCACCAGCAGCGCCGCGACCGGCACCAGCGCCGCCGCCCACGTCGCCCCCGATACCGCTGTCGTGCGCTGCGGCCCCAGTCCGTCCGCGGACTCGAGAACCACCCAGGTCATCCGCGACGCCACCCACAGGGCCGCCGCGGCGAGCACCAGCAGCAGTTGCGCGATTCGGGTCATGGCTCGGTCAGCGTTCCCGCCGCGGCGATGGCATTGAGCACCGCGCGCGCCTTATTGGCTGCCTCGTTGTACTCGTAGGGGCCGTTGGAATCGGCCACGACTCCCCCGCCCGCCTGGACATAAGCAGTGCCATTGCGCATCAAGGCCGTCCGGATGGCGATCGCGAAGTCGGCGTTACCCGCGAAGTCCAGATATCCGAGCACCCCGCCATAGAGGCCGCGGCGGGTCTTCTCGACCTCTTCGATGAGCTCCATGGCCCGAACCTTCGGCGCACCCGACAGCGTGCCCGCCGGGAAGCAGGCCGTGACGGCGTCCAGCGCGGTCTTGTCGGCTGCAAGAGATCCGGTCACGGTCGACACCAGGTGCATGACGTGGCTGTAGCGCTCGATGTGGCTGTAGTCCTCCACCCGGACCGTTCCGGGCACGCATACGCGCCCGAGGTCGTTGCGGCCGAGATCCACCAGCATGAGGTGCTCGGCGCGCTCCTTCTCGTCGTTGAGCAGGTCCTTCTCGAGGAGCACGTCCTCCTCCTCGTCGGCGCCCCGCCACCGGGTACCGGCGATCGGATGCGTCGTCGCCTTGCCGTCGATCACTGTCACCAGCGCCTCCGGGCTGGAGCCGACCACCGAGAAGTCCAGTTCACCAGCAGCGTTGGGCACGTTGAGCAGGTACATGTAGGGGCTCGGGTTGGACACCCGCAGCATCCGGTACACGTCAAGGGGGTCGGCGGCGGTGTCCAGCTCGAAGCGCTGCGACGGCACCACCTGGAATGCCTCACCGGCTTCGATATCGCCCACCAGCTTGTCGACGATCGCCGTGTACTCGGCCACGGTGCGCTGGGCGCGGGGCTCCGGTTCGGGCCTGCTGAATGTCGCCACGGTGGAGCGGATCGGCTCCGCCAGCGCCGCGGTCATGATGTCGAGGCGCGCCACCGCGTCGTCATATGCCCAGTCGACGCGCTCATCGGTGCCGTTCCAGTTCACCGCGTTCGCGATGAGCGTGATGGTGCCCTCGTGGTGGTCGACGGCCGCGATGTCGGTGGCCAGCAGCAGAAGCATGTCGGGCAGCTTCAAGTCGTCAACGGCCAGTTCGGGCAGGCGCTCGAGGCGCCGCACGAAGTCGTAGGCGAAGAAACCGACGAGACCGCTCGACAACGGCGGCAGGCCCGGCAGTGCGGCGGTCTCGAGCAGATCCAGCGTGGCGCGCAGCGCCTGCAACGGATCGCCACCGCTCGGGGCGTCGCGGGGTGTCACACCCAACCAGATCGCCTCGCCGTCGCGGATCGTCAACGCCGACGGTGCCCCCGCACCGATGAACGACCAGCGCGACCACGACCGACCGTTCTCCGCGGACTCCAGGAGGAACGTTCCGGGGCGGTTGGCGGCGAGCTTGCGGTACGCCGACAGCGGCGTCTCGCTGTCGGCCAGTACCTTGCGCGTCACAGGCACGACTCGGTGCCCGGCGGCCAGCGCCCGGAAGTCCTCACGCGACGTGGTCACGGCGAGGTCGGAACGGGGTCCGGCGGGGTGGAGCGAATCGACCGGAGGACGAGGTTGCACGGGCCAATCCTCCCAGACCGGGCGCACCCATCCCAAAATCAGCTGGGCGTAGCGTGACTGCCATGAAACGTGGCGACCGCGTCGACGAGTTCGAACTGCCCGACCAGACGGGCACGGTGCGCAGTCTGACCAGCCTGCTGGCCGACGGACCAGTGGTGCTGTTCTTCTATCCAGCGGCCATGACACCGGGCTGCACCAAGGAGGCGTGTCACTTCCGGGACCTCGCCGGCGAATTCGCCGCGGCGGGTGCCAGCCGGGTCGGGATCAGCACGGATGCCGTGGCCAAGCAGGCCAAGTTCGCCGAGCAGCAGAACTTCGACTACCCGCTGCTGTCGGACTCCGATGGCGTGGTGGCCACGCAGTTCGGCGTCAAGCGCGGGCTGCTCGGCAAGCTGATGCCGGTCAAGCGCACCACATTCGTCATCGACACCGATCGCACCGTCCTCGACGTCATCGCGAGCGAACTCAGCATGGACAGCCACGCCGACAAGGCGCTGGAGGTTCTCAAGGCGCGTTGACGGCGCGGATCACCGCCGCCATCGATGCTTCCGGCACCGAGTCGCTGCGCCCGCACGCCCAACCGGTGACACCGCCGATTCGGTACTCCAGGTAGCTGACCGCGGTGCTGCCGATGGACTGCTGGGTCAACCCGAGTATCTCCACGGGCCGCCCGATATCGGCCAGCGCCCGGGTCAACGCGTCCACCGGGCCGATACCTCGGTGTGCGCTGCGAGTGGTGCGGCCGTCGACACACAGGGTGATCTCGGTGTCCGTATCACTGCCGGTGTGCCAGTCCTTCAGCTCCACCGGCCCGTGGGCGTCGAGGTAGGTCGCCTCGAAGATGTCGAACAACTCGGCTGCGGTGATCTCCTCGCCGGTGTCGTCGGCGTGCGCCTGAACGTGGCGGGCAAAGTCGATCTGGAGCCGGCGCGGCAGGTCCAGGCCGTAGCCGGTGGACAGCAGATACGCGACACCTCCCTTACCGGACTGCGAGTTCACCCGAATCACGGCATCGTAGGTGCGTCCGATATCGGCCGGGTCGATCGGCAAATAGGGCACCTGCCAATCGATTTCACTCTCGGATCGTCCCGACTCGGCGGCGCGGGCGCGGTGCTCGGCCAAACCCTTCTTGATGGCATCCTGGTGGGTCCCGGAGAAGGCCGTGTGCACCAGATCACCGACGTAGGGGTGCCGTTCGTGGATCGGCATGCGGGTGCAGTGCGCGACGGTGCGGGCGATCTCGTCGATATCGGAGAAGTCGATCATCGGGTCGACGCCCTGGGCGTGCAGGTTGAGCGCCAAGGTGGCGATGTCGACGTTGCCGGTGCGTTCGCCGTTGCCGAAGACGCAGCCCTCGACGCGTTGGGCACCGGCGAGCAGCGCCAGTTCGGCGCAGGCGATGCCGGTGCCGCGGTCGTTGTGTGGGTGCACCGACAGGATCACGCTGTCGCGATCAGCCAGATTGCGGTGCATGTACTCGATCTGGTCGGCGTACACGTTCGGGGTGGCGACCTCGACCGTGGCCGGCAGGTTCAGGATCACCGGGCGCTCGGCGGTGGCCTGCCAGAGACCCGTCATGGCATCACACAGCTCCAGCACGTAATCGGGTTCGGTGAGGTTGAAGACCTCCGGAGAGAACTCGAACCGGACGTTGGGCAAGTCACCGGCGAACTCCAGGACATCGCGTCCACCGGACAGAATCAGCTCGCGCAATCCCGCACGGTCCTTGCCGAGCACGGTGTTTCGCCATACCGGCGCGGTTGCCGCGTACATGTGGATGACCACCTCGTTGCCGATCCCCCGCACCGCGGCCACGGTGCGCTCGATGAGGTCACGGCGGGCCGGGGTGAACACGACGATGGCGACGTCCGGTGGGGCGATATCGGTTTCTGCCAGCAGCCGGACGAAGTCGAAGTCGGTCTGCGACGCGGATGGGTAACCCACCTCGATCTCCTTGTAACCCATGGCGACGAGCAGTTCGAAGAACCGCCGCTTGCGGGCCGGGTCCATGGGTTCGGCCAGTGCCTGGTTGCCGTCGCGCAGGTCGACCGGAACCCACAGGGGCGCCTCGGTGATTCGCGAAGTGGGCCAATGTCGTTCGGCGAGTGGCACATCCACTCGGTCATAGATGCTGGCGTAGCGATGCGAGGGCATCTGGGAGTGTCGCTGCCGGTTCCACGCCGGGCCGGGGGCCTCGCCCGTGGGGGTGTCGATGGTGGGAAATGCGTTGATGCTCATGGTGTGCGCTTTCTGGTCTGCTCTTGCCTGATTTCGACCGGCGCAACGATGCCCCACAGCAGGGGCCGGTCGGTCAGGCCCTGCTGCGGCGACTAAGCAGGAGGAAGCGCGTCATGATGACCGAACTATACACAACTCCTCAGACAAGTAGAGTGGTTGGCATGATCGTCCAGGTTCAGCGCCATCCGCTGGCAGCGCAGACGGCACAGCTGCTTCTGGCCCGCATCCGTGATGGGGAATGGCCGCTGGGCCATCGGCTCCCCGGCGAGACCACGCTGGCGGCCCAACTCGGCGTCGGGCGCTCCACCCTGCGCGAGGCCATCCGCGAGCTCGCAGGCAGAGGCGTTCTCGACAGCCGGCAGGGCGCCGGGGTTTTCGTCACCGCGCTGGATGCCGCCGAGGACTGGGACACCGTGCTGCGGCGATCGACCATCGCCGCAGTGATCGAGGCCCGTATCGCGATCGAGGCCGAGGCCGCCGCGCTGGCGGCCACCCGGCGGACCCCCGCCGATCTGCGCGCGATTCGTCGCACCCTGGCCGCCCGCGGCGCGCTGGGCCAGTCGGTGCCCGACCACGTGGACGCCGATATGGCGTTTCACCGCGCCGTGATCTCCGCGGCCCACAACGATGTGCTGATCCAATTGTTCGACGCGTTCCTGCCGCGACTGCGGCTGGCGATGATCGACATGCTCAAGATTCGACCGATCGAGTCGGAGCCGTGCGACCACAACCTGCATCAGCAGCTGGCCGACGCAATCATCGCCCGCAATCCCACTGCCGCAGCGGCGTCGAGCAGAACTCATCTGACCAAGCTGAAGGAGGGCTTTTCGTGAACGCGGTTCTCGAGCTGACCGATGTCACATTCCGCCGCGACGGCAAGCAGATCATCGGTGGCATCTCACTCACCGTGGGTGCCGGCGAGCATTGGGCGCTGCTCGGCCCCAACGGCGCGGGCAAGAGCACGCTGCTGGGATTCTGTGCGGCCGTGATGTTTCCCACGTCGGGCGCGGTGCGGGTACTGGGCGAGCAGATGGGCCGCGTGGAGTTGGCCCAGCTGCGGCACTCCATCGGGCACGTGAATCCGCGTCATCGGCTGCAGTCCTCGCTGACGATCCGCGAGGTCGCGCTGACCGGCATCACAGCGACGATCGACCTGCCGCTGCGATGGACGCCCAGCCCCGACGAACTCGACCGCGCCGACGCGATGCTCGCCTCAGTCGGCCTGGCGCACAAGGCCGATGACCGATGGCCGACCCTGTCCCAGGGCGAACGGGGACGAACACTGATCGCCCGTGCACTGATCTCGGAGCCTCGGCTGCTGCTACTCGATGAGCCGACCACCGGGCTCGATGTCGCTGCCCGCGAACAGCTTCTGGAGACGATGGACTCGCTGGATCAGACGCACCCCGACGTGGCGTCCATCCTGGTCACCCATCACCTCGAGGAGCTGCCGACCACAACGACGCACGCCTTGTTGATCGCCGAGGGTCGCACGGTGGCGGCGGGGGCCGCCCACGACGTCGTCACCACCGACAACGTCAGCGCGGCGTTCGCTCACCCGGTGCAGGTCGGCTTCTCCGACGGCAGGTGGACGGCACGCGCCAAGGCCAGCCGCTTCGGCGTCTGACGGCCGGGGCCAGCTGTCGGGTCAGCGCGACGACGCGGCGCGGTGTCGACGGACGGCGTCGCGGTTGGCGCAGCTGTGGCTGCAGTACCTCTGTGTGCCTGGCCGACTGAAGTCGACCAGGGCGTTGGCGCAGTCAGTTCGCGCGCACCGGCGGATGCGATGCATCCCCCGATCAGTGAGGTATTGGGCGGCGGCAGCGGTGGTGGCACCGGCGAGGGTCGCCGCGAAACCCGCGTCCGGGTCGCGGTAGTGCAGGTGCCAGCCGCTGCCGTCGTGGTCGGTGATGGACGGGCTCGCGGTGAAGCGATCCAGCAGATGGTTGAGCACCCTGACTCGCTCGTGTTCGGTGCCGGCGTCTACTACGCCCTCCCACTCCTGTATGAACTCGCGCACCCTTCGTAGGTCGTCGGCGGTGGCGTGACGTTGCGCAGGCATGCCCCGTGAGGTCCAACGGTCCTCCAGGTCGGCCGGCGTCGACGCGGGCCGATTGAGCAAATCGGTCACGGTCTGCAGCAGTGGCTCGATGTAAGGGTTTACACGCACAAGGTCATTACATCACCGTGACGTCATGCCGTCGAACCCCCACGAATCCTTTGGTGCTCAGCGCATCGCCACTAGCGCGCCCACCGATTGGCGCCCGCTGCTGGCCTGTTGTCTGGCGACATTCGTGTTGCTCGCCTACACCACCATCGTGACGGTCAGCGCCTCAACCATCGCTGACGACCTCGGCGCCGGATTCGCGGTATCCCAGTGGATCATCGACGTCTACACCCTCGGGTTGGCGGCCCTCGGGTTGGCCATGGGGACCCTTGGAGACCGCCTCGGTCACCGGCGTCTCTTCCTGACCGGCCTTGCCGCGTTCGGTGCAGCCTCGGTGGCGTGTGCGGTGGCAACGTCAGGCGGCATTCTCGTTGTGGCGCGCGCGGCTCAAGGCGTCGGTGGCGCGGCCATTTTCGCCACCGCCGTGCCCCTGCTGACGCAGTGTTACCAGGGGCGAACCCGCGGTGTTGCGTTCGCAGTGTGGGGTGCGGTCGCCGGTGCAGGCAGCACCGTCGGGACCATTGCGGGCGGCGCCGTCACTCAATTCGTCTCGTGGCGCTGGCTGTTTCTCGGAGCGTTGCCGGTGTGCGCGCTCGCCGTGGCGATCGGTTCGATCTCGTTGGCCCGGGAGCGCCCACGCCGAGTACGCGTGGACGTCCTGGGAACAACGCTCGTCACCACGGCGATGGCCGGGGTCACCTACGCCGTCATCAACGGCGGTGAAAACGGTTGGATATCACCAGGAACCATCGGCGGCGGCGTGGTCGCCTTGGCATCGATGTGTTCGTTCGTCCCATCCCAACGCCGCGCTGTCCATCCGGCGCTACCCCCGAGCCTGTTCGCCACTCGCGAGTTCACAGCCGTTCTCCTCGTCGGATTCTCCTACTACTTCGCTGCTTTCGCGGCACTGCCGGTGCTGGCTCAGTGGCTGCAGACCGAGCAGGCGATGAGCCCACTGCGGGCCGCCCTAGTCCTCACCATCCAGCTCGTTGCCTTCATCCTGGTGTCGCTGATGGTCAGCGCTCGGCTGCACGACTCACCCCGCAGCTGGGTGCTCGGCGGGGGAACGCTGTTGACGGGCCTGGCATGTCTCACCGGCGCCGCCCTTTTGGCGTGGCCGGACTGGACGACCGCGATCGTCATGCTTGCGGTGACGGGCATTGGTGCTGGCATCGTCTCCCCCGTCCTTCCTGCGGTGGCCGCGGCGTCGGTGCCGCCTGCGCGGGCGGGAACTGCCGCCGCGGCAGCCAACGCCGCCCGCCAACTCGGGCTGACCATTGGCATCGCATTGTGCGGCGCCCTCAGCCAGACCGCCCACGCGAGAGGCAGCACGACCGGCGGCCTGGTCGCTGCCCTGATCGCCTGCGGCGCCGTCGCACTCTGCGGCGGTGCGATCAGCGCCGTGTTGCTCCGCCCAGCGGCAGCGGTGACGGCGTGACGGGACTCCTACGGTTCGCCCACGTGGCCCGGGCGGCGGTCGCCCAGCGAGTCGTGCAGCGCACTGAGGAGTTGGCGCAGCAGCGCGCTGAGGTGTTCGCGCTGATCCGCGGGAAACCCGCCCAGCAAGGCGAGTTCTCGCTCCAGCACGGCGTCCACGAGTCGTTCAACGGTGGCATGCCCGAGGTCGGTGAGTTCGACATCGACGCGACGTGATCCCTCGCCCTGGGCTGACCGCGTCACCAGACCCTGTCGTTCGGCTCGATCAACGCGCTGCGTGATGGCACCGGCAGTGATGAGTGCCGCGTCGGCGAGTTCTCGAGTGGTGAGTCGATACGGCGGCCCGCTACGGCGCAGCGTGGACAGTAGGTCCAACGTCGCCGCGTCGGCGCCAGCCTCACGCAGGAGTCGGGCCCGGTCATCACCCAGGAGTTTGGCGGCGTGCCATAGGCGGGTGACGATTCCAATCGAGTCGACTGGGGTCTGCGGGCGCTCACGCAGCCACGCCAGCGCGATCGCGTCCACCGAGTCATCAGGATCCAGCTCCATCACAGACCTCCCAGATCGGGTGTACGTTTAGGTCTAAACCATATCTCAGGAGGACAGCTCATGCAGAAGACAGTCGTGGTGACGGGCGGCGGGACGGGTATCGGCAGGGCGATCGCGGCCCGCTTCGCCGGTGACGGTGCGCGCGTGATCATCACCGGCCGCCGCGGTGGTGTCCTGGATCAGGCGGTCGCCGAGATCGACGGGGACGTCCTGGCACATCATTTCGACGCCTCGCGACCCGCTGACGTCGAGGCGTTCGCCTGTGAGCTGGGCGAGATCGATGTGCTGGTCAACAACGCCGGTGGGAACACTGATTTCGACCTCGCGGCGCCCTCCGGACTCGACGACGTCGCCGCCGCGTGGCGGTCGAACTTCGAGTCCAACGTGATCTCGGCCGTTCTGACGACCACCGCGCTGTTGCCGGCAATCCGCGAAGGCGGCGCGATCATCACGATCGGCTCGATCGCCGCAGACAAGGGCGCCGGCTCCTACGGGGCGGCCAAGGCCGCGATCGCCTCGTGGAACGTCGATCTGGCACGCACGGTCGGCCCGACCGGAATCACCGCCAACGTCGTCTCACCCGGTTACATCGCTGACACCGAGTTCTTCCGCGACGCCCTCACCGACGACAGGAAAGTGGCGCTCATCAACGCCACCATGACCAAGCGGGCCGGCGTCCCTGACGACATCGCCAACACGGTCGCCTTCCTGGCCTCACCTCAGGCACGGCAGATCACCGGGCAGGTCTTCGCGGTCAATGGCGGCGAATGGACCTCGCGATAGTCAGCTCTCGGGACCGAGCAGCAGATCTACGTCGAAGCAGGTGTGCTCACCGGTGTGGCAGGCCGCGCCGATCTGATCGACCTCGAGCAGCACCGTATCGCCGTCGCAGTCCAGGCGCACCGAGTGCACGTACTGCGTGTGACCGGAGGTCTCACCCTTCACCCAGTACTGACCGCGCGAGCGCGAGTAGTACGTGCCCTTGCGGGTCTCGAGCGTGCGGGCCAGAGCCTCGTCGTCCATCCACGCCATCATGAGCACCTGCCCGGTGGAGCGTTCCTGCGCGACAGCGGCGAACAGGCCGTTGGCATCGCGTTTGAGCCGCGCCGCGATCGCCGGATCCAGGCTCATCTCACTCCCCTCATGCGATTTCGGCGCGATTTCGTTCGCTCAGCGACGGTTAGCGCGCCGAAATCGCGGGTGGGCCGGGTCATCGGACCACGATCCCGTCCTCGGCCATCGCCGCCTTGACCTGACCGATCGTCAGCTCGCCGAAGTGAAACACGCTGGCGGCCAACACCGCATCGGCGCCGGCGTCAACGGCTGGGGCGAAGTGCTCGACCGCGCCCGCGCCGCCGCTGGCGATCACGGGCACCGTCACCGCTGCCCTGACCGCACGCAGCATGTTGAGATCGAAGCCCGCCTTGGTCCCGTCTGCGTCCATCGAGTTGAGCAGGATCTCGCCGACACCGAGTTCGGCTCCACGCCTGGCCCATTCGACTGCGTCGATGCCAGTGCCGCGACGACCACCGTGTGTGGTGACCTCCCAGCCTGACGGTGTCGGCTCGGCGCCGTCTGGCACCGTCCGCGCATCAACAGACAGGACGATGCACTGCGAGCCGAAGTGTCGCGACAGCTCGCCGAGCAGTTCGGGGCGCGCGATGGCCGCGGTGTTGACCGACACCTTGTCCGCACCCGCGCGCAGCAGGACGTCGACATCGGCGACCGACCGCACGCCCCCGCCGACGGTGAGCGGGATGAAGACCTGTTCGGCGGTGCGACGGACCACGTCCAGCATGGTGGTCCGGCCCGACGAGGACGCGGTGACGTCGAGGAACGTCAGTTCGTCGGCGCCCTCGGCGTCATAGACCGCGGCGAGTTCGACGGGATCGCCTGCATCGCGCAGGTTCTCGAAGTTGACACCCTTGACCACCCGTCCGTCGTCGACGTCAAGGCACGGGATGACGCGCACAGCCAGGCCCTCGTGGTGGTTCACAGGTAGTCCTCCGGGGCGCCCGCCGATGCCACGATCTCGAGCATGCGCTCGTGGACACCCGGTGCCGCGGCCAGCGCCGATTTCGATTCCGGCGTCCACGGTTCGCCGGCCAGGTCGGTGACGATGCCCCCGGCGGCGCGCACCAGCGCCACACCGGCGGCGTGATCCCAGATGTGGTACCCGAAACTGATGGCCGCAGCCAACACACCGGACGCAACGTAGGCCAGGTCGACACCGGTCGCGCCGTGCATGCGCACCCGCGAGCACTCCCGGCTCAGGTTCCCCAGCACCTCAACGCGGTAGCGGCCGGGGAAACGGCCGCGGGAGTCGATGTTGAAGGTCTGGATGCCGACGATGGAATCGGCGAGGGGGCTGGAGACCAGCGCGGGCAGCGGTTTCCCATTGTCCCGCAGCGGTCCACCGATCGTCGCGGTGTAGCGGTTACCCGTGAACGGAAGCCAGGTCAGGCCTGCCACTGGTTTTCCCCGCGAGAGCAGGCCCAGCAGGATGGCGGCCATCGGTGACCCGGCGGCATAGTTGAAGGTGCCATCGATGGGGTCGAGCACCCACACCATGTCCGAGTCGATGGGCGCGCCGCCGAACTCCTCGCCATGGACGCCGATACCCGTCGCGGACTCCAACGCCTCGACCACCTGGCGTTCGATCGCCAGGTCCACCTCAGTGGCGAAATCGTTGCCCTGCTTGCGGACTGCGGACTGTGCGCGATGCCCGGCGAGAAACGGCTTGGCCGCCTCGTCGAGGATCGCCGTCGCCGCGACGACCAACGCGTCGAGGTCAGGTTCGTCGAGCGCCATGGTGATCGCCTACCGACTGACCGCGGATAGCGCCTGCGGCAATGTGAACCGACCGGCGTACAGCGCCTTGCCGACGATGGCGCCCTCAACACCACGGTCGGTGAGCGTGGCGATCGCCTCCAGATCCTCGATGCTCGACACGCCACCGGAGGCGATGACGGGCACGCCGGTGCGCTCGGCGACACCTGCCAGCAGTTCGAGGTTGGGCCCGTTGAGGGTGCCGTCCTTGGTCACGTCGGTGACGACGAAGCGCGAGCAGCCCTCGCGGTCAAGGCGTTCCAGCACCTCCCACAGATCTCCGCCGTCGGTCTCCCAGCCACGTCCGCGAAGCCGGTAGCCGCCCTCGGGCGCTGCGGGGTCGAGCTTGACGTCGAGGCCGACGGCGACCTTCTCACCGTGTTCGGCGATCACCCGGGCGCACCACTGCGGATTCTCGAGGGCGGCCGTGCCGAGGTTGATCCTGGCGCAGCCGGTGGCCAGCGCTGCGTCCAGCGACTCGTCGTCGCGGATGCCACCGGAGAGTTCCACGGCGACATCCAGCTTGCCGATCACGTCGGCGAGAAGTTCGCGGTTCGACCCGCGACCGAAGGCGGCGTCGAGGTCGACGAGGTGGATCCATTCGGCCCCGTCGCGCTGCCAGCCAAGGGCGGCGTCGAGTGCGGAGCCGTAGTCGGTCTCGCTACCGGCCTGACCCTGGACGAGGCGGACGGCCTTTCCGTCCACGACGTCGACGGCGGGCAGCAGAATGAGTGGAGTCTTTACAGGCACGTCAGATCACCCTAGTTCCTTGAGCCAATTGGTCAGCAGGGCCGCTCCGGCATCACCGCTCTTCTCCGGATGGAACTGCGTGGCCCACAGCGGGCCGTCCTCCACCGCGGCCAGGAACGGCACGTGATGTGTCGCCCAGGTCAGCTTGGCCGCCGGGTCGCCCTCCCAGGCCTGCGCGGCGTAGGAGTGCACGAAGTAGAACCTGGTAGCGGGGTCGATTCCGGCGAACAGTCGGGTCGTCTCGGGCGGCTCCACCACATTCCAGCCCATGTGCGGAACCACCGGCGCGTCGAGGCGCACGACCGATCCGGGCCACCGACCGCAGCCCACCGACTCGACGCCGAACTCGACGCCGCGGGCGAACAGGATCTGCATGCCCACGCACACACCAAGGACCGGCCGGTCGTTGGCCAGGCGGTCGGCGATGATGTCGTCTCCCCCGACCGCGCGCAATCCGGTCATGCACGCCTCGTACGCGCCGACGCCGGGCACCACGAGGCCGTCGGCTGCCGCTGCGGCGGCCGGATCGGCCGTGACCTCGACGTCGGCTCCGACCCGCTCCAGGGCGCGCTGGGCCGAGCGGAGGTTGCCCGACCCGTAGTCCAGCACCACCACAGATCTCTTGGTCACAGACTGCCCTTGGTGGACGGCACACCCGAGACCCGCGGATCGAACTCGACGGCCTGGCGCAGCGCGCGTGCGACCGCCTTGTACTGGGCCTCGGTGATGTGGTGCGGATCCCGGCCGTACAGCGTGCGGACGTGCAGTGCGATGCGCGCGTTCATCGCCAGCGTCTCGAAGACGTGGCGATTGATGACAGTGTGGTATGGCACCGAGCTGCCGGCAATCGTGTTGTGCAGCATGTGATCCGGCTCGCCGGTGTGGACGCAGTAGGGCCGCCCGGACACGTCGACCGCAGCGTGCGCGAGCGTCTCGTCCATCGGGATGAAGGCATCGCCGAACCGACGAATGCCCTTCTTGTCCCCCAGTGCCTGCCCGAGCGCCTGGCCGAGCACGATGGCGGTGTCCTCGATGGTGTGGTGGCCCTCGATGTCGACGTCCCCGACGGCCCGCACCGTTAGGTCGAAGCTCGCGTGGCTGCCCAGCGACGTCAACATGTGGTCGTAGAACGGCACACCGGTGCTGATGTCGGTCTGTCCGGTGCCGTCGAGTTCGAGCTCGACGACGATGTCGGATTCCCTGGTCTTGCGTTCGACACGGGCGTGACGGGTCACGATGCTCCTCGGAGGTTCGCGGGGACACTCGGAATCGGCCGAGTGAGTTCGGTTTCGGCCAGGGGCGCGCTGGTCTCGAGCAGCACGTCGTTCTCGTCGGCCAGACCTGTGGTGGCACGCAGGAACCCGGGGATGCCGACGTCGCGGATGAGCACACCGGCATCCAGGTAGCGCTGCCACGTCGCGGCGGCGTCGGCGAACTCGCCGAACAGCACGAAGTTCGCGTCACTGGGAATCACCCGGAATCCCATGCGCGTCAACGCCTCCGACACGCGGTTGCGCTCGGCGATGAGGGTGGCGACGCTCCCCAGCGTGTCGTCGGCGTGCCGCAGTGCCGCGCGTGCGGCGGCCTGCGTGACCGAGGACAGGTGGTAGGGCAACCGCACCAGCAGCAGCGCGTCGATGACCGCGGGGTCGGCGACCAGGTAGCCAAGGCGACCGCCCGCGAACGCGAACGCCTTGCTCATCGTGCGCGTGACGATGAGCTTCGCCGGGTAGTCGGCCAGCAGATGCACGGCGCTGGGCTGCGACGAGAACTCGCCATACGCCTCGTCGACAATCACCACGCCCGGCGCGACATCGAGCAGCCGTCGAAGCTCCTCGAGTGACACGCTCTGCCCGGACGGGTTGTTCGGGCTGGCCAGGAACACCACATCGGGGCGGCGGTCGGAGATCGCCGACACGGCGGCCTCGACGTCGAGGCCGAAGTCCTCCGCGCGGCTGGTCTCCAGCCACTCGGTCTGCGTCCCGTCGGAGATGATCGGGTGCATCGAGTAGGACGGCACGAACCCGATGGCACTGCGGCCCGGCCCTCCGAAGGCCTGCAGCAGCTGCTGAAGGATCTCATTGGAACCGTTTGCCGCCCAGACGTTTTCGGTGACCACCGGTACGCCGATCTGCGCCGTCAAGTACGCCGCGAGGTCGGCACGCAACAGGACCGCGTCACGGTCCGGGTAGCGGTGCAACTCGGCGGCGGCATCGCGCACCGAGGCGGCGACGTCGTCGATGAGGGCTTGGGTCGGCGGGTGCGGGTTCTCGTTCGTGTTGAGCCGGATCGGCACTGCCAGTTGTGGTGCACCGTAGGGCGACTTGCCGCGCAGGTTGTCCCGCAACGGCAGATCGTCGAGCGTGATCCTCTCGCCGCTCATCGGTTCACTCTGCTCTTCGCGCAAGCGCTCATCTCTCGAACCTCCGCCGGACGGCCTCACCGTGCGCGGGCAGGTTCTCGGCCTTGGCCAGCGTGATGACGGGTCCGGACACGTCCTTCAGCGCGGCCTCGGTGTAGTCCACGACGTGGATGCCACGCAGGAAGGTCTGTACCGATAGCCCGCTGGAGTGCCGGGCGCAGCCGGCAGTCGGCAGTACGTGGTTCGAGCCGGCGCAGTAGTCGCCGAGACTGACCGGCGACCATGGTCCGACGAATATTGCACCGGCAGAACGGATCCGACCGGCAACAGCAGAAGCGTCGACGGTCTGAATCTCGAGGTGCTCGGCGGCGTACGCGTTGACCGTCGCGATCCCGGCGTCGAGGTCGTCGACCAGCACGATGGCCGACTGCTTGCCGGACAGCGCCGCGGTGACGCGTTCGCGGTGCGTCGTCGTCGCCACCTGCGCGGCCACCTCGCGGTCGGTTGCGTCGGCGAGTGCGGTGCTTGTCGTGACGAGAACCGATGCCGCCATCTCGTCGTGCTCGGCCTGGCTGATGAGATCGGCGGCGACGTGCACCGGATCGGCCGTGTGGTCGGCGAGGATCGCGATCTCGGTGGGCCCCGCCTCAGCGTCGATGCCCACCTGCGAGCGACAGATCCGCTTCGCCGCGGTCACGTAGATGTTGCCGGGCCCGGTGATCATGTCGACGGGCGCGAGTTCTGTGCCGTCGGTGTCGGTGCCGCCGTACGCGAGCAGCGCGACGGCCTGCGCACCGCCGACCGCCCACACCTCCTCGACCCCGAGCAGCGCCGCGGCGGCCAGGATTGTCGGGTGCGGAATGCCCCCGAACTCCGCCTGCGGTGGGCTGGCGATCACCAGGGAGTCCACCCCGGCGGTCTGCGCGGGCACGACGTTCATGATGACGCTCGACGGGTACACGGCGTTGCCGCCCGGCACGTAGAGACCCACCCGCTCGACGGGCACCCAGCGTTCGGTGACCGTGGCACCGGGGGCCAGCGTCGTCGTGGTGTCGGTGCGCCGCTGATCGGCGTGCACGGCACGGGTGCGATGTATCGCGACCTCCAGCGCGGCGCGGACCTCGGGGTCGAGATCGGCCAGCGCGGCGGCGAGGCGGGCGGCCGGGACACGCACGGTTTCGGGGCGCACACCGTCGAATCGCTCGCCGTACTCCAGGGCCGCCTCGGCACCCCGGGCAACGATCGCGTCGACGATCGGACGGACCGTCGGGACCACCGCGTCGACGTCGACGCCACCGCGCGGCAGCACGGCGCGCAGACCAGCGGTCGACAGGTGCTGGCCCCGCAGATCGATACGGGACATGAGCACAGCCGGGTCGGGCACGTTAACCTCCACGTTTGGCCTCCACGATGGCTATTGTCCCAGAGCAGTACAAATCGAATACGGGAGCCGCCATGTCCACCTCATCGTCACGACAGGACCACCCGAACAACGCACCAGGCGTGCCGATGCTGATTCCGGTGTGGCTGGAACGTGCGCAGATCAAGTACTTGAACCCGCTGCTCCGGCCGTTGTCGAAGCGCATGCCCGGAGTCGCGGTGATCAAGCACCGCGGCCGAACGTCGGGCACGGACTACGAGACCATTGTCACCGCCTACCGAAAGGGCAGCGTGCTGGCGATCGGGTTGGTCCACGGCAAGACCAACTGGGTCAAGAACGTGCTCGCGGCAGGCGAGGCCGACATCCACGTCGGGCGCAAGGACCTGCATCTGGTGAACCCCCGCGTGCTTCCCGCGGGCACGGTGGACCCCACGCTGCCCCGGATGGCGCAGATGCTGGCGAAGCGTCAGGGCACGTTCGTCGCCGACATCGCCTGACAACCGATACTCGGTTGAGCCTGCCGGTCACCAGCTGAGACACTCTCGGACATGGCATGGGAGATCTGGCTGGCGTTCATCGGCGCGGCCGTCCTAATAGCGGTCTCCCCCGGTGCCGGCGCGATCCAGTCGATGGCGACCGGGCTGACCCACGGTGTCCGACGCGGCTACTGGAGCATCCTGGGCCTCGAGATCGGGCTGATGCTGCAGCTGCTGCTCGTCGCCCTGGGTCTCGGCGCGCTGGTCACCAGCTCGATCGTGGCGTTCAACGTCGTCAAGTGGATCGGCGTCGCCTACCTCATCTACCTCGCGGTCCGGCAGTGGCGGACGGCGACGCGCGACCTCCGCGAGCAGGTCGGGGCGGCCACGGAAGGCGGCCGGGCCGCGCTGGTGCTGCGAGGCTTCCTGGTCAACGCGACCAACCCCAAGGGCCTGGTGTTCTTCCTCGCGGTTCTGCCGCAGTTCGTGGTGCCCACCGCGCCGCTAGTGCCGCAGTACCTGGCGATCGGCGTGACCATGGTCGCCGTCGACGTGGTCGTGATGGGCCTCTACACCGGGCTGGCCGTGCGCCTGCTGCACTGGCTGCACACCCCGCGCCAGCAGACCATCGTCAACCGGGTGTTCTCCGGTTTGTTCGCCACCGCCGCGGTGGTGCTGTCGCTGGTGCGCCGCGGCGCGACGGCATAGGCGCCGTCCTCAGGAGCCTCCTGCCGACTCCAACGCACGTTTGATGAACGGGGCGGCCTCGTTCATGGCCGCACTTAACTGTTGCGCGGCCGCGTCCGGGAGCACATCGCGCGACCAGTGCAGCCGGCAGCGCCCCGGACCATCGGGCACGACCCGCATCACCGCGTTGTCGTGCTCGGGCGCAGTGTCCCCGATCAACGAGTAGACGATGCGGCGCGCCTCGTCATCGCGGGTGACCAAGCGCTCACGCGCCACGAAGCCGTCGGCGAACGTCACGACGCGAACGTCATCGGCGGCCCGTGACGACACGACATAACCCGGTGCCATCCGCACGGGGCCGTCCGCCCAGTCCCCGATCACCTGCCACACGTGCGCGGCGTCGGCGGCGATGTCGAATTCGATGCGAATGGATGCCATGTCCCCAGTGTCGTCAGCGACGGCACCGGTGTCTTGAACATCCTTGCGGTCATCCGCACGGAGATGTCACACCTCCCCGCTAGGGTCCTGGTTGTGTTGACTGCGGTGACACTCGCGGCCCGGCCCGAGTTCAGCGTCTCCCAATGGACCTGTCGGGGTCACGGACCCGGTTGGTCGGAGCCCGAGTGTCCGTCCGGTGCACGGCTGGTGCTCGTCCGGTCGGGTCACTTCCAGCGCCGCGGCGCCAAGGGTTCGATCGATCTCGACTCGACAGTCGGCTATCTCGGGGAACCAGGCGAAACCGAGGAGTTCGCGCATCCACATGGCGGCGATACCTGCACATCGGTGCAGCTCAGCCCACAGAGCTGGGAGCAGCTCGCGGGCGAGCCGGGCCGGGTGAGACGCGCTGCGGTGTACGTGGACGCACGGCTCGAGCTGGCGCATCGGCGTCTGCTCGTCACTGGCCGGAATGACACCAACTACCGGCTTGCCGAGGATCTGGTGCGGCTGGTCGCCTCGGTGCTGCGTGCGGCGACGGATCGCCCGATCCCGGCCAGCGATACGCCCTCAGCCGCGGACCGGCGCTTGGTCGAGCGTGCGCGAGCCGCCATCCATGACGCACATCCGTGCGCCGACGGTCTGTTCCCGCTGGCCGCACTGCTCGAGGCGTCGCCGTACCGGGTGAGCCGGGCGTTCACCGCGGAGATGGGGGTGTCGGTGACGCGCTATCGCAATCGGGTCCGCATCGGTCGTGCCCTCGATCACCTGGAGCGCGGCGAGTCAACGCTGGCCGAGATCGCCGCCGGACAGGGTTTCGCCGACCAGGCGCATTTCAGCAGGACTCTTCGCCAGCACACCGGGCGCACGCCGACCGAAGTCAGGCGCGAATTACAAAGAGCCGCAACCGACTAGACGTTCAAACCCACTAGACGTCCAACCCCACGTCGAGGACGCGCACCGAGTGAGTGAGCGCACCGACAGCAAGGTAGTCGACACCGGTGCCGGCGTACTCGGCGGCCGATTCCAGTGAGAGACCGCCCGAGGACTCCAGCTTGGTTCCCGGCGCCCGCGAGTCGCGTCGTTGCACGGCGATCTGCGTCTGCCACACCGGGAAGTTGTCCAGCAGGACGAGTTGCACGTCCTCACCGAGGATCTCGTCGAGCTGCTCGAGTGAGTCGACCTCCACCTCGCACGGCAGGTCGGGTGCGGCGTGCCGCACCGCCTTGAGCGCGGCGACGACACCACCCGCGGCGGCGACGTGGTTGTCCTTGATGAGCGCGGCATCGCCAAGGCCCATGCGGTGATTCGCCCCGCCGCCGACACGCACCGCGTACTTCTGCAGCACGCGCAGGCCCGGCATCGTCTTGCGGGTGTCGCGGATCACGGCGTGGGTACCCTCGACGGCGTCCACCCAGTGCGACGTCGCGGTGGCTATCCCGCTGAGGTGGCACACCAGGTTGAGCATCGTGCGCTCGGCGGTCAGAAGGCCCTGCGTCGACGCCTCGAGACGTAGCAGGGCGCCGCCGGCGTCCAGGCGTGTCCCATCCTCGACCCGCTCGATCAAGCGGTAGGAGTCGCGGCCGAGCACCTCGTCGAGGACCATCAGGGCGATGTCGACGCCTGCGGCGACACCCGGTTCACGCGTGACCATTGCCGCGACGGTGGTCGCGTCGGCGGGCACGGTTGCCAGCGTGGTCACGTCGGGTCCGTAGCGCAGGTCTTCCGAGAGCGCGCGTTCGATCGCTGAAACAGCCTCGGCGCGTTCGATGTCCGAGATTCTCATCAGCAACCCACCGCCACAGGATGTGCCACGGTGACGCGACCCGAGACCCAGCGCACGGTGGTGCTGACGGCGCCCGCCGGATCGATTCGGGGGTGGTCCGACCGGTGATGGCAACCGCGGGATTCCGCGCGATCCGCCGCGGCGACGGTGACGGCCCGTGCGGTGACGGTGAGCGCGGCGTCCTCGAACGACGCGCGGTTGCGCAACGGCCGATCTGTTGCCGAGTCGAGCACGGCGGTCAGCTCCCGCAGTCCCGCGGCGTCGCGCTCGACCGACGCGTGCCGGCTCATGGCGTGTTGGAGTTCGTTACGGGGCAATGTGATCCGATCTCGCGATTCGATCTGCGCCAGGCGGCCGGTTGCGGCCGTGGCGGAATGCTCGGCTGCTTCGCTTCCGGCGCGACCGCCCACCACGAGGCCCTCGAGCAGGCTGTTGGACGCCAACCGGTTGGCTCCATGCATGCCGGTGCGCGCCACCTCGCCCGCGGCGAACAGCCCGGCGACTTCGGTGCGGCCGTGCACGTCGGTGACGACGCCACCGCAGCTGTAGTGAGCACCCGGCACCACCGGGATCAGCTGCGCAGTGGGGTCGATTCCCGCGGCCTGGCACGCCGCGGTGACCGTGGGGAACCGCCGCGCGAGATCGTCAATCCCGCGGGCGTCGAGATAGGCGCACGGGTCGCCGGTCTCGATGAGACGGACGTTGATGGCCGCGGCCACGACATCGCGGGGAGCCAGATCACCCATCGGGTGAACCCCGTCGGTGATCGACGCGCCGCGGGCGTCGACGAGCACCGCACCCTCACCGCGCAGCGCCTCGGTGATCAAGGGCCGTCGTCCCGCGGCGTGACCGTCGAACAGCATCGTGGGGTGGAACTGGATGAACTCGAGGTCACTGACCGCGACACCGGCCCACAGCGCCAGCGCAATGCCGTCGCCGGTGGAGCCATCGGGGTTGGTGGTCGCCGAGTACAGATGACCGAGACCCCCGGTGGCCAGGATCACCGATGGCGCGTGGATGACACCCACTCCGTCGGCGTTGTGCACCAGCACACCGGTCACGGCGCCATCGTCGTGGAGTACCTGCAGCGCCACGTGATTGCGTCGGATGTCGAGCATTGCGGCGGCCCGATCAAGGGCGCGCTGCACCTCGGCGCCGGTCGCGTCACCACCCGCATGGATGATCCTGCGCAGCGAGTGACCGCCCTCCCGGGTGAGCGCCCACTGGCCCGGCACCGTCTCGTCGAATCGTGCCCCGGCACTGACCAGTTCGGAGACCGCCGCGAAGCCGTCGGACACTATGGAGGTCACCGCCGCCGGATCGCACAGCCCTGCCCCCGCAGCCAGCGTGTCAGCGACGTGCGCCTCGACGGAGTCATCGGTGCGGGGTATCACGACGGCGATTCCGCCCTGTGCGTAGAACGTGGCGGTCTCACCGGCCTTGCTCAGCACCACCACCCTGCGACCGCGCCGGTGCGCCGCCAACGCGGCGGCGAGCCCGGCCACGCCGGTGCCGATGACGACGACGTCAGCGCGCTGCTGCCAGGCGATCTGCCCGTCACCACCGCACGCGGCCGTGCCGATTCCCCTGGTCGCTGCGCTCCTGCCCGCCGGTGTCATTCCCCGCCGCCGGGCTGCCCGATCTCAATCATGCGCTGCACGCTGGCGCGAGCCAGCCGGGCGGTCTCGATGTCGACGTGAACTTCGTCGGCACCCTCGGCCACGCACCGCAGTAGCGCCGCCGGTGTGATCATCTTCATGTACCCGCAGGACGCCCGGTCGTTGACGGCCAGGAATTCGACATCGGGTGCGGCACGGCGCAACTGGTGCAACATGCCGACCTCGGTCGCGACCAAGACCTGCTTGGCCTGCGTATGGCGCGCCGCGTCGAGCATTCCGCCGGTGGACAGGATCTTCACCCTGTCCTCGGGGACCGCCCCCTCGCCTGCGAGATAGAGAGCTGATGTGGCGCAACCGCATTCGGGGTGCACAAACAGTTCGGCATCGGGGTGCGAGCGAGCCTGATCGGCGAGTTCATCACCGTTGATGCCGGCGTGGACGTGGCATTCGCCCGCCCACACGTGCAGATTCTTGCGGCCCGTGACGCGCCTGACGTGAGCCCCGAGGAACTGGTCGGGGCAGAACAGGACCTCGCGGTCCTCGGGAATGGAGGCCACCACCTCGACGGCGTTGGACGACGTGCAGCAGATGTCGGTGAGCGCCTTCACCGCGGCGGTGGTGTTCACGTACGAGACGACGACGGCGTCGGGGTACTCGTCCTTCCACGCCCGCAAGTCCTCTGCGGTGATCGAGTCGGCCAGCGAGCAACCGGCCCGCTGATCGGGAATCAGCACCGTCTTGGCCGGGCTGAGGATCTTGGCGGTCTCGGCCATGAAGTGCACGCCGCAGAAGACGATGGTCTCCTCCTGCGCCTCCGCCGCTATACGAGACAGAGCAAGAGAGTCGCCGACGTGATCGGCCACGTCCTGAATCGCAGGCAGTTGATAGTTGTGCGCCAGCAGCGTCGCATTGCGCAGCTTGGCGAGCCTTCGCACCTCGGCGGCCCACTCCTGATCGGGCTCCACGCCGCCATATCCGGCGGGTCCGTTGGTGATCTGGGCGGTCCACCCACCCTGCGATGCAGTCATGCGGTCCAGCACCGTCATGGCCGTCTCCTTTTGATCTCGGAGGTTTTCGACTTATGATCGAAAACATGCTTGATACTAGCACTGCCCACGAAGTGCTTGCCGTCGTCTTCCAGGTTCGCCAGCTGGAAACGCGAACTCCGCAGCTCAGCGTCCTGCTGTGGGAAAGGGCCATGGACCCCGAGCGTGGCGCCTGGTCGCTGCCCGGCGGGCAGCTGCGACATGACGAGGACATGGTGAGTTCAGTTCGGCGTCAACTCGCCGAGAAGGTGGACCTGCGCCAGGTGACCCATCTGGAGCAGCTCGCGGTGTTCTCCGACCCCCGCCGAGTGCCGGGCGTACGCACCATCGCATCGACCTTCCTGGGCCTGGTGCCATCGCCAGCCACTCCCGAACTGCCGCCCGACACTCGCTGGCATTCGGTGGACGCCCTGCCCCCCATGGCGTTCGACCATCGCACGATGATCACCAACGCCCATACCCGCCTGGTCGCCAAGCTCTCGTACACCAACATCGGATTCGCCCTGGCACCAAAGGAATTCGTGGTGTCCACCCTGCGGGATGTCTACAGCGCGGCGCTCGGCTACCAGGTCGACGCCACCAACCTGCAACGCGTGCTGGTCCGCCGCGGCGTCATCACGCCGACAGGCACCACCGCCCGTTCGGGCCGCAGCGGCGGACGTCCCGCGGCGCTCTACCGCTTCACCGAGTCGCAGTACCGCGTCACCGACGAGTTCGCCGCACTGCGCCCGCCGACGTAGATGCAGCGCCGCGAGAACGACCAATGTATTGGATTTTAAGAGACCACTAAGAGAGGATGGCCGGATGGACATCGGCAGCGCGGCCCAGTCGACCGGTGATGCCGAGTGGATCGGCACTGCACCCCACGAGGACCTGCAGTCGCGACCGGGCCGTCCGATACTTCCGTCAGACGACCCGTTCTACACACCGCCCGCAGGCTTCGAACATGCCCGCCCCGGCACCGTGCTGCGATCGCGTGACGTCGAACTCGCCTTCCTCGGCCGGATACCCCAGCCCGTCAGCGCGACCCAACTGCTCTACCGCAGCACCGACCTCAACGGAGAGCCGCAGGCGGCCGTCACCACGGTCGTGGCGCCGGCCGAGCGCACGCCTGAGCGGCCGTGCCCCATCGTGTCCTACCAGTGCGCGATCGACGCCGTCGCGTCGCGCTGCTTCCCGTCGTATGCGCTACGACGAGGCGCGAAGGCCGTCGGCGCCGTGGCGCAGTTCGAGTTCCTCCTGGTCGCCGCCGCACTGGCCGAGGGCTGGGCGGTGTCGATTCCCGATCACGAGGGCACCCGCGGCAGCTGGGGCGCACCCTATGAGCCCGGCTATCACGTGCTCGACGGTTTGCGCGCGGCACTGAGCTACGCACCGGAAAAATTGTCCGCCGAGGCGCCTGTCGGGCTCTGGGGGTACTCCGGCGGAGGTCTGGCGACCGCATGGGCGGCCGAGGTGCTCGACGAGTATGCGCCCGAGCTCAACGTCGTCGGCGCCGTCCTCGGATCGCCCGTCGGCGATCTGGGTCAAACCTTCCGCCGACTCAACGGCACGGTCTTCTCCGGACTCCCGGCGCTCGTCGTCGCTGCGTTGTCGCACGTCTATCCAGACCTCGACCGCATCATCGCCGAGCGCGCCACGCCCGAGGGCAAGGTGATGCTCGAGAGCATCGAGTCGATGACGACTGCGGGCGCGGTGCTGCGGCTCATCCGCAAGGACATGGACGACATGGTCGACTGGCCACTCGAGCGCATCCTGGCCACACCCGAGGTGCGGCACGTGTTCGACAGCATCAAGCTGGGCACCAGGGCGCCCAGCATTCCGGTCCTGATCGTGCAGGCCGTGCACGACGAGTTGATCTCGGTGGCCTGTATCGACGAACTCGCCGACGCGTACATCGCCGGCGGCACCGACGTCACCTACCACCGCGACATGTTCAGCGAGCACCTGCTGCTACATCCGATGTCCGCGCCGATGACCTTGCGCTGGCTGCGCGACCGGTTCGCCGGACGCCCGTCGTCGGCACACCGACTGCGGACGAAGTGGCCGACGCTGCTCAATCCGTCGACCTACCGGGGCATGCTCCGGCTGGGGTTGATCAGCGCGAAGGTGATGACGGGTCAACGGGTGGAACGTCGGCCCCTGTCTGCACTGGATCAGTGACCTGCACTGGATCGGTGGCCGGAGCGTACGGGTAACGCAGGACGATGGGTTCGGCCGGCGGCCATGCACCGAGATCGTCGCGCGGGGTCGCCAGCGTGCATAGCGCGTAGACCAACGCCGCGACTCCGGCTGGGAACACGATGGTCGCAGCGATCTGCAGGGGCGAGTGCCCGAAGAACACCGAGCCTGCCTCGACCGCGTAGTGCACGCGATGCTCCGGGGACACGGGCGCCGACGCGATGTCGACGACGCCATAGCGCAGCCGCGCCAAACCCGCCCCGACCCCGGCCGCCAAGCCTGCTGCCAACATTGATCCGACGGCGAGGGCACCTGCCATCAGCGGCCCGCGATGGGCTCGCCACCGCCACACCAGGACGGCTGCGATCACGGCGACGACGGTGAGGAATCCCGGCACCAGGAACGCCGCGAGGAACAGGTGGTCGGCCTCGTTGCCCACGTAGCCGCGAACCCGTTCGCCGCCTCGGGTGAGTCCGACGACCACGCCGATCGGCGGCGCGAGCCAGGCCCACAGCGCGCCGACGAGAACGCCTGCCCCCGCCAGAGACGCGACCACGATGAGCGCGGCGCGCCGGTGTGAGACACGGGGCGGCTCAACCGGTTCCGGTCGTGCCACGGTGTCCTCGGTCACCTGACTCATCGCCGTTCCTCGAAATCGACGGAGTCCAGTTCGCCATGCCGGGAGCACCTGGCCGACCAACCGTCGGGACGCACCTGCACGATCATCCGGCGCCCGCACTCCGCACAGAACCGGGGCGGTTCGAGCCCGAGCCGCGCCGCGGTGGAAACGGCCTGGGCACCTGGCGAGCCCTCGGGTTCGCCGGTGTAGACGTTGAACTTCTGCGACATCGCTGGTTGCTGGCGGCTAGATGGTGGCGTTGAGCGCCTTGATCGGCATCTGCAGATCGTTGAGCAGCTCCAGGTCCGACTCGGCGGGACGGCCGAGGGTGGTCAGGTAGTTGCCGACGATGACTGCGTTGATGCCGCCGAGGATGCCCTGCTTGGCACCCAGGTCGCCGAGCGTGATCTCGCGACCACCGGCGAAGCGGAGCATCGTGCGTGGCAGCGCCAACCGGAACGCGGCCACGGCCTTGAGCGCCTCAGCGGCGGGCAGCACCTCGAGGTCGCCGAACGGCGTGCCCGGGCGCGGGTTGAGGAAGTTCAACGGCACCTCGTGCGGATCGAGCTTCGCCAGGTTCGCCGCGAACTCCGCGCGCTGTTCCAGCGTCTCGCCCATGCCGAGGATGCCGCCGCAGCAGACCTCCATGCCTGCCTCGCGGACCATCTCGAGGGTCCCCCAGCGCTCCTCCCACGTATGGGTGGTGACGACGTTGGGGAAGTACGACTCGGCGGTCTCCAGATTGTGGTTGTAGCGGTGCACGCCCATCGCGGCGAGGCGGTCCACCTGCTCCTGGGTCAGCATGCCCAGCGAGCACGCGATCTGAATGTCGACCTCGTTGCGGATGGCCTCGATACCCGCGGCAACCTGGGCCAGCAGCCGTTCGTCTGGCCCGCGGACGGCGGCGACGATGCAGAACTCGGTGGCACCGGACTTCGCGGTCTGCTTGGCGGCCTCCACCAGGCTCGGGATGTCGAGCCAGGCGCTGCGCACCGGGGAGGCGAAAAGTCCCGACTGCGAGCAGAAGTGGCAGTCCTCGGGACAGCCGCCGGTCTTGAGGCTGATGATGCCCTCGACCTCGACCTCGGGACCACACCACTTCATCCGGACGTCGTGGGCCAGCGCCAGCAGCTCCTCGAGTCGCTCGTCGGGAAGCTGCAGGATTGCCAGCACCTGCGCCTGGTCAAGACCCACGCCACCCTCAAGCACCTGCTCGCGAGCGAGGGCCAACACATCCCCGTCTGCCGAATCCACCGAAACCTCTGTGGCCGTCTGCGTCACCGGCACTCCTCCCGAGCATCGAACTTGAACGGTGTTTAGGATACAGGGGTGCAACTGCACCGAAGCGACGTGGTCGACAAGGCCACATACATCCTCGACGAGTACGGCATCGCCGATCTGACCATGCGTCGGTTGGCCCGCGAACTCAGCGTCACGCCCGGCGCCCTGTACTGGCACTTCGCCGACAAGCAGGAACTTCTGGGCGCCGTCGCCGATCGCATCCTGGAACCGGTGGTGTCCGATGTGGCGGCGATGCCATGGACCCAGCGGATCCCGGCGATCGGCGGTGCCCTGCGCGAGGCACTGCTGTCGTCCACCGACGGCGCGGAACTGGTATCGGCGACATTCGCCTCGGGCCGCTCGGCTGCGCTGGCCCGCATCCTGGATCTCCTGGCCGCCGCGGCATCCGACGCGGGGTTCGAGACCACCAACGCCGCACTCGCCGCACGCACTGTCGTGTACTACGTCCTCGGTTTCACCGTCGACGAACAGTCCCGGCTGCAGTGGGACGCCGCGGGCGCACTGCCCGACGGCCAGTCGGTCCTCACGTCAAATCCCAACGGCCGCTTCGCCTTCGGCATGCGACTGCTGGTCGACGGCATGTCGGCCCAGCACACGACGCCAACCGATGACGGTGCCTCACCCGACGAGGGTGTCGACGCGGGCGTCACCGTCCCAACGGCGTAGCGCCGCGAACGTGCCATCGAGGTCGTCGGCGCCCATCACCTCAAGCGCGGCCGGCAGATCGCGTGCCGACAGACGCCTGCAGAGCGTGACGTGCGGGGTCCACTGTCCGGGCTCCGAGTGTGCGAACGGACCGGGCGTCTGATGGGGCGCGCTCGCGACGGCAATCCCAGCATGCAGATCCAGTAGCGCCGCCGACGGCACGATGAGGCGCACCAGCGTCAATGTCGTCCGCCCGAACACCATGACTGCCCCGATCCGGCAGCTCAGCGGCAACCGGTGCGCCAGCTCGGTCAGCTGGGCGTCGACCGCCGGATCGATGTGATTGGAGACGGCCAGCGTGACGTGCGGCCGGTTGGTCGGTGAGCGGTGCCGGCCCTGGCTGGGCAGGCCCGCCTGCGCCAGTGCCGTCCAGTCCCGCCGAACCGCCGCCTCGGTCGCCTCGTCGAAGAGCAGCTCGATGGAGTGCGCCACGTCAGACCAGACCGCGGACCCAGGACGTCTCGAAGGCCGCGGTGCTCATCTCGGCGAACGCGGCGGGTGACAGTGCACCGGCACTCGATGGCAGCGACGCGCGCACGGGTGCGATCAGGGCCAGCGCGTGCAGGTTGGTCTCCTCGGCCACCGTCGGGCTCGCGGGATAGGCACCGACCACGACTCCAGCACACGAAATGTCCCGTGCCGCCAGGGCTTCGGTGGTCAGCGCGGTGTGGTTGAGGGTGCCAAGTCCGGGGGCCGCGACCACCAGAACCGAGGCGCGCAGATCCCCTGCGACATCACGCAGCGTCACCCCGTCCGCGCCGATCTCCACCAGCAGGCCTCCCGCACCCTCGACGATCACCAGTCTGCCGGGCCGATCGGCCAAAGCAGCCAACTCCCCCAACTCGGATCGCGTGGGTAGCGCCATGCCTGCTCGCTGCGCGGCGGCGACCGGCGCCAGCGGCTCCGGATAGCGCCACCCCGACACCAGATCGACAACGCCCGACAGCCGCGCCACCTCGCCCAGGTCGTCATCGCCGTCGGCCGCACCGGTCTGCACGGGTTTGCACACCGCCACGTCGAGACCGACGAGTCGCGCGTGGCAGGCCAGCGCCGCGGTGGTGATGGTCTTTCCCACGCCGGTATCGGTGCCGGTGACGACGACGACGCTCATCGGCGCGCCGAGGCGAGGACCTCGGCGAGCACGCTGCGCGCCAACGCCATCTCGCGGTCATCGAGTGAAGCCCGCGCTGTCAGCCGCAGGCGCGATGTCCCCGCGGGCACCGTCGGCGGGCGGAAGCACCCGACGCGGACACCTCGGTCCAGGCAGGCGGTCGCCGCCCCCAGCGCCACCTCGGGCTCGCCGAGAATCACCGAAACGACCGCCGACCCAGGTATCTCGGGAACGTCGCAGACCTCGGCGAGCGTCGCCGCGTGCGCCAGAACGGCATCCGCGCGCCAGGGTTCGGCGATCAGGATCTCCAAGGCGGCCCATGCCGCACCCACCGCGGCCGGGGCCAGACCGGTGTCGAAAATGAAGGGCCGCGCGGCGTCAATCAGGTGCTCCCGCACCGCGATCGGGCCGAGCACCACTCCGCCCTGGGTGCCGAGTGCCTTGGACAGCGTCGTCGTCATCACAATGTCGGGCGCTCCCGCCAGACCGACCTCGTGCAACAGTCCTCGCCCGCCGGTGCCGCGCACCCCGAGTCCGTGCGCCTCGTCGACGATCAGCAGTGCGCCGTGCCTGCGGCAGACGTCGTGCATCGCGCGCAGCGGGGCCATCGCCCCGTCCGCGCTGAAAACCGAGTCCGTCAGCACGACGGCACGCTTCTCGGTGCGCTCGGCCAGGGCCGCGTCGATGGCATCAACATCGCGGTGCGGTGTCACGAGCACCCGCGAACGCGACAGTCGGCACGCGTCGACAAGCGACGCGTGTGTGAACGCATCGGAGACCACCAACGCGCCAGGACCAGACAGCGCCACGACGGCACCGAGGTTCGCGGTGTACCCAGATGAGAAGACCAGGGCCGATTCAGCGCCGACGAAGTCGGCCAGCGCCGCCTCGAAACCCTCGTGCAGCTCGGTGTTGCCGGTGACCAGACGCGATCCGGTTGCGCCAGCACCCCAGGTCCGCAGCGCCCGAACCGCGCCGTCGATCACGTCGGGGTGTGTGGACAGGCCCAGGTAGTCGTTGGACGCCAGGTCCAGTTCGTCGCCTATTGGGGGCCGGGTTCGCAGTGAACGGCGCAGTCCGGCGGCCCGGCGCTCCTGCTCCACCTCGGCGAGCCAGGCCAGTGGGGAAAGGTCCACTCGCGGCATCCGGTGCTCCCTTCCCGACACTTGAACAGGTCGGCGAACCGACGATTGAACACGTCGGCGAGCCGACAATTGAACACCGTTCAGGTTAGAGCACGCGCGACGGCGACCATCCCCGCCCCGATCTGAGCCACCTCGTCGGGCGTGCAGACGAAGGGCGGCATGGCGTAGACCAGCTTGCCGAACGGGCGCAACCACAGCCCATGCTCCAGAGCCGTGTGCGTTGCCACCCGCATGTCGACTGGCTGCTCCATCTCGATCACGCCGATGGCGCCGAGCACCCGCACGTCGGCGACGCCCGGCAGTGCCGCGGCCGGAGCCAGTCCCACCTTCAGTCCTGCCTCGATATCGCGAACCCGGCTCTGCCAGTCCTGGCCGATCAGCAGTTCGACCGACGCGACGGAGACCGCGCACGCTAGGGCGTTGGCCATGAACGTGGGCCCGTGCATCAGTGCACCCGCGTCGCTGGTGCTGATGGTGCGCGCGATCTCGGCCGTGCACAGCGTGGCAGCCAATGTGATGTAGCCGCCGGTCAGCGCCTTGCCGACGCACATCACATCGGGTGTCACACCGGCATGATCGGCGGCGAACAGCGCGCCGGTCCGGCCGAATCCCGTGGCGATCTCGTCAAATATCAGCACCACGTCATGACGCGTGCACGCCTCCCGCAGATCGACCAGATACCGGGGATCGTGGAAACGCATGCCGCCTGCGCCCTGGACCACAGGCTCGACGATGACCGCGGCGAGTTCGTCGGCGTGCTCGGCCAGTTGACGCGCGAAGGCCTCGGCGTAGGCCGGGTCGTAGGCGGACGGCACCGCCGGGGCGAACACCTGCGGGGTGAGAACAGAACGCCACAGCGAGTGCATGCCCCCGTCGGGATCGCACACGCTCATCGGGGTGAAGGTGTCGCCGTGGTATCCCCCACGCCACGTCATCAATCGGTGTCTGCCTGGTCGTCCCCTGGCCACCTGGTACTGCAACGCCATCTTGGCCGCGACCTCGACCGACACCGAGCCCGAGTCGCTGAAGAACACCGTGTCCAGGCCGTCGGGGGTGATCTGCACCAGCAACTCCGCCAGCCGCGCGGCGGGCTCGTGGGTCAGCCCACCGAACATGACGTGATTCATGGTGGCGAGCTGGCGCGTGATCGCCTCATCCAGCGCGGGATGCCCGTGCCCGTGAATCGCCGTCCACCACGAGCTCATGGCGTCGATCACCTCGACGGGTTGGCCGTCATGAACCACAGTTAGCCACGCCCCCTTGGCGCCTACAGCCACAACCGGAGCCAGCGCCTCGGCGCCGATGGTGCTGTAGGGGTGCCAGACGTGCGCGGTGTCGATCGCACTGATTTCAGAGGGTGTCAACGCAGGCACGAAGTCATACTCTGCTCGCTCGGGCGCTCATCGCAAAGCGCGCACTCACAGCGCCGCACGGTAGATTGTCCGACGACCATGCTGACCCTTGACCCACCCCGGAAGGCCTCGCGCACCGATTCCGGGTCACCCCCGCCTGCCGTCATGGGCACCCGTACCTCGGGCTTCTACCGCCATGACCTGGATGGTTTGCGTGGCATCGCGATCGCACTCGTCGCGGTGTTCCACGTCTGGTTCGGCCGGGTATCAGGTGGCGTCGACGTCTTCCTGGCACTGTCGGGGTTCTTCTTCGGCGGACGCCTGTTGCGTGCGTCACTGTCGTCGACCACCTCGCTGGCGCCGCTGCCCGAGGTGAAGCGGTTGGTACGCCGACTCCTTCCCGCGCTGGTCGTGGTGCTGGCAGCCTCCGCGGTGCTGACCATCCTGGTGCAGCCCGAGACTCGGTGGGAGGCCTTCGCCGACCAGAGCCTGGCAAGCCTGGGCTACTACCAGAACTGGGAATTGGCAAGCACGGCGGCCGATTACCTACGTGCCGGCGAGGCTGTCAGCCCGCTGCAGCACATCTGGTCAATGTCCGTGCAGGGCCAGTTCTACATCGCTTTCCTGGTGTTGATCTTCGCGTTCGCCTACCTGTTCCGCAGACTGCTGGGCCGCCACCTACGGGTCGCGCTGATCGTGCTGCTGTCGGCGCTGACCATCGCGTCCTTCGTGTACGCGATCATCGCCCACAACGCCGACCAGGCCACCGCCTACTACAACAGCTTCGCCCGCGCCTGGGAACTGCTCCTCGGCGCGCTGGCCGGAGCCCTGGTGCCATTCGTCCGGTGCCCGATGTGGTTGCGCACGGTGGTGTCGGTGGTGGCACTGGCCGCGATCGTGTCGTGCGGTTTCCTCATCGACGGCGTCAAGGAGTTCCCGGGTCCGTGGGCGCTGGTCCCGGTGGGCGCGACCATCCTGTTCATCCTCAGCGCAGCCAACCGCGCCGCTGACCCGCACCTCACCCGCGCCGACGGCCGGATGCCGCTACCCAACCGGTGGTTGGCGACCGCGCCGTTCGTGTCGCTCGGCGCGATGGCGTACTCCCTGTACCTCTGGCACTGGCCACTGCTGATCTTCTGGCTGGCCTACTCCGGGCACAGCCGCGCGAACTTCCTCGAGGGCGCGGCGGTCCTTCTGATCTCCGGCGTGCTGGCGTGGTTGACCACAAAGTACGTGGAGGAGCCGCTGCGGTTGCACGCTCCCGTCGCGCAGAAGCCGGTCGTTCCGATACCGCTGCGCGTTCGGCTGCGCAGGCCCACCATCGTGCTCGGCTCGATCGTGACGTTGCTCGGCGTCGCACTGACCGCCACATCATTCACGTGGCGCGAGCACATGACCATCCAGCGCGCCAACGGCAAGGAACTGTCCGGGCTGTCATCGCGCGACTACCCGGGTGCGCGCGCACTCGTCAACCATGCGCGCGTGCCCAAACTGCCGATGCGCCCCACCGTGCTGGAGGCCACGGACGATCTACCGCAGAGCACAACCGACAAGTGCATCGGCGACTTCGACAACGTCGACGTCATCACCTGCACCTACGGCGACGCATCGGCGAAGCGCACCATCGCGCTGGCCGGCGGCTCGCACGCCGAGCACTGGCTCACCGCGCTGGACCTGCTTGGCCGGCTACACGACTTCAAGGTCGTGACGTACCTCAAAATGGGCTGCCCGCTGACCACCGAACAGAATCCGCTGGTCATGGGCGACAACAGGCCCTACCCGAAGTGTCGCGTGTGGAATGAGAAGGTGATGCCGCGACTGATCGCCGACCATCCCGACTACGTGTTCACGACGTCGACGAGACCGTGGAACATCAAGGACGGCGACGTCATGCCGGGCACCTACGTCGGCGTCTGGAAGGCGTTCGCCGACGCCGGAATTCCGGTGCTGGCGATGCGCGACACGCCATGGCTGGTCCGTGACGGTGAGCCGTTCTTCCCGGCGGACTGTCTGGCCAGCGGTGGTGACGCCATCTCCTGCGGCATCAAGCGCTCCAAGGTACTGTCCGACCACAACCCCACTCTGGATTTCATCAAGCGGTTCCCGCTGTTGAAACCGCTCGATATGAGCGAAGCTGTGTGCCGGGATGACTACTGTCGGGCGGTGGAGGGAAATGTGTTGATTTATCACGACTCTCATCACTTCACCACCACCTACATGCGAACCATGACCAATGAGCTGGGTCGCCAGGTCGCTGCTGTCACCGGCTGGTGGTAGGCGTCCGCGCACGCGAGGAGCGTAGATAGCAATGGTCTCCGCCATCTGGCCCGGCACGCCCTACCCGATGGGCGCAACGTATGACGGTGCGGGCACCAACTTCTCGGTGTTCTCCGAGGTCGCCGAGAAGGTCGAACTGTGCCTGATCGCCAAGGACGGCACTGAGGAACGCATCACCCTCGACGAGGTCGACGGCTATGTCTGGCACAGCTTCCTGCCCACCGTCACGCCAGGCCAGCGTTACGGATACCGCGTGCACGGACCGTGGGACCCCGAGGCCGGTCACCGATGCGATCCGAGCAAGCTACTCCTCGACCCGTACGGAAAGTCATTCCACGGTGATTTCGAGTTCACCCAGGCCCTGTACTCCTACGACCTGAACGCCGAGGACCTCGCCACGGGCGGCACCCCACCGGGGGTGGACTCGTTGGGGCACACCATGACCAGCGTCGTCATCAACCCCTTCTTCAACTGGGCGTCGGACCGCGCCCCCAACACGCCGTACCACGAGACCGTCATCTACGAGGCCCACGTCAAGGGCATGACCGAGACCCATCCCGGCATCCCGGACGAGCTGCGCGGCACCTACGCCGGCCTGGCCCACCCGGTGATCATCGAGCATCTCAAGTCGCTCGGTGTGACGGCCATCGAGTTGATGCCGGTGCACCAGTTCATGCACGACCACCGACTGCTGGACCTCGGACTGCGAAACTACTGGGGCTACAACACCTTCGGATTCTTCGCCCCCCACTACCAGTACGCCGCCAACCAGCATGCCGGCGGTGCGGTGGCCGAGTTCAAGACGATGGTGCGGTCGTTCCACGAGGCGGGTATCGAGGTCATCCTCGATGTGGTCTACAACCACACCGCCGAGGGCAACCACCTCGGCCCCACCATCAACTTCCGAGGCATCGACAACGCCGCCTACTACCGACTGCTGGACGGCGATCCGAAGTTCTACAAGGACTTCACCGGCACGGGTAACAGCCTCAACGCACGCCATCCCCACACGCTGCAGCTGATCATGGACTCGCTGCGCTACTGGGTGCTGGAGATGCGTGTCGACGGGTTCCGGTTCGACCTGGCCTCCACCCTGGCCCGCGAGTTCTACGACGTCGACCGCCTCTCGGCCTTCTTCGATCTGGTCCAACAGGACCCGGTGGTCAGCCAGGTCAAACTCATCGCCGAACCGTGGGATATCGGCGAGGGCGGCTACCAGGTCGGAAACTTCCCTGGTTTGTGGACCGAGTGGAACGGGAAGTATCGCGACACTGTGCGTGACTACTGGCGGGGAGAACCCGCAACCCTTGGCGAGTTCGCGTCCCGACTGACCGGGTCGTCTGACCTCTACGAGGCGACCGGCCGCCGGCCGGGCGCCAGTATCAACTTCGTGACCTGCCACGACGGCTTCACCCTGGCCGACCTCGTCTCCTACAACGAGAAGCACAACGAGGCCAACGGCGAGGACAACCGGGACGGCGAGAGCCACAACCGGTCCTGGAACTGCGGGGTGGAGGGACCCACCGACGACCCCGACATCCTGGAGCTGCGAGCCCGGCAGATGCGCAATGTCGTCGGCACGCTGATGCTGTCACAGGGCACCCCGATGATCAGCCACGGCGATGAGATCGGCCGCACACAGCGCGGTAACAACAACGTCTACTGCCAGGACTCCGAGCTGTCCTGGATGGACTGGTCGCTGTGCGAGACAAACGCCGACCTACTCGCGTTCACCCGCAAGGCGGTCGCCCTGCGCAAGGCGCACCCCGTGTTCCGCCGCCGACGGTTCTTCGCAGGCAAGCCGATCCGCACAGGCGGACAGGTTCGCGATATCGCCTGGCTGACGCCGGCCGGCGAGGAGATGACACCAGAGGACTGGGGCGCGGCATTCGGCAAGAGCATCGCCGTCTTCCTCAACGGCGATGCCATTCCGGAACCGAACGCCCGCGGCGAACGCGTCACCGGCGACTCATTCCTGCTGTGTTTCAACGCCTTCGGCGAGGATCTCGACTTCGTCATTCCCGCCGACTGGTACGCCGAGCAGTGGACCGCGGACCTGGACACCGCAGATCCCACCGGGGACACCAACCTCGTGGTGGTGGCCGGCGAGAAGGTCACGCTGCAAGCCCGGTCGCTGCTCGTACTACGCAAGACAGCCTGACCCGTGCCATCACCGATCCTCTCGACCTACCGCCTTCAGCTGCGCGGCTCAAGGAGCGGGCAGTCGTTCACCTTCGCCGACGCCGAGAACCTGCTGGACTACCTCGACGATCTCGGGATCAGCCACCTGTACCTGTCCCCCATCCTGACCGCAGCCGAAGGCTCCTCACACGGCTACGACGTCACCGATCCCACCACCGTGTCGGCCGAGCTCGGTGGCGCCGAGGGGCTGGCCCGGCTGTCGGCCGCCGCACGTGTGCGTGGCATCGGCCTGATCGTCGACATCGTGCCCAATCACGTCGGCGTCGATGATCCGCGGCAGAACCGGTGGTGGTGGGATCTGCTGACCCACGGCCGCGAATCGCGTTACGCCACGTACTTCGACATCGACTGGGAACTCGACCCGGATGGCCGAATAGTGCTGCCGGTGCTGGGATCTGATGACGACGTCGATGATCTGGTGGTGGACGGCGATCTGCTCCGTCTCGGCGATCGGGTGTGGCCGATCGCCCCCGGCACCGCCGGTGGCACCGGGGCCGAGGTGCACGGCCGGCAGAACTACAGGCTGATCGGCTGGCGCGCCAACATCTGCGGCTACCGCAGGTTCTTCTCGATAACCTCACTCGCGGCGCTGCGCCAGGAGGATCGTGCCGTCTTCGACGCGACCCACGTCGAGGTGAAGCGCTGGTTCGACGAGCACCTGGTGGATGGGGTACGCATCGACCACCCGGACGGATTATCCGATCCCCCCGGCTATCTCACCTGGCTACGCGAGACAACCGGGCCGGACGCCTGGATCGTGATCGAGAAGATCCTCGCCGGCGATGAGGCATTGGACCTCACCCTGCCCGTCGCGGGTACCACCGGCTACGACGCGTTGCGTGAGATCGGTGGCCTGTTCGTCGATCCGACAGGCACGCAGGCACTGACCGATCTCGCCGACTCCGCCGGTGACGACTCCGGCCAGATCCACGCCGCGGCACGCACTCTCAAGGTCGAGGCGATCACCGGGACGCTGCACAGCGAGGTGAGCCGGCTGCGGCGCGCCGTCGTCCACGCCACAGGTGATGACCACCCCGATCTCGTCGGGGCGATCGCCGAGCTGGTCAGCCGGGTCGGCGTCTACCGGTCGGACTATCCGACGCTGGCCTCAGTGCTTCCCGTGGCGCTGGCGCAGACCGCCGCTCAGGCACCGCATCTCGAGGCGCCGCTGGCACTCGTCGCCACCGCCGTCGCGACGAACCCCGAGAGCGCGACACGCCTTCAGCAGTTGTGCGGTGCGGCCACCGCGAAGTCGATGGAGGACTGCCTCTTCTACCGGAATGCACGCCTGGTCTCGCTCAACGAGGTGGGCGGCGAGCCGGAGTGGTTCGGGGTGGGCAGTGCCGAGTTCCACGATCGCACCGCGACCCGGGGGCGGCTGTGGCCATCAGCGATGACGACGCTGTCCACGCACGACACCAAGCGGGGCGAAGATGTCCGCGCCCGCATCGGCGTGCTGTCCCAGGTGCCCTCGCTGTGGACCGAACTGATCGGGAAGTGGACGCTGCAGAATCCTCCCCCGGATCCGGCGACGGCACTCTTTTTGTGGCAGAACGCGTTCGGGGTGTGGCCCGTCGACGGAGACATCACCGCCGGGCTGCGGGAGCGCCTGCACGCCTACGCCGAGAAGGCGATCCGCGAGGCGGCAGTGCACACCAGCTGGAACGCGCCAAACGCCGAGTTCGAGTCTGCTGTCCACACCTGGCTCGACGGTGTGCTGGAACCTCCGGTGGCCACCGAGATGACAACGCTTGTCGGTCGCCTCGACGAGTACGGCCGCAGTGACGCGTTGGGCCAGAAGCTCATCGCGCTGACCGCGCCCGGTGTGCCCGACGTGTACCAGGGCACCGAACTGTGGGAGGACAGCCTCGTCGACCCCGACAACCGCAGGCCGGTCGACTACTCCGCGCACCGTGACGCGCTGCGCGCGTTGGAGCACCCCAAGCTGCGCGTGACCACCGAGGCCCTCCGGTTGCGCCGCGAACGGCCCGACACCTTCCTGTCCGGTGCCTACCGGCCGGTGCTCGCCGGCGGCACGCGACGTGAGCACGTCGTCGCGTTCCAGCGCGGCGGCGACGTCGTGGTGGCCGTTAGTCGGTGGACCGTGCGGCTCGCCGAATCCAGTTGGGGTGACACCGTCCTGCCCCTGCCCGACGGTGACTGGACCGACCGGCTCACCGGACGCCGGTTCGCGGGCACCGTCGGCCTGACCGATCTGTACGCCGACCTTCCCGTCGCACTTCTGGCGAAGACCCTTGGCTGAGCACGAGTTCGCGGTCTGGGCGCCCCGTCCCGAGCGGGTACGGCTCGACGTCGACGGCGCACTGCATCCGATGATGCGCTCCGACGATGGGTGGTGGCGGACGACGCTCGACGTGCCGGCCGACGCCCGATACGGCTTCGTCGTGGATGACGAGGAGAAGGTGCTGCCCGACCCCCGTTCGCCCCGCCAGCCCGACGGTGTGCACGAGCGCTCGCAGCTCTGGGACCCGTCGGCCGCGACATGGACCGATGCGGGCTGGTCCGGGCGATCAGTCGAGGGTGCGGTCATCTACGAGCTTCACATCGGCACCTTCACCCCCGAGGGCACCTTCGACTCTGCGGTCGAAAGACTCGACCACCTAGTGGATCTCGGTGTGGATCTGGTCGAGGTCATGCCGGTGAATGCCTTCAGCGGTACGCATGGCTGGGGCTACGACGGCGTGCTCTGGTATGCGGTCCACGAACCCTACGGCGGCCCGGACGGTCTGGTCCGCTTCATCGACGCCTGCCATGCCCGCGGCCTGGGCGTGCTCATCGACGCCGTCTTCAACCACCTCGGCCCGTCCGGCAACTACCTGCCGCGGTTCGGCCCGTACCTGTCAGCGGGCAGCAACCCCTGGGGTGAGTGCATCAACGTCGCCGATGCCGACTCTGACGAGGTGCGCCGCTACATCATCGAGTGCGCGCTGCGCTGGATGCGGGACTTCCACGCCGACGGCCTGCGCCTGGACGCCGTGCACGCCCTGATGGACACCACGGCCGTGCACATCCTCGAGGAGCTGTCATCCGAGACCGAAGAACTGGCAGCGCAACTGGGCCGACCGTTGAGCCTGATCGCCGAGAGCGACCTCAACGACCCTCGCCTCATCACCCCGCGTGACCGCGGCGGCTACGGTATGACCGCCCAGTGGGACGACGATATCCATCACGCCATCCACACCGCCGTATCGGGCGAACGGCAGGGCTACTACTCCGATTTCGGCACACTCTCCACGCTGGCCACGACGCTGAAGAACGGGTACTTCCACGCCGGCACGTACTCCTCGTTCCGCCACCGCAGGCACGGCCGACCGCTCGACACCGCGTCCATCCCCGCGACCCGGCTGCTGGCCTACACACTCACCCACGACCAGGTGGGCAACCGTGCGATCGGCGACCGTCCGTCCCAGAACCTGGATTTCGGACAGCTGGCGGTGAAGGCCGCGCTCGTCCTCGGATCCCCTTACACCGCAATGCTGTTCATGGGCGAGGAATGGGGGTCGACCAGCCCGTTCCAGTTCTTCAGCAGCCACCCGGAGCCGGAACTCGCGCGGGCCACCGCCGAGGGACGCAAGGCTGAGTTCGCCGAGCACGGCTGGGACGCGGACGAGGTCCCCGACCCTCAGGACCCCGCCACCTTCGCCCGGTCGAAGGTGAACTGGGATGAGGTGGGCATCAGCGAGCACGCCAGGCTGCTCGAGGTGTATCGCGGGTTCATCGCGCTGCGACGCACTGAACCCGACCTCGCCGACCCGTGGCTGGATCACCTGCGCATCGACTTCGACGAGCGGCAGCACTGGATCGTGATGCACCGCGGTGCGTTGGCGGTCGCCTGCAATCTCGGTGCCACCCCCGCGGACGTGCCCGTCACCGGTGACGTGCTGCTGGCGTGGGATCAGCCGATCGTCGGCGAAACCACTGTCCTGCCGGGCCATTCGTTCGCCATTCTGCGAACCGTCAAGTAGTCATCCACAGGCAGCCACCTGTGGATGGATCGTTTCCCCGGCACGCCGGTCAGGGGACATGCTCGCCTGCATGGTTACTCCGTACCACCCACCCCCGCTCGAGACCGCGACCGATCCGATCCACTCCACGGCCGACCTCGGCCAGCGGTGGCGCGCACTGATGGGCGAACTCGGATTCGGCGAGCGACTGCTGCGGTTCGTGTTCGTCGGGCCGGACCGACGTCTGCTCAAGGTGCTCCACGACATGCCGGTGCCGGACCGCCCGACACCGCGGATCGTCGACGACCTCTTCGGCATGCTGCGGGCAGTGCTCGATGGGATCGGCCCCGACGTCACCGTCGCCCTACTACTGACCCGGCCGGGCACCGGAGGAGTCAGCGGGCGCGACCGGCGGTGGGCGACGCTCCTCGACAGGGGTGCCGCGCGGTTCGACGTGCCGATCCATCCGATCTTCCGCGCCAATGACGAGTCGCTCGTGCTCGTCGAGCCCGAGGGCGCTGCGCGCGCGTCGGCGGTCTAGGTCAGATAGCGATACGCCGGAGAGCCGGGCTCGAGCAGTTCGATATGACACTCGGAGTCACGCATCCGCGCCATCAGACCGTCGAGGTCGGAGGCGTTGGCCATCTCGACGCCGACCAGCGCCTCCCCCGTCTCGCGGTTGTTGCGCTTGACGTACTCGAACAGCGTGATGTCGTCGTCGGGCCCGAGCACGCCGTCGAGGAAACGGCGCAGAGCCCCGGGCTCCTGCGGGAAGTCGACAAGGAAGTAGTGCTTGAGCCCGAGGTGGACCAGCGAGCGCTCCAGCACCTCGCCGTAGCGAGACACATCGTTGTTGCCACCGGATATCAGGCACACCACGGTCGATCCCGGGGCGATGTCGGCTTCCAGCAATCCGGCGACCGACAGGGCACCTGCGGGCTCGGCGATGATGCCCTCGTTCTGGTACAGATCGAGCATCGCCGTGCACACCGCGCCCTCGTCGACCGAGGTGATCGTGACCATGTCCCCGGCCTGTGCGAGCACCGAGAATGGAAGTGCCCCAGCCTTGTTCACCGCGGCACCATCGACGAACTGATCGACGTCGTCGAGGACCACCGGCTCGCCTGCCGACAGGGCAGCCAACATCGACGCGGCACCCGCCGGCTCCACGCCGAGTACCGAGGTGCGGGTGGTGCGCTCGGTGAGATAGCTGGTGACGCCGCTGATACAGCCGCCGCCGCCGACCGGAACGATCACCAGATCGGGCTCGGTGTCGAGTTGGTCAAGCAGTTCGACAGCGATCGTGCCCTGCCCCGCCATGGTGCGCAGATCGTCATAGGGCGGTACCAGGGTGGCGCCGGTGCGGGCCACATCCTCGCGCGCCGCCTCGGCGGCCATGTCGTAGGTCTTGCCGCCGACGATGAGTTCAATGAACTCGCCGCCGTGATAACGAATCCGGTCGCGCTTCTGCTTCGGCGTCTTGGCGGGCACGTACACCCGGCCGTGGATGCCCATCTCACGGCACGCCTGCGCGAACCCCTGCGCGTGGTTGCCCGCCGAGGAGCACACCACTCCCGCCGCGATCTCCTCGGCCGTGAGCTGCCTGAGCAGGTTGTACGCGCCCCGGACCTTGTAGGACCGGACGACCTGCAGGTCCTCACGCTTGAGGTAGACCAGCGCGCCGGTCAGTTGCGACAGCCGATCACTGAACTGCAGCGGCGTCGGTGTCACGACCCCGGAAATTCGCTGAGCCGCCGCCTCGATATCGGCCGCGCTCAGCGGCGACATCCGGGAACTCCGACTCAGTTGCGTGGACACCGGTCAATGGTGCCACGTGGCACGAAGCCGATTGATTTGGCGGCGCGAAATCAGCTCACCGGGCTCAACACGAACACCGGGATCTGCCGATCGGTCTTCTTCTGATACTCGGCGTAGTCGGGCCAGGCGGCGACCGCGCGCTCCCACCAGGCGGCCTTGTCGTCGCCGAACACCTCGCGGGCCTCGTAGTCCTTGGTCACTGTGCCGTCCTGCAATTCCACCCGGGGATTGGCGACGATGTTGTGGTACCAGACGGGGTGCTTCGGCGCGCCGCCGAGCGACGCGACCACGGCATACTCCCCGTCGTGCTCGACGCGCATCAGCGGGGTCTTGCGGATCTTGCCCGTTTTGGCTCCGATGGTGGTCAGCAGGATGACGGGCCTGCCCTTCATCTCGGTACCCTCGGTCCCGCCAGAGGCCATGTACTGCTCGGCGTTCTCTCGGGCCCAGTCCGACGTGCTTGGTTCGTATTCTCCGGTCAGTGGCATCCCACCAGCGTAGGACCCCGCGAAACAGGTCAACCCAGATTCAAGGTTTCGGTTGACCGAAAACTTGGATGCGAGCTATCGTAGAACTCATGACCGCCCCCATCCAGCTGCCGCCCCAGGTGTACATCGCCGGGGTCGCGTGGCCGATGTACAAGCTGGTCGCGCTAGCAGTCGGAGCGGTCGTACTCGCCCTGGTCGGCCTGGTCACGATGTCGGTCGGCCCCGCCGTCATCACCGCGGCGGCGACGAGCACGGTCATATGGCTCGCCCTGGGCCTCCTCCAGCGCTCCGAGGACTAGCAAGCCCCTCCCGCGAGCGCGCGTGTCTGCGGGCGACACGCCGGTCTCAGATCCGACTCTGCGCGCGTTCGGCGAATTGGTGAAAACTCTTCTGTCCCTTTGGTTTCACTAGTCACAAACCGAGCATTCTTGTCGTCAGTCGAATGTATGTTCGAGATATGTCAGTGGCGGAGTTGCATGACTACGAGGGCCCGGTCCTCGCGGCCCTCGACGCGCTCGACACCGCCCTCGATGACCTGGACCAGGCATGCATCGACACGATGAGCCACCGCCGACTCCTCGATGTCATGGACCGCCTGGAGCGGGTGAACCGCAGACTGCCCGTCACCGAGCAGCGCGTCCTCAACCGGCTGGCCGCTGAGGCCAACCCGCTCGAGTTGGGTGACACCACCCTGCCAAGGCTGGTGGCATTCCGTTTGCGGATCAGCGTCAACGAGGCCGGCAAGCGCATCCGCTGCGCCGCCGACCTGGGCCCGCGCCACACCCTGACCGGCCAACCCCTGCCACCGGTGCTGGAGCGCACCGCCGCCGCCCAGGCCCGCGGACAGATCAACACCGAGCACATCGCGATCATCCGCAAGTTCTTCGCCGACCTACCCGAGCACATCGACACCCACACTCGCCAGGACGCCGAGACCGATCTGGTGCGAGTGGCCGTCAAACAGAGCCCCGAGGGTCTGCGCAGTGCCACTGCTCTGCTGCTGGCGCTGCTACACCCCGATGGGGACTACACCGACACCGAACGCGACCGCCGCCGCGGCATCTCGATCGGCAACCAGGGCGCCGACGGGCTGAGCCCCATCAGCGGACACCTCACCCCACAGGCGCGGGCCACCCTCGAACCCATCGTCGCCAATTGGGGCAAGCCCGGCATGTGCAACCCCAACGACCCCACACCGACCATCGACGGCGAACCCACCGACGCCGCCATCGACAGCGATGACCGCACCCAATACCAACGCAACCACGACGCCCTACTCGCCATGGGCAGAAGCGTTCTCTGCTCGAGACAACTCGGTCAGCACCACGGGCTACCGACCACCATCATCGTCACCACCACCCTGCAGGAACTGGAATCCGGCACCGGGCACGCCATCACCGCCGGCGGCACCCGGCTACCCATGCGCGACCTGATCGCGCAGGCCTCGCACTCTTTCCACTATCTGGCGGTGTTCGACCAACACACCGAAGCGGCCCTCTACCTCGGGCGCACCCGACGCTGCGCCACCGGCGCCCAACGCATCGTGCTCTACGCAAAAGACCGGGGCTGCACCCGCCCCGGCTGCACAGCATCGGGCTACAAATGCCAAGCCCACCACGCCGTCACGGACTGGAAGAACGGCGGCCAGACCAACATCGACGAACTGTCACTGGCCTGCGGACCCGACAACCGCCTCATCGAACAAACCCAGTGGATCACCCGAAAACGCAAAGACGGCCGCACCGAATGGATCCCACCCCCACACCTGGACACCGGCCAAGCCCGCACCAACGACCTTCACCACCCCGAACGCATGCTGCACCCACCCGAGGAGAACTCGGAAGACGAAGGCCCCTAGCACAATCGAAACTAGCGAGATCGCAACCTACGCGCACGACGTTTATGCGGTCGCTACCGCAGCGCCGGTGAGCAGGTCGCCCCGCCCAGCCCAGCGCCTAACGCAGCCGGTCATTGAGTTCGTCGGCGACGTCCTGGACAGCGGTGGGACCGTCGTGGGCCTCATGGGGAAACAGATCGAGCTCGTACTGTTGAAGGGCGCTCGGTGGATTGAGTTGCCGCGCCCGAGCTACAGCGTCCGCCTCGTCCTCTTCTCCGGGGAAAGTCAGGTTGATGACGACCGATTCTCGCGCGGCGCCCGCACCGAAGAAGCCCTCTCGGTCGAGATCAGCCAGTGCGCCCGTCAGTGCATTCACCAGTGCGGTGCGCAGTTCGTCGGAGAGCTCATACGGGTCGCCAAGGTCTGTGAACAGACGCTCGACCTGTCCAAAGAACTCGTCATAGCCGAACAGGTCGTACGGTGAATCGGATTCGGACCAACGCAGCTCTCGTTCCGCCGCCCAAGGTCTGGGCTGTGTCGCCGCTTCAGCGACGATGCGCTGGAGTCCCTCGACCGAGCATGCAGTAGGCGCCGGCTGGTGGAGCGCGGCGGTCGTCCACAGCCCGTAATAGTAGAAAGCCTCGTCGGGGCATGCGTCGCGCAGCTCGGTCCAAGCTTTGCGACAGGCCTCGCGTACGGTCTCACGGATTGAATGGACAGCGTTAGCAGGGTCCGTCCTCGACGTGGGCACCAATCATCTCCTCAAGCGGTACGCATCAATCACGCTAGTGCGATTCGCGATCCCACCGCGATCTTTGGCGTTGAGCTGCGCGCACGCTCGTTCATCCCAGGGGCGGCAAGGCCGCTAGGGCAATAGCCCATCGTCAATGGCTATGGCGGTGATGGATACGGGGATCGCCAGTCTTCGCCTTGCTTATCGCCACCAACCGCTCGTAGTTGGCGGCCACACCGCGCAGCAGGGCGTGGACAGCTTCCTCGACTCCGTTGTCGCTCGTCGACGCATGGCCAAACAAGGCCCGGTAGTGAACGAGGGATGCCAGTAGATCGAGCAGTAGTTCGCGATCGGTATCGGCTCGCAGGTCGCCGCGCGCAATGGCGGCATCGAGAACCTGGACGACAGCAACGCGCGGTGGTTGGAACAGAGTCGTCATGAAAGCTTCCCGCAGTGCGGGATCGGAATTGCAATCAGCCAGAAGTGATGCGAGGGCATCCGGTGGTAGTCGACGAAATACGTTGAGATGCAGCTTGATTACATCACAAAGGTCACAGATGGTGCATTCGGTGTCCGGCGCATCAAGCGCGCCCAACTGCATGGCGAGCGCGTCCAGCACGAGACCAGGCAGGCTGCGCCAGCGCCGGTAGATGGCGGCCTTTGTGGTCCCGGCACCTCGAGCGATTGCCTCGATGGCCAGCCCGCCATACCCCGCCTCGGAGAGCAGCGTCAGCGTGGTGTCACGAACCGCATGATCAATGCTCTCGTCGCGGGGTCGGCCAGTACGCGACTTGTCTTCCTGCACGAAATCAGCCTAACGTATTCGATACGACTCGGTGCGTATCGAAAGTAGGCGGATATGTCGTCATCTCCTGAAGTGTCCTCGGCTGCCGATGCCACGGCAGCAAGCTGGGGAACACTGCTTGGCCGCCGCCATGGCCCGGTCTCGGCCACACTGGCTGGCGGCGTCGGCTTACACGCGACGAATGTGTACCTGGCGGCCACCGTGATGCCATCGGTCGTCGAGGATATAGGTGGTGCCAGGTTGTATGCCTGGGCGACAACCGTTTTCATGGTGCTCTCGGTGCTGGGCTCAACGCTGGCAGGCGTGGTGCTGGCGAAGATCGGACCGCGATCGGCCTACCGCTGGTCGGCAATCACACTCGCGCTGGGGACGGTGCTCTGCGCAGTTGCTCCGTCGATGCCGGCGTTGCTCGTCGGCCGTGCCGTCCAGGGCCTCGGCGGTGGCCTGCTGTTCGCGCTGTGCTATTCGATCGTGCGGTTGGCGCTTAGCGAGGAGTTGTGGCCGCGGGCGATGGCGCTGGTCTCGGCGATGTGGGGCGTCGCGACCCTCGTAGGTCCTGCGCTCGGCGGCTTGTGGTCACAGCTGCACCTGTGGCGGGGCGCGTTCTGGATGCTGGTTCCGATCGTCCTCGTCTTCAGTGTTTGGGGAGCCGCCCGACTCCCCGCCCAATCCAATGACCTGGCGCCGCTGCGAATCCCGTGGCTCGCGATCAGCCTGCTCACAGCGGCCGTGCTGGTGATCTCGGGCGCCAGTGTGACCACCTCGCTGGTAGTCAACGGTGCCGGCATACTCGTGGCGGCCATGATTTTGCTGATCTGGCTGTGGCGTGAACGCAGCACAGATTCCGGGGTGCTGCCCGCGGCAACATTCGGACCCAATCGTCGGTTGAGGCTGATCTACGTGACGATGGCAGCGCTCGTCATCGCATCGACGGTCGAGGTGTTCGTCCCATATTTCGGCCAGCACCTGCAGGGGCTTGGGCCGTTGGCAGCCGGATTTCTCGGCGCGATCATGGCCGCCGGGTGGACTGCGGGGTCGGTCGCGTTCAGCGGTGTACGCCGTCGCAAGGCGGTGCTGATCGCTACAGCGCCCGCCTGCACCATCACCGGTCTGATCGTGCTGGTCCTTGTCGGCCCGCTCGAATCGCACGCACCCACCACCGTACTGACGGTCGCACTGGGGCTGCTGCTTGTCGGCTTGGGTGTTGGCGCCGCTTGGCCTCACTTGTTGACCGATGTACTGCAACTGGCCGGCGACCGCGACCAAGCCCTGGCTGGCGCATCCGCTACGACCGTTCAACTCACCGCGACAGCCGTCGGATCCGCCATAGCCGGAACCGTGACCAATATCGTCGGCTTCACCGACCCGTCTCATACCGCTGATGCCGCGCGCTGGCTGTTCGCGACATTCCTCCTGCCTGCGGTGGTGGCACTCGCCACCGCGTGGTCCGCGCGTCGCTGACCCTTAGCGCAACGTTCCTGCCGACGGGTCCTATCGCGGCGCGTACATGATCAGTCCGACGCCCGCGAGAGCAATCACTGCACCGGTGATGTCCCACCGATCGGGCCGGAAGCCGTCGGCGACCATCCCCCACAGCAGCGATCCTGCGATGAACACGCCGCCGTAGGCCGCCAGCACCCTGCCGAAGTGCGCGTCGGGCTGAAAGGCCGCGACGAAGCCGTAGGCGCCGAGCGCAAGGACACCCGCACCGATCCACAGCCAGCCGCGGTGATCGCGAACGCCCTGCCAAACCAGCCAAGCACCGCCGATCTCGAGAATGGCTGCGGCCACGAACAGTGCAATTGACTTGAAAATCATCAGGTTTGGTTGCGATTCCACTCGACCCAGCCGACCCCGGACCGACCGTCGGCGGTGGCCACAGTAGCCCAGGCGCGCGGGAAGTGGCTCACCCGACCGTCAGGCGATGTCAACAACACAGGCGCGTGGCCCCGTATGTCGATACTCGCGGAAATGTCACCTGGTGCGCACTCCAGAACCGTCGCCAGGGGTAAGTCGTTCTCGTCGAAGGTCTCTCGCGCCGTCACCCGCTCGAACTCCACAAGCGGCTCACCCTGACGCTGCGAGTATCCGAGACCCAGCGGCGGCATTCCAGGGATTCGCATGTCGACACCGTGAATGTGCGTGCCGTCGTCGAGGTGCAGCGCGCTCCACACCCACTCCATGCCCCACCAGTCCCGTGCCGCCCAGGAGTGATCCCGCTGGCCCGCGACGTCGACGAGGTCGAAGGTGCGGCCGTCGACCGTCACCGTGCCCGACACCGTGCACGGGATCTCGTATCGTGGCGACACCCGGTACTGGTACGGCGTACCCACGGTGGTCCAGGTGAGATCCATCGTCAGCTCGGCGGGGCGGCCACTCTCCCCGCGCAGCAGCGCCGCCGGGTCTTCGTGTGCCTCACCCGAACCGCGCAGTGAAACCCGGTACGTGCGCAGCGGTTCAACCACCTCCATGCCCAGATCTATGGTGTCCGTCTGGACGTGGGTGTGCACCTCGGGCAGCGGCGCCTCGAAGTCCAGGACGGCCACCGTCGGCATGTTCTGACCACACACCAGCGCGTTGATCCACACCTTCCCCTGGTTCGGGAGCAATCCCAGACGGATCCAGCCGCCGACGTCCTGACCGGGATCGGCGAAATCGAAGTACCAGCTCTCGCTCCACAGCGGTTCACCCGAGGGGTTGTGAGTCCCCTCGTCATCGGCGTTGGGCTGCAACGGCTCCGGAGTCGACTTCGGCGGAAGCACGGCCAGCGCGTCGGTGTCGATGACGTGTTGACAGTGCCGTTCGATCATCGCCATGAACATCTGGTCACCGCGGTCGGTGCGGGCGACGAGCATCGGCGAGACGATCGACATGAGCACACCAAAGAAGCTCTGGTGCCGCACGCCCTCGCAAACGTCGTCGAAGCTCACGTCGGCATCCGCGCCGAGCGCATCGTGATAGACGTGCAGCAGGGCGTCGTACTGCTCGCGGCGCTGCGGTATCGGTAATGCGCAGCCGAGGAAGTACGCGACGTCGCTGAACGCCGGGCCCCAGGTCACGGTCTGCCAGTCGACGACCGTGAGTGGTCGGTCCGCGCCCTCCTCACCGAACAGCATGTTGTCCAGCCGAAAGTCACCGTGCACCAACCCACTGACCCGGTCCGACTCGGCCTCCGCCGCCATGTAGGCGTCGAACGACTCGACAAATCGTTCACAGACGTCGCGATGCTCGGGGCTGATCTGGTCGTGGTACCGGTCGATGAACCCGGCATACAACGCCGCGACGAGACCCTGATTGACCGGTGACTCTCGGTTGAGCCATTCGGCGGCCGCCAGCGTGGCGTCGCCGAGCAGGGGTCCGTGGACGCGACCCAGCTGTGTCAGCGCCATCGCCGCCTGTTCGGCTGTGGCACCGCGGATCTCATCGCCGACAACAGCGGGCGCGGCATCGCCGAGCAGCAGGTCGAAGACGCCAGTCTCCGGATCGTAGGCAGCGTGGTAGCAGGGCGCCACCGGACCGTCGAGCCCCGGCGCGATATCGGTGTAGAAGCAGACCTCACGCTCGTAGAGGCCCATCGCGAGACCGGTCTGACGACTACTCGGGTCGGCCGCCGCCACCTTGAGCACCACCGCGGTGGGGCCCTCCCCGCCATCGGCGTACGCCAGGGTGACGCGATAGCACTCGCTCATCTGACCGGTGCCGATTCGGTCGTAGCTGAAGTCCGACACGGTGCCTGCCCCGAGGGCGGCAGTCAGCCACTCGGCGGTCAGGTCGGCGGGGCGTTCGAGGAGTGGCGCGGAAGGTTGCACCCCGCCAACCTAGGGCACCGGCGTCGTCAGCGGCGACAATTCCGTCGATTCAGTTGACGGGTGTCAAGTATGTGCAGCGTGACACTGCTCGGGTGGTGCCGCGGGCACGTCGAGTGCCGGGTTGCGGTCGAAGAAGCCGAACGGTTTGAGCCAGAACGACACCACGTCAACAGGCATCACCGGCCAGTCCTCGGGACGGGTGATGTGATGCAGTCCGAACACGTACCAGAGCACCACATCCGTGTTCTCAATCGGACGGTTCGCCTTCGTCCACCGCCCCAGACCGGTGTCCGCAACCGACTGGTTGACGAACTCGCCCGCGGGCCACCGTTCGTCGGGGCGGTTGGGCGTCACCCAGAGGGTGTGTCCGATGACGTTGGCGCGCTGCAGTACCGGCGACTTCGAGTCGAACATCGGAGGGATCGCGCTACCCGGCACGAGTTTGTAGGAGGGATGGGTGCCGAGCCCGTTGGTGACGTTGGGGTTGGCCACCTTCCAGGCCCGCTGAGTGCTGAAGTCGACGTCCTGCTTGCCCTCCTCCTCGTTACGCAGCGCGACGTTGCGCACGACCACCGACAGTCCGTAGGGGTTATCGGGGCCCATCGGTTCGGCGTACGACTCGCTCGCGTAGACGGTGTTGGACGGACCGTCGATGTCGAGGTCGAGTCGCGCCACCAGGAAGTGCTGGTGGAACGGTGCGTAGGTGCGTTCGTCGACCAGCGTGCCGTTGGGGTTCGGCTGACCGGGCGCTAACGGGGTGGTGACCATGATGCCGGTGGCCCGCACCTCACACTCGATGTTGCCGTCCTGGTAGAGCCGCCAGTACACCAGGTACTCGTAGTTGGCGACGGTGACATGGAACGACAGTGTCAGCCGGCGCATCCGCCGCACCTCGGCACCGATGTCGTGGTCGACGTGCTTCCACAGCACGGCGTTGTCCTCCTCGTGAATGCAGATCGCGTTGGTGATGGTGTAGGGCTCACCCCTGCTGTCATGCAGCACGGCGTCGAGATAGCGGATCTCCCCCAGACAGTCACAACCCAGTTCCAGGGACTGCGTCATGAAGCCCAGCCCCCACTCGCCGATGTCGAATGCGGTGCGCCGGTAGTGATCAACCGATGAGTCCCGGTACGGCACCACCATTTCCGCGAATGACATCCGGTGCGCAATCGACCGTTCCCGGTCCCCGTCCTGATAGCGCACGGTGTGCAGCGTCATGCCCTCGCGGTAGTTGAATCCGATGCGCAGCGACCAGTTCTGCCAGCGCAGCAGGTTGCCGTCGAGGCTGAACGACGGACCCTCGAGCTGGGTGATGTGCAGCGGCTTGAGCGGCTCACGCCGGGACGCAGCCCGGATCCGGTCGGGAATGTGTCGGGGCACATACTCCCCCATGACATTTGGCGGTTCAATACCCCCGCCGGCGAACGGGCCACTGTCCTCGACCCGCAGCACCTCCATGCTGTTCAGATCGATCACACAGTGCAGCCCACTGATCAGGTGCGCGTACGGATTGGCGCCCGGCCCGTCCTTGCGCCACGTGTCCGACCAGCCCAGCCGCCGCCCACGGAACTCGTCCGGGATGACGGCATCACCGAAGGTCCAGGTGTCCATGAAGACGTTGTCGAGATCGGTGATGCCGCGCCCGGCCAATGCCGCGATGACGTCGGGATGGGTCCGCAGCACCTGGTCGCACTCGACGAACTCGTCAACGGTGAAGTTCGCCTGCACGCCGGGGATGTGCTCGAAGGACTCGACGCTGTCCTCGCTCAGCGACACCACACTCTTGTAGGTCGCGTTGACGGACCGCTCGAAGCAGACCACCGTCGCCCTGCGTGTCGGCGTCGGGCCGCCGTCGGAGAATGCAGCCAACTCCTCCTTACCGGGTTCGGCCAACTCGATCGACGCGAAGCGCCACCCCAAGTCCACGCCGTGTTCGCGTCGCAGAATGGCTGCAACGGCGCTGAACTCGTCGGCCGATAGCGGATCCAATGGGTGGCTCACCCGCTCACGCAATCACATCGAGCGGTGCCGCGCAGTCGAAATCACACCTCAGTTCGCGGTGAGTGTGAAGCCCTCCCAGGCGCGTCGGCGATCGGCGTCGGGGTCGAACTCCACACGCGTCTGCCGGTCGAACACCAGCACCGCCCGGTCCTCATGGGTATAGGTCGGCCAGCCCTCACCCGGCAGGGCGTCACGGCTGAACGCCCGCCACCGGTTCTGCACGTCATTGCTGACCCGGCGCGCGGAGGCTCCGTCCGCCGCCGCGGTGAGCAGCGAGCCGAAACGCGTGCGGTACACGTCGAACACCGCGAACAGTTCGGTCGCGTGGGTGGCCCCCAGCCCTGACCAGTGGAAGGTGCGCGGCGCGTAGTCGTAGCGGTAGACGTACGTCGGACAGTGTCGGCCATGCGCCTCGGCGATCTGCCACGCCGCTGTCCCGAACGCGAAGTCCCCGCCCAACCGGACGCATGCCGCTGAGTTCGGATACCCCGGATAGGCGTTGGTGATCCGGTTTCGTACGTCAACATCGGTATCGGCGAACAACACGTCGATCATGGGCTCGGTAGTCGGCAGCAGTTGGAGGAACCGGGTGAAGAGTCTGCCCTCGTCGGCGTTGGTGCCCACGATGAGCGGCACCTGGTGCGCGGCACCGTCGCGCATGGCGGCGACCGGATCCCGAGGCAGGTACTCGGTGTCATACGTCGGGCCGACGGGAAACGCGCCGCGCATCTCCTTCATGTTCCGCATCAGCGTGTTGAGTGCCTCGACCAACTGCGACGGGCGCGCGGCCATCAACGCGGCCGCGCCATCCTGAGGTGCGACGCCGAGGATGCCGGCGAAGTCGTCGGCGAATGCCGCCGCGATCTCCGGTGTGCCCGCCATACCGCTGGCGGGGCTCTCCGAAATCGCCCGGTGGAACAGTCCCTTCGCCTCGGGCACGGCCAGCAGGGTGGCGACGGCGTGCGCGCCGGCGCTCTCGCCGAAGATCGTCACGTTGTCGGGGTCACCGCCGAACACCGCCGCGTTATCGCGGACCCACTGCAACGCGAGCACCAGGTCGCGCAGAAACAGGTTGTCGTCGATCTGATGCTCGGGCGTCGACAGCGACGACAGGTCCAGGCATCCGAGCGCACCGAGCCGGTAGTTCACCGACACGAAGACGCAGCCACGCCTCGCCAGGGCGGCACCGTCATAGATCGGCGTCGCCGAGCTACCGAGGATGTAGCCGCCACCGTGGATGAAGACCATCACAGGCAGCGGGCCGTCAGCCGACGAGCGCTCGCGCGAGGAGCCGACAGAGACGGACTCCGGCGCGACGACGTTGAGTGTCAGGCAGTCCTCGCTCATCGGCTGGTACTTGCCGACGCGCACCATGGTGTACTTGCGGTCCTGGGGTGCGCAGTAGGTGAACCCGTGGCAGTACCGCACGCCGCGCCACGGCTGCACCGGTTGCGGCGCCCGGTACCGCAGAGCCCCCACAGGCGGCCGTGCATATGGAACCGATCGCCACCGGTTGACGCCGTCACGGGTGAACCCCTCGATGGTTCCGCTGTCGATCGTCACGCGAATGGGTCGGTCGTGCATGACATGACGGTAGCGAAGAATGTGGATGGTCTCGATCGGAAATAGTTCAGACAAGGGGTTGCTGACCCGCACTCACCACCCGGCCCGCTAGCCTGGTTGGTATGCGGATTGCTGTCATGATCGCGGCGTCTGTGCTGGTCGCAGGGTGTTCATCCACCTCGGGCGATGAAGCCGAACGCTCTCAAACAGCGCTGACAGCCCACCCGACAATCTCGAAATCGTCGCCGACATCGACGGGCAGGTCGACCACCACCACGGCGGCGGCCAAGCCACCGCAGGCGGGCGCCGCGATCGCCGACGTCATCGGCTGGATCGAGCAGGGCACAGCGGCCGACGTGGCGGCCCACCACACGGCGTCACGGGCGGGTGCGACCACCGAGCTCGGTGAGGACGTCGCGTTCACCGGCCCGTCCGGTACACCGAACTGCATGACCGACTCCAGGGCCGACGGCGCACTGGCCTGTCTGGTGGACCTGACCGATCCCCCGCCGCAGCCAGCGGACGTCTACGGCCAATGGAAGGGGGGTTGGGTCGACTTCAGCGGGCGCAGCGTGGAAGTTGGCTCAGCGCACGGTGATCCGGGCCGTTTCAGCCGGGGCACCGGCGCCGAACTGCCGCCCGGACAGACGTTGTCGTTCGGCGACTACCGCTGCCGCGCCGACACTGCCAGCGTGTACTGCGTGAACTACGCCCACCAGTCGGCGGTCAAGTTCGACGCCGCGGGCGTCGAGACCTTCGGCTGCCTGCGCCCGGCCACACCCCCCGCCGGGATCGGCAAGCAGTTCACCTGCTGAGGGCCTGTCAGCCGGCGGAGTCCAACACCGAGGCGTAGCTCTCCTTGACCACCTCGAGGTGAACCCAGCTCTCCAGCGCGCTCACACCTGGCATGGCGCGCACCGTGTCGAGTAACTCGACGAGTTGGGCCGCGGAGAAAGCGCGCACCGTCACGAGGACATCGAACCGGCCGAGGGTGCGGGCCACGAAGATCACCGATGGCATCGCGGTCAATGCGGCCACGACGTCGTGGTGGTCGCCGGTCAGTCGGATGCCGAACCCCATGGCGCTCTGCCGGTCCTGACCCGAATGGCGGACGACTGCGCCGATGCGGACCACTTGAGCTTCGACGAGCCGAACGACGCGGCGCCGCGCACCCGCCGAGGACAGCCCGACGACCCTGGCGAGGTCGACATAGGAGGCGCGGCCGTCCTCCTGCAATGCCCGAAGGAGTGCGAGGTCGACGTCATCGACGTCGGTGGCGACCTCCCCGACGGGGCCCACCACGTCCCTGACCACCTCGACGTAGGTGAGCGTGTCGACGCCGACGACGCCCTCGAGGCCGCGCAGTTGGCCGACTGCCCTATCGATATCGCGCATCGAGGCCGCGCGCAGCTCGGCGACCAGGCCGTGCAACCCGCTCGTCAACGACAGAAAGGGAACGTCGTCACGATCGGCGACCGCGGCGGCGATGCGCTTCACCGGTCCATCGACCGTCAGCCCGACGTAGGCCAGCACGCCGCGCCCGATCACCGCGGGGTGGACGACACCGCGCACGATCACCTGGCCGCTGGCGATGAGCCGTTGCACGCGCACCGCGGCCGCGGACCGGGACAGCCCGACTGCGCGGGCGATCTCCGGGTGAGTCAAGCGCCCGTCGACCTCCAACAGTTCCACGATCGCCTCGTCGACCTGGTCCATCGTTCACCACCCTCGAAATCTCGTAGAAGAATTTTCCACCCGCCCGCCGCGTCATATCGGACAGGTGAAGCAGCAATTCACGCCCATGATGCCGGATTCTCCGTAGATCTCCGTCATATCGTGATTATCAACATCGATTCGGCGATCGAAGTGATTGCGCGGGTGCGTGAGTCGACTTACAGTGGCCCGGATCACAGCACGACTTCGACACCACACCAAGCCCGCGGAGGCCTTCGCATGACCACCCCCATCGGACCGATCGACGCATCAGTGACCCCGCGGTTCGCCGGGCCTGCGTCATTCGCCCGCCTGCCGCGCCTCGACGACGTAGGCAAGGCCGACGTCGTGGTGGTCGGTGTGCCGTTCGACTCCGGGGTGTCCTACCGGCCAGGTGCCCGGTTCGGGCCCACCCATGTTCGCGAGTCCTCACGCCTCCTGCGGCCGTACAACCCGGCACTGGACGTGTCGCCGTTCGAGATCGCCCAGGTGGCCGACGCCGGAGATATCGCGGTGAACCCCTTCAACATTCACGAGGCGATCGAGACCATCGAAGCCGCCGCGATCGATCTGACCCGGGGCGACACGAGCCTGGTCACCATCGGCGGCGACCACACCATCGCCCTACCGCTACTTCGGGCCGCCGCTGCGAAGCACGGCCCCGTAGCGCTGGTGCACTTCGACGCTCACCTGGACACCTGGGACACCTACTTCGGCGCCGAGTACACGCACGGCACGCCGTTCCGCCGCGCCGTCGAGGAGGGCATCCTCGACACCGAGGCCCTGAGCCACGTTGGCACCCGCGGTCCGCTCTACGGCAAGAAGGACCTTGAGGACGACCGCCGCTTCGGGTTCGGCATCGTCACGTCGGCCGACGTCTACTACGAGGGGGCGCGGGAAGTCGTCGACAAGCTGCGTCAACGCCTCGGCAATCGTCCCGTCTACATATCGGTCGACATCGACGTCCTAGACCCAGCCGCCGCCCCAGGCACCGGCACGCCGGAGCCAGGCGGCATGACCAGCCGCGAACTACTCGAGATCCTGCGCGGATTCGCCGGCCTCAACCTCGTCGGCGCCGACGTCGTCGAGGTCGCTCCCGCCTACGACCACGCCGAGATCACCGGGGTGGCGGCCGCACATGTCGCCTACGATCTGGTGTCCCTGCTCGCGATGCGCCACAAGGCCGATCAGTGAGCCGGCCGAGAAACGGGGGCGACGTCGTCGTCGAAACCCTGACCGCACTGGGTGTTTCACACGTCTTCGGCATTCCTGGCCAGCACGCCCTTGGCCTCTTCGACGCGATCCGGCGCAGTGACCTCACGTTCGTCAGCTCGCGGGTGGAGAACAACTCGGCGTTCGGTGCCGACGGATACGCCAGGGCCACTGGCGAAGTCGGTGTCCTCTTCCTGTCGACGGGACCGGGTGCGCTGACCGCACTCGGCGCCCTGCAGGAGGCGTACGCCACGTGTGTCCCGCTGCTGGTGATCACCAGTCAGGTGCCACGCTCCGGGCTCGGGTTGCGCCGCGGCATGCTTCATCAACTCGATGACCAGCAGCGCAGCGCCGTCAACGTCACCAAGAGCACCGCCGTGGTTCGACGGGCCGCCGACATCCCGAGCCTGATCGCCGACGCGTGGGCAACCGCACAGTCCGCACCGGCAGGGCCGACCTGGGTGGAGATCCCGCAGGACGTGCTCCTCGAGTCGACCGACGGGGCGAGCGGAGCGACGGGGATTGGGTACGTGCCGCCGGTGACATCGGTCGCCGCCGCTCCCAGTGACCGGGCGCCGCGCGTCGAGGTGATCGAGGCCGCGGCCCGACTACTCGACGGGGCACACCAGCCCGTCATCCTGGCCGGCGGCGGGGTCCGCAGATCGGCGGGTGGTCCCGAGGCTCTGGTGCCGCTCGCGGAAAGACTTGACGCACCGGTGGTCTCGACCGTCGGCGGTAAGGGCGCCATCGCGTTCGATCACCCGCTGTCGGCCGCGTCGTGGATCGAGGACCGCCACACCACCGACCTGTTGGAGAACGCCGACGTGCTACTGGCGGTCGGCACGGCGATGGGCGAGGTGACCAGCAACTACTTCACGTTCGCCCCGAAGGGCAGGCTGATCCACATCGACGCCGAGGCCCGCGTTCTGCAGGCGAACCATCCGGCGCTCGCCGTCCATGCCGACGCGGCACTGGCACTGCGCGCCATCGCCGAACGCGTGTCACCGCGCGACCCGTCCCACGGCAGGCAGGTCGCCGCCGGATTGCGCGAGGCGGTCGAGAACAGGCTCGCCGGCCAGGACGTCGCCGCCGAGATGACGTTGATGCGCGACCTGCGCGCCGCGGTCCCGTCGACCGCACACACATTCTGGGACATGACCATTGCCGGCTACTGGGCGTGGTCGGCCTGGGATCCCGTCGACGGCGAGTTCCACTCGGCACAGGGCTCCGGCGGACTCGGCTTCGCCTTCCCCGCAGCTGTGGCAGCGGCGATCGGATCGGGACGGCGGACGTTCGCGGTGTCCGGCGACGGTGGTGCTATGTACTCCATCGCGGAACTGGCCACCGCGCGGCAACACGACGCGGACGTCACGTGGCTGATCGTCGACGACGGCGGCTACGGAATCCTTCGCGAGTACATGACCGACGCATTCGGTCAGGCCACCGCCACCGAACTCACCCGACCGGACTTCGTCTCGCTGGCAGCCAGTTTCGGCGTCCCCGCGTATCCCGCATCACTTGCCGACGTCGGCCGTGTCGTGGCGGAGACCTTCACCACGACCGGCCCGGCAGTGGTGGTCCTGCCAGCCCTGCTGAGAATGTTCGACCCCACCCATCTCTAGGAGCTCTCAGCGCTCCCATCCCCCGTCCCCAAACCCTAAGGCGATACCAGTGACTCAACCGCTCACAACATCTGCTGGCCTCCTCAGTGGACCAGACATTGCACAACGGGTCGGGCGTGACATCGGACTCATCCCAGTCGGCGCAATTGAGCAGCACGGACCCCATATGGGTTTGGACACCGACACCTTCCTCGCCATCAAATTCTCGGAGGCCTTGGCCGATCAGGTCGGAGGCGTCGTCCTGCCCGGATTCAACTACGGCTACCGCTCGCAGCCGGCCAGTGGTGGCGGCGAACTGTTTCCCGGGACGGTGAGCCTGCGGGGAGCCACTCTCAGCGCCATCGTCTCCGACATCGTCTACGGATGGGCGCGCCACGGGTTGTCACGCATCGCGCTGATCAACGGGCACTACGAGAACACGCTGTTCATCGTCGAGGGAGTCAACCTCGCCCTGGAACGCGGTGCGCAGGCCAAGGTGGTTGTCCTGAACTGGTGGGAGCAGATCAGCGCACACCAACTGGATGAGATCTTCGACGGCATGTTTCCCGGATGGGAGGCCGAGCACGCCGGCGTGGTCGAGACGTCACTCGTGTGGCATCTCGACGCCGAACGAGTCCGGCCGCAGTTGATCTCGCCGCACACCGCCACGGTGTCGGCACCTCCGTACACCGTCCTTCCAGAACCGGCAGGGATGGTGGATCCGTCGGGGGTGCTGCGGACGGCCTCGGGAAGTTCCGCCGAGCTGGGCCGGGCGATGTTCGACGTTGCCGTGGCCGAGATGTCCGCTGCCCTCCACAAGGAGTTCGGGGGCAACGACTTCGGGGGCAACGACGATGTCTGATCGCCGGGTCGCTCTCGTCACCGGGAGCGCAGGAGGGATCGGCGCCGCGACGACGAGGGAACTTCGCCGCCAGGGCTGGCTCGTGGCCGGCCTGGATCGCTCCCCATCGCCCGATGTCGATCTCGACGTGCGCGTCGACGTCATGGACCTCGACGGTATGCGCGGAGCGTTCGCCAAGGTGTGTGACGAGCTGGGACCGGTCGTCGGCTTGGTCAGCGCCGCCGGGTACGTCGAGGAGATCCCGCTGGCCGAGATCAGCAGCGTCGCATTGACTTCGATGCTGCGTACCCACCTGCGCGCATTCGGTTGGTGGTGCAGGCTGGCGGCTCCTCTGATGCGTGTGCGCGGCGGTGGCCAGATTGTGTCGATCTCGTCCGAGCTGGCTCTCGCCGGCGGCGACGACGCGTTGCACTACGTGGCCGCAAAGGGTGCACTGCTTGGCCTCACGCGTGCGCTGGCAGTGGAGTTCGCTCCGGATGGCATCGGCGTTAACAGCGTCGCGCCGGGACCAACGGATACCGCCATGATCGCGGCAGGCACGGTATGGCGCACCGAGGCCTATCTGTCGACCCTGCCATCGCGCGGGTTGGTAGGACCCGTTGAGATCGCCCGCACCGTCGCATTTCTGTTGGGCGGTCACGCCGAGGTGTCTGGGCAGGTCATTTCGCCGAACGCAGGGAGTGTGCTGTGACCACGACCACCGAAGCCGAGTTGGCCCTTCTACCAGAGGATCTGGCCGCATCCGTCAGTGCCGCTCTCACGAACATGGGGCTGCGTTGCTCGTCACAGCCATTCGGCACCCCCGCACGCATCGCTCCGCGCGTTCTCATCGTCGGCGTGATGCCACCGGCCCAGGAGGCCAAGAGGTTTCTCGATACCGACCAGTCGACGTGGTGGGAGGTCGTCGAGAGGACTCTCGAGTCGGCATTTGAACGGCTCCAGCGCGTTCACGGGATGGTCGAGAACGGTGGTGGTCGGGTCGTGTTGGTCACCAATGATGCCGGGGTCTGCGGTGAGGCCGGTCGATCCATCGAGTCTGCACTCGGGGGCGCGGCGATCGCCATGACGAAATCGCTTGCGAGGGAGTTCAGTCCGAGAGGCGTATCTGTCAACGCGGTCGCCGTTCAGACGGATCTTCTCGCCGGCCCCAGCGTCGAGGGATATGGAACCAAGGTCGCCGAACTCGTCGCCTTCCTCGCCGATCTCGAACTTGAACATCTGACCGGTCAGATCGTTGCGTGCAACAACTCGACCGTCCGTGCGCGGATCTGAACGTCCCACCCCAACCGCTCTATCCGGCTCCATCAGCAATCGACCGAACCACCAAGGAGTACGACCGTGGACAATGCCACAGCACCACCGGAGGGACTGCGCGCGGGCGCCGTCACGCTTCCGGGAGCGATCATGCAGTCGATCACCACGATGTCGCCGGCAGTCAGCGTCATCTTCTCCGTGCCGTTCCTGGCTGTCACGTCGGGCTACCTCAGCCCGTTGGCTGTCTTCCTCGCCGCTGTGGTGTCCTACCTATTGGGCTACTCGCTGGCGCAGCTGACACGCCATCTTCGCTCTGCCGGGTCCTACGGGTCCTTCACACGGCAACTCATCGGGCCGCGCTCAGCATTCATGGTCAGTTGGGTATACCTACTGTTCTATCCCGTCGCCACGGCGATGCTGACCACCCTTCTCGGATCCACGATGCATCAGATTCTGTTGGCGAACTACGGGATTGACATCCCCTGGTGGCTACCGATGGTCGTGCTGATCGCAGTCGTGGCCCTGCTGGCGATTCGCGGGGTGGAGATGGCAGTGGGGGTCGTGGTGGTCCTCGGCCTCGCCGAGATCCTGATCATGTTGACGCTGTGTGTGTGGTGCCTCTTCGTACCCGGTGACGGCGGGACCAGCATTTCGTGGATATGGGGCGACAACAGCCCGGGGATGGGCGCCTTCTTCCTGGGATTCATCTTCAGCATCTACAACCTCACCGGGTGGGACAACGCGGCGACCCTGGGCGAGGAGACCTCGAACCCGTTGAAGAACGTGCCAAGAGCCGTACTCGGATCGATCGTCATCATGGGCATCTTCGTGGTCATCACCACATGGGGTGAGATCACCGGCTGGGGTACGAATCAGCTTTCCACGATGGCGGATTCGGATATTCCACCGATCTTCGTGCTGGCCGAACGGCACTGGGGCGCCGCCTGGATCCTCGCCCCCATAGCCATGATCACCGCCATCATCGGCGCATGCCTGGCATGTATGAACGCATCGATTCGCATCTTCTACGAGATGGGACGCACCGGAACTCTGCCCGCAATCCTCGGACGCCTCAACCGCAACCGAACCCCGGGCAACGCCGTCGTGCTGCAAACCGTCCTGAACGTCGTCGTCGGGTTCCTTCTCGTCGGAACGGTGGGTCTGTCAGAGGTGTTCCCGTTCACGGGCCTGATGTTCGTGTTCGCACTCAACTTCGTGTACGTGCTGGCCAACTTCGCGGTGTGGCGGTTGTACCGCACCCGGGCGCTGTCGGAGTTCAACATCGTCAAACACGGCGCCATCCCCATCATCGGCTCCGTGGCGCTCGTCGCGGTCTCCTACATGTCGCTCAATCCGATACCCGCGGCGCCATTGAACTGGGCACTCCCGGTCGTCATCGCCTGGTTCATCCTGGGCATCGCGATACTCGTCATTCGATCACTGCGCGGTGACACCGAATGGCTCACCCGCAGCGAGGAGTTCGAGAAGGTCCAAGCCTCAGAGTCGGCGGCACCTCCAGCCATGGAGCCGTCATGACGCGACGAGTGAAGGGCAGGGCGGGCAAGGTCGGGATCGATGGAGGGCTAGAGAAGTGCGAGTAGTGGTGACCGGCGGCGCCGGCAGACTGGGCCGGTACGTGTGCTCGGCTGTGATGCGCCGCCATGAGGTGGTCGTGGCCGACCGGCCGGCCACGATCGACGACGGGCGCATCGTCGTCGACGTGCTCGACCCCGAGTCGTTGCGAAGTGCATTCGAAGGCGCAGACGCCGTCATCCATTTGGCCGGCGTGGACTACGACTTCCACACGCGCGCCGAGGACACCATCCGGGTGAATGCGCTGGGCACGTGGAATGTCCTCGAAGCCAGCGCGGAAGCCGGCGTTCGTCGTGTGGTGATGTGTTCCAGCGTCGCGGCGATGGGCTTGCACGAGATGCGCGACAACTGGAAACCGCTGTTCCTGCCCATCTCCGAGCAGCATGCCGTCTCGCCCGTCGAGCCATACAGCGTGAGCAAAGCCGTCGCGGAGACCATGGCCCGCTCGTTCGTCGACGGCAATTCACTCGACGTCGTATGCCTTCGGCCGTGCACGGTCGTGACAGCCGACAACCTGGAGACGCTGCTCGATCCCGACAGCGAGATCTTTCTCGGTGAATACATCTGCGCCACGGACTGTGCTGAGGCCTTTCTCGCGGCGTTGGACGCCGCCGCGCCGGGGTTCGGTCCCTACCTCGTCGCTGCGGACGACACCCTGTCACCGAGGGACACGCTGGAGTTCCTGTCGGAGTCTCTCGGCGAGCTACCCGCCACCGTCGACGCCGAGCGTTACCGTGCCGACCCACGCGCGAGCGCATTCGACACGACGGCGATACGGCAGGCCCTGGACTGGGCGCCGCGCGTCACACGCGCGGAACTGCGCACCACCCTGATCGGAGGCGCCTGACACCGAGGTCGGGTCGGCGCTCGCGAGGACCCTAACGCCAGCCGTCGGCGTCCTTGGCCGCCTGCAACAGCGCTTCGCACAGCTCGCGCAGTTCGTCGCCCTGCGCTCCCTCTTGTACCGCGGTCGCGACGTCCTCGGCGGCGCACCGCACCTGGAACACACGATCGGACAGCTGCGAGGCCTCGTCAGCCGTGAGCACCACGGCGTCAGGCGGTAGCGACGTGCCCTTCACCAGGGCGCGCTGTTCGTAGGCCCGCTGACGGCACGACTGCCTGCAGTACTGCCTGCGGCGGCCGATCCCGGCGTCGGCGACCTCCCGGCCGCACCACCGGCAGGGCTGCAGGCGATTGCGCCTGCCAGTGCCCGTCCCGACGCCCATCCCCGTGCCCACTGTCACGGGACATGACTCTAAACCGAGTTCGGCGAGTATCCCGGTATCATGGACAGTTGGGTCGGGAACTTCGCGCCACTACGTCGCGTTGACTCTTCCGGACGAAAAACGTATGACGAGAGGTGTTGACGATGGCTGATCGTGTATTGAGGGGCAGCCGCCTTGGAGCCGTGAGCTACGAGACGGACCGCAACCACGACTTGGCGCCCCGTCAGGTCGCCCGCTACCGCACCGACAATGGTGAGGAGTTCGAGGTCCCCTTCGCCGACGATGCCGAGATCCCCGGCACCTGGCCGTGCAAGAACGGCTTGGAAGGCACCCTCATCGATGGTGACGTGCCCGAGCAGAAGAAGGTCAAGCCGCCGCGTACGCACTGGGACATGCTGCTCGAGCGTCGTTCGTTGGAGGAACTCGACGAACTGCTCAAGGAGCGCATGGACATCATCAAGACGCGCCGGCGCGGCAGCGGCAGCTGACCCACGCCCTGCTCGGCGTCGTGCGCTAGCGCACGACGCCGCGGGCGCGATCGAAGCGCCCGCGAATACCCCACTGGGCGATCCTGAAGATCGCCTCGCGGATGTTGGACCCACTCATCTTGGACACCCCGAGTTCACGTTCGGTGAACGTGATCGGCACTTCGACGACCATGAAACCGGCGCTGATGGTGCGCCAGGTCAGATCGACCTGGAAGCAGTAGCCCTTGGAGTCGACGGCTGCCAGATCGATCTTCTCGAGAACCTCGCGACGGTACGCGCGGTAACCCGCCGTGATGTCGTGAACGTCGACGCCCAGCAGGATCCTCGAGTAGCCGTTGGCCGTGCGCGACAGCAGCATCCGGCGCCGGGGCCAGTTCCTGACGGTGCCGCCGGGAACGTAGCGCGAACCGATCGCGAGGTCCGCGCCCTCATCAACGGCATCGAGCAGCCGGTACAGCTCCTCGGGAGCGTGTGACCCGTCGGCGTCCATCTCGACCAGGACGGAGTAGCCGCGGCCAAGGCCCCAGCCGAAGCCCGCGACGTAGGCGGCACCTAGGCCGCCCTTGCCCGCCCGGTGCATGACATGGACACGATCCGGATCGGCCAGGGCCAGTTCGTTGGCCAGCTCACCTGTTCCGTCTGGGCTTCCGTCATCGACGATGAGGACGTGCACGTCGGGGCGTGCCGCGTGTACCCGACCCAGGATCAACGGCAGATTCTCGCGCTCGTTGTAGGTCGGAATGATGACCAGCGTGCGCTGACTCGGGCGTTCGCCACCCATCGTCATGACACTCCTTCGCCGTTGCCCTTGGCTGCGGTCGCCGGTTGGCGACGACGCACGAAACCTCCATTGTGCAGCATCCCAGCGAGGACAGCCCCAACACCGAGACTGACCAGCAGGGCCTGCACCAAAGGCGCCCAGCGCGTGGCGGGCGTGATGTTTGATTTCAGCCGGATCTGGGCGTCCAGATAGGACGGCTCGAAGAACGCGGTCCGCGCCAGTTCACGACCGTCCGGCGCAATTATTGCGCTGATTCCGGTGGTGCCGGCGACCACGACGTAGCGGTCGTGCTCGACGGCCCGCAGACGCGCGAAGGCCAACTGCTGTGAACTCATCGCCTCGTTGAACGTCGCGTTGTTGGCCGGAACCGCCAGGAACTGCGCCCCCGCGAGTACCGACTGGCGGGCCGCTCGGTCGAAAATGACCTCCCAGCACGTGGTGACGCCGATCGGGATGCCCGCCGCGTGCACTACGCCGTCGCCGTCACCGGGAACGAAGTAGCCCGCCCGGTCGGCGAAGGAGGACAGCTTGGAGAAGAAGCTGCGCCACGGCAGGTACTCGCCGAACGGCTGCACGATCTTCTTGTCGTGCCGCTCGCCGGGTCCGTCGACGCCGTCCCAGACGATGGCCGTGTTGAGCGCCGCAGGATCACTCCGGCTGTATCCGGGAGCCGCGATCACGGCGCCGACCAGGATTGGGGCACGGATGGCCTCGGCGGCCATCGAGATCTGCTCGGCGGCGTCCTTGTTGGCCAGGGGGTCGATGTCCGAGGAGTTCTCCGGCCAGATCACCACGGCGGGGGCGGGCGCACGGCCTGCGCGGACGTCATCAGCCAGGCGCATGGTCTCTTTGACGTGGTTGTCCAGCACCGCGCGCCGTTGGGCGTTGAACTCCAGACCCAGCCGGGGCACGTTGCCCTGGATCGCGGCCACCGTGACGGGTTGCTCGTCACCGGCGCCGACACCGGACTGACGGACATGCGGCCCGGACAGCGCGACGACCAACAGCACCGCCACGATGCACACACCCGGCACGACGACGGCGGGCGTTCCTGCCGAGGTGTCGGTCCGTTGCCACCACTGCACGCACTCCATCACGATCGCCGCGAGAGCGAAGCCGGTCAGCACCGTCACGAAGGACACCAGCGGCGCACCGCCGAAGTGCGCGACGACCAGCAGCGGGCTGTCTGTCTGACTGAACCCGACTGCACCCCAGGGGAATCCACCGAAGGGCACGACAGACTTCAGCCACTCCGCCAGCATCCAGACCCCGGCGAACCAGAGGGGCCAGCCCGGTAGTCGCCGCACGATCACCGCGAGCAGCCCGAACACTGCGGCGAAGAGCGCCTGCAATACCGCGAGCATCACCCACGGCATTGCGCCGACCAGTCCGCTGATCCACGGCAGCAGGGGTAGATAGAAGGCCAGCCCGAACACGAAGCCGTATCCGAGGCCCCCGGCCCTGGTGGTCTCCGGCCGGGTCAGCACCCAGGCCAGCAGTGCCATGGCGAGCAACGCCAGATACCACCACCCGAACGGCGGGAAGGCCAGGCACAGGAGCAGGCCCGCCGCGATCGACAGGGTCAGGCGCACCAACCGTGGCTGCAGCGCGATCCACACCCGCCTCGATACGCGGGATGCCAGCGCGGCGACTCGAGACCCCTGATCGTCGGCCTTGTCGGGTTCGGCTGTGCCGGGTTCGGCTGTGCCGGGCTCGGTCTCGACCGGCTCCGCCTTGGGATGGTCACCCATGAAGGACTCGGCCCCGATGCACTGTCCGCAGGCACCGCGGCAATGGGTCGGACGGGTCGAGCCTTGGCAACGCAGGCACCCGTGAACCCGGCTCGGTTGACCAGCGCTGCACCGTGTCGGTGGGGGCCGCGACCTCGAGACGCTCGGGTCCGCCGGAGATCTCCCACACCGCGTATGAGGCCGGCGCCCCGGGCACCAGGGTGCCGGTGACACCGTCCCGCACCCCCGCCGCCCGCCAGGCTCCCCTGGTCGCCGCCGAGAACGCGGCACGGGCCGAGATGGCACTGCCCTTGGTCCGGTGATGTATCGCCGCACGCACCGTCCCCCAGGGCTCGATGCTGGTCACGGGCGCATCCGAGCCGAAGGCGAGTGGCACGCCCTTGGCCGCAAGCAGCGCGAGTGGATTGAGCCCGGCGGCGCGACCCGCACCGAGACGCTGCGCGTACATACCGTCCCGACCGCCCCAGAGTGCGTCGAAGTTGGGCTGCATGCTGGCGATGACACCGCATGCGCCGAGCCGGGCCGCCTGATCGGCGTCGACCATCTCGAGATGCTCGAGCCGGTGCCCGCACCGGGCGACCGCGGGCGCGCCGAACTGGGCGACGACACGATCCATGGCGTCCACCACCGTCGCGACGGCGGCGTCGCCGATGACGTGGAACCCGGCGGGCACCCCGGCCGCGGTGCACGCCGCGAGGTGCGCCTCGACAGCCTCGGGAGTGAGATAGGCGTTCCCGCACGAATCGGACGCATCCTCGTACGGCGATCTCAGCCATGCGGTGTGTGAGCCCAGTGCGCCGTCGATGAAGAGGTCACCGGCCAGACCGGCCGCCCCGGTGGTCGCGATCAGCTCCCGGGCTGCGTCGGCGGTGGTGACGGCCTCACCCCAATAGCCGACAACGTCGACGCCATGATCGAGCGCGCGTACCGCGAGCCAGTCGTCGAGCCCACCGATCTCGGGCCCCGCACATTCGTGCACGGCGACAATGCCGGACCGCGCGGCCAGGTCCAGAGCGGATAGGCGGGCGGTGCGCAGTTGATCCGGAGTCAGCAGCGAGCGGGCGAGCGCGCGGACCCGATGGTGCGCCGCGGCGGTCAGCGGCTCCTGGGCCGCCCAGCCCGGCTCCGCATCGAGGCCGGCAGTCAACCGGCGCAGCGCCGTGGACGCCACAGCGGAGTGCACGTCGACGCGTGCCAGGTATGCGGGCCGGTCACCGAGTAACGCGTCGAGATCGGCCGTGGTCGGCGGAACCGGCCGAGGCCATGCCGTCTCATCCCAGCCGTGCCCCCAGATGGGCCCGTCGGGATGGCGCCCCGCGTGTTCGGCGACCATGCGCAGCAGGTGGTCGAGTGATGTGGCACCACGTAGGTCGAGACCGTCGACGGACAAGCCGGTGGCGGTCACGTGCACGTGGCTGTCGACGAACGCCGGTGCCACGAAGGCGCCATCGAGGTCGATCACCTCGGCGTCGGGAAACTGCGCGCGGCCGACGGTGTCCGATCCCAGCCATCGCACCACGGCGTCCGGTCCGTCACTGACCGCCATGGCAGTCGCGTCTGGCATGGCCGGGCTGTGGATCCGGCCATTGATCAGTAGCGTCGTCAAATCGGTCGAGGGGGCTGTGGCAAGGTGCTCTGCGCCGAATCCTGCTCCGAATCGGTGACGTCGATCACCTCACCGTCGATGTAGTCCCCGCGGGCGGGTGGGAAACCGGTCGGACCTGTCCTGAACCCGGTCTGGCCGGTGGTGGTGACGATGAGCGGCACGCGACCCAGACGACGCGCGGCCAGCGCGGCGACCGCCGGACGCGCCAGGACACGGGTCGGCGGCGCGAGCAAGAGAAGACCCAACGCCGAGGTGACCAGGCCGGGGATGACCGTCAGGACGGTGCCGATCGCGACGAGGGCGCCATCGGTGACCGCGCCCTGCGGGGACACCAGCCCCGACTGCAGCCGCTGGATCTGTCGCCTCAACTGGGAGCCGGCCAGCGCCAGACCGACGGCGAACGTCCCGACCAGCAGGAGGAACGTCCAGCCGAAGCCGATCGTGGAGGCAAGCCAGACGACCACCGCCAGTTCGACGAGGACGTACACCAGAAAGAGCCTCATAGCCATGTCCTGTTCAACGAATGCTCGGGCGGTCGGGTTCCTAACCGACTCAGCTCACCGGCTTCAGCTCGATCGTGACGTTCTTCTGCATGCCGCCGCGGAACTTCGAGAAGAAGTTGAACGTCTTACCGATAAGCCCGTAGCGCTTGCCGATGGCGTCGTAGGTGGCGCCATTGACCGATTTGTCCAGGACGGCCGCGGTGGCCTCCACCGCCTCACCCTTCGGTTTGCCGGCACGGTCGCACACGGCGATCGTCACCCGCGGGGTGTTGCGGATGCGCTTGACCTTCCACGACTGCTCCTGGGTGATCGCGACCAGCCCGTCGCCCGACGGCACGGCCCAGATGGCCGTCGGCTTGGGCCTGCCGTCCTTGGTGAACGTGGTCAGCAGGATGTACTCGGCCTTGGCGACGTCGGCAAAAGTGACGGTCATGGTGCCCAATCTATCTCCCCGGGTCGCTTCGCTCCTGCCCGCCGAACCATCTCCCCGGGTCGCTTCGCTCAGATGTCGCCGAACGGTGCGGCATAGCGAATGACGCCCGAGGGAATCTCGCTTCCGTCGAGGGCGAGCACCATGAGTGCGTCGTCGGGAACCTCGTCGCGCATCCTGACGCCATGGGTGGACGCCCGGGTGAACCCGAATCTCGGGTAGTAATCGGGGTGGCCAAGGACGGTCACGAAGCACTCATCCTGCTGCCTGGCCGCGTCGAGGACCGCGCGGATGGCAGCAGATCCTGCCCCGGCTCGTTGATATTCGGGAGGCACCGCGCACGGCCCCAGACACAGCGCCGCAGTGTCACCGATATGGCAACGCGTGAGCAGCGCATATCCAGCGGGATCACCGCCGTCGGTTGTGGCGATCATCGACAGTCCGTCGATCCAAGCGGGATCACCACGGAGTGTGTCGACGAGATCGGCTTCCTCCGCCGTCTCGAAGGCCGCGAGGTTGATCCGCCGAACGGACGCAATATCAGCGACGGTCTCCGGACGGGTGAGCCAGGCCTGACGCGTGCTCATCCCTCGAGCTCGCCCTCGGTCTCCAACAGCACCTGGCGTAGCCCGTCGAGGGTCGCCTGCTCCGGTTCGGCCCACATGCCCCGGCCCGCGGCCTCGAGCAACCGCTCGGCCATACCGTGCAGCGCCCACGGGTTGGACTCGTTCATGAACTTGCGGTTCTCATCGTCCAGCACGTACTCACCGGCCAGTCGTTCATACATCCAGTCGGCCATCACGCCGGCGGTGGCGTCGTAGCCGAACAGGTAGTCGACCGTGGCGGCCATCTCGAAAGCGCCCTTGTAGCCGTGTCTGCGCATGGCGGCCATCCACCGCGGATTGACCACCCTGGCCCGGAACACCCGGGTGGTCTCCTCCGACAGCGTGCGGGTGCGCACCGAGTCCGGTCGGGTGTTGTCCCCGATGTAGGCCGCCGGGTCGCGTCCGGTCAGTGCCCGGACCGTGGCCACCATGCCGCCGTGGTACTGGAAGTAGTCGTCGGAGTCGGCGATGTCGTGCTCGCGGGTGTCGGTGTTCTTGGCGGCGACGGCGATGCGTCGGTACGCCGTCTCCATGTCCTCCGATGCCGGGGCACCGTCGAGGCCGCGGCCGTAGGCGAAACCGCCCCACGCCGTGTACACCTGCGCCAGGTCGGCGTCGTCGCGCCAGTTCCTGCTGTCGATGAGCTGCAGCAGCCCGGCGCCGTAGGTACCGGGCTTCGATCCGAAGATCCGTGTCGTCGCGCGCCGCTGGTCGCCGTGCTCGGCCAGGTCGACCCGACTGTGGGCGCGCACGTAGTTGTCCTCGTCGGCCTCATCGAGTCCGGCGACGAGGCTGACCGCGTCGTCGAGCATCGTGACGACGTGCGGGAACGCGTCGCGGAAGAAGCCGGAGATCCGGACGGTCACGTCGATGCGCGGCCGGCCCAGCTCCCCGAGGTCGATCGGCTCGAGTGAGACAACGCGGCGGGACGCCTCGTCCCACACCGGCCGAACACCGAGCAGCGCAAGGACTTCGGCGATGTCATCACCGGAGGTGCGCATCGCGGAGGTCCCCCACACCGACAGCCCGACCGACCGGGGCCATTCACCGTGATCGCCGCGGTATCGCTCGAGCAGTGAATCTGCAAGCGCCACACCGGTTTCCCAGGCCAGCCGGGACGGCACCGCCTTGGGGTCCACCGAGTAGAAGTTCCGGCCGGTGGGCAGCACGTTCACCAGCCCGCGCAGCGGTGAGCCGGACGGCCCCGACTCGATGAATCCCCCGTTGAGCGCCAGCAGGATCTGATCGATCTCCCGCGACGTGCCCCGCAGCCGCGGCACCACCTCCGCCGCGGCGAAGCGCAGCACACCGGCGACGGCCGGATCGGTGGTGATTCCGTCGACCGCCGCTGCGTCCCAACCGCTTTCCTGCAGGGCCGACACCAGTTCGCGCGCCTTGCCCTCGGCCGCGTCGACCGATGCCCGATCGTCGTGGCCGTCCTCGGCGAGGCCCAGCGCCTCACGCAGGCCCGGCACATGCTGCTCACCACCGAACAGCTGGCGCGCGCGCAGGATGGCCAGCACCAGGTCCAGTTCGACGTCGTCGGTGGGTGCCTGCCCCAGGATGTGCAGGCCGTCCCGGATCTGGACGTCCTTGATCTCACACAGCCAGCCGTCGACGTGCAACAGCATGTCGTCGAACACGTCCTCGTCGGGCCGGTCCTCCAGCCCCAGATCGTGGTCCATCTTCGCGGCACGCATGAGCGTCCAGATCTGCTGACGGATCGCGGGCAGCTTGCCGGGATCCAGCGACGCGATGTTGGAGTGCTCGTCGAGCAGCTGCTCGAGACGTGCGATGTCGCCGTAGCTCTCGGCGCGCGCCATCGGCGGAATCAGATGGTCCACCAACACGGCGTGCGCACGGCGCTTGGCCTGGGTGCCCTCCCCCGGGTCGTTGACGAGGAACGGGTACACCAGCGGCAGGTCGCCCAGCGCCGCGTCCGTGCCGCAGCCCGCTGACATGCCCAGTGTCTTGCCCGGCAGCCACTCGAGGTTGCCGTGCTTGCCCAGGTGCACCATCACGTCGGCGCCGAACTCCGCTGAGATCCAGTGGTAGGCCGCCAGATAGTGGTGGCTCGGCGGCAGGTCGGGGTCATGGTAGATCGCCACTGGGTTCTCGCCGAAGCCGCGTGGCGGCTGGACCAGGATCACGATGTTGCCCGATTGCATTGCGGCGATGACGATCTCACCGTCGGGGTCGCGGCTGCGGTCGACGAACAGCTCACCCGGGGCCGGACCCCAGTGCTTGTTGACAGCGTCGGTGAAACCGGTCGGCAGGGTGGCGAACCACGCCCGGTAGTCGGCTGCCGACACCCTGATCGGGTTGCCCGTCAGCTGCTGGTCGGTGAGCCAGGCGGGATCCTGCCCGCCGCGTGCGATCAGTTCGTGCACCAGGGCGTCACCATCGCCGGCGTCGACACCCGGCACGTCTCCGATCTGGTATCCCGCTTCGCGCATGGCCCGCAACAGCGCAACAGCACTGGCCGGGGTGTCCAATCCGACGGCATTGCCGATCCGGGCGTGTTTGGTGGGGTAGGCCGAGAACACGATGGCGACCCGCTTGTCGGCGGGCGCGATGTGACGCAGCCGGGCGTGCCGCACGGCCAGCCCGGCCACCCGTGCGCAGCGTTCGGGGTCTGCGACGTAGGAGATCAGGCCCTCGTCGTCGATCTCCTTGAACGAGAACGGAACCGTGATGATCCGTCCGTCGAACTCGGGAACCGCCACCTGGGTGGCGACATCCAGCGGGCTCATTCCATCGTCGTTGTCATCCCACTGGGCCCGCGAGCTGGTCAGGCACAGACCCTGAAGGATCGGGATGCCGAGTGCGGCCAGATGCGCGACGTCCCAGTTGTCGTCGGATCCGCCTGCGCCGACGCTGGCAGGCGTGGCGCCTCCCGCGGCCAGCACGGTCGTCACCATCGCGTCGACGGTGCCGAGCAGTTCCAGCAGCGCGGGTTCGGCGGTACGCAGCGATGCGCAGTACACCGGTACCGGGCTACCACCGGCACCCTCGATGGCCTGGCACAGCGCCTCGACGTACTCGGTGTTACCCGCCAGGTGCTGCGCGCGGTAGTAGAGGACGGCGACGCGGGGCCCCGACACATCGACGCCGGTGGTGCGCTCCAGTACCCCCCATGTCGGCGTCGCCACCGGTGGCGCGAAGCCGAAACCGGTCATCAGCAGGGTGTCCGACAGGAAGGCATGCAGCTGGCGGAGGTTCTCCACGCCGCCCTGGGCAAAGTAGACGTGCGTCTGCAGGGCGACGCCCGCGGGCACCGTCGAGTGGCTCATCAGATCCGCGTCGGGCGTCTGCTCACCGCTGATCACGACAGTGGGCAGCCCCGCGGCGACGACCTGGTCGATACCGTCCTCCCAGGCGCGGTATCCGCCGAGGATGCGGATCACGACCGCGTCTGCGCCGTCCAGCAACTCGGCGAGTTCACCGTCGATCAGTCGCGACGGGTTGGCCCAGCGGTAGCCGGCGTCACCGGCCCGGGCCGCGATGAGGTCTGTGTCCGAGGTCGACAGCAGCAGGATGGTCGGAGCGCTAGGCGATTCAGGCACGCACCATTGTTACCCATGTCGCCCGGCGCCTGGGCAGTCACCGATCACGGTCGTCCACCTAACGCGCCGGGCGGGCAGGCCTCAGCGGTGGTCGTTACCCCAGCGGCTGTGCCACGTCTCCTGGTACGGCAGGCCGAATCCGATGACCATCAGTCCGAGCGCTGCTCCCAAAGCCATGAGTGCGAGCATTGCGATTCCTCTCTGTCACCCGTCCGCCGACTCCACTGTCGTGAATGCTGCTGGCAAACGGTGCTTCTCAGAACGTAATACCGCCGGTACCGCATTCCGCACTTTCGTGTGGCACGGAACACACACGTCGATTTGGTGACGCGGGTCACACCCCGACGATCGGTGGCCCGCGGTCACCGCGGACTATTGCTCGGCCCGGTTGAAACGGTGGTCAGGCCCGCCCCGTTTTGAGGCAATGGCTCCATGACCAACTCCCCCGTCATCGTCAAGCTGGGCGCCCACATCGGGGCCCGGGTCGACGGCGTGCGACTGGACGGTGACCTCGACCGTCACACCGTCACGGCGATCAACGATGCACTGCTGACCCACAAGGTCATCTTCTTCCGCGGCCAACACCACGTGGACGACGACACACAGCTGGCCGTCGCCAGGACCCTCGGCACGCCGACGCTCGCACACCCCACGGTGCTGTCGCGCGGCACCGACGTACTGCCCATCGACTCCCGGTATGACAAGGCCAACTCCTGGCACACCGACGTCACGTTCGTCGACCGCGTGCCCAAGGCCTCACTCCTGCGCGCCGTCACGCTTCCGGAGTACGGGGGCACCACAACGTGGGCGTCGACCGAGGCCGCCTATGACCAACTCCCCGAACCACTTCGGTTGCTGGTCGAGAACCTGCGCGCCATCCACACCAATGACTACGACTACGTGCGGGACGTCGATGAGCGCATCGACCAGAGTGCGGACACCATCCGCGCCTACCGCGACGAGTTCGTCTCCGACGTCTACGAGACGGAGCATCCGGTGGTGCGGGTACACCCGGAGACGGGCCGGCGCGTGCTGCTGCTGGGCCACTTCGTGAAACGCTTCGTCGGGCTCGGATCGGCGGAGTCCGCGACGCTGCTCGCCCTGCTGCAGGCCCGGGTGACACGGCTGGAGAACACGATCCGGTGGAACTGGCAGGCGGGCGACCTCGCCATCTGGGACAACCGCGCCACACAGCACTATGCGGTGTCGGACTACGACGACCAGTACCGCAGGCTGAGCCGGGTCACGCTGGCCGGTGACATCCCCGTCGACGTGCACGGTGCGCCAAGCCGCGTCATCGCCGGCGACGCATCACACTACTCCGAGGTCGTCACCCCTTCCGGATTCACCGCGAGGCTGGCCGCCGTACCGTAGACGTGTGGCCCGAGATCGCGACGATGACGCCTGCCCCGGCGCACTGCAGGTGCACCAGGCCGCAGATGGCGCGTTGGCACGGGTGCGGCTTCCCGGCGGGATGATCGACGCCGGGCAGTTGGCCGCGCTGGCCATCGCCGCGCAGCGCTTCGGCTCACCGGCAATGGAACTCACCTCGCGCGGCAACATCCAGATTCGCGCTGTCGGCGATCCACCGGCGCTCGCCGATGCCATCGCCGCCGCCGGGCTCCTCCCCTCGGCCAGCCATGAGCGGGTGCGCAATATCGTCGCCTCACCGCTGTCCGGTCGCCACGGCGGCGAAGCGGACGTCCGCCCCCTGGTGCTGGGTCTGGATGAGGCCATCCAGGGCGATCCCGGGCTCGCGCGACTGCCCGGACGGTTCATGTTCGCCCTCGACGACGGCCGCGGCGATGTGTCGGGTCTGGGTGCCGATGTCGGCGTGCACCTGCTGTCGCCCGATCACGCGGCACTGCTGGTCGCCGGTGTCGACACCGGCGTGCGCGTGCCGACAGCCGACGTCATCACCACGCTGACCGCCGTCGCCGCCAGATTCGTCGATGTGCGCGGAAGGTCCTGGCGCGCGAAGGAACTCGGCGATGTCGACGTTCTGCTGACGGGTCTGCCGAGAACCGCCGAGCCGGGCCGCACCTGGCCTCCCGTGATGGCTCCGCCGGTCGGGTGGATCACCCAACGCGATGGCAGGGTCGCACTCGGCGCCGCTGTGCCATTGGGCGTGCTGGAGGCCAGGGCCGCCGAGTTCCTGGCCGCTGTCGATGCGCCGCTGGTGATCACGCCGTGGCGGTCGGTGGTGGTGTGCGATGTCGACGAGGACGTCGCGGATGCCGCGCTGCGGGTCTTGGCGCCCCAGGGCCTGGTGTTCGACGCGGCCTCGCCGTGGCTGTCGGTCAGCGCCTGCACCGGCAGCCCGGGGTGCGATCACTCGGCCGCTGATGTCCGTCGCGACGCAGCGGACGCCGCGCTGCGGCCCGCCGACACCCACCGGCACTTCGTCGGCTGTGAACGCGCCTGCGGGGCGCCGCCCGTCGGTGAGGTACTGGTGGCGACCGGGGACGGCTACCTGCCACGCCACCCGTAGGGTGATCGCGTGCTGGACTACACCCGCGACGCGGCGGAGATCTACCGGCAGTCGTTCGCAACCATTCGCGCGGAGGCTGACCTGGCGCGCTTCCCCGACGATGTGTCACGCGTCGTGGTGCGCCTGATCCACACCTGCGGCCAGGTCGACGTCACCGAACACGTCGCGTTCACCGACGACGTGGTGACCCGGGCCCATGCCGCGCTGACCTCGGGCGCACCGGTGCTGTGCGACTCGTCGATGGTGGCCGCGGGTATCACCCGGTCACGGCTGCCCGCCGACAATGAGGTCGTCTCGCTGGTCGCCGATCCCCGCGCCGCCGATCTTGCCGCCCAGCTGGGCAGCACCCGTTCGGCTGCCGCGGTCGACCTGTGGGCCGATCGCCTCGGCGGCGCGATTGTGGCCATCGGCAACGCCCCGACTGCGCTGTTCCGGTTGCTCGAACTGCTCGATGAGGGTGCACCGACGCCCGCCGCGGTGCTGGGCGGACCCGTCGGTTTCGTCGGATCAGCCCAGTCCAAACAGGAGCTGATCGAGCGTCCACGCGGGATGTCCTACCTGGTGGTGACCGGCAGACGCGGCGGAAGTGCGATGGCCGCCGCCGCGGTCAACGCGATTGCGAGCGTCCACGAATGAGCCAAGTCGGAACCCTCTGGGGTGTGGGACTGGGCCCCGGCGACCCAGAACTCGTCACCGTCAAGGCCGCCCGTGTGATCGGTGAGGCCGACGTCGTGGCCTATCACAGCGCGCGCCACGGCCGCAGCATCGCGCGCCGCATCGCCGAGCCATACCTGCGCGACGGTCAGATCGAGGAGCACCTCGTCTACCCCGTGACCACCGAGACCACCGACCACCCCGGTGGCTACGCGGGGGCGATGGAGGACTTCTACCGCGTGTCGGCCGATCGCATCGCCGTCCACCTTGAGGCCGGCCGCAGTGTCGCGCTGCTGGCCGAGGGCGACCCGCTCTTCTACAGCTCCTACATGCACATGCACACCCGGCTCACGTCGCGATTCCAGGCGGTCATCGTGCCCGGGGTGACCTCGGTGAGCGCAGCATCGGCCGCGACCGGCACGCCGTTGGTGCAGGGCGATGAGGTGCTGACGATCCTGCCCGGCACCTTGCCACCCGATGAGCTGCGCAGGCGGCTGCGGGACACCGACGCCGCGGTGGTGCTCAAGCTCGGCCGGTCCTACCCTGCTGTGCGGGAGGCACTCTCGGCGACAGGCCGGATCGACGACGCGTTCTACGTGGAGCGGGCCAGCACCACCGAGCAGCGCGTGCTGCCTGCAGCCGACGCCGACGCCGACTCGGTGCCCTACTTCGCCCTGGCGATGCTGCCCGGTATGACGCCGCGACCGGCGCAGCCGCAGGGCAGTGTCGCGGTGATCGGGCTGGGCCCCGGCGACGCCGACTGGATCACACCACAGTCCCGTCGTGAACTGGCTGCCGCCACCGACCTGATCGGCTACGGGCCGTATCTGGACCGCATAGGCGCCCGTGCGGGTCAGACCCGGCACCCCAGCGATAACACCGACGAACCGGCCCGCGCCCGGCTCGCCTGCGAACTCGCCGAACAGGGCCGCGCGGTGGCCGTCATCTCCTCAGGTGATCCCGGTGTGTTCGCGATGGCCACCGCCGTGCTCGAGGAGGCCGAGGACTGGCCGGATGTCGACGTGCGGGTGATCCCCGCGATGACGGCCGCCCAAGCCGTCGCCAGCCGGGTCGGGGCACCACTCGGGCACGACTACGCCGTCATATCGCTGTCCGATCGGCTCAAGCCGTGGGACGTCATCGCCGCGCGGCTCACCGCCGCGGCCACCGCCGACCTGGTGCTGGCGATCTACAACCCTGCCTCCAAGACCAGGACATGGCAGGTCGGCGCCATGCGCGACCTGCTGCTCGAGCACCGCGACCCCGCAACTCCGGTGGTGATCGGCCGTGATGTGTCCGGTCCGAAGGAGCACGTCAAGGTCGTGGCGCTGGGCGATCTCGACCCTGCCGACGTCGACATGCGATGCCTGCTCATCATCGGCTCGTCGCAGACTCGGTGGCAGTCCAACGGATCCGGCGACCGCGTCTACACGCTCCGCCGATACCCCGGCTGAACACTGCTGACTCCTGTCGAAGATCGTTGACAGCTGTCAGTACTGCGATTAGCGTCACGCGGCATGACTTCTGGTCCCGGGATGGCCGTCTCGATTCCTCGTAGCCCGACGGACGTGACGCCGGAATGGTTGCAGACCGTGTTGCAGGCCGAGGTCAAGTCGGTCGATGTGACCCCGATCGGGACAGGGCAGACCGGCGCCACCTACCGCATCGCCGTCGGCTACGCCTCCGAGCAACCCGAATTGCCGGCCACCTTCGCGATCAAACTGTCATCCCAGGACGACGCAGTACGCGAACGGGTGGCGCTCGGCTACCGGTCAGAACACGCCTTCTACGCCGATGTGGCGGGCCTCGTCCGCATCCCGATTCCGCAGCACTTCTACTGCGACATCTCCGAGGACGGCGGCGATTTCGTTCTGTTGCTCGCCGACATGGCACCCGCCGTGCAGGGCGACCAGATCGGCGGATGCACGCCGGCCGAGGCGGCCCTGGGCGTCAAGGCGTTGGCCGGACTGCACGGACCCACCTGGTGCGACCCCAGGTGGCCAGACTTCCCCGGCCTGGCCATGTCTTTGACGACTGACGACGCCATCAAGGGTCTGGGTGACATCGCGGTGATGGCCACCCAGATCACGCTGGAACGGCTGGGCGCACGGATGAGCGCCGAGGATCGCGACACGACGACCGAGGCCATGTCGATGGTGGCGCAGTGGCTGCTTGCCGACCGCGACCGATTCTCACTGATGCACGGCGACTATCGCCTCGACAACATGTTGTTCGACCCCGACCGCACCCGCGTGACCGTCGTGGACTGGCAGACACTGGGTGTCGGGCTGCCCGCACGGGACCTGGCGTACTTCACCGGAACCAGCCTGCTCCCCGCCGCGCGCGCACAGTCCGACGAGGACCTGGTCTCCACCTACTACGCGGAGCTATTGAGTTACGGCATCACCGATTACGCCCGCGAGACGTGCTGGCGCGACTACCGGGTCGGCATGCTGCAGGTGCCGCTGCTCTCGGTACTCGGTTGTGCCTTCGCCATCTCGACCGAGCGCGGCGACGACATGATGCTGGTGATGCTCGAGCGCGGCTGTCAGGCGATCCGCGATCTGGGCAGCCTGGATCTCGTCAGAGCGCTCTGACCCAGTCGACCGCCTCGTCGACGGTCGGCACGGCGTGCACACCGTCGGGCAGCCCTGGGCGGTCCACCATGACGACGGGAACCCCGAGCTCACGCGCGGCGTCCAGCTTGGCCCGCGTCATGGCGCCACCGCTGTTCTTGGTCACCAACGCGTCGATCCGCTTGGCCCGCAGCAAATCCCGTTCGGCCTCCAGATGGTACGGCCCGCGTGACAGCAGCAGCTCGTGGTGCCGCGGTAGCTCGTGATGCTCTGGCGGCGTCACCGCCCTGATCAGAAACCAGGCGTCGACGTCGGCGAACGCCGCCGCGCCACTGCGGCCCGTGGTCAGGAAGACGCGCGAGAAGCCCCTCTCGGCAACGGTGTTGGCGGCAGCCACATCGGATTCGACGACGATGGCGTCCCCGGGTGACCATGCCGGCCGGGCCAGCACCAGGTGGTGCACGCCCGTCTCGCGACAGGCCTGCGCCGCGTTCGCGGTGATGGTGGCCGCGAACGGATGGGTCGCGTCGACGACGGCGCCGACGCCGTTGTCGGCCAGCCACCGGGCCAGGCCGGCGGCGCCTCCGAAGCCACCGACGCGCACCGGCCCGACGGGTAGCGCCGGGTCGGGCACCCGTCCGGCCAGTGAGCTGACGATGTCGGTCTGCGGATGCAGACGTGCGGCCAGCGCACGCGCCTCGGAGGTGCCGCCGAGCAGCAGGACACGACTCATCGGTCAGTGCCGGCTTCCGCGGCGGCGGTCGGCCGAGTACAGGTAGCTGTCGGTGAAGCCCTCGGCAGCAAGCACATCGCCGACGATGATGACCGCCGTGCGTGTGACGCCCTCGGCGTGCACCCGCTGCGCTAGTTCACCCAGCGTGCACTTGATCACCGTCTCGCTGGGCCAACTCGCGAATGCCACCACCGCGCAGGGTGTCTCGGGGGTGTAGCCGCCTGCGAGCAGATCCGGCACGATCGTGTCGATCTGTGCCGCCGCGAGGTGTAGCACCAGCGTCGCGCCGGGGGCGCACAACGACTGCAGATCCTCCCCCGGCGGCATCGCCGTCGACAGCGTCGCCACTCGGCTCAGCGTCACCGTCTGAGCCACCCCCGGCACAGTGAGCTCGCGGCCCAGCGCGGCCGCAGCGGCCGCGAATGCGGGCACCCCCGGGACGATCTCCCAGTCCACGCCCAATGCGTCGAGCCTGCGGCACTGTTCGGCCAGCGCGCTGTACAGCGACGGGTCACCGGAGTGCAGTCGGGCGACGTCGAGTCCGGCGGCGTGTGCGGCCGCGAGCTCGGAGATGATCTGATCGAGGTTCAGCGGCCCGGTGTCGATGACCTTCGCCTCGGGTGGGCACAGCGCCAGCAGGTCCTCGGGCATGATCGACCCGGCGTAGAGGCACACGGGGCAGCGCTGCAGCAGCCGCTGCCCACGCACGGTGATCAGGTCTGCCGCACCGGGTCCGGCACCGATGAAGTACACCGTCATGACTTGGTCACCAGCCACTGCGTCACTGGCATCGCGGGCCGCCAGCCGGTGAATGCGCCGACCGCCTCGCCGCGATAGTGCTGAAATCTTCGCAACTCACCACCATGCCTCGAATAGCCCTGCGCGATAGCGGCTTCGGACTCCACCGTCACCGCGTTGGCGACCAGCCGGCCGCCGATCGGAAGCCGCTCCCAGCAGGCGTCCAGCAGACCGGGTTGAGTCAATCCGCCCCCGATGAAGATCACTGCAGGCACCGCCGCGTCGTCGAACGCCGCTGGCGCGTCGAGGCGCACCTCGATGCCGACCCCAAAGGCCTTCGCGTTCTCGGCGATCCGTGCGCGGCGTTCCTCATCGCGTTCGAATGCCACGGCACGACAACCGGTCCCGGCGCGACACCACTCGATCGCGATGCTGCCCGAACCCGAGCCGACGTCCCACAGCAGCTCACCGGGCCGTGGTGCCAGCGCCGCCAGCGTGACGGCGCGCATCGCCTGTTTGGTGAGTTGACCGTCGTGCACGAAGGCGTCGTCGGGCAGCGTCGCGAACCGCCGGTGATCGGGCAGGTAGCGCACGGCGATGACGTTGAGGTCTCCGACGTCGCCTGGCGGCCGCGCAGCCCACTGCGCCGCGGTCGCGGTGCGGCGACGCTCATCCGGTCCGCCGAGTTGCTCAAGCACCGTGAACTCGGAGTCGCCGCGTCCCGTGCCGGCGAGCAGCGTCGCCAGCTCGCCGGGGCTGGATCCGTCCCGGGACAGCACCACGGCCCGGCCGCCGCGGCGCACCGCGGTGTGGGGCTCGGCGGTGACCAGGCTGATCACCTCGGTGTCCTGTACCGGCCACCCGAGCCGCGCGCACGCCAGGGTCACCGACGACACGTGCGGTAACACCGTCACCCGCTCCGGGCCGAACAGCCGGATCAGCGTGGCACCGACGCCGTGCATCAGCGGATCGCCGCTGGCCACGACGTGCACGTCACCGGCCACCTCGGCCAGCAGGCTCTTGAGCGCGGGCAGCATCGGCGACGGCCACGGCCTGCGCTGCGCCGACACCGACTCGTCGAGGAGGGCCAGCTGGCGATCGGAGCCGAAGACGACGGACGCGCCCCGCAGCTCCCCCGCGGACGCCTGCCCCAGGCCAGCCATACCGTCGGCGCCGATCCCGACCACGACGATGCGTCCGCTCATCTGTGTCCTCTGCTCTTCGCGCAAGCGCTCATCTGTGTCCTGTGCTCTTCGCGCAAGCGCTCATCTGTGTCCTCTGCTCTTCGCGCAAGCGCTCATCGCGGCATCCTGCGCCACACGGACCTCGGTATCAGCCTGAACACGAACGCCAGCGCCCCCAACGACCGGGGCACCCAGATCTCGGCGCGGCCTCTCGCCAGCGCCTTGGCTGCTGCGTCGGCGACGCGCTCCGGTGTGCTGGCCAGCGGCGCGGGTGACATGCCCTCGGTCATGCGTCCGATGACGAAACCCGGCCGTACCAGCAGCACGTGCACGCCGGTGCCGTGTAACGCGTCGGTCAGGCCGCGGACGAAACCCTCCAGACCGGCCTTGGCCGACCCGTAGACGTAGTTGGCGCGGCGGACCCGGGCGCCCGCCACCGACGAGAAGGCGACGATCCTGCCGGACCCCGCGTCACGCATGGTCGCCGCCAGCACCGTCAGAAGGCTGACCTGCGCGGTGAAGTCGGTGTGCACGATGGCCGCCGCATGCGTCGCGTCACGTTCCGCGCGGGCCTGATCGCCGAGGATCCCGAACGCCAGCACCGCCGTGCCGATGGGACCGTGCCCGGCGACGATGGAGGCCACCAGGCCGGCATGCGACACCAGATCGTCGGCGTCGAACTCGGTGACGTGCACCGCTGCCGCGCCTGCCGCGGTGAGCGCGGCGACCTGGTCGGCGAGTTGATCGGCGCGCCGCGCAGCGAGCACGAGCGTGCGACCGCGGGCCAGCCGTCTCGCCAACTCGACGCCGATCTCGCTGCGGCCACCGAATATCACCACCACGCCCGTGTCCGCCGTGTCTTCCATGGCTGAGATTATGTCCTGCGCTAAGTTGGGTACCGATGGCGAAGGCAACTACGCGGCTGACCAACGACGCGATCGCGTTCCTGACCGAACGCCATCTCGCGATGCTGACCACCCTGCGCACAGACAATTCACCGCACGTGGTCGCGGTCGGTTTCACATTCGACCCCAAGACGCACCTGGCTCGCGTCATCACCACGGGCGGCTCGCAGAAGGCTCTCAACGCCGCCGAGCGGGGCCTCGCGGTGCTCAGCCAGGTCGACGGCGCCCGCTGGCTGTCGCTCGAGGGTAAGTCCTCGGTCAACACAGATCCCGACGCCATCCGTGACGCCGAGCTGCGGTACGCCCAGCGCTACCGCACCCCGCGGATCAACCCGCGTCGCGTGGTTATCGAGGTGCGCATCGAGCGTGTGCTCGGCTCGTCCGAACTCCTCGACCGCAGCATCGACTGACCGCGCACTCGACTAACAGCTAGCGACCAACCGGAACCACGACCAGCTCGTGCGGCTGGTTGTTCACCGGCAGCGCACCGTCCGCGGTGACGATCACGATGTCCTCGATGCGCGCACCCCACGAACCCGGGAAGTAGATACCCGGCTCCACGCTGAACGCCATACCCTCCTCCAGCGGCAGATCGTTGCCCGCGACGATGTAGGGCTCCTCGTGCACCGACAGCCCGATGCCGTGCCCGGTGCGGTGCACGAACGCCTCCGCGAGCCCCTCCGCGGCGAGCACATCGCGCGCGGCGGCGTCGACCTGCTCGGCGGTGACGCCCGGCTTAACCACGGCCACGGCGGCCTGCTGGGCCCGTTGCAGGACTGCATAGTGCCGCGCAACGTCCTCCGACGGTTCACCGATGCTGTAGGTGCGCGTCGAGTCCGAGTTGTAGCCGGGCTCGTAGGGGCCGCCGATGTCGACCACCACGATGTCGCCCGCCGCGAGTTCGCGGTCGGAGCACTCGTGGTGCGGATCGGCGCCGTTGGGGCCCGATCCGACGATGATGAACGCAGGAGACGAATGCCCCTCCTCCACAATGGATTGCGCGATATCAGCGGCCACGTCAGCCTCGGTGCGGCCCGCCACCAGGAACTCCGGCACCCGGGCGTGCACCCGGTCGATCGCCGCACCCGCCTTGCGCAGCGCGTCGATCTCGGCACCGTCCTTGACCATGCGCAGCCGCCGGAGCACGTCGGTGGCCAGCACCGGCACCACGCCGAGCACATCGGCCAGCGGCAGCAGGTGAAGGGCCGTCATCGAATCCGTGACCGCGGTTGCCACCTGCCCGCCACCGAGCGCGTCGGCGACCATTTGGTAGGGATTCTCGCCGTCGACCCAGTCACGAACGGCCAGACCAAGTTCCGGTACCGCCGACTCGCGAAGCGACGCCAGCTCGAGCCGCGGCACCACGATGGTGGGCTGCCCATCGGCGGGCAGGATCAGCGCAGTCAGTCGCTCGAAGGTCTGTGCGCGCGAGCCAAGCAGGTAGCGCAGGTCATAGCCGGGGGTGATCACCAGTCCCGCCAGACCGGCCGCCGCTGTGGCCTGCGCCGCGGTCTTCAAGCGGCGCGCGTACACGTCGGTGCTGAAACGGTCGGTGTGCATGGCAATAGGCTAGCGGCAGGCTACCGACGACACGGAGGACCGATGCTGCGCGACATTCGCGATCTCGCCGACGACCCGCAGGCTTACGCCGCGGAACTCCGGAGTCGCTGGGGAGGCCTGTTGAGCTACCGCTATATCGGGCGGCTGTACTCCTCGATGGACCCGCGCGCCGTGGACGACACCGTCACCGTCCGCCGCGACATGCGCAATCCGACGGGCGGTCTGCTGTTCGCCGTGCTCGGCATCTCCGCACCCGAGAGCGGGCACATGTCCGACCTCGAGGCGGTGCCCAACCCCGTCATCCACTCCTGCCAGATCCTCGATCCGGGCCGCGACGTGCGACGTATCGAGGTCGTGTCCGAGGAGCTGCGGCGCGGCAGGCAGATGGGCTACAGCCGAGCCAAGATCGTCGACGCCGACCGGCCCGAACGCGTGCTGGCCCTCATCGAGGGCCAGGGCGTGAGCATCGGCGTGCCGCCCGACGGGCTGGCGAAGATGGAGGTCGACGCCATCGAGGTGGTCGACGCGCCCGATCTGCCACCGCTGTGGCAGGTCTTCGGCGGCAGCCGCAGACTCGACGGACACTGGTCGCTTCCCGAGCTGTCCGCCGAGGTGGCCTCCCCCGACGCCGCCCTGCACATCGGGCCGCAGTTCGTCATCCTCGAGACCGCCGCGATGGACGCGGCCGCCGAGTTCGGCGAAACCGATGCGCTCCAGGGCGTCTCGGCACACGTGATGTTCCTGGCCCGCGGCAAAACGGGCCCGTTCCGCGTGGACGCTGAGCCGATGGCCGGCGCGGATGGCCTGATCGCCGTCCGGGTGCTGCTGCACGATGAGGGTGCCGACGACTTGGCCGTCACCTCCGGGGTCTACGTGTTCCGGGTCGAGAACGGGGCACGCGCATGAGTGGGTCCGTCCTTCTGCTCGACGGCGCCAGCATGTGGTTCCGGTCGTTCTTCGGCGTACCGTCCTCGATCACCGCACCCGACGGCAGGCCGGTCAACGCGCTGCGCGGCTTCCTCGACACGATCGCCACGCTCGTCGCGCGTGAGCGCCCGTCGCGCCTGGTGGTGTGCCTGGACCTGGACTGGCGGCCGCAATGGCGCGTCGAGCTGATCCCGTCCTACAAGGCGCACCGCGTCGAGGAGATCGTCGCGGGTGACGATCCGGACGTCGAGGTGGTGCCCGACGACCTCTCCCCCCAGGTCGACATGATCATGGCGATGCTCGATGCGTTCGGCATCGCCACCGCGGGTGCCGCCGGCTTCGAGGCCGACGATGTGCTGGGCACTCTCGCGACCCGGGAGCGGACCGATCCCGTCGTGGTCGTCAGCGGCGATCGCGACCTGCTGCAACTGGTGTCCGATGAGCACGTGCCGGTGCGGGTCTTCTACATCGGCCGCGGACTGTCGAAGGCGACGATGTTCGGGCCCGCCGAGGTGGCGCAGACCTACAACGTCCCGATCGACCGGGCCGGCCCTGCCTACGCCGAACTCGCACTGCTGCGCGGTGACCCGTCCGACGGTCTGCCCGGGGTGCCGGGGGTTGGCGAGAAGACCGCGCAGACCCTGCTGGCTCAGCACGGCTCGCTGGCGGCGATCCTGACCGCCGCGAACGACCCGACGTCGAAGATGCCGGCCGCGCAGCGCAAGAAACTGCTGGCCGCCGACGACTACATCGCCGCGGCAGTGCCTGTGGTGCAGGTGGCACGCGATGCGCCGGTGCGTCTGTCGGGCGACTCGGACACGCTGCCGCTGGTCGCGCGCGACCCCCGCAGGGTCGCCGAGTTGGCGGCCGAGTACGGCGTCACGTCATCGATCGCACGCCTGCAGAAGTCGCTGGACGCCATCCCGGGCTGACCGGGGTTGTTGCTGACCGGGGGTTACGGCTGACCGGGAGTTACTTGGGCCGACCGACCTCGTAGGTGCCGTCGTCGTCCTGGAACGTCACGGTGACCCGGCGCTTGGTGCCGTCGATGCTGACATCGCAGGTGAAGTTGTCACCCTTCTTCACCGTGGGGTTCTCGCCCTTGTTGCACACCACATCCGAGACGTTCTTGGCGCCGTAGCCGTTGGTCTCGTCGCCGAGCACCTGTGCGACACCAGTCTGCGCCGCGTTCACGTCGAGCTGCTTGCTGACGAACCAACCCGGTGCCACGAAGCCCAGGATGAGGACGACGGCCACGATGAGCAGCGCGATTCCGCCGCCGACGCCGAGCAGCAGGCGCATCGACTTCTTGGAACTCTCATCGGATCCCGGCTGCGGGTACGGCGAGAACTGTTGGCCCGGCTGCTGGCCGTACTGCGGCGGCTGCCCGGGTTGGCCGTACTGCGGCTGGCCGTACTGCGGCTGCTGACCGTACTGGGGCTGACCGTACTGCGGCTGCTGATAGGACGTGGGGCCGTACGCGGTCGGCTGCTGGCCGTACTGATCGGGTTGCTGGTACGGCTGCTGCGGCGCCGGGTACTGCGGGTACTGCTGCGGCGAGTAGGCCGGCTGCTGCCACGCAGGATTGTCGCCTGCGGGCTGCTCGGGGGCCGGTGGTTGCTGCCAGGCCGGTGGGTCGCTCTGCGGCGGTTGCTGACCTGGCCACGGCTGGGTCGGATCAGATCCCTGCGGTCCGCTCATCGTCTCTCCTTGGTCCTGACTTCGTCCTTGGCTCGCTGCATCCAAAGCGCTGGCATAACACTACAGTGCATCAACTGCCACGACGCCGCGTCGAATGTCGCCGATCGCACGTTTCGCCACCGTCCGCAGGGCCGGGTTGGGGGCGGCGTTGCGCACCTGGTCGAGCAGGTCGAGAACCTGGCGGCACCAGCGCACGAAATCACCGGCGGACAGCGGTGATCCGCTACCCGAGGCGTCAGACGCGGCGAGTGAGGCCGACAGATCGCCGGTGCTCGCCCACTTGTGGATCGCCGCGACGAAGCCCGGGTCGGGCTCGCGACCGGGTGACAGGCGGTGACGTTGTTCGTCGGCCCGAATCTCAGTACTGATCCGACGGGTCTTGGCCAACGACTGACGCAGCCCGGCACTCACCGCGTCGACACTCGGTGCCGCCCCCGGCGTGTCGCCGCGCGACTCGTAGAGCACCGAGGACAGCACCGCCGCCAGCTCCGCGGGTTTCAGCCCGTCCCAGGCACCGCGGCGCAGGCACTCGGCGACCAGCAGGTCGCTCTCGCTGTAGATGCGCGCGAGCAGACGGCCGTCATCGGTCACCCTGGGATCGTCCTTGGAGTCACCCCCGCCGTCGGCGATGAACCCGCGTTCGGTGAGCAGCAGCACGATTCGGTCGAAGGTGCGCGCCAGCGAATTGGTCGCTGCCGCAACCTTCTTCTCGATGTCTGCGTTGTCGCGCTCGATGCGCAGGTACCGCTCTGCGACGCGGACGAGGGCCTCGCGGTCGGATAGGTGGTGGGCGGGGTGCGCACGAAGCTGGGCACGCAGCACCGCCAGTTCCGGATCGACGTCGGGTTCCTCGTCGGGATCGCGCCGACTGCGCCGCCTCGGCACGTCGATTCCTGCGGCCGCGGACCTCAGGGCCGACGCCATGTCGCGGCGCACCCTCGGCTGGCGGTGCTCGACGCGCTTCGGCAGCGACATCGTCCCCACCTTGGCCGAGCCGCCGGCGTAGTCGGCGGAGGAAATCCTTCCGGCCCAATGATGTTCGGTCAGCACGAGTGGTCGCGGATCGTCGGCGTCGGCTGCGGGTTCGAGCACCACCGCCAGCCCGCTGCGGCGGCCCTGCCCGATGTTGATGATGTCACCGCGCCGGAGTCCCGCCAATGCGTCGTTGGTTGCCCGGCGGCGCTGGACGCGCGACGCGCGCGACTGCGAACGCTCCCGCGCCGAGATGTCTGCCCGCAACCGCGCGTACTCCAGCACGGGCGCATCCCGGCCGCCGTCGAGTTCGGCGGCGATCTCGTCGAGCATGCGTTCGCCACGTGCCACGCCGCGCACCAGACCGACGACCGACCGGTCCGCCTGGTACTGGGCGAAGGACCGCTCCAGAAGGCTCCGTGACTGATCCGGCCCCATGTGCTCGAGCAGGTTGATCGTCATGTTGTAGGACGGCGCAAAGGAACTGCGGAGAGGGAAGGTTCGCGTGGAGGCCAGCCCCGCGACGTCGGCCGGTTCCACGCTGGTGTCGTTGGGCTGCCACAGCACGACGGCGTGTCCCTCGACATCGATCCCACGCCGACCCGCCCGGCCGGTCAGCTGGGTGTACTCCCCCGGCGTCAGCGGCGCGTGCTGTTCGCCGTTGTACTTGACCAACCGCTCGAGGACCACCGTGCGGGCGGGCATGTTGATACCCAGAGCCAGTGTCTCCGTGGCGAATACGGCCTTCACCAGACCTGCTGTGAAGAGCTCCTCCACGGTGTGCCGGAACACCGGGAGCATTCCGGCATGGTGCGCGGCCAAACCACGCAGCAGACCCTCGCGCCATTCGTGATAGCCCAGGACCACCAGGTCCACCTCGGCCAGGTCCGCGCAGCGTCGATCGATCACCTCGGAGATGCGCGCACGCTGTTCATCGGTGGTCAGCCGCAACGACGAACGCAGGCACTGCTTGACCGCAGCGTCACAACCCGCTCGGGAGAACACAAACGTGATCGCGGGTAGCAGCCCCGCACCGTCGAGCGTGGCGATCACATCGGGCCGCGATGGCGGACGATAGAGCGTCGGCCTGCCCCGATGCGCGGATCGTCCCCTGCCACGGGGCTCCCAGTCCGACATCCGGTCGGCTTCCCTGCGCAACCTGATGTGACGAATGAGCTCGGGGTCCACGAGCGTGGACCCCGGGCCGGCCTGGCCACCCTCGAACAGGTCGAACAACCGCTTGCCGACCATCATGTGCTGCCACAGCGGAACCGGCCGGTGCTCGTCGACGACCACCGTGGTGTCACCGCGCACCGTCTGGATCCAGCCGCCGAACTCCTCGGCGTTGGACACCGTCGCCGAGAGGCTGACCAACCGCACGTCCTCGGACAGGTGCAGGATCACCTCCTCCCACACCGCTCCGCGCATCCGGTCGGCCAGGAAGTGCACCTCGTCCATGACCACGTGAGAGAGCCCATGCAACGCAGCGGAGTTGGCGTAGAGCATGTTGCGCAGCACTTCGGTGGTCATCACGACGACGTCGGCGTCACCGTTGATCGACTGGTCGCCGGTCAGCAGCCCGACGCGCTCCGGTCCGTAGCGGCGCACCAGATCGGCGTGCTTCTGGTTGCTCAGGGCCTTGATCGGCGTGGTGTAGAAGCACTTTCGGCCTGCGGCCAGTGCGAGATGGACGGCGAACTCGCCGACCACCGTCTTGCCCGCGCCAGTGGGGGCGCACACCAGGACGCCGTGCCCGCTCTCCAGCGCCTGGCATGCGCTGCGCTGGAAGCCGTCGAGCGCGAACGGGAGTTCGGCGGCGAATCGGCCGAGCTCATCGGCCGGCGCCTCAGGTGGCCTGGTCATCGACTGTCAGCCGAGACGGGGCGGGGACCGCACCGGGCGCCTCGACGTCCTCCGCACTGCCGATCGGCGCGGCCTGATCGTCGGGCACGTCCTCGATGGCCGCCCGTCGGGCCTTGCGCCGGTCGTTGAAATGCGCCACCTGGATCGCGAACTCGAGCAGCACCACCAACGCCATCGCGAGCGCGAGCATCGAGAACGGGTCGGAGCCCGGCGTCACGAAGGCCGCGAACACGAAGAGCCCAAAGATCATGCCGCGCCGCCAGGCGCGCAACTTCTCGTAGCTCACCACGCCGACGAGGTTGAGCATGATGATGAGCAGCGGGAATTCGAAGCTGATGCCGAACACCAGCAGCAGGTTGATCAGGAAGCCGAAGTACTGGTCACCCGATAACGCGGTGATCTGGACGTCGCTGCCGACCGTCAGCAGGAAGCTCAAGGCAGTCGAGAGAACCACATATGCCAGCACGGCACCGGAGATGAACAGCAGCGCTCCGAAGCCCACGAACACCGAGGCGAACCGGCGTTCCTTGTTGTACAAGCCAGGAGTGATGAACGCCCACAGCTGATAGAGCCAGACCGGGCAGGCCAGCACGACACCTGCGGTGAGCGAGACCTTGAGTCGCAACATGAACTGATCGAACGGCGCAGTGGCGAGAAGGCGACACTGCCCGTCGGGTGCGATCGTCGCCCGCGCGGACGCCGGCAGCGAACAGTACGGCTGGCGCAACCAGTCACCCAGGCTGGGCATGCCGAACACGCCGTGGGTGTACCAGAAGAAGCCGACGATGGTGGTGAGGACGACGGCGAGCGCCGCGATCAACAACCTATTGCGTAACTCCGCGAGGTGGTCGACCAGCGACATCGTGCCGTCGGGGTTGACCCGCGACCGTCGACGACGTGGGTCGAGCTTCCGAAGGACTCCTGAGGGGCGCACGGAATCGTGGGGAGACGGCGATCAGCGACGCGACGAGGCGTCGCGCTCGACGAGCGCGGCGATCAGGCCGGACGCTTGTCGGAGGATTGTTCTGGGGTCGATTGGCCAGTCGACGGCTCAACCCGCTCGGAGGCGATCGGCTTCGCCGGCGGCACGACGCCGTCCGTCGAATCCGACTTGGACTCCGACTGCATCTCCTTGATCTCGGATTTGAAGATGCGCATCGACTTGCCCAGCGAGCGCGCTGCATCGGGCAGCTTCTTGGCACCGAACAGCAGCACAAACACTGCGATCACGATCACCCAATGCCAGGGTTGCAGACCACCCATTCGGTCACCTCCAGACGTCGCGGTCGAGTCTACCCGCCGCTATCGGTACTGCTGACTTCGTAGGCCTGTAGCGCGGCGGCCGCGGATTCCCGCACTCTCTCGACCAGCGGTTGCGGTTCCAGAACCCGCACCGAAGCACCGAAACCCATCACGAACCGGGCCATCCACGCGGTCGAGGCGTACGTCATGGTCGCCTCGCACACCCCGTCGGCCAATTCCCGGACGACATGCAACGGGTAGTAGTCGAACATCCACGACGCGGACCGGTCGATCAGCAGCGTCGCCGAAGGCAGCGACGGATCCGAGTCGAACAGCGACGTGTCGGGCGCCGCCGCGACAGCGGGCGCGGGCGGCAGCGACGGCTCGTCGAGTTCACGGGCGTCGACGATGCGGTCGAACCGGAACAACCGCACTCCCTCAGCGGTGCGGCACCACGCCTCCAGGTAGCTGTGGTCGCCGACCAGGACCACCCGAATCGGATCGACGGTCCTGCTGGTCAGGGTGTCGTGCGATGCCGAGTAGTAGTCGATGGTCACCGCGTGGTCGTTGCGCACCGCGGCACGGACCGCCGTGGCGGCCGAACTCTCGATGGGCGCGGGCTCGTCACCCGCCGTGGGAGCCCCGCCCACGCTGGCGGTCACCGCACCCGCCGCGGACTCGATCTTGGCGATCGCGCTGCGCGCCGCCGCAGGATCGAGCATGCCGGGAACGTCCAGCAGCGCACGCAACGCAACCAGGATGCCGGTCGCCTCGGGCGAGGTCAGCCGCAGCGGGTGGTCCATGCCCGCCGAGAACGTGACATCGATGGTCTTGCCCGACATCTCGAAGTCAATGAGGTCACCCGGGCCGTACCCGGGCAGCCCGCACAGGAACAACTGCTGCAGGTCCTCGCGCAGTTGCTTGACCGACACTCCGAGGTCGATCGCCGCCTCCTCGAACGTAATCCGAGGGTTGGCCTTCAGGTAGGGAACCATGTTGAGCAGCCGCACCAGCCGCGTCGACACGCTAGACAACTGCCTCACCTCCGGCCTGTGCCCGCAGCCGGGCGATGACATCGTCCCGCAGGGCTGGCGGGTCCAACACGATCGCGTCGGCGCCGTACCCGGCGATCTCGCGCGCCAGCCGATCGTGCATCCCGATATCGACGGCCAACTCGTCTCCGGCACGCCCCCCGATGGTGCGGCTCACCACCTCGCTGGCCGCCCTGCGCAGCGCGGTCGCGCGGCCGTCGGCCACCCACACCCTCGCTTGAGCACCCGGTGGCCACTCCGCCACCGCGCGGTGCACGATATCCCGCAGGTCGAGGCCCTCGGGCCTGGTCACCGCGTCACGCGGTCCGATCGCGCTCACCTCGCCGATGCGCGACACCCGGAACGTGCGGGTGTCGTCGCGGTCCCGATCGTGGCCGACGAGGTACCACCGGCCCCGGGAGGTCACAACACCCCAGGGTTCCACTGTGCGGGTGCGGTAGGGCTCGCTGCGGGTCGAGCGGTGACCGAACTCGACCGCCTGGCCGGAGTGGATGGCGGACAACAGGATTCCGAGGACCTCCTCGGACCCTCGAAGTCCGGGCATCGTCGCCGACGAGCTGATCATGACATCGGAGTCGGCGGCGTCGACGTCGACGCCCGCGGCGCGCAGCTTGAGCAGCGCGCCCTGGGTGGCGGTGACGAGTTCGGGTGACTCCCACAGCTGCGTGGCGATCGCGACGGCGGCAGCCTCGTCTGCGGTGAGTTCGACCTGAGGCAGCGCATAGGTCTCGCGGTTGATCCGGTAACCCTCGGTCGGATCCATCGACGACACGCGCCCGGTCTCGAGCGGGATACCGAGATCACGCAACTCGTTCTTGTCCCGCTCGAACATCCGCGAGAACGCCTCATCGCTGGGACTGTCGCCGTAGCCGTAGACGGTCTTGCGAATGCGTTCTGCGGTGATGAAGTTGCGGGTGGACAGGAGTGCGATGACCAGGTTCATCAATCGTTCGACTTTGGAGATCCCCACTTATTTACCCTAATCCCCCGGTCGCTTCGCTCCTGCCCGCGGGAGCAAGCTTAGGCGCTACATGCTCGCGATCAGTCGCTTGACCCGCTCATCGACGGATCGGAACGGGTCCTTGCACAACACTGTTCGCTGTGCCTGGTCGTTGAGCTTGAGGTGCACCCAGTCGACGGTGAAATCGCGACCCGCCGCCTGTGCTGCGCTGATGAACTCGCCGCGCAGCTTGGCCCGCGTGGTCTGAGGCGGTTCGTTGACGGCCGCCTCGATCTCCTCGTCGGTGGTGATGCGGGCGGCCAGACCCTTGCGCTGCAACAGGTCGAAGACACCGCGACCGCGCTTGATGTCGTGGTAGGCGAGGTCGAGCTGGGCGATCTTGGGATCGGACAGCTCCATGTCGTACCGGTCCTGGTAGCGCTGGAACAGCTTGCGCTTGATCACCCAGTCGACCTCGGTGTCGACCTTGGCGAAGTCCTGACTCTCGACAGCGTCGAGCTGGCGGCCCCACAGGTCAACAACCTGCTCGATCTGGGCGTTGGGTTCGCGGGTCTGCAGGTGCTCGACGGCACGGCTGTAGTACTCCCGCTGAATGTCGAGCGCACTGGCCTGCCGCCCACCTGCGAGCCGCACCGGACGCCGCCCGGTCAGATCGTGACTGACCTCGCGGATGGCGCGGATCGGGTTGTCGAGGGAGAAGTCGCGGAACGGCACGCCAGCCTCGATCATCTCCAGCACCAGCGCGGCCGTACCCACCTTGAGCATGGTGGTGGACTCGCACATGTTGGAGTCGCCGACGATGACATGCAGCCTGCGGTACTTCTCGGCATCGGCGTGCGGCTCGTCGCGCGTGTTGATGATGGGCCTGCTGCGCGTGGTGGCGCTCGAGACGCCCTCCCAGATGTGCTCGGCGCGCTGGCTCAGGCAGAACGTGGCGGCCTTGGGCGTCTGCAGCACCTTGCCCGCACCGCAGATGAGCTGGCGGGTGACCAGGAACGGCAGCAGCACATCGGAGATCCTGGAGAACTCGCCCGCGCGCACAATGAGGTAGTTCTCGTGGCAGCCGTAGGAGTTGCCCGCCGAGTCGGTGTTGTTCTTGAACAGGTAGATGTCGCCGCCGATACCCTCGTCGGCCAGCCGCTGCTCGGCGTCGATGAGCAGATCCTCGAGCACCCGCTCGCCCGCGCGGTCGTGGGTTATCAACTGGATCAGGCTGTCGCACTCGGCGGTGGCGTACTCGGGATGGCTGCCGACGTCGAGGTACAGCCGGGCGCCATTGCGCAGGAACACGTTGGAACTGCGCCCCCACGACACGACTCGCCGGAACAGGTAGCGCGCCACTTCATCCGGAGACAGCCGCCGGTGACCGTGGAACGTGCACGTCACACCGAATTCGGTCTCGATGCCCATGATTCGCCGCTGCACGTATTCGAGCTTACGGGTAGCGGGGTCTCCGCGTATGGCACCTGTCACGGGTGTCCGCAACGGGTTCCTCGCTCAGGTCGCGCGCAGCCCGTCCAACACGAAGCCGAGATGCCGCCGCCACGGGGCGTCATCACCGGCCGACATGGCGATCACCTTCGACATCGCCGACACCAGCGTCACGAGGTCCTCGGGACCGAAGTCGGGCCGCAGCACCCCGGCCTCTCTCGCCCGCTGCGCCACCGCGTCCAGCGCTCCGCCGGCGCGACCGCAGTCCGCCGCGGCGTCCACACCGCCCACTTGACTACGGGCTATCGCCTCGTTGAGGGCGCGATCTCGGGCCTGCATGGCGAACACGCCCTCAAGCAGCGTCACAAACCCGCGCCACGCGTCGGGGTCGCCCATCGCGGCCTCTGCCAGCACATCGAAGGCGGCGAGCCGCTCGGGCAGGACCTCGTCGAGCAGTGCCCCGCGATTCGGGAAGTGGTTGTAGAGCGTGCCAATGCTCACCCCTGCGTGCCGTGCCACCTCATCCAGTGGCACATCCAGCCCCCGTTCGGTGAACAGCGCCGCGGCCGACGACACCAGCCGTTCGCGGTTGCGCAGCGCATCGGCACGCATCGACTGGGACATCGCTGCATCGTAGTCCGACCCGACCTAAGTTGAGGCAGGCCTCATGTTGTGCTATTAAGTTGAGCATGTCCTCAACTTCATCGCGACCCGTCCTTCTCGTCGTCGGTGCCGGTCCAGGGCTGGGCATGTCGGTGGCCCACCGATTCGGCGCCGAGGGACACGCCGTGGCACTCGTCTCCCGCTCCAACCGCCGCCACACCGAGTACCTGACGGCGCTCGCCGACGCGGGAATCGAGGCGGCGGCGTTCACCGCGGACGCCTCGGACACCGATGCGCTGCGGGCGGCAATCGACGGCGCCCGCGCCCGCTTCGGCCGCATCGACGTCGGGTACTACGGCCCCGCCGCGGCGTTGGCGATCGCCGACATCACCACACTCGACGCCCCCGGGGCGACCAAGGCCCTACTCGGCGTGGTGCCCGCCGTCGACTTCGCGTCATCGCTGCTGCCCGACCTCATCGCACGCGGCAGTGGCGGACTGCTCTTCGCAGGCGGGTTGAGCAGTGTGCTGCCAATGCCCGCGCTCGGCGGCCTGGCCCTAGCGGCGGCCGCACTGCGCAACTACGCGCTGACACTGCACGCCGCCCTGGCACCGATGGGCGTCTACTCCGGGACGCTGACCATCGGGGGTTTGATCGAGCGGGGCGACATTCACCGCGCCGTCATCGATCATCCGGACATGCTCGCGGACATGGCGGCGGCATCGCTGAACCCCGACGATCTCGCGGACACGCTGTGGCGGATGTACACCGGCCGAACGGATCCCGAGGTGGTCGTCAACGCCCTGTTGCAGCGAGGCCGCCAACCCAGCCCAGGCGCCTACTGACAGCGTCGGCGGCTGAGATCGTCACCTTGGCGATCTCCTCGAATTGATCCTCGGAGAGTCGGTATGACGGTCCCGAAACACTCAGCGCTGCAACCACTTCGGAATTGGCATCGCGAACCGGCGCGGCGATGGCGTTCAGCCCCACCTCAAGTTCCTCGCTCACGCTGGCCCAGCCGCGCGCCCGCACGGTGCATAGCTCTCGCTCCAGCTCGGCGACTTCGACGACCGTTTTAGGGGTGAAGCCCTGCAGTGGATCGGTGAGCTGGGCGGCTGCGCCGGCCCACGCAAGGAGAACCTTGCCGCTCGATGTCGCGTGTGCGGGACAGCTCTGCCCCACCCACGTCCGCAGGGTGATCTCGCTCGGGCCGATCGCCTCGACGATATTGATGATGCGATCGCCATCGAGAATCGCCAGATTCGCGGTCTCGGCGACATCGGCGGCCAGACCATCGCAGACGGCTTGACTGAGCCTGCCCAGGTCGGGTTGTCCGCTGCTGGCCCGCGCGAGGCGTGCGATGGCGAACCCGAGTCGGTAGGGGCCGCGATCGGATACCTGTTCGACGAAACCACGCGCCTCGAGCACTGCGACCAGCCGTGACACCGTCGACTTGTGCACACCGAGTTCAGCCGCGATCTCGGTGACACCGGCTTGCCCGAGACGCGCCAGGATCTCCAGAACGAGCAGTGCGCGGTCGACCGATTGGACCGCAGCGCTGCGGCCTTCTGATAGGCCCTTAGAAAGGCCCTCCGAACCCGTCTCCATCGCGTCCGACCCTATACTCGCCAATTCGCGGACTGGCGGACTCGCCGCTGCACCGCGGCGATCTCACGAAGCCCGTCGCCCAGCAGGCTTCGGTTCAGCGGTGACAGCTCCGACATCGTGATGACGTCGCCGGGCGTGTGTCCGGCGATCAGCTGTTCGACCTGATGAGCCATCCGGAGCCGCTGCACCATGGCGAACACGTCACCAAGCGTGCTGGCGTCCCGCTCGCTCATCGCACCCGCCTCCGCCGCGGCCCTCAGCCGCACCGGCGTACTCGCCGACGACACGGCGGCGCTCAGGCCGCCCCACCGGGCCAGGTTGACGATGGGCGTCGCGGCGTGAGCCTTGAGGTCGAAGGTCCCGCCCCGACGGGACAGCACGTCGCGCAGCGATCTGGCCCGCGCGCGCCCCGACAGCGCGTTCAGCAGCTGCAGTCGCAGCGCGTTCGGGTGGTCCACGCGCATCCTGCGATACGCCGCAGGAACGATGTTCAATGCCGGATCACCCCAGACCACCCGGCCATCGATCATCAGCGATGACAGCATCAGACCGTGGTCGCGCAGCGGGTCCGCGAGCCACGCCTCGGCCGCGGCGAACCACTGCGACCGCGACCGCGAGAAGCCCGGTTTGGACGCGATGGCGCCGTTGCGGTCCGACGGAAGACCACAGCAGTCCAAGATCTCGTGCGTGCGCACCGCGACCGCCCGCAGCTCCGGGCCGGCCGAGTCCAAATCGTCCCGCCACGACAGCGCGCTGTCGACGTCGGACGACGGCATCGCCTCCCGCCGCGCCACACTGCCCAGCGACAGCCACGCGAATCCGTCGACTGTGGGTCGCGCGGACTCGGCGAGTGCGAGCTGCAACGCCTTTCGCACCAGGCTGTCGATGACGACAGACAGAATCGCGCTGGTTGCCGATGCCTTGGTGCCGTTGCGAAACAGGTCCGCCGAGATGTCCGCCACCCGGCGGCCGATCAACGACAGTTCGGCGGCGTCCGTGGCCTGCCCAATCGCGCGTCGCAGCATGAAGCTCTGCCGCGCCGAGGCTGCGAGCAGGTCGGCGTCTTCAAGGACGCCGATCACCTCGCCACGGGGTGTCACGACCGGCATGTGTCGCCACCCGCAGTCGAGCATCTCCATGAGCACGGTCTCAGCCGTGAGATCAGCGGTGACCGTCCGGGCGGGAGCGCTCATCACATCGGCGATCGGCACGTCCACCGAGATGCCCGCGGCCACCACCCGCGTCCGCAGATCGCGGTCGGTGAAGATGCCGAGATCGCCGCCGGGCAACCGGATGAGCGCATAGGAGACCTGGTGGGCGGCCATCTCGATGACAGCGTCGCGCACCGAGGTATCCGGGGAGACCAGCAGCACCTCGCCGTGCAGCAGTTCGGAGATCGGCTGGCTGTCGGTGGCGGGCGCGATGGTCGGGTGGTCGGCGCTCCCGACGGGCCACGCCGAGGATGCCAGGTACGCCAACCCGGCGGGCTTGGCGAACTGTGCGCGGACCAACGGGTCTGGCAGCCGGACGAGGACGCTGGGAACCGTTGTGCGCGCGGTGAACTCCATCCCGTCACCGGTCAGCAGCGGGGTGTAGCCGAAGAGTCCGCCGGGACCGACGGTGTCGATGATCGACCCCTCGGCGGACTGCAGCGTCACCTGTCCCGAGTGCACCATCCAAACGTCGTCGGGTGCCCGTGCGGCGTAGTCGGCCACCTCGGTGTGCGCCGGGAACTCGACAACGGCCGACTCGGCGGCCAACTCGGCGAGTTCCGCGTCCGACATCGCCTGGAATGGGGTGTACGTGCCCAGGAAGGCGGCGAGTTGCAGCCCGGACGCCACCGGCAGGTCAGCCCCTGCGTCCAGCGGCAGCGGAGTGCCGGACCAGATCGGCACACTTCTCGGCCATCGTCATAACGGTGATGTTGGGGTTCACCGCAGGAAGTTTCGGCATTGCCGAAGCGTCCACGACGCGCAGCCCGCTCACCCCCTTGACCCGCAACTCCGGATCGAGCACCGCCATCGGATCGTCGAGCGCGCCCATCCTGGCGGTCGCCGCCGGGTGATAGACGGTGTTGTGGCATTGGTGGATGTAGTCCAGCAGTTCGTCATCGGTGACGGCATCGGGCCCCGGCGCCAGTTCACGCGCCACCCACGGCCTCAGCGCCGCCTGCTCGGCGATGCGGCGGGCCAGCCTCACGCCGGTCAGCATGATCCGGTCGTCATAGCCGTCCGGATCGGTGAAGTAGCGCGGGTCAACCCTCGGCCGATCCCGAAAGTCGCGGCTGCGCAGTCGCACAGTTCCGCGGGACCGCCCCTGGGTGACGTTGGGCGTCAAGCAGAATCCGTTGTCCGTCGTCGGATAGCCGCGGCGCAGCGTGTTCATGTCGAACGGGACGCTGCCGTAGTGCATCATCAGGTCCGGCTGGCTTCTGGCACCTTCGGGAACGGGGTCGATGGTGGCAAACAGGCCGATCTCCCACCACTGCGTCGACGTCGTCACCATTGGCCGAGATGCCTCCCAGAACACCAGGCCCTCGACGTGATCGTCCAGGTTGGACCCCACACCCGGCGAGTCGACTCGCACCGGGATGCCCAGCTCCCGCAGATGCGCGGTCGGACCGATTCCCGAGAGCATCAACAACTTCGGGGTGTCGATGGCCCCAGCGGTGACGATGACCTCGCGCTGCGCCGTCACCGTGTCGTAGCCGGTGAGGTCCGGGCGCTGGTAGCGAACCCCGGTCGCAGCGGAGCGAGCGGAGTGACGGGAGTCGGTCTCGTTCGCGTCATCGAACAGGATCTCCGACACCCAGCACCCGGTGCGGACCTCGAGGTTGGATCGGGAGTCCAGCACCGGATGCAGGTAGGCGTGCGAACTGGACATCCGGGTACCGTCGTCGGCGGCGTTGATCTGAAACCACCCAGCCCCATTGCGCACTGTCGCACCGCGGTTGAAGGCCACAGTCGGCATGCCGACGTCAGCGGCCGCAGACAGCACCGCCACCCCGCAGGGATCCGCCGGCGGTACGTCGCGCAGCTGCACCGTGTCCTTCAATCGCGCCGTGAGCGGCAGGACCTCGGCCGCGCTCCACCCGGTGGCACCCATCTCGACCCACTCGTCAAGACACTCGGCGGGCGGCAGGAACGCAATGCACGAGTTGTGCGACGAGCACCCACCGAGCACCTTGGCCCTGGCGTGCCGCATGAACGAGTTGCCGCGTTCCTGCGGTTCGACCGGGTAGTCCCAGTCGTAGCCCGAGTCGAGCAGGTGCATCCACTCCGAGAGCACCAGAATGTTGTCGTCGCCGACGTCCGAGGGCCCCGCCTCGAGCACGCACACCGTGACGTCGGGATCCTCGGACAACCTGGCCGCCAGCGCGCAACCCGCGGTCCCCCCGCCGGCGATGACATAGTCGAACGTGCCGGTGTCAGCCATCCGCCTGCACATCCGCCCTGTCCGCCGAGGCATGTGATGCCAGCGTGCCAATGTGCTTGCGGCCCTTGACGAAGTACCACAGCAGACCCGCGCCGAGTATCACGCCGATGTAGACGAAGGCACCCCACGTGTTGTACCAGGGCTCGCCGTAAACAGCGGCGCGCGGCCACGCCAAGTTGAGCGCCATGGCGCTACCCCAGACCACTGCGACGACGTTGACCAGCAGACCCCAGCGGCCCATGGTGAAGTAGCCGCCCTCGGCGAGGTCGGCCGGCGGCCACTGCCCCTGCAACCGCTTCTTCAGCATCGGCCCGGTGACCATCAGGTACGCCAGGTAGATCATGATGATCGCGATCGAGGTCAGCACGGTGAAGATCTTCGGCTGGCCGATGTTGATCACCAGAATGATCACCGCGATGATGCCAATCGTCACCGCGGGCACGATCGGAGTTTGGGTCTTTGGGTTGACGGTGGCCAGCCTCTCCCCGAACGGCAACGCATTGTCGCGAGCCATCGCGAACGTCAGTCGGATCGCCGCGGTGTGGACGGCGAGCGTGCACACCGTGACGGCGATGACGATGCAGACCAGGAAGATCGTGCCCAGCGGGCCCCACATGACCTGCTCCACGATGTACTGCAGGCCGCCGGAACTCTCGCCGAGCTTGGGGTCCTGCAGGTTGGGCGCCGCCATGACGGCGAACACCAGGATCGCGCCGCCGATCACGAACGACGCCAGGATCGCCCGGAAGATCGCCTTGGGCGCGGTGCGCCGCGGTTCGACGGTCTCCTCGCCCAACGAGCTGGCGGTGTCGAAGCCGTACATGACGTACCCGGAGGCTAGCGAGGCCACCAGGAAGGCGCCGAGGAAACCCGCGCTCTCCCCTGCCCCGTAACCGTTGGTGGAGAAGAAGATGTCCGGACCGCGTTCGATGTTGATGGCGAGCAGGAAGGCAATCAGGACGGCCGCGATGAGTTCGATGAACACCCCGGTGCTGTTGATCCGGGACATCAGCTTCACTCCGAGGGCGTTGATCAGCGTGGTGAACGCGATCAGCACGGTGCCGAGGAGAACGGCGTTGGCAGCGTAGTCATACTCACCGCTCCCATCGCCGACAATCTGGAATCCGCTCCACAGCCTCGGAAGGTTGAGCTGATAGGCCAGCGCCACCGCCGAGATCGTCACGATCGACGCGGTGAGCATCAACCAGCCCGATATCCATCCGACCAGCCGACTGGCCAGCTTCTTGCTCCAGTTGTAGACCGAGCCCGCCACCGGATACTTGGCCGCGAGTTCCATGAAGCACAGCGCGACGGCCATCTGCCCGACGAACACGATCGGCCACGACCACAGATAGGCAGGTCCTGCGGTGCCGTACCCGAAGTAGAACAGCTGGAACGTGCCCGTCAGGATCGAGATATAGCTGACGCCCGCCGCGAAGCTGGCGAACTTTCCGATACTCCGATCCAGTGATTCCCGGTAGCCGAAGTCCTCCATACCGCTGTCTGCCTGCGAAACATCTTTGCCGAGCACCATGTCCGCCCCCTCAACCCTTGAACCAGCCGGCGGGTGCCGGTGCAGTGTTGTGCCAGATGTGCTTGATCTCTTGGTATTCCGCAAGCCCGGTCGGTCCGAGTTCACGTCCATTGCCCGACTTCCCGAAGCCGCCCCACTCCGCCGCAGCGGTGTAGTAACCGAAGTCGTTGAGCCAGACCGTTCCGTGCCGCAATGCACGTACCACTCGTTCGCCGCGCGCCGGATCGGATGTCCGAACACCCGCCGCGAGCCCGTACTCCGTGTCGTTGCCCAGCCTTATCGCCTCGGCCTCGTCGGTGAATCGTTCGACTGTGAGGATCGGCCCGAAGGTCTCCTCCTGGACGATCCGCATCGACCGGTCGCAGCCGTCGAATATCGTCGGCAGGTAGAAGCTGCCGTCGGCCAGCGCCCGTCCGATCGGCCGCGCGCCACCGGTGACCAGCCGCGCTCCTTCCGAGATGCCCTGGGCGACATGGGCTTCCACTTTCGCGCGATGCTCTTGCGAGACCAGCGGACCGGTCTCGCTGGCCGGGTCCATTCCTGGCCCGATTCGGATCCCCTCGGCGCGCCGGGTGAGCGCGGCGACGAAGTCGTCGGCGATGGACTCCTCGACGATGAGGCGGGTGCCCGCCGAGCACACCTGACCGGAGTGCAGGAAAACCCCGGTCAACACGTGGTCGACGGCTGCATCGAAGTCACCCGAGTCGGCGACATCGGCGAACACGATGTGCGGGTTCTTGCCGCCGAGTTCGACCGCGACCTTGGTGACGTTGGCAGCGGCGACCTTCGAGATGATGGTTCCGGTCGCCAGGCCGCCGGTGAACGAGATGAAGTCGACCGCCGGGTCAGCGGTCAGTGCCTCACCGAGCACGGCGCCGCTGCCCTGCACCAGGTTCACCACCGACGGCGGCACGCCCGCCTCCTCGAGCAGGTGGACGAACGCGATCGTCGACAGCGGCGTGACCTCGCTGGGCTTGGCGACCATGGTGCATCCCGCACCGAGTGCGGGCGCGATCTTCCACGACATCTGCAGAAGCGGGTAGTTCCACGGCGCGATCAGCACGCACACGCCGATGGGTTCGTGGACCACCCGGCTGATGACGGCGGGATCACCGACGTCGACGACGCGGTCGGCCTGCACCGCGACGAGCCCGGCGTAGTACCGGAACACCGACGTCACATCGTCGATATCGATTCGGCTTTCGGCCAGTGTCTTTCCGGTGTCCTCGGTCTCCAACCGGGACAACGACTCCTTGTCCCGCTGGAGCAGGTCGGCGATCCGGTTGAGCAGCGCCGCGCGTTCGCCGGCCGATGTGGCACGCCAGGCCCCGTCGTCGAAGGCGGCACGTGCCGCGGCGATGGCGTCGCGGGCGTCGTCGGGCGTCGCCTCGTCGACGGTCGCAGCGACGGTCCCGTCGGCCGGATTCACGATATCCCTGGTGCCGCGGTCGGACGCGTGACGCCACCGACCGCCGATGTACAGGTCCGGCTCACCGTCCATCCGATTTCCCGTCGCTTCGCTCGCCCAGGTCGTCAGCCTTCACTCACCCAGACGGGACACTACCCACTCCTGGAACTCCGCGATGTGGTGTTCGGTGGGGACGAGCACACCGCCATTGCGGTAGGCCCGCGATGACATCGCCGGTTGGGTGCGCTCACACGCGGCGAAATCCTGCTCGTTGACGCGGTGGAAGAGGTCCACCGAGCGGGACACGTCACGCCCAGACGCCACCAGGTCGGCGGTGTAGAGCCAGTCGCACTCGACGATGGTCCGGTCGGCGGCCACGGGAGACATGCGATGAAAGATGACGTGGTCGGGAACCAGGTTGATGAAGACGGTCGGCTTGACTGTGATCGCGTAGTAACGCCGGTCCTGCTCATCGGTGACACCGGGCAGACGCTCGAAACCCTCGGAGCCGTCGATGGTGAATCCGCATATTTCCGAACCGAATTCGGCGCCCCGTCCGACGTTCGCCTGGGCCGCCGTGCCGCGGACGAACTCCGGGAGCACACCGACGAGTTCGGGATGGATCGAACTGCAGTGGTAACACTCCATGAAGTTCTCGACGATCAGCTTCCAGTTGGCCGCCACGTCGTAGACGATCCGGCGGCCCACGTCCAGACCGCCGATACCGTACCGGTTGATCGCATCAGCGTCACCGAGCGTCCTGGTGGCCTCGGCGACGACATCCTCGAACGGCGGCGGTGTATCGGACAGGCAGACCCAGGCGTAGCCGAGCCACTCGGTGAGCGCGACCGGCACCAAACCGTACTGATATCGGTCGATCGGCGCGCCGTCGTCGCCGTTGAGTGACCCGATGTTGGGTGCGGCGACGAGTTTGCCGTCCAGGGCGTAGGTCCAGGAGTGATAGGGGCAGCGCAGGTTGCGTCCCAGCTGTCCCTGCTCCTCGACGCACAGTTGAGCGCCCCGATGTCGGCAGATGTTCAGGAAGGCCCGCAACAGTCCGTCCTTGCCGCGCACCAGCAGAACGCTCTCGCGGCCGACCTGGACCTTCTTGAACTGACCAGCCAGCGCGAGATCGGCCGTCCGCACTGCACAGAACCACGTCGCCTCGAAGATGCGTTCCTGCTCGGCGGCGAAGACTGCGGGATTGGCGTAGTAGTCACCGCCGAGTGTGGCGCGCAGGTTGCTGGTCATGTGGTCACCAGTCTCTTCGGGTCGAACAACGAGATGGGGTGGCCGGTCGCGCCGTCGATGGCGAGGTCGGCGAGGATCTCCCCGACTACGGGGACGAACTTGAAACCGTGTCCCGAGAAGCCGCACGCCACCGTGACGTTCGCGCTGTCGGGGTGCCGGGCGATGACGAAGTGCTCATCGGGGGTGTTGGAGTACATGCACGTCGCCGAGTGCACGCACGTGCCGTCTAGCGCGGGCAGAAGTTCGGCGACCCGGCCCCTCATCTCGGCGATCTCCTGGTCACTCACGGTGCGATCGATCGTCTCCGGTGTGCAGACGATGCCCTTGCGGAAGAACGCGACCTTCACGCCTCCCTGCGGGCCGTCGATGGCGGGGAATCCGTATACCTGTTGGCCCCGCGCGTTCTCGTCGATGAAGATCGGGTGGTCGACGAAGGGGGCGGTCCCACCGACGGGGTCAAGCCAGTACAGCACCTGGCGTTCGATCGTGATGGGGATGCCGAACTCGGCGAGCAGCTGCGGGGCCCAGGCACCCGGGCAGATCACCAGTTGCCCTGCGGTGTAGCTGCCCCGCTCGGTGCTGACCCGCACACCGCCGCCCGCCGTCTCGCTCCAGTCGAGTACCGGCTCACCGAAATGTAGCTCCGCGCCGGTGAGTTCGGCGAGATCGATATGCGCCTGGACAGTCATCTCGGGGCGGGCGAACCCGGCCTTGTCCTCATACAGCGCGACATCACCGATTGCGGGGGTGAAGTTCGGGAAGCGCGCCGCGACATCGCGGCCGTCGAGCAGCTCGTGCGGCAGGTCCCACTGCCTGCTGGCGCGCAGACTGCCCGCCACGGTGAGACAGTCTGGCGGCCCGATGAACAAGCCTCCGGTCAGCCGGTAAACCTCGCGTTCGGAGTCACGCGCCAACTGCTCCCACAGTTCGTAGGCGCGCAGCAGTAGCGGTACGTAAGCCGGGTCCTCGAAGTAGGACTGCCGGATGATGCGGGACCCGCCGTGGCTGGAACCCAAGGAATGCGCAGGCGTGAACTTCTCCAGCCCGAGGACGCGTTGGTTACGGGAGGCCAGATGGTAGGCGGCGGCGCTGCCCATGCCGCCGAGACCGACGACGATGACGTCGTAGTGGCCCTTGGAGGTGGTCACTGGTCTACCTCCGGATTCTGGTCATGTCGGGATCGACGACGGGTTCGGCGTGCACGACGGCGGCGTGGCGGGTGCCGCGGTAGTCGACCGTGACGGTGTCACCCACGCCCGTGTCCGCCGGTAGCCACGCGTAGGCGATGGTCCGACCGACCGTCGGTGAGTACCCGGCGCTGGTGACGTAGCCGACGCAGTCGGCGCCACGCTCGCCCAGATACACCGGCTCCTTGCCCAGCACCACGGCGTCGGGGTCGTCGAACACGATGCTGCGCAACATGGTCGACGGGGGCTGCGCGGATTGCAGTGCGGCCCTGCCGACGAAGTCGTCCTTGGCCATTCGAACGGCGAAGCCCACACCCGCGGCGTCGGGCAGGTGCTCGGCGGTCATGTCGGTTCCCCAGCTGCGGTAGCCCTTCTCGATGCGCAGGCTGTTGAACGCGATCCTGCCCGCGGCGATGACGCCGTGGTCGCGGCCAGCGTCGAACAGCAGGTCCCACAGCGCGGCACCGTATTCGGCGCCGGTGTAGATCTCCCAGCCCAGCTCCCCCACGTAGGAGACCCGCATCATGGTGACGGGTATGGCGTCGAGGTAGGTGTGCATGGCGCGGAAGTACTTGAACGCGTCATGCGAAAGGTCGTCGGGACAGTGGGGCGCCACAAGGTCGCGGGCCAGCGGCCCCCACACCCCGACGCAGCACGTTGCGCCGGTGATGTCGCGCAGCGTCACCGAGCCGTCGCCCGGCAGATGCCTGCTCAGCCAGTCGAGGTCCAGCGGTGAGTTGGCGCCGACCTGGAAGGTGGTCTCGGCGAGGCGGGCAACCGTGAGATCGCTACGCACTCCCCCGTTCTCATCCAGCAGCAGCGTGTAAGTGACCGATCCGACGCTCTTGTCGACGTTGTTGGTGGTCATCTGTTGCAGGAAGGCCGCCGCACCCGTGCCTGCCACCTCGTAGCGGGTCAGCGGTGTCATGTCGTACATCGCGACCCGATGCCTGGTCCAGTGCGCCTCAGCGATCGAGATCGGCGACCAGAACCGGGCTGACCAGTCGTCGCGCTCCGGGACGGCCAGACCCTCGGCGCTAAGCCGTTGCGCCAGTTCGGAGTTTGCCTCGTAGTACGCCGGGCGTTCCCAGCCGCCGCCCTCGTAGAAGAACGCGCCGAGTTCCTGCTGACGGGAGAAGAAGGGACTGGTACGCAGGCCGCGTAACGCGGTGCGGAACTGGTGGGGATGGATGATGTCGTAGACCTCGACGAACGCCTGCGAACTGGTCGTCGTGACGAACTTCGGGCTTCGCGCGACGTCCTCGAACCGGTACAGATCGCACTCGTGCACGTCGACCGAGGGTGCGCCGTCGATGATCCACTCGGCGGTCGCCTTCGCAACGCCGGCGGAATGCGTAACCCAGACCGCTTCGGCGACCCAGAATCCGCTCAGGTCGCGGTGCTCACCCATGATGGAGAAGCCGTCGGGGGTGAACGAGAAGATGCCGTTGAACGCCTCCTCCACCTTGGAATCACTCAGTGCGGGAAGGAGTTTGCATGATTCACGCCACCCGGGTGCGAAGTCCTCCTCCGTGAACGGAAGCATCGACGGCATCGACTCCCCCGCGGTGTCGGTCATCAGTGTCGACATGTCGACCGGCATCGGATCGTGCCCGTAATAGCCAATGCCGATGCGGTCGAGGTGCTCGCGGAAGTACAGATCCTGGTCCTGGTGACGCAGGATCGGAAGTCCCGCCTCCGACTGTTCGGTGTTGCGTCCGACAAGCGCGGGGATCTGTCCGGTCCTTGCGTACTGGTGCGCCATCGGCACCAGTGGTACGACGAGACCGACCTTCTTGGCGAACTGGGCACCCCAGAACCCAGCTGCACAGACCACGACGTCGGCGTCGATCACGCCGTCAGTGGTGGCGACGCCGACGACGCGGCCCCGCTTCTCGACGATGCCCACCACGTCGGTGTTGGGTAGGAACCGGGCACCGCGGTCCCGTGCCCGCCACGCCTGCGCCTCGGCGGCGCGCACCGCCTTCGCCAGTCCGTCGGCGGGGGTGTGGAACCCGCCGAGCACACCGTCGGCGTCCAGCAGCGGATGCAGGTCGACGCACTCCTTGGCGCTCACCAGGTGACCCTGGATACCCCACGCCTGCGCCCAGCCCGCCTTGCGGTGCAGGTCAGCCCAGCGCTGCGGGGTGGCGGCCACCTCGAGTCCACCGACCGGGTTGAAGCACCACCCGTCGGGATGCTCGAGTGTGGAGAACTTCTCGATGGTGTAGCGAGCGAAGGTGCTCATCGTCTTGGAGGGGTTGGTCGCGAAGACCAGCCCGGGCGCGTGCGATGTCGACCCGCCTGTCGAGAAGAGCGGTCCGCGGTCGACAACGGTCACGTCGGTCCACCCGCGGGCGGTCATCTCGTCGGCGAGTGAGGTGCCGACGATGCCCGCTCCGATGACGACGACTCTTGGCATCGACCACCCCCACATTTGTTGCGACTACCGCAACACGTTGTGTGTAACGCAACAAATCGTCCACCAGTGAGCGTGCGCCGTCAACAGGAACACACCTGGGAATCGACTGCGAACGCAGTGAGGTCGCGCGGCGAGGAGAGAGAGTGGGCGCGGACCTAGTCCGCGGACGCCTTCTCATCGGGCTTGGCCGGCGGTTCCGGGAGCAGCGCCTCGAGCGCCGCGCCAGTGATCCGACGGAAGGCACGACGTGGCCGGTTGGCGTCGAGCACTGCGATCTCCAACGTGCTCGGTCCGAGGACACGCGGCTCCGAGCCGTTGCCTCCGGCACCTGCCGAAAGCGCGTCGACGGCGATCTTGACGGCCTCGTCCAGACTCGCGTTCTCGGTGAAGGTGTCATTCAGCGCGGTGATGATCGGCTCGGTCGTGCCGCCCATGGCGACGAAGTGCGGCTCGTCGGCGATCGACCCGTCGTAGGTGATCCGATACAGCTCAGGAGCCTTGGTCTCACCGAAGTGCGCGACCTCGGCCACGCACAACTCGACCTCGTACGGCTTGGCCTGTTCGGTGAAGATCGTGCCCAGCGCCTGCGCGTACCGATTGGCCAGCTGCCGGCCGGTGACGTCGCGCCGGGAGTAGGCGTATCCCTGGGTGTCGGCGAGTTGGATGCCGCCGCGGCGCAGATTGTCGAACTCGTTGAAACGGCCGACGGCGGCAAAGCCCACCCGGTCGTACAGCTCGCTGACCTTCTGCAGTGACCGCGACGGGTTCTCCGCGACGAAGAGCACACCGCCGGAGTAGGCCAGCGCAACGACGCTGCGACCGCGCGAGATGCCCTTGCGCGCGAGTTCGCTGCGCTCGCGCATCGCCTGTTCGGGCGATATGAAGTAGGGGAAGCTCACAGCTTGTCCTTACCGTCATCGGGGCCGAAGGTGTCGGCGCGCGAACGGCTTTGGATGACCTCGCGGGCGAGTCCGGCGATCCGCTCCTCGGCGATCTCCTCGGCACCGTCGGCCGCGATCACCACTGCCGTCGGATAGATACCGCGGACCAGGTCGGGTCCGCCTGTCGCCGAGTCGTCGTCAGCGGCGTCGTACAGCGCCTCAACGGCGACCCGCAGTGCGGACTCGGCGTCAGTCACACGCGAGTACAGCTTCTTCATCGAGGACTTGGCGAATATCGAGCCGGACCCGACGGACTGGTAGCCCTCTTCCTCGACGTTCCAGCCACCGGCTGCGTCGAATGACACGATGCGGCCGGCGCCGTCGCGGTCGGAATCGTCCAGGTCGTAACCCACCAGCAGCGGCAGCGCCACGAAGCCCTGCATCGCCGCGCCAAGGTTGCCGCGCACCATGATCGCCAGCCGGTTCACCTTGCCCGCGAACGTCAGTGCAACACCCTCGAGCTTCTCGTAGTGCTCGAGTTCCACCGCGTAGAGGCGCGCGAACTCGACGGCGATAGCCGCCGTACCCGCGATACCGGTGGCCGTGTAATCGTCGGTGATGTAGACCTTCTGCACGTCGCGGCCGGCGATCATATTGCCCTGTGTGGACCGTCGATCACCCGCGATGAGGACACCGCCGGGGAACTTGAGCGCGACGATCGTCGTCCCGTGCGGCAGCGCGTTGGTCGGCACGGGCGCGCCGTCGGCTCCCACCGAACCGCCCGCGGGCAGCAGATGGGGTGCCTGCACGCGCAGCATCTCCGAGAAGGACGAGGAGTCCATGGCAGATACTCGGGAAAGGGGGTTGGAGGACTTGTCGCTATGCGGCCAGGTCACTGTCCGCCCTTTTGGACATACGCGCGAACGAAGTCCTCGGCGTTCTCCTCGAGGACGTCGTCGATCTCGTCCAGCAGATCGTCGGTCTCCTCGGTCAGCTTCTCGCGACGCTCCTGGCCTGCGGCCGTGTCGGTGACGTCATCGTCCTCGCCGCCGCCACCGCCGCGCTTGGTCTGCTCCTGAGCCATCGCTGCCTCCTGCATCTCATCGACGGACTCCACAGCTGTCCACCGGTCACTTCACACTACCGTTCGAGGTCGAGATTTCCTGGGCAGACTCAGTTCGTGAGCTGCTGGACAAGTTCTGCGGCACTGTTCACAGAATCGAGCAACGCCCCGACGTGGGCCTTGCTACCGCGCAGTGGCTCCAATGTGGGGATCCGCACCAGCGAGTCGCCGCCGAGATCGAAGATCACCGAGTCCCAACTGGCCGCGGCGATGTCGGCACCGAACCGGCGCAGGCACTCCCCTCGGAAGTACGCCCGCGTGTCGGTGGGCGGGTTGGCGACCGCGCTCAGCACCTGCTGCTCGGTGACCAGGCGTTTCATCGATCCACGTGCAACCAGACGGTTGTACAGACCCTTGTCCAGCCGGACGTCGGAGTACTGCAGGTCCACCAGATGCAGTCGAGGGGCTGACCAACTCAGGTTCTCGCGCCTGCGGAAGCCCTCGAGAAGACGCAGCTTGGCCGGCCAGTCGAGCAGCTCCGCGCACTCCATCGGGTCACGCTCGAGCAGGTCGAGGATCTCCGCCCACGTCTCGACGACATGAGTGGCGCGCGGATCCGGATCCTTCGCGTCGACGAGTTTGGCCACCCGGTCCAGGTAGATGCGTTGCAACGCAAGTGCTGTGAGTTCCCGGCCGTCGGCGAGAGCCACCGTGGCGCGCAGCGTTGGGTCACGACTGACGACGTGCACCGCGTGAACGGGTCGGGCCAAGGCCAGATCGGAGAGGTCCAGACCGTGCTGGTGGCCCTCCTCGATCAGGTCGAGAACCAGCGACGTGGTGCCGACCTTGAGGTACGTCGACGTCTCGGCGAGGTTGGCGTCACCGATGATGACGTGCAGCCTGCGGTACTTGTCGGCATCGGCGTGCGGCTCATCGCGCGTGTTGATGATGCCGCGCTTGAGCGTGGTCTCGAGACCGACCTCAACCTCGATGTAGTCGGCGCGCTGGGTCAGCTGGAAGCCGGGTTCATCACCCGAGGGCCCGATACCGACCCGGCCCGAGCCGGTCACGACCTGGCGTGACACCAGAAACGGCGTGAGCCCGGAGATCACCGCGGAGAACGGCGTCTGCCGGCTCATCAGGTAGTTCTCGTGCGTACCGTACGAGGCGCCCTTGCCGTCGACGTTGTTCTTGTACAGCTGCAGCTTGGCAGCGCCGGGCACGCTCGCGACGTGACGCGCAGCGGCCTCCATGACGCGCTCACCGGCCTTGTCCCAGATCACCGCGTCCATCGGGTCGGTCACCTCGGGCGCCGAGTACTCAGGATGTGCGTGATCCACGTAGAGGCGGGCGCCGTTGGTGAGGATCATGTTGGCCGCACCGACCTCGTCGGCGTCCACGATGGGCGGCGGGCCGGACGACCGGCTCAGGTCGAATCCGCGCGCATCACGCAGTGGTGACTCCACCTCGTAGTCCCACCGGGTGCGCTTGGCACGTTGGATCCCGGCGGCGGCGGCGTACGCGAGCACGGCTTGCGTCGACGTCAGGATCGGATTCGCGGTCGGATCGGACGGCGATGAAATCCCGTACTCGACCTCGGTTCCGATGATCCGTTGCATCCGACAACCCTAGGTGACGCCAGGTAGTTGCGGTCAGCGTGGTTACTTGGTGCAGTAGTCCCCAATGAGCGCGACGACGGTTTTCCACAACTGCACACTGATCGACGGCACCGGCGTGGCGGCTGTGCCCGACGCCGTCATCGTCATCGCTGACGGGCGGGTGCGATCCGCCGGGCCTGCCGACCCGGCGGCCGAACTACCGGCCGACGCCGTCGACCTCGGCGGTAACACCGTGTGCCCGGGCTTCTTCGACTGCCACGTCCACTTCGGACTCCCCGGCACCGGCGGCCCGCCACTCGACAAGGCGCTCAAGCCGCCGTCATACGGCCAATTCCAACTGATCGAGCGGTTGCGCACGACACTGCACAACGGGGTGACCACCGCCCGCGACCTGATGGGCGTCGACGCCGGCGTCCGCGAGGCGATCGCCGACGGATTGATCGAGGGCCCCCGGCTGCTGGTCGCCATCAACATGCTCAGCCAGACGTCGGGACACGCCGACTTCCACCTCCCCTCGGGTATCGACCTGACCCCGCTGGTCGGCGGATCGATCGTCGACACCGTCGACGCGGCGCGGACCAGGACCCGAGAACTCATCCGGGCCGGCGCCGACGTCATCAAGATCGCGACAAGCGGCGGTGTCTCCTCACCCAACGACGACCCGACGTGGCTCGGCCTTCGACGCGAGGCGATCTCGGCCGTGGTCGAGGAGGGACGCAACTACGGCGGCCGACCGGTGGCCGCACATGCCATCGGCTATGCCGGGATCCGCGCTGCGGTCGAGGGTGGCGTCCACAGCATTGAGCACGGCTACGCGCTCGACGACGATCTGCGCCATCAGATGGTCGAGCAGGGCACGTTCCTGGTGCCGACCCTGCTCGAGACCATGCAGCCCGTCACCGCATCACCGCAGGGCGCCGCCAAGAGCGCTAAATGGCATGCGATGGCCCATGATTCGGTGCACGCCTCGGCCGCGGCAGGCATCCGCATCGCCGTCGGCACCGATGCGGGCCTGAGCCCGGCGCACGGAACCAATCTCAAGGAGCTGGGCCTGCTGGTGCAGTTCGGCGGGCTGACGCCACTGCAGGCGATCGTGGCGGGCACCTTGACGTCGGCGCAGCTGTGCGGTGTGGACGCGACGCTGGGTTCGGTGGAGCCGGGCAAGATCGCCGATCTGGTCGTGGTGCGCGGAAACCCGTTGTCCGACATCGACTCTCTTGGTGATGCCGCGAACATTCTGCTAGTGCTCAAGGATGGCGTCGCCGCAAGCAACCGTGGCGGATTCCGGCTGACGTCATGACGATCCCCGCCGAGGTGGACGAGCGCGTCGCCGCCGAACAGTGGTTCCTGCGGCACGGCCTCCCCTCGGTGCTCACCCCGCGCGCCCGCTGGCGGCGCCTGTGGTGGCGCAGCGCGCCTGCACTCGTCGCGCTGACAACAGTTTTCGTGGCCATCCGGATCATCACCCTGGCGTCCGGCGGCAGGGATATCGACATCGACGCCCACCCGACACCGGCCGAGTGGGTGATCCTCACGGTCCTGCTGGGCGTTGCACCGGTGGCCCTCGGAGCCGCGGTGCTGGCATCGCGAGTGGTCAGCCAACGCGGGCGAAGTCTGATCGTGGCGGTGTCGTTGATCGTGTGCGCCCTCGTGGATGTCGTGTCGAGCGAGCCCCTGTCCATCCTTCCGGACCTGGTGTCCACCGCGGTCGCGGTGGCGCTGGTCCTCGCGGCCATCGGTCTGGGGATCGGATCCGTGGTGGGCTGGTCGATTCGGTTGACGCTGGCGCATCTGAAGTCGGTGGGAGTGTTGTTCACTCGGGCCCTGCCGGTGCTGCTGTTGACCGTCCTGGTGTTCTTCAACGGTCCCGTGTGGTCCATGGCCACCACGATCAGCCGCGACAGGATGTGGCTGCTCATCGGATTCATGCTTGCCATCGCCGGCGCATTCCTGTGCACCGGAGTCGTGGAGCGAGTGCGCCCGACGTTGACATCCGCCGTCGTGCGCGACGAGGACATCCAGCAACTTCAGGACACGCCATTTGGCTCGATGCCAGACCCCGACCCCGGCCCCGATGGCGATCACCTCACCACTGGGCTGTCACGCGGCGAACGCGTCAACGTGACGTTCGTCGTCGCGGTGTCCCAGTTCGTTCAGATCGCTGCCGTGGCACTGGTCACCTCGGTGATCTTCCTCATCATGGGCATGGTGGCGCTGACGCCTCAACTGCTGGCGCGCTTGACGGTGAACGGCGACCCACAGGGCACCTGGCTCGGCATGGTGCTGCCCGTCCCCCAGGCTCTCATTCACGTGGCGATGTTTCTGGGTGCGCTGACCTTCATGTACGTGAGCGCCCGCTCGGTGGGCGACGGCGAGTATCGTTCCCGGTTCCTCGACCCCCTGATCGACGACGTCCGAGTGGTTCTGCTCGCGCGGGGTCGATACCGCGCCTACGTCGCACGCTCCCACCGAACCTGACGAACTCCCTCGATGGAAGAATCATCCACGCAATGAAAGTCTTAGTAGTCGAAGACGAGCCACTGCTCGCCTCGACCCTGGCCATCGGCCTCCGCGCCGAGGGTTGTGTTGTGGTCGAGGCATCCAACGGAGTCGACGGCCTGTGGCACGCGGTCGAGGACGAGTTCGACGCCATCGTGCTCGACATCATGCTGCCCGGTCTCAACGGCTACGAGGTGCTGCGTCGGATGCGCAGCCGCGACGTCTGGACGCCTGTGCTGATGCTGACCGCCAAGGACGGCGAGTACGACCAGACCGACGCTTTCGACCTTGGCGCCGACGACTACATGACCAAACCGTTCTCGTTCATCGTCCTGGTGGCCCGGCTGCGCGCGCTCGTTCGGCGTTCGGCGCCGCACCCGCCGGCTGTGCTCACGGCCGGCACGCTGACGTTGGATCCGTCGCGGCGCATGGTGCAACGCGGAGCGACGCAGATCGCCCTGACACCCCGCGAGTACGGCCTCCTCGAGTTCTTGATCCGCAACAAGGACACCGTGGTGACGAAGACCGAGATCCTGCAGAACGTCTGGGACGCGCACTACGAGGGCGCCGATAACGTCGTCGAGGTGTACATCGGCTACGTGCGCCGCAAGATCGATGTTCCCTTCGGCACCAGCACCATTGAGACAGTGCGGGGTGTGGGCTATCGCCTGGTGTCAGGTAGCGGTGCCAAGGGCAACTGAAGCCTGACCACCGTTCCGGCCGGATTCCCGGACTCGATCGCCACGGTGCCGCCATGGGCCACGACGATCTCCCGAACGATGGCCAGCCCGAGGCCGGTCCCACCTGCGCTGCGCGATCGATCCGAATCGAGCCTGACGAAGCGATCGAACACGCGAACCCGCTCGGCGAGCGGGATTCCGGGGCCGTCATCGGCAACCCTGACCACGACCTCTCCATCACCCGGCACGACCTCGACGTCGATCCGTGACGCTGCGTGTCTTGCCGCATTGTCGAGCAGATTGCGCAGCACCCTCGACAGCGCTGCGGCATCGCCCGTCATCCTGGCGGGCCGGATGTCGGTGGTCACCTCCAGCAAGGACGTGCGGCGCAACTGCTCGACCTCTGCGGCCGTGAGGTCATCGAGGTCGACGTCGTCGAGTGCCACGGTCAGGCCGCGCTCGTCGGCACGTGCGAGCAGCAGTAGATCATCGATAAGCGCCTTCATCCGCTGCGCCTCCGGAATCAAGGTTCCCGCAGCGAGAGTGGCGTCAAAGACCTCGGGATGGGCGGCGGCGACCTCCAGTGCGGAGATGATGGACGTCAACGGGCTCCGAAGTTCGTGGGACGCGTCTCCGACGAACCGTTGCTGCGCAGCGTGACCCGACTCGATGCGTGCGAGCATCTCGTTCATCGTCACTGCAAGGGCAGCGATCTCATCCCGACTTGCGGGTACCGGCACCCGGCCGGACAGATCCGAGGTGGTGATTTCGGCGACGCGGGAACGGATCTCGTCGACCGAGCGCATTGAGCGCCGGACCAGCAGGTAGGTGGCGAGGCCCGCCACCCCGATGACGATAGGTGCCGCGACGGCCAGCGCGATGGCGATGTTGCGCACCGTCGCGGTGACCGCGGCGCTGCCCTCGCCGACGAGAATCGTGTACCGCCCATCTGGGCCGTCGAGCGTCTGCGCGCTGAAGCGGATGCTGCCGTAGGGGGCTGAGCGGCCGCGAATCCCGATCCGCAGACCGGTGCCGACGTCCTCGATCGGAATGAGCGCGGTGGTCGGTGCCGACGCCGAGCGCAGGACGACGGTCCCCTCGCCATCGATCACCTGGATGGCGACGACGGATTCGTCGGTGTCCAACAGCGCCGCGTCGACCGCAGCGGGCCCACCCGACCGCACGCCCTCGGCCACGGCCGCCACCCGGGCGGCCGCCTTGCTGTCGACGCCGAACAGCATCGCCTCGTACTGGACGAGAACCAGACCCGCGCCCGAGATGGCCAATGCGATGAACACCACGGTGGCCGCGACGAACGCCGATCGGGCCGACACACCCCAGTTCGACGTCAGTCCTCTCGCCATAGTGGCACCAGTCCATCACAATTTGAGCCGTGGCCGACATGCAGCAGGTGCACGAGTGGTTCCTCCATCGCGGCCTGCCACTGGTGCTCACCCGCCGGGTGCGCTCACGCGACCTGATCAAGCGCTCCGCACCGATGGTCAGCGGTGTCGGCGCACTGACCGCCACGACGATGCTTCTGGCCGAACTCACCAGCGAGGGCCCCGACTACGGATACGCATTGCGACTGGGCGTCATCGGCGCGGTCCTGTTGGCCGCCCCGTTCGCGCTTCATCTGCTGCACAGGACGGGGACCAGACTCGGCGAGGCGGGCAGGCGCAGTGCCGCCGCGCTCGTCATCGCCATCTTCGTGATCGTCATGCCCATCACGGTGAGCGGGTGGTCCAGCGCGGCGGCCGCCGAAGCGCCGATCTTCGTCGCCATCACGCTGCTGGCGATCTGGTTGACCTACTTGGGATTCGGATCGATCGCCGGTTGGGCCTTCCGGTTCGCATGGGTGCAACTGGGCGCTCTGGGCACACTCATGAGCCGGGCGCTGCCCCTTCTCATGCTGACCGTGGTGGTCTACTTCACGGGCGAACTCTGGCAGCTCGCCGCACGGATGACGCGCCAAAGGCTCTGGCAGGTCATCGGTTTTCTGGCCCTGGTGGCCCTGCTGTTCGTCATCGCCACGATCCGCGACGAGGTACGTGCGCTGCGCGACGATAGGGCCGGGCCGCGCGATCCCCGGGAGCTGCTGGCGGGGACTCCGCTGGCCGGTATCGACCACGATCCGGCGCGGACACCACTGTCGCGAGCCGAGCAGTTCAACGTCGTGGCCGTGATGGTGGTGTCACAGGCCATCCAGGTGGCGTTCTTCACCGCGGGGCTCTTCGCGTTCTTTCTCGCACTGGGCGTCATCGCGATCCCCGACGAGGTGGCCGTGCTGTGGTCCTCTGAGGAGACCTGCGCGGTCGGTCAACCACCTTGTGCCGGAACGTGGTTCGGCATCCACATCCCGATCCCGCAGACTATCGTGCACACGTCACTGTTCGTGGCCGTGCTCTCCGGTCTGTACTTCACCGTCAGCACCAGCGTCGACCCGCTGTACCGGCAGCGGTTCTTCGAACCGCTGATCGCCGACGTGGCGGTGAGCCTCGCGGGCCGGGACGCCTATCTGGAACTCGAGAAAAGGAGGGATTCAGTCGTTTGATGCGCGAATGACGCGATCTCGTCCACTCTTCTTGGCCTGGTACATCGCCCGGTCCGCACGCTGGATGGCAGCGGCCAGATCCTCGTCGACACCAAGCTGCGCGACGCCCATACTCACCGTGCCCGTGAGGGTGGCGTCGGCATGATCAAATCCAGACTCGGCGAAGACCAGGCGAAGACGGTCGGCGATGGCAACGGCGTCCGGTTCACTGGCGCCCGCCAGCAGCGCACAGAACTCCTCACCGCCGATTCTTCCCAGCAGGTCCTCGGTACGTAATTGGCTCTGCGCAATCTTGGCGAAGCCCGCGAGTAGCAGATCGCCGGCCGCGTGCCCGTACTGATCGTTGGTGGCCTTGAACTCATCGAGGTCCATGATGACGACTGAACTCGTGCGACCCTCCTGCGAGTACTCGTCTGCCACCTGCTGCGCCCGGACTAGAAATCCCGAGCGGTTCAGCGTCCCAGTCAGGCCATCCTCGACCGCGGCATGTGCGAGTTGGTTTCCCAGCCGCTCCCGGCCAATGAGCAGGACGCAGATGTTGACCGATATCGCCATGGCGAATAGCCCCACCAACGGCATTGCCGTGGCTGCGGAACTCGCCATCAGAGCGTATGGCCCGCTGCCCATTTGGGCGTTGATCGAGCGCCACATGACCGGAATCACCGCCGCGAGGCACAGCACTGCCAACACTCGTCGCATGACCAGGCGTTCGATACGCTCGGCCCGCAATGCGTCGACGGCGATCAACACCAGGTAGAGGACGATGGAGATCGACGTGAAGTGAATGCGCATCACCATGTCCGTGGGAAATGGCGGGATATACAGGCAGGCCATCACCAGCAGTAGCGGCACGGATACGACCGCCCACCATGGCACTCTTTGACCGGCGAACGCCAGTACGCCAGCCCATATCAGGCTCCAGCAGAGGACGAGTAGACCGTTTGCGGTTGCCTCCGATAACGCGTAAGGCAATGTTCCATGAGCACTCAACAGAGCGGAGCCCACTCCACCGGCGAGATTGGCGGTACCCCAAATGACCATTGCGGCATCTCGCCGTTTCCCGGACCCTGCCCACAGCTCGAGAAGACCGAACAGCAACGCGGTGGTGGCCACGACCATCCACATCGTCCGTACGTCAGGGATCATGTGTCCGAGTAGCGAAACAAGTCGATCGTCACCTCAGCCTCGCCATTCCCCCGACTTTGCCGTTGACCTTAGCGTTAGTCACTGCTGCGGATCTGATGGAGTCGCGAACGGACGCAAAATTGCCCGATTCACGATGGAAACGGGCAATTCTGCGATCTCTCGCCGGGCTGAAACAGCTACAGGTACTGCCCCAGGTTCGACTCGGTGTCGATAGCCCGGCTGGCGCTCGAACTCTTGCCCGTGACAAGCGTGCGGATGTAGACGATCCGCTCGCCCTTCTTGCCCGAGATCCGGGCCCAGTCATCGGGATTGGTGGTGTTGGGCAGATCCTCGTTCTCGGCGAACTCATCGACTATCGAGTCCAGCAGGTGCTGGATGCGCAGGCCGTGCTGACCCGACTCCAGGACCGACTTGATTGCGTACTTCTTGGCGCGGTCGACGACGTTCTGGATCATGGCACCGGAGTTGAAGTCCTTGAAGTACATGACTTCCTTGTCACCGTTGGCATAGGTGACCTCCAGGAACCGGTTGTCGTCGATCTCGGCGTACATCCGTTCGACGATCTTCTCGATCATCGTCTTGATGGTCAGCGCACGGTCACCGCCAAACTCGGCGAGATCGTCCTCGTTGACCGGCAGGTTCTCGGTGAGGTACTTGGAGAAGATGTCCTGCGCGGCCTCGGCGTCCGGGCGCTCGATCTTGATCTTGACGTCCAAGCGGCCGGGCCGCAGGATCGCCGGATCGATCATGTCCTCACGGTTGGAGGCGCCGATGACGATGACGTTCTCCAAGCCCTCGACGCCGTCGATCTCCGACAGCAGCTGCGGGACGACGGTGGTCTCGACATCGGAGCTGACACCGGTGCCTCGGGTCCGGAAGATCGAGTCCATCTCGTCGAAGAACACGATCACCGGGGTGCCCTCGGACGCCTTCTCCCTCGCCCGCTGGAAGATCAGGCGGATGTGCCGCTCAGTCTCGCCGACGAACTTGTTGAGCAGCTCCGGGCCCTTGATGTTGAGGAAGTACGACTTCGCCTCGCGGGAGTCCTCGCCGCGCAGCTCGGCCATCTTCTTGGCCAGCGAGTTGGCGACGGCCTTGGCGATGAGGGTCTTGCCGCATCCGGGCGGGCCGTACAGCAGCACGCCCTTGGGCGGCCGCAGCGAGTACTCGCGGTAGAGATCCTTGTGCAGGAACGGCAGCTCCACGGCGTCGCGGATCTGCTCGATCTGTCGGGTCAGGCCGCCGATGTCGCCGTAGCTGACGTCGGGGACCTCCTCGAGGACCAGATCCTCGACCTCGGCCTTGGGGATGCGCTCGAACGCGTAACCCGCCTTGGTGTCCACCAACAGCGAGTCGCCCGGCCGCAGCTTGCGAGGCCGCAGGTCGTCATCCAGTTCACCGTCCGGGACGGCGTCGGGAAGAAGCCCGGCCGCGACCAACGGCTCGGCGAGCCACACGATGCGCTCCTCGTCGGCGTGGCCGACCACGAGGGCACGGTGGCCGTCATCAAGCACCTCACGCAGCGTGCTGATCTCACCGACCGACTCGAAGTTGCCGGCCTCCACGACCGTCAACGCCTCGTTCAGGCGAACGGTCTGGCCTTGCTTGAGTGTGCCGACCTCGATGTTCGGTGAGCAGGTCAGGCGCATCTTGCGCCCCGAGGTGAACACGTCGACGGTGTCGTCGGGGTGCGTGGTGAGCAGGACGCCGTAGCCGCTCGGGGGCTGGCCGAGCCGATCGACCTCCTCGCGCAGGGCCAGCAACTGCTGCCTGGCCTCCTTGAGGGTGTCCATGAGCTTGGCGTTCCGCGCTGCGAGCGAGTCGATCCGGGCCTCCAGCTGGTGGATGTCCCGGCCGCTGCGCGCACCCCCTGAAGCGCCGGCGACATCCGCGATCTGCTCACGCAGAATCGCGGCCTCGCGCCGAAGTTCTTCCAGTTCGGCAGCGTCGTCACTTGACATGCCGTTGCTTGATGTGGGAGTTCCGAGGCCTTCAGAACGCTCTGACTCACTCATATTGCGCTCCTCCCCGCACCGAAAGTTGGTGCAGTAACACCTTCAACGCTACCGGCGATTCAGTCTTTGTGTGCGGTGTAGGAATTCGACACACCCATATCACTGTTAGCCTTTGAGTTCAGTTGGGCCGATCGAAAGGACCGCCGTGACCCTGAAAACCCTCGTTACCGGCTTCGTGACCACAGCGGCCGGAGTTGCTGTGGTAGCCGCTGCAGCGGGTGGTGTGACGTCGATTGCATCGGGCGCGCCGTCGCAGGCACCGGCCGTCCAACCCGTCGTCTGGGACATTCCGCTTCCGCAGGCCCCCGCACCCGACCTTCAGGCACCTCTGGTTCAGACCCTCAGCGGTCTCGCCGGCCCCGGTTCGTTCTCCGGCAAGCAGGTCTACATCGAGGGTGGCCTCGGCCGCATCGAGACCGTCGGCGCTGACCGCAAGTTCAGGCAGAAGCAGGCCGAGGGTTACTTCCCGCTGTCCTTCGTGGTCTCCGACGTCGACCAGAACGGGCCGCTCGCCACCGCGAACGTCACCGCCACGGCCGCCACCGGCGCCACCGCAACGCAGCCCATGACGTTCGTCGCAGGCCCAAGCCCCACCGGCTGGCAGGTCTCGAAGGCATCCGCGCTCGCACTGTTGTCGTCGGTCGGCTAATCCGACGCTGGTGCGTCGCACCCCCGCACGAGTCCTGAGCGCCGTCACCTTGGTGGCGGCGTTCGGGCTGTCCGGGTGCGGTGATGACGCCCGCAACGCCCAGCCAGGGCCACCGCCCCGCACCGCCACCACCGAGGTGGCACCGCCCGTGGCGCCTCTGCCCGCCCCCGAAGTGCTGGCCGACGTCGTGTACCGGCTTGCCGACCCGTCGATTCCCGTTGAGCAGAAGGTGGGGCTGCTGCAGTACGGCACCGTCGACGACGAGCCCGCGCTGAAGAACTTCGGCGAGGCACTCGCCGCCAACGGGTTCGCCCCGCTGACCGTCACGGCGACCGACCTGGCATGGGCGGGACAGCCGGGTGACATCACCGCCAACGTCACCATCGGGTCGAGCGCCCCGGCCGCCAGGCCGTTCAGCTACCCCATGCAGTTCAGTCCCCTGCGCGACGGCTGGCAGCTGACCCGGCGCAGCGCCGACCAACTGCTGCCACTCGTCAGCGCCGCCAGCCCCAGCCCGACACCCACGGGCTGACACCGAGGTGTGGATCGGCTGGCTCGAGTTCGACCTGCTCCTCGGTGACGTGCACTCGCTGAAGGAGAAGCGCTCAGTCGTGCGCCCGGTGCTCGCCGAACTGCGCCGCAGGTGTGCGGTCACGGCGGCCGAGACCGGCGATCTGGACCTGCACAGGCGGGCCGGGATCGGCGTCGCCGTCGTCGCCGCCGAGCGAGGCCATGTGGTCGATGTGCTCGACGCAGCCGAACGGCTCGTCGCCGCTCGTCCCGAGCTGGACCTGCTGTCGGTCCGGCGGGGTTTCCGTCGCAGCACCGACGATTAGGCAGCTGTCGCAGCAGCGACGAGGACTATGACTAAGGACTAGATGGTGCGCTTGCGCCGCAGCGGTGTCGGCGTCACAGCACCCGGTGCCAGCTTGCGCGCGCTGATCAGGAATGCGGTGTGTCCGCGCATGGAGTGCTGTGGCCGCACGGCCAACCCCACCACGTCCCAGCCCCGCTGCAGGCTCTCCCACGAACGCGGCTCGGTCCAGCACTGCTGCTCGCGCAGCGCCTCGACGGTCTTCGACAGCTGCGTCACCGTCGCGACGTAGACGATCAGCACGCCACCGGGGATCAGTGCCTTGGCGACGGCGTCGAGCACCTCCCAGGGGGCCAGCATGTCGAGGACGGCACGGTCCACCTGCGGGCCGTCGTAGTCGGCAACATTGGCGACGTGCAGGTTCCAGTTGGGCGGATGCTCACCGAAGAATGTCTCGACGTTGCGCACCGCCGTCGGGGCGTGATCGTCGCGCACCTCGTAGGACGTGACCGTGCCCGTCGGTCCGACCGCCCGCAGCAGCGAACACGTCAGTGCCCCCGAGCCCGCCCCGGCCTCGAGCACGTTGGCACCCGGGAACATGTCGCCCTCGTGCACGATCTGCGCGGCGTCCTTGGGATAGATGACCTGCGCACCGCGCGGCATCGACAGCACGTAGTCCATCAGCAGGGGGCGCAACACCAGGAAGCGGTCGCCGTTCGTCGACTTGACCACACTGCCCTCGGGCTCACCGATCACCGAGTCGTGCGTTATGGCACCCCGGTGCGTGTGGAATTCGTCGCCGGGTGCGAGCACCATCGTGTAATGCCGCCCCTTGGCGTCGGTCAGTTGTACACGATCGCCGACAACGAACGGACCGGTGCGCTTCACATCGGGTCAGCCTGCCAGCAGACGCGCCGGACCCGGAGCCCGGGGCTGTCATACGTGCGCCATAGGCTGATCTCATGAGTGTCGAACCGGCCGCGCCAGTACGGCGTCCGGCGCTGTCACCGTCGCGAGCCAGCGACTTCAAGCAGTGTCCCCTGCTGTACAGGTTCCGCGCGATCGACCGGCTGCCCGAGCCCGCCTCGACGGCCCAGGTCCGCGGTTCGGTGGTGCACGCCGCCCTCGAACAGCTCTACTCGCTGCCCGCTGCCGACCGCGGACCCGCGACCGCGATGACCCTCGTCGACCCGGCCTGGGACCGGGTAGCCGGTGAGCGGCCCGACTTCGCCGCCGAGTTCGCCCCGGAGCTGCGGGCTGAACTTCTGGAACAGGCCCGCCAGCTGTTGTCGGGGTACTACCGGCTGGAGGATCCGACGCGATTCGATCCGCAGAGCTGCGAGCAACGCGTTGAGGTCGAGCTGTCCGACGGCACCCTGCTGCGCGGCTTTGTCGACAGGATCGACGTGGCACCCACCGGTGAGCTCCGCGTCGTCGACTACAAGACCGGCCGGGCACCGTCAGCGGCGCGCGAACTCGCTGAGGCCAAGGCGATGTTCCAGATGAAGTTCTACGCCGTCGCGCTGCTGCGGTCGCGCGACGTATTGCCCGCCCGGCTGCGGCTGCTGTACCTGGCCGACGGCCAGGTGCTGGACTACACACCGGATCTCGACGAGCTGCTGCGGTTTGAGAAGACGCTGATGGCGATGTGGCGCGCGATTCAATCTGCCGGCGTGACAGGCGATTTCCGGCCGAACCCGTCCCGGCTGTGCGACTGGTGCGCGCACCACGAACACTGTCCCGTGTTCGGTGGCACCCCGCCGCCCTATCCGGGTTGGCCCGAGGTGACGGAGCCCGCTGCGTGATCGCTCACTACTACCACCGGCTCCCTGCCGATGGCGATGCGCAGACCTTCGAGTCGACACTGGGCACGGCAAGCAACTGGGACGAGACCATCCAGCACGGTTCGCCGCCGCTTGCCCTGATGACGAAGGCCGTCGAGGAACTCTCCGCGGGGTCGGGGCTGCGCGTCGGCCGCCTCACCATGGACATCCTCGGCGCCATTCCCGTTGCGCCCGTCAAGGTTCGAGCCTGGGTGGAGCGCCCCGGTTCGCGTATCTCATTGATGGCCGCGGAGATGACTGCCACCCGCACAGACGGCACCGACCGGGCGGTGGCCCGGCTGCATGCCTGGCTACTGGCCACGAGCGATACCGCCGACGCCGCCACCGACAGGCACTCGCCACTGGTGGAGGGCGAGGCGCTGTCCAACCCGCACGCCTGGGCTGGCGCGCCCGGCTACCTGGAAACGGTCAGTTGGCGCAAGCAGGCCGATACCGACGGCGACGCCCCGGTGGTGTGGATGAGTCCGCTCATCCCCCTCGTTGACGACGAACCGCTCACCGATCTGCAGCGGCTGGCAATGGTGGTCGACTCGGCCAATGGCGTCGGTGCCGCGATCGACCCGAATGAGTTCCTGTTCATGAACACCGACACCACCGTTCACCTCCACCGCGCACCGATCGGTGGTGACTTCGCACTGCGCGCCAGGGGGTCGATCGGTCCCGACGGCATCGGCGCGACCACCGCCGAGATCTTCGACCGGCGCGGCTTCATCGGCACCTCCGCGCAGGCTCTCCTGGTCCAGCGTCGATGACACCGGAAGTCCTGCTCGACCAGTTCGATCTGGTGTGGGCACTTGCCGATCTGCATCTCACGGCGCTGACCGAGGACGACTTCCTCTGGGCGCCAACGCCGTTGACCTGGACCGTGCGGCTGGACGCCGCCGATCGCACAGTCGGCCACACGGTGGCGTGGTGCACCGTCGAACTCACGAAGAACGTCGCCGAGATCGGCCAACTCCGCTTGATCCGCGCCGCCTCCACTTAATATTCACTTGCATCTATATAGACGTCATGCCATATTGAAGGTGTGGACGTCTTCGAAGCCGTGGCCGACCCGAGTCGGCGCGCACTCCTCGACGCACTGACCGAACGCCAGCACACCGCAGGCGAACTGGTCGAGATGCTGCCCGGACTCACCCAACCCACAGTGTCGCGACACCTGCGCGTGCTCCGCGAGGTCGGGCTCGTCGAGGTGCGCCCCGACGCCCAGCGGCGCATCTACGCGCTGCGCGCCGACGGGCTGTCCGAGATGGACCAGTGGATCGACCGGCACCGCCGCTACTGGGCAGACCATCTGGATGCCCTGGAACACCACCTCGATGCCACGTTCGGAGACCCCGAGTGAGCGCGCGCGAGGGACGCCTGACAGTCGATGGCGATCGCGCCGTGCTGCACTTCGAGCGCAGACTCCCCTACTCGATAGAGACGGTGTGGTCGGCGATCACCGAGCCGGCGCACCGGGACCGCTGGATGGGCAAGACGTCCATCGACCCCCGCCGGGGCGGCGCCATCGAGACGGTGGCCTCGGGTCCCCCACTGTCGCCCGACCAGAAGCGCATGACGGGCCGAATCCTAGTGTGGGATCCCCCAAGGGTTTTCGAGCACGAGTGGCATCAGCCGATCGTCGAGCCCGGAGTCGTGCGCTACGAGCTGGAGGCCGACGGCGACGCAACACTGCTGCGTTTCACCCACCGCGGACTCGGCGTGCCCAATGCCTCGGGATTCCAGCCGGGCACGCACGCCTACCTCGATCGGCTCGAGGCCCATCTCGCCGGGGCGCCACTGCCCAATTGGGTCGACCGCTACCGCAACATCGCCGGCGTCTCACCGCTGGCCCACCTCAAGGAGACACCGTGAACACCAATCCCCTCCAGCCCAGCATCGCGGTCTGCCATCACTCCGGCTTCGGGCACACCACCGTGCTCGCGGACGCGGTGGCCGTGGGCGCGGAGTCCGGTGGCGCCCGCGTGACGGTGATCGCCGTGGACGCCATCGCCGAGTCGGACTGGGACGTCCTCGACGCAGCCGACGCGATCGTCTTCGGCAGCGCCACCTACATGGGCAACGTCTCGGCGGCGTTTCAGGCCTTCGCCGAGAAGACCGGACGCCGTTGTATGAACGGGACGTGGCGCGACAAGATCGCGGCCGGCTTCACCAACTCGGGAGCCAAGAGCGGCGACAAACTCGCTGCGCTGATCTCGTTGGCGGTGTTCGCCGCTCAGCACCACATGCACTGGGTGAACCTGGGTCTCCCACCCGGGTGGAACAGCAGCTCGGGAAGCGAGCACGACCTGAACCGGCTCGGGTTCTGGCTGGGCGCCGGGACGCAGACCGACGTCGACGCGAGCCCCGATCAGCTACACCCCGCCGACGTCGCGACGTGCGAGCACCTCGGCCGCAGGGTGGCGCTGGTGACCCGCCAGATGGTGACGGGACGTACTGTGGCGCCGCCTAACTCAGCGGGGTCAGCTCCTGAAGCACGGTCGGCACCAGCTCGCTGACCGTCGGGTGGATGTGCATGGTCCGCGAGATGGCGGTGTAGGGAAGCTTCGCGGTCATCACGTCCAGGATGTCCTGCACCACCTCGTCACCGCCCACCCCGAGGATTGCCGCACCGAGGATCTCCTCGGTCTCGGCGTCGACGAGCACCTTCATGAATCCCTGCGTCTCACCCTTCTCGACGGCCCGACCGACACGCGTCATCGGGCGCTTGCCGACCAATGCCCGTCGCCCCGAGGCCCGCACCTCGGCGACCGACATACCCGCCCGGCCCAACGGCGGATCGATGTAGAGGGCGTAGGTGGTGATCCGATCGCTCACCCGGCGCGGATCGCCATCGAGCAGGTTGGCCGCCACGATCTCGAAGTCGTTGTAGGACGTGTGGGTGAAGGCGCCCTTGCCGTTGCAGTCCCCCATCGCCCAGATGCCGTCGACGTTGGTGCGCAACTGATCGTCGGTCGCGATGTAACCGCGCGCGTCCAGCGCCACGCCCGCAACAGACAGGCCGAGATCGTCGGTGTTGGGCCGCCGCCCCGTCGCGACCAGTAGGTGCGTACCGCTGATCGGATCGGCGCCGTCGCGAGGGTACAGGTCGAACCCCCCAGAATCGCTGTCGTGCTTGATGATCCGCATGGCGGTCGCGTCGAGATGGACGTCGATACCCTCGGCCTCGAGGATGTCCTTGATGGCGGCCGAAACGTCCTCGTCCTCGCGGGCGGTGAGCCGCGGGCCCCGCTCCACGACGCTGACCCTCGCACCGAATCTGCGGTACATCTGGGCGAACTCGAGTGCGATGTAACTGCCACCGACCACGACGAGATGGGATGGCAGCACGTCGAGGTCGAGGATTCCGACGTTGGTGAGGTAGTCGATATCGGCCAGCCCCGGAATGTCGGGCACCGTCGCACGCCCGCCGACGTTGAGGAAGATCTGGTTGGCCGTCAGCACCTCGTCGTCGACCCGGATGGTGTGCGGGCCCTCGAATCGGGCGTGGCCGCGGATGAGGGTGCAACCCGTCATGCCCTCCAGCCACGACTCGACGCCGTGGCGGTCTCCGAGCATGATCTGGTCCTTGCGGGCCTTGACCCTCGCCATGTCGACCGTGACATCGCCGGTGGCGATCCCGAAGTCCGCGCCGCGACGGGCGACGTGGGCGGCGTGCGCACTGGCCACCAGCGTCTTGGTGGGAATGCAGCCGTAGTTGACGCATGTGCCCCCAACGAGTTTGCGCTCGATGACGGCGACAGTCTGCCCGGCCTCGGTCAGCCGGCCGGCCAGTGGCGGACCCGCCTGGCCGGCGCCGACGATGATGGCGTCGAACTCGCGAGGCACGGCGATATCAGAGCGTCGAGACGAGTGCCACGACGGCGAGGCCACCTAGCACGGCGATGACGTCCTCGGTCAGGGCGACCGGAAGGTCACGGCCTCCGTTGGCCTCGACCAGACGGCGGCGCGCCTGATAGCCGCCGAGGGTCCCGAGGACGGCCCCGATGACACCGGCGCCAATGGAACTGAACGTGTAGTGGAATCCCGCCCCGATGACGGCTCCGGCGAAGGCGCCGGTCAGGATTCGCGCCGCGAACTGCGGGGTCACCGTGCGGGGCGGTGTGGACGGCAACTGATCGGTGACCAACTCCACCACCAGAAGGATGGTCAGCACCGTGACCGTGATGGGATGGCCCACCCACTGCGCCCAGGTGCCGTCCACGGGAAGCCAATTCAGAGCCGCGCCCCAGGCGACGACCGCGGGAGGCGTCAGTGCCCGGAGGCCCGCGACGACACCGATCAACAGAGCCAGAAGCAGCACGAGCACTTGCGTCATGGCTGGACGCTAACAGATCAAAAGCGACAAAACCGGATGTCGGAGGCCAATATCGCCTTGGCACCGATCGCCGCGATTTCGTCCATGATGGCGTTGACGTCACGCCGCGGCACCAGGGCACGCACGGCCACCCACGCCTCGTCGGCCAGCGGCGCGATCGTGGGCGACTCAAGACCGGGCGTGACGGCGGTCGCGCGATCCAGGACAGAACGCGGGCAGTCGTAGTCCAACATCAGGTACTGCTGCCCGAACACCACGCCCTGCACTCGCTTGGTGAGCTGCTCGCGCGCGGCGGCGTGGGCCGGGTCCGCGTCGACCCGCTCGATGAGGACGGCCTCCGAATCGCACAGCGGCTCACCGAAGGCCACCAGATCGTGCAGGCCCAACGTGCGGCCCGAGCCGACCACATCGGCGATCACGTCAGCCACCCCCAGCTGCACCGAGATCTCCACGGCACCGTCGAGCCGAATCACCGTGGCCTCGATACCGTTGTCCGCGAGATTGTTCCGGACCAGATTCGGGAAGGATGTAGCGATGCGCTTTCCGGCGAGATCCGCGACCGTCCAGTCCCGACCGACGGGGCCGGCATAGCGGAAGGTGGAATTGCCGAATCCCAGCGCCAGCCGCTCGCTGACCGGGGCGGCGGAGTCCGCGGCCAGATCACGGCCGGTGATGCCCAGATCCAACTCGCCGGAGCCGACGTAGATCGCGATGTCCTTGGGGCGTAGGAAGAAGAACTCCACGTTGTTCGCGGGGTCGACAACCGTGAGGTCCTTCGGGTCCCGGCGGCGGCGGTAACCCGCCTCGGAGAGGATCTCGGCGGCCGCCTCGCTCAGCGCACCCTTGTTGGGGACCGCGACGCGCAACATGGCCGATGAGCCGCTTGCGCGAAGACCATCAGACGTAGTCATAGCTTGGCGTAGACGTCGTCGAGGGTCAGCCCACGGGCGACCATAAGAACCTGCGTCCAGTAGAGGAGCTGGCTGATCTCCTCTGCCAGGGCCTCATCGCCCTCGTGTTCGGCGGCCAGCCACACCTCGCCGGCCTCCTCGATGATCTTCTTGCCCAGGCCGTGGACGCCGCCGTCGAGCGCGGCGACCGTGCCGCTGCCCGCGGGCCGGGTGCGCGCTCGCTCGGTGAGTTCGGCGAACAGGGTGTCGAAGGTCTTCACGGGTCGCGATTGTTTCACGTCGTGGGCACCGGCAGCGAATGGATATGGCCCGCGGGGGGGCTCGTGGCCCTCCAGAGTCAGATGTTGGCCGTCGGTTTGTCCTTGCCGAGGATCTCGCCGTGCATGTCCTCCAGGGACACGCCCTTTGTCTCCATGACCCACCGCCACACGAACAGGCCGGACAGGATGGCACAGAGGCCGTAGAAGCCGTAGGCCAGACCGAGGTGCTCGCGCAGGCCCGGGAACGTCACCGTGATCAGCCAGTTGGCCGCCCACTGACCTGCCGCGGCGATGCCCAGCGCCGCAGCGCGGATGCGGTTGGGGAACATCTCGCCCAACAGCACCCACACCACCGGGCCCCAGGACATGCCGAACGCGACCACGAAGAGGTTCGCCGCGATCAGTGCGATGACCCCGGACGCGCCGGGAAGACTGGGATTGCCATCGGGACCCACGGTGGCGTTGGCGAAGATGATCGACATCGTGATCAGGGTCACCGCCATGCCGGTCGAGCCGATCAGCAGGAGCGGCTTGCGACCGATCTTGTCGATCAACGCGATCGCGATCAGCGTGGTCAGCACGTTGATCACCGAAGTGATCACGGTGTAGATGGCCGACTCGTCGGCACTGAATCCCACCGCCTGCCACAGCACGTTGGAGTAGTAGAAGATCACGTTGATGCCGACGAACTGCTGGAATATCGACAGCCCGAGGCCAACCCAGACGATGCCGTAGATACCGCCCGTTGGCTTGCGCAGGTCCCGCAAGGACGGCTTGTCCTCACGCTCCAGCGTCTCCCGTATCCGGCTGATGGTGATTTCCAGGTTCTTCTGTCCGAGCAGCATGGTGAGTACCCGGCGGGCTTCCGGAATCTTGTGGCTGGCAACGAGATACCGCGGTGACTCGGGAATGGTGAACGCCAGTCCGCCGTACAGAACCGCGGGCACCGCCATCGCCAGGAACATCCAGCGCCAGGCGTCCAGCCCCAGCCACAGCGGTTCGTTGGGGCCACCTGCCGTCCATTGGAGCAGCCAGTTGATGACGAATGACAGGAAGATGCCCGACACGATGGCGAGCTGCTGCAGCGACCCGAGCCGGCCGCGGATGCTCGGTGGTGACGTCTCGGCGATGTAGGCCGGCGCGATCACCGACGCCACGCCGACGCCGATACCGCCGACAATCCGGAACAGCACGACGGTCCACACTTCATGGGCAAATCCGGTGCCGAAAGCGCTGATCAGGAAGAGCACCGCGGCGATCTTCATCACCGAGATGCGACCGATCCTGTCCGCGATGCGGCCCGCGGTCATGGCACCCGCGGCAGCTCCGAGAAGTGCCGATGCCACGGCGAAGCCCAGTTCGGCGTTGCCGATCCCGAAGTCCTCCTGGATCGAGTCGACCGCACCGTTGATGACGGCACTGTCGTAGCCGAACAGCAGGCCGCCCAGAGCCGCGACCGAGGCGATCCGGATGGCGGTGTGCCCGGACGCGAAGTTCTCATCAGTGATGGCCGACGACGAGTCGTCAACCGGAGGACCCTGACCAGCCATGTGACCGCCCCTTCTCGCACCGTCATCCCGTGATGGGAGTCACACCACGATGGCACAGTCAAGGCGGCGACAGGGGCATATCCCGTGTGGCGATGCGGAGGTTATGCCGGGCGGCGGTCCAGGTCGGCGTGCACGGCCCGCAGATCGTCGACCGACACATCAACAAGCGTGCTCATGTGCCTGCGTCGAGGGCTGGCGGGGACCTCGATGTCATTGGGTACCACCACGACCGCGCACCCGGCGGCTTCGGCCGCCGTGGTCCCGGCCACCGAGTCCTCGATCGCGACACAGTCGAGGGCATCGAACCCGATCAGCTCCGCCGCGCGCAGATAGGCGTCTGGCGCGGGCTTTCCCCGCGCCACCTCGTCCCCGCAGACCGTGGCGGAGAAGTAGTGCCGCCCAATGCTCTTGAGCGCCTGCTCGGTGAGGTCACGACGGGTATTGGTAACCAATGCCATCGGAACACCCTCAGCGGTCAGCGCGTCGAGCAGTTCCCTGGCCCCGGGCTGCCAGGGCAGCCCCGCCTCGAAGAGTTCACCGGTGTAGTCATGCAGCCAGTCGATTTCGCGCGTCACCGAATCGGCATCGGGCGCCAGCCCCAGGTCCGCGTAGACGATCGCCATCACATCGTCCGCCGATCCGCCGACTGTGCTCTCACGCACCTCCGCCGTCAGCACCGCTCCCCTGCGCCGGTACAACTCCTGTAGCGCGAGGTCCCACAGCTTCTCGGAGTCCACCAGCGTGCCATCCATGTCCCAGAGCACCGCACGCATGTGCTCCATCGTCTCATTGTCGGAGAGCCTCACTAGCTTGGTGTCATGACGATTCTGGTGACCGGGGCAACAGGAAACATCGGCAGGCGCGTGGTGGATCATCTGATCACGCTGGGTGCCAAGGACATCCGCGCGCTCACCGCCAACCCGACCAAGGCCCAGCTGCCCGATTCTGTGACTGCAATCACCGGCTACCTGGGCAGACCAGATTCCCTGCGGGCGGCGCTGGAAGGTGTCGAGCACGTCTACCTGGCTCCCTACACGGAGACCCTGTCGGCCACGCTGGTGCTGATGAGGGATGCCGGCGTGCAGTACGTCGTGGCGTTGTCGGGCGGCGCGCACTGGTCTGAGCACGCCGACGCCGTGACGGCATCGGGGCTACCCCACACGCAACTGGGACCGGGCGAGTTCTGCGAGAACTTCGCGATGTGGGCCGATCAAATCCGGACCACGCAGACCGTCGCCGAGCCGTATCCAGACGCCGTCGAGGCACCGGTCTCGATGGACGATATCGCCCGTGTGGCCGCGCACCTGCTCACCGGGCCGCCAGACGCTCACCTGTCGAGGATGTATGACCTCACCGGCCCGGAGGCGCTGAGCCGTGCCCAGATCGCCGAACAGATCGGCGTGGGCATCGGCGTGCCGGTGACGGTGCAGCACTGCAGCCGCACCGAGGCCGAGGAGCTGTTGCGACCCGTCATGGGCGACGGCGTGCAGTGGTACTTCGACCTGTTCAGTGCAGGTTCCGAGCCACAGGTCGCCAATGACGCTGTCGAATTACTGACGGGCACACCGGCGATGTCGATGGCTCAGTGGGCGGCCGCCAACTCCGACCAGTTCCGCTGATCGGGCTCAGTCCTCCGGGTTGTAGCCGAGATTGGGGCCGAGCCAGCGCTCGGCTTCCTTCAGGGTCCAGCCCTTGCGCTTCGCGTAGTCGGCGACCTGGTCCTGGGCCACCCGGCCGACCACGAAGTACTGCGACTGCGGGTGCGAGAAGTACCAGCCGCTGACGGCGGCACCGGGCCACATCGCCATGGACTCGGTCAGCTCGATGCCGGTGCGCTCCTTGACGTCCATCAGCTCCCAGAGCGTCGCCTTCTCGGTGTGCTCCGGGCAGGCCGGATATCCGGGGGCGGGGCGGATGCCCACGTACTTCTCACCGATGAGCGCCTCGTTGTCCAGCTGCTCGTCGGGCTGGAATCCCCAGAACTCCTTGCGGACCCGTTGGTGCATCCGTTCGGCGAACGCCTCTGCCAGCCGGTCGGCGAGCGACTCCAGCAGGATCGCGTTGTAGTCGTCGTTGGCGGCCTTGAACTCGACGATCTTCTCCTGGCTGCCGAGCCCCGTGGTGACGGCGAAAGCACCGACGTGGTCAGCCAGACCGGTGTCCTTGGGCGCGATGTAGTCGCCGAGGCTCCGGTTCGGGATGCCGTCCCGGTGCTCGCCCTGCTGGCGCAGGTTGTGCAATGTGGTCAGCACCTCGGTACGCGTCTCGTCGGTGTAGACCTCGATATCGTCACCGAGCGCGTTGGCCGGGAAGAAACCGATCACCCCGTTGGCGGTCAGCCACTTCTCTTTGATCAGGGTGTCGAGCATCTCCTGGGCGTCGTCGTACAGCTTGCGGGCGGTCTCGCCCGAGACCGGGTTGTTGAGGATGTCGGGGAACCTGCCCTTCATCTCCCAGGCGTTGAAGAACGGCTGCCAGTCGATGTACTCCCGCAGCTCGGCGAGGTCGTAGTCCAAGAACTCCCGCACGCCGAGACCTTGGGCGGGCACTGGCGGCGTGTAGCCGTCCCACTCGATCGGTGTCCGGTTCGCGCGCGCCTTCTCCAGCGTGAGCATCGGCCGCTCGCTCTTCTGGGCGTGCCGTTCGCGCAGGGCTGCGTAGTCGGTCTCGGTGGCCTCCAGCAGGGCCGGACGCTGCTTGTCGTCGAGCAGCGCTGCGGCAACCGGCACCGAGCGGGAGGCGTCCTTGACCCAGACCACGGGACCGCTACGACGCGGCGAAACCTTCACGGCCGTGTGAGCGCGCGAGGTGGTCGCGCCACCGATCAGCAGCGGGATCTGCAGATCCTGACGCTCCATCTCGACGGCGAAGTTGACCATCTCGTCCAGGGACGGAGTGATCAGGCCAGACAGCCCGATGATGTCGGCTTTGTGCTCCAACGCCGCGTCCAGGATCTTCTGGGCGGGCACCATCACACCGAGGTCGATCACCTCGTAGTTGTTGCACTGCAGGACGACCCCGACGATGTTCTTGCCAATGTCGTGGACGTCGCCCTTGACCGTCGCCATGATGATCGTGCCGTTGGTGTCCTTACTCGCGGCGGCACCGGACTGCTCCTTCTCCGCCTCGATGAACGGCAGCAGGTACGCAACGGCCTTCTTCATGACCCGGGCCGACTTCACCACCTGGGGCAGGAACATCTTGCCTGCGCCGAAGAGGTCACCGACAACGTTCATACCGTCCATCAGCGGGCCCTCGATCACCTCGATCGGGCGGCCACCCGCGCCAGCGATCTCGGCACGCAGTTCCTCGGTGTCGGACTCGACATCGGCGTCGATGCCCTTGACCAAGGCGTGTGTGATCCGCTCGCGGACCGGGAGGGTGCGCCACTCGGCCGCCACCGGGTCCTCGGCTTTGTCCTTGCTATTGAACCGTTCAGCGATCTCCAGGAGCCTCTCGGCCGCGTCCTCGCGACGGTTCAGGACGACGTCCTCGATGCGGTCCCGCAACTCGGGGTCGATCGAGTCGTAGGGCACCAGCGCGCCAGCGTTGACGATGCCCATGTCCAGGCCGGCCTTGATGGCGTGGAACAGGAACACCGCGTGGATCGCCTCGCGGACGGGGTTGTTGCCCCGGAACGAGAACGACACGTTCGAGATACCGCCCGAGATGTGCACCCCGGGCAGGTTCTCCTTGATCCAGGCGCAGGCCTCGATGAAGTCGATCCCGTACGTCGCGTGCTCCTCGATACCTGTCGCCAGCGCGAAGCAGTTCGGGTCGAAGATGATGTCCTCGGCCGGGAAGCCGACCTCTTCGGTCAGGATCCGGTAGGCGCGCCCGCATATCTCCTTGCGGCGCTCCAGGTTGTCGGCCTGACCCTGCTCGTCGAAGGCCATCACGACAACGGCGGCGCCGTACTTGCGGCACAGCCGTGCCTCGCGGACGAACTTCTCCTCGCCCTCCTTCATGGAGATCGAGTTGACGATCGGCTTGCCTTGCACGTTCTTCAGGCCCGCCTCGATGACCTCCCACTTGGAGGAGTCGATCATCACCGGGACGCGGCTGATATCCGGCTCGGCCGCGATCAGCTTGGTGAACCGATCCATCGCGGCGACGCCGTCGATCATGCCCTCGTCCATGTTGATGTCGATGACCTGCGCACCGACCTCGACCTGTTGCAGGGCGACCGACAGCGCGGTGTCGTAGTCCTCGGCCTTGATCAGGTTGCGGAACCGGGCGGAGCCGGTGATGTTGGTGCGCTCACCGATGTTCACGAACAGGGAGTCGTCGGTGATGTTGAGCGGCTCGAGGCCCGACAGCCGGGTGGCCACCGGGATCTCCGGCAGCTCGCGGGGCGGTTTGCCCTCGACGACCCTGGCGATCTCGGCGATGTGCGGCGGCGCCGTTCCGCAGCAGCCACCGACCAGGTTGACCAGGCCGGCCTCGGCGAACTCCTTGATGTAGCCGGCCTGAGCCTCCGGGGACTCGTCGTACTCGCCGAAGGCATTGGGCAGGCCGGCGTTCGGGTAGCAGGAGACGAAGGTGTCCGCGATCCGCGCCACCTCGGCGATGTAGGGCCTCATCTCGGGTGCACCCAGGGCGCAGTTCAGACCCACCGCGAGCGGTTTCGCGTGCCTGATCGCGTTCCAGAATGCCTCGGTGACCTGGCCGGACAGCGTGCGCCCGGAAGCATCGGTGATGGTGCCCGAGATGATGACCGGCCAGCGGCGTCCGCGCTGCTCGAAGAGTGTCTCGATGGCGAACACCGCCGCCTTCGAGTTCAGCGAGTCGAAGATCGTCTCGACGATGATGATGTCGGAACCACCGTCGACCAGGCCGTTGGCGGCTTCGAGGTAGGCGGCGACCAACTGGTCGTAGGAGACGTTGCGGGCTCCGGGGTCGTTGACGTCCGGCGAGATCGACGCGGTCCGCGTCGTTGGCCCCAGCGCGCCTGCCACGTAGCGGGGCTTGTCCGGGGTGCTGAACTCGTCAGCTGCCTTGCGGGCCAGGGCAGCCCCGGCGTAGTTCAGCTCATAGCTCAGGTCCGCCATGTCGTAGTCGGAGAGCGAGACCGCGTTCGCATTGAACGTGTTGGTCTCCAGGATGTCGGCGCCCGCCTCGAGGTATTCGCGGTGGATCGCCTCGATGATCTGCGGCTGTGTCAGGGTCAGCAGGTCGTTATTGCCCTGAAGGGCGGTCGGCCATTCCGTGAACCGGTCGCCGCGGTAGCCGGCCTCGTCCGGCCGATCGCGCTGGATCGCCGTGCCCATCGCGCCGTCGATCACCATGATCCGCTGGCGCAGAGCAGCCGTCAGTTCGTCGGTGCAGTCGGGGCGGATGTTCGGCTCAAAGGCGTCCGGCTGAACGGCGTTCACGTGCACTCCTTCCGTAGCGGAAGGCGTCCTTAACTCTGCCGAGCGTGGCGGATACCGGAAGGGACGGTGCCCCCCAATAACCGTTGCAACGCCTCTCGACCAGAAAAGTCTACGTCGTCACTCGATCGACGTCTGGACACCCGTCTCGTCGCCCGCGATCAACCCCGACCCGCTTGGCGATCGCGGTGCCCATGAGCGACAGCTCACGGATCCTGTCGGGAAGGTCGCCATCAAGGTTAACGAGATTGCAGCGTCGTTGCTTCCGCCAAACCGCCATGTACCCCAACCCGCCGGTTGATGCTCCTCGCACGGCGTCGGGCAGGGCTTACGCTTGGCTGGTGACAGACCTGCCCAACTTGCAGGCCCCCATCGTCGTCGCCGCCTTCGAGGGCTGGAATGACGCCGGTGACGCGGCCAGTGACGCGCTCGAACACCTCGACGCCATCTGGGAGGCCGAGACCATCGTCGAGATCGACGACGAGTCGTTCTACGACTATCAGGTGAATCGCCCCGTGATCCGCCAGATCGACGGCGTGACACGCGAGCTGGTGTGGCCGTCGATGCGGATCTCGCACTGCCGACCGCCAGGCAGCGACCGCGACATCGTGCTGATGCACGGGGTGGAGCCCAACATGCGGTGGCGCACGTTCTGCGCCGAACTGCTCGCCATCGCCGACAAGCTCAACGTCGAGACCGTCGTCATCCTCGGGGCGCTGCTCGCCGACACACCCCACACCCGCCCGGTGCCCGTGTCCGGCGCGGCCTACTCCCCCGAATCGGCGAAGTTCTTCGGGTTGGAGGAGACCCGCTACGAGGGACCCACCGGTATCGCCGGGGTGTTCCAGGACGCGTGCGTTGCCGCGGGCATCCCGGCCGTGACGTTCTGGGCCGCCGTCCCGCACTACGTGTCCCAACCGCCCTGTCCGAAGGCGACAGTGGCCCTGCTGCGCCGGGTCGAGGACGTGCTGGACATCGAGGTCCCGCTGGCCGATCTTCCCGCGGCCGCCGAGGAGTGGGAGCAGGCCGTCACCGAGATGACCGCCGAGGACGACGAGATCGCCGACTACGTGCATTCCCTCGAGGAACGCGGTGACGCCGAGGTCGATATGAGCGAGGCCATCGGAAAGATCGACGGTGACGCGTTGGCCGCCGAGTTCGAGCGCTATCTGCGTAGGCGCGGGCCCGGCTTCCGGGGCTGAGCCGTCAGCGCGGACGCGGACCCGCGCCTGCACGGTCGAGATTGCAGGCCTTGAATTCCTCGAACTTCACGGCCTCGGCCTCGATGTGCTCGATGTGCTCGATGAGGTTCCGTCGGCGAGTTCGACACTGAACGCCGCGACATCGTTGTCCATGACCGCACGATGGATCCGCTTGATGGGTCGATCTAGGGTGGGCGACCGCTGCGAGCCATTAGCCAGTCTTCGCCTTCTTCTCTACCAGCTGGATGAGATCCGCGGGAAATCCTGCAATCCGGTGGATCATCACCAGAGGTGAGTTCTTGCCTTCGGTCCGGTTGGGATCAGCTCCGTGGTCGAGCAAAAGCCGAACCATCGAACCATCGGCAGACGTTCGGCTTTGCTTCATGATCGCTACCCACAGTGGCGTGTTGCCCCAGACGTTGATGGGGTCGATGTTCGCGCCAGCATCTAGGAGGGCCTTGGCGAATTCGACGTTGCCGCGGTCGGCGGCGATGTGCAGTGGTGTCATGTCCTCGGGGCCAGGGGTGTTGATATCGGTTCCGTCGGCGAGTTCCACGCTGAACGCCGCGACACCGTTGTCCATGACTGCACGATGGATCGGCTTCATGGGGTCGATCCTGGGTGGGCGACCGCTACGTGCCATTGCGCCTACCGGGCCTTCGCTTTTTCTTCGAGGAGTGCGATCACATCCTCTGGAACGCCTGCGACGAGCTTTGCGGTCTTGAGCGGGGAACTATCGTTCTCGCTTCGGTTTGGATCTGCACCACGGTCCAGCAGGAGTCGAATCATCGACCCGTCCGGGCAAGTCCGGGGCCGTTCTCGGACGGCGACCCACAGTGGTGTGTTGCCCCAGACGTTGATGGGGTCGATGTTCGCGCCAGCATCTAGGAGGGCCTTGGCGAATTCGACGTTGCCGCGGTGGGCGGCGATGTGCAGTGGTGTCATGTCCTCGGGGCCAGGGGTGTTGATGTCGGTTCCGTCGGCGAGTTCGACGCTGAATGTCGCGACATCGTTGTCCATGACTGCACGATGGATCGGCTTCATGGGGTCAATCTTGGGTGGGCGACCGCTACGTGCCATGGGGGTGTACCTCCGTTACTGAGATGGGGCGGTGGATTGTTCAGCCTTCGCGGTGTCGATGAGCGTGAGGAATCCATGGAGATTGCCGCGCATACTCGGTGATCAGAAGGCCGGCAGCGCCATCTCCAACGACAATCACCCGTCCGATCCGGTCACTGGGCATGAGCGCGGCAAAGTAAGGCAAGGGAATTGGTGTACCGAGAGGGTCGATGAGCCAGCCAGAAATCCGAGGTGTAGTCGGAAGGGCTTGGTGCTTTCGTGATCGTCGCTCCCTCTTGGTGGGTGACCTGCGGCCACGCTACCGCCGTGAGAACCGCGATTGCCGGAGACGCCGCTACGTCTTAACCGGCTTAGGCGCCTGCCACTGCCCGTTGAGCGCATCCGGCTTCGGCCAGTACAGCCGCAGGATCACCTGGAACGGACCTTTCGGGGCGGGCAGCCAGTTGGCCTCCCGGTCCAAACCCGGCGACTCGTTCTGCACATACAGCGTGATGCCGCCGTCGGGATCCTTGGCCAGGCTCGACAGCATCGGCGAGTTGATCAGGTACCGGTTCATCGGGTTGGCGACCAGCTGACTCTGCGGCAGCTCGTACATGGTCAGTGACCAGAACGCATTGACCGGCGGCAGCTGGCCGGAGGCGAAGCGGTAGGTGTAGGTGTTGGCACCGTCCAGCGGTGCCCCCGTGGAGTCCACTGTCGTCCCGGGATAGAGGGCCTCGTCCTTGCTGTTGCCGTAGATCCCCAGCACGGCGCCGGCCATCCGGTAGAGGTAGTTGCCGTTCAGGTACTGCGCGGTGCCGAACATGTCCGCGGCCCCGACCTGACCGGTGTCGATCTTGTCGCGCTTCAACGTGTCGTACTCGGTCCAGGCGTCGGCCATGCCCCCCTCGATGGCCGCGCGCATCTGCGGGTCCAGATCGTCGGCGTCGAACGCGCCGTCCGGGGCGATGCCGATGCTGGCGAACCGGTCCCGCATGGCCTTCTCCTGCGGCAGCGTCGGCGCGAACCCCAGCGCGAAGTTCAGGATCTCGAAGAACTGCGGTGACGTGCGCTGCGCCTCAGGGGTGAGCGGCGGAACGAAGTCGATGGCCGGCGCGGGCGGGGGCGCCGGCTGGTTGAGGTGCGCTGACAGCGGCGCGACCCGGTAGCCGTCCTGCACCCTCTTGACGTTGTCGAGGTCGGATGGGCCGAACAGCTCAGTGCGATAGAGGACCAGGGCCAGATCGGTGTCGCTGCGGATGACCTTGTCTATTCCCTCGGGGACGTCACCGGTGAAGTTCGGACCAGTCAGCAGGTAGGTGCCGCCGCCGTTGCCGGTGGTCCGGCTGCCGACGTATTCGAAGTCGTAGGTGTAGCCGTCGACGAACTGCAGCGAGTAGTAGCGGTCCTGCTCGATGGGCGGAACCGTGAGCACCAGCGGTTCGGCGCGCAGATCGGCGCCGACCGCGGAGTAGGGAGTGTCCGAGTTCGGGGTCTGAATGGTGGTGTCCTCGGGTGTGAAAACCCTTGCCGTGTTGTGGATCTGGTTCCAGTCGCCCTTATACTCGGCGTTCTGCTTGTCGACGAAGTAGGAGTACAAGACGCGGTAGTTGTCGACCATCGGAAAGCCGTAGATGTAGGCCTCCTTGGCTATCTCCCGCGCTTGAGCGGGCGTGACGGTTTCGGCCTGCGGGGGCGGCGGCGCGGAACTGACCACCTCGGGCTCCTGCGGCTTGGTACACCCGACCAGCACGACCAGCAGCGCCACCAAGACGCCGATGCGCCGCATCAGTCCTGCTCCAGCTCTTCGTTGTGTGCACTCGTGGACCGCCCCAGAGCGGCGACCTCGGCGTCCATCCGAGGGAGGAGGTCGGGCACGATCGCCCGCACCGGCATCTCGCCCACTCGGGTGGACAGGATCGGCCGCAGCCAGCGGACCAGCCCCACCCAGCCCGGGCAGTTGACCCTGGTGCGGCGACCCTCGATGCCCTTGACGAAGGCCTCGCCGCACCGCGCCACGGATGTGGTGGTCTTCAGCGGTCCCGGCAGCCTCGACAGCATCTCGCCGAAGGTGGACATATCGGCCTTGCTGTCGCGGACCAGTGCAGTGTCTATCCACGACATGTGCGCCGAACCCACGTTGACGCCACGATGCGCGACCTCCAGGCGCAGCGCGTTCGCGAAGTGCTCCACCGCCGCCTTGGACGCGTTGTAGGGCGCAAGACCGGGAGCAGCGGCGTATGCGGCCAGCGACGACACGATCAGCACGTAGCCGCGGCGCTCGATCACCGAGGGCAGTGTGGCACGCACCGTGTGGAACACCCCGAGCACGTTGATGTCGAGTACCCGCTTGAACGCCTCCGGGTCGACCTGCAGCACCGAGCCGTAGCTGGCGATACCCGCGTTGGCCAGCACGATGTCGATACCGCCGAACCGCTCGACGGCCGCCGCGGCGGCACCCTGCATCGCAGGGAGATCACGCACATCGGCGACGACCGTGAGAACGCGATCGGTGCCGAGTTCGTCCCGCTGCCGAGCCAGTAGATCCTCGTCGATATCGGTGAGCACCAGCTTGGCGCCCTTGGCGTGTAGCCGGTGCGCCACCTCGGCACCGACTCCTGCTGCCCCGCCGGTGATGAATACGACCTTTCCGCGCACAGAAGACATGACGCGAAACGTACTCCAACCACCGATCGGACGGGCAGGGTCGGTGCCTTCGCGCTAGGTCAGCTCGATGCCGAACAACGCGTCGACGGCCGTGCGGACGGCGTTCGGTGCTGATACGTCATGCCCGCCGTACTCGAGCGCATCGGTACACCAACCATCGAGCGCGGCAATTGCTTTGGGCGTGTCGAGGTCGTCGGCGAGGTATCTGCGCACGCGAGCGATCACGTCAGTGGCGTCGGGAGCCGCCGATAGCGCGGTCGCGGCGCGCCACCTGCTCAGCCGCGCCTTGGCCTCGTCGAGCACGGCATCGCTCCACGACCGGTCGGCACGGTAGTGCCCGGCGAACAATCCCAGCCGGATGGCCGAGGGCTCAACGCCCTGGGCGCGCAACCTCGACACCAGCACCAGGTTCCCGCGACTCTTGCTCATCTTGTGGCCGTCCCAGCCGATCATCCCGGCGTGGACGTAGTGGCGGGCGAATCTGCGCTCCCCCGTTGCCGATTCGGCGTGCGCGGCGGAGTACTCGTGGTGCGGGAACACCAGGTCGCTGCCACCGCCCTGAATGTCGAGGCCTGTGCCGATGCGAGTCAGCGCGATGGCGGCGCACTCCACGTGCCAGCCCGGGCGTCCGGGACCGAACGGTGACGGCCAGCTGGGCTCGCCGGGACGCTCGGCACGCCACAGCAGGGCGTCGAGCTGATCGGTCTTACCGGGCCGGTCGGGGTCGCCGCCGCGTTCACCGAAGAGTCGCAGCATGGTGTCACGGTCATACCCCGACTCGTAGCCGAACTGGTCGGTGGCATCCGCGCGGTAGTACACGTCCGGGAACTCGGCGTCGTCGACGACATAGGCCGCGCCCGCCGCGAGGAGTTTCTCGACCAGTTCGATGACCTCGGCGATGGCATCGGTGGCGGCGACGTAGTCATGCGGTGGCAGCACGCGAAGGGCCGCCATATCGTCGCGGAACAGCTGGGTCTGGTCGGCGCCGAGGTCACGCCAGTCGACACCGTCGCGCAGCGCCCGTTCGAACAGCGGGTCGTCGACATCGGTGACGTTCTGCACGTAGTGCACGCGGTGACCCGAGTCGAGCCACACCCGATACACCAGGTCGAACGTCAGATAGGTGGCGGCGTGGCCGAGGTGCGTGGCGTCGTACGGCGTGATGCCACACACGTACATGGTCGCGGTCTCACCGGCGGCCACCGGACGAATCTGACGATCCGCGCTGTCGTACAGACGCAACTGCGGACCCTGCCCCGGCAGGGCCGGAACGGAGGACGCCGGCCAGGATTGCATGGCTCCGACTCTAGGGTGTGCGCTCAGAACGTCCTCCGATGGTGTGTGTCTGTCCGTCTTGGACGCCCGATCGGCACGATCCATTCCCGATGGGCCCCGACGGGGATCAGAGAATGGACCGGATGCCCTCGAGCAGCGTGCCGGCGAGTTCAGGCCTGCACATCAGAAAGTCGGGCAGGTAGGGATCGGGACGGTTGTAGACCAGGGGCGATCCGTCGATGCGCGTCGCATGGAGGCCCGCGGCCCAGACCACACCCGCCGGTGCGGCCGAGTCCCACTCCCACTGGCCGCCTGCGTGGATGTAGGCGTCGACATCGCCGCGCACCAGTGCCATGGCCTTAGCGCCCGCCGATCCCATCCCGACCAACTCGATGTCAAGGATGTCGCGCAGCCACCACAGCACCGTCGGCGGCCGGTTACGGCTCGTGGCGACCCGGATCGGGCCCGGTTCGCGCGGCGGTGGACCGGTCACGGTGTCGGTGCGGTACACCGTGTCGACGGCGGGAAGCCCGACCACGGCATCGGTGATGCGGCCGCCCGGACCGCCGTTGCTGCGCTGCCACAGGGCGATGTGCACCGCCCAGTCGACGCGGCCCGGCATGGAGAACTCGCGGGTGCCGTCCACCGGGTCGACGATCCACACCCGGTCGGCGCGGAGCCTGGCCAGGTTATCGGGTGATTCCTCGGACAACACCGCGTCGTCCGGGCGCGCCTCACGCAGGAGTCTCAGGATGAGGTCGTTGGCGCGCCGGTCGCCGGCGTCACCGAGGCCGTAGGGGTCATCGAAACCGACCTCGTCGCGCACCGCCAGCAGGTACTCGCCGGCCTCCTGTGCCACCCGCGCGGCCAGTGTCGCGTCATTCACGTCGTCGGCGGCGCCGACATCGCTCACGTCGGCGGTGCCGACAATGGGCCCCGTGGGGTCGCGCCGGGCGCCCGGACCACCATGGGTACCGCCGGGAAGTAGGCCGCCATCTCTGAGCGGCAGCGCCGCAGGGCTGCGGTGCCGAAACCGCGGTGGCGGTGGTCGGGATGAATCCAGATCCGCACGTTCACCTCGCCACCGACGAGTTCACCGAACACCATGCCGACCTTCTCGGTGGCCTCCTCGGCGACGAACCACACCGCCTCCTCGGCCGACACCCGGCCGACGGCGGCGCTGATCTCATCGTCAAGGCTGCCCGCGGGCCCGCCGGAACCGTCACCGGTGGCCCCGACGTCGTCTGTGCGCGCGGCGAAGATGTCGCGGTCTACGGCGTCCGAGAACGGTCGCAGCACCAGGCCCTCACCCGAACTGGCCGGGCGGTCCGCGAACGTGAACGTGAGCTGCTTGTTGAGATCCTCGAGTTCCTCGGCGATCCGCCGTCGCGAGTCCCGGGTCAGGCGGTCGAATGACATCGCCATGACAGCCTCGCCGCCCAGGCGCGAGGTGCCGAGCAGTTGCGCAATCGTCTCCACGGCGGACGCCTTGTCACTGGCCTCGACGATCGCGTCGAGCACCTCGTGCCTGCGGTCGAGCGCCTTCTGCAGCGCGTCGGTGATATCGCGGCGGGCGGCAGCCCGGTCATGATCGGTCATGATCGCCAGCGTAGAACACTGCTCCGCGCGGGGAGCGACGTTGCACCCACTGCGGCGGCTCAGAAGGCGGGCCACGGGATCGGGCGGTGCCGATCCGGCGTCGGCATCACCGGATCGTTCAGCAATGCAACGGTTCTCGCCAGCAGAGCCTCGATCTCGCGACCGGTGACATGCTCGCCGAGGGCCTCGCCAAGACCGGACCGGAGATCGTCGCGCAGGATCGCGACCTGCGCCAGGGTCTCGTCGTCGACGGGTTTGCCCGCCCACCCCCACAGCACGGTGCGCAGCTTGTCCTCGCTGTGCAGGCTCACGCCGTGGTCGACGCCGTGGACCCGACCGTCCACACCCGACAGGATGTGCCCGCCCTTGCGGTCGGCGTTGTTGATCAGCACGTCGAAGACCGCCATCCGGCGCAGGCGGATGTCATCGGCGTGCACGAGCGTGACCTCGTCACCGGCGTAGTCGTAGGCCTGCAGGATCGGCAGATACCCCGGGGGCACCTTTCCCGCGGGCACCAGATCCACCAGATCCGGCCCGGCATCGGGATCGTCGTCGAGTGCGTCACCGGGCTGATCGACCCACAGCTGCACCATGCCCGAACCCGCGGGTCCGTCGCGAATGATGGTGTAGGGCACGATGTCCCAGCCCAGCGCGGCTGAGACCAGGTAGGCGGCGTACTCGCGACCGGCCAGCGTGCCGTCGGGGAAGTCCCACAGCGGCGCCTCCCCCGCGACCGGCTTGTAGACGCAGTGCGTCTCGTGGTCGTCGAGATGGGCCTCGCACAGGAACGTTGCGTTGCTCGCGGAGCGGATCCGCCCGAGGACGGTCAGCTCGCCTCGGCGCAGTACCTCACCGTCGATCCCGCCCGCCTGCCCCTCAGAAATCATCGCCGGACTCGCCGGGCTCGCCGGACTCGCCCAGTGCGCCGCGCAGGTACCCGTTGGTTCGAACGCAGATGTGGCCCGCCGGATCGAGAGGTTCGTCACACAGTGGACACGGCGGCCGTCCCGCAGAGATCACCCGGTTGGATCGTGTCGCGAACTCACGCGCCGACTCCGGGGACAGAAACACCCGAACGGCGTCGGGTCCGTCCTCGGCGTCATCGAGCACCACCGACGCGTCGAACTCGGTGTCGGACACGGCGAGCAGCTCCACCACCACTGTCTCGGCCTCGGAGTCCCAGCCCAGGCCCATCGTGCCGACCCGGAACTCGGCGTCCACCGGCATGACCAGCGGGCTCAAGTCCTCGACCTCACCGGTGTCGGGCGGGATGGGCGTGCCGAACCGGCGGTTGATCTCCAACAGCAGTGCGGCGATGCGTTCGGCGAGGACGGCGACCTGCTGCTTCTCCAGCATCACCGACACCACCCTGGTGTCGTGCACGGCCTGGAGGTAGAACGTCCGGTTTCCCGGTTGCCCGACCGTCCCGGCCACGAAGCGGTCGGGTGAGCGGAAGACGTGAATCGAGCGGGTCATGGCCTTTCCAAAATACCGGTATGGGCAGTGCCTCTGTCATTCCGAGGACGGCCTGTCAGTCGGTGGAGCCGCCCACGACGGCGTCCGTACTCGCCACCTGGTCCGAGTCCGGACCCTGTTCGGGCTTGGGCGTCAGTGCCGTTGTGAGGTCGGCCCCGGTGTGGTTGACGTGCAACACGAACGGTCGGAGGGCGGTGTAGCGGATCACGCTCATCGATGCGGGATCGGCGGTGATGCGCTGAAAACCGTCGAGGTGGACGCCAAGCGCATCGGCCAGCACCGCCTTGATCACATCACCGTGTGTGCATGCCACCCACAACACGTCACCGTCGGCGCCCTCGGCGAGGCGGCGGTCGTGTTCGCGCACCGCGGCCACGGCGCGGGCCTGCACCTGGGCCAACCCCTCTCCCTCGGGAAACACCGCGGCGCTGGGCTGCTGCTGCACCACGGTCCACAGCGGCTCTTTGAACAGCTCGGCGATCTTGCGACCGGTCCACTGTCCGTAGTCGACCTCAACCAGGCGTTCGTCGATGACCGGTTCGACGCCGAGCGCGGCGGCCAGCGGGTCGACGGTGCGCGCGCACCGCAGCAGGGGCGAACGCACGATCGCCTTGATCGGTAGCGCACCGATCCGGTCGACGATCCCCGCGGCCTGGGCCATGCCCTTGTCATCGAGGTCGACACCCTCGGACCGGCCGGCCAGGGTATGGGCAGTGTTGGACGTCGAGCGGCCGTGCCGCAGCAGGATGACGGTCATCGGGTGGGCTTCCTGGGTGGGAATGTCACTGGCCGACCAGCACTCCGGTGCCGAGCAGAATCAGCACGACGACGCCCAGGATCACCCGGTACCCGACGAACCAGTACATGCCGTGGCGCACCAGGAACTTCAGGAACCACGCAACGGCTGCGTAGCCAACGACGAACGCGATCACGATGGATACCGCGAGCTGGGGTCCGGTGGCGCTCATGCCCTCCGTGACCGGGGCAAAGGCGTCGGGCAGCGAGAAGAGACCCGATGCCAGGACCGCCGGAATGGCCAACAGGAACCCGAATCTGGCCGCGACCTCGCGGCTCTGGCCCAGGAACAGGCCGGCGCTGATGGTCGCACCGGAGCGCGAGACACCGGGCACCAGGGCGAGGCACTGAGCCAGGCCAACGATGACCGCGTCCTTCCACGTCAGCTGCTCCACCTGGCGGGTCTGCTTGCCGAAGTACTCGGCGGCGGCGATCACCACGGAGAACACGATCAGGGCGATGGCGACGATCCACAGGTTGCGGACTCCGCCGCGGATCTGATCCTTGAACAGCAGGCCCAGCACGCAGATCGGGATTGTGCCGATGATCACCCACCAGCCCAGCCAGTAGTCAGAGTCGCGGCGTGCCGCGTTGCGCAGGCCGGCGAACCAGGACACCAGGATGCGACGGATGTCCTTGGCAAAGTAGACGAGCACCGCGAGTTCAGTGCCGAGTTGGGTGACCGCGGTGAACGAGGCACCCGCATCATCGTCGAAGAACAGTTGTGAGGCGATGGCGAGATGACCGGATGAGGACACCGGCAGGAACTCTGTGAGGCCCTGCACCACCGCCAGCACGGCCACCTGTAGCCATGACATGGCCGCGACGTCGATCACGCCGACGACCGTACCGCGAGCTGAGGTCAGCGACCCGGACGCGGCACCGGTTGAGCCTGCGCGACGGCGTCGCGCACCGCGGCACCCAGGCTGCGCTCATCGGTGGTGTCGACGTGCACCAGACTGCGGGTGGAGGTCGCGACCACATCCTCGACCTGGGGTACCGGGCCGAGGATCCGCGGTCGATAGACCTCGAGGCGCAACGTGCCGCGATCGACCTGGAAGGAGAAAGTCCTACCGTCACCGACCCTGCCAAAGCCACTCGCGTACAGACCCGTTGAGATGTCATCGAGGGCGAACTCGTCGCTCTTCGCTTCCCTATCGGTCGCAAGGGTCATGTTCGGAACCGTACCGTTGCATCGGCCTCGTGGCGACGAGGATGCGAATAAGCGGTGAACACGAGCTTGCCTAGACTTGCCCAAACCTGTCCATCAGTACGCACATATCGAGAGCTACCCTTTGCCACACCTTCGAAAACTCGCTAATCGTCTCGCTCACAGTGCACTGCTGACTGTGATCGTGGTTGCCGGGGCGGCGTGCTCCCAGAATCCGAGCGACGCGCCGCCGCCGACCATCACGCCCGCTTCGGCCGCGGCATCCCCTGCCGTCACACAAGCCCCGGCTGGCACCGTGCGCCCGCTGGGGCCGGGCCTGACCAGCGTCTTCGATGAGGGCACGCGGACTCTGGCGGTATTGACCAGCGATTCCGCCGGCCGATCCGTCCTGACGGCCTTCGGACCCGCCGGGCCACCCCGGACCGTGCCGCTGCCCGGGGCCGCGACGGCTCTGGCGGGCGACGGGCAGGGCACCGTGTACGCGTCGATACGGGGTGGCTACCTGCGCGTCGACCTCGCCGACGGTGCGGTGGCACAGTTCCCGGTCGATGACGCGGCAGACGTCGACTTCACGGCGATCACCCGGCGCGGCGATGGGACGGTGGTCCTCGGCAGTGCCGATGGAGCGGTGTACACGCTGGGCGGCGACACCGCGGTCACGGCGCGGCTTCAGATCTTCGCGCGAGTGGATGCACTTGCCGCACAGGGCGACACGGTCATCGTGCTGGATCGCGGCCAGACGTCGGTGACGTCCGTCGACGCCGCAGGCACCAAGGCCGAGCACGCACTGCGCGCCGGCGAGGGCGCCACGACCATCGCCACGGACACCGCGGGCCGGGTACTGGTCGCCGACACCCGCGGCGAGGCGTTGCTGGTGTTCGGCACCGACCCGCTCATGCTGCGGCAGCGCTACCCGGTCGGCGGGGCGCCCTACGGGCTGGCGGGATCCTCAGGGCTGGCGTGGGTGTCGCAGACCGCGACGAACAGCGTCGTTGGTTACGATCTGGCCACCGGAATACCCGTCGAAAAGGTGCGCTATCCAACCGTGCAGCAACCGAACTCCCTGGCCTTCGATGCCGATTCCGACACCCTGTACGTGGTGTCGGGGTCGGGAGCGGGCGTCCAGGTGATCACGGGGGCCTCGCGGTGACGGCACTCGGGCGGGGCCGGATGCCCGCGGCATGGGAGTCCGAACTGTCCGACGACTTCGACTGGATTCCGCTGCGCCTTCCGCCCGACGTGACCCGCGTTTCCGCCTCCACCCGGCTGTCCATCGAAGCGGAGTACCGCGGTTGGGAACTCACTCGCGTGCGGCTCTACACCGACGGAAGCCGACGGGTTCTGCTGCGGCGTAGAAAGACCGCTGCAGACCGTCTCCTCGTCGGCGATCAGCCGGGCAGCTGATGTACGCACTGCTGCGCCGAATCCTGTTCCTGGTCGATCCCGAACGGATTCACACCGCGATATTCGCCCTGTTTCGGGCGCTCACCGGTACCCGGCCGCTGCGCCGCGGTCTGAACAGATACCTGGCTGCGGGCGATCCGATCCTGGCGACCACCGTGCTGGGCGTGCGCTTCCCCGGCCCGCTGGGGCTGGCGGCCGGGTTCGACAAGGACGGCACCGGCCTCAATTCCTGGGGCGCCCTGGGTTTCGGCTACGCCGAGATCGGCACGGTGACCGCACAGGCACAGCCGGGCAACCCGAAGCCACGTTTGTTCCGGCTGCCCGACGACCGCGGGCTGCTCAACCGGATGGGGTTCAACAACCACGGCGCGGGCGAACTGGCTTTGCGACTGAGCCGCAACACCGCTGACGTGCCGATCGGGGTGAACATCGGCAAGACCAAGACCACCCCGCCCGAGGACGCCGTCGCTGACTACGCCGAGAGTGCCCGCCTGGTGGGCCCGTTGGCGGCGTACCTGGTGGTGAACGTCTCGTCCCCGAACACGCCGGGGCTGCGCGATCTGCAGGCCGTGGAGTCCCTGCGCCCGATCCTGTCGGCGGTGCGGGCCGAGACGACCACACCCGTCCTGGTCAAGATCGCGCCCGACCTGTCCGACGCCGACATCGACGAAATCGCCGATCTGGCGGTAGAACTCGGGCTCGCGGGCATTGTCGCGACCAACACCACGATATCGCGCGACGGCTTGCTGACCCCGGGGGTGGCCGAGCTGGGCGCCGGCGGGGTGTCCGGCGCGCCAGTCGCCCAGCGGTCCGCGGAGGTGCTGCGCAGGCTGTACCGCCGCGTCGGTGACCGTCTCGTCCTGATCAGCGTCGGCGGCATCGAGACGGCCGACGACGCGTGGGAACGCATCATTTCGGGGGCATCACTGGTGCAGGGCTACACCGGCTTCATCTACGGTGGCGGCCTGTGGCCCAAGCACATTCACGACGGCATCGCCCAGCGTCTCCGCCAGGGTGGCTTCGCGACGCTGGCCGACGCCGTCGGATCGGCGATCGACTAGCACCCTCCGTTGGGGCCGCCAACGTTAAGAAATGTGCGAGGTTCGTTCGAAATCTCGCACATTTCTTCACGCTCGGAGCAGAGACTGCTGAGCGGATTGGACCTCAGCGCTTACGCTTCCGGACGAGCTCACCAGCCTCGGCGCCGCGTTCACGCTTCTCGGCGCGGCGTTCCTTGATCGACTGCGCGGGCTTCTTCAGATTCTTACCGGGCTTCTTGTCAGCCATTGTCGCTCCTGTTTTCGAAGTGGCAATCACTCAGCCGCGACCATACGTCAGTTTCCAGAAAAAGCCAGTCGCCCAGTAAATTCGGCGCTCGATAACCACACCGAACGTGAAGAAGTTCGCGAGTTTCGGGCCTCGTTTCGCAATCTTCTTCACGTTGGGCGGGCTAGCGCTCCAGCGTCACGGCGAACATCGGCAGCTTCGGATTCGCATCGTCCTGGACGGCCGCGAGTGCCGGTTGCAGGCGACGCCAGGCCCGAGCGTGACGTTTCGCGTATAAGTCGAGCGTGCGCAACGCGTCGTCGTCATCGAGCGCGACGGCCAGCGCCGGCCGGTGCACCTGCCATCCGATGCTGACGCGCACCTGCGGTTGGGCGATGACGTTGCGATACCACTGCGCCTCGGTCCCGAACCCGGACACGATCACATACGTGTCGTGGCCGCGCCGTTCCACGACCTCGAGCACGACCTCTCGGGGCGTGCCCGACCTACGCCCAATGTGCTCCAACAACAGCAACCGGTGTCCGAACACGAACCCCAGATGCGCTCGGTACAACCCGATCGGCGCACGCACCACCCAGCGCGTGGCCAGGAGCCTGCCGAGCGGGTTGGACCGCATGAGAATCCGGGCTACTTCTGCTCGTACGTGCCGTGGATGACCGCGCGTGCGATGGCGTGGCCGAACAGGTTGAAGCCCAGGTATGCCGGTGTGGCGCCCTCGGGCAGATCCAGCTTCTCCACGTCGACGGCGTGCACGGCGATGAAGTAGCGGTGCGGCCCGTGCCCGGCGGGCGGCGCGGCGCCGATGAAGCGCTTCAGGCCCGCGTCGTTGGCCAGCGTGACGGCATCGCCCGGGAAGCCGCTGTGGCTGCCGTCGCCGACACCTGCGGGGAGGTGGGTGACCGTGGCGGGCAGATTGGCCACCGCCCAGTGCCAGAAGCCCGATCCGGTCGGCGCGTCGGGGTCATAGACGGTGACGGCGAAACTGCGGGTCTCCTCGGGGAAGCCCGACCAGCTCAGGTCCGGCGACACATCCGATCCCCCGGCCCCCATGATTCCGCTGACCTGATCGTTGGCCAGCGGCTGACCGTCGGTGACGTCCTTGCTCGTGAGCGTGAACGTGGGCAGCTGCGGAAGATTGTCGTACGGGGTGCTCATGTGTTTCCTCTCGGTGGTGACTGCGGGGGTGATGCGTGATGAGTGGTCAGCAGTTGCGCAGGAAGTGCTCGAGAACCCTGGTGCCGAACTCGAGCGCGTCGACGGGTACCCGTTCGTCGACGCCGTGGAACAACGACGCGAAGTCCAGGTCCGGCGGCAGGCGCAGCGGCGCGAACCCGAAGCAGCGAATCCCCAAGCGCACGAACGCCTTCGCGTCGGTTCCCCCGGACAGCATGTAGGGCACGGTGCGCGCCTCGGGGTCGATCGCGAGCAGCGCGGCGTTCATGGCGTCGACGAGATCACCGTCGAAGGTCGTCTCCACTGACGGCAGATCGCGTTCCCACGTCTTGGTGACGTGTGGGCCGATCAGCTCGTCGACCTCGCGCTCGAAGTCCTCCCTGCGGCCCGGCAGCACGCGGCAGTCGATGACGGCCTCGGCGGTGGCCGGAATGACGTTGGCCTTGTAGCCGGCCTTGAGCATCGTCGGGTTGGCCGTGTCGCGCAGGGTCGCGCTGACGATGCGGGCGATGTCGCCGAGCTTGGCGATGGCTCCGTCGAGATCGGGTGAGTTGACGTCGAACTCGTAGCCGGTCTCCTCGCCGACGGCGGTGAGGAACTGCGCGACAGGTTCGGTGAGCACCAGCGGGAACTGGTGGCGCCCGAGCCGGGCCACCGCCTCGGCGACCGCGGTGACCGCATTGTCGTCGTGGACCATCGAGCCGTGGCCGGCGCGACCGCGCGCGGACAGCCGCATCCACGCGATGCCCTTCTCCGCGGTCTCGATGAGGTAGAGCCTGCGCTCACCACCGTCACGGGTGGGCACCGTCAGCGAGAAGCCGCCGACCTCGCCGATCGCCTCGGTGACGCCCTCGAACAGGTCGGGCCGATTGTCCACCAGCCACTGGCCGCCGTACTTGCCGCCATGCTCCTCATCGGAGAGGAACGCGAACACGAGGTCACGCGGCGGGGTGATACCTGCCCGCTTGAAGCGCCGGGCCACGGCGATCGTCATGCCGACCATGTCCTTCATGTCGACCGCACCGCGGCCCCACACGTAGCCGTCCGCCACGGCCCCGGAGAACGGGTGCACGCTCCAGTCCGCGGGTTCGGCGGGGACCACGTCGAGGTGGCCGTGGATCATCAACGCGCCACGATCGGGGTCGGCACCGCGAAGCCTCGCGAACACGTTTCCGCGACCGGGAGCCCCCGCCTCGATGTACTCGGTCTCGAAGCCGGCCTCCTCGAGTTTCGCGGCCACCCAGCGCGCGCACTCGGCCTCGCCCTTGGTGGTCTCGGGGTCGCCGGTGTTGGAGGTGTCGAACCGGATCAACTCGCTGACGAGGTCGACCACCTCGTCAGTTGCCTCCGGATATGCAGTCACAGTCACCATTCGTACCACTGGTGCACCCACCGGGTTTGGGTCCGGGGTATCCGATCCGTTAGCCTTAGGCGCTCGCTTGTCCGAGTGGCGGAATGGCAGACGCGCTAGCTTGAGGTGCTAGTGCCCTATTAACGGGCGTGGGGGTTCAAGTCCCCCCTCGGACACTCATCATTGAAGTACTGCGGCCCGGCTCACGCCGGCCGCGAAGGCCGTCACATCGGCCAGCGCCCGCTCGAACACTTCGGGCAGCGCTGCGGCGGCCAGTAGCTCTCCCGCATGACTGACACCGTTGTAGGTGTGGCCGGTCGCGGTGACGTTGGCCCGCTGCAGCGCACGCAGGTACGCCAACCCCTCGTCGCGCAGCGGATCCAGTTCGTCGGTGGTGATGACGTGTGGAGGCAGGCCCTGCAAGTCGTCAGTAGTGGCGTAGTACGGCCACGCCAGCGGGTCGCGGGCGTGCTCACCCGTCGGGTCGTAGACCGCGGCCATCAGCGTCATAACGCTGGCACCGAGAAAGTAGCCGTCGTTCTCGATCAACGACGGCAGCGCCGGATCGGGTGCGTCGTACCCGCCGAAGATGAACGGCACCTGGACGTAGACGCCGTCGATCCGATCCAGTCGTCCCTCCCGCTTGGCCTTCAGCGTCGTCGCGAGCGACAGATTGCCGCCGCCGGACTCACCGGTCACCACGATCGACGACAGCCCGAGATCGTCACGGTGGGCGTGCATCCAGTCAAGGGCGCTGGCGCAGTCGTTGAGCCCGGCCGGGTAGGGGTGTGGACCGAGTGCGCCTGCGGAGTTGCGGAACTCGACCCCCACCACGACGCAGCCGCGTTCGGCCAACCTGGTCCGCCAGACGGCGGCGGTGCCGGCCGCAAGGATCGCCATACCACCGCCGTGCAGGTGCAGCAGACCGGGCAGCGGCCCCGACGCGCCGACGGGCCGGTCGATGTACAGGGTGATGTCGTTGCCGTCGACACCCGAGATGGTCTCGACCCTGGACTCGACTCCCTCAGCCTTGCGCACGTCGGCGAGCAATGCGGCGAACACACCGTCGAAGGCCTGCTCGCTGGCAGCGGCGATGGCCAGCAGCTCCTCGACCGGCGACTGTCTGTCGACCGGGAGTGGCGGCGCGGTCACGTCGAGACCGAACGGCGCGAACAGGGCGACCATCCTTGGATCCGATCGTGGATCAGTGCGGAGTTCGAGCGCCGGATCACCAAGGCGGCCAGGCAGTTTCACGTCGATGGCGGGTTCAGTCATGATCGCGACCGTACCTCGGCGAGCGGTGCTACGTCTGTGACATCACAACTTCGTCGTCGCCGTCGGCGCAGATCAACACGATTGGCCTGACATCGGCGGGGGCGCTGTAGCAGTCGAAGCGTCCAATGAACTGAACTCTCTCGCCGCCCCAGTCGTAGCCGTCGACGGCGGCCGATGCCTCGACACAGGTTGCAGCACCCCCCACCTCGACGAGATGTCCCTCCTGCGTGGGACACGCCTGATAGCCGGGCAGGGCTGACGCGGTCGGGGCGACGGCGATAGCCGCTGCCGCACACAGCACCGACAGGGCCAGCCCGAGGATCCTCATCGGCAAATGGTGACACCCGGGTGAGCATCACGGCGCGGAACCCGTGGAGTCGGCCAGGATGGACCGCATGACGTCGCTGCCAGATGATCGAGTAGATCCCGTTGTTCCGGCCCGTGCGAACGACTATGACGCTTTCGCTGAGGCGTACTCGGCCGAGAACGAGGCCAGCCTCTACAACGCCTATTACGAACGGCCCGCGATGCTGGAACTCGCCGGGGACGTGGCCGGCAGGCGGATCCTCGACGCGGGCTGCGGCTCGGGCCCCCTGTCCGCCGCGTTGCGCGATCGCGGGGCCGTGGTGACCGGCATCGACGCGAGCGCCGGGATGTTGGGGCTGGCCCGGCAGCGCCTCGGCGCCGAGGTGGACCTGCAGATCGCCGACCTGGCCGACCCGCTGCCGTTCCCCGATGGCGTGTTCGACGACGTCGTCGCATCCCTGGTGTTGCACTACCTGGAGGACTGGGGGCCGACACTCGCCGAGCTGCGACGGGTGCTCACACCGGGCGGTCGACTGCTCGTCTCGGTCGACCATCCCTTCGTGGCCTACGGCATCCAACGCCTGACCGGGCACAGTGCCGATTACTTCCAGACCTACACATGGGACTTTGACTGGACCATGGGCGGCCAGACCGTCCCGATGCGCTTCTGGGCCCGGCCGCTGCATGCGATGACCGACGCCTTCACCGCCGCGGGCTTTCGCATCTCCGTCATCAGCGAGCCGCAGCCCGTGCCGGCCGCCCGCGAGCTGTTCCCCGAGGAGTACCGAGCCCTCACTACCGGCCCGAGCTTCCTCTTCTTCGTGCTGCAGCGCGGCTGACCGCTGGGCGGCACGTCACCACAGCGGAATGTCCTGGCCGTGTTCGGTTTCCGGCCGTGGGCCGAAGTGGCGGCGCTCTGATCCGTCAATTCGGAGGTCGTTGATGCTGGCCTCCCGTCTCGACATCAGCCCGTCCGGCGTGAACTCCCACAGCTCGTTGCCGTAGCTGCGATACCACTGCCCGGCGGCGTCGCGGCATTCGTACTGGAATCGCACGCTGATCCGATTGTCGTGAAAGTCCCACAGGCTCTTTCGCAACGCATACTCGAGTTCGCGCTCCCACTTCTGCGTCAGGAACGCCACGATCTGCTCGCGGCCAACGATGTGCTTGTCACGGTTGCGCCACTGCGAATCGGGTGTGTACGCCAAACTCACCCGGTGCGGGTCACAGGTGTTCCACGCGTCCTCCGCAGCTTGCACCTTCTGAGTGGCGGTCTCAAGGGTGAATGGCGGGAACGGCTGACGGCCTTCGTCCATGGTGTCAGTCTCACACCGTGCGGAGAAGGTTGCGTATCAACGCGGCAATCTCGTCACCGTGGGTCTCCAGTGCGAAGTGTCCGGCGTCGAGCAGGTGAATCTCGGCGTTGGGCAGGTCGCGGCGGAACGCCTGCGCGCCAGCGGGGCCGAAGATCTCGTCGTTGCGGCCCCACGCCACCAGGGTCGGTGGCTGGTGGGTGCGGAAGTACTCCTGGAATCCGGGATAGGCGTCGAGGTTGAACTGATAGTCCCAGAACAGTTGCAGCTGGATCGCGGCGTTTCCGGGCCGATCCAGGCCGGCCTGATCCAGTTGCCAGGCCTCCGGCGCGATGCGCTCCAATCGGTCGGCCGGCACGCCGTGCGTGTACTGCCAGCGAGTCGCATCGGCATCCAACAACTCGCGCGTCGCCGCCTCGTTGGCGGCGCGATCCTTGGCGTGGGCGAAAAGGGTGTCCCAGAACGGGGTGAACCCCTCCACATACGCGTTGCCGCTCTGGCTTATCAGCGCACTCACCCGCTCGGGTGATCGGCTGGCGATGCGCAGCCCGATGGGCGCACCGTAGTCCTGGATGTAGAGGGCAAAGCGCTGAAGGCCCAGCTGATCGAGCAGGCCCTCCACGATGCGGGTGAGATTGTCGAAGCTGTAGTCGAACTCGTCGACTGAGGGCGCCGCGGAGTTGCCGAAGCCGATGTAGTCCGGCGCGATCAGGTGGTACTCGTCGGACAGCTCCGCCATCAGCATGCGAAACATGTGCGAGCTGGTCGGAAACCCGTGCAGGAGAACCAGTGTCGGATTCGTGGGATCGCCTGCCTCACGGTAGAACACCTCCAAACCCTGAACCGTCGTCGTCCTGAATCGAGTGGCAAAGGCAGTCATCACAGCATCCTCGGTGTCGTTGGATCGGCCGGAGAACCAACGTTCTCCCATGGACGAGCATAGGAGAACGTTCGTTCTCTGGCAAGACCGCTGTGGTTAGTCGGCGCGTTGCGCGGCTGCGAGCACCGCAGTGGCCGCACTCCGTGCGGAGGCCGCAGCCTCAGCACCACTGCCATAGATGGCGGCAGCCACCATCGCCCCGTTGGCGAGGATCGCGAGTTGGTCGGCGACATCGCGCGCGAGACCGCACGCTTCGGCAAGTTCGGCCAGGTAGTCCCGCAGGGCAAGCTTGTGGCACCGCGCGATCCGCTGGACGTCGTCGGACGTGCCGCCTAGCTCGCCGACCGAGTTGATGAACATGCAGCCGCGGAAGCTGGGTTGGGCGAACCACTCGGCCAGGTAGTCGAAGACCGCCAGGACCCGATCCCTTGGGTCATCGGCCCGGCTCTCCACGAAGGCGGCCATGGCCCGACGCACATCGCGGTCACGCTGCTCGAGGACCGCCGAGACCAGCTCGCTCTTCGCTGGGAAGTACTGGTAGAGCCGCTTCAGGGAGATGCCGGCGGCATCGCGAATGGCGTCCATCCCGACGGCTTGCATCCCACGTTCGTTGAACAACCGATCCGCGGCGGCGAGCACCTGGTCCTTGTCCGACCCGTCCGGCACGGCATCCCCTAACGCTGAGAATTGTCGTTCTCCATGCTAGCGGTGCGGCGTACGACCTCAGTAGACGTCGCGAACGTAGCGTTTCGTCGCGACGAGTTCACGCTTGTAGTCACGTGCGGCGATGTCAGACAGGCGGCCGTGAGTGCGGATGATCGCCGTCAACGTGTCATCGACATCCTTGGCCATCCGGCTCGCGTCACCGCACACGTAGAGGTGCGCACCGTCCTCGAGCCAACGCCACACGTCTGCGCCGTAGTCGGACATCTTGTGCTGCACGTAGACCCGGCGCGCCTGGTCCCGGGAGAACGCCAGGTCCAGGCGGTTCAACAGGCCGTCGCGCACCATGTCCTCGAGATCGTCGCGGTAGTAGTAATTCTCGGTGCGGTGCTGTTCACCGAAGAACAGCCAGTTTGGTCCGTGATGGCCGAGCGCGCGACGCTCCTGCAGGAAGCCTCGGAACGGCGCGACGCCCGTGCCTGGGCCGACCATGATCATCGGCGTCGTGCCGTCCTCGGGAGGACGAAAGTGCGGCGACGGCTGCAGGAACACGTCAGCGTGCGTGGCCCGGTCCGCCAGGAGGGTCGACGCCGCTCCCCCGCGCTGCACGCCACGGGGGTTGCGGTAGCGGACCACCGACACCGTCAGCTGGACCTCATGCGGACTCACCAGTGGGCTGGACGCTATCGAGTACGAGCGGGGGGTGAGCCGGACAAGGGCGTCCTGCCACTCGACGGGGTCCGCGCGCACGGCGAACTCCTCGAGCACATCGATGCCGTTGCGATTGTGCAGCCAGGCATCGCGGCTGGCCGATGATCTCCCCAGTTTCCGTGCGGCCGTGCGGTCCCGGCACCGCTCCGCGACGAAGGCCAGCAGGTTAGGTGTCACGCGGCACAGGTCGTAGGACGACGTCAACGCGTCCCGCAAGGCGATGTCCGTCCCGTCCAGGTGCACCGGTTCACTGCCCGTCAGACCGGTGGCCGCCAGCCAGGCATCGACGACGGCGGGCGCATTGGTGACGTGCACGCCGAGTGCATCGCCGACGGAGTAGGTGACGTCGTGTTCGGAGATGTCAAAGCCGAACTGCCGCACCTCCTTGGCCGATCGCGACGACGTCAGAAGGACGTTGCGGCTCAACGGCACTCGCAGTGGCGCGGCCCGAGTGAACGGTTGTGGTGCGGCTGTGCGCGTGCCGCCCGCGGCAGAGCTGGGCGCGGCGTCGGTGACAACGGTGGTCCCCAGAATCTGGACCACCCGGTCGGCCCACAGTGCCATGGGCTCGTCGTCGTAGACCTCGCACTCGGCGCGCTCGACCAGACTGCTGGCGCCGAGGCCGGTCAGCCTGCGGTCCAATGACTTCGCGTGCCCGCAGAAGTTGTCATACGACCTGTCGCCGATGCCGAACACCGCGTAGCGCACCCCTGCCAGGGTGGGTGCGTCGGGTGCCTCCAGTCGATCCCAGAAGTCGGCGCCGTTATCGGGTGGGCCACCGTCGCCGAATGTGCTCGTCACGATCACGACGTCGCGCCGGTCGGCGAGGTCGCCCAGGCTGGCGTCGTTCATCGCCAGCAGACGCGAGCCGTGCAGGCGTCCGGCGAAGGCGGTTGCGAACTCCTCGGCGTTGCCGGTCTGCGACGCCCACAACACCAGCGGACCGTCCTCTGCGAGTTGACCGTCGCCTGCGGGCGCAGGTGCCGCGAGGTCGGTCACCGAGGTCACCTCGACCGGCACCGGTACGAGCCGTACGGCGCACGCCTTGAACTCGGGTTGCAGCGAGACCGGATCGACGGCGTCATTCGTCAATGCGTTGATGGTGAGGTCGGTGCCGTGCTCGTCGTTCCAGTGGAACGGAGCGAAGCAGGTGCCGGTCAGCACCCGGTCGGTGACCACCGCGGGCAGCACGGCCCGGCCCCGTCGCGAGGTCAACTCGACTCGCGCGCCGTCGGCGATCCCGAAACGAGCGGCATCGTCGGGATGTATCTCGACGAACGGGCCATCGTCGAGCCTGTTGAGCTTGTCGACCCGGCCGGTCTTGGTCATGGTGTGCCACTGGTGTTGCAGGCGACCGGTGTTCAGCACCATCGGGTAGTCGTCGTCGGGTAGTTCGCGGGCCTCCATGTGCGGGCGCGGGTGGAACGCGGCGCGGCGCGAGGGCGTCGGGAACGCGAGCCTCGGTGTGCGCCCCGACTCGTCGGTGAACAGGTCCTGGCTCACACCGTCGTTGATGTAGCGGATGGGGTTGCGGTCGGAGGCTCCGCCCGGTGCGACGGGCCACTGCAGCGGTGTCTCCCGCAGGCGGTCATAACTCGCGCCGCGAAGGTCGTATCCGGTACGCGGATTGGAGAACCGGCGGATCTCGTCGAAGATCTCCTCGCTGGACTTGTACGCGAAGTCGGCGCCGAAGCCCATGTGCTCGGCGACACCGCAGATCAGTTCCCAGTCGGGTCTGGCCTGCCCTGGCGCGGGGAGCGACTGTGCCAGAAGGGTGAGGTTGCGCTCGGAGTTCACCATCACCGCATCGGCCTCGGCCCACAGCGCTGCGGGCAGCACGATGTCGGCGTACCGATTGGTGGCGGTGTCGACGTAGGCGTCCTGGGTGATGACGAGGTCGGCGGCCTCCAGTCCTTCGATGACCGTGCTCCGATTGGCCACCGTGGCGACGGGATTCGTGCAGATGATCCAGCAGGCCCTGATATCGCCGCTACCCATCATGTCGAACATCTCGATGGTGCCCGGTCCCACATCGGTCCGGATCGTGTCGGGCGCCAGGCCCCATTGCTCCTCGACGAACGCGCGGTCCTGCGCGGAGGTGACGGCCCGCTGTCCTGGCAGTCCCGGGCCCATATAGCCCATCTCGCGGCCGCCCATGGCGTTCGGCTGTCCGGTCAGAGACATGGGCCCGCTGCCTGTTCGGCAGATCGCCCCGGTGGCCAGGTGCAGGTTGCAGATCGCGTTGGTGTTCCACGTGCCGTGCGTGCTCTGGTTGAGCCCCATCGTCCAGCAGGTCATCCACTCCCCTGCGTCGGCGATCATCGTTGCGGCCGTGCGGATATCATCCTCGTCAAGCCCCGTGATATCGGCAACGACACTGGGCGGGTAATCGGCCAGGAACTCCGGCATCGCCTCCCAGCCCTCGGTGTGATCGGCGATGAACTCCTGGTCAATGTCTCCGCGTTCGACCAACAGGTGCAGCAGTCCGTTGAGAAGCGCCAGATCGGTACCGGGCCTGATCGGCAGGTAGAGATCGGCGCGCTCAGCGGTGGTGGTGCGCCGAGGATCCACGACGATCAGCTTGGCGCCCGCCTTGAGCCGGTCGGCCATGCGCAAGAAGAGAATCGGGTGGCAGTCGGCCATGTTCGAGCCGATCACGAAGAACAGATCGCTAGTGTCGAAGTCGGCGTAGGAGCCGGGCGGTCCGTCCGCACCCAGCGACTGCTTGTAGCCCGTTCCCGCGCTTGCCATGCACAGCCGCGAGTTGGACTCGATGTGCACGGTGCGGATGAAGCCCTTGGCCAACTTGTTGGCCAAGTACTGGGCCTCGATCGACATCTGGCCCGACACGTAGAGCGCGATCGCGTCGGGGCCGTGCTCATCGCGGATCTCCCGCAGCCGGCGACCCGCCTCGGCCACGGCCGCCTCGACATCGACGGGCGCTGTCGCCTCCGCCCGTGCCGGCCGGACCAGCGCAGTACTCAGGCGCCCGTCCGTGGCCGCCATCATCTCGGCGTGAGTCGCGCCCTTGGTGCACAGCCGACCGAAGTTGCTGGGGTGCAGGCGGTCTCCAGACACCCGCGCGATGACGGGCAAACCCGACTGGAGGTCGGTCCGGGTCTCCACCGAGATCCCGCAACCGACCCCGCAGTACGAGCATGCGGTACGCGTCGTCTGGGTCACCTGACCTCCGATTAGCCCGCCGCGACCGGTGCCGGGGCCCGACCCACGGGCTCGTCGGTGACAGCACGCACCGACTGCATCCGCAGGAAGACGAACCAGGTCACCACCGCGCAGATCACATAGAACGCCAGGAACACCCAGAAGGCATTCGTTGCCGACTTCGCCGAACCCACATACGACAGCCGCAGCGCCACATTGATGAACACTCCGCCCAGCGCGCCCACCGCGCCGGCGAACCCGATCAGTGCACCGGACATGCTTCGTGACCAGGTGGCCTTCTCGTCCGGGGTCCAGCCATCCTTGTCCGCGGCCTTTGCCTCGAAGATCGACGGGATCATCTTGTAGGTCGAGCCGTTGCCGATGCCCGACAGGATGAACAGCACGATGAAACCGACCACGTAGCCCGTCATCTGGCCGTTGGTCACCGCACCGGTCATACCGTCGTCGATCATGCCGGTGATGACCAGGATGCCCGCGGCGAAGATCATCGCGACGAATGTGTAGAGCGTGATCTTGCCGCCACCGATCCGGTCGGCGAGCTTGCCGCCGAACGGCCGGGAGATCGAGCCCAGCAGCGGCCCGATGAAGGAGATCGACGCCGCGTGCAGCGCGGCCTGCGCGGGCGTGTCGCCACCGGCGAGGAAGTTGATCTGAAGAACCTGGCCAAACGCGAACGAGAAACCGATGAACGAACCGAACGTGCCGATGTAGAGGAAGCTCATCACCCAGGAGTGCTTGTAGCGCAACGCTTCGACGAGGGCACCGAGGTTGGACCTCTGGTTCTGCAGGTTGTCCATGAACAGTGCGGCGCCCAACGCGGCCAGCCCGATCAGAACCAGGTAGATCGCGCAGACCAGTTCGGCTGCGGTGTTGCCCACCGTCGCGATCACCAGCAGCCCGACGAGCTGGATCACCGGGACACCGATATTGCCGCCGCCGGCGTTGAGGCCCAATGCCCAGCCCTTGAGCCGCTGCGGATAGAACGCGTTGATGTTCGTCATCGACGAGGCGAAGTTGCCCCCGCCGAACCCCGCGAAGGCGGCCACGACCATGAACGTGGTGTAGGTCGTCCCCGGCGTCGTCATGGCCCACAGCGCCAGCACCGTCGGGACAAGCAACAACAGCGCGCTGACAATCGTCCAGTTGCGGCCGCCGAACTTGGCAGGCGCCACCGTGTAGGGGATGCGCATGAACGCACCGACCAACGTCGGCACGGCGACGAGGTAGAACTTGCCCGCCGCGTCGATACCGTAGACGTCCTGCGGCATGAACAGCACCATGACCGACCAGATCGACCACACCGAGAATCCGACGTGCTCGGCGACTATCGACCAGATCAGATTTCGCTTGGCGACCTTGTCGCCACCCGCTTCCCAGGCCGCCACATCCTCGGCATCCCAGTGTTGTATATCGCGGCTCCGCCGCGGGTGTTCGACGTCGCGGCTACGCCGCGGGTGTTCGACGTCGCGGTTACGGGTCAGTCTCGACATTGTTGGCCTTTCAGCAGAGACGCGGTCTGCTCAAAGGTTTACGGGTTTGCGATGTTGGGTCCGTTGCGCAGCCGTGTCCGAGGTGTCAACACCAACTCACGCAGTTCTGCGCGTGGAGTGCGCAGCGGGATTCATCGCAGAAGCGTGTACGAAACGACGCCGAAACATACTGTGACTAGTCATGAAGCATCGGGCGAGGATGGTTGCGCCGCCTCGGCTCTACATCTCCGCGTAGCGACTGCGAACGAAGCCGTAGACCCCGTACGCGGCGAGGCCCACCGCGGCGAGGATGAGCAGGAACTTGCCGAACGGTGCAGCACCAATCGTCTTGACCGCCGCGTCGATGCCGGTGGCCTTCGATGGGTCCGATGTCATCGTGGCAACAATCACCAGCAGTCCTGCGCCAACGAGCACCACTCCCTTGGCGACGTATCCCGTGATACCCAGCACAGTGATCACCGAGCCGCCCGACACCTCGAGGTCCTTCAGGAATCGCCTGGTGACGCCCTTGTAGACGTGATAACCGCCGACTCCGATCACCACGAGTGCAATGAGCACGAGCACACCGCTCCCCCACTCGGTCTGCATCATCCGTGCGCTCAGTCCGGCATTCTGTTGACTGCTGGATTTTCCACTGCCCATGGCGAATTTGGCTGCGGAGAAGGCCAGTGCGACGTGCACCGCCCCGATGGCACCTGCCTTGACTCGATCCTTGACCTCGGTTTCGACGGCTGCCTCGACGATATGCCAGAGCCCCAGGGCGGCAAAGACTGCAGCAGCCATCCACAACATGACGGCGCCACCGGTCTGCGCGGAAAGTGCTGCGAGCGCGCCGGACTGGTCAGCGCTTCCCGGGTCGCCAAGCGCCAGGCGGAGCACGATCCAGGCCACCAGGAGATGCAGTACCCCGCTTGCGGCGAAGCCACCCCGCGCGGCCGACTCGAACCAGGCGTTGTCGTGAGCACCGGCAGCCGCCGCGCGAGTATCGACCATGTGCAGCGGACTACCCGGCCCGATCCACACGCCAAACCCCTAATTGACGCCCAGTCGACGGCGCGCCGTAGGAGATGGGTTGGCTTCGCGACACAACGGTGGGCCCCCTTACGAGGGCCCACCGCCGGTTCACGTGTTCCTAGGCGTCAGACCCGCCACCGTCGGATCCACCGGTCGAACCACCCGTGCCGCCTGATTGGCTGCCGGTGGAGGCGCTCGTCGCACCCGCCGACTCCGTGTTATCGGCTGCCGACGTGGCACTGCTGCCACCACCGGCGTTGTTCGAACTCGGCGCCTTGGTCTTTGGCGCGACCTTGCCGCCGTCCTTGCTGGCGGCGCTTCCCGCCGTAGACCCCTTGGTGCTCGAACCCTTGGTACCCGAAGCCTCGTCGTCGGTGTCCTTGGTCGTCGTGTCCTTAGTGGTCGTGTTCTTCGTAGTCGTGTCCTTGACGTCGGTGTCCGCGGTGTCCTTCGGAGCCGGATCAGTGGTGGCCCCCGTCTCGTCGGTCACCTTCTCCTCGGTCGCCGTCTCCTCAGTCACTGTCTTGTCGGTCACTGTCTTGTCGGTCACCGTCTCCTCGGCGGGAGCCAGCGCAACCCGGGCGACGGTCGACGACTCCTCGACAACCTCGACGGTCGACGGGTCCTCGACAACCGGCGCCGGGGACGACGGACCGGTGATGACTCCGACTGCGTCACCGACCGCGTTCTCCAACGTGTTGCCGACGTCGCCGACGGTCTGCACAATCCCGTTGCCCGCCGCGCCCAGACCCGCGATGGCCTGGTTGCCGGCGTCACCGAAGCCGTTGACGGCGATGTTGCCCGTGTTGCCGATACCAGCGACCAGGTTCGTCCCCGCGAGTCCGAGACCCTTAACTCCCAGGTTCGCCGCATTCGAGATCCCGGCCACCACAGCCGAGACAGCCGCGACGTAGCTCGCCGGGTTCAGCGGATTGTTCATGACGGCGCCAAGAGCGGCCCCGGCGCCGGCGATAAGCGAGTTGCCGATCGCGCCCAGGGTTTGAATCACCGTGTTACCAAGTGCCCCAACGGTTGCGAGCGCTGAAATGCCTATCGCGCCGATCGTGGCGACGGTGGTGATGCCTGCCGCGCCGAGACCGGTGATGGCAGACAGACCTGCGCCGCCGAATCCGACGATGCCCTGCGTGAGCGCCGTTCCGACACCGCTGAGGAGCACCGTCACCGCGGTCCCGATATCCCCCGGTGTCACGGCCGTCGGGGACACGGCACTCGCCTGCGCACCGCGAGCCAACGGCGCCAACGGTGCCGGGGGTGAGGTGATCAGACCCAGCGCCGTGCCGATGGCGGTGGTGATGGTGCCCACGATGCCGCCGAGTGTCGCGACCGCGGTGTTACCGGCGCCGCCGATAGCCGAGACGAGCAGGTTTCCAACCGCTCCCGAGGTGCCGATGATCGCAGCGCCCGCAGCGCCGAGTGTCTGCACCAGCGTGCTGCCCGCCAGTCCGAGGTTGCTCACCAGCGAGTCGCCGACCGCACCGAGACCCTGCACGGCGATTGTGCCCGCCGCGCCCGCGCCCTGTACGGCCAGATTCAGCGCGGACCCGGCGCCCGTGACCAGAGTGCTCAGCGCCGTCGCATAACTCCCCGGATTCAGCGGGTTCTCGAGAATGGTGCTGAGCGCACCCAGGACAGTGTCTGCCACGGCACCACCGGTGTTTCCGATGGCGCTCATCGCCGCGTTGCCGAAGTTTCCGACCGCCGAAATCAGCGCATTGCCAGTAACACCGACGCCGTTCAGCGCCTGATTGACCGTCGTGCCGAGACCGCCGACGAGACCAATACCGGCAGCGCCGAAGCCGGCGAGTGCCGCGTTGCCCGCGCCACCGATACCCGCGACGAGTTGCGTGCCGACACTGCCAGCTCCAAGGAAGGCGTCATTGAGTGCGTTCGCGGCACCCGCAGCCAGCACACCGATGGCAGCGAGGATGTCTCCCGGTGCCAGAGCCGAAAGGGCGGCGACCGCTGCGCCGGCACCCAGGCTGTTGGCGATGGCACCAATGGTTGCCAGAGTCGTGTTGCCGATAGTGCCGATCGTGGCGATGGCCTGTTCACCGATGGAACCGAGACCCGCGAGCCCCGTGCCCAATGCCGTGCCTGAACCCGTCAGGAGCAGCGCGAGTGCCGCTGGGTACGCCCCGGGATTCAACGGGTTGGACGCGATGGCCGCCAGCGCGCCGCCGCCAGTGGCACCGAGTATGTTGCCTACTCCGCCAACCGTGGCGAGCACTGTGTTGCCGATCCCGCCGATACCGGCGATGGCCTGCTCGCCGGCGAGACCCACGCCACCGACGAGGTCGGATATCGCCGTCGCCAAGCTGGTCGGCGTGTAGTCCGCGTACACCGACGCGATGCTGTCGGCCTTGATACTCAGATCGGGCGCTGGCGCAGATATCGGACTGAGTGCGATTGCTGTTGCTCCGACGAGCGCAATGCCTGCCGAAAGAGGTGAACGGAGAGCTAGTTGCATGGCAACCCCCTAGATAGGAACCAACTCGATCAGCAAAAGTTACACGACCGCAACCTTGATCACCATTCGTTTGCAATGAGACCTTTTGCATGGTTCTTTGATCTTGAATTTCGTTTGCCAGGCACTCAAAGCAGAGAGTTCGCCATAGCTCCGATTACGCGCATTCAGCAAATTGATGGGAACTCCTGAATACACCGGATAACCGATATTCAGCACAGAACTACGCGGAACACGCGACCGGTACAACCTGTGGATAGTTCGCTGAACCCATACTGCAGCAATGCTTCGATGCTCGGTCGACCTGTACCGCATGGACGTAACCGCACATCACCGGACACGCCCGAACAGCTTCGCTGTTCTCGATCCACCCTCCAGTCCCGGACATGCAGTCGGCCGGGCGGCCACGGGGCGCGGCGCGCGATGTACCGGGTGGTTAATGGTTTTTCGAGACCATCCGCATCACTTCGACACCAAAGTCAGTCTGACGGCATCATTTGGACGTTCGGCAGCACTCCCGACGTTCAACCTGGCGTTTGTGCCTGATCCCAACGTGTACTGAACCCCGCCGCCGGCTACTTCGTTTGCGCATCCGTCAATTCGGCGATCTATTCGCAGTGTGCTAGACAGTGCCATTGATCAATGTCGAGATCTCCATGGCAAACAATTTGTGACGGGTGTGTGACGATCTGAACGGCTCCGGCCGGTGCACGCCGCGTCGATGACTCGAATCCGCGCCACGCGTTGCTCCGCCCTCATCGATCACTCGGCCGGTTTGACCGCGAGTACGGGTTTGGCGCACTCCAGCAGCACTCGCTGCGAGACGCTGCCCAGCAGCAGCTTGCCGACCGGATTGCGGTGTTTCACGCCGATCACCAGTAACTCGGCATCGGCATGCTCCATCGCCGTCAGCAGCTCCGTCGCGGCGTCCACGCCGACGGGTTGAGACCACTGCGACGGCACACCACACGTCGCAAGACGGGCCTGGACCTCGCGCACCCGATCGGGTTGAGCGAAAGCCGGATCGGCGTAGGCGTCGCCTGCGGTCGAGTTGATCACCAACACGTCGGTATCGCGCAACCTGGCCTCGGCGATGCCGTGATCCAACGCGGCCTGGCCGAAGGCGTCCGCGGTGTAGCCGATAACGATCATGCTTGGGCCTTCTCTCGTTGGTCCCTGTCGTCCTCGACGACAAGCAGGGTCTCCTCATCGCGGTGCAGCAGCCGCAGTATCAGCGGGACGATCAGGAGCACCGCCATCAGGACATAGGTGACGATCGCGACCGGCTCGGTGAACAGGCTGCTCCAGTCGCCTCCGCCGAGCTGCAGGCTTTGGCGCAGTTGGCGTTCAATCCGCGGCCCGAGTATGACACCGATGATCAACGGCAGCACCGGAAGTCCGAAGCGGCGCATCATCAAGCCGAGCAGACCGAACAGGAGCAGCAGCGCCAGATCCAACGGTTGCACGTTGACCGCGAACGCGCCCAGCGTGGCGAAGAACAGGATGCCCGCGTACAGGTACGGCCGGGGGGTCCGCAGCAACTTGGCCCACAGCGGCGCCAAGGGCAGGTTCAGCAGCAGGAGCAGCAAGTTGCCGATGAACAGGCTGGCGATGAGCGTCCATATGAGCAGCGGCTCCTTCTCGAACAGCGTTGGGCCAGGCTGGATTCCGTACGAGACGAAGGCCGTCAGCATCACCGCGGCTGTGGCGTTGGTCGGCAGACCCAGCGACAGCATCGGCACCAGCGTGCCCGCTGCCGACGCGTTGTTCGCGGCCTCCGGACCGGCGACACCCTCGATGGCACCCTTACCGAACTCCTCGGGATGCTTGGACAGCTTCTTTTCGGTGATGTAGCTCAGGAATGTCGGCAGCTCAGCACCGCCTGCCGGCAGCGCACCGAACGGGAAACCGTATGCGGTACCGCGCAGCCACGGCTTCCACGACCGCTTCCAGTCGTCGCGGCCCATCCACGGTCGACCCACCGGGATGACGTCAGACGGCCGTCGGCGCAGGTGCGCCGCGACCCACAAGGCCTCCCCGAGAGCGAAGATCGCCACCGCGATCACCACGATGTCGATACCGTCGGACAGCTGCGGGATCCCGAACGTGGCTCGCGGCTGCCCGGTGAGGAAGTCGATGCCGACGATGCCGATGGCCAGCCCGAGAACCAGCGAGATCGCCCCGCGCAGCTTGGACGACCCGAGCACCGCTGTGACCGCCACCAGCGCGAAGAGCATGATCGCGAGATAGGACGGCGCGCCGAGCGTGACGGCGAATCGTGAGATGGCGGGCGCGAACGCAGCGAGCAGGACGGTGCCGATGGTGCCCGCCACGAACGAGCCGATCGCCGCGGTGGCCAACGCCTGCGCGGCTCGGCCCGCCTTGGCCATCTTGTTGCCCTCGATCGCCGTGATCACCGACGACGACTCCCCCGGCGTGTTCAGCAGGATCGATGTTGTCGAGCCGCCGTACATGCCGCCGTAGAAGATGCCGGCGAACATGATGAATGCCGCGCTGGGGCTGACGTTGTAGGTGATCGGCAGCAGCAGCGCCACCGTCATCGCGGGTCCGATACCCGGTAGGACGCCGACCGCCGTCCCGAGTAGTACGCCGATCACCGCGTACAGCAGGTTCATCGGAGTGGCGGCCTCGGCGAAGCCCTGCATGAGCCAGTCGAAGTTGTCCATCACAGAATCCCGTCCAAGATGCCTGCGGGCAGCGGGATTCCGAGCCCGGAGTAGAACGCATAGAAGCTGGCCAGCGCCAGGACCACCCCGATCACGAGGTTTCGGACATAGTGCTTGCTACCGAGAATCGTTGCCGCGCAGGCGAAGAAGATCGAACTCATGACGACCCAGCCCAGCGGGTTCACCAGCAGGATCATCGCGATGAAAAGCGCCACCAGCAGGCTGACGGTGCGCCAGTCGCTCGGCATGTCCGGGTCGATGTCCTCGCCGGCATCGGCTTCGCCCTTGGAACCACGTGGAATCGCGATGGCCAGGACCAGCGCCAGCATGAGGGCCGCGATTCCGATGACCATCGGGAAGAACTTGGGCCCAACGGGATCGACCTTGGCGAAGCCCTCCTGCAGCGTCAGTGCGCTGTAGACCAGGAAGCCGCCGACGACCGCAAGCACCGCGACGACGATGTACTGCGCATAGTCAGGCCTGCGCTCCGTGTCCACACCCTGCTCGGCGGTCGCCTGCTCCTCGCGCGAGCGCTCGTCGGGGGCGCTCACAGCAGGCCCAGTTCAGTCAACGTTGACGACACCCGGTTGTCCTGGTCTTTCAGGAACTGTTCGAAATCCGCACCGGTCATGAATGCGTCGGTCCAGCCGTTCTTCACCAGGGCGTCCTTCCACTGCTGTGTGCCATGCATCTCCTCGAGCACCTTGACCATCGACTGTTTGGCGTTGTCCGGGATCTCCGGCGGCGCAAGGACTCCACGCCAGTTGGCGAACGTCAGGTCGATACCCGACTCCTTCAGCGTCGGCGCGTCGATGCCCTCGACACGCTCCTCGCTGGAGACGCCGAGCACCCGAAGCTGGCCCGCCTCGATTTGGTCGATGAGCTCGCCGGGGCTCGACGTGCCCACCGTGATCTTCTTGCCGAGTAGCGCGGTCAAGAGGTCACCACCACCGTCATAGGTGACGAAGTTGACGCTCTTGGGTTCGACGCCGACCGCCTTGGCCAATTCCATCGGGAACAGGTGATCCGGGCCCCCGGGAGACGATCCGCCGCCGATGGTGACCTTGGACGGGTCGGCCTTCCACGCCGTGACGAAGTCAGTCACCGTCTGGAACGGTGAGTCGGCGGGCACGAAGATGGCCCCCGGATCCTCGATCAACTTCGCGATGGCGGTCGCGTCCGACGCCTTGATATGCGATCCGTTGGTGTACGTGGCGCCGACCACGCCGAGGCCCATGGTCATCATGAGATCGCCATTGCCGCGCTCGTTCATCAACCGGGCCATCGCCACGGTGCCGCCCGCGCCGAGCACGTTGAACACCTCGACGCGACCGGTGATGTCCTCGTCCTCCATGATCTTCACCGCGGTGCGGGCAGTGAGGTCGTAGCCACCGCCCGGGCTGTTCGGCACCATCATCCGCAGCCGATGCAGGCCGGCGGGGTCGTCGCCGCGGGTGACCCCGCAGGCCGTTGCGGTGACGACGACCAGGAGCAGAGCGGCCAATCCCGCTCCCCACCCGGTCGACCACCGTGGAAGTCTCGACACCATCGTCCCCGTTCGCCGAATTCTGAAGTTCATCGATACTGTTCCCCCAAAGTGACCCACGTCACCCTTTCGGACGCAAAGGACGTTTTGGTCGTTGAGTAAATGGGCCCGGAGTACATGGACCGGGAGTACATGGACCGGGCGACGGCTGACGGCGCGAAGCCTGGCCGGCCAGTTTCTGGTGTTTCAGTTGCTGGTGGTGGCCGTGGTGCTCGGCGCGGTGGCCGCGGTGTCGGTGACGCAGTCCTCGCGCGAGTTCCGCGACGTGCGTGGTCAGCGGATGATCGCGGTCGCCGAGAACCTCGCCTCGACGCCGATCGTGCGGGATCGCTACGCCGATCCCTTCGCTGCGCAACTGCTGGCACCGGAGGTCGATCGCGCCGTCGCCCTGTCCGGTGCACGCCTGGTCGAGATCCAGGCACCCGACGGGCTGGTGCGCGCGTCGTCGGAGCCCTCCCGCGTGGGCCAGCGCGACGGCTTCGAACACAGCCGGGTGATCGAGGGGCGGGCGTGGTCGGGCGATCTCGACGTCGACGGTTCACACTCTCTGGTTGGTCAGGTGCCAATCCTGTCCACCGACGGCGACGTGCTGGCCGTGGTCTCGGTCAGCGAGCCCTATCCGTCGGTGTGGCAACTGCTCAGCGGAGCCGGTGAGCGGCTGCTGGTGTACCTGGGGCTCGGCGCTGCCCTCGGGCTGGCCGCCTCCTGGCTGTTGTCCCGGCGCATCAAGCGCCACACGCGAGGTCTGGAAGTCGCCGAGATCGCCGGGTTGGCCGATCATCGGGAAGCGTTGCTGCACAGCATCCGAGAGGGTGTCGTTGCGGTGAACACCGACGGCGTCGTCACCCTGCTCAACGACAGCGCACAGGGGCTGCTAGGCGTCACGGGTGATGCGGTGGGACGCCACGTCGACGCGAGCGGGATGGACCCCGCTGTCGTCGATTTCCTCTTGTCCGGTGACGACGGCCGCGACGTCGTGATAACGACGCGGACAAGGGTTCTCGCGCTCAATCGGCGGGCGGCCAGCACCGGCGGCGAGCGGATCGGTACCGTCACCACGATGCGCGACAGCACCGAGCTGGCCTCGATGCAGGCCCAGCTGTCATCACACAAGAGCGTGACCGACACTCTTCGCGCGCAGACCCACGAATTCGCCAACCAGTTGCACACCATCTCGGGGCTCGTCCAGCTCGGCGAGTACGACGCTGTGCGCGATCTGGTCGGAACACTGACCCGGCGCCGTGCCGAGATCAGTGACGCCGTGACACGCCACGTCGCCGATCCCGCGGTGGCAGCGCTGTTGATCGCCAAGTCCTCACTGGCGGCAGAGAGCGGAGTCGCCCTCGTGCTCGACGATGACAGCCACCTCACCGCATTGGATCCCGCACTGGCGACCGATGTCATCACGGTCCTGGGGAATCTGATCGACAACGCGGTGGACGTGTCGGAGGGATCCGAGCGCGCAGTCGTCACCGTCGCCCTCGACGACGCCGGCGAACTGACCATCTCGGTCGCCGACTCCGGGCCGGGTGTGCCCGAGCACCTGCGCGAGTCCATCTTCGCCCGCGGCGTCACCTCCAAACCCGATGTGCCCGGTGGCAGAGGCATTGGGCTCGCGCTGGTCCGACTCGTCAGCGCGCAACTGGGCGGCACGGTCGACGTGTCCGACGGGCCACACGGCGGCGCAGTCTTCGACGTGCGATTGCCACTGGACCGTCCCGATGGGAGTCGCGGCGATGCGTGAGGTCCTCGTGGTCGATGACGACTTCATGGTCGCCGAGATCCACCGGCGATTCGTGGACCGGGTCGACGGATTCCATGCCTCCGGCGTCGCCCGCACCGGCACCGAGGCTCTCACCCATGCCGCGGAGTCCAGCCTCGATCTGATCCTGCTCGACGTCCATCTACCCGATATGACGGGACTGGAGGTGTTGCAACGCTTGCGTTCTCGCGGCGACCGTGTCGGGGTGATCATGATAACTGCGGCCAGGGAACTCGACACCGTGTCCGGCGCATTGGACGGCGGCGCCGCCGACTACCTGATCAAGCCGTTCGAATTCGACCAGTTCAAGGCGAAACTCGAGGCGTTCGCTGCCCGCGACGACGCCCTGCGGTCAGCTGCCGGAGTCGATCAATCCCTGATCGACTCGCTCTTCGGTGGCTCGACGCCCGCGCGCGGCGGTGAGTCGCTACCCAAGGGCCTGGGCCCCGAGACGGGCCAGTTGGTGCTCGAGGCCGTCAGGTCGGCCGGCGAGGTGTCCGCAGCCGAATGCGCCGAGCTGGTGGGGATCTCGCGTGTCAGCGCGCGACGCTATCTCGAGCACTACCTCGGTGTGGGTGCGCTCGAGCTACGTCTGCAGTACGGCGTGGGACGGCCCGAGCGTCGATACCGCACGTCCTGATTGCGACGAAGACTCGTCACGATACGACCCGCGTCGACCGGGTACGGCTACGCCGCGTCGGGTTGGGGTGGATCGGAACTGGATTGTGCGCCAGCGTCTTCGGCGGTGTCGTCGTCGGCGGTCTCGTTATCGGCGGTCTCGTTATCGGCGGGTCGGTGGAGACGTTCCGGGCGGTGATAGTCGTTGACGCGGGCCTGACCGGTGTCGAGGTGTTGCGGTGGGAGCCATTCGACGTCGTTGCGCGCGTTGATGCGGGTGGTCCAGCCGTCAGGGCCGACCATGCGGTTGTCCGGTCCGCAGGCCAGGCCGAGCTCATCGACGTTGGTCTGGCCGTCATCGGCCCAGTCGCGGGCGGCGTGATGGACCTGGGTGCCGTAGGCCGGTACCGGGCAGCCAGGTTTGGTGCACCCACCGTCGCGGGCGATCAGCATGATCCGCTGGGCTGGGGAGGCCACTCGGCGGGTGCGGAACAGCTCCAGGGCCGATCCGGTGGCCCCGTCGAACACCGCCAGGCTGTGGTGGGAGTGCGCGCCGAGGCGGATCACGTCACGGATCGGGAGCACCGTCCCCCCACCGGTGATGCCGACCCCGGCGCGGCTCTCGAGGTCTTGCAGGGTGGTGCGGATGATGATCGAGGTGGGCAGGCCGTTGTGTTGGCCCAGTACACCGCTTTCGAGCACATTGCGCCCGATCGCGATCAGCGCGTCGTGCTGACGCTGGGCCAGGCTGCGGTGATCGTTGTCGATCTGCTCCTGAGATGGGGTGCCGGTGATACAGGGTTGGTCGTCGTCAGGATTGCACATCCCGGGGCCGGCCCACTTGGCGAAGATCGCCTCATAGATCGCCCACGCCTCGGGGGTGAGGTTGCCCCTGATCGCGATCTTCCCGTCGCGCTGCTGGGGGCTGACCGTCAGCCCGCGGCGCCGGCTGCGTTCGGTGTCATCGGGTTCGGGACCGTCCTGGTCGAGCAGGAAGATGGTCCGCTCGGCGTTGTCCTTGAGTTGTTTGGGTCCTACTCCGGTGGCGGCGCGGACCAGGTCGACCTCGATCTGGCCGCGGGTGAGGGTGTCGACCGCGGGCGGGATGTTTGCCATCGCGTCGCGGATCACCTGCACGTGTTCGCCGGTGATCGACCCGTGCGCACCCGCCAGTGCTGTGGCGGGCAGCACCGGATCCAGCGGCGCCCCGCTCACCGTGCGGCGTGGGCCCAGTACGGCGGCTTCGTCGAGTCGGCGTTTGGCCTCGCGGGTGGAGATGCGCCACCGGATCGCGAGCACATCGCGCCAGGACTTCGCACCCATCGCCTGGGATGTGGTCTCGGCCTGCAGGCGGGTCAGCAGCCGATGGCCCTGGCTGGGCAGCTGACAGGCCAGCGTCTCGAGATCGTCGAGTACCTCTAGCAGTTCGGGTGCGGTGAGCGCATCGATGGGCAGTGCAGCCAGGTCGTCGTGGGCCGCGCGCATCGCGGCGACCGCCTCGCGAACCGAACCCGAACCCCCACCCATGACTCGAACATATGTGCGAACTCTAAGGACTTGACGGTGGCGTTCCGAAGAGAACTCTGAGAAACAGCACCAGGATAGGAATCATTGAAACGCAAGTGACAGTTGAGCTTTCACCACACACCCTTGATCCGATCGCGATACGACCGTCCGTCGGGGTCGTAGATCATGCGGTACGCGGGTCCGGCCCACAGTCGGGTGAGGACGCCCAGCCTCTCCGGCCGGTGCGCACGCAGACGCCCGGGCGGTCGCGGGCCCACACGGCCATCCGCGTGCCATTCGTCCAGCGCCCGCGCCGTCTCGTCGAGCACCTGCACCACCGTGGCCGGATCGACCAGCCCGTCGTCATCGCTGCCGTCCGCCGCGCGGTCCAGGTGCTCACGCAGGAGGCGCAATCGCAGGTCACGCGCGAACACCCGCGCACCGTCACCGCGTCCCGCCGGATCCCTCGGCGACCGCTCGTCTCGGGTGTCGTCGAGCACGGCACAGGAAAGCTCACTGTCATGGCTCCACGACCGCCGATTGAAGTTGTCACTGCCGACACAGGCCCACACGTCGTCGATGACGCACGCCTTCGCGTGGACGTACACCGGAGTTCCGACGTGGTTCTCGACGTCGAAGACGTGTACCCGATCGGCACTGACCCGACGGCACGCCTCGATAGCCTTGTGGCGACCAATCTGATTGGGCGGCAAGGCCAACCGCCCGTCGACGTCCGGGAAGCGCGGCACCACCGCCACCAGGTGCAGCTGCGGGTTGTCCCGTAGTGCCTCGGCGAACAGGTGGGCGACCTGCCTGGACCACAGGTACTGGTCCTCGAGGTAGATCAGCCGTTTCGCACGCTTGACCGCCTTGGTGTAACCACGGGCGATGCTGCGCTCACCGTGCGGTGCGAAGGAGTACGCGAAGTGGGCGTCGGGATAGGTCCGCAAGGGCTGCACCGCGTGCGGTCCGCAGACCGGCGGCACCGACGGCCGGTCGGGCAGCGGGTCCGGCCGCATGTCTGCGCCGCGGAACTTGTCCCGCGCCCAGGCGACGGGCGACATCACGTCCAACGGAGCGGAGTCAGTCCAACGCTCGCGGAACGTTGCGTCGAGGGCGTCGACGATCGGCCCCCTGAGCCGCAGTTGGATGTCATGCCATGGCGGGTGATCCCCGTACCGCGGTGACATCTGCACCGCCTGCGGGTCTCCGAGATGCCGCTCGTCGTCCCGGCGGGAGTGGCACAGATCGATGCCGCCCGCGAAGGCGACGTCTCGCTGGGGGTCCGCCGGATGCCGGATCACCACCAGCTTCTGATGATGCGATCCGCCGAACCTGACCCGCTGATCGAGCAGCACCTCACCGCCCGCGCGCTCGACATCCTCCCCGAGGTGGCGGTTCTCCTCCTCGCTGTACTGCAGTTTGTCGAGATGCGAACGCCACATCAGTCCCTTGACAATGACGCCGCGTTCGGCTGCCGCGCAGAGAGATTCGGCGACCGTCGGGCCGCTCTCGCGCAGGTTCTCGTCGGGGTCGCCGCGCCAGTCGGTGAAGAACACGTGGTCGCCGGGACCGCACGCCGCAATCTCGGTGGCCAGCGCGTCGAAGTAGGTCGCGCCGTGCACCAGCGGTTCAATCAGATTGCCGTCACACCACGCGGCGATATCGGTGTGCGGGTTACCCCGTTCGGCTGAGGTCAGGAACCAGTCGGTCGGATCCATGCCGCCACCCCTCACCTGAGCCATCAGGCACAGTCATGCCCCGCTCAGATGCCCACCAAACGCACCCCGCATCAGCGCATCGCCTCAAGATCAAACCGTGACATGATCCGGGCATGCTCACCCGCCTGCTCGCTGCGCTCAGCACCGTCGCACTCATCGCGTCCTGTGCGCCCGCCGCGAATCGCTCGGAATCACCCACCCCCAGTGCCGATACGACGCGATCCGACGCGGTGATGCGCATCGTCGACGACGTCATGAAGCAGGAACACCTCAAGGCCGTGATCATTCGGGTCACCGAAGACGGGCGCGAGCTGCTCACCCGCGCCTCCGGCGAGTCGATGACCGGCGTGCCCGCCACTCCCGCCATGCACTTCCGCAACGGTGCCGTCGCGATCTCGTACGTGTCGACGCTGCTGCTGCGACTGGTGGATCAGGGCAAGGTGAGCCTCGACGACAAGCTCTCCACCTGGCTGCCGGACGTCCCGCACTCCGATCAGGTGACGCTGGGCCAGCTCGCCCAGATGACGTCCGGCTACGACGACTACGTCATCGGCAACACGGAGTTCATCGCCGCGTCGTACCAGGATCCGTTCCGCCAGTGGGAGCCCGAGCAACTGCTCGGGTTCGCGACGTCCAAACCGCTGCTCTATGAGCCCGGAACCAACTGGAACTACGCCCACACCAACTACGTCCTGCTCGGCAAGGCGTTGGAGAAGGCGACTGGCGAGCAGATGCCCAAGCTGCTCGACGATGAGGTGCTCGAACCGCTCGGGCTGACCAACACCGCGAACTCCTTCACACCGGAGATCCCCGCACCCGCCCTGCACGCCTACACCAGTGAACGTCGCGAGGCGCTTCAGATCCCCAGCGGCACACCGTTCTACGAGGAGTCCACCTTCTGGAACCCCTCATGGACCATCACGCACGGCGCGATCCAGACCACGAATATCTACGATATGGAGGCCAGCGCGGCGGCCATCGGGTCCGGCAAGCTGCTGTCGAAGAAGTCCCATGAGCTGATGGTGTCGCGCGACCTGCTTGGCAAGACGCATGCGCAACCAGGCTGTACGACGTGTGGTCCGATGAGCGATTTCTACACCTACGGCATAGGCATCGTGACATCTGGCGACTGGCTTCTGCAGAATCCATTGTTCTCGGGCGAGGCCGGGGTCATGGCCTACCTCCCGTCGAAGAAGATCTCCATCGCCATCGCCGTGACGTATCTGCCCGAGGCATTCGACGAACAAGGCAACTACGTCAACGCCGCCGACAAGCTGTTCCGCAGGGTCGGCGCCGAGCTCGCGCCCGATGACGCCCCACCGACCCCACCCCGGTGACGCGCATACGGAACAATTGGTCACCATGACCCGCACCGTGCTCTTCATTCGCAACGAACACCTGGCCACCGAGGCGATGCTGGGCGAGGCGTTCGACGAATGCGGTTATGAGATAGCCACATTCGATGTCGTCCCGAGCGATCGGGTCGACTCCCCCGACGTCGAGGTCACATTTCCAGACCCACGTGACTACGACGTCATCGTCCCCCTCGGCGCGCGGTGGCCGGTCTATGACGAGACACTGCGCCGCGGGTGGGTGGGCGCGGAGATGGCGATGCTGCGCGATGCGGCCACGGCGGGCGTCGCCACGCTGGGGGTCTGCTTCGGCGGACAGCTGATCGCACAGGCCTTCGGCGGCTCCGTGGCGCGGTCCGATGTCCCCGAGATCGGCTGGTACGACGTGCAGACCGACGATGATGCGCTGATCCCCGCCGGTCGGTGGTTCCAGTGGCACTTCGACCGGTGGACGGTGCCGCCCGGTGCGACCGAGATCGCCAGGACCGCGAACTCGTCGCAGGCGTTCGTCCTCGGACGGGCACTTGCCCTGCAGTTCCATCCCGAGCTCGACGAGGCCTTGCTCGAACTGTGGCTCGACGTCGACCGTGACGGTGACGTCGAGTCCCTCGGGTTGACCGCGGATCGGCTACGCGAGGCCACCCGCGATATGCGGCCCGACGCCGCGGCCCGCATCCGGCGCCTGGTGCGAGGGTTCTCCGAGAAGGTCCTCGCTCAGCCCTGCCCAAGCTGATGAGCGAGGGCGACTGCGACCTCGGGTTGGCGGAACCGGTGGCCAAGCGCCACGAGCTTGTCCGGGATCACACGTTGATTGGCCTCGGCGAGTTCGCGGGCGCCCTGCTCGCCGAGCAGTAGCCGCGGCCCGAAGGCCGGGACCGGGAGCAGCGCGGGCCGATGCATCACCCCGGCGAGCGCCTTGGTGTACTCGGTGTTGCGCACCGGGTTAGGCGACACGGCGTTGACCGGCCCGACCAGTCGCTCGTCGTACACGGCGCGGTAGTACACGTCGAGCAGGTCGTCGAGCCCGATCCAGGACGTCCACTGCCGACCGCTGCCCAGTCGTCCACCGAGACCCGCCGCGAACAGCGGGCGCAAGAGCTTAAGCGTGCCGCCGTCGGCAGCCTGCACGATCCCCGTCCGGACGGTGACGACGCGCAGACCCGCGTCAGAGGCCGGTGCGGTCGCCTCCTCCCAGTCAGCGACCACATCCGCGAGGAAACCCTGGCCGCGCGAGCCACCCTCGGTCAGCGGCTCGTCGCCGCGGTCGAAGCCGTAATACCCGATGGCTGAGGCGCTTACGAAGACCCGCGGGCCGTCGGGTGTGCGGGCCGCGCACTGCGCCAGCCTGCGGGTCGGGTCAACGCGGCTGTCGCGGATCGCCGACCGGTGCGCCGCCGTGAACCGCCCCGCGATCGACTCGCCAGCCAGGTGCACAACGGCGTCCACCCCAGCCAGCAGATCGGGTGTGGGCGAGCGCGGATCCCAGCGCCGCTCTCCGGCACCGGTCGGATCATGACGCACCAGCCGGATGACCCGGTGGCCGCCGGTGCTCAACAGTGCCGACAACGCGGTGCCGACCAGACCCGTGGCCCCCGTCATCGCGACGGTCAGCGGACCTGTGCCCATCGTGGCGGCGTCACGGTGCGCGGCCAGATCATCGGCCAGCTGACGATGGCGGTACACGAACGTCGAGCGCAGGGCCGCACCCGGCACCGCGGTCTCGACGGTGTCGTGCACCCGTGTGGTGCCGGCGGCGGGACCGTCGGTGAAATCATGCGTGTGCCGCCATCGGCCGATCACCCGCGGCGGTAGCGACCGCACACCCGACGAGGTGAGCACGTCGACGAACCGGCGTGGCGGGTCGAACTCAGCGGGTTCGTGCTGGGCCACCCACCGCAATCCGCCGGGCAGAGCGAGAACCGCGCGACCGTCAGCCAGCGAGTCGGTCTCGGCGACGACCCTCATCGGCTGCCAGGGCGGGACCAGACGCCGCATCGCGCCGGGTCGCGTGTGCCACGCGAACACGTCGTCGCGCGGATGATCGACGATGCTGTCGTACTCGATGCCCACATCTCTCGATTCGTCGCTGCGGCCAAGTCGGATTGCCGAGCCACCCAACCTAGCGCTGCGCACGGGCCTAAGCTTCAGGTATTCCGATGTCAGCCACCCGGAGAACGTTCCGGGACCGCGGGAAAGCCGGCCGGGCGCTGGCCGCACTTCTCACGGCCTATCGCGGCCGAGATGACGTGGTGGTGCTGGGTCTGGCGCGCGGCGGTGTGCCTGTCGGATGGGAGGTCGCGGCCGACCTGCATGCCCCACTCGATGTCTTTCTGGTGCGCAAACTGGGCGTTCCCAACTGGGCCGAACTCGCGATGGGTGCCATCGCCAGCGGCGGCGAGGTAGTTCTCAATGACGACGTGATACGCCGTCTGCGGATCTCTGCGGCCGAGCTGGAGGACATCATCGGCCGGGAGACTGAGGAGTTGCATCGACGAGAGTCGGCCTACCGCGGCGATCGGGGCCAGCGGAGTCTGCCCGGCAAGATGGTGATCGTGGTCGACGACGGGATCGCCACCGGCGCGAGTATGAAGGTGGCGGTGCGTGCGATCCGCTCGGCCGGTCCGGCAGGCATCGTGGTCGCGGTGCCGGTGGCACCGCGTTCGGTGTGCCGTGAACTCGCCGCCGAGGTCGATGATGTGTTCTGCGCGACGACTCCCGCCTCATTCGACGCCGTCGGGCAGGTCTACGACGACTTCCACCAGGTCTCCGACGACGAGGTCAGAGACACGCTGGGGCGTCCGACTAGCGACGTGCGCTAATCGCGCTTGGTGGAATCCTCCACGCCGGACTTTTCGTCCGCCGGTAGGTCATCGTCGACGGCGACCGCGGTGGTATCCGCCTCCGCAGATGCACCCGAGGTCCCGAAGACCTCGGTCTCATCGGAACCGGCCGCTTCGTTCGAGTAGGCCGTGTCATCCGAGTACGCCGCGTCATCGGTGGTCACCGGAAACTGCGAGGTCTCCTCGTCCGGGTAGTCCTCTGCCGGCTCGGACGCCGCCAAGGCGGCCGTCTGGTCGTCGGCGTCATCGGAGTCGGAGCCGCCTGCGCCCCTCGAGCGCTCACGAAGGGCATCGACGATCAGCAGCAGCACCCCGATCACGCTGGCGGCGATGCACACCCACGCGATCACCTCGTTGCTGGTGACGACCGCGGTGACGAGGGAGGCCAGGCCGATGACGGCAAGGACTAGCGCGATGATTAGCACAGGTGAACCGATCGGTTAGTTGTTGCCCCGGTTGAACTGGTTGAAGCCACCGTCATTGTTGGCGGTCGAGTCGACCGGTGCCGCCGAGCCACGCTGGCCCAGCTCCTCGAGCTGCGACTCGAGGTAGGTCTTGAGCCGGGTGCGGTATTCACGCTCGAATGTCCGCAACTGCTCGAGACGTCCCTCGAGGACCGTCCGCTGCTGGTTGATCGTGCCCATGATCTCGGAGTGCTTGCGCTCGGCGTCCGCCTGGAGGGCGTCGGCCTTCTCCTGTGCCTGCCGGAGTTGGGTCTCCGACCGCGTCTGCGCGTCGAGCAGCATCGCGTCTGCACGCTGCTTCGCCTCGGACACCGTGGTCTCGGCGGTCTGCCGGGCCTCGGTGACCATGGCATCGGCCTGCGCGCGGGCGTCCGACAGCATCTTGTCCGACTCGGCCTTCGCCGTTCCGGTCAGGCGGTCTGCGGTGTCCTGTGCCAGGCCGAGGATCTTGGCCGCCTTGATATGCGACTCCTCGCTGACCGGGGCCGCCACGAACGCCGGCTGTGCAGGCGCGACCGGCTCCGGCTCAGGCTCGGGTTCGGGCTGCTGGTAGGACGGGATCGTCTGCGTGGCCTGCACGCCACCGCCTGCGCGCGCAGCTGCCACCTCCTGATCCAGTTCGCTGACTCGCTGGCGCAGGTCGGCGTTCTCCTCAATCAGCCGGCTGAGTTCGTTCTCAACGAGATCGAGGAATGCATCGACTTCGTCCTCGTTGTAGCCACGTTTGCCGATGGGTGGCTTGCTGAACGCGACATTATGAACGTCGGCGGGTGTGAGCGGCATTGTCTGCCCCCTTGGAGTCTGGACCGTCAACCGGTCGCAAGTGTCGAGCCATTGTTAGGAGTAACTGGAGTCCATCCTGTCACAGGCGACCCTGCGGTTGCAGGAGAGGTCGCGAATTAAGAATGAATTTCAATCTTGAGCGATCGCCTAGCCGCTCCCGGCAAAGCGCGACCCTGTTGTGTCAGGCCGCAGCGCCGAAGGCCATCTGCATGCCGATGAACGCCAACAGCAACAGCACCATGATCGACAGGTCGAACCGCACCGCACCTATCGTGAGCTGCGGAATCAGTCGACGCAGCAATTTCACCGGCGGGTCGGTCAACGACAGGATGATTTCGAGGACAACGACCGTGAAGCCCGTCGGCTGCCAGTCCCTGCTGAAGGACCGGATGAACTCGACCACGACTCGGGCGATGAGCAACAACCAGAAGAGAAACAGCGCGAAGCCCAGAATCTCGAAGAACAGCGCCAACTGGGCGACCTCACTCATGAGAATGCGTGACCGCAGGGCCACACGGAATACGGGTAGACGAAGGGATTGCCGTCAGCCTACCCGGCCAGCGTCGGCCTACTGGTAGGCGTAGAAACCGGCCTCGGCGATCCGCTTGCGCTCCTCGGCGCTGACGTCGGTGCCCGATGGCGACAGCAGAAACACCTTGGTGGCGACCTTGTCGAAAGATCCCCGCAGGGCGAATGCCAGCCCGGCGGCGAAGTCGACGAGACGCTTGGCGTCGGCGTTGTCCATCGACACCAGATCCATGATCACCGGGGTGCCGTCACGGAACTGCTCGCCGATGGTGCGGGCCTCGCTGTAATCCTTCGGACGCAACGTGGTGATCTTGGCCAGCGGGCTGCCCGCCTCGAACAGTTCGGCCATCCGGCGCGGCTCCATGGCGACCGCGCCACGGGTGGCACCGCGCAGCGTGTTGAAGCGGGGCCGCTCGAACTCGCGACGGCCGCGGAACGGCTCGTCGTCGCCGTAGCCGCCGCGGTAGCCAGCGGGCGCGGGCTCCATGTCGCGGCCGAACTCTCGCTCGAACTCGCGTCCGCCCAGACGGTCGTCATAACCCCTGGCGTCCATACGACCGTACGAGTCGTCCTCGAAGCGCTCGTCGCGCGGCCGGCGCGGGTATGCCCCGCGCGACGAACGCTCGTCGTCCTCGTAGTACTCGTCGTCATAGTCGTCCATGGGCGCCATACCGAAGTAGGCCTTGACCTTGTGAAGTGTGCTCATCTCAGAACCCTTCTGGAGACTGTGGTTTGTGTTGTCTGTGATGAAGATGTGACTGGAGTGACTACTCAGGGTGACGTTAGTGGCCGTTGCCCCATAAGCGAGGTTCCGACACGCACACACGTGGACCCGTGTTTGACCGCCGTCTCGAGGTCGCCTGACATACCCGCCGACAGACCGAGCCGTTGCTGGTAGCTGGTCTGTACCCGCTCCCGCTCGGCAGCCAAACGCCCGAACGCCTCATCTGCGTCGGAATCCAGCGGTGGAATCGCCATCAATCCGACGAACGTCAGACCGTCGGTCGAGTCGGCGGCGGCGCACACCTCGTCGACCTCATCACGGTTGCGGGCGTCCACGCCGCCCCGTTGAACGTCTCCGTCGAGGCTCAACTGGACGTACACCCCAAGCGCTTCCTCGCGCCGCCCGTCGGCCAACGCCTCGACCGACGCGCGACCCAGCGCACGGAGCAAGGCAATGCTGTCGACCGAGTGCGCGGTGTGGGCCCAGCCTGCGACCGCCTTCGCCTTGTTGCGCTGGATGCGGCCGACCATGTGCCAGCGAATCGGGCGCTCGGTCAATTCGCCACCCAATTCGGTCGCGACTTCGGCGACCTTATTCGACGCTTCCTGCTCGCGGGATTCGCCGAATGCGTCGCATCCAAGTCGCCGTAGGGAAATGACATCGGCTGCCGGAAAGAATTTCGTCACAGGCAGCAATTCAATGTCATTCACGTCACGTCCGGCGGCATCCGCCGCGTCGCGCAATCTGGTCCGCAGCCCGGTCAACGCCGCACCGAGTTCGGCTTCGCGTGGTGATGTCATTCCGCGTGCACCGTCATTCCATCCACACCAACGACGCCAGTCGGCCGGTGGGCGCATCGCGCCGATGACTGAACAGGTTCGGGTCGTCGACCGTGCACCTCGGATCAACCGATATCGCCGAGATACCCAAACCCGTGAGCTGTCTTGCGATCCCGGCCCGCAGGTCCAGGCCCGGGGTGCCGCGGCCGGTGACGGTGCGACTGCCCGGCAACGCGGCCTCGACCTCGGCGGCCATGGCCTCGGGCACTTCATAGTTGGTCCCGCTGACGGCGGGCCCGAGCAGCACCGAGATGTCCTCGGCGCGCGCTCCCCTGTCGACCATCGTCTCGACGGCGCGAAGCACCACGCCGTTCTGCGCGCCGACCCGGCCCGCGTGCACGGCGGCGATGACGCCGGCGCGCGCATCGGACAACAGCAGCGGAACACAGTCGGCGGTCACGACGGCCAATGCCAGACCCCGAGTGGCGGTCACCAAACCGTCGGCGTCGCCGTCGACCGGACCGGGACCGTCCACGACGACGACACGGTCGGAGTGGACCTGGTTCATCCACACCACGCGCTCAGGGCCGAGCCCGGTGGCCTTCGCCAGCCGAAGACGATTGGCGGCCACGGCCGCCGGATCGTCGCCGACGTGATCACCGAGATTGAAGGATGCGAATGGGGCCACCGAGACCCCGCCCGCGCGGGTGGTGGTTACCCGACGAATGCGTACGGTCACGGTTCCAAGTATTCGCGTAGCGACGCTGCCAGCTCTCAGTGCCGCATGAAGGGCGGGACGTCGACATCGTCGTCGTCATCGCCACCGCCGCCGATGCTCACCGTGGCGCCGTTGGTGTGCAACGGCACACTGGCCGGATCGGCGGATTCGACGAACGGCGAGGTGACCTTGCCCGCGCGGCCGGGCACGATGCCCTGCCCCGTACCACCGACAACCGGGTTGCGGTTGGGTCCGCTGGCCTCGAACCCGGCCGCGATCACGGTGACTCGGACCTCATCGCCCAACGAGTCGTCGATGACCGTGCCGAAGATGATGTTCGCGTCTTGGTGGGCGGCGTCCTGCACCAGCGATGCCGCTTCATTGATCTCGAACAGTCCGAGATCGCTGCCACCGGCGACCGACAGCAGCACACCCTGTGCGCCCTCCATCGAGGCCTCGAGCAGCGGCGAGTTGATCGCAATCTCCGCGGCCTTGAGCGCCCGACCGTCGCCTCGCGCCGAACCGATGCCCATCAGCGCGGTGCCCGCACCGCTCATCACACCCTTGACGTCGGCGAAGTCGACGTTGATCAGACCGGGTGTGGTGATGAGGTCGGTGATGCCCTGAACTCCGTTGAGCAGCACCTCGTCAGCACTGCGGAACGCATCCATCAAGGACACTGCCGCGTCGCCCATCTGGAGCAGACGGTCGTTGGGGATGACGATGAGCGTGTCGCAGCTCTCGCGGAGCGCGGTGATACCGGCCTCGGCCTGATTACTCCGCCGCTTGCCCTCGAAGGAGAACGGCCGAGTGACCACGCCGACGGTGAGCGCACCGAGCTTGCGGGCGATTGTCGCGACGACGGGCGCGCCACCGGTTCCGGTGCCACCACCCTCGCCTGCGGTGACGAACACCATGTCGGCACCGCGGAGCAGTTCCTCGATGTCGTCCTTGGCGTCGTCTGCGGCCTTGCGCCCGACCTCCGGGTCGGCTCCTGCACCCAGACCTCGGGTGGAGTCGCGCCCGACATCGAGCTTGACGTCGGCATCACTCATCAACAGCGCCTGCGCGTCTGTGTTGATGGCGATGAACTCAACGCCCTTCAGACCCTGTTCGATCATCCGGTTGACGGCATTCACGCCGCCGCCACCGATGCCGACGACCTTGATGACGGCGAGATAGTTGTGCGGGGGCGTCATGGGTCCCGTTCCTCCCTGGGTTGCCTTTCGTGGTGCCGGAACCCTCGATCAAAACCCTCAACCTGAACCATAGGCTTAGAGTTATGTCAAGTAGTTCCGCGCAAACAGAACGGTAGGGCGAGTTCGGAGTACATCTGCGCAGGCGCGCCGAAGGGTTTTCGAGCATTTTCGCCTCGGACGCGTGTAAGGCGTCACCTGACCGTCGGCAGGTCCGGGCTGGAGACGTCGTAGGTCTGACCCGGCTGAGTCAGGAGCGCGCCGAGTTTGAGCGCCTTCTCCTCCGTGCGATCCGTGGTGCCCCAGATGACCTGTCGGCCATCGAACAGCGTCAGCGTTATCGACGCGACCGACGGAGCGGCGACGCGGCTCACCTGTCCGGCCACCTCCGGCCGCAGTGCGAGCAGGACCTCCAGCGCCGCCCTCGTCGGTGGATCGCTGGGTCCGGGATTGTCGGCATCGAGATAAGCCAGGCCGAGCGGCGGTGTCGCCGTGGCGAAGTCGACACCGTCCCGGTCGAACAGATGCGGACCGTCGGGATAGTCCTTGACCACGACGGGGACGCGTTCGACGACGGTGATGCGCAATGTGGACGGGTACTCGCGCTGCACCCTGGCGCTGGCCACCCGCCGGATCGTCGCGACCCGTTCGGCGACCGCATCCGTATCGATCTGCAGCAGCGGTGTGTCGGGCGCGACGGCGGCGGCCTGCTCGACCTCCTCCTGAGTGATCGTGACCAGACCGGTGATCACCGTGGACCGCGCCGCCATGATCGGCGTGAAGTACAGCAGCAGACCAAGGCTAACCGCCAGCACGCTGATCAATGCGGACCACAGCAGCGCCTTCAAACCCCGGATCAGGCCGCGGGCAGGGCGTTTCGGCTCCGCGACGGTGCGGCCGTCGACCTTGCGCTTGGCCTCCCGCCGGGCGTCCTCGATGGCCGTCGCCCGCGCCTGAGCGGCACGCCGCTCCTCCCGCTCCCGTCGTGCCCGTCGACGCGGGCCCTCGTGGTCCGGCTCCGGTTCGGGTTCCTCGGCTACACCGCCGGGGTCAGCGGCGGGATCGTCAGGCGTGTCAGCGGCGGGTTCCGGGGCCTCGGCAGTGTCGTCCGGATCCGGTTCGGCGTCAGTCGATTCCGGTACCTCTGATTCCACGACATCGTCTGATTCCAGTGGGCCGTCTGATTCCAGTACGCCGTCGGCCTCCGCGGGATCCTGGGGCTCGGTCATGGATTCCGAGCCCGTGCGTCGAGCGCCACCAGGATCTCCTGTCCGAGCAGCGTCACGTCACCGGCGCCCATCGTCACGACGACGTCACCGGGTCGGGCCGCGGCCGCGACGCGAGCGGCGACCGCGGAGAAGTCGGGCACGTAGTGCGTGTTCACCGTGGTGTGCTCGGCGACACTCGCACCGCTCACGCCTGCCAGGGGCTGCTCTCGCGCGGCGTACACATCGAGAACGAAGACCTCGTCGGCCAGATCGAGCGCGTGGCCGAACTCGCGGGCGAAGGTCTGTGTCCGCGAGTACAGGTGTGGCTGGAACACGACGAGGGAACGCCCGTCGCCCGCGACGGCCCGCACCGCCTCCAGCGTCGCGCGCACCTCGGTGGGGTGATGCGCGTAGTCGTCGAAGACCCGCACACCCGCGGCGGTGCCCACCGCCTCGAATCGGCGGCGGACCCCCTCGAAACCGGCGAGTCCGTCGAGAACGGCCGCAACGTCGGCACCCGCTTCACGGGAAGCCAACAGTGCGGCCAATGCGTTGAGCGCCATGTGTCTGCCGGGTACCGCCAACCGCATACCGCGGGGGCCGGAATCGCCTGCGAGTTTGATCTCCGCGACGCCACCGGTGCCCTGCTGGGTCCAAGTCACCAGCTTCGCTTCGAGATTCGGGTCGTCGCCCTTGTCACTACCGCCCCTGTCACTGCCGTAGGCCAGCACTCGTACGCCCAGTTCGCGGGACCGCGCGGCCAGCGCTGCGCCGCCAGCGTCGTCGGTGCACACCACCAGCGACCCGCCGGGCCGCAGCCGCGCGACGAACTGGTCGAACACCGCGTTGTAGGCCTCGACGCTTCCAAAGTGGTCCAGGTGGTCTGCGTCGACATTGGTCACGACGGCGACGTCGGGGGTGTACTCGAGCAGTGAGCCGTCACTCTCGTCGGCCTCGGCCACGAAACAGTCGCCGCTGCCGTGGTGAGCGTTGGTGCCTGCCTCCCCGAGATCACCACCGACGGCGAACGACGGGTCGAAACCGCTGTGCTGCAACGCGACAATGACCATGGACGTCGTCGTGGTCTTGCCGTGAGTGCCGGTCACCATGACCGTGGTGTAGCCGTCCATCAGGCTGGCGAGCACTGCGGGCCGCAGCACGACCGGGATGCCCCTGCGGTGCGCCTCAACGAGTTCGGGGTTTGTCTTGGGGATGGCGGCGTGCGTGCTGACGACGGTGGTCGGCCCACCCGGCAGCATGTCGAGCGACGAGGCGTCGTGGCCGACGCGGATCAACGCTCCCCGAGCGCGCAACGCAACCAGCCCGCGCGACTCCTTGGCGTCGGATCCCGACACCTGACCGCCGCGGTCCAAGAGGATGCGCGCAATGCCCGACATGCCCGCACCCCCGATGCCGATCATGTGCACACGCTGCAACTCCGCGGGCAGGTCACGGGCGCTCATCGGATCCGACTCCGACGCTCGCCGACCACGGCCAGTGCCACCTCGGCCACTCGCCGGGCCGCATCGGGATGGCCGGCCGACACCGCCGCTGACGTCATCTCAGACAACCTCTGATCATCGGACAACAGACCTCCCACGGTCTCGGCGATGAGTGACGGTGTCAGGTCGGCATCGTCGACCAGCACCCCACCCCCTGCATTGACCACGGGTAACGCGTTCAGGCGCTGCTCGCCATTGCCGATCGGCAGCGGCACGTAGATCGCCGGAAGGCCGACGGCGCTGACCTCTGCCACCGTCATGGCGCCGGACCGGCAGACCGCCAGGTCGGCGGCCGCGTAGGCCAGATCCATCCGGGACAGGTAGGGCACCGCGACGTATGGCGGATCACCGGGCCGCGGTTCGGGAAGGTCAAGGACGTTCTTCGGCCCATGCGCGTGCAGCACCGAGATCCCGGCTGCGGCAAGGGCATCGGCGGCACCGGAGACGGCGCGGTTGATCGACTGCGCACCCTGGGACCCACCGAACACGAACAGCACCCTGGCATCTGCGTCGAAGCCGAAGTGCGCGCGGGCCTGCGCCCGCAGCGCGGCGCGGTCCAGATCCGTGATGGCCTGACGGACCGGCACCCCCACCACTTCGACGCGTCGCAGGCCAGGGTCGGGTACCGCCGACAGGACGCGGTGCGCCGAGCGTGCGCCCACCCGGTTGGCCCACCCGGCGGCGGCGTTGGCCTCGTGCACGACCACCGGAATGGACCGCCGTCGCAGCAGACCGCCGCGGGCGGCCAGGTAAGCCGGCAGCGCCACGTACCCACCGAACCCGATCACGACGTCGGCTTGCACGTCGTCGAGGACGTCACGGGTCTGGCGCACCGATGATCGCACCCGCAACGGCAGGCGCAGCAGTTCACCGGTCAGCTTGCGAGGCAGCGGCACGGGCGGAATCAATCGCAGGTCGTAGCCACGTTCGGGCACCAGTCTGGTCTCCAGACCGCGCTCGGTGCCCAGAGCCGTTATTCGGATACCGGGATGCAGTGCTACCAGGGCATCGGCGACTGCCATCGCCGGCTCCACGTGTCCCGCGGTGCCTCCACCGGCAAGGACCACGGAAATCGCGGGGTCGTTCACCCGTAACGCTGGCCTTCCAGTGAGCGAGCCCGCCGGCCCTGTTGGCTCTGTTGGCTCTGACGGCCTCCATGATGCCCTGCGCCCCCAACCCGCCGGTCGGCCGCATGGCCGGTACGCCTGCGCTCGTCGCGCCCCGGCTGCGGCTTGCGCGCCGGATCCGCCTTGGCTCGAGCCCTGCCCGGAGACTTGGGTGCCGCCGCCCTCTTGCTGTTCTTGGCGGTCTTCGCCGTCTTGGCGGTCTTTGCGGTCTTGGCGTCGGCGGTGTTCTTCGGTCGCGAGCGCAGCCGGTCCTTGGCGGCCTCCAACCGGGTCGGCACGTAGGGCTCGGGCAGCGGCAGACGCAACAGCCGGTTCATCCGGTCGTCGCGGCCAGAGCGAAGCGCCGCCACGGCCTCGGGTTCGTGTCGCGCCGCGTTGGTGATGATGCCCATCATCAGGAGCGTTGTCGCCGTTGATGTTCCACCAGCTGAGATCAGTGGCAGCTGCAGTCCGGTAACGGGTAGTAGGCCAACCACGTAGCCGACGTTGATGAACACCTGGCCGAGGATCCACAAGGTGGTGGTCGCGGTCAGCAGGCGCAGGAACGGATCGGCCGAACGTCGTGCGATGCGCATACCGGTGTAGGTGAACACGCCGAACAACAACAGCAGACCCATCGCACCGACGAACCCCAGTTCCTCGCCGATGATCGCGAAGATGAAGTCGTTGTGCGCGTTCGGCAGGTAGTTCCACTTGGCGGTGCCCTGACCAAGGCCATCGCCGAAGATCCCGCCGTTGGCCAGTGCGTACCGCGCCTGGCGGGCCTGATAACCCGCCCCCTGTGAGTCGGCGCCCGGGTTCAGCCACGACTGCACGCGAGTCGAACGGTAGCCCGCCGACATCGCCAGCACCGCGGCCGACACCATGACCGCCACCAGCGAGCTGACAAAGACCCGCAACGGCAGACCTGCGAACCAGAGCAGGCCGAGCAGGATGATGCCCAGCGACACCGTCTGGCCGAGGTCGGGCTGCATCACGATGAGAAACAGCGCGATGACCGCGGCGGGAACCAGTGGGAAGAGCATCTCCTTCGGTGATGCGCGTTCCATGCGGCGCGAGGCCAGCAAATGTGCTCCCCATATCGCGAAGGCGATCTTCGCCAGCTCCGATGGCTGCATCGAGAGCCCACCGAAAACGAACCAGCCGCGGGAGCCGTTGGCAATCTTGCCGATTCCGGGGATGAGCACCAGGACGAGCAGCACGATCGTCAGGGCGAAGCCGGGAAATGCGAGGCGCCGCATGAGGCTGACCGGCATGCGGAGCGCGATGTAGAACGCGACCAGCCCGACGAGCGTCCACAGCACCTGTTTGCCGAAGACGGCCCATGGGCTGCCGTCAAAGTCGTAGGAGTACACGCCAGATGCCGACAGCACCATGGTCAGGCCGAGTGTGGTGAGCAATGCGGCCACGGCGATGATCAGGTGGAATGACGTCATCGGGCGGCTCAGCCAGGCGCCGACGCGGGTACGCGGGACGACGGGCGCGGTGGCAGGGGCGGCGCCATCGGCGGCGGGTTCGGGTTGCCGGACGAACGGCATGCGCAGTCGTAACCGGGACAGCAATGCGGGCATCGTCACCTACCCGGCCACGTCAATCACATGAGTCACAAAAACATCACAAGACTCAGCTGTCCCCTGCACCCCAAAATCCTCCCCCGTCACACGCAGGATCGGCCGGACATCCGGCGCGTGTCGCCCAAAGTGAAGGTCTCGTTCAGGGCACGGCGAGACCAGGTCACGCTCCGACGGTGGATATCCACTCGCTGTAGAAGAGAGCGACGCCCAATCCACAGGCGATCGCTGTCAGCAACCAGAATCTGATGATGACCGTGGTCTCGGCCCACCCGACCAACTCGAAGTGGTGGTGGAACGGAGCCATTCGGAACACGCGGCGACCGGTGGTCCGGAACGCCAGGATCTGCACTACGACTGAGGTGACCTCGGCGACGAACAACGCGCCAAGCACGATCGCCAACGTCTCGGTCCGGCTGGTCACCGACAACCCGGCGATGATGCCGCCAAGTGCCAGCGATCCGGTGTCCCCCATGAAGATCTTGGCCGGCGCGGCGTTCCACCACAGGAAGCCGATACAGGCACCCGCGGTCGCGGCGGCGACCAGCGCGAGATCGAGTGGGTCGCGCACGTTGTAGCAGCCCAGCCCCGGACTCGTCGCACACGCGTTGCGGAACTGCCAGAACGTGATGAGCACGTAGGCCGCGGTGACCATGGCCATCGCGCCCGCGGCAAGACCGTCGAGACCGTCAGTGAAGTTCACCGCGTTGGACCACGCACTGACCAGCACCACGACGAACAGCACGAACACCGCCGGGGCCAGCGTCACCGTGGCGATCTCGCGGACGTAGGACAGTTCGGGGCTGCCCGGAGTCAAACCGTCGGCGTTGCGGAATTGAAGTGCCAGCACGCCGAACAGCACCGCCGCCACCAGTTGACCGACGGTCTTGGCGGTCTTGTTCAGCCCGAGGTTGCGGGACCGGCGGATCTTGATCAGGTCGTCGATGAAACCGACGGCGCCCAGAGCGGTCGCCAGCCCCAGCACCAGCAGACCCGATGCCGACGGCCCCTTACCGTCGAGGGCGAGTCCGACCAGGTGGGTGCCGAGGTAGCCGGCCCAGATGCCCGCCAGGATCGCGACGCCACCCATCGAGGGCGTGCCACGCTTCTTCTGGTGGCTCGGCGGCCCGTCCTCGCGGATCTCGTGCCCGAATCCCTGTCGGGTGAACACCCGGATCAGTGCCGGTGTCAGGAGTATCGACACCGCCAGCGCGATGCCGACGGCGATGAGTATCTGTCTCATGCCGTGTCGATCCCCCGGTCGCTGCGCTCCTGCCCGCCGGTGTCGATCCCCCGGTCGTCAGCGAGCGCCTCCGCAAGAGCCGACAGTCCCGCGGAGTTGGATGCCTTCACCAGCACCACGTCGTCATCGTGCAGCTCGGCCCGCAACAGGGCCAGCGCCGCGTCCGCGTCGGGCACCATCATGGACTCACTGCCCCACGATCCCTCCATGACAGCTCCGTGATGCATCGCGCTCATCGACCTCCCAGTTCCAACCACGACGAGTCGTGACACATCTAAACGCACCGCCAGTCGACCGATGTTGTCATGCTCGATGATCGCGTCGTCGCCGAGTTCGGCCATCTCGCCCAGAACCGCCCAGCTTCTGCGCGGCGCCCCGTCCGGTCCCCCGGACTTCGCCATCCACGCCAGCGCCTTCAGGCCAGCCCGCATCGAGTCGGGGTTGGCGTTGTAGGCGTCGTTGACGATCGTCACACCGTCGGCCCTCGTACTGACCTGCATGCGGTGCCGCGACACCGGACCCGCACCCGCCAGCGACGTGGCCACCTGCTCGAGGCTCGCGCCGCACTCGAGGGCGACGGCAGCGGCACACAACGCGTTTGAGACCTGATGGTCACCGTGCACGGCGAGTTCGACGGCCACCGCGCCCGACGCGGTGTGCATCGTGAACCGCGGCCGCGCGAGTTCGTCGAGCATGACGTCCTGCGCCCAGACATCGGCCCGCTGGGCGCCGTCGCGTGCCACCCGCACCACACGTGCCGCCGTCTTATCCGCCATCGCCGCCACCGCGGCGTCATCGGCATTGAGGATCACCACACCAGAGGCCGGGACGGCCTGCGGCAACTCGGCCTTCGTCGCGGCGATGACCTCGCGGGAGCCGAACTCACCGAGATGAGCCGTGCCGACGTTGAGCACCACCGCGATCGCAGGCGGTGCGATGGCGGCCAGCGCCGCGATATTGCCCGGGTGGCGAGCCGACATCTCGAGGATGAGGTAGTCGGTGTCTGTGGTGGCGCGGAGCACCGTCCACGGGTGGCCCAGTTCGTTGTTGAAGGATCCCGGCGGGGCGATCACTTCGCCCAGCGGGTCCAGTACGGCCGCCAGCAGATCCTTGGTGGACGTCTTACCCGATGACCCGGTCACGCCGACGATCGTGAGACCGCCTGCCACTAGCTCGGCTGCGACGGCAGCCGCCAGCCTCGCCAGCGCCGCGAGTACGGCGGCCCCGGAGCCATCGGTGTCGTACTCCAACACTCCCGCGGCCGAACCCGATGCCGCCGGTGCGGGCTTCACGACGATGGCGGGTACTCCGACGGGCCGCGCAGCCAGCACCGCGACGGCGCCCGCGGCCACCGCGCCTGCAGCGAAGTCGTGGCCGTCCGATCTCGCGCCCGGCAGCGCCAGGAACAGTCCGCCGGCGCTCACTGCGCGAGAGTCGAACTCGACGGTCCCCGTCACCCGTGTGAGGGCGGCCTCCTGCGGCGAGATGTCGGACAGCTCGCCGCCCACGATCTCGGCGATACGGGCCAGGGTCAGGTCGATCACGCTTTGTCCCTTCGTGTCTCGAGGGCGAGCGCGAGTTCCTCACGGTCGTCAAACGGCCGGGTCTGCCCACCCGCGGTCTGGCCGGCCTCGTGTCCCTTGCCCGCCACCAGCACGACATCGCCGTCACGGGCCCAGCGCACCGCGTGCTCGATCGCCGAGCGCCGATCTCCCACCTCGACCACCTCCGCAGACGTATCGGCTGCGCGCGCCGCGGCCACGATGGACGCACGGATCTCGGCGGGATCCTCATCGCGTGGGTTGTCGTCGGTCACCACGACGAGGTCGGCCAGTTCGGCCGCGACCCTGCCCATGGGTTCGCGCTTGCCCTGATCTCGGTTGCCGCCCGCGCCGAAGACCACAGCCACCCGGCCGTCAGTCTCGCGACGCAACGTCTCGAGCACGGCGTTCAACGCTCCTGGCTTGTGCGCGTAGTCGACGACGGCCAGGAATCCCTGTCCCCTGTCGACGGGTTCGAGGCGACCCGGGACCCGCGCCGTCCGCAGTCCCGGTGCGGCCTGATCCGGGGACACGCCGACGGCGTCGAGCATCGCCGCGGCCAGTAGGCAGTTCGCCACGTTGTAGCGGCCCGGCAGTGCGACACGCAGCGGATGGCGCGCGCCCGCGGGGTCGCGGGCCACGAAGTCCTGGCCGGCCTGGCCTGCCGCGCGCACATCCTGCGCCTGCCAGCCGTCACCCAGACCCTCGATGCTCACCGTCACCGGGTCGTGCGCCCTCGCCGCGATGCTCTGACCCGCATCGTCATCGATGCACACCACCGAGATGTCGGCGTGTGTCGCGGACTCGGGTTCGAAGAGACGCGCCTTGGCGTCCAGGTAGTCGGCCATCGTCGGATGGAAATCCAGGTGATCGCGGGACAGATTAGTGAAGCCGCCGACGGCGAAGTGCACGGCGTCCACCCTGCCCAGGGTCAGCGCGTGGCTCGACACCTCCATCACAACGGTGTCGACGCCCCGCTCAGCCATGACAGCGAGCAGCGCCTGAAGGTCGGGCGCCTCGGGTGTGGTCAGCGAGCTGGGCTCGTCGCGTCCGTCGATTCGGATGCCGACCGTCCCGATCAGCCCGGCCACCCGCCCGGCGGCCCGAAGCCCGGCCTCCACCAGATAGGTGGTGGTGGTCTTGCCGGATGTGCCGGTCACGCCGATGACGCGTACATGGTCCGAGGGGTTCCCGTAGACGGTGCTCGCCAACTCTCCGAGCACCGCACGCGGCGTCGGATGCACCAGAACCGCGACCCCCAGATCGGCACCCAGCAGCGCGGCGCCGTCTGGATCGGTCAGCACGGCCAACGCCCCCTGTGCGACGGCGTCGGCAGCGAAGGCGGCGCCATGCGAGGACGACCCTGGCAGCGCGGCGAACAGATCGCCGGGCATCGCATCCTGGCTGCGCAGCGTGGCACCGGTGACCGTGACACCCGCGGTGACCGCCCCAAATGCGGGTGTGGCGGCGATATGTTCCGCGAGGTGCGCGAGATCGGCACCGACCGGGTGCGAGGGACGCAGCTTCATGGCGTTGACACAGTACCGGCCCGACGACGTCGGCCGTCCATGCTCAGCCCTGGAGGACCAGCGGGGGTCCGGGATCGGGCGACAGCGGCACGTTCTCCCGCTGCAGCAGCCATGCGGCGATGTTGTGGAACAACGGCGCCGCCGTCGTACCCGGCTGTCCGTCGGCCGTGCGATGCGGGTTGTCCATCATCACGCCGACCACATACCTCGGGTCATCGGCAGGCACCATACCGGCGAACGTGATCCAGTAGACGTCCTGGAAATAGCAGCCGCAGCCCGGGTCGATCTGCTGGGCCGTTCCGGTCTTGCCCGCGATCTGATACCCCTCGACGGCGGCCTGCCAGCCGGTGCCCTGCTGTTCACCACGCGGATCGCGCTGGATCGTGGCCCGCAGCATGTGCCGCACCGTGCGCGCCGTCTCGGGTGAGACCACCCGCACTCCCTCGGGCCGCGGCTCGTCGGAGCGGCTACCGTCGTCAGCGATGATGGACTTGATGATGCGCGGGGGCACGCGGACACCGTCGTTGGCGATCGCCTGGTACATGCCGGTCATCTGCAGCAGCGTCATCGAGAGCCCCTGTCCGATGGGCAGGTTGGCGAACGAACTGCCCGACCACTGATCGATCGGCGGCACCAGACCCGCGCTCTCACCGGGCAGGCCCACGCCGGTGCGCTGTCCGAGCCCGAACTTGTCGAGCATCTCGGCATACCGCTGCTCACCGACACGCTGCGCGAGCATGAGCGTTCCGACGTTGGAGGACTTTCCGAACACTCCCGTGGTGGTGTACGGCATCACGCCGTGCACCCAGGCGTCTTTCACGGTGACGCCACCCATGTCGATCGAGCCGGGTACCGACAGCATCTCGTCGGGGTTGGTCAGCCCGAACTCGATCGCCGACGCGGCGGTGATGATCTTGTTCACCGAGCCCGGTTCGAACGGTGAGGACACCGAGAGATTGCCGAGTTCGCGGTCCTCCTGCCTACCGATGTCCTGGCTGGGGTCGAACGTGTTGTCGTTCGACATGGCAAGGACCTCACCAGTTTTCGAGTCGAGCACCACAGCCGACACGTTCTTCGCCCCGGACAGGCTCTTGGCCTGCGCGACCTGTTGCTGGACGTAGAACTGGATATCGTCGTCGATGGTCAGCTGGACCGTCGACCCGTCGACGGCGTCATGCCGGTTGCGGTAGCTGCCCGGGATCACGACACCGTCGGAGCCACGGTCGTAGGTGACCGAACCATCGGTGCCCGCGAGCTTGGCGTCGAGTGAGTCCTCAAGACCCAGCAGGCCGTGGCCATCCCAGTCAATGCCGCCGACGATATTGGCGGCCAGCGACCCACCCGGGTACTGGCGGATGTCCTGACGCTCGGAGCCGACCTCGGGGTACTTGGTGGTGATCGCATCAGTGATCGACGGATCCACGGAGCGCGCCAGGTAGACGAACGAGTCCTTGCCGGTGAGCTTCTTGAGCAGAGTCTTGGTGTCGGGCTTGTTGTTCAGCAGACCCGAGACTCCTGCCGCGATGGCGGCGAGGCGCTTGGCCGGTTCGGGCGCAGCGGGATCGGCGGTGTGCGCGTCGGCCAGCTGCTTCTGGATCTTGGCCGGCTGGAAGGTGAGTGCCCGGGCCTCAATGGTGAATGCCAACTTGTCATTATTGCGGTCGACGATGCTGCCGCGCACCGCCGGGTTGATGTCAGTCACCTTGAGCTGACCGGCAGCCTCGGCGCGCAGCCCGGCGGCCTTTGGCACCTGCAGATTGAAGAGTTGCGCACCCGCGATCAACAGCAGCAGTGCGATGACCGCGTTCCCCACCCGATGCCGGAAGACGAACGACGCGCTGCGCAGGCCGCCCTCAGCGGCCGGCTCCCTGGTGCGCCGAGCACGAGCCGAATGCGGTTGACCGGCAGTGGACTTCGCCGGTTGGGGGGTGCGGCGGATCCGACTCATTCAGGTACACCGGGAGCGGGTGGGGCGACCAAGACGGGCTGCTCGCTGGACGGGCCGGGCAGCGTGGGCGTCAGCGGCGAGGCGATGTGCCCCGCCTCAGGCGCCAACGGCGCAGCCAGCGGGGCGACGTCGGTGGCCGGCATCTCGGCACCGGGAACCGCGGGACCGGGGAGCGTGGGCACACCGTGTTCCGGCACGGCGGGCGCGGGTGGTGCGGCCGGCACGTCAGGCGCGGCGGGCGGCGCGGCCGCGAGTGGCGCGCCTGGCGCGGCCGGTGCGGCCGGTGCGGCCGGGACTCCGGCCATGTCCGGTGCCGCGAGAACCCCTCCGGGCACGGGCACCTCGGGATTCGGCTGGGCCGGTCGACCCGGGAGGCGTACCACCTGCTCACGCGGCTCGACCACGCGCGGCCCGGGAGCCGCAGGCGGCGCCGGTGGGGCCGCCTCGGGCAGTGGGGAGTTCAGCGGCGGCGGCGAGACGCCCTCGGCGGGTTTGGGCGTGCCGACGACGACCCATGCTCCCGCCGGGTCCTGCACCAGGTGGGCGGTGTCCCGCGAGGGGATCATTCCGAGCTGGCGCGCGGACTCCGCCAGGGCAGGTGCCGCCTGGGCTTCGAGCACATCGCGCTCGAGAGCTTCCTTCTGCTGCAGCAGAGCCTGATTCGTCTGGCGGGCATGGCCGAGTTGGTAGGAGCGCTCAGCTGCGTCGGTGGACAGCCACAGCGTGACCGCCAGTCCGATGCCAAGCGCACCGATCACCAGGACCACGAACGGCACCCTGCTGACGAGTTCGCGGGGGTTCAGCTCGATGGTCGAGAGTTTGACCAGAATCCGTTCCCGAAGCCGAACCCGCAGTGGCGGCCGAACGACCTTGGGCGCCTTGGCCTTGCGTGCCTTGGAGCGAGCCTTGGCCTGGGCCGCGTTCTTCGGCCTGCCCGGCGCCTCGTTGGGCCGTGGGATCGGACTGGTCGCCGGAGCGCTGCCCTTGGCCCGCTGTGGACGCTGCTCGCGCGTGGACCGGCGCCCGCGCGGCGCAGCCTCACCCGAGCGCCGCGAAGTCGGGTTGTCCCGCCCCGGTCGTTTCCGCTCGCCGCTGCGGCGTACGGGTTCTGTCCGTTTGGCCATCACGAGCCCTCCCTACTGATGACTTTCTCGAGTGCCCGCAGCCGAACCGATGCGCTACGCGGGTTGAATTCGATCTCCGTGGCGTCGGCCTTCTCCGCACCACGGGTCAGCGCCGTGAAATGCGGTTCGTAGCCGGGTAGTTCGACTGGCAACCCCGATGGGCTGCGAGATGCTGTGGCCGCGCTGAACAAGCCCTTGACGATCTTGTCCTCGAGCGACTGGTATGCCATCACGACGATCCGGCCACCGGCCGGGAGCGCGTCGAGCGCCGCGGGCAGCGCATCGCGAAGCGAGTCCAGTTCACCGTTGACCGCCGTGCGCAGCGCCTGGAACGTTCGCTTACCCGGGTGCCCACCGGTGCGTCGAGCGGGTATCGGGATGGCGGCGTAGAGCACCTCGACGAGTTCACCGGTGGTGGTGAACGGCTGCCGAGCCCGACGCCTACCGATCTCGGCGGCGATCTTGGAGGCGAAGCGTTCCTCGCCGAACTCCCGCAGGATCCGCGCGATCTCCTTCTCACTGAAGGTGTTCACGATATCGGCGGCAGTCAGCGGTCCGTCCGGATCCATCCGCATGTCCAGCGGGGCGTCGTGGGAGTAGGAGAAGCCACGTTGGGTCTGGTCGAGTTGCATCGACGACACACCGAGGTCGAAGAGCACGCCGTCCACCGTCGGTTCGGCGCGGTCCGCCCAGTAGCCGTCGTAGGCGGTGCGGACGAAACGGACGCGGTCGCCGAAGGGGGCCAGGCGCTTGGCGGCGATCGCCAGCGCAGTGGGGTCACGGTCGAGGCCGACCAGTCGCAGACCGGGAAGGTCGGCGAGGAATCGTTCGGAGTGCCCACCGGCTCCCAGGGTGGCGTCGACGAGAACCGCGCCGGTGCCGTCGGCGCTGTGCCGGGTGAGCGCGGGCGTCAGCAGTTCGACGCAGCGGTCGAGCATGACGGGTACGTGCGGCGCTTCGCGTGGTGTGTCGTCGCGGGGTGTGTCGGAGCGCGGTGTGTTGGAGCGCTCGTCGTTGTCGGGGTTGTCATCGGACATCGCGAACCTCCTCGCCTCAGTCATCCGCAGGAGAAGCGATGCCCCTACATCGAGGTCCCTGCCCGAGGTCGCGAACCTGGCGTCGGGGAAGTACGCCAGGGTCGGTTCGGGCAGAGGCCACGATGCACGGGCACCGTGCAGGCCGGCTTCCGGATCAAATGATGTCGCGCAGAGTTTCATCGCTGGCCGCGGAGAAGTTCTCTTCGTGGGCAGCCTGGTATTCCTGCCAGGCCTGCGCGTCCCAGATCTCCAGATACGTGATCGAACCGGTGACCACGCATTCCTTGGTCAGGTCCGCGTACCGCCGGTGGTCGGCCGTCAGCGTGATCCGGCCCTGCGCATCCGGATGCTGCTCGTCGGTGGCCGCGGCCAGGTTGCGCAGGTAGGCCCGGGCCTCCGGATTGCTCCGCGACGCCTGCGTGAGCCGTTCCGCGAGCGCTTCGAACTCGGCACGCGGATAGACGGCGAGGCTGTGATCTTGGCTCTTGGTGACCATCAACCCCCCTGCCAGTGCGTCGCGGAACTTGGCGGGCAGCGTGAGCCGCCCCTTGTCGTCGAGCTTTGGCGTGTAGGTGCCGAGAAACATCCCGCCACCTCCCACCACCTCAGAACCCCGGTCGTTCCGATGTCCGCCACTTTACCCCACAATCCCCCACTTTGTGCCACACGATGGCAAAAGTTCCCCCACTTCCCCCACCTTCTGCCACGCCTGCCCATCTCGGAGCGTTCGCGGGCCCGCGTCGTTCCAGCGGCAGTTCCCAAAGTCGCAGCTAGGCGCCCTTTAGGTATGAGGTGGGGCGTGGTGGGGCGTCATCACCCCCGCCCGCCCGGCGCCGGCCGAAATCGGCGTGTCGTGACCCGCGGCAAGGCAAAGCCCCACGGCCCCCCACCAGGGGCACGCCAGATGGGCATGAAAAAGGGGCGGCCCCTATGGGGCCACCCCTGTGTCGACTACCGAGCGTCTACTCGTCGAACCGGCGGCGGAACCTGTCCTCCATGCGGCTGGTGAATGAGCCGCTGCCGCCCTTGGCCTTCCGTGCGCGCTGCGCACCACCCTCGGGCGCTTGCGCATCGCGACCACCCACCACGCGCGGACCCGTGATCGCGAAGACCACACCGCCGAACATGATGATGAAGCCGACGACCGAGAGCGCCGGCAGGCTTGAGATCCAGGTGGCCTTGACGGCGATGCCCGCGACGAGCATCGCCAGACCGATCACGAACAGCACTCCGCCCTGCAGGCGGCGACGGGCTGAGGGGGCGCGGAGATTTCCACCGCGGACACTCGAGGCGAATTTTGGGTCCTCGGCGTAGAGAGCGCTCTCGATCTGGTCGAGCATGCGCTGCTCATGATCGGAGAGTGGCATCCGTGCCTCCCATGCTGCCGCGGCCGTGGCGACCGTCCAAAGTCGTCTAGCGTTGTCTGCGCCCACAGTCGCGGGCACTCAACAATCATGATACGAGGTCAATCTCGGGCGTACCACCTTGTTCGATGGTCGATTGTAGGGCCTTGGTCACTGCGACCCGGGTACCGCGTCACCCGCCGAACCCCGAGCCCGATAATGGCGTGAATCAGTGGGCATCATTCCCAGACCGCGAAGGGCATCAAAGGTTGGCGACGTACGTGATCGATCTGTCGCCCGGCGACATGCAACGGCGCCTGGGCGAGGCCCTCGCCGTCTACGTCGACGCGATGCGCTACCCGAGGGGAACCGAGGAGCAACGCGCGTCGATGTGGCTCGAGCACACCCGCCGCGACGGTTGGAAAGCCGTGGCCGTCGTCGATGCGCCGCCCGACACCCAGGACCCCGACCGACTCGCGGATGCGCCCCTACTCGGGGTGGCCTACGGCTACTGCGGCGCCCCCGATCAGTGGTGGCAGCAGCAGGTCGTCGCGGGTCTGCAGCGCGGTGGCGCCGATGAGGCACACATCGCCGACCTGATGACCAGCTACTTCGAGCTCACCGAGCTGCACATCCACACCCGGGGCCAGGGTCACGGGCTGGGCGAGGCTCTTGCTCGGCGCCTGCTCGCCGGTCGGGCCGAGTCACACGTCCTGCTGTCGACCCCGGAGATCAACGGCGAGTCCAACCGGGCCTGGCGGCTCTACCGCAGGCTCGGGTTCACCGACGTAATCCGCGGCTACCACTTCGCAGGCGATCCCCGGCCGTTCGCCATCCTCGGCCGTCGTCTTCCCCTATGAGCGCGCTCTGAACTGTTGGGTCTGGCACGATGACCGGGTGCCCGACCGACCGCGCCGCACCCCAGGCCGCACCCGCAGCCGTCGCCGGAGCCAACGATTGTTGGCCCTGCTTCTACTCCTCGTGATCGTTCCGGCCGCCGCCGGCTGCGTCCGGGTGCGGGCCACGATCACCGTCTCCCCCGACGACCGGGTGTCTGGACAGATCATCGCGGCAGCCATCCCGCGTGACGGTGACGACAAGGGACCCCAGCTCCTCAACAGCCTGCCCTTCAGCAATAAGGTGTCCGTCTCCCCGTACAAGCGCGACGACTACGTCGGCTCACAGGCCGTGTTCTCCGACCTGACGTTCGCCGAACTCCCCCAGCTCGCGGGCATGAATCGCGACGCGGCGGGCGTGGACATCTCACTGCGACGCGCCGGCGACCTGGTCATCCTGGAGGGCCGCGCCGACCTGACGTCGCTGAGCGACCCCGAAGCCGACGTCACACTCAGTGTCGCGTTCCCCGGCGAGGTGACCTCGACCAACGGCGACCAGGTGTCCGGGGACGTTGTGGAGTGGAAACTGCGACCGGGTGTCGTCAGCACCATGAACGCCCAGGCCCGCTACACCGACCCCAGCGCGCGCTCGTTCACCGGCGCCGCGATTTGGCTCACCGTCGGTGCGTTCGTGGTGGCCGGCATCATCGGCTACATCGCGTGGTTGAGCCGCGACCGCCGACCGGTGCTGGCGAACCCCCACGACCCGGCACGCTGATGCCGCAAGCTCTAGTCTGATGTCACTCCGGGGTAATGAAAGGGGCGTCCGCTGAGCGTGGATGCAGCCGCACCGTCGACCGCCCAACTGGTGGCGGCCGTCACCGACCAACTGCGGGACTATCTCCGCTGTCGCCGACGCGACGCCGCCTACATCGGCGAGGACTTCGCTGAGCTGACGGCGGCTCTCGACGAATTCGTCCTGCGCGGCGGTAAGCGACTGCGGCCCGCGTTCGCCTACTGGGGCTGGCGCGCGGTGGCCGAACCCGACGCGGATGTGGCCGGCACCGACTTAATGCTGCTGTTCTCAGCGCTGGAACTCCTGCACGCCTGCGCGCTCGCCCACGACGATCTGATCGACGCGTCCGCCACACGACGTGGCCTCGCCACCGTGCACCACCTGTTCGCCGACCTGCACCGCGACCGCGACTGGCACGGATCACCACAACAGTTCGGCATGTCGGCGGCCATCCTGCTCGGCGACCTGTCGCTGGTGTGGGCCGATGACATCGTGGCGACGGTCGACCTGGCCCCCGATGCCTACCGTCGTGTCCGCCGCGTCTGGGCCGACATCCGGACCGAGGTCCTCGGCGGCCAATACCTCGACATCGCCGCGGAGGCCGGTCGCGCCGAGTCGGTGGCCTCGGCGTTGAACGTCAACACCTTCAAGACGGCCTCCTACACGATCTCGCGGCCACTGCAGTTCGGCGCGGCCGCCGCGGCGGACCGACCCGACGTCCAGGAGATCTTCCACGAGGTGGGCACCGATCTCGGCGTCGCGTTCCAGCTCCGCGACGACGTCCTCGGGGTGTTCGGCGACCCGGTGGTGACCGGCAAGCCCTCTGGCGACGATCTGCGTTCGGGCAAGCGCACCGTATTGCTCGCCGAGGCGCTCGAGCGGGCCGACCGCTCGGACCCAGTTGCCGCCAAACTCCTGCGCACGTCTATCGGCACCGAGCTGTCCGATGGCGAGGTCGGAGAACTGTGCTCGGCAATCGAGTCCGTCGGCGCACTGGCGGCGGTCGAGGAGCGCATCGCCGAACTCACTCACCGCGGGCTCGACATCCTGGCCGCCGCGCCGATCGATGATCGCGCCAAGGTCGGTCTCGCCGAGCTCGCCAGATTGGCGTCGAACCGGACCGCTTGACATCAATGCCTACCACGACATCGACACATGATCCGAAATCTGGCCTTGGGGCTGGCATTTCGCGGCTAATCGCGTTCACCGCGTCGCCAGAGGCCCGACCCGCGCTGATGGGATTTCTGGGCGCCTGCCTGATAACCCTCGGCGGCCTCGGTGCAGGCAGCACTCAACTCCACGATCCGCTGCTCGAGTCGCTACACGTGTCCTGGCTGCGGTTCGGCCACGGGCTGGTGGTGTCGTCGATACTGCTCTGGACCGGTGTCGCGGTAATGCTGGCGTCATGGCTGTGGCTGGGGCGACGGGTCGTCGACCGCACCGCGTCCGAGTACACGATGGTCGCCACGACGGGGTTCTGGCTCGCGCCACTGCTGCTGAGCGTGCCGGTGTTCAGCCGCGACACGTACTCCTATCTGGCGCAGGGTGCGCTGCTGCGAGATGGCTTCGACCCCTACATCGTCGGGCCGATCGAGAACCCGAATTCCCTGCTCGACGATGTCAGCCCGATCTGGACGACGACGACGGCACCGTACGGTCCGGCGTTCATCCTGGTCGCGAAGTTCGTCACGATGATGGTCGGCGACCACGTCATCGCCGGGACCATGCTGCTGCGCCTGTGCATGCTGCCCGGACTGGCGCTGCTGATCTGGGCGGCCCCCCGCGTGGCTCGCCACATCGGCGCCAACGGCGCTGCGGCACTGTGGATCTGCGTGCTGAACCCCCTTGTGATCATCCATCTGATGGGTGGTGTGCACAACGAGATGCTGATGGTGGGCCTGATGATGGCCGCCATCGCGCTGACGCTGCGCAACCATCCGGGCTGGGGGGTGAGCCTCATCGCGATAGCCGTCGCGGTCAAGGCCACCGCGGGTATCGCGCTGCCGTTCATGGTTTGGATGTGGGTGCACCGACTCCGGGCCAACCGGAACCTCGGGCCGATCCGCGCGTTCGCCACCGCGACCGCGGCGTCTGCGGCGATATTCGTGGTGGTGTTCGCCGTGGTCTCCTGGCTGGCGGGTGTGGGACTGGGCTGGCTCACGGCCCTGGCGGGTTCGGTGAAGATCATCAACTGGCTGACCCTGCCCACCGCTGCGGCCAACCTGGTCAACGCCGTCGGCGGGTTGTTCCTGCCGGTGAACTTCTACGCCGTGCTCGAGGTCACCCGCATCATCGGCATCGCGGTCATCGCCATCACGCTTCCGCTGCTCTGGTGGCGGTTCCGCCACGACGACCGCGAGGCGCTGACCGGCATCGCGCTGGCCATGCTGGTTGTGGTGCTGTTCGTTCCCGCGGCCCTGCCCTGGTACTACACCTGGCCGTTGGCGGTGTTGTCCGTGCTGATGCAGAACCGCGCCGGGATCGCCGTCATCGCCGGCTTCTCGACGTGGATCATGGTGATCTTCAAACCCGATGGCTCACACGGCATGTACTCCTGGCTGCACGTGCTGTTGGCCACCGCATGCGCCGCCGGGGCGTGGTACTACCTGGCCAAGGCGCCGGAGCCGACGAGCATCGAACCCGACCCGCTGACCGCTGACCGCTGACCGTCAGTAGGTCAGTACGCCATCGCCTGTGCCCGGCGCAGCACCTCACGGGCCTGATGGGAGTGCAGTGCGTCGACGGGCCTGGCATTGGACTGCGCCTCAGTCGTACCGTCGCGGCTGATCGTCAGCGAGGAGTCGGGCGTGAACAGCCAACGCACAATCTCGGTCTCCTCGAAACCACCGTCGTGCAGCACGACCAGCAGTCCGGGAAGGCTCTTGGCGATGCGCCCCGAATCGTCGAAGAACGCCGTAGGCACCACCGCATTGCCAGCTCGACGCACCGCCAACAGGTGACGCTCACGCAGGTATTGATGAACCCTGGTGATGGGGACTCGTAGGAGGGACGCGACAGTGGGAAGGTCGTATACGGCCTCGTCGGGGTCGAGTACGTCTTCGGCGGCCGGAATGATGCTCACCGTGCCGAGTCTAGGATGTGGATGCGTGGAGAGCAGCCAACGTCACGACCCACTCATCGGTGTCGTCTTGGACGGGCGCTACCGAGTCGACACCCCCATCGCCACCGGAGGCATGTCCACCGTCTACCGCGGGCTGGACATGCGACTGGACCGACCCGTGGCACTGAAGGTGATGGATTCGCGGTACGCGAGCGATCAGCAGTTCCTGACTCGGTTTCAGCGGGAGGCACGCGCGGTCGCCCGGTTGAAGGATCACGGTGTTGTCGCCGTCTACGACCAGGGCTTTGACGGCAGACATCCTTTCCTTGTCATGGAACTCGTCGAGGGCGGAACCCTGCGGGAGTTGTTGCGCGAGCGTGGTCCGATGCCGCCGCATGCCGTGGCGGCCGTGCTCGCCCCGGTGTTGAGTGGGCTGGCGGTGGCGCACCGCGCCGGCCTGGTGCACCGTGACGTGAAACCCGAGAACGTCCTCATCTCCGATGACGGTGAGGTCAAGATCGCCGATTTCGGTCTGGTGCGCGCCGTCGCTGAGGCGAAGATCACGTCGACCAGCGTCATCCTGGGCACCGCGGCCTACCTGTCACCCGAACAGGTGAGCAGTGGTGACGCAGGCCCGCGCAGCGACGTGTACGCCGTCGGAATCCTGGCCTATGAACTGCTCACCGGCCAGACCCCGTTCACCGGTGACAACGCCCTGGCCGTCGCCTATCAGCGGATGGACCACGACGTGCCGCCGCCCAGCGCCGCCATCGCTGGCGTACCAACACAATTCGACGATCTGGTGGGTTGCGCAACGGCACGCGACCCCGCCGACCGGTTCGCCGACGCCGAGGACATGGGCGCCGAACTCGCCGATATCGTCGACGAACTCGGACTACCCGACTTCCGCGTGCCCGCGCCGACCAACTCGGCACAGCACGCGGCGGCCACGGCGCACATCGGCCCGGTCGACCCCGAGCGGACCACCGAGCACAGCGGCAGACCAGCCCGCCAGCACACCCGGGAGTTGACCCGCGGCCCCGACGACTGGCAACCGGCCGAGCCGACGACGGATGTCGCCATCCAATCCCGCTCGGCGCCAGGACGATTCGCCGGAATCGAGATCGACGAGTTCGAGTGGGCCAGGCAACGCAACAAGCGCGCCCAGTTGTTCTGGGTAGTCGCCATACTCACGTTGACCGGGCTGATCGCCGCGGGTGCGTGGACACTCGGCAGCAACCTTTCCGGACTGTTGTAGCTACCGAACATGCGGCCGGGCCGAACATTTACATCACCCCCAACGGTGTCGTCCTCGGACTGCTGTCGATGTTTGCACTGTGCAAGGTTCCAGAATCAATCGTGATGATCGCGCCTAAGGCAACCGATCCGGGTCGATAATCAACACGGCGGCGAGCGGTCTGACTGATCGAGGAGCCGCGCCGTGCGACTCCCCGGACCGGCCACGCCCCTCGCGGCCGGAATATCCGATGCGATGAACGGGGTGCGAAATGTCAATACAGGAAAACAAAGACGTCATCCAGCGAGGCTATGAAGCCTTCTCCAGCGGTGATCTGGAATCGGTGATGAGCCTGTTCGACGACGACATCGAATGGGTGCAACCGGGCGAGAGCGCGATCAGCGGCACCTTCCACGGCAAGGCCGAAGTCATCGAGCACCTCGGGCGAATGGCCGAGAAGGCGCTGACGGTGAAGCTCAACCGCCTTATCGCCGAGGGCGATACGGTCGTCGCGCTCACCGAGGTCACAGCGGGAGGCGAGACCGGCCAGGACGCCGACATATTCACCATCCGCGACGGCAAGACCACCCACGTTCTAGTGCACGGTGACACGGCGCTGGTTGAGCGCGTATACGGAAAGAAGCAGCTCGCGTCTGGCTAACAAACGACGAATACAAGCTAGTCGCGCAGCATCTCCGCGACCAGGAACGCCAGCTCCAGTGACTGCTGGGTGTTGAGCCGGGGATCGCACGCCGTCTCGTAGCGACCGGCCAGATCCGAGTCCGAGATGTCCTGCGCGCCACCGAGACACTCGGTGACGTTCTCGCCGGTGATCTCGACGTGGATGCCGCCGGGATGGGTGCCCAGCGCCCGGTGCACCTCGAAGAAGCCCTGGACCTCGTCGACGATGCGGTCGAAGTGGCGCGTCTTGTACCCGGTGGACGACTCATGGGTGTTGCCGTGCATCGGGTCGCACTGCCAGATCACCTGATGACCAGACGCCTGCACCTTCTCGATGATCGCGGGCAGCACATCGCGCACCTTGCCGTTGCCCATCCGGCTGACGAATGTCAGACGGCCCGCCTCGTTGCGCGGGTCGAGCCGCTCGACGTACTCGACGGCCATCTCGGGTGTGGTGGTCGGACCGATCTTCACGCCGATCGGGTTGGCAATCACCTCGGCGAACGCAATGTGGGCGCCGTCCAGCTGACGGGTGCGCTCACCGATCCAGACGTAGTGCGCCGAGAGGTCGTACAGCTTCGGGCCACCCTCCGCGTCAGCGTCCATCCGCAGCATCGCGCGCTCGTAATCCAGCACCAGCGCCTCGTGGCTGGCGTAGATCTCGGCGGTCTGCAGGTTGCGGTCATTGACACCGCAGGCGGTCATGAACCGCAGCCCGCGGTCGATCTCGCCGGCCAACGCCTCATAGCGCGCCCCCGCGGGCGAAGTCCGCACGAACTCCCGGTTCCAGTCGTGCACCTGGTGCAGCGAGGCCAGGCCCGACGATGTCAGCGCCCGCACCAGGTTCATCGCGGCACTCGCGTTCGCGTAGGCCCGAACCAGACGGGACGCGTCGTGTTCGCGCACCGACGCATCCGGCGCGAAACCGTTGATCATGTCGCCGCGGTAGGACCGCAGGCCCAGCGCATCGATGTCCGATGAGCGCGGCTTCGCGTACTGCCCGGCGATGCGAGCCACCTTGACCACGGGCATGCTCGCGCCGTAGGTGAGCACGACTGCCATCTGCAACAGCGTGCGGATGTTGGCCCGGATGTGCGGCTCGGTGTTATCGACGAAGGTCTCGGCGCAGTCGCCGCCCTGCAGCAGGAAGGCCTCACCCCGCGCGACGTCGGCCAGATGGGCCTTGAGCCTCTCGATCTCCGACGGCACGGTGACCGGCGGGACACTCTCGAGAACGGTCCGCATCGCCTTCGCCTGGTCCGCGGGCCAGCTCGGCTGCTGCAGAGCGGGCTTGGCCAACGCAGCATCGAGCCGATGGCGCAGGTCCTCGGGCAGCGGCGGCAAATCCGGGAGCTGGTCGATGGGTACGTCGACGGTCCAATTCACCCGTCTATGGTAACCGCGCCCCCGAGCGCAAGTTACCAGCCATACCCGCAGCTCAGGCCCGTGTGGCCCAGGCGCCGTCCGCGTCGTCGGTCATCAGGGTGAAGCGCAGCAGGTTGTGTTTGGCGTCGACCAGAGCATCGTGGGCGTCGCGCGGGCGCGGTGGCATCCGCGGTGATCCCCGTTCCTCCCAGAACTGCCGCAGCTCCCGGGTGAAGCGCGGGATGGCGGGCGGCAGGTCGGTCATGGGACCCCACAGCTGACACAGCACCACGTGGTCGTAGGCGCCGACCCAGGCCCACAGCTCGATGGGCTCATCACCGTCAATGTCGAAGAAGTCCTCGAGATCCGACCGGATCTGGCGTCGCGAACGCCACAGCTTCGACGACGGCGACGGCAGCTTCGGCAGCACGTGCTTGCGCACCCAGGCGCCCGCTCGGTCTGGATCGAACTCCGTCGAGATCGCGTAGTACTCGCGGCCATCCTCGGCGGCCACGCCGATCGAGATCAGCTCGATGGTCCGACCGTCGTCGATGAACTCGGTGTCATAGAAGAAGCGCATCGCCGCTCAGGCCACCACTTCTCGCTCTGCAGATGCCGAGGCCGGAGCCGGGGCCGGGGCGGCATGAATCTCGCGATCCAACTCCTCATCCACCTTCGCGTCGTCGGGGAACTGCGGCTCGCCGGCTATGACGTGCTGCAGCCAGAGCTTCGCCTGAACCACCGGCCGACGCAACCGCCGCTCGCGCTCCAGGGCCTTGTGCATCTTGCGCGGGCGGGTGGTGTAGCGCCAGCGCGCCCACGGTGCGTGCGGCCGGGACAACCGAATCGCACCCACGATCAACAGCGGCGTGATGAACATGCCGATCAGCCCGGTCCACACCTTGCCCTTGAACAGGACCACGACGGCGAGCAGCAGGGTCAGCACAGCGATCACGATCACGCTGATCCTGGCCACCATCGAGTGGTCGTCGCGCCAGATCCCGACGTCGAAGAACGACAGCGGGTTGAAGCCGAGCACCAGCAGCCCCGCGACGGCGACGGCGGCGAACACCGCGTCGACCGATGTGCGGCCGTCCTCTGCCCAGTACACGTCCTCGAGGTGCAGGATCAGCGCGAACTCGTCGAGCACCAGTGCCGCACCGATGCCGAAGAAGATTGCCGCGGCTGTGAATTCGGCCACTCCGCCGTTCACCGCGAGCGTCACCATGGTCACCCCGGACACCATCACCAGAACCACGCCGATCACCACGTGGTGGATGTGCAGTCCGCCGCCGCCCATCGAGATGTTGCGCGGCTGCCACCATCTGCGCGGGGCGTCACTGCCGGCCTGGCTGCGGATGTATCGGACGATGGTTCGGGTCACGAAGAACGTCAGGATGAAGGCCACCAGACAGCTCAGCAGTGGCAGTCGATCGTGCGTGATGAAGTCCAACTGGACGGTGAGGTGCACGGTCGGAAACTTACGCTGGCCCCCTCGCGTCGCCGGGTGGATACCCGGTGACGCGCCGAGACGCACGGATAGTCTGTTGTCCGATATGAGTAGACGGCAGACGCTCGGTGGGGCTAAGTGGTGGCCGGGAGCATGGCCAACCGTGGCGTGGCGGTTGTTCCAACTCCTCACCGTCGCCGCCGTGGTGTGGGCGGGGTGGCGGCTGCTCGGCCACATGGCCTATCGCATCGACATCGACGTGTACCGAATGGGCGGTCGGGCCTGGTTGGACGGCACGCGGCTCTATAGCGACGACACCATCTTTCACACCCAGGCCGGACTGGATCTGCCTTTCACCTACCCGCCGCTCGCCGCGATCGTGTTCGCGCCGTTCGCCTGGCTCACACTCCCGGCCGCCAGCGCGCTCATCACCGTGATCACGTTCCTGCTGCTCATCATGTCCACCTGGATTGTGCTGACCCGGCTGCGGGTCGCCGAGCACACCACAGTCATCTCCGGGTCCGCATGGGCGCGGCGGGTTTGGCTCGCCGCGGCCATCGTCGCGCCGGCGGTGATCTACTTCGAACCCCTGCGGGCGAACTTCGAGTTCGGCCAGATCAACGTCGTACTCATGACTTTGGTCATCGCGGACTGTGTGCCCCGCAAGACTCCGTGGCCGCGCGGGCTGCTGCTGGGCATCGGGATCGCGCTGAAGCTCACGCCCGCGGTGTTCCTGCTCTACCTACTCGTGCGACGCGACACCCGCGCCATCCTGGTCACCGCGGCCTCGGCGGCTGGCGCGACGGTGGTCGGCTTCATTCTGGCCTGGCGCGACTCTTTCCAGTACTGGACCCAGACCGTGCATGACACCGACCGGATCGGCACGGCCACGCTGAACACCAACCAGAACATCGCGGGCACGCTGGCACGCCTTGGCCTGGGCGAGACACCCCGGTTCGTGCTGTGGCTCCTGGCCTGCTTCGCCGTGCTGGGCCTTACGGTGTGGGCAGCGCGGCGCGTTCTGCGCGGGCGGCCCGCCGAGTCTGTGCGCGCATTCGATGAGGCGCCGGTGCTGGCCCTGATCTGTGTGGCGATGTTCGGGCTGGTGGTCTCGCCGGTGTCCTGGTCGCACCACTGGGTGTGGGCGCTGCCGACGGTGCTGACCACGACGGTGCTGGCCTACCGGTACCGCGATATCGCGCTGGCGTTGATCAGCGTGTGCGGTTTCGCGCTGATGGTGTGGACGCCGATCACGCTGATGACACCACACGAGGAGACCTCAGCGTCGCTGTGGCGGCAGCTGGCGGGAGGCTCCTATCTGTGGTGGGCGCTGGCAGTCATCGCCGTGGCAGGTGCCGTCGGCGGCAAATTGACCACTGCCGCCGACCGACGGGAGTCTGGCAACCCCTCACCGGCCGGCGTGCCGCCGATACCTGCGACCAACTGATATCCCCGGGTCGCTTCGCTCTACCCCGCAAGCGGGGGGACCCCCAGCCCGCCGCAACTAGCCCGCCGCAGTCGCGGGGATGCGACTGGGCGGTTGTCCCCCGCCGTCGCCCTTGCCGTCCTGTGCGGTCTTGACGTCAGCGGCGTAGAGGTCGACGTACTCCTGGCCCGACAGTTGCATCAGCTCGTAGACGATCTCGTCGATGACGGCGCGTTCGATGAACCGGTTACCAGCCAGACCCTCGAACCGAGAGAAGTCCATGGGCTTTCCGAAGCGCACCTCGACACGGCCGAACCGCCACATCTTGCTTCCCGGCGGATTCACCACGTCGGTTCCGATCATCGCGACCGGAATGACGGGGACACCCGTCTCGAGCGCCAACCGGGCCAGTCCGGTCTTGCCCTTGTAGAGGCGCCCGTCGGGTGAACGGGTGCCCTCGGGGTACATGCCGAGCAGTTTGCCCGCGTCGAGGATCCTCTGCGCGGTGCTCAGGGCGGCCTGCGCCGAGTCGGCGTCGGTGCGGTCGATGGGAACCTGGCCGGCGACTGTGTAGAACCATCGGCTGGCCCAGCCCTTGAGCCCCGTGCCGGTGAAGTACTCGGACTTGGCGAGGAACGTGATTCGCCGCTTGACCACCAGCGGCAAATAGAAGCTATCGGCGACCGCGAGGTGATTGCTGGCCAGGATTACCGCGCCGGAGTCCGGAACATATTCCAGCCCTTGCACTTTCGGCCGGCCCAGCAGCGAGAGCAGTGGTCCCATGAAGACGTATTTGAACAGCCAGTACCACATCAAACCTCCCGCGGCGGGCGCCCCGGTCGGTGCCCCCCGACAACTTTACCCACGTGTCGGTGTACCGACCACATGGCCACGATGAGATACGTGCAGCTGCGCCGCTCAGTCGTCGATGGTGACCGGGATGTGCTGGTATCGGCCGGGCCCCGGGGGCGGCGGATCGTCATCCGGCGGTGGCTCGGGCGGACCCGACGGCGAGGTCGGCGGTTCGGGGAATCCGGTGCCCGAGGAGTCCGGAAGGTTGTCCACCATGGCCCGGACCACGGCCAGGAGGGCGACGCTGTGTTCGGAGATCACCGTCAGCAGCGGATGCTGCTCACCAGCGACAAGCGCCGCCAATGCGCACACCGGGCACCACACCTGCTCGCAGTTGCTGGCACCGCCCTGCCCTGCCCGTGCCGCGGCTAGCCGTACCGCCGGGTCAAGCCGGTCCAGCAGCGCCTGCGCGAGCTGACGCAACTCGGGACCCAAGTCGGGGTGAGAGCCACTCATTGAGGCCACACCTCCGGATTCGGTCGGAAACGGACTGTCAGCTCAGTGCCGCGAAGCTGGGCATCCGTCACGATGCATCGCCTCAGCACAGACGCCAATCGAACCCGGCGCCGCATGCCACCCGCACCGATGATCAGATCGTCGTCGACCCGGCCCAGGGTCAACGTCGTCGGGTCGACCTGCGGCAACTCTAACCGCAGGCGATACACGGCATCGAGCCCGGACCCGGACTCACGGTCCACCACGGGCTGCACCGGTCCCGGCGGCGGTGAGCCGTCCCTGCGGCGCGCGCCCTCGAGCAGTTCGGCCAGTGCCTTGGGCCCGATCGGTTCACCCGCCACGTGCGGAACCAGCACCAGCAGGACATCGCCGATCGCCGTGTCGAGTTCGTCGAGGACGGCCTTCTGCTCGGCGATTCGCTCGGTGTACCAGTCGAAGGCCGGGTGCTCCGGCAGGTTGCGGTACTCGAACGACTCGTCTTGTACGAGAACCTGATTGACGATCAACTCGTTGACCGACACCCCCATCAGCGCCAGCGCGCCCAGGGTTCGAGCCGCCTCGGCGGCCACGACGCGTTCCGGGGTGAGAACCAGGTGAGCGCCGACCCGCGAGCCGTCGACCAGCAGTCCGCTCAGTCGATCGGTCCCCGCCATGATCTGTTCAACCAGTGCGACGACGCCGGCCGACCGCGCCTCGGCAGCGGCCAGCGACAGACGGCGGTGACGTGGCCAGGCGCGCTCCAGGTACAGCCCGAACGTCGATGGCAGGGTCAGCATTCGCATGGCGTCCGCGGTCGAGGCGCAGTCCACCACCACGTGATCCCAGTCGCCGCAGGCGGCGAGTTCGCCGACCTCGTGCAGACCGAGTACCTCCTGAACTCCCGGCAGGGCCGAGAGTTCCTCGGGGGCGAAGTCACCCAGGTCGGACTCCGGGAAGCGGACCGCGAGGACGCCCGCGATCTGCCGCCAGCGCGCCTCGAGCAGCGCCAGCGTGTCCAGCGCCAGCGCGTCGAGGAAGCCACCGTCGGCGTCGGCACGCCCGGCGCCGAGATCAGCAAGTATCCGGGTCGGGCGCCGCTCACCGGTCGGGGTGATCGTCACCCCGAGCACGTCGCCGGTGGAATGCGCCTGGTCGGTCGACACGATGAGCACGCGCTGCCCGGCCCGGGCATCGCGCACCGCGGTCGCGGTCGCCAACGTGGACTTGCCTACTCCGCCCTTACCGACGAAGAGGCTGATTCGGCTACCGGCCTGCGCCTGGACACCACTGGCCGTCACTCAGCCTCGACTCGCTTCTTGAGGTCCTTGAGCGCGGTGTCGGTCAGGCGGCGCTCGGCCTTGCGTTTGAGTAGCCCGATCATCGGGATGACGAGGTCCACCGCGAGTTCATAGGTGACATCGGTGCCAGATCCGTTGGGCTTCAACCGATATGCGCCGTCGAGCGCCTTGAGCAGCGAGCTGGACACCAGCGACCACGTGACCGAGGTGTGATCGGCAGGCCATACGTAGGACAGCACCATGGTGTCCTTGAGGACGGCGGCGTCCAACACCAGCCGTGCGGTGCGCGGGTATCCCTCGTCGTCGACCTCGAGGACCTCGGTCTCCTTGTACTCCGCCACCCAGTCCGGATACGAGCCGATGTCGGCGATCACGTCCATCACGGTCGCCGGATCGGCGTCGATGAAGATCGTCTGCGCAGTCTTGTCAGCCACGTGTTCCCTTCCCGGGGTCACCCTTCAGCACAGAAATGTACCCTCATCGGCTCTTCTGGGTCGCCGGAGCGCTCTGCAGACGCCGCGCCCTCAGGCCAGCCGCGAGACCCCGACCGGCCGCGATTCCTCGAGGGTCCGCTTCACCTCGAACGCCATCTCCTTGCCTGCCACCCGGCGCTGATGATTGCACTTCGCCAGATTCATCCGCGCCAGCTCCCGCGCGGAGACGCCAGAGGGCTCGGCGTGCAGGAAGTAGTGCAGGATGACGCCGTCGAGCGCGGCCTCGAGCCATACCTCCATGGTGCCGGTGAGGGCACCGGTGACCGTCCAGCGGTGACCCACGGGCCCGCGGTCCTCGACAACGGCCAACCGCAGGTCCGGCCACCACCGGGCCCACGAAGCCGGGTTCGCGACGGCGGCGCCGACGTCCTCGGGGTCGGCGCACACGAACGTCTCGTCCGCGATCTGGATGCTGTTCATCGTCGTCGAGTTTCGCATACGCCTCTTCGCAGGTGTGGGCCCGCGACCTGCGGGAGGCCGACTAGGCTGGAGGACGGCAAATGCGGTCTGATCCCCCTGCCGCCTCATCCCGTCCGAAAGGCCTCGATCGTGCGTGAGTTCAGTGTTCCCGCATCGTTTACCGTCGGCGAGCATGACAACGTCGTGAGCGCCGTCTTCGCCAATGAGCGCGACGACCCCGACCACGTCATCATCCAGCGTCTCGTAGACGGATCGTGGACGGACGTGACCTGCGCGCAGGTCGCTGCCGAGGTCCGCGCCCTGGCACAGGGCCTGATCGCCGAGGGCGTCAAGCCCGGCGACCGTGTCGCCATCCTCTCCTCGACCAGGTACGAATGGCCGATCATCGACTTCGGGATCCTGGCTGCGGGCGCGGTCACCGTGCCGATCTACGAGACCTCATCGGCCGAACAGGTGCGATTCGTGCTCGCCGACTCGGGCGCGGTGGCGATTTTCGCCGAGTCCGATGCCCACGCGCGCACGATCTCGGCGCTCACCGCCGAGCTGCCGGAGCTGCGCAAGGTGTATGTGATCGAGGGATCCGACAACGACTCCGATCAATCAACTCTCGAGGCCCTGTCCCGGACCGGAGGCGACGCTGACGGTGCCGACCTGGAGGCGGGCATCGCCGCCGTCAAGTCGTCGGATCCCGCAACGCTGATCTACACATCGGGTACGACGGGGCGACCGAAGGGCTGCCAGCTGACCCACTCGAACCTGCTTCACGAGATCCGCGGCGCGAAGGCCTGCTTCCCCGACCAGCTCGCCAAGGGCGAGAAGCTGCTGGTGTTCCTACCGCTGGCCCACGTGCTGGCCCGCGCCATCACCGTTGCCGCGTTCACCAACAAGGTCACGCTCGGCTTCACCAACGACATCAAGAATCTGGTACCCACCCTGGCTGTGTTCCGACCCACCCTGGTGGTGTCGGTGCCACGCGTGTTCGAGAAGGTCTACAACACCGCAGAGCAGAACGCTCAAAACGACGGCAAGGGCCGCATCTTCGAGATCGCCGCCAACACCGCGATCGAGTGGAGTCAGGCCCAGGACACCGGTGGCCCCGGCCTGCTGCTGAAGCTCAAGCACTCAGTGTTCGACAAGCTCGTCTACGGCAAGTTGCGCGCCGCGCTCGGCGGCAGGTGCCACTCGGCCATCTCCGGTGGCGCTCCCCTTGGCGCCCGGCTCGGGCACTTCTACCGCGGTGTCGGCCTGTCCATCTACGAGGGCTACGGGCTCACCGAGACCAGCGCGGCGATCACCGTCAACCGGACAGACGATCTGAAGGTCGGTTCGGTCGGAAAGCTGGTGCCGGGCAACAGCATGCGCATCAACGATGACGGCGAACTGTTGGTCAAGGGCGGTGTGGTCTTCGGCGGCTACTGGCGCAATGAGGACGAGACGAAGGCCGTGTTCTCCGATGGCTGGTTCCACACCGGCGACCTCGGCGCGATCGACGATGCCGGATTCCTGACCATCGTCGGGCGCAAGAAGGAGATCATCGTGACCGCGGGCGGCAAGAACGTCGCGCCCGCCCTGCTCGAGGATCGGTTGCGTGCCCACCCCTTGATCAGCCAGGCGATGGCCGTCGGTGACGCGCAACCATTCATCGCGGCGCTGGTGACCATCGATCCCGAGGCCTTCCCCGGCTGGAAGGAACGCAACGGCAAGGACGCGGGGGCTTCGGTCGGCGACCTGGCCGATGATCCGGACCTCGTCGCCGAGATCGACCTGGCCGTCAAGGAGGCCAATCAGGCGGTGTCCAAGGCTGAGGCCATTCGCAAGTTCCGCATCCTGCTCGTCGACTTCACCGAGGCCACCGGCGAGTTGACGCCGACGCTCAAGGTGAAGCGCAAGGTCGTGGCCGAGAAGTTCGCAGGCGATATCGAGGCGCTCTACGCGAAGACGGGCGACTAGCCCCGCACTCGTCGAGGTAGGCGGCCGATTCATCCCGGGCCGCTTGGTGTTTCGCCGCGATATTCGGATGACTCGCATCGGCGCCTCGGGTACACATGGGTGTGTGCCCGCGCTGAAGCTGCGAACCATCGCCGATGAAGATGACTACCAGTCATTCATGTCCGCGGCGTACACGGTGTTCCTGCAGGACGTGCAGAAGGACGAGATCGACCTAACCCGCAAGTTCACCGATCTCGACCGGATGTTCGGGTTTCACGACGGAACACGGTGGGCGTCCACCGGCGGGGCGTTCACCAAGGAAGTGGTGCTGCCTGGGGGTGTCATCACCCCGGTCGCCGCCGTCACCGCGATCACGGTATCGCCCAGCCATCGGCGCCGCGGCCTGCTCACCGCGATGATGCGGTATCAACTCGACGACATCACGGCCCGCGGAACCGAGGCGATCGCGATGCTCTACGCATCGGAGGCCTTGATCTACGGGCGTTTTGGCTACGGGATGGCCAGTGCGGATGCCGTGCTGTCCGGGCAGGTGCGCGATCTCGGATTCCGTCCCGACGTCGATCTGGGCGACGGCGCGGTGACCGAGACCGACGCCGACACGCTACTGGCATCCGCGCCGGCCATTTACGACCTGGCGATCGCGCAGCTGCCCGGGCAGATGCCCAGATCCCGTCCGTGGTGGGACACGTGGATTCACGACAATGACGAACGGCGCAAGGAGACCGGCCGGATCCGCTTTGCCCTGCACCACGAGGCCGACGGCACCGCCAGCGGCTTCGCCATCTACCGGCCCAAGCCACAGTGGAGCGACGGTGGGCAACCGACGAGCGAGATTCACCTCCAGGAGGTGCGGGCCACCAACCACCGGGCGTACGCCCGGATCTGCCGCTACCTCCTCGACATGGACCTCATCAGGAGCGTGAAGTTCCACGGTGCCGCTGTCGACGAGCCGCTGCGCTATCTGGTCGCCAACCAGCGGGCACTGCAGTGTGCGGTGGGCGACGGCATCTATGTACGGCTTGTCGACGTCGCGCGCGCACTGACGTTGCGCTCCTACGCCGCTCCCATCGACGTGGTGCTCGACGTGACCGACGAGTTCTGCCCGTGGAACACCGGACGGTTCCGCCTGCGCAGCACGCCCGATGGGGCCGAGTGTGAGATCACCACTGCACCGGCCGATATCGCCATCTCCGCCCGTGATCTCGGCGCCATCTACCTGGGCGGTGTGAGCCTGGCGGCATTGGCCGGCGCGGGGTTGGCGGTCGAACTCAGCGCAGGGTCGCTACACCGGACGGCGATCGCCTTCGGCTGGCCCGTCGCGCCGAGCGTGCCCGACGACTTCTAGACCTCCAGCAACTCCGCGAGGCGCGCGGCCTTGGTGCGCCACTGCCAGTTCTGCACGACCCAATCACGGCCGGCCGCGCCCATGGCTGCGGCGCGGTCGGGGTCGGCGAGCAGGTCACCGACCGCTGCCGCGATCGCCGCGACGTCACCGCCGTCCACCACCAGACCGGTCTCGCCGTCACGCACCGATTCCGGCGCACCCCCGGAGCGACCGGCCACGACCGGCACACCGGTGGCTGACGCCTCCAGGTAGACGATGCCGAGCCCTTCCACGTCGAGCCCCGCTCCACGGGTGCGGCACGGCATCGCGAACACATCGGCCATCGCGTGGTGTGCGGGTAACTCCTCGCCTGGCACGCCGTCGGTGAACACGATGTGATCGTCGACGCCGGAGTCGCGGGCGAGATCGTGCAGCGACTCCCGATACGGTCCGCCCCCGACGATGACCAACACGGCGTCGTCCACCCGCTTCCGGATGGTGGGTAGCGCACGGATCAGCATGTCCTGACCCTTGCGGGGAACCAGGCGCGACAGGCACAACACAACGGGGCGGTCGCCGAGCCCGTACCGCGCGCGCAGTTCGGCTCGGGCCACCGGGTCGGGCACGAAGCGATCCGTGTCCACCCCCGGGGCGAGGTGTTCGAGCGCCGCCCGTGGGCCGAACGCCGAGGCGAACCGGTCTCGCGTGTAGTGACTGATGAACGTGATGACGTCGGCATCGTTACCTATGCGCCGCAAGGCCGTTCTGGCCAACGGCAGCATCGACCATCCCACTTCGTGGCCGTGCGTGCTGGCGACAATGCGGCGCGCTCCCGCGGCGCGAGCCACCGGCGACATGAGTGCCAACGGGGCTGCGGCACCGAACCAGACCGTCTCGATGTCGTGTCTTCTGATGAGCTGACGCATCCGCAGTGCCACCGCGGGTTCGGGCAGCATCAGCGTGGTCGGGTGACGCACCACCTGGTAGCCGGTGGCGGCGGCCGCGACGTCATAGTCCTCGGCGCCCTTCCACTTCGGCGCGTAGACGGTCAGCTGGCGGTCACCACTCGCGACCAGCCCCCCCACCAGGTTCTCCAGGTAGGACTGGATGCCGCCACGGCGCGGCGGAAAATCGTTGGTTACCAGCAGCACCCTCGTCACCGCAGTGAGGCTAGCCGCTGAGCCACTGCCGCCACGCGATCAGCACCTCATCCAGCTGCACGCCCAACACATCGCGCACCCCGTCGGCGATGTCGGTGTGCCCGACACCGCAGGTCGCCAGGTACAGCCTGCGCAAGCTGTCGGGGCCGTAGCGGTCGGCGATGAACCGGCTGAACCACCACGCCCGGTCGTACGCCAGTGACCGGGCAGCGCCGGGTGTGTCCAGGTCGAGGTCGGTCGGCAGCCGAGCCAGGTCGGCAGCGGCCGCGGGGCCGCGCAGCGGGATCGGTGGCCGCCCGACATAGTCGGCCACGCCCTCGGTGAGCCAGCGCGGTGCATCGGTGGCGGTGACGTGCCGTACCGCATGGTGGAAGAGTTCGTGGCGCAACACGATTCGCAATGATGCGTCGCTCATGCCCGCTGCGCCGGGGGCGAACACGATGCGCTCCGAGGTCGTCGCCGCGGCGATATCGGAACCACCGCCACCCATGGCGGTGAACTGTTCGTCCGTGCCGGTGACGACCACCGCGATGTCACGTCTCCAGTCCTCCCCCCAGAACTCGGTGACCGCGTCGGCCGCATCGTCGAGATCACCTCGGATGCGGTCGGCCAGGCCGGTCGTCCCCGGGCCGGGAAGGACCAGGATCTCCGCGGTGCGGCCGTCACGCAGCGCGACGTGCTGGGTGGCGGCTGCAGGTGGGGTCGGCGCCACGACGGCAGAGGACGGTGCGGGTGTCGCCGTTATCGCGGGTGTAGCGGGTGTCGCCCGGGTGAGCAGGACGACGGCAGCGACCAACTCAACGAGCAGGACCAGCGCCAGTAAGGGGCGTCTTGTGCCAGTGAACTCAGTACCGCTGAACTCAGTACCGGCGAACGTTGTGGATCGGCGCATTGTTGACCGGCGCGACCCTGACCGGCGTGCCGTAGGTGGACGCATGCACCATCATGCCGTCCCCGATGTAGATGCCCACGTGGGATGCATCGGAGTAATAGGTGACCAGGTCACCCGGCTGCATTTGATCCATCGACACCGGCTGGCCACCCTGAGCCAGTGCCTGGCTAGAGTGCGGGAGGTTGACGCCGACCTGGCCGAAGGCCCACATGACCAGCCCGGAGCAGTCGAAGGCGTTGGGGCCGGACCCGCCCCAGGAGTACGGCGATCCGATGCGTGTCAGCGCGGCCTGCACGGCCATCTGTCCCTCGGCACCGCCGCCCGGCATCACCACTGCACCCTCGGGCAGGCCGCCGATAGCGCCACCGGGGCCGGCCGCCAGGACCTCGGGACCACCATCACCTGGCGGCACCGCGCCCGGCGGGGGCGGGATCGGCGGGATTGCGGCCAGCGCCTCGCGCTGGGCCGGCGTGAGCGCCGTGTACTGAGACTTGACGACCGCGATCTGCACCTGCAGCTTGCTTTGCTTGGATTGCAGTTCTGCGCGGACGGCCGCGGCCTGCTCGGCTGCGGTCTTGGCGTCGGCGGCCGACTTGGCGGACGCCTCGCGGGTGCGCAGTGCCTGCTCGCCGACCGTCCGGAAGTTCTTCATCTGTACCGACATCTCGGTCGCCATCACGCGCTGGACGGCGAGCTGGTCGATGAGTCGTTGGGGCGAATCGGCGGTCAACATCGCGTCGAGTCCGTCGGTGCGGCCACCCATGTACTGCGCTGCAGCAACTCTGTCGACAGCCTTCTGGAACGTTGCCAGCTGCGTCTGTGCGGCGTCCGCCGCGGCCATGTCCGCACCGTACTGCGCATCGGCGTTCTGCTGCGCAGCGACCTTTGCGTCAAGGTCAAGCTGTGCGCTGTGCATCGCCTCGGTGGACTGTTCTGCCTCGCGGGACAGCTCGTTGAGCTTTGCCAGCGCGTCGTCGGCGGGATCAGCCTGCACATTCCCCGCGAGAATGCCGGAGAAGACGGCAATTCCGGCTATGGCGCCTGCAAGGGGTCGACGAATTCCACGTGTGCTCATGTGTGTGCGGTCGAACCTCAAGATTTATGCGTCCTTCAACTGCCGTTGCGAGCCGTCGAACTTCTGTTAGGTCTCAGATAGGTTACGAAACGGCATCGGGCTTGTCCAACAGAAGAGGCAAATTTAACAGGCGAAAGGACTTTTTTTCGCTGTGAACGCGTTGCGGTGCGTTCAGGCAACCCCGGATTGACCATGGCGATGAATCGGAACCAGCCGCAGTCTTGGGGCCAGCCCCACATCAGCCAAGACTTCCAACGCCCGCTGTTCGTCGGGGCGCAGCGTCTCGGGGACGCCCAGCAAAACACTGATGACGCAGTCCTTACATCCGTGTCCCCGCACGGCGCAGTCGTCACAGTCGATGATGACGCTGCCGGTGTCACTGCCGGTGTCCGGCGTCTCGTTAGGTGCCATGTCAGCACTCCTCTCACTTCGAGTTGACTCGGACGCTAACGACACCCCCCGACAAGGTCCGCCGTGCTGCCGACGGATGCGGACCGCGAACTACACGCATGTCAGTCGCGGGGCCTAGCGTCACTTCCGTGGGACGACCGAATCTTGCCGAGGCCGAGCAGCTGGCACTCGACATGGACGTCGCGATGGACGGGCTGGCGCTGCGCGACACCACATTCGTCGTGGTCGACCTCGAGACCACCGGAGGACGTGCGACCGAGAGCGCGCCGGGCCGCGGCGACCACGACCAGATCACCGAGATCGGCGCGGTCAAGGTGCGCGGCGGAGAGATCATCGGTGAACTCGGCACGCTGGTCGATCCCGGACGGACCATCCCACCCCAGATCGTCGCGCTGACCGGGATCACCACGGCAATGGTGTGCGACGCGCCGCGCATCGAGTCGGTGCTGCCGTCGTTCCTCGAGTTCGCCCGAGGCGCCGTCCTCGTGGCGCACAACGCCGGGTTCGACATCGGCTTCCTCAAGGCCGCCGCCAAGCGGTGCGATATTGCCTGGCCACGGCCACCGGTGCTGTGCACCGTCAAGCTCGCGCGCAGGGTTCTTACGCGCGACGAGGCGCCCAGCGTCCGACTCTCGGCACTGGCCCAGTTGTTCAGCGCCAACACCACGCCGAACCACCGTGCCCTCGACGACGCCCGCGCCACCGTCGATGTCCTGCACGGGCTGATCGAGCGTGTGGGCAATCAGGGCGTGCACACGTTTCCAGAGCTACGCACGTACCTGCCCAACGTCACACCGGCCCAACGCGGCAAGCGCCATCTCGCCGCAGGCCTGCCCCGGCGACCCGGCGTGTATCTGTTCCGCGGTCCGAGCGACGAGGTGCTCTATGTCGGCACTGCCGTCGACCTGCACCGCCGCGTTGCGCAGTACTTCACCGGCGCCGACCCACGCACACGCATGAAGGAGATGGTGGCGCTGGCCACTGCCGTCGCCCACGTCGAGTGCGCCCACGACCTGGAGGCGGGCGTGCGGGAACTGCGCCTGCTCGCCGCGCATGCACCGCCGTACAACCGACGGTCGAAGTTCCCGCACAAGTGGTGGTGGGTGGTCCTCACTGATGAGCCATTCCCCCGGTTCTCGGTCGTGCGCAGACCCACGCACGATCGAGTCGTCGGCCCGTTCCGGGCGCGCGCCGACGCCGCCGATACCGCCGCGCTGCTGGCCCGGTTCACTGAGGTGCGGACGTGTACGTCGCGGCTGTCCCGTACGGCGCACCATGGACCGGCCTGCCCCGAACGGGAATTGGCGCCATGTCCGGCGGTACGCGACGTCGGGGCCGCTGACTACGCTCCGGCGCCCACGCGGGCCCAACGCCTGATCGACGGCGCCGAACGGACGGCACTGTGCGATGCGCTCACCGAGGTTGAAGACCTCGCAAGACGCGGCCGCTACGAAACGGCAGCACGGTTACGTGATCACGCTGCGACGGCCATCGATGCGCTCTGGCGAGGCCAGCGGCTACACGCCCTGGTCGCGGTCGAGGAGTTGGTTGCCGCACGCCCCGACGGCGCGGGCGGGTGGCACCTCGCGGTCATCCGACGTGGCCAACTCAGCTCGGCGGGCAGTGCCAGGCGGGGCGTCCCACCGATGCCCGTGGTCGACGCGATATGCGCTGCGGCCCAGACCATCCTGCCGGCGCCCGCGCCGTTGGGCGGAGCCATGGTCGAGGAGACCGCGCTCATCGCGCGCTGGTTGGGCCACCCGGGGGTGCGGATCGTGCGCGCGGACGACGGCTACGCCAGCCCACTGGGAGCCGCCGGAGGGCTCGCGGATTGGGCTGCCCTGGCCCGCTCAGCGCGGCTCGCCGCCCAGGCCGGTTCCGATGCGGAACTCGACGACCGATACGGGACCACGCCGGTACCGAAACCCGTGCGCCTCAGCGCTTCTGGGTGAACCGCGCCCAGCGCCCGAGCAGCTGCTGGGCCGCACCGGAGTCGATCGCCTCGGTGGCACGTGCCAACCCGGCCTCCCACGCCGGCACCCACTTGGCGTCACTGGACAGTCCGGCGTGGGCGACCATCGCACCGGCGGCGTTGAGCACCACCGCATCGCGAACCGGACCCTTGGCGCCACCGAACACCTCGCGCACCGATACCGCATTGGTCTCGGCGTCGCCGCCCATCAGCTCACTGAGGTGAGCCCGCGCGAAACCGAACGCCGCGGGATCGAAGGTCAGCCGTTCCACGGTGCCCGCCTGGACCCGCCAGATCGTGCTGGTGGTCGTGGTGGTCAACTCGTCGAGACCGTCATCGCCGTGCACCACCAGGACACTGGAGCCACGCTGAGCGAACACACCCGCCATCACCTCGGACAGGTCCGCCCACGCGCAGCCGATCAACCCGGCTCGCGGTGACGCCGGGTTGGCCAGCGGCCCAAGCAGATTGAAGACCGTGGGCACACCGATCTCGCGACGGACGACCGACGCGTGCCGGTAGGAGGGATGGAACTGCGGCGCGAAGGCGAAGCCGATACCGACCTCGGCCACGCTGCGCGCGACATCGTCGGGGCCGAGGTCGATCTTCACCCCGAGCGCCTCGAGAGTGTCAGCACCACCCGAAAGGGAGGACGCGGCGCGATTTCCATGCTTGATCACGGGCACCCCGCACGCCGCCACCACGATCGAGGCCATTGTCGACAGGTTCACCGTGTTGGCACCGTCACCGCCGGTACCCACCACGTCCACCGTCTCGCGCCCGATCACATCGGTGGGCACTCGCCGCGCGTGCCGGAGCATGATGTCGGCCAGCTCCGACACCTCAGCCGAGGTCGGCCGCTTCATCTTCATCGCCACGGCGAAGCCAGCGATCTGAGCGGGTGTCGCGACTCCCGTCATGATCTGATCCATCGCCCAGGCCGCCTGTCCGGGAAGCAGCGGCTGAACCGTCGTCAGACGGCCGAGGATCTGGGCCCAGGTGGGGGAATCGTCGGAAGACACGCCGGTGAGCCTAACGCCATCGCCACGGCGTCCAACCGGCGATGGCCACCGTTGTTGCGACACGAATATTACGAATCTCGCGACCCGGGTGGAGTTGGACAACTACAAAGCGTCATACTTCATGTGTGACGAGCGTTGTAGGGACTTCTGGAACCGCGATCACGTCGCGAGTTCATTCGCTGAACAGGCCCAACATGGTAAGTGTTGGCACCATAGTTTGGCTTTCTAGCGAGTTGATGTTCTTTGCTGGCCTGTTTGCCATGTACTTCACGGCACGGGCTCAGGCGGGCGGTGACTGGCCCCCGCACCCCACAGAACTCAATCTCGCGCTCGCGGTACCCGTGACGCTGGTGCTGATCGCGTCGTCGTTCACGTGCCAGATGGGCGTGTTCGCGGCTGAGCGTGGCGACGTCTACGGACTGCGCCGGTGGTACATGGTCACCCTGGTGATGGGCACGTTCTTCGTCCTCGGCCAGGGCTACGAGTACTACCACCTGGTCGCGGAGGGCACCACCATTCCGGGCAGCGCCTACGGATCGGTGTTCTATCTGACCACCGGGTTCCACGGCCTGCACGTGATCGGCGGCCTCATCGCCTTCGTGCTGCTGCTGATGCGCACCAGGATGAGCAAGTTCACCCCGGCCCAGGCCACCGCCGCGATCGTCGTGTCCTACTACTGGCACTTCGTCGACATCGTGTGGATCGCTCTGTTCGCCGTCATCTACTTCGTCCGATGATTGGCTCGCCGATGAGAAGGGGTTCGATGACCAGCAAGTCCCGCCGTCGGTTGCGCCGACGCCTGTCCGCAGGCGTTCTGCTTCTGATTGGACTCGCATTCGCCGGGGCTCTCGCGGCGACCCTGACGCCCAAGCCTCAGGTCGCCCAGGCCGACGAGTCGCAGATGGCCCTGTTGCGCACGGGCAAGCAGCTTTTCGACACGTCGTGCATCACGTGCCATGGCGCCAATCTGCAGGGCGTGCCCGATCGCGGACCGAGCCTCATCGGCACCGGCGAGGCCGCGGTGTACTTCCAGGTCTCCACCGGCCGCATGCCCGCCATGCGCGGTGAGGCTCAGGCGCCTCGCAAGGCCCCGGTCTTCGACGAGCACCAGATCGACGCGCTCGGCGCCTACATCCAGGCAAACGGCGGCGGCCCGGTCGTCCCCCGCGACGCCAACGGCGGTATCGCCCACGAATCGCTCCTGGGCGACGACGTCGCCCGCGGCGGCGACCTGTTCCGCCTGAACTGCGCGTCGTGCCACAACTTCACCGGCAAGGGCGGCGCGCTGTCCTCCGGCAAGTACGCACCCGACCTCGGTGAGGCGTCGAAGGAACCCGCGCAGATCTTCACCGCGATGCTCACCGGCCCCCAGAACATGCCGAAGTTCTCCGACCGGCAGCTCTCCCCCGAGGAGAAGCGGGACATCGTCGCGTACGTGCACGAGGCAGCGAACACGCCTGACCCCGGTGGCTACGGCCTCGGCGGCTTCGGCCCCACCACCGAGGGCATGGCAGCCTGGATCATTGGAATGGTCGCCGTCATCGGCGCGGCAATGTGGATCGGATCACGAGCATGAGTGACGAGGTGAAGCGCCCCACCGACGCCGAATTGGCGGAGATGTCGCGCGAGGAACTGGTCGCCCTTGGCGGCAGGATCGACGGTGTCGAGACCGTCTTCAAGGAGCCGCGCTGGCCTGTCGAGGGCACCAAGGCCGAGAAGCGTGCCGAGCGCTTGGTCTCGTACTGGCTTCTGCTGGGCGGGATCTCGGGCCTCGCCCTGTTGCTGGTCTTCATCTTCTGGCCGTGGGAGTACAAGCCCTTCGGCGCCGAGGGTGAGCGCATCTACACACTCGCCACCCCGCTGTACGGCCTGACCTTCGGCCTGTCGGTGCTCGCCATTGGTATCGGCGCGGTGCTCTACCAGAAGAAGTTCATTCCCGAGGAGATCTCGATCCAGGATCGCCACGACGGCGCCTCCTCCGAGCTCGACCGCAAGACCATCGTGGCCAACCTCACTGACACCCTCGAGGCCTCGACGATCAAGCGGCGCAAGCTGGTTGGCCTGTCGCTGGGCATCGGCCTCGGCGCCTTCGGTGCCGGCACGGCGGTCGCCTTCATCGGCGGTCTGATCAAGAACCCGTGGAAGCCAGTCGTTCCCACCGCCGAGGGCAAGAAGGCGATGTTGTGGACTTCGGGGTGGACTCCCCGCTTCCACGGCGAGACCATCTACATGGCCCGCGCCACCGGCATCCCCGGCGAGTCCCCGTTCGTGAAGATGCGACCCGAGGACCTCGACGCAGGCGGCATGGAGACGGTGTTCCCGTGGCGTGCATCCGACGGCGACGGCACCACCGTCGAGTCGTCGCACAAGCTGACCGAGATCGCCATGGGCGTCCGGAATCCCGTGATGCTCATCCGCATCCGGCCCGAGGATGTGACTCGCGTGGTCAAGCGCCAGGGTCAGGAGAGCTTCAACTTCGGCGATCTGTACGCCTACACGAAGGTCTGCAGCCACCTCGGTTGCCCGTCGTCGCTCTACGAGCAGCAGACGTACCGGATCCTGTGCCCATGCCATCAGTCGCAGTTCGACGCACTGCACTTCGCGAAGCCGATCTTCGGCCCCGCGGCGCGAGCACTCGCACAACTTCCCGTAACCATCGACAAGGACGGGTATCTGGTCGCCAACGGTGACTTCATCGAACCCGTCGGACCGGCATTCTGGGAGCGAACGTCATGAGTCCACAGAGTGGTTCAAAGCTAGGCGCCATTGCCGCAGCGCAGGGTGACGCGATCGATTCGCGCTACCACCCGTCCGCGGCGGTTAGGCGGCAGCTCAACAAGGTATTCCCGACGCACTGGTCGTTCCTGCTCGGTGAGATCGCCTTGTACAGCTTCATCGTGCTGCTGATCACCGGCGTGTACCTGACGCTGTTCTTCGACCCGTCGATGGCCGAGGTCACCTATCACGGTGTCTACCAACCGCTCAACGGCGTCCAGATGTCGAAGGCTTATGCGTCGACACTCGACATCAGCTTCGAGGTGCGCGGCGGTCTGTTCGTCCGTCAGGTCCACCACTGGGCTGCGCTGCTGTTCGCGGCGTCGATCATGGTCCACCTGGCCCGCATCTTCTTCACGGGCGCATTCCGCAGGCCCCGCGAGGCCAACTGGGTGATCGGCTCACTGCTGCTGATCCTGGCGATGTTCGAGGGTTACTTCGGCTACTCGCTGCCCGACGACCTGCTCTCGGGCACCGGCCTGCGCGCCGCGTTCTCGTCAATCACGTTGGGTATGCCGGTGATCGGCACCTGGCTGCACTGGGCGCTGTTCGGCGGCGACTTCCCCGGGACGATCATCATCCCGAGGCTGTACGCGCTGCACATCCTGTTGCTTCCCGGAATCATGTTGGCGCTCATCGGCGCTCACCTGGCATTGGTGTGGTTCCAGAAGCACACCCAGTTCCCCGGTCCCGGCCGCACCGAGAAGAACGTCGTCGGTGTTCGAGTCATGCCGGTGTTCGCCGTGAAGTCCGGCGCGTTCTTCGCCGTGACTACCGGCATCCTCGGACTGATGGGCGGTCTGCTGCAGATCAACCCGATCTGGGCCCTCGGCCCGTACAAGCCGTCACAGATCTCAGCGGGCAGCCAGCCCGACTTCTACATGATGTGGACCGACGGTCTGGCCCGTATCTGGCCGGCGTGGGAGTTCTACCCGTGGGGCCACACCATCCCGCAGTCGGTATGGGTGGCGGTCTTCATGGGTCTGATCCTCGGCCTGCTAGTCATGTATCCGTTCCTGGAGAAGAAGTTCTCCGGCGACACCGCGCACCACAACCTGCTGCAGCGTCCGCGTGACGCACCGGTCCGTACCGGCATCGGTGCCATGGCCATCGCGTTCTACATGGTGCTGACGTTCATGTGCATGAACGACATCATCGCGCTGAAGTTCCACATCTCGCTGAACGCGACGACGTGGATCGGCCGCATCGGCATGGTGGTTCTGCCCGCGATCGTCTACTACATCACTTACCGGTGGTGTGTCGGACTGCAGCGCAGTGACCGCGCGGTGCTCGAGCACGGCATCGAGACGGGCATCCTCAAGCGCCTGCCTCAGGGTGCCTACATCGAACTGCACCAGCCCTTGGGCCCGGTCGACGATCACGGTCACCCGATCCCGCTCGAGTACCAGGGTGCACCGCTGCCCAAGCGCATGAACAAGTTGGGCTCCGGCGGAGCGACGGGTAGCGGTAGCTTCCTGTTCCCCGACCCGAAGTCCGAGAGCGATGCACTCGCAGAGGCCGAGCACGCATCCGAGCGCAAGTCGCTCACCGCGCTCAAGGAGTACCAGGACGAGGAGTTCGGCACGTCCAACGGCAACGGTTCGCCGAACGGCCATCACTGAGTTTCAGCCCTCAGGCAGTAACGCCGGCTACGCCTTCGCGTAGTCGGCGTTACTGCTTTATGGGGCCATTGGGATCACCTGCTGAGACTGCGCACAGGGCTGTGAAACCGCCAAGTTAACGACCCTCAGCGCAGTCTCGCGGGGCCTGGCTCAGCCGACTCCCCCACCGAGACCACACACAGGGCTGTGAACCGCCGAGTTAGCGACAGGGACGACGGTTTTGGCGGAAGGCGTGAGTGCGCATAGGCACGTGACGCGCCGTAAGGCGGCAGGCTGGCAGGCCAGCAGGCCGGAAGGCGTAAGCGTCAGGCGAGGACAGCGCGCAGCTGACGCAGGAAGAACACCGGCACTGCAGGCATGGCCACGATGATGACACCGGCGACGCCGTAGGCGGCCCACGCCGATGCCTCGTGCTCGGTGGCCGCCAGATAGGTCGCAAGGCCGATGAGCGCGGTCGACGCTCCCATCGCACTGGCGATCGCCACGGGGCACCTCAGATAGATCTGTTCGACAGCCGCCGTCGGGAAGCCCACCCGGCTGCTGGCCGGCGGTATCGGCTGACGCCGGATGGCCGGCGCACCCGCGGAACGCAGATTCGACGTCTGCACCGGGTCGCCGAAGACGGACTGGTCGGGTCGCGTGCCGGCATACGGTGAACCCGCTCCCTCGGCAGCCGAGCGTCGGGCACGAAGCAGCAGCGGCACCGCGGCGACGATGACCACCGCCGACACCCCGATGACGGTGTAGAGCAGCCACGGCGTCTCAGATTCGCCACTGGTGCCCACGTTGTTGCTGCTCAGATCGACGAGCGCGACGATGGCCGCCACCCCGGCTCCAAGCGCGATTAGCCACAGGGCGGCGCACACACCCAGAAGGATCCGGTCCGTCTGGTCGAGCGTTTCGGGGTTCAGCCGCGAGCCACGCGCGGCGCTGGTGTCATCGGCCATCAACAGCTCGTCTGCCAATCGTTGTTCTGCTGCGATGCGATCGTCTGACCGTCGCTCGTCGTGATCGAGCAATTCAGCTTCGACAGCCTCAGCAGGCTGGACGCCTGGACCGAACCGTACTCCGACATCGAGATCGGCGTCACCGTCAGCGACCACGGGATGTACACGTTCTGCTGCGTGCGCTGGCGCCCCGACGCATCGGTGTAGGTCACCGAGATCCGGTCGAGGGGCGCCTTGGTTCCGGTCACCGTGTAGGTGATGAACCTCGGACCCGCAGGCGCGGTCGTCGTGGCCGGTGGCGGAGGCGGCGGAGGCGGCGCCTCGGTGATCGGCGCAGGAGGCGGCTCTGTGGCGGGAGGTGGCGGAGGCGGCTCGCTCGGGGGCGGCGGCGGAGGCGGTTCCTCGCTGCTCGGCGGCGGCGGAGGAGGCGGCGGAGGCGGCGTCGTGGTCGTGGTGGTGATCTCGTCTTGGACCGGTGGCAACGCCGACGTGGTCGTGGTGCTCGGGTTCGCCAGGTCGGTGCTGTCGGTGCGCGCGACCAGCAATGTCACCGAGACGACCAGCGCGACGGCGGCCACGATGGCGACCACACCGACAACCCAGGGCCACTTGGGTGGTTCCTGGTCGACGGGTGCGGAACCGGGCTCGTACGTGTCGTAGTCGTACAGCGCGGGGTCGGGTGGCACGTATGGCCCACTCAGGAACTGCTCGGACTCGGGGGCGGAGTACGCCCGGGAGTAAATCTCCGTCTCACCTGTTCGGGGTGCGTCGTGCGCCGGTTCGTCCGGTTTCGGAGAATCCGGCCCAGGGGGATTCGGCCCGCTCATCTACGCCTATCCTTCTCGACTGCCCATCCGTGCCCCGGCAACACTACCCAACCAGGTATGCGAGGGACCCTCGCGACGCGGCACGCGGGCAAACCTCGCCCGTATCGTGACCTGGCGGCCAGCGGGTCAGTGCTTCTCGGGACCGGTGTAGTACTCGAAGACCAGGCCGGACACCGAGGAGATCACGAACGCGACGCCGGCGACGATCAGCCAGGGCAGCCACAAGGCCATGGCGACCGCGGTGACAGACGCGGACAGGGCGATCAGCAGGGGCCACCAGCTATGCGGGCTGAAGAAGCCCAGCTCCCCCGCGCCGTCAGCGATCTCGGCGTCCTCGTAGTCCTCGGGGCGCGTGTCGAGCCGGCGCGCCACGAACCGGAAGAAGGTGCCGATGATGAGTGACAGTCCCGTGGTGAGGACCAGCGCGGTGGTTCCCGCCCACTCGACGCCCCCGTTGGCGTACAGCGCGGTCAGCACGGCGTAACCAACCGCGCACAACGCGAAGAACGCGGTCAGGAATTCGAACAGCCTGGCTTCGATATGCATGAGGTTGTCCTACCTACTTGCTCGCCTGGGGAGCCTGTTCACCGCGGCGGGTGTCGAAAGGCTCGGTGGTGACCGCCGTCGGCGGTAATCCGATGGCAACCAGCGCGTCGGCGTTGGAGGCCTTCGGGTTGTCCTGACGGAACTGGAGGTACGCCTTGAAATCGTTTGGCTCCACGACCCGGACCTCGAAGTTCATCATCGAGTGATAGGTGCCGCACATCTCGGTGCAACGTCCGACGAACGCGCCGGTCTCCTCGATCTTGCTGATCTGGAAGATGTTGTCCGAGTTGTTGGCCTTGGGCTCGGGCAAGACGTCCCGCTTGAACAGGAACTCCGGAACCCAGAAGCCGTGGATGACGTCGGCGGACGCGATCTGGAACTCGACGCGCTTGTCCTTGGGCAGCACCAGGATCGGAATCTCGGTGCTGGTGCCCAACGTCTCGACCTTGTCGAAGTTGAGGTAGCTGCGGTCCTCGGGGTTCATGCCGCGGATCGGACCGACCTTCTCCTCACCGTGCGCGTCAACGCCCTCGGGCTTGGACGTCATGGCGTCCTTACGCGCGCTGTCGACACCGTCGTAGCTGAGCGTGCCATCGGCGAAGGCGATCTTCTGGTACCCGAACTTCCAGTTCCACTGGAACGCCGTGACGTCGATGACGACCTCGGGGTTGGGGTCCTTGTGCAGCATCTTCTCCTGCACCACAACGGTGAAGTAGAAGAGCACCGAGATGATCAGGAACGGCACGACCGTCAAGACGAGTTCCAACGGCATGTTGTAGCCGAACTGCTTGGGCAGTTCGGTGTCCGTCTTCTTCTTGCGGTGGAACGCGCTGGTCCAGAAGATCAGGAACCAGACGATGCCGCCGATGACGAACGAGGTGATGACCGCCCAGACCCACAGCTCACGATTGAGCTTGGCCTCAGGCGTGATGCCCGCAGGCCAACCGAGGCCGAACACCTCCTGCCAACTGCATCCGCTCAGCAGGAGTGTCATCCCGCCTAAAACAGCTGACAACACCACCAACTTCAGCCCGCGAGCGGTCACGTTGGTGCCTCCTAGATGTCCGTTGGGCCAGGCGAATACTACGCAGCGTAGACCACTCCGGTGGGCGCGAGCGAAGCGACCGGGGAATGTCGCGGTGGGCGCGAGCGAAGCGACCGGGGAATGTCCGCGGGTGCGCGTCTCAACGCAGCGCGGCATTGGGCATACTTGCGCCGTGTGCGGACTGCTGGCCTTCCTGACCGATCCGTCCGCTGACATCGCCTCTGGGCTGGTCGAAGCGGTTTCCGGTGCATCACATCTGATGCGCCATCGAGGGCCGGACGAGCCCGGAACGTGGACCGACGACGACGCGTCCCCGAGTGTCGTCCTGGGTTTCAATCGGCTGTCGATCATCGACATCGCGCACAGTCACCAGCCGCTGCGGTGGGGTCCGCCGGAGTCCCCCGACCGATACGTGTTGGTGTTCAACGGCGAGATCTACAACTATCTCGAACTGCGTGAGGAACTGACCGCCACACACGGAGCCACGTTCGCCACCGACGGTGACGGTGAGGCGATCGTCGCCGCGTACCACCACTGGGGTCCGGCCGCGGCGCTCGGCCGACTCCGGGGCATGTTCGCGTTCGCGGTGTGGGACACGGTGGCACGCGAGTTGTTCTGCGCCCGTGACCCGTTCGGGATCAAGCCGCTGTTCATGGCAACCGGGCCCGGCGGGACGGTGGTAGGCAGCGAGAAGAAGTCGCTCCTGGACCTCGCGCCCATCGCCGGACTCGATCTGGGCATCGACGACCGCGCCGTGCAGCACTACACCGTGCTGCAGTACGTACCGGAACCCGAGACGCTGCACCGGGGTATCCGCCGGCTGGAGTCGGGCTGCTACGCGCGGATCCGGCCGGGTGAGGCTCCCGAGGTGACGCGGTACTTCAGGCCCCGGTTCGCCGCCAAGCCCTTTGCGTCCTCAGGTGACGACGCGCAGGCTCGCTATGACGAGATCACCGCTGTCCTCGAGGACTCCGTCGCCAAGCACATGCGGGCGGACGTCACTGTCGGCGCATTCCTGTCCGGCGGCATCGATTCGACGGCCATCGCGGCGCTGGCCATGCGGCACAACCCGCGTTTGATCACGTTCACCACCGGCTTCGAACGCGAGGGCTTCTCGGAGGTCGATGTCGCGGCGGCCTCCGCCGAGGCGATCGGCGCACGGCACATCACAAAGGTCGTCAGCCAGGCCGAGTTCGTCGCAGCCCTGCCCGAGATCGTCTGGTACCTCGACGAGCCCGTCGCGGACCCCGCGCTTGTGCCGTTGTTCTTCATCGCCAGGGAAGCGCGCAAGCACGTGAAGGTCGTGCTATCCGGCGAGGGCGCCGACGAACTGTTCGGCGGGTACACCATTTACCGGGAACCGTTGTCGCTGAAGGCCTTCGACTATCTCCCCCGACCGGTGCGCCGCTCGCTGGGCAAGGCGTCACGTCCGCTGCCCGAGGGGATGCGCGGAAAGAGCCTGTTGCACCGGGGGTCACTGACGCTCGAGGAGCGCTACTACGGCAACGCCCGCAGCTTCTCCGACGATCAGCTGCGCGCGACGCTGCCCGGGTTTCGACCGGAGTGGACGCACACCGATGTCACCGCGCCGCTGTATGCGGAGTCCGCCGGGTGGGATCCGGTCGCGCGGATGCAGCACATCGACCTGTTCACCTGGTTGCGCGGCGACATCCTGGTCAAGGCCGACAAGATGACGATGGCGAACTCACTGGAACTGCGTGTGCCGTTCCTGGACCCCGAGGTCTTCGCTGTGGCGTCCAGGCTGCCGTTTGACCAGAAGATCACCAGGGCCACCACCAAGTTCGCGTTGCGCCGCGCCCTGGAGCCGATCGTGCCCGCGCATGTCCTCAACCGGGCGAAGCTGGGCTTCCCGGTCCCGATCCGGCACTGGTTGCGTGCTGGCGAACTGCTCGACTGGGCGTATGCCACCGTCGCGTCGTCACAGGCCGGTGACCTCGTTGACATCGCCGCCGTGCGCCGCATGCTCGACGAACATCGTGCCGGCGCCAGCGATCACAGTCGGCGACTGTGGACGGTGCTGATCTTCATGCTCTGGCATGCGATATTCGTCGAGCACAGCGTGACCCCGCAGATCAGGGAACCGCACTACCCCGTGCAGTTGTAGGCCATCCCGGCGAGCCGTGAATCAGGCGAGCGCGGCGGTGATCTCCGCGCCTGCCTCGGCACCGTAGGCGTCGGTGATGCGCGCCATCGCGGTTTCCTTGTCCCAGGTCCACTCCTGCGGGCCGGGTGCCTCGAACACCAGCACCGCCACTAGCGAGGCGAGCTGCGCGGAACGCTCCAGCGACAACCCCGCGCTACGACCGGTGAGGAAGCCGGCACGGAACGCGTCGCCGATACCGGTGGGATCGGCCTGGTGCAGCTCGGGCACCACGCCCACGTGAATCGAGGTGCCGTCCTTGGAAACCAGGTCGACGCCCTTGGGGCCCAATGTGGTGATGCGCAGACCGATCTGGCTCATCACCTCGTCCTCTGAGAGGCCCGACTTCTGCAGCAGGAGATCCCACTCGTAGTCGTTGGTGAACAGGTAGGTGGCACCGCCGATGAGCCTGCGGATCTCCTCACCGGACAACCGCGCCAGCTGCTGAGAGGGGTCGGCGGCGAACGCGATCCCGAGCTCGCGGCACTCCTCGGTGTGCAGGAACATCGTCTCGGGGTCATTGGCACCCACGATCACCAGTTCCGGTGCGCCGGTGCGGTTCACGAGGTTGGCGAGCTTGATGTTGCGGGCCTCCGACATGGCGCCGGGGTAGAACGACGCGATCTGCGCCATGTCCTCGTCGGTGGTGCAGACGAACCGAGCGGTGTAGGCGGTGTCCGAGATCAGCACGTCATCACAGTTGACGCCGTGCGATGTCAGCCACTCCCGGTAGTCGTCGAAGTCCTTGCCCGCCGCGCCGACGAGTGAGGCGTCACCACCCAGCAGGCCTATCGCGTATGCCATGTTGCCGGCGACTCCGCCACGGTGCACCACGAGATCGTCTACCAGGAAGCTCAGCGACACCTTCTGCAGGTGGTCGGCCAGCAACTGTTCGGAGAACTTTCCTGGGAATCGCATCAGGTGGTCAGTTGCGATTGACCCGGTCACCACAATGGTCACGAAAGCACTCCTTGTTTTCATTAAGTCGTTTGCTCAAAGTGAAGCGGGACCCGCCCAGGGCATTGGTTTCACCATCAGTGCAGGTCGATGCGATAGCCTAACAACGACATGGCCGGCCCATACCCTTACCCCGATTCGTCTCCCCAGCAGCCCTTTCCGCCGCAAGGTGGGAGCTACGGGCCACCTTCTTCATACCCGGGCGCGTACCCGGACCAGGTGCCGTCGCCCTATCCAGGAGCGCTCCCACCACCGGTTCCCTACCCGAAACCCCGGCGACGAAAGCCTCTTCTCATCGCCGGGATCGCGATCCTGTCGGTAGCGGTGATCGCTGCGGTGGTGGCGGCCCTGGTGGCCTTCGGCGGCCAGGAGGAGGCCACCGACGCCACGGTGACTCCGGCGCGCGCACAGACCGCCATTCAGGACTACATGGATGCTCTGAGCCGCGGCGACACGGAAACGGTCGCGCGCAATGCGTCCTGCGGTCTGTTCGAGGAGATCAAGGACCGCAAGGCCGATATGTCGCTGGCCAAGCTCGCCAGCGATGCGTTCCGCCGCCAGTACAAGAGTGCTGAGGTGACCTCGATCGACAAGGTCGTGACCTGGTCGCCGAATCAGGCGCAGGTGCTGTTCACGATGCAAGTTCAACCCGCGCGTGCGCAGGGTCAAGCCGAGAGGCAGGGCGTGGCGCAGATCCTGACGCTGGACGACGAACTGCTGATCTGCTCGTACCTGCCCCGCACCGGCCAGTTCTAGCCTGGCTGCGCCCGGCCCCCGGGCGCAGCCTCAGGCCGTCAGTTGAACGAGTCGCCGCAGGCGCAGGACCCGGTCGCGTTGGGGTTGTCGATGGTGAAGCCCTGCTTCTCGATCGTGTCAACGAAGTCGATGACGGCACCCTGGATGTAGGGCGCGCTCATCCGGTCGACGGTCAGGCCCACACCATCGAAGTCGGTGGTCAGGTCGCCGTCGAGCGTCCTGTCGTCGAAGAACAGGTTGTACTTCAGACCGGCGCAGCCGCCCGGCTGAACCGCGATGCGCAACGCGAGGTCATCGCGCCCCTCCTGATCGAGCAGTGACTTCGCCTTGGCCGCCGCCGCATCTGTCAGGGTCGCGCCATGTGTGGTGACCTCGGTCGCCGGTTCTTGCTGAACAGTCATTGGTTCTCCCTGTGCATACTCATGCTTCAGACACCTCAACGGTACCTTGCCGGGCCGCTATTCCCGACTCTCAACTCCACGAGGCGGCGGTCTGGCGGGCCAGGCCCCTCAGCTGGTTGGCGGCGTCGTCGATGGCCACCTGCACCGAACCGGCGAAGTCGACGATCGAGTGGGCCGCCGCGATCCCCGCGGCACCCAACGCATCGGCATCGAGTGTGACCTGGCCAGCCAGCACCAGCACGCGCGTATCGCCCACCGCGCTGGCCGCCAGCGCGCTGACCACCTTTCCGTGCAGCGACTGGTCATCGAAGCGGCCCTCACCGGTGATGATGACGTCGGCTCCAGCCACATCGTCGGCCAACCCGGTGAAGTCGGCGATCACCGCGGCACCGGCTTCGCGCCTGCCGCCCAGCGCCAGCAGCGCAGCGCCGATACCGCCGGCCGCACCCGCGCCGGGTTCGACGGCGACGTCACGACCGGCCAGCGTCCTCAGCTCGGCAGCCCACTGCGTCAGCCTGTCCTCCAGGACGGCGACGGTGTTCCGATCCGCACCCTTCTGCGGGCCGAACACCGCGGCCGCGCCCGTGGGTCCCAGCAGCGGGTGCTCGACATCGGTGGCCGCGATCACCTCGACGCCGGCCAATTTGTTAGCTGCCGGGCCCAGCCCGCCGAGTGCGTCGACGAGGCCGCGACCGCCGTCGGTGCATCCGCTGCCGCCCAGCCCGATGACGAGGCGGTGGGCCCCGGCGGCGATAGCGGCGGCGATGAGCTGGCCCACTCCCCTGCTGTGCGCGGCAAGCGCGGTCGACACGTTCGGTGGGCCACCCAGCAGCGCGAGACCGCAGGCCTGCGCGCACTCGATGTAGGCCGTGCCGGTGTCACCGTCCAGAACCCACTGGGCGGTCACATCCTCGGCCAGCGGACCGCTCACCCGTGTGGTGCGCAGCTCGCCGAGTCTGCTGGCCAGCACGGCGACGAAACCGGGACCGCCGTCGGACTGGGGCGCCAGGGTGAGGTGATCGGATCCGCGGGCCGAACCCCAGCCTGCCGCGATCGCCTCGGCCGCATCGACGGCGGTGAGGGTGTCGCCGAAGCAGTCGGGTGCGATGAGCACACGCAGCTGGGGGCCCGTCATTCACAGCAGCCTAGGTCTCCACCTGTTCGGGTGCATTTCAGGCGATAACCGGCTCCGACCGGCGGGATGACGGGAGCTCTCACGGCTGACGTAATCTGGGTGCCGTGAAACTGCTGGGCCGCAAGAAGGAAACCTCCCAACCCGAGGAGTCGGTTTCGGCCGACGAATCCATCGATCAGTCGGTCGATCAGAACACCGCTCAGGACGTGCGGACGACGGCCCCCAAGGGCCGGCCCACCCCGAAGCGCAGCGATGCCGCCCGCAAGCGCGGACCTGTGGCACCTGCTCCGATGACCTCCGCCGAGGCCCGGAAGCGTCGCAAGGAGCTGGGCGGCCCCAAGTTGTCCAAGGAGGAGCGCCGCGCCGACAAGTCGGCACGGCGTGCCGAGATGACCGAGCGCCGCGCCAAGATGATGTCCGGCGAAGAGGGCTATCTGCTTCCCCGCGACAAGGGTCCGGTGCGCCGCTACGCCCGCGACATCGTGGATGCGCGCCGCAACGTGCTCGGCCTGTTCATGCCCGCCGCGCTCGGACTGATCTTCGTGATGCTGGCCGTTCCGTCCGTCGAGGTGCAGCGCCTGCTGTCGCCGGCGATGCTCGTGTTGGTGCTGATCATGATGATCGACGGCATCTTCGTTGGCCGCCGGGTCAACAAGCTGGTCAACGCCAAGTTCCCGGACAACATCGAGAGCGGTTGGAAGCTCGGCTTCTACGCTGCCAGCCGTGCCTCGCAGCTGCGTCGCATGCGGGCGCCGCGCCCTCAGGTCAACCGCGGCGACAAGATCGCCTGACCGCAGTGCGGGTTCTCGTGCTCGGCGGTATCCGTTCGGGCAAGTCGGCGTGGGCCGAGTCGGCGATCGCGCAGGCGTCCACCGAGGGCGGCGTGCGGTATCTGGCCACCGGTGGCAGCGATTCCGACGATGCGGACTGGTCCGTTCGCGTGGCAGCGCATCGGCAGCGTCGTCCGTCGCACTGGTCGACCGTCGAAAGCCCGGACGTCGCAGCACATCTGCGCGCCGATTCCACCACTGCGACGCTCGTCGACGATATGGGCGGCTGGCTGGTCGCCGCGCTGGACCGCCGCGACGCGTGGACTGGTGGCCAGGATGCGATCACCGGTGACGTGGACGATCTCCTCGACGCCGTCGACGGTTTCGCGGCCCCACTGGCGCTGGTCAGCCCCGAGGTCGGTCTCACCGTGGTGTCCGCGACGGAGTCGGGCCGCCTGTTCACCGACGCGCTGGGAACCCTGAACCAGCGCCTGGCTCAGCGGTGTGAACGCGTCGTGCTTGTCGTCGCCGGTCAAGCGGTCACCGTGAAGGAGCCAACATGACCGACACCCCAGCCACCCCCGACTTCCCCACCGTCATCGCACCGGACACGGAGGCCGAGGCCGCGGCGCGTGCCCGTCAGGACACACTCACCAAGCCGCCCGGTGCACTCGGCCGCCTCGAGGATCTCTCGGTGTGGGTGTCGGCGTGCCAGGGCCAGTGCCCGCCGCACCAGTTCGACAGGGCCCGCGTGGTGGTGTTCGCCGGCGATCACGGCGTCACCGCCGCGGGCGTCTCGGCGTTCCCGTCCGAGGTGACCGCGCAGATGGTGGCGAACTTCGCCGCGGGCGGCGCTGCTGTCAACGTGCTGGCCGAGGTCGCCGGTGCCGGCGTGCGGGTCGTGGACATCGCCGTCGACACCGAGGCGCCGCTGTCGGCATCGATCGGAGCGCACCGAATTCGGCGTGGCAGCGGCAATGTCGCCGTCGAGGACGCGCTGTCCGTCGATGAGGTCATCGCGGCAATTCAGGCCGGCCGCGACATCGCAGACGAAGAGGTCGACGGCGGCGCCGACCTTCTGATCGCCGGCGACATGGGAATCGGGAACACCACGGCCGCAACGGCGTTGATCGCGGCCCTGACCGACACCGAACCGGTCGTCGTGGTCGGTCGCGGAACCGGCATCGACGACGCCGGCTGGGCGCGCAAGACCGCAGCCGTCCGCGACGCGCTCTACCGTGCACGGTCGTCATACACCGATCCGGTTGCCCTGCTTCGAATCTGCGGTGGCGCCGACCTTGCCGCGATGGCGGGCTTCTGTGCGCAGGCGGCGATCCGCCGCACCCCGCTTCTGCTCGACGGTGTCGTGGTGACCGCGGCCGCCCTCGCCGCGGACCGCATGGCGCCGGGGGCGCGGCAGTGGTGGCAGGCCGGTCACCGGTCCACCGAGCCCGCGCACGTCCTCGCGCTGCAGCGGCTGGGTCTGGATCCGATCGTCGACCTCGGGATGCGCCTCGGCGAGGGCACCGGTGCGACCGTGGCCCTGCCCGTGCTGCGGGCCGCGGTGGCGACTCTGGCATCGATGGCCACGTTCGGCGAGGCCCACGTGACCGACCGCGTGGCCGACCCCGCGCCGTGATCGGTTCGCTCACGTCGGCACTCGCGTTCGCCACGGTGCTGCCGGTTCGCACGCGCCGACCGTTCGGCCGGGGTGGGCTCACCGTTCTGCCGGTGGTGGGCATCGCACTCGGCGCCCTGGCGGCGGGCGTGACGTGGGCCGCGGCCAGGGGGTTCGACGAGGGCAACCCGCTGACGGGCGTGCTGGCTGTGGCTGCGCTGCTGATCATCACCCGCGGTCTGCACATCGACGGTCTCGCCGACACGGCGGACGGGCTGGGCTGCTACGGCCCGCCGGACCGTGCGCTCGCCGTGATGCGCGACGGACCGGCCGGACCGTTCGCGGTCGCAGCGGTCACCGTGGTGATCGTGGTGCAGGGCCTCACGTTCTCCGTATCGGGGCTGCTCGCGATCGTGGTGGCGGTGACCGCCGGCCGGGTGGCGGTGGTACTGGCCTGCCGACGCTCAGTGCCCGCCGCACCTGGCAGCGCGTCGGGTTCTAGTGTCGCAGGCACCCAACCGTGGTGGGTGGTGACGGCCTGGGTCGCCCTGGTCACCGCGGCGGCCGTGTTCGCCACCCCTCGGCCATGGCAGGGCCCGGTCGCCGTGCTGGTGGCGCTCGCTCTGGCCGCGGCACTCGTCGCGCACTGCGTGCGCCGGTTCGGTGGGATCACCGGGGACGTGCTGGGTGCGGCCCTCGAGGTGACGACGACCGTTGCGGCGCTGGGGATGGCGATCGGCTGACACGTCAGCCGTGCAGCACCTTGAGCCCGATCGCGGCCGCGACGATCACCCCGATGAGAACGACCTTGGCCACCGACACCGACTCGTCACCTGTGGCGAACGAGTAGACCGCGGTCAGCGTCGCGCCGATGCCCACCCAGATGACGTAGCTCGTCGCGGTCGGCAGTTCGCGCATGGCGTAGGCCAGCCCGCCCATCGATACGACGAGCGCCGGGAAGAACACCAGCGACGGCGCGAGCCTGGTGAAGCCCTCCGACTTGCCCAAGGCCACTGCCCACACGGCTTCGAAGGCACCCGAGACGACCAGAATGATCCAAGACATGACACACCTCTCCACGCGCCGTCTTGTCGCTGGCCGGGTACGGTGCCGCTCGTCCGGTGTCCGATGAGGACACCCCATTCTACCTAGCCGAGACGGGTCATCCATTCGTGGGTGTCAGCGAACGTCCCACGCTGAATGCCGGTGAGTGTGTCGCGCAGGGCCATCGTGACCTCACCCGGCTGGCCATCGGCGATGGTGAACTCGCCGTCGCCGGACTTGACGTGCGAGACCGGGGTGATGACGGCGGCGGTGCCACAGGCGAACACCTCGGTGATCTCGCCGGCGGACGCCTTCTTCCGCCACTCCTCGACATCGATCTTGCGCTCCTCGACGGCGTACCCGGCGTCGGTTGCCAACTGCAGCAACGAGTCCCGGGTGATACCGGGGAGCAACGAGCCGCTTAGCTCGGGTGTCACCAGCCGGGCCGAGCCACCGCTGCCGAAGACGAAGAACAGGTTCATCCCGCCCATCTCCTCGACGTAGCGGCGTTCGATGGCATCGAGCCACACGACCTGATCGCAGCCCTGTTCGGCGGCCTCGGCCTGCGCCAGCAGCGACGCCGCGTAGTTGCCGCCGAACTTCGCCGCGCCGGTGCCGCCGGGGCTGGCCCGCACGTACTCGGTCGACAGCCAGACCGACACCGGCTTGATGCCGCCCTTGAAGTAGGCGCCGGCCGGTGAGCCAATCACCATGTAGCGGTACTCGGTGGCGGGCCGCACGCCGAGGCCGGGCTCGGTGGCGAAGATGAACGGCCGCAGGTACAGCGACGCCTCGCCCCCGGCCGCGGGCACCCAGTCGTCGTCGACGGCGATCAGCTGGCGCAGCGACTCCAGGAACACCTCGTCGGGCAGCTCGGGAATGGCCAGCCGGCGCGCCGAGCGGCGCAGCCGGGCGGCGTTGGCGTCGGGCCGGAACGACACGATCGATCCGTCGGCCCAGCGGTAGGCCTTGAGTCCCTCGAAGACCTCCTGCGCGTAGTGCAGGACGATCGCCGACGGGTCCAGCTCGATGGGGCCGTACGGCACCACCTTGGCGTCATGCCAGCCGCGTCCCGCGGTGTAGTCGATCGACACCATGTGATCGGTGTGGAACCGACCGAAACCGGGATCGGAGAGGATGTCGGCGCGCACCTCGTCACTTGCCGGATTCGTATTTCGGGCAAGCGAGAACTCGAGAGGGCCGTCGGTCATACCGGAATTGTATAACCCACCACTATCGAGTTTTCGCCTCCACGAAGGGTGGTGCGACGACCTCGCATTCGAGCCGTTTCCCACGGACGTCAACCGCCACCGTCTGGCCGTCGGCGACCCCGGCGTCGGTGTCGATGAGCGCCAGCGCGATACCGAGTTTGAGTGTTGGAGAGAATGTCCCCGACGTCGTCACCCCGACGGTCCTGTCGCCGTCGAGCACGGTCATATCGGCGCGTAGCACCCCACGCCCGAGGGCCCGCAGTCCGCGCAGCACTCGCCGCGGTCCCGCCTCCTTCTCGGCGAGCAGGGCGTCGCGCCCCCAGAACGCCGGCTTCTTCCAGCCGATCGCCCAGCCGCATCGCGCCTGTACTGGCGATATCTCCAGCGACAGCTCGTGACCGTGCAGCGGGTAGCCCATCTCGGTTCGCAGTGTGTCGCGGGCGCCGAGGCCGGCGAGTTCACCACCCGCGGACGTCACCGCAGAGACCAGCGCGTCGAACACGACACCGGCCCGGTCCCACTCCGGGAGGAGTTCGTAACCGTGCTCGCCGGTGTAACCGGTGCGGCACACCCGCACTGCCACCCCGTCGAACTCGGCGTCGGCGTAGGCCATGTAGTCCATATCGGTGGGCAGGCCAAGCGCGCCGACCACCTCAGCGGACTTGGGGCCCTGAACCGCCAGCACCGCATGGGATCGGTGCTGGTCAGTGATGGTCAGCCCGGCCGGCGCCTTGTCCTTCAGCGCTGCCACGACGGCGGCGGTGTTGGCCGCGTTGGGCACCAGGAACACCTCGTCATCGGACACGTAATAGGCGATCAGATCGTCGATAACGCCACCGGATTCGTTGCAGCACAACGTGTACTGCGCCTTGCCCGCACCGATTCGGTTCAGGTCGTTGGTGAATGCGGAGTTGACGTAGGCGGCGGCCCCCTTGCCGACGACCAGCGCCTTGCCGAGATGGCTGACGTCGAAGAGGCCGACGGCGTTACGGGTCGCGTTGTGCTCGGCGACGGTGCCGGCGTAGCTCACCGGCATCAGCCAGCCCCCGAACTCCGCGAAGCTCGCGCCCAACGCTCGATGGCGGTCTACCAGTGGGCCCTGCAGCAGGTTGTCACTCACGCCGCAAGGTTAATCCCGGTCGCTCCGCTCTCCCCAGGCTGGCCGCACTGGCTAGGGTTGACCACTGTGAGTACCAGTCCCGGTTACCAGTCCCCCGTCGTCAACGTCGCCACCAGCCTGCCCAAGCGCGGTACGGGCTCTGCGGTGCTGATCGTCCCCGTGGTGAACGGCGATGACGAGTCCGACGCAAGCGTCAAGGTCGTCGCGAACCCGTTCCTCGACGCGGAGGCGGTCGGTGAGATCGAGGTCGCGCTCCGGGCGCTCGGCGCCAAGGCCGGCACCGAGCAGGTCACCCGCATTGTGGTGCCGTCGCTGCCGGTGGCCAGCGTGTTGACCGTCGGACTGGGCAAGGCTCGCGACGAGTGGCCGCAGGACCTGATCCGTCGGGCCGCAGGGGCGGCCGCCCGCTCGCTGTCGGGCACGGAGACCGTCATCACCACACTGTCCGATCTCGACGTGGCCGCCACGGTCGAGGGGCTGATTCTGGGCGCCTACCGGTTCACCGACTTCCGCAGCGACAAGACGGCGCCCAAGGAGCCGGGGCTCGCCAAGGTCACCGCGCTGTCCACGGCCAAGGACGCGAAGGCTCAGGCGGCGCGCGGCACCGATATCGCCACGGCGGTGGCCACCGCCCGGGATCTGGTCAACACTCCGCCCAGCCACCTCTTCCCCGAGGAGTTCGCCAAGCGGGCAAGGGCTTTGGGTGAGGCCGTCGGTCTCGAGGTCGAGATCCTCGATGAGAAGGCCCTGGAGAAGGGCGGATACGGCGGCATCGTCGGCGTGGGCAAGGGATCATCTCGCGGCCCGCGCCTGGTCCGGCTGATCCACCGCGGGTCGAAGCTTGCGGCCAAGAAGAAGAAGGCGAAGACGGTCGCGCTGGTGGGCAAGGGCATCACCTTCGACACGGGCGGTATCTCGATCAAGCCCGCGGCCAACATGCATCACATGACCTCCGATATGGGCGGTGCCGCGGCCGTCGTCGCGACCGTCGTGCTCGCGGCCAAGCAGAACGTGCCCGTCGACGTGATCGCCACCGTGCCGATGGCCGAGAACATGCCGTCGGCGACGGCGCAGCGCCCCGGCGACGTGCTGACCCAGTACGGCGGCATCACCGTGGAGGTGCTCAACACCGACGCCGAGGGCCGCGTGATCCTGGCCGACGCGATCGTGCGGGCGTGTGAGGACCAGCCCGACTACCTGATCGAGACGTCGACGCTGACGGGCGCGCAGACGGTGGCCCTGGGCTCGCGGACGCCGGGTGTCATGGGCAGCGACGAGTTCCGGGACCGCGTGGCCGCGCTGTCGCAGCAGGTGGGCGAGAACGCCTGGCCGATGCCGCTGCCCGAGGAACTCAAGGACGACCTCAAGTCGACGGTGGCCGATTTGGCCAACGTCAGTGCGTCGCGCTACGCAGGCATGCTGGTCGCCGGGGTCTACCTGCGCGAGTTCGTGGCGGATGGAGTGCAGTGGGCGCACCTCGACGTCGCCGCGCCGGCCTACAACACCGGCGGGCCGTGGGGCTACACCGGCAAGGGCGGCACCGGGGTGCCGACGCGGACGATGTTCGCCGCCATCGAGGACATCGCCGCGAGCGGCTAATCAAGCAGGGCCGCGAGCGGCTAATCGAGCAGCTAGCTACAGAACCGTGCCGCGGGCGGTGCTGCGCATCACCTGCGGCAGGGCGTGCGCGACGCCGTACAACAGGTAGGCCTCCGGGGTGACGGGGCGGATCGGCTTGTTCTTCTTGACCGCTCCGATGATCGCCTTGGCCACCTTGTCGGGGCCGTAGCGCCGCGCCTTGAAGCCTCGTTGAATCTGCGCTCGGCGCGCCTCGACCGCGTCCTGCCTGCGGGCGGGCACGTCGAAGCGCGTCGTGTTGATGATGTCGGTGTCGATCACTCCGGGGCACACCGTCGTCAAACCGATTCCGGCGGAATCGAGTTCGGCACGCAGACAGTCGGAGAACATGTGCACCGCGGCCTTGCTGGTCGCGTACGCGTTCATCGACTGCATCGGCGCGTAGGCGGCCATGGAGGCGACGTTGACGATGTGCCCGCCGGTGCCACGGTCGACCATCCGGTCGGCGAAGGCGCGGCAACCGTTGACGACACCACCGAAGTTGATGTCGAGCACCCGGTCGTACTCGTCGGCCGGGGTGTCCAGGAAGTTGCCGGCCTGGCCCACGCCTGCGTTGTTCACCACCACATCGGGCACCCCGTGGGTGGCACACACCTGCTCGGCGAAGCCGTTCACCGCCGCGGCGTCGGCGACGTCCAGGCGGTAGGCGTGCGCGGTGCCGCCCGCAGCGGCGATCTGCGCGACGGTGGCGGCCGCTGCGTTCTCGTTGACGTCACTGACCACGACCTCCGCCCCCTCGGCGGCAAAGGCCAGCGCGGTGGCGCGACCGATTCCGCTGCCTGCCCCGGTCACCGAGACCAGCGTGTCGCCGAAGGCTCCGCGAGGCCGGCCGACCTGGGCGCGCAGCAGGCCGCGGGCGGGCTCCGCGCCGCCCAGGAAATCGACGAGTTCGGTGACGGATTGCGCCACCACCTGCGGGTGTGAGAACACCGACCAGTGACCGGCTTTCACCTCTCGACGCCATAGCCGCGAGACCCATTTGCCGGTCTCGTCGTAGACGTGGTGGCGGACAAAGGGATCGCGGGTGTTGACGATGATCTGGACCGGCACGTCGACGTGATGGTCCCTGCGCGCGCTGGCAAGTGATCGGAAGTAGTTGGCCGGGTACACCTTCATGCTGCGCACGGCATCGGTGACGAGCGCGTCCGAATGGTGAATCTGGTCGGCGGGGATGCCGTCACGCCACTGCAGGATTGCCCGCATGACGCGCGGCAGGAACACGCGCGTCAGCGCGGGCGCCACAACCGGCACCGAGTTCGCGCCCATGTACGTCAGGCGAACCAGGCAGCTCAGTGAGCGCAGGAACCGCGGGAGCCGGTACGGCTGCTTGAGGCCCTCCATGACATAGCGGTTCAGGTGGTCACCGCTGGGGCCGGACAGGGATGTGAACGAGGCCACCCGGTCGCCAGCGCCGGTGCGCGCCAGGTACTCCCACACACCCGCCGATCCCCAGTCGTGAGCCAGCACGTTCACGGCGACCCCGGGCGAGACAGCGTCGATCACCGCGGCGAGGTCGTCGGCGTACCGGGACATGGCGTACGCCGACACCTTCCTGGGCACCGATGATCTCCCCACGCCGCGGTTGTCGTAGCGGATGATCCGGAAGCGGTCGGCCAGCATGGGCACGACGCCGTTCCACAGCACGTGGGAGTCGGGCCACCCGTGTACGAGTACGAGCGTGGGCCCCTCGGGGTTGCCCTCTTCATAGATGGCAATCCGTTCGCCATCCGCGCTGTGCACAAAGCGCTCACCGGTCGACGTCATCAGGCTCCCCGTCATTGTCGCGTCCAAAAGTAACCAGTACCGCCGGTACCGAATGGATCGACCATGCCCGTATCTGCGCGGACATGTCAAGAACGCGCTACTCGAGCGCCCTGCGGGCCTCGCGCTGGCGTTCGATGCGCCGGCGCGCGTCGAAGTCGCGCATCCGCTGCGGGTAGCCGACCTTCTGGACGTCGTAGACGGGGATGTTCAGCTGACCGCTCAGGCGCCGCGCACCCGCGTCCCCGCCCGCCCGGCGGCGGGTCCACTCGCCATCCGCCGCCACCAGCACCACCGTGACGTCGGTGACGGTGGTCTGGGGCTCGATGAAGGCCTCGACACCCTGGTGTGTGCTGACCCAGTCGTGGAGGTACTGGAGATCGGCGGCGGGGTCGGCGCTAGCGGCACGCCGGGAGCCGCGACGGCGGAATCTGGAGAACAGCCCCAATTCGACCCGGCTCCTTCTACTCGTCGCGGCAGTTCGGCCTCAACGCCTTACCCGATAGTGCCAGAGGACCGCACTGCTAGGTCTGCGACGACCCGCGCGCCCGGACGTGACAGGATGGACACCGCGACAATTCGGCCCGGCAGAGCAACCGTTCGAGGGAGTCAATAGACATGGCCATCTCCGTCCAGATGCCCGCACTCGGTGAGAGCGTTACCGAGGGGACAGTCACGCGATGGCTGAAGCAGGAGGGCGACACCGTCGCAGTCGACGAACCCCTTCTCGAGGTCTCGACGGACAAGGTGGACACCGAGATCCCGTCCCCCGTCGCCGGTGTGCTGACCAAGATCATCGCCCACGAGGACGACACCGTCGAGGTCGGCGGTGACCTCGGGTTGATCGGCGAGGCCGGCGAGTCCAGCGAGGACGCCTCCGGTGCTGATGCGCAGCCCGCCGCTCAGGAGCCCGAAGCCGAACCGGAGCCGGAGCCCGAGCCGGAGGCAGCGCAAGAGCCGGCCCCCGAGCCCGCGAAGTCGGCACCCGCCTCCAGCGGCGCCGCGACGTCGGTGAAGATGCCTGAACTCGGCGAGTCCGTCACCGAGGGAACGGTGACCCGGTGGCTCAAGAAGGTCGGCGACAGCGTCGAGGTCGACGAGCCGTTGGTCGAGGTCTCCACCGACAAGGTCGACACCGAGATCCCCTCGCCGGTGGCGGGCACCCTGGTGTCAATCACCGCCGAGGAGGATGACGTCGTCGCCGTCGGTGGCGAACTGGGCAAGGTCGGCTCCGCGGACGCGGCGCCAGAACCAGAGCCGGAGCCCACACCAGCGCCGAAGGCCGAGCCCAAGCCCGAACCCAAGGCTGAGCCCACGCCGGAACCCAAGCCCGAGCCGAAGCCGGAACCCAAGCCGGAACCCAAGCCGGAACCGAAGCCCGAGCCCACGCCGCAGCGCGCGGCTCCTGCCGCGGAGGCGCCCGCATCTGACGCGAGCCCGTATGTGACACCGCTGGTGCGCAAACTGGCCACGGAGCACAGCGTGGATCTCGGATCGGTGAAGGGCACCGGTGTCGGTGGCCGCATCCGCAAACAGGACGTGCTGGCAGCAGCGGAGGCCGCCAAGGCACCCGCTCCCGCGGCGGCACCGGCCGCTGCCGCCAAGCCCGCTGCCGCGGCACCGGCTACTCCGGCCCCTGCGCTGGCCCACTTGCGCGGCACCACGCAGAAGGCCACCCGGATCCGCCAGATCACGGCGAAGAAGACGCGTGAATCCCTGCAGACGACAGCACAATTGACGCAGACCCATGAGGTCGACCTGACCAAGATCGTGGCACTGCGTGCGCGAGCCAAGGCCAGCTTCGCCGAGCGCGAGGGCGTCAACCTGACGTTCCTGCCGTTCTTCGCCGTCGCGGTGGTCGATGCCCTCAAGGCGCATCCGAACGTCAACGCGAGCTACAACGAGGACACCAAGGAGATCACCTACTTCGACGCCGAACATCTCGGTTTCGCGGTGGACACCGAGCAGGGTCTGCTCTCCCCCGTCGTGCACAACGCAGGTGACCTGTCGCTGGGCGGGTTGGCCCGCGCGATCGCCGACATCGCGGCCCGCGCCCGGTCGGGCAACCTGCGGCCCGACGAGCTGTCCGGTGGCACGTTCACCATCACCAACATCGGCAGCCAGGGCGCTCTGTTCGACACCCCGATCCTGGTGCCGCCGCAAGCGGCGATGCTCGGCACCGGCGCCATCGTCAAGCGCCCGCGGGTGGTCGTCGACGACAACGGCAACGAGTCGATCGGTGTGCGGTCGGTGTGCTACCTGCCGCTGACCTACGACCATCGCCTCATCGACGGTGCCGATGCCGGTCGCTTCCTGACGACCATCAAACGTCGCCTCGAAGAGGGAGCGTTCGAGGCAGACCTCGGTCTGTAGGAGGCACACGCCACCGTGACCAATGCCGTCATCGCGATCGCGGGTTCCTCGGGTCTGATCGGCTCGGCCTTGACCTCGGCGCTGCGCGCGGGAGACCACCGCGTGCTGCGGATCGTGCGGCGGCCACCGTCGCACCCCGATGACGTGTTCTGGAATCCGGACACCGGCGAGTGCGATCCGAGCACCCTGCGTGGCGTCGACGCCGTCGTGAATCTGTGCGGCGTCAGCGTGGGGGCCAAGCGATGGTCGGGCGCGTTCAAGCAGAGCCTGCGCGACAGCCGCATCGGCCCGACCGAGGTGTTGGCCAACGCGATAGCCGATGCGGACGTCCCGGTGCTGATCAATGCCAGCGCGGTCGGCTACTACGGCGACACGCGTGACCGCGTCGTCGATGAGACCGCGCCCGCCGGCACTGGCTTCCTGGCCGGACTGTGCGAGGACTGGGAGGCGGCGACGACCGCGGCGCAGCAGTCAGGTGCCCGGGTCGTGCTGGCCCGCACCGGGTTGGTGCTGGGTCCCTCCGGTGGCGTGCTGAATCGTCTCAAGCCACTGTTCTCGCTCGGACTGGGCGCACGTCTGGGCAACGGTCGCCAGTACATGCCGTGGATCAGCCTCGAGGACGAGGTGCGGGCCCTGCTGTTCGCGATCGCGCACGCCGACGTGTCGGGGCCGGTGAACCTGACCGGCCCGGCGCCGGTGACCAACGCCGAGTTCACGTCCGCGCTTGGCCGCGCCGTGAACCGGCCCTCGGCGCTGCTGGTGCCCGGATTCGCATTGCGCACCGTGCTGGGCGAGTTCGCCGATGAGGGTCTGCTGGGCGGCCAGCGCGCCATCCCCGCGGTGCTCGAACGCGCCGGATTCGAGTTCCATCACAACACCATCGGCGAAGCGCTGGCGTACGGCACGGCGCCCAACTACGGCTGACGGGTAGCGTCAAGGACATGGTGGCAACGTCGGTGCGATCCTCTTCGGCGGCTGTCGAGGTTCGCCACCTCGGCACCGTCGACTACCAAGATGCGTGGCAGATGCAGCGCGAACTGGCCGAGGCCCGGGTCGCGGGCGGCCCCGACACCCTGCTGCTGCTCGAGCATCCGCCCGTCTACACCGCGGGCAAGCGCACCGAACCGCACGAACGGCCGGTCGACGGCACCCCGGTGATCGACACCGACCGCGGCGGCAAGATCACCTGGCACGGCCCGGGCCAGCTGGTCGGCTATCCGATCGTCGGCTTGACCGAACCTCTGGATGTGGTGAACTTCGTTCGGCGGCTGGAGGATTCGCTGATCAGCGTGTGCGCCTCACTCGGCCTAGAGACCGGACGGATCGACGGCCGGTCGGGGGTGTGGGTGCCCGGCGACGGTCGACAACCGGCTCGCAAGATCGCCGCGATCGGCATTCGGGTCGCGCGGGCGACGACGTTGCACGGCTTCGCGCTGAACTGTGACTGCACGCTGGACGGCTACGGCGCGATCGTGCCGTGCGGCATAGCCGATGCGGGTGTCACGTCCCTGACGGCTGAACTCGGCCGCCGCGTCACCACCGATGACGTCGCCGAACGGGTGGCCGCGGCAGTCTGCGACGCGCTCGACGGCCGGACGACGCTAGCATCATTGTCGTGAGCGTCGACCCGGGAACCCGCAAACTGCTTCGTCTCGAGGTCAGAAACGCCGAGACCCCCATTGAGCGCAAGCCGCCGTGGATCAAGACCCGCTTGAAGACCGGACCGGAGTACACCGAGCTCAAGGCCCTGGTGAAACGTGAGGGTCTGCACACGGTGTGCGAAGAAGCCGGCTGCCCCAACATCTACGAGTGCTGGGAGGACCGCGAGGCCACGTTCCTCATCGGCGGCGAACAGTGCACCCGACGATGCGACTTCTGCCAGATCGACACGGGCAAGCCCGCCGAACTGGACCGCGACGAGCCGCGGCGCGTCGCCGAGAGCGTCGCGACGATGGGCCTGCGCTACTCGACCGTGACCGGCGTGGCCCGCGACGATCTCCCCGACGGCGGCGCCTGGTTGTACGCCGAGACCGTCCGCCAGATCAAGGCGCTCAATCCGAACACGGGTGTCGAGCTGCTGATCCCCGACTTCAACGCCATCCCCGAACAGCTCGAGACGGTGTTCGAGACGCGTCCGGAGGTGCTGGCGCACAACGTCGAAACGGTGCCGCGCATCTTCAAGCGGATTCGTCCTGCGTTCCGCTACCAGCGCAGCATGGACGTCATCACGGCCGCGCGTGACTACGGGCTGGTCACCAAGAGCAACCTGATCCTGGGCATGGGCGAGACACCCGAGGAGGTCCGCACCGCACTCGACGACCTCCATCGCGCCGGCTGCGACATCGTCACCATCACGCAGTACCTGCGCCCGTCCGCGCGCCATCACCCCGTCGAGCGGTGGGTCAAGCCCGAGGAGTTCGTCGAGCACGCCGCCTATGCCGAGGGCATCGGATTCGCCGGCGTCCTGGCCGGTCCGCTGGTTCGCTCGTCGTACCGAGCAGGTCGGCTGTACGCGCAGGCCGAGCGGCTACGGACCAGCCCGCCCGTTTCCTGATTCGCCCACCCGCACCCGTATCCTGGTCCCATGGCGAAAACTCGCAACCCCGCCGCTGTGAAGGCCGCCAAGGCCGAGGCGAAGGCCACCCGAAAGGCGGCCTCAAAGCAGCGCCGCAGTCAGCTGTGGCAGGCGTTCCAGATTCAGCGCAAGGAGGACAAGCGCCTCCTTCCCTACATGGTCGGCGCATTCGTGCTGATCGTCGCGGCAGCGGTGACCGCGGGCGTCCTCAGCGGCAGCACCTTCACGATGGTGACGCTGATCCCCCTCGGCATCGTGCTCGGCGCGCTGGTCGCGTTCATCGTCTTCGGCAGGCGGGCGCAGAAGTCGGTCTACCGCAAGGCGGAGGGACAGACCGGCGCCGCGGCGTGGGCGTTGGACAACCTGCGCGGTAAGTGGCGTGTCACTCCCGGCGTCGCCGCGACCGGCCACTTCGATGCGGTGCACCGGGTGATCGGCCGACCGGGCGTGATCTTCGTCGGTGAGGGCGCCGCAGTGCGGGTCAAACCGCTTCTCGCCCAGGAGAAGAAGCGCACCGCCCGACTGATCGGCGACACTCCGATCTACGACTTCGTGGTCGGCAACGGTGAGGGCGAGGTGCCGCTGTCCAAGCTGGAACGCCACCTGACCAAGCTCCCTGCCAACATCACGGTCAAGCAGATGGACGCGCTGGAGTCCAAGCTCGTTGCGCTGGGGTCGCGGATGGGGCCTGCCGCGATGCCCAAGGGACCGATGCCCGGCAACGCCAAGATGCGCGGCGTGCAGCGCACCGTGCGACGCAAGTAACACCCCAAGCACCCTCAGTCCGCTGGGCGAAGATCCCCCAGCACACGGGCCGATGCGCTGCCCGGCTCCGGGCGATAGATCAACAGATGCTGTCCGCCGGAGTGCGGAACGTTCAGCCTGGTGCGTTGGAGATGAAGGTCGCCGACCACGGGATGCCGCATGTGGACAACGCCTCGGCGATACCCCACGTCCGCGCGTGCCCAGAGTTCGCGGAACCGTTCACTACCGGCCGACATCTCCTCGACGAGTGCGCGCAGCCGGGGATCGTTCAGATCGCTGCCGGCCACTTCGCGTAATCCGCTCACCGCGACTTCGGTCGCCTCGTCCCAGTCGACGTAGAACTCACGGGCGGCCGGCGCCAACAGCCGCCACCGCAGGAAGTTCGCACCGGGCGCGAAACCCGGTGACAACGCGCGGGCAATGGGGTTCGCGGCCAGCACATCCTGGTAGCGGTTGGCCACGATCGCGGGCATCGAGAACTGATCGATCAGTTCATCCAAATCATCGGCCACCGCATCGACCCCGATGTCGGGTGTGCGACCTGGGGCAGTCACCAGCTGATGCAGATGCGCTGTGGCGTTGACGTCGAGTTGAAGGGCGCGTGCCAGCGCATCGAGGACTTGTGCGGATGGATGCCTGTCACGCCCCTGCTCGAGCCGCACGTAGTAGTCCGCGCTGATGCCGGCGAGCAGTGCCAGCTCCTCGCGGCGCAGTCCCGGGACGCGCCGCCGCGCACTGACCTCCAGCCCGACGGCCTCGGGCCGAAGTTGTTCGCGGCGTGCACGGAGGTACTCCCCCAGCGCGCTCGCCCCCTGTGCCACCGACAGATCCTAAGGCTGTCCCTGCCAATACCAGGGTCACTACGGCTTCTCCGGAAAGCCGCGAGCAGGAATTCGCGAGGTCCGCGACACGCTCATGGTGGATGTAGCCATCAGCTCATCGCAGCAAGGAAGACCGAAATGTCCACACTCCACTTCCACCAGGTCACCAGCTCGACCCCCGAGCAGTTCATCGCCGGGCTCACCGACTTCGGCCCTGGCCGCTCGAAGCTCTTACCCAACAGCGCCGACGCATCGCTGCTGGTGCATCATCTGGGCGCTCGCGAGACCGACGTCACCGAGGGCGGGCGCGGCACCTGGGAGCGCCTGCACTACTACTGGTCCGAGTTCGGCGGGGCATCGGGCTACACCTACACCCTGACGCCGCGACCCGACGGAACGACCGAAGTCGACGTCGTCATCGTCCGCGAGGGGAAGAACCTCAGGGGCCGAGTGCTCGCGGGCGTTCTCGGAACAGTCGACGAGGATGTCCTTTGAAAGGCGTTCACCAGCAGCGTCGATGCCATCGAGGCACGCAACGATACGCAGGCGGCACGGTCGTGAGCGGGCTCATTCATCCCAAGTTCACGACGATCGACGGCCTGTCGATCCGCTACGCGGAGGGCGGCACCGGAGCGCAGCGGGCTTTGCTGCTCAACCCGTGGCCGGAGAGCGTCTTCGCGTACGAGCAGACATGGCCACAATTGGCCGCGGCCGCGCACCTGGTCGCCGTTGACCTGCCTGGATTCGGCGGCTCGGAACGACGCGATTCCTTGATGAACCCGAAAGCGATGGGCGGGTTCATCGTTCGCGTCGCCGACGCGTTCGGACTCGACCGGCCGCATGCGGTGGCACCGGATATCGGCACGTCGGCCACCCTGTTCGCGGCCGCCGCCCATCCCGACCGGTTCGCCAGCCTGGTCATCGGATCCGGCGGGGCGGCCGTGCCGGTGACAGTCGCCGGCCCGCTCAAGGAGTGGGTGGAGGCCACCGACCTGGCACCGTACCGTCAGATCGGCGGCCGCACGATCGTCGAGATCGCTCTTGACACCATCGCCGGGTACACCCCGTCGCAAGAGGTTCGCGACGACTACATCGCCTCCTACGCGGGCGACCGGTTCGCCGAGTCCATTCCGTACGTGCAGGCGTATCCCGAGCAGCTTCCGCAGCTGGGCGATCTCCTGGCCGAGATACGCACGCCGGTACGCATCGTGCAGGGCAGTGATGACCAGGTCGTGCCCGCGGTGAACGCGACCTATCTCGGTGACCGTCTGCCCAACAGCAGCGTGGACTTCATGGCCGGGGTGGGCCACTTCTCCTGGGAGGAGAAGCCCGAGGCCTATGCGGCCCTGGTGACCGACTGGTGGCAGCGCGCGGCCGTCGCCTCGGCGTGAGTCCGGTGCGCTAGCGCCTGACGATCGCGGTGCCCGTGGCCTTGTCCTGAAGTCCCCGACCGTCGGAGTCGGTGAACAGCGGCGGGATGACGAGCGCCACCAGCACACCGCGCGCGAGCGCGCGACCCACGCCGACGTGGATGCGGTGGTCAACGGATGCGACCTGCAGCCCCAAGGCGGCCTGTCCGGGTGTGAAGCTGAACAGTCGCACCGAGACGATGCCGAGCACCAGCCAGATCACCAGCACCGCCGTCGACAGCATTTCCAGCGACAACAGCCCGAGCGACATCAACAGGGCTGCCAGTCCGTAGGCGATGAGCCAGTCGAGCACCAGAGCGCCGATGCGCCTGCCCCAACCGACAAGTGAACCGGCGCCCGACGGGGGCAATCCGAGTCGCTGCCCCGGGTAGTCGTTGGGTCCCTGGGAGGAATCACCCGCCTCGGGCGGCGGTGGGCCAGACAGCCAGGTACCGAAGGTGCGCGCCATGCCACAAGCATATGGTCCACCCAATCGCGTAACGTCCGCGCAACATGCGGTTGACTGGCGTGCAACATCGTGTCCTTAGCGTCAACCCGCGGGTTACCAGTAAAAGGAGAGCACTCAGTGGCAGAAAAGACGGCCGACGACATCATCAAGCAGATCAAGGACGAGAAGGTCGAGTACGTCGACATTCGGTTCTGCGATCTCCCTGGCGTCGTGCAGCACTTCTCGATCCCGGCTTCGACGTTCGACGAGAGCGTGTTCGAGGACGGACTCGCATTCGACGGCTCGTCGGTGCGCGGCTTCCAGTCCATCCACGAGTCCGACATGATGCTGCTGCCGGATCCCGAGACCGCACGCATCGATCCGTTCCGCGCCGCCAAGACGCTGAACATGAACTTCTTCGTGCACGACCCGTTCACGCGCGAGGCCTACTCCCGCGACCCCCGCAACGTCGCCCGCAAGGCGGAGAACTACCTCGCCAGCACGGGCATCGCCGACACCTGCTTCTTCGGCGCTGAGGCCGAGTTCTACATCTTCGACTCGGTGACGTTCGACTCGAAGATCAACGGCACCTCCTACGAGGTCGACTCGGAGTCGGGATGGTGGAACACCGGCGAGCCCTTCGAGGCAGACGGCAGCCCGAACCTGGGCTACAAGGTCCGCCAGAAGGGTGGCTACTTCCCAGTCGCTCCGTATGACCACTACGTCGACCTGCGCGACGAGATGGCCACCAACCTTCAGAACGCCGGCTTCATCCTGGAACGCGGTCACCACGAGGTGGGCACCGCCGGCCAGGCCGAGATCAACTACAAGTTCAACACCCTGCTGTCGGCCGCCGATGACGTGCTGCTGTTCAAGTACATCATCAAGAACACGGCGTGGAAGAACGGCAAGACCGTCACCTTCATGCCCAAGCCGCTGTTCGGTGACAACGGTTCGGGTATGCACGCCCACCAGTCGCTGTGGAAGGACGGCAAGCCGCTGTTCCACGATGAGTCGGGCTACGCCGGCCTTTCCGACCTGGCGCGCCACTACATCGGCGGCATCCTGCACCACGCGCCCTCGCTGCTGGCATTCACCAACCCGACGGTGAACTCCTACAAGCGCCTGGTGCCGGGTTACGAGGCGCCGATCAACCTGGTGTACAGCCAGCGCAACCGTTCGGCGTGTGTCCGCATCCCGATCACGGGCAACAACCCGAAGGCCAAGCGCCTTGAGTTCCGCTGCCCCGACAGCTCGGGCAACCCGTACCTCGCGTTCGCGGCGATGCTGATGGCCGGCATCGACGGCATCAAGCGCAAGATCGAGCCGTTGGCCCCGGTCGACAAGGACCTCTACGAGCTCCCCCCCGAGGAGGCCGCCAACATCCCGCAGGCGCCCACCTCGCTGTCGGCGGTCATCGACAAGCTCGAGGAGGATCACGAGTACCTCACCGAGGGTGGCGTCTTCACCGAGGATCTGATCGAGACCTGGATCTCCTACAAGCGGGAGAACGAGATCATGCCGATCCAGATCCGGCCGCACCCCTACGAGTTCTCGCTGTACTACGACTGCTAGCCCTTAGACGTCCACCAGAGGACGTCTAAGTAGCAGTAGCTCGCGACGAGTCCATCCGCTAAGCGGGTGGGCTCGTCTGCGTTTGGGAGGCGCTCGCGCTACTGGGTGCCGGAACGCCCGGTCATCCCCTTGAGGTCGACGCCACCGAGGGAGTCGGAGCCCACCTCGACGTTATGCGCGTGCGCGAAGTGGTGCAGGCCGAAGGCCGCATCGATTCCGTTCCGCAGGCCCATCTGATCCTCACACTGGTTGACGGCCCTTTTGGTGAGCGCGAGCCCGAATCCGGGCATCGTGGCGATCCGCGCGGCCAGCGACATCGCCTCGCTCTCCAGATCGGCGCGCGGCACCACCCGGCTGACCATCCCGACCTCGTAGGCGCGCTGGGCGGTGAACCGATCACCGGTGTAGAGGATCTCCTTGGCGAACCGCGGCCCCAGCACCCACGGGTGCGCGAAGTACTCCACACCCGGAATCCCCATGCGCACGACGGGATCCGCGAAGAACGCGTCATCGGACGCCACGATGAGATCGCACACCCACGCCAACATCAGGCCGCCTGCGATGCACGCACCATGCACCATCGCGATGGTCGGCTTCGGCAGCTCGCGCCACCGGCGACACATCCCGAGGTAGACCTCCATCTCACGGGCGAAGCGTTGATCACCACCGGCGCGGTCCACGTGATCCCACCAGAGCGCTGCCCGGTTCTCGTAGTGCACGTGATGGTCGCGCCCCGGCGTCCCGATGTCGTGCCCCGCACTGAAGTGCTCGCCGCTGCCGCAGAGCACGATCACCCGAACGTCCTCGTCATCGACCGCGCGGCAGAAGGCGGCATCCAACGCGTATGTCATCGCCGAGTTCTGCGCGTTGCGATACTGCGGCCGGTTCATGGTCACGACGGCCACCCCGTCAGTCACTCGATAGGTCACCACATCGACGTCGTCCTGCACCTGATCACCTCTCAAGGGTTTGCCACACTCGGGCGCGTCCCGCCTTGGCCGACACTACGGCTACCAGTTCCGCAGCGAGCACAGCGCTCCCCTTGGTCCGTCACTGGACGCGACGACGACACCGTCGACCGCCAACTCGCATCGGAAATCCGCTGGGGCCGAATCTATTCCGCCGGTCGCACTCACCATTGCCCACTGTCTCGGATCGGCCAGCCCGACCTCCAGCACCCAGGGTGAGTCCGGGCCAATCCGAGCGGTGGCCCGGGGACTGAACAGGTACGGATTGTGGCTGTAGTCGGCCCACGACGGCGGATCGGTGTCGCGGTAGTAGACGTCTGCCTGAACCGGCGTGCGGGTCGTGACGGTGTACGTCACGCGGTGGGTTGCCGGTTCCTCTGCGCCCGAGGTCGCGGGCCCGAGGGCGATACCCGCCGTCAGCATCGCGATGACCGCGCCCACCACGCGGATTGCCTTGGTCGCGTTCGCTCCGCGCGTGCTAGGCATCGCCGCGAACCCACCGTGGCGTGCCATCGATTGTCTGGCAGCTGAGGAAGAGACCGTCCGGGGCCTGCGCGACTCGCGCCTCGTGCCCCTGACAGACGGCATGCTCGTCCTTGACTCCCATCATCGACGGAGATCTGAAGTACCGCGGCTCGTGTCGACGTGGCGATCCGCAGAACACCAACCGACCCCACGACGTGGTGCCGAACACGTAGTGACCGGTATCTCCGCATGCGGCGCCGAGCGTCACTCCCGGGGTGACACCCGGTGTGCACCAGGCGTCGTCACACGGCAATGGGTCAGCCTTCGCCGCCACAGGTGAACCCAAGCTCACGGCGAGCACCGACACCACGCTGGCAAGCAGAATCCACCGCATGCGCTCACCCTGGCACGCGCGCTGTCGGTCGACGCTCGAACTGTCCGCTCAGCGGGCGTAACGGCATACCCGACGGGAAGTGCGGGATACCTTGGCGCGAATCGAATCAACGTCGGCGACCATGTCTCGGCGTGTTGAGGAGCGTGGGATGCGAACACCAAAAGCGCTCGGCGCCACGGCGGCGGCCGCGGCCATGATCGGACTGGTCGTGGCTGCACCACCATCGGGGGCCACCGGCGAGCAGTGGGGCCTCAACGGCACCTACACGGCTACGTCCAACGGCGAGTGGGCGAAGACCAACGAACGATTCCACGATGAGGCCAGCATTCGCAGCACCTGGACCATAGCCACCCAGTGCAGCTACCCGACCGAGTGCACCGGCACGGTGTCAAGCGATTTCGGCTGGACCGCGCCCGTCTACAAGACGGGCGGCGTGTGGTACGTCAAGCGGACGGTGGAGAACTGGCAGCCGTGCCCGAACGGCACCGCCTCCCCCGGTCTACAGGTCTTCCGGTTCGCCCCAACGACGCCCGACGGCGGTCGGGTCGATCCGATGTCGACGACGCTGGTCGGTGAGGATCAGACGACCGGCATCAGCGGCGCGTGCGGCATCAGCCTGCCCCTGTTCATCAACATGCCGTTCAAGCTCGTCAAGTCGGGTTCCTGAAACCGCTTCCCTCGCAGCGCCGTTCACTGTCACTTGGGGAGCAGGTCCTCCCACGTCCCAGCCGGTGTCGCCAAGTCGGCCTGCCGGTACACCTTGCCGTCGGGCGTGGCGTACCGACCGGTCTCGGGATCGTAGGTGGCGATCGCCACCGATGGACCGTCCGATCCACCGGTCGACGAGGAACTCGGCGCCACCCCCGGTGGCGTCCCCTCGACCGGGCCGTAGATGTGCTCGCCGGTATTGACACGATCGTCGGGCGCAACGCCCTGGGCGATCAGGTTCGGATCGATCGGGTAGGGCCCGAGCACGTGCTGACGCATCGCCAAGGGCTCGTAGGGCTTATCGCTCTCGCACATCTCGACGGTCGGAGCACGCTTTCCCGGTTGCCCCATGCAGGGGTAGTTGCGTGCGCCACGAACACCGATCGGCGAATCCTGCGGGAGCTTGCAGTACAGACCGTCGGGAGTGTCGACATCCGACAGATCGGCCGGTGACCGCCACGACGACGGCGGCAGGAAGCCGACCGTACACGCCGGCGGATCGTTCATGCTGAGCGTGAAGTCCCCCATCGCCATACCGGTCGGGTTGTTCCGTGCCACACCGACGGTCTGTGTCGCCGCGACATACGGCGGAAGGAGTACCAGAAGCTGCTCGATCGACGCGTGGTAGGTCACGGCCACCTGGCCGACGGTAGTCATGTTCGCCATCAGCACCGGCAGAGTCGGCTTGACCTGATTGAGCAGTGCTGAGGCCTCATCGGCCGCCCCGGGCCCGACCTTCATGATGGTCCGCACATGCGCGTCGTTTACGGCGACGCGTTCGGTGATCCGGGCCAGGCTGCCCGCCCACATCTTGATGTCGTCGATGGACTGCTGCTGACCGTCGAGGAGCGGCCGGCTGTCATCGATGAGCGATCGCATCTGATCGGCGGCGTCGTTTGAGTCGCCAACCACCTTCGCGCCCGAGTCCATCAGTGACCCGAGGTCGAATCCGGATCCGTTGAGCCCCTTGAACGATTCGTCGAGCAAGTCGCCGATGCGGTCCTTCGGCACGCTGTCCAGTAGCGAACTGACCTGGTCGAGCATCGGGCCGACCGCCTGGGGAATCGATGTGTTGTCCCTTGGTATGACCGAGCCGTTGCGCAGGCGCGGTCCTGTTGGGTCTGACGACGCGCCTTGGGGCTGCAGATCCAGATACTGCTCACCGACGGCGGACACGCTTCGAACCTCGGCGTGAACGTCGGCTGGGATGTCGTAGGACGTGTCCAGCGACAGTGTTGCCTCGGCGCCGACTCTGGTCGGGATCACATCGGTGACCTTCCCGATCTGCACACCGCGATATGTCACGTTGGAGAACCGGTAGAGGCCGCCGGTGCCGGGTAATTCCACAACCACCTTCATGCGACCGATGTTCAACAGTGTGGGCGCCTGCATGTAGACGACCACCATCGTGAAGACGCCGATGACCGATGCGATGGTGAAGATGATCAGCTGGATACGCACGAACCTGGTGAGCATCAGTTGCCTTCCGCGACAGGAGGTGTCGGAGCCTGTTCGTCGACGAGCGGCGGCAGGTCGGCCACCTCCGGCGGAGCCGGTGTGACGGGCGCCTTGAGCGGATCGAGGGTGTAGGTGGAGTACCAGGGGTCACCCGGCGCTGGTGTCATCGACATCCCCTCCTGTCCCCATCGCGTACCGAGGAACAACCCGCGCTTCAACCGGGGCACGGTGAAGTCGAAGACGATGAACTGGTTCATGTAGTCGCCCCTGATGGCCCGGTCGATGAAGTTCTGGGTGTAGGGGAAGGTCGGGGCGTAGCTGAGTACGGTGCCCAGGTCGGGGCCGACATCGGCGAGCGACCGCAGCGTCGGCTCCAGATTCTGCAGGTTGCGCACTAGGTCGGCCCCGGTGTCGTCGATCAGCGCTGTCGCAGTGTCGCTGAACGCGCCCAACTCCCGCAGCGCCGTCGTGATCTGCGGGCGTTGTTTGACGAGCACCTCAAGCGCAGGCGGAATCCTGTGCAGTGCGGCGGTGAGGACGTCGTTCTGCTGTGCGAATCCGGCGGACAATCGGTCAAGTGCCGCAATGGATCCGATGATCTGGTCACGCTGGGAGTCGAAGATTCCGATGAAGTCGTTCAGTCGGGTCAGCAGATCACGGATGGGGGCCTCCCTACCGTTCATTGCCGCACTGAACTCCCTGATGATGTCTCCGGCCTGGCCCAGACCGCCCCCGTTGACGACGACGGACAGTGACGACAGCGTCTGCTCGGTCGACGGATAGGACGACGAACTGTTCAGCCCGATCACGGCTCCGGGGGCCAGCCTGCCGCTCGGCTTCTGGCCGACCGGCGGATTCAGCGCCAGGTGCATCGATCCCAGCAGGCTGGTCTGCCCGACGGTGGCAACGGCGTTGGCGGGCACGACCACATCCGGCTTCACCGACACCTCGACGTCGGCGTGCCAGCCCGTCAGGCTCATCCGTCCGACGGTGCCGACCACGACGTCGCCGACCAGGACCGGTGAATTTGATTCCAGGGTACCGACATTGGCGATCTCGACGTGGTAGATGGCGGCATCTGGCCCACGCCCCACAGTGCCTGGCAGCTCCAGTGAGTTCAAACCCTCGAAGGCGCATCCCGATGCCGTGAGCACCACGCAGCATGCCACCGCCGTCATCCGAGCCAACGAACGCTGTCTGGTCATGCCGGAGGTGTCCCTTCAACCGGGCCCGGTACCGGAGTGGCTTCCGCCGGGTACAGCATGTCGCGGAGAGTGGGCGGCGTGGCGGGGCCGGGCATGGCCACGCCGGCCGGTACCGGCGCACCCGGGAACAACGCGGGTGTCGGGTTGGCCGGCAGGCCACCTGGCGCGTACACGCCCGGAGGAATTGGAGGACCGTTGGGTGCAAGTGGCGGTGGCACATCGCCTGCGCCGGTGTAGGCCGACACCGAGATGTCCGTCGACGGCATGGGGGCGCTCGCCCCCTCACCTCCGGGTGCCAGCTTCGGATCCGAGTAGATCAGGTTGCCCGGGCTTGGTGACTTCGCCAGGTAGGCGTTGATCGGCATCGGCAGGTAGTTGAAGTTGAGCAGCTTCAGGGCCGGCCCCAGGTAATCGGCGCACAGTTTCGCGGTTTCGGCACTGGTGGCGTTCTCGAGAGCCCCGATCGCCGAGCAGACCAGCTGGACCGGGTTGGCGAAGTTGCCCATCGCGAACGCGCCGAGCATTGTTCCGGTGTCCGGGTTGTAGATGTTGTAACCGTTGCCGATCGCGTTGGGCGCAACGTGCAGGACGTTCTCCAGCTTGACGCGGTTGTCCGCCAGGTTCTGCGTGACGTCGGCGAGCCGTTCAACCTGCTCGGATGTGGCGTCCCGACTCTCCGCGATGAAACGCTTCACCTCGCCGACCGCCTCTGCCAGTTTGGTGAGCGTCGTGTCGATATCGGACCTGCTGGCGTCGACGAGGCTGCTGACCGTTGCCAGCCGATTCTGGAACTGGACGATCTGCACGTTGCTGTCCCGAAGTGCGCCCACGAAGACCTGAAGATTCTTGATGATGTCGATGAGGTTTCCACTGCCATCGGCCAGGATTCGACCGACGCCGGACAGCTGGGCGATGGTCTCGCGCAGCTTGTCCCCGTTACCGTCCATCGCGTTGGCCGCGCTGTCGATCAGGCGCCCGACCGAACTCGAGGAGACGCCGGTCTGGCCGTCCTCGGACGGGCCCAGTTCGGCTGCCAGCCTGGATAATTGGGTCTTGACCTCATCCCACTCCACCGGAACGGCCGTCCGGTCGAGTCCGATCACAGCGCCGTCGGGCATAACCGGTCCCGCCGACACGTCGGCCTCGTAGGCCGGTGTCAGCTGTACGTATCTGGCCGCGACGAGATTCTGCGCGACGACTACGGCCTTGGCGTCGGCGGGGATCGGCACGTCACGATCGATGGCCAGCGTCATTCTGGCCTGCGACTCCTCGGGCTCGATCGACTGGATGGTCCCCACCCGCACCCCGGAGACTCGCACCTCGTCACCGGGATAGATCGAGGTGGCAGAGGTGAAGTAGGCGGTGATGGTCCTCGGTTCGAAGTACGCCAGCCGTACCAGTAGTGCCCCGCCCGCAGCCAGCAGCGCCACCAATGCGATCAAGAGCAGCTTCGCGCTGCGCCGCCGTCCGGTCATCGCGACCCTCCTGGAATGCCGTTGTAGGGCATGGGGAACTCGGCGCGCGGGCCGGCGTTGTCAGGTGGTTGCCCGGCGTTGACACCACGACGGAATCCGAAGGCGTAGTCGAAGAACGGCTGCAGCGACTGCGACGGTATGAGGTTGCCGACAAACGCGTTGTAGTAGTAGCCGTTGTTAACGGCCTCCCCCTGTGTCACCTGGTACTTCGCCAGTCCGTCAAGGGCTTTGGCGATGTTGTCCCGGTTTCGCTGCAACATCTCGGTCACCGTGTTGAGCTTCTTCAGCGTCGGCGCGAGTTCCTGCTCGTTGTCACGCACCAAGCCGGTCAAGTGCTCGGCCACCGCGGAGGTGTTGGCCAGCAGATTCACGATCGCGTAGCGCCGCTGCTCGAGCACGCCCATCAGGTCGTTGGCGTTGAGCATCAGCGTGTTGACCTGTTGGCTGCGCTGCGACAGCACCCCCGTCACATCGGCTGCGCTCTTCAGCAGATCGCGCAGCGTCTCGCCCCTGCCGTTCAAAGACGCGGAGAGCCGTGTCATCCCGTCGAACGTCGGACCCAGCGTGGGCGCGATACGGTCGATGGTCTCCGACAGCGTGTCGAGTGAGTGATTGAGCGACGCGGTGTCAGTGCCCGCAGTGTTCGTGGTGAAGTCACTGACCGCCTGGGTCAGCGAGTACGGGGATGACGTGCGCGACAACGGGATGACATCGGTCCGGCCCAGCGATCCGCTGCCGGTCGGCTCGAGGGTCAACATCCTCTCCCCCAACAGCGTTCCGGTCCGGATGTGCGCCGTGGTGTCCCGTCCGAGACGGACACCGCTGTCGAGGCTGAACGTCACCAACGCCTTGCCGTTGTGCAACTCAACGCCGGAAACGCTGCCCTTCTTGACCCCTGAGATCTTGACGTCATTTCCCGAGGTGAGTCCGCCGGCCTCGGTGAACAGCGCCTGGTGCCGTATCGACGTCGCCATCGACCACAGCTGTTCGGGCCGCAGCCCGACAGTGACGATCAACGCGATGAGCACGACACCGATGAAACCGGCTCGGACCAGCGAGGATCCACGGTACTTACCCATCAGGGCTCTCCGCATCTTGCGTGCTGCTGAATGATCCACGGGAAGTACGCGGTACGGCCCTGGAGGTCTGTCACCCGGACGGACATACCGCACAGGTACTGGTTCAGGAAGCTGCCGTACGCCCCGAGTCGGACGAGCTTGCGGTAGTTCGCCGGCGCCTTCTGAAGCGAGATGTCAAGGAGTTCCTTGTCCTTCTCGAGCAGCGGCGCCATGCGGTTGAGCTGATCGATGGTGCCGGCCAACGGCGGTCGCGCCTTGCCAAGGAGGTCCGACATCGATGCCGTGCCCTGGTTGAGTGCCTCGATCGCGGTGCCGACCGGGTCGCGGTCCGCTGCCAAACCGGTGATGAGTTGTTCGAGCCGGTCAACCGCGCTGGATAACTGGTCGCCGTCCTTTGCCACAGTGCCGACCACCTGGTTGAGGTTGTCGATGAGGTTCTGCACCATCTGGCCGTTGTCGGCTATCGCCGACGTGAACGACGCGGTCCTGCTGAACAGCGACTCGACGTTGCCGCTCTGCCCCTGCAGGATCTCGATGAGTGATCCGGTAAGGGCGTTGACATCCTGCGCGTTGAGACCCGAGATCACGGGTTTGAGCCCACCGAGGAGAAGGTCGAGATCGAGTGCGGGCTCGGTCCGTTCCAGTGGGATCTGCGATCCCGTCGCCTCGAGTCGAGTGCTCCCCGGGCCGTCGATGAGCTCGAGGTAGCGATCACCGACAAGGTTGAGGTACCGAACCGCGACCTTGGTCCCGTTGGTGATCTTGACGTCACGGCTGGCGTCGAAGTCGACTATCACGGTGTTGTCGGGTTGCAATGCCACCGTTTTGACCGTGCCCACCCTGATTCCCGCGACGCGCACCGAGTCGCCGCCCTTGAGGCTGGATGCATCGGCGAACACTGCGGAGTAACCGTCGGCACTGCCGCCTCGATACTGGCCGAAGATGGCGAACAGCGCCGCGGTGAGCATCACCATCACCACGCCGAACACCCCGAACTTGGTGGCCGACTTCCACACACCCGTCATCCCGGCTGTCCAATCTGTGCCGTGTTACGCGGCGGTCCGTCGATGGGGCCAAACAGCGCCTGCTTGAGGGCATCTGAGTTGAGCAGGATGCCCTGGTTGCCGTACTCGGCCTGGTTGGCGCCGATGTCGGAGACCACGAACGGTGCGCGGCGCTCATACCCGACGTCGGGCAGTCCCGCGCACTGCGGGCCTCCACTTGCGGCGACCTTCGGCAGGTTCTGCGGATACCGATAGCGCTCGCGGCCCAGCACGAAGGAGTCGAGCAGGAGGACACCCGGCACCGGTGGCGGCGGCCCCATGGCGAGCGGAACCATGCCCGCGAGGCCACAGTAGAGGGCATGGTTGTACTGGTTGGTCAGATCGGTCGTCGGCGCCAGCAGGTGCAGCACGTCGGTGATGCCCTGGCGATTGCTGGACAGCACGTCGTTACCGATGCCCGCCAACCCGATTGCGCTGACCAGCAGAGTGTCCAGGTCAGTCTGTGAGTCGACGAGCGTGTCGCTGATCTGGGTCGAATTGCGCACCGTGGCAAGGAGGTCCGGTGTCACGTCTGCGTAGGTGTTGAGCACCTCTGGGGCTACGGCGATTTCGTGGCTGAGGTTGGACAGGCTGGGGTCGAGCTTCACCAGCAACTCGTCCAGTTCCACCAGCGTCTGGCCGAGCTTCTCGCCCCTGCCGCTGATGCCCGCGGATAGCGCACCCAGCGTCTCGTTGAGCTTGACGGGTTCGATCTTGTCGAGGACCGACACCAACTGCTGGAAGATCGTGTTGATCTCGACGGTGACGTGCTGCCCCTGGATCACCTGGCCAGCCCGCAGCGACTGGTCGGAGGGATCATTCGGCGGCACGAGTTCTACGAACTTGGCCCCGAACACCGTGGACGAGGTGATGTCGACGCCGACATTGTCGGGGATCAGGTCGAGACGCGCGGGATCGATGGCGAGATGCAGGACAGCAGTGCCGTCCGGTCGCGGCTCAATGGACTCCACATTGCCGACCTCCGCACCGTGCAGTTTCACCCGCGCGTCGGGGTTCATCACCAGTCCGGCGCGATCTGAGATAACGCTCACGGGAATGGTTTTCGTGAAGCTTCCACGGAACATCCCCACCGAGAGAACGACGATCGCCATGAGTACGAGCACGGCGCTCGACCCCACCAGCAGTCGCCGGGTGTCTGGGTTCATTGGCTGCAGTTCTCCCTATCCCGACAGGTTGAAGTTGCCGTTGGAGCCGTAGACGGCCAGTGAGACCAGCAGGGTCACTGAGACCACGATGATCAGTGAGGTGCGCACCGCGTTACCCACGGCCACCCCGACCCCTGAGGGTCCGCCGGTGGCGTAGTAGCCGTAATAGGTGTGCACCAACAG
>NZ_JBVAXF010000008.1:0-221501 GCF_055419205.1 Mycobacterium sp. IDUB_39
CCCACGAGGGATGACACCGCCTTGGGCACCAACGCCACCCGACGCTCATCAGGCCCCGACTCGGCGACCACACCCACAGTCGTCTTCTTCTCAGTCATGTCTACTTCCCCCGCCGGATCACCCGCGGTTTGCTCTGAACTCAGACACCCTAACCGGTACCGCCAGTCACGTAGGACCTAGACGAAACCGCATCGATACAGTTGTGCACTGCGCCCAGGACCTTGGAGTTGCACGCCCAAGAACTAGGAGTTGCAACCGTCGTGACGACAGTCGGGCACCGCATTCCACCCTGGTCGGTGCCGATGTTCTTCATCGTCGGCGCGGTGTCGCAGTACGTCGGGGCGGCCGTTGGCGTGTTCCTGTTCGAAACCACCGATCCCGCGGCCGTGGCGTGGTTGCGCGCGGCCGCCGCTGCAGTCGCACTAGTCGTGTGGCGACGGCCGTGGCGAATGACTTGGACCCGTCGTTCGGTCGCGGCCGCAGCCGCGTTCGGCGTTGTCACTGTGGCCATGAACGTCGCGTTCTTCGAGGCGATCGCCCGCATTCCGCTCGGTACCGCGGTGGCGATCGAATTTCTGGGCCCGGTGGCCGTCGCCACGCTGGGGTCACGACGACCCCGTGATCTGCTGGCCGTCGTCGCGATTGGGGCCGGTATCGCGCTGCTCACGGGCGTGCAGGCGGAGGTCGAGCTGGCGGGCGTGGGCTTTGCGCTCATCGCCGCCGCACTGTGGGCGGGCTACATAGTTCTGGGCAAGCGGGTCGCGGACACAGGCAGCGGCCTCGACTTGCTCGCCGTCGGGATGGCGGTGGCTGCCGTTGTCCTGGCCCCTGCGCTCCTGGTCAGGCAGGTCGTCGAGGATGCGTCGGTATTCGCCGACAGCCGTATCTGGCTGCTGGGTATCGCGGTCGGCGTGCTGTCCACAGCGGTGCCGTACGCGCTCGATCAGGTGGTGCTGACCGAGATTGGTCGCGCGAAGTTCGCCCTGTTGCTCGCACTGCTCCCTGCCACGGCGGCTGTCGTCGGCGCGGTGATGCTCGGGCAGCGGCCGACCCTCGCCGAGACCGCGGGCATCGCTCTGGTGGTGGCCGCCCTGGCGATCAGCGCGCGCGGCGATACAGTTGGGCCGCCCGAAAACTAGGAGATGCAACTATGTCCGTGGATCGGATTCTGCCGACAGACGAGGCCGCCGACCTGATCGCGCTGACCCGCGAGGTCGCCGACAAGGTCCTCGATCCGATCGTCGATGAGCACGAGCGCACCGAGCGCTACCCCGAAGGCGTGTTCGCGCAGCTCGGCGCCGCGGGCCTGCTGAGCCTGCCGCAGCCCGAGGAGTGGGGCGGCGCAGGCCAGCCGTTCGAGGTCTACCTGCAGGTCCTCGAGGAGATCGCCGCACGGTGGGCCGCGGTGGCCGTGGCGGTCAGCGTGCACAGCCTGTCATCGCACCCGCTGCTGATGTTCGGCACCGACGAGCAGAGGCAGCGCTGGCTGCCGGGCATGCTGTCGGGCGCGCAGATCGGCGCGTACAGCCTGTCCGAACCGCAGGCCGGGTCCGATGCCGCCGCGCTGCGGTGCGCCGCCACACCCGATGACGGCGGCTACGTGCTCAACGGCTCGAAGTCGTGGATCACCCACGGTGGGGTCGCCGACTTCTACACGCTCTTCGCGCGGACAGGCGAAGGTAGCAAGGGCATTTCGTGCTTCCTGGTGCCAGGCGATCTCGAGGGCCTGAGCTTCGGCAAGCCCGAGGAGAAGATGGGCCTGTCCGCGGTCCCGACCACGTCGGCGTTCTACGACAACGCGCACCTCGACGCGGACCGTCGCATCGGCGCCGAGGGCCAGGGACTGCAGATCGCGTTCAGCGCACTGGACTCCGGGCGGCTGGGCATCGCCGCGGTCGCGGTGGGCATCGCGCAGGCCGCGCTCGATGACGCCACCCGCTACGCGAATGAGCGAACGACGTTCGGCCGCAAGATCATCGACCACCAGGGCCTGGGCTTCCTGCTGGCCGATATGGCGGCGGCGGTGGTCAGTGCCCGCGCCACCTACCTCGACGCAGCCCGACGTCGGGACGCCGGCCTGCCGTACTCCACGCAGGCCAGCGTCGCCAAGCTGGTGGCCACCGACGCGGCGATGAAGGTCACCACCGACGCCGTGCAGGTGTTCGGCGGCGCCGGGTACACCCGCGACTACCGCGTCGAGCGCTACATGCGCGAGGCCAAGATCACCCAGATCTTCGAGGGCACCAACCAGATTCAGCGTCTGGTCATCGCGCGCTCGCTGGCCGGCTAGGTCGCGTCAGACGACGGAGGTCTCGGTCCACACCTTGTTCGACCGGACGGTGTCCAGGCGGTAGTCGGTGACCCGGCTGGTGTACAGCCGCCGGCCCAGGTCGAGGGCGGCCGACACCGGATCGGTGGGGTCCTGCCGAATCTCGCCGCGGCTGTTGGCATTTCCAACCACCACGCCGACGAGGTCCTGGTTGAGGTAGCGCGTCAGCTCGCCGAATTGTGCGATAACGCCCGCCGTCGCGCCGAGATAGCTCTCCTCGCAGGAGATCACCACGCCGACCTTCTTGCCCATGATGCCGTCGACCACGCGGTCCTGCTGCGGCGCACTGTTGGCGGTGTAGCAGAACAGCCGGTCGAAGACTGTCTTGAGCCGTCCGGGCATGCCGTAGAAGTACAGCGGCATCGCGAACACGATGCCGTCGGCGGGCAGCATCTTGTCCAGCAGCAGCGACTCGTAACGGTCGTCGAGGCTGCAGCTGCGGTCATCGGGCCGCCGGCACGTCCGACAGTTGCCCAGCATGCGCTCGACGTAGTCACCGAGGAACACGTGCTCGACCTCGTTGCCGGCGGCAACGGTGCCGTCCACAACGGCCTCGGCGAGGACGTGCGAGTTGCCGTCCTCGCGCGGGCTTGCACTCACGACCAACGTCTTCATCGTCATTCTCCTATGCTAAAAGGTTTTTTCAGATCCGGTGCGATGGGCTGGGCTAGTCAATTGATCAGGGATAGGTCAGGCCGTGCGGCGAAGCGTCGACGTTCGGGCCCGCAGTTCGGTCGGCACGATGATGACGCGGTCCTCGGGTTCGTTGCCGTCGATCAGATCGATCAGCAGACCCACCGCTCGCTCTCCGATGGTTCGCGGGTGACAGAACACGCCCGTGACCTCTGGACACGTCAGGTTGAACGTGCTGCTGTCCACACAACTGCACAGCCCGAGATCGGTCGGCACCCGGATACCCAGCTGAGTCGCCCTGTGCAGGACGTCCATGGCGATGTCCTCGGCACCCGCGTAGATCGCGTCGGGCGGATCCTCGGCGTCCAGCAGCTCTCGCAACGCGTCACCCGCCGAGTTGCCCGCTCCAGTCTCGATGATCCGCACCGGGATTCCCCGCTGCTGCGCGAAAACCGTGTACGCGGCCACGACATCACGGGTGTAGGACCGTGCCCGATCGGTGATCATGGCGGCGGGACGCCGAAAGCCCTGCTCCCACAGGTGTTCCAGGGCGCTCGTTGTCGCGGCCTCGTGATCGTTGTCCACGACGTAGGGGTTGTCACGCCGGGTCGCGGTGCGGCCCGCGGTGACCACCGGGTGCGACGACGTCCAGGCCGGATCGAGCAGGCCCTCATCACCGTGCGGGTCGACGATGATCGCGCCGTCCACCGCGAACGCGGTGATCGCGGTGGGCCCAACTCCCGGTGGCGTGAGCACCAGGGCGTAGCCCGCGCGCCCAGCGGCCTCCGATGCGCCGTTGAGCAGTTCAAGGAAGTACTCGGAGTTCGGGATCAGCATGCTCGATCCGCTGTCCGGGTCGAACGGTGCGACCTGGATCGCGAGAGTGCGACTGCGGTTGGTGACCAACTGCTGCGCGTGCACGTTGGCCGCGTAGCCGAGATCGGCGGCGACTTGCATGACGCGCGCGCGGGTGTCCTTGCCGATGCGTCCCTGGTTGCTCAGCACGTGGGACACCGTCGTGAGCGATACGCCGGCCGCCGCGGCCACGTCGCGGATCGTCACCGCCACATCGACCTCCGCTCTGCTAAAACGTTTTTTCTATGATGCGCGACACCCGCCGGAGTGTCAAGCCCTTGGCGAGTCAGGGCTCGGGCGGTGATATCACGGTGACGAGCGTTCCCACACCGGTGCCCGAGTCGATCTCCATCTCCCCACCCATCGCCTCGAAGCGCGCCAGCAGCGACCCCAAGCCGATGTGCCCGGCGGCCACGCTGTCGGTGATGCGCGTCGGATCGAAACCCGTACCGTCATCGGCGATCGTCAGCACCACCCGGTCGCCGCTACGCCGCAGAGTCACCGTCACCGTGGTGGCGTTGGCGTGTTTGTGGATGTTGGTCAGCAGTTCGCGCGCGGCCCGGTGCAGAAGGGTCTGCGACTCCGGCTTACCGACGTCCTCGAGATCGGCGATGACCTCGTAGTCACCGCGGGAGGCGAACTGCCGCAACAGTTCCCGCACGGCGGCCTCCAGGCCCAGCTGGGCCAGCACCTGCGGATGCAGTTGTGTGACGGTGGAGCGCAGGCTGGCCGCGGTCTCCTGCAGGGCGTCGTAGACCACGTCCAGCGCGGGATCCGGGCTGCGTTCCCGGAGCTCGTCGACCTCCATCCGCGCGGCCAGCAGATTCTGCAGCGGCCCATCATGGAGGTGCTCGGCGATCTCACGGTTGTGCCGTTCGTCGGCGGCCATCGCCTCGGCCACCAGCTGGCTGCGCACCTCCTGCAACGCCTGCACCCGCGCCTGTCGGCGGGCCAGGAAGAAGCACAGTGCGGTCACCGCGACCGCCAGCCACAGCAGGAACCCGACCTGGGTGTAGACGATGTCGGGAAAGCCCACGTGATTGTCACGCTTGGAGTAGACGATCCACGCCGTCAGGTAGCCGCCGGCCGCCAAGAGGCCGAGCGCACCGGTCAGCAGTGGGCGGTCCTGGAACGCCACCGAGATCGGCAGCAGAAAGAAGACCGGCAGCAGCGCCGCCGTCGCGCCGCCGGAGACGACGCACAGCACGACGATCACCAAGACGTCGATGGTGGTGGACGCCCAGTCCGCCCATCGCGGCACCGGACCGCGAAGCACGATGGCAACCCAGGTGACCGCCGCGGCGGCATAGACCCCGAGCACGACGGCGTAGACGCCGGGAAGCCAGGAGTCGACCTCCCAGATCCAGACCACCAGCGCGATGAGCGCTATCAGCGGCAGACGCATGAACGCCGTGACGCGCACGGGCTCCGCGGCGAAGTAGGTGAGGATCCGGGTCACGCTATTCCAGCAGCCCGCGGCGCATCGCCTCCGCGACAGCGGCCGCACGGTCGCCGACGCCCAACTTCTCATACAGCCGCTGCACGTGGGTCTTCACCGTCGACGGCGCGAGGAACAGTTCCTTTGCCATGGCCGGGATGCTGCCCCCGGCGGCGATGAGCTTGAGCACCTCGCGCTCGCGGGGGCTCAGCGTGGGCGCATCCGACTTGCCCTGCTTGCGGATCTCCCCGGCCAGCCCCGCGGCCAGGCTCGGGGCGACGACATCGCGGCCCTTCGCGCACTCGAGCACACCGTTGACGAGTTCGGCGCGGCTCGACTCCTTGGGCAGGAATCCGGCGGCGCCCGCCTGCAGCGCGTTGTAGACGATCGCCGCCTCGTCGTGCGCCGAGATCAGCAGGACCCGAGTGGGCAGTTCGTCGCGCACGACGGCCGCAGCGACTTGGGCGCCGTCGAGTCCGGGCATCCGGTAGTCGAGCAGGGCGACCTGGGGTGCGTGCTCCCGGATCGCCTCGAGTGCCGAGATCCCGTCCTCGGCCTCGGCCACCACCTCGATATATCCGCTGTTGTTGAGGGCGCGCACCACGCCGTCTCGGAACATCGGATGGTCGTCTCCTACGACGACGCGCACCTTCTCATCGGCCACCCGCCAAGCGTGTCACAACACGTCCGCGACCTCGCCCGATTCGGTTCCGACGCGAACGCCGTGGCGAACGCGCACGAGCGACGGGAGTTAATGGATTCGTTAGAAGTTCCGGCCGTCCGTCGACCCCGCGGCGGCGTCCCCGCCGATCAGGCCGTTCCCGCGTCACCGCTGGTAGGGGCCGTTCCATGCGCCCCGGCGGCGGCGGCGGTACAGGGCAGGACGGCGCACTGGAAGGGCAGTGTGTCGGCTATCGTCACCCATGCGCGACACACGGGTCATTTCGCCAGTAGATTTGCGGCGATGACCCGGTACGCAATGCGATTGGGTCGGGGGCAAAGTCCGCGCCGGGACAGCGACGTCCTGGGGCGGATTTCGAGCGCGGGTGCGCCGCACGTGGTCGACCACGGTGGCGCGCCCGCCAAGGCATCCGAACCGGGCTCAGTACCGAATACCTCAGCGTCGCCGCCCGGCGCGACGGTCTGACAGAGGACGACACCGAATGGTCAACCAACTCGAACACGCGACAGAGGCGCTGCGAAAGGCCCTCGTCCAGGTCGAACGGCTCAAGAACCAGAACCGTGCGCTGCTGGAGCGCTCGGGTGAGCCGATCGCGATCGTCGGAATGTCGTGCCGGTTCCCGGGTGGGGTCTCGACCCCCGAGGACCTCTGGGACATGGTGGCCCAGGGCCGCGATGTGGTGTCAGATCTCCCGGACGACCGCGGCTGGGACGCCGCCGGACTCTATGACCCCGACCCTGATGCACCGGGCAAGTCGTACGCGCGCACGGGCGGCTTCGTCGAGGACGTCGCCGACTTCGATGCGAGCTTCTTCGGGATCGCGACGAGCGAGGCGCTCGCGATGGATCCCCAACAGCGCATGCTGCTCGAGTTGTCCTGGGAGGCCCTCGAGCGCGCCGGTGTTGATCCGACATCGCTGCGCGGCAGCTCGACGGGCGTGTTCGCCGGGGTGATCGCCGGCGGGTACGGCATGTCCGACGACGCCATCGAGGGTTACCGGCTGACCGGCATGACCTCAAGCGTGACGTCGGGCCGGGTCGCCTACGTGCTCGGTCTCGAGGGTCCGGCCGTGTCGGTCGACACCGCCTGCTCGTCGTCGCTGGTGGCGTTGCACATGGCCATGCAGGCGCTGCGCCTCGGCGAGTGCGACCTGGCCCTGGCCGGTGGCGTGACGGTCAACGCGACACCGACCATCTTCGTGGAGTTCAGCCGCCACCGCGGCCTGGCACCCGATGGCCGCTGCAAGCCCTACGCCAACGCGGCCGACGGCGTCGGCTGGGCCGAGGGCGGCGGCGTGCTGGTGGTCGAGCGCCTGTCCGACGCGGTGCGCAACGGGCACCACGTGCTGGCCGTGGTCCGCGGGTCGGCGGTCAACCAGGATGGTGCGTCGAACGGGCTGACGGCGCCCAACGGGCCGTCGCAGCAGCGCGTGGTGCGCGCCGCGCTGGCCAACGCGGGGTTGACCTCCACCCAGGTCGACGTCGTCGAGGGCCACGGCACGGGAACCCCACTGGGCGATCCGATTGAGGCGCAGGCACTGCTGGCGACCTACGGCCAGGACCGGTCGCAGCCGCTGTGGCTGGGCTCGATCAAGTCGAACATGGGTCACACGCAGGCCGCGGCCGGTGTCGCGGGCGTGATCAAGATGATCATGGCGATGCGCCACGAGGTGCTGCCCAAGTCGCTGCACGTCGACGAGCCGAGCCCACACGTGGACTGGACCGCGGGCGCCGTCGAGCTGTTGGCGCAGGCCCAGCCGTGGCCCGCCGGAGAGACACCGCGCCGGGCCGGCATCTCGTCGTTCGGCATCAGCGGTACCAACGCGCACGTCATCGTCGAACAGGCTCCGACACCGGAGGCCAAGCCGGCCACCGAGACCGCCCCCACCCCGCTCCTGCCGTGGGTGCTGACGGCCAAGTCACCGGCGTCGCTCGCCGCGCAGGCCGGTCGGCTGTCCAGGTATCTCGAGCAGCACGAGGGGGCCGGCGACCGCGACGTCGCCTGGACACTGGCGGGCCGGGCGGCCTTCGACCACCGCGCCGTCGTGCTGGGTGCCGACCGCGCCGAACTGCTCGCGGGGCTGGCCGAACTGGCCGCCGACGACGAGGCAGGGAGCAGGGCGGTCCGCGGGCATGCCACGCCGGTGAGCAAGACGGCCTTCGTGTTCCCCGGGCAGGGCAGCCAGTGGATCGGCATGGGCGTCGAACTGCTCACCAGCTCAACCGTTTTCGCCGACGAGATCGCGGCGTGCGATGAGGCGCTGTCGGAGTTCGTGGACTGGTCATTGCTCGACGTGCTGCGCGGCGCTGCGGGTGCCCCCACTGTGGACCGCGTCGACGTAGTGCAGCCCGTGCTGTTCGCGGTCATGGTGTCACTGGCCCGGCTGTGGAAGTCGATCGGCGTTGTCCCCGACGCGGTGATCGGCCACTCGCAGGGTGAGATCGCCGCCGCTCACGTCGCGGGCGCCCTGTCGCTGCGCGATGCCGCACGCGTGGTCGCGCTGCGCAGCAAGCTGCTGACCGCGCTGTCCGGTGACGCGGGCATGGTGTCGCTGGCGTGCAGCGCCGAGCGGGCGCGCGAACTGCTGCTGGGCCTCGGCGACCGCGTCGGCATCGCGGTGGTCAACGGTCGCTCGGCCGTGGTGGTGTCCGGCGAGGGCGCCGCACTCGACGATCTGGTGCGCCAGTGCGAGGCGCTGGAGATCCGCGCCCGCCGCATCGACGTCGACTACGCGTCACACTCCCCCGCCGTGGAGGCGATCCGCGACCAGCTGGTCGAGGCGCTCGCCGGTATCGAACCGCGCTCCACCCGAACCACTTTCATCTCGACCGTGACCGGCGAGTCGATGGACACCGCGGGCCTTGACCCGCAGTACTGGTACCGCAACCTGCGCCAGACCGTCGAGTTCGACAAGGCCGTCCGGACGGCGTGCAAGCACGGCTACCGGGCCTTCATCGAGGCCAGCCCGCATCCCGCGCTGATCGCAGGCATCGAGGACACCGTCTCCGACTGCGCCGACGCCCCGGGCGACCCGATCGTCGTACCGACCCTGGGCCGCGACGACGGCGGCCTGGACCGCTTCATGACATCGGCAGCTCAGGCCTATGTCGCCGGTGTCCCGGTGGCGTGGCGCGAGGTGTGCCCCGGCGGCGATCTGCTCGACCTACCGACCTACGCGTTCGACCGGCGCCGCTTCTGGTTGTCCGGCGGCGCAGGCGGTTCCGGCGACGCGAGCGGTTTCGGACTGGCGGGCTCCGGCCACGCGCTGCTGAACGCCGTCGTCGAGGTGCCCGACTCGGGTCAGGTCATGATGACGGGCCGGCTCGCCGCGTCGTCGCAGGGCTGGCTCTCGGATCACGCGGTCGGCGGCACGGTGCTGTTCCCGGGCGCTGGCTTCGTCGAACTCGTCATCCGCGCGGGTGACGAGGTCGGCTGCCCCGCCATCGAGGAACTGACGCTGCAGGCGCCACTGGTGGTGCCGACGTCGGGTGTGCCGCTGCGCGTGGTGGTCGGACCGGCGCAGGAGTCGGGAACCCGTACGGCGGGCAGGAGCGAAGCGACCGGGGAATCGCGTACCGTGTCGGTGTTCTCGCGCCACGACGACGACGTCGCGGACTGGGTCCTCAACGCCGAGGCCATCGTGGGTTCGGAGGCCGGCACCCCCGGCGCCGACCTGTCGGCGTGGCCGCCCGCCGGCGCCGTGCCGGTCGATGTGTCCGACGCCTACGGCATGCTCGCCGAGCGCGGCTATGAGTACGGCCCCGCCTTCCGCGGGCTGACCGCCATGTGGCGGCGAGGTGCCGAGATCTTCGCTGAGGTCGCGCTGCCGCAGGACGTGGCCGCCGGTGACTACGGCGTGCACCCCGCGCTGCTCGACTCGGCGCTGCACGCCGTGGCGCTCGCCGCCGAGGATCACTCTCTGGCACTGCCCTTCTCGTGGGAACAGGTCACCCTGCACGCCGCGGGCGCATCGTCGGTTCGAGTGCGCATCATCCCGACCGGCACCCACTCGGTGTCGATCGAACTGGCCGACGGTCTCGGCCTGCCGGTGCTGTCGGTCGGGTCGATGACGGCGCGGCCGGTGAGCGCCGATCAGATCGCCTCGGCCATGGCGAGCAGCCGCGCCGACGGTGAGCTCTTCGAGGTGGACTGGTCACCGGTCAAGGCGCCCGCGACCGTGCCGTCGCTGCCCGACGGTGTCGTCACGTTCGAGTCAACCCCGGCGGCAAGCGATTCCGCGGATCTGCCCAGCGCAGTCCGGGACGCGACGGTGGCCGCGCTGACCCGCATCCAGTCCTTCCTCGCCGAGGCCTCGGCGCACGCGAGGAGCAATCAGGAATCGGGCGTGCTCGTCGTGCTCACCCGTGGCGCCGTGGCACCACTGCCCGGCGCCGACGTCACCGACCTGGCCGGCGCCGCAGTGTGGGGCCTGGTCCGCGCGGCGCAGACCGAGAACCCCGGCCGCATCGTCCTGGCCGATGTGACAGGCGAGTTCGACCTCGCCGCGCTGCTCTCAGTCGGCGAACCCCAGATCGTGCTGCGAGACGGCGTGATGTACGCCCCGCGCGTCACCCGCAGCCGCGGCACCGACGGTGTTCTCACCCCGCCCGACACCGGCAAGCCATGGCGCCTCGGCGTGACAACGGCTGGCACGTTCGAGGACCTCGCGCTGCTCGAGGTGCCGAACTCCGACGCACCACTGCCCCCCGGGCACATCCGGGTCGAGATGCGCGCCGTCGCCGCGAACTTCCGCGACGTCATGATCACGCTCGGCATGTTCACCCACGACGCGCTGATCGGCAGCGAGGGCTCCGGCATCGTCACCGAGATCGGCCCCGACGTCACGGGATTCGAGATCGGCCAGCGGGTCATGGGCCTGTTCCCCGAGGGCACCGGCACGCTGGTGGCCGCCGACGCCCGCCTGGTCGCGCCCATCCCCACCGGGTGGACCGACGCGGAGGCCGCCGCCGCACTGGTGGTGTTCACCACCGCCTACTACGGCCTCAAGGAGCTGGCCGACGTCGCACCCGGGCAGTCGATCCTCATCCACGCCGCCACCGGTGGCGTCGGCCTCGCCGCTGTCCAGTTGGCCCGCCACTGGGGTATGGAGGTGTTCACCACCGCCAGCCAGCCCAAGTGGGACACGTTGCGCGCCATGGGCTTCGATGACGACCACATCGGGGACTCCCGCACGCTGGACTTCGAGCAGAAGTTCCTCGACGTCACCGGCGGTCGCGGCTTCGACGTGGTGCTCGACTCGCTCGCGGGCGACTTCGTCGACGCGTCGCTGCGCCTGCTCCCCCGCGGTGGGGTGTTCCTCGAGATGGGCAAGACCGACATCCGCGACGCCGACACCGTCGCCGCGGCACACCCGGGCGTGCGCTACCGCGCGTTCGACCTCTTCGAGCCCGGCCGGCCGCGCATGCACGACTACATCGTCGAGCTGTCGGCCATGTTCGAGGCGGGCATCCTCACCCCGCTGCCCGTCACCACCTTCGATGTCCGGCGCGGACCCGCGGCGCTGCGGCACCTGAGCCAGGCCCGCCACATCGGCAAGATCGTCATGACGATGCCCGGCGCGTGGACGTCCGGCACCGTGCTGATCACCGGCGGCACCGGCATGGCTGGCGCCGCCATCGCGCGGCACGTCGTGACCAGGCACGGGGCGCGCCACCTACTGCTGGTGTCACGCCGCGGACTCGACGCCCCCGGTGCCCCCGACCTCGTCGCCGAGCTCACCGCGGCAGGCGCCGATGTGCGTGTGGTCGCGGCCGACGCCGCCGACCGGGCCCAGCTACGGGCCGTGCTGGACAGCGTCGACGTGCCGCTGTCGGCCGTCGTGCACGCCACCGGTGTGCTCGACGACGCCGTCATCGGCTCGCTGACGCCCGAGCGCGTCGCGCCGGTGCTGCGCGCCAAGGTCGACGCTGCCTGGAACCTGCACGAACTCACTCGTGGCGCCAATCTTGGTGCCTTCGTGCTGTTCTCGTCGATGGCCGGTGTTGTCGGCTCGGCAGGCCAGGCCAACTACTGCGCGGCGAACACGTTCGTCGACGGCCTCGCCACGCACCGGCGCGCACACGGCCTGCCCGCGACGTCGCTGGCATGGGGCCTGTGGGATCAGGCGAGCGCCATGACCGGTCACCTCGCCGACGCCGACCTGTCCCGGCTCGGCCGCGACGGTATCCTCGCGATGTCGAGCGATGACGCGATGGCACTGTTCGACAGCGCACTCGTCGTGGGTGAGGCACTGCTGGCCCCGGCGCGAATCGACCGCAGCGCACTGCGCACCCGTTCCGCACAGGGCGTCCTACCGCCGATGTTCAGCCAGTTGGCCAGCGCGCCCTCACGGCGACGCGTCGACGACTCGCTGGTCGCCGCGAAGTCGAAGTCCGCTCTCGCACAACGCCTGCAGGGCCTCTCGGAGCCCGCGCAGCAGGCGCTGATCCTGGACCTGCTGCGATCGCACATGTCGACGGTGCTCGGCACCACGGACCCGGACTCGATCGCCGCGGAGCTGGCGTTCTCCGATCACGGTTTCGACTCGCTGACGGCCGTCGAGCTGCGTAACCGGCTCAAGACCGCGACCGGACTTGCACTGTCACCGACACTGATATTCGACTACCCCACGCCGGAGGCGCTGGCGGGCTACATCCGCACCGAGCTCGCGGGCGACACCCCGGCTCAGGAAGCACGCCAGACCTCGTCGGCGGTGTCGGTTATCGACGAGCCGATCGCCATCGTCGGGATGTCCTGCCGCTACCCCGGTGGCGTCGACTCCCCGGAGGCGCTGTGGGACATGGTCGCCGATGGTCGGGACGTCCTCACCGACTTCCCGACCGACCGCGGCTGGGACCTCGCCGGGCTGTTCAACGCTGACCCGGACGCCCCCGGCAAGTCATACGCGAGCACGGGCGGCTTCGTCGACGACGTGGCGGGTTTCGACCCGGCGTTCTTCGGGGTGTCTCCCAGCGAGGCGCTGGCGATGGACCCGCAGCAGCGGCTGTTCCTCGAGCTGTCGTGGGAGGCGCTGGAACGCGGCGGTTTCGACCCGGCGTCGTTGCGCGGCAGCGCCACCGGCGTCTTCGCGGGCATCATCGCGCAGGGCTACGGGATGGGCGCCGACGGTGTCGAGGGGTTCCGGCTGACCGGCCAGGCCGCCAGCATCGCCTCGGGCCGCGTCTCCTACGTGCTCGGCCTCGAGGGCCCGGCGGTGTCCGTGGACACCGCGTGCTCGTCGTCGTTGGTTGCCCTGCACATGGCAACGCAGTCCCTGCGCCTCGGTGAGTGCGACCTCGCGCTGGCTGGCGGTGTCACCGTCAACGCGACGCCCGATATCTTCGTCGAGTTCAGCAGGCAGCGCGGGCTGTCCGCCGACGGCCGCTGCAAGGCCTTCGCCGGCGCGGCGGACGGCACGGGCTTCGCCGACGGCGGTGGCGTGCTGGTGGTCGAGAGGCTCTCGGACGCACAGCGTCTCGGCCACCCGGTGCTCGCCGTGGTCCGTGGGTCCGCGGTCAACCAGGACGGCGCGTCGAACGGTTTGACCGCCCCCAACGGTCCGTCACAGCAGCGCGTGGTGCGTGCCGCGCTCGCCAACGCGGGTCTCGCGCCGAGCGATGTCGACGCCGTCGAGGCGCATGGCACCGGCACCACGCTCGGCGACCCGATCGAGGCACAGGCGCTGCTCGCGACCTACGGCCAGAATCGGTCGGAGCCGCTGTGGCTGGGCTCGATCAAGTCCAACATGGGCCACAGCCAGGCCGGTGCCGGCGTGGCAGGCGTCATCAAGGTGATCGAATCACTGCGCCACGACACGCTTCCCGCGACGCTGCACGTCGATGAGCCCAGCCCGCACGTGGACTGGTCGATGGGCTCCATCTCGCTGCTCACCGAGGCCAGGCCGTGGCAGGCCAAGCAGGCCAACGGACACGTCCGGCGGGCGGGCGTCTCGTCGTTCGGCATCAGCGGCACCAACGCACACGTGATCATCGAGGAGGCGCCGCCAGTCGACGCGCCGGCCGGGCCTGTCGGCTCCTCGCGCGAGCGCTCGTCGGTCGTCACCGAGCATCCCCCCGTGACACCGTGGACGCTGTCGGCGAAGTCGCCCGAGGCGTTGACGAGTCAGGCCGGGCGCATCGCCGATCACGTCGAGGCCCGCCCGGATCTGGACGTCCTCGACATCGGCTGGACGCTGGGCGGGCGCAGTGCGTTCGCGCATCGCGCCGTGGTGCTCGGCGCCGACCGCGACGATCTGCTGCGCGGCCTGCGCTCGCTGGCCGCCGACGAGTTCGCCGATGACGTGGTCCGGGGCCGCACCGGCGGCGGCAAGACGGCCTTCGTGTTCCCGGGGCAGGGCTCGCAGGCGCTCGGCATGGGACGCGAGCTGCACGCCGGCTACCCAGTGTTCGCCGACGCATTCGACGCGTGCGCCCGCGAACTGGACCGCCACCTTCTGCGCCCGGTGCGCGACGTGATGTGGGGTGCCAACGACGCGCTGCTCGACAGCACCGAGTTTGCCCAGCCTGCGCTGTTCACTGTCGAGGTCGCGCTGTTCCGGCTGCTCGAATCCTGGGGTGTGCGACCGGACTACCTGATCGGCCACTCCATCGGCGAGCTGTCGGCGGCGCATGTGGCGGGTGTCCTGTCGCTGGAGAATGCCGCGGCGCTGGTGGTCGCCCGGGGCAGGCTCATGCAGCGCCTACCCGAGGGCGGCGCGATGGTCGCCGTCAACGCAACCGAGGACGAGGTCGCGCCGCTGCTGCGCGATGGCGTCTCGATTGCCGCCGTCAACGCACCCAATTCGGTCGTGATCTCGGGTCCGCAGGACGCGGTGCTCGCGATCGCCGAAACCCTGCGCGAGCAGGGCCGCCGCACGCATCAGCTCGCGGTGTCGCACGCGTTCCACTCGTCGCTCATGGAGCCGATGCTGCTGGAGTTCAACACGCTGGCCAGCGGTATGTCCGTTGCGGCGCCCGGCATTCCGGTCATCTCCAACCTCACCGGTGATGTCGCGGGATCCGACTTCGGCACGTCGGCCTACTGGCAGCGCCACATCCGCGAGGCGGTCCGCTTCGCCGACGGCGTGCGGGCACTGGCCGCTGTGGGCGTGACGCGCTTCCTCGAACTCGGACCGGCCAGCGGATTGACGGCGTCGATCACGCAGACCCTTGCCGATGTCGACGCCGCCGCCGAACCCGTCGCGACGTCGGTGCTGCGCAAGGATCGGCCGGAGCCCTCGACGCTGCTGACGGCACTCGCCGAGATCAACGTCGCCGGTGGCGATGTCGCCTGGCGCGGTGTCTGCACCGGCGGCCGACTGGTCGACCTGCCCACCTACGCCTTCCAGCGCCGCCGGTTCTGGCTGTCGGGTCGTGGCGCGGGCGCCACCGACGCCGTGGGTCTTGGCCTCGGCGGCACCGAGCACGCGCTGCTCGGCGCGGTGGTCGAGATGCCGGAGACGGGTGGCGTGACACTGACCGGCCGGCTGGCTGTCTCGACTCAGTCGTGGCTCGCCGACCACGCCGTCGGCGGAGTGGTGCTGTTCCCCGGCGCCGGGTTCGTCGAGCTGGCGATCCGCGCGGGCGATGAGGTCGGCTGCAATGTCGTCGACGAGCTGATGCTGCACGCGCCCTTGGTGCTTCCCCCCGAGGGTGTGTCCGTGCAGGTGGTCGTGAGCCCGGCCGACGCCGGTGGTGCACACGTGGTGTCGATCTTCTCGAGGCCCGATGGTCACGGCGCCCCGTGGACGCTGCACGCCGAGGGTGAACTCGGCGTGGAGGCATCCGCGCCTGGTGCCGAGCTGACGGTGTGGCCGCCGGTCGGCGCACGTGAGGTCGACGTCGCCGATGCGTATGCGGTGCTGTCGGAGCGCGGCTACCAGTACGGTCCGGCGTTCCAGAACCTCACCGCGATGTGGCGTCGCGGCGAGGAGATCTTCGCCGAGGTCAAGCTCGGGCAGGACGTGTCGGTCGCCGGGCTCGGCGTGCACCCGGCCCTGCTCGACGGCGCGCTGCACGCGGTGATCCTCGGCATGGACTCCGACGAGCTGGCCCTGCCGTTCTCCTGGCAGAAGGTGTCGCTGCACGCCGCGGGGGCATCGGCAGTCCGGGCCAGGATCGCGCCGAACGGCCCGAGCTCGATGTCGATCGACCTCGCTGACGGACTGGGTCTGCCGGTGCTGTCGGTGCAGTCGATGGTGGCCCGACCGGTGACGGCCGCGCAGTTGGCGGCAGCCGTCGGCGGCACGTCCGGTGGCGAGCTGTTCGAGGTGGCCTGGACTCCGCTGGTCCCTGATCCCGCGGCGCCGTCCGACGTCGAGATCCCGTTCCACGAACTACGCTCGGCGCCAACAGATTCCGGCGTGCAGGAGGTGTACGCCACCACGCACGAGGCGCTGGCCCGCATGCAGTCGTGGCTGACCGAGCCGGGATCGGCCACGCTGGTCGTCGTCACCCGCGGCGCCGTTGCACTGCCTGGCGAGGATCTGCGTGATCTCGGCGGTGCCGCCGCGTGGGGTCTGATCCGGGCCGCGCAGACCGAGCATCCCGGCCGCGTGGTGCTGCTGGACACCGATGACTCCCTGCCGCTGGAACAGGACCTGCTGACGGCCGTCGTGGGCGCCGCCGAACCGCAGGTCGTGCTCCGCAAGGGCGTACTGCATCACGCCCGCGTGCTGCCGAGCCGCGCCGCCGACGCGGTGCTCACTCCACCGGCCGACGGTGCGCCATGGCGGTTGGCTGTCAACAAGTCGAGCACCTCGGGAACATTTGAAGACCTGGTGCTCGAGCCGATCCCCGACGCTGACGCCCCGCTCGAGCCCGGTCGCATCAGGGTGGCGATCCGTGCGATCGCGGCCAACTTCCGCGACGTGATGATCACGCTCGGGCTCTACCCAGGTGACGCGGTGATGGGCATCGAGGCCACCGGTGTGGTCACCGAGATCGGTGCTGGCGTCACAACTGTCGCCGTCGGCGACCGGGTGATGGGCCTCTTCCCCGAGGGCACCGGCACCATGGCGACCACCGATGCACGTGTGGTGCTCCCGGTGCCCGCCGACTGGCGCGACGCCCAGGCGGCCGGTTTCACCGTCGGCTTCGCCACGGCCTACTTCGCGCTGCGTCAGATCGCCGACGTGGCGCCCGGCCAGTCGGTGCTCATCCATGCCGCGACCGGCGGTGTCGGCATGGCGGCGGTGCAGCTGGCTCGGCACTGGGGCCTTGAGGTGTTCGCCACCGCCAGCCAACCCAAGTGGGACACGTTGCGGGCCATGGGCTTCGATGATGACCACATCGGTGACTCCCGCACGCTGGAGTTCGAGCAGAAGTTCCTGGCCGTCACCGGCGGTCGCGGCGTGGATGTCGTGCTGGACTCGCTGGCCGGGGACTTCGTCGACGCCTCGCTGCGCCTGCTGCCGCGTGGTGGTGCGTTCCTGGAGATGGGCAAGACCGATATACGCGACGCGAACACCGTCGCCGCGGCCCATCCCGGTGTGCGCTACCGCGCCTTCGACCTGTTCGAGGCCGGCGCCGACGGTGTCGCGTCGATCCTGTCCGGTGTCGCGTCGCTGAGCGGAGGCGGTGTGCTCAAGCCGCTGCCGGTCAGCACGTGGGATGTCAGGCGGGCCCCCGCGGCGCTGCGGCATCTCAGCCAGGCCCGCCACATCGGCAAGGTCGTGATGACGATGCCCGAGGCGTGGACGTCGGGCACGGTGCTGATCACCGGCGGCACCGGCATGGCCGGTGCATCCGTCGCGCGTCACATCGTCGCCAATCACGGTGCGCGCGATCTGCTTCTGGTGTCGCGACGTGGCCCCGACGCTCCTGGCTCGGCCGAGTTGGTCGCCGAACTCACCGAGGCCGGCGCCAACGTGGCGGTGGTCGCCGCCGACGTCGCCGACCGCGACGCGCTGGCCAAGGTGCTCGCGGGCATCGACCATCCACGACCGCTGTCGGCGGTGTTCCACACCGCGGGTGTCATCGACGACGCCGTGGTGACGTCGCTGACGCCCGACCGCGTCGACACCGTGCTGCGTGCCAAGGTCGACGCCGCCGACAACCTGCACGAGCTGACCCGCGACCTCGACGTCTCGGCGTTCGTCCTGTTCTCGTCGATGGCCGGACTGGTCGGTGGGTCAGGTCAGGCCAACTACTCGGCGGCCAACGCCTACCTGGACGCACTGGCCTGGCAGCGCCGCGCCGACGGCCTGCCCGGCATGTCGCTGGCATGGGGTCTGTGGGAGCAAGCCAGTGGGATGACGGGTCACCTGCAGACCGCGGACCTGGCCAGGCTCAACCGCGACGGCATCCTCGCGTTGCCGTTGGACGAGGCGCTGAGCCTGCTCGACAAGGCGCTGGTGGTCGACGAGCCGTTCCTGGTACCGGCCCGCATCGATCGCGGTGCGCTGCGCACCAAGTCGTCGGCGGGCACGCTGCCACCGATGTTCAACGAGCTGATCTCCGGCCCGGCGCGGCGCCAGGTGGGTGACTCACTGGCGGCGGCGCAGTCGCGCTCAGCGCTGACGGCGCGACTGTCGGGCCTGCCCGTCGACGAGCAGCAGATGGTGCTGCTGGATCTGGTGCGCTCGCACATGGCGACGGTGCTCGGCCTGCCCTCCCCCGACGCGATCGGTGCCGACCTGGCGTTCTCCGATCACGGCTTCGACTCGCTGACGGCGGTGGAGCTGCGCAACCGGCTCAAGGCCGCGACCGGCCTGACGCTGTCGCCGACACTGATATTCGACTATCCCAATCCGTCGGCGCTGGCCGAGTACTTCCGCACGCAGCTCGGCGGCGAGGAGGCCTCGGGGCCCGCCCCCAGCGCCGTCGAGGAGGAGCTGCGCAGGGTGGTCGCATCGATCCCGATCAAGCGGCTCCGCCAGGCTGGCGTGCTCGACATGCTGCTGAACCTGGCCGGGGAGACCGGCTCGGGCAGTCCGGCCGTCGGCGGTGCCGAGGACACCGCCGAGCCCCGCACCCAGGACATCGCGGACATGGATCTGCAGGAGCTGCTGGCAGCGTTCCAGGACGATGACGACTAGGCCGCGATGAGGGTCGTCGTCACCGGCGCCGACACCCTCCTCGGTCAGGGCGTGGCGATGCGGCTGGCCAGCCTCGGCCACAACGTCACCGGCGTCGGCTCCACGCGTCCCGAGAGTTGGCCGGGCTCAGTCGCATTCACCACCGATACCAGCGGCCCGTTGGATGCAGATGTGGTGGCCTGGTGTGATCCCGCCGTGCCCCTGCCCGTCACCGGCGCGCGACGGATCGTCATGGCCGCACCGCTGGGCCAGCACGTGCAGCCACCGAGCGACGTCGAGTGCATCGCGGTCCGATTTCCGCTGGTACTCGGTCGCTCGGTCGATGACGCGGTGCTGCGCTCCTTCGCCCGGCCGGTGCAACTGCGTTCCGGCGAGATCGTCGACCGGCCTCTTCAGGTGGTGCACCCCCACGACCTGCAACGCGTGTTCGTCCGCGCCGTAACGGATTCCAGCCTGCCGGCCGGCGTCATCGACGTCGCCGCCGAGGGCCACACCACGATCCGCGCCATCGCGGGAGCCTTGGGACGGCCGCTGCTGCGGGTGCCGACACGGTTCCTGCCGGTCGCCGACCCCGGGCCACAGGCACCGTTGGACACCCGTCGCCTGCGCGAGGAGTGGAACTGCGCGCCCACGTGGACCGCGGCGCAGTGCGTCGATGACTTCGCGTTGGTGTGCCGGGCCCGCTTCGCCGTCGGCCATCGTGTCGTGGCCCTGCCGTGGCGCCTGCCGCGAGTACGCGAGATCCCGGCGGTGGACACACCGTCTGAGGACGGCGTGGCGCCGGTGCCCGCCGGGATCGGCGGCGCCAACGGTGAGTTCGACACGCCAATCGACCCGCGGTTCCCGGCGTTCGTCGCGACCAACCTGTCCGAGGCCCTGCCCGGACCGTTCTCGCCGTCGTCGGCGTCGGTCACCGTGCGTGGCACCAGGGCTGCCGCGCTGGTGATATCGCAGCGGCTGCGGCCCGGCGGCGCCGTGCAGCGCGAGATGTCCAAGCGCACCACCGGGGTGTTCGGTCACCGCCTGTACGCCGGTATCACCTCTGGCCACTTCATGGCCCAGACCGTTCCGCTGGTGAATCCGGACCTGATCATCAACGGATTCTTCGGCCGGACCATCGAGGGGCTTCCGCTGTTCGGTGACGAGCTACCACCGGTGAATCGGCGCAACATCGTCGGGCACGTGCGCGGTGTCCTCACCTTCGCCAACAATCTGCTGGGGTTGACGGCCGGGTCGGGTCAGGACACCCGCGACTTCGTCGGCGATGTGACGCGCCTGGAGGCGCGCGCCGCCGATGTCGCCGACCTCGACGACCAGCAGTTGCGTGAGCTGATGACGCTGGCCCGCGACCACGTCGTGCATGCGTGGGTGCTGGCGTCGGCGTCGATCCTGGTATGCACCGCCTACGGGATGATCCTGCGGATCCTGTGCGGCCGTGACGTGCTGCCGTCGACCGGTGCTGACATCACCAGCGCACAGTCGCTTGGCGCGGTGCACCGGCTGGCGGCCTCCGCGCGGCGTGACCCGGCGGTGGCGGCGCTGCTGAGCACCGCCGATCCCGACCCCGCCACCCTGGCGCAGACCGCACCCCGGTTCGCGGCTCAGTTGGAACGCGAGATCGGCGTCATCGGCCACCGCGGCCCGGGTGAGGTCGAAATGCGTTGCGCCACATTCTCCGATGACCCGCGACTGCTGCTACGAATGGTTGCCAAGACATTGCAGGCCCCGGCGTGGCTGCCACCGCAACCACCCACGATTCCGCTGTGGGTGCGCCCCGTCGCGGCCGCGGCCGCGGGCCAGATGCGCGACCGCGAGGTCCGCCGCGACCGCATGGTCCGCACCATCTGGCTGCTGCGCGGACTGCTCCGCGAGTACGGGCGGCGGCTGGTCGCTGCGGGCACCGTCGAGCAGCCCGATGACGTCTTCTACCTGCTGGTCGACGAACTGGATGCGCCGCCTCCGGACCTGGCAGCAGTGGTGGCCAGGCGCCGGGCGCAGCAGACCGAGCTGCAGCGCCGGGTGCCACCGGAGGCGTTCAGCGGCTCCTGGGCTCCGACCGCGGCGCCCACGACCGAACTGACCAGCGGCGACGTGCTGCACGGGTTGGGCGTCTGTGCGGGTGTCGTGCGCGGCCGGGTGCGCGTCGTGCACCCCGAGACCATCGATGATCTCGAGCCCGGCGAGATCCTGGTCGCGAAAGTCACCGACGTCGGCTACACCCCGGCGTTCGCCTATGCGGCGGCCGTCGTCACCGAACTCGGCGGGCACATGTCGCATGCGGCGATCGTGGCCCGTGAGTTCGGTGTGCCGTGTGTGGTCAACGCCCGGGGCGCGGCCACCCGACTGCCGACCGGCACCCTGATCGAAGTCGACGGCGGTACGGGACTCGTGACGGTGCTTGAGCCCGCGCCCGACGCCTGACGTGCCCGGGGGCCATCTCGACGGGTGTCATATCGTGGCGGTCATGGACTTCGCGATGTCGGCCAAGGGGCAGGACTTCCACGATCGACTCACCTCCTTCATGATCGAGGAGGTGTTCCCCGCCGAGGAGTCCTACGACGCGTACCGGCTACAGGCCGGACCAGGTGATCACACCGTTCCGCCGGTGATCGAGGAACTCAAGGTGAAGGCCAAGGCACGGGGCTTGTGGAACCTTTTCCTGCCCTCGGAGTCGGGACTGACCAACCTGGAGTACGCCCCGCTGGCCGAGTTGAGTGGCTGGAGCATGGAGCTGGGCCCCGAGGCGCTCAACTGTGCCGCCCCCGACACCGGCAACATGGAGACGCTGCACCTCTTCGCGAACGAGGCGCAGAGCAAGCAGTGGCTCGAACCCCTGCTGGCCGGTGAGATCCGCAGCGCGTTCGCGATGACCGAGCCCGCGGTGGCCTCCAGCGACGCCCGCAACATTCAGACCACGATGCTGCGTGACGGTGACGACTACGTCATCAACGGCCGCAAGTGGTGGATCTCCGGTGCGGCCGACCCGCGCTGCAAGATCCTCATCGTGATGGGCCGCACCAACCCGGACGCGGCCAGCCATCAGCAGCAGTCGATGATCCTCGTCCCGGTCGACACACCAGGTGTCTCGATTGAGCGCTCGCTGCCGGTGTTCGGCTGGCAGGACCAACACGGCCACTGCGAGGTCAGCTTCGACAACGTGCGGGTGCCGGTCGGCAACCTGCTCGACGAGGAGGGCAGCGGTTTCGCGATCGCCCAGGCACGCCTGGGGCCCGGCCGCATCCACCACTGCATGCGCGCGATCGGTGTGGCCGAGCGCGCGATCGCGTTGATGACCCACCGGGTGCAGACCCGCATCGCGTTCGGCAAGCCGTTGGCCGAGCAGGGTGTGGTGCAGCAGCAGATCGCCCAGTCCCGCAACGAGATCGACCAGACCCGGCTGCTGTGCCACAAGGCGGCGTGGACCATCGATCAGCACGGCAATAAGAGCATCGAGGCCCGCCAGCTGGTCGCGCAGATCAAGGCGGTCGCCCCGCAGATGGCATGCAATGTCATCGACCGGGCGATCCAGGTGCACGGCGCGGCAGGCATCTGCGATGACACCCCGCTGGCCCGGATGTACGGCTGGCACCGCGCGATGCGGCTGTTCGACGGGCCCGACGAGGTCCACATGCGCACCATCGCCCGCAATGAACTGGGCCGGGAGAAGTCCACGATGGCTACGGCGGCGAGCCGCCAATCGAGCACGGCGGTGATCGCGTAATGGGATCCCATGGCGACGAACTGTCGGGTGCCTGGAACTTTCGTGATGTCGCTGAGGAGACGGGTATTCGACCCGGCAGGCTCTACCGCTCCAGCGAGCTGAGCAGGCTCGATGACGGTGGCCGGTCGGCGCTGCTCGACCTCCGGATCGCCGATGTCGCCGATCTCCGGTCGGACCGTGAGGTCGAACGGCGCGGCGCGGGCCTGGTGCCCCGAGACGTGTCGATTCACCGACTGCCATTCCGTGAAGTCGGCGAGCAGGCGCCACACGAGCAGGCTTTCGAGCAGTCCCTGGCCTCGAGTACCGGTGAGGACGTTGCCGTCGTGGCCGGCCGGTACATGACCGACGAGTACGCCAAGTACCCGGGATTGGCCGGTGCGCAATCTGCTGTCCGCCAGCTGATCTCGCTACTGGCCGACGATCGTCCGGTGCTGGCGCACTGCTTCGCGGGTAAGGACCGCACTGGTTTCACCGTCGCGGTGGCACTACAGGCGGTAGGCGTCGATCGCGACGCGGTGATGGCCGATTACCTGCGCAGCAATGATGCGATACCGCCGCTCAAGGAGCAGATCCTCGAGTCGCTGCGCAAGCGCACCGACGAGCAGACCAAGGAGATCGCGACCTTCGCCGAGGCGCAGCTGACCGACGAGGTGCTTGGCGTGCGAGAGGTATACCTGCACACCGTTTTTCGGGTGATCGACGAGGAGTATGGGTCGGTGGCGAAGTACCTCGACGCCGTCGGCGTCACCGAGGACCAGGTGCGGCGGCTACACGCCAACCTGCGCTGAGCGGCCGGCCTCCCCATCAGCCAGAGGCCCGAGAACCCTCCGACAGCATGATCAGGCGCGCCACCTCAACCCGCCATTCGTGTTCAAGGATGTCGTCTGCCACGCCAAGGGTGTTCCCGTGCGGATGGGCCCCGCTAGTCGTCGCGAACGTGGTGTTGGCGTCGCCGAGAAGACCGTAGTGCCGTCAATGGTCGAGCCGGCGGTGACGACTTCACGATGGTGGAATAGAGCGCACCGCCAGGCTCAGTAGGCCGTATTGGGTTCTGGCCACCAGTCGGAACGCTCGATCGGCGTGGCTGGATGACCCGTAACCCGCTCAACAACGTCGGTGAGTGCCGAGACGTCGCCACGCGCGATGGCCTGATACCAGGAGATCCACGCTTCGATCTGGTTGCCCGCAATGCCCTGCTTCCAGCGACGGCCGAATGCCTCTTCGAGGGTCTCCGCGTGGTAACGGTACTGCCGCCCGGTCGCCGTGGAGATTCTCGCGACCGCTTGCTCGAGAGTGAGCAATTCAGGACCGGTGACTTCAAGAATGGCGCCGTCGTGTTCGGTACCGGAGTCACGTGCCACGGCGGCCACGACTGCGGCGATATCGCCGTGCGTGACGAACGCCGCTCGCCCGGTTCCGCCCGGCCCGCTGATCACCAGATCCTCATCGGCGAGCGCGGCCGGTGTCGCACCGTAGAAGCCCGCGCGGAAAATGGTGTGGCGCACCCCGGTTCCGGCGATGAACTGCTCGGTGAGCCAGTGGTCGCGGGCGTTGCGGTAGGTCGCGACGGGGCCCGCCCCGAGCAGCGAGACATAGAGAACTCGTTCGACACCGACGGCGAGTGCCGCCTCGACCGCACTCGCGTGCTCCTCCAGGCGCCGGCCCGTCGGGTGTCCCGAGATGAGTACCAGAGTCGATGCGCCGTCCAGCGCGCGACGCATGGCCGCGGAATCGGAGTACTCGGCAGGCCCCCGGTGTTGGGCATTTGCGAGTTTCGGCAGACCGGTCGGGTTGCGGGCCACGAGGAGTTGCGGAACATCGCGTTTGGCAAGTTCCGCCGCGATTCGGCTGCCCAACGCTCCGGTGGCGCCGGTGACGGCGACGGTTTCATTGAATTGTTGGCCCATGAGGACTCCTCGGTCGCGGATTGGATGCCACCCGACAAGGTACGATGACTTTCGTACACGAGGTTAGCCATGCGTCAGGTACGACGCAAGTCGTACCTGGGTGAGGGGATGTAGTGCAGTGGGGTCAGTGATGACGCTTGGGGCTGTGCTGTCGGCACTGGCCGACCCGCACCGCAGAGGGGTGGTCGCCGAACTGGCAGCGGCAAGTACCGACACTGAACGCACCTGCTCGTCATTTGCATTACCGGTAACTAAATCGACTGCCACGCATCACTTTCGAGTCCTCAACGACTCAGGGATCATTCAGTTGACCGACTACGGCAACCGTAAAGGTGTGCTACTGCGACGGACAGACATCGACCGGGAGTTTCCGGGACTCCTGTCGTTGTTAGTTGCCGAACGAAGCCAGTAGCCCGGTGGCTCAGGGTGTAGAAGGTACAACCGGGGGCACGAAGTCGAAGGTCATTCCGAGCAGCCACACCAGCGCCAGCACCACCGGCAGGTGGAAGATGAACTGTAGGAACGTGAATCCGACGAGATCTCGGGCCCGCAGGCCGAGCACCGCCAACAGCGGCAGCATGAAGAACGGATTGATCAGGTTGGGCAGCGCTTCAGCCACGTTGTAGATCTGAACCGTCCAGCCCAGGTTCATCTGGACATCGGTGGCCGACTGCATCACGTACGGAGCCTCGACCAACCACTTGCCGCCGCCGGACGGGACGAAGAGACCCAGCACGACGGTGTAGAGGGCGATGACGACCGCGAAGGCCCCGCCGCCCACACTCGTGAACACCGCCGCCAGCTGATCCGAGACGGTGTGGCCGCCGCGGCCCTCCGCCTTGGTGAGGATCGCCGCCATGGCGGCGTACAGCGGGAACTGGACGAGGATGCCGCCGACGGCCGGCACCGCCTTCGCAACGGCCTGCAGGAACTTGCGCGGCGTCCCGTGCAGTACGAGTCCCAGGATGAGAAAGACCAGCAGATACCCGTTGAGGCTGCTGACGACGGTCAGCACTGGCTTGGTGACCAGCTGGGAGATCAGCCACCCCAACGTCATCAGGCCCGCCAGCACTGGCAGGACACGGCTGTACTCGAGCCACTCCCCCGGCCGCGAGCGTGGCGGCACCTCCTCGGTCTGGCCGTCGAGGTCCACCTCCAGATCCTCGGCGGTCTTGATGGCCGCCCCCCTCGGTGCGGAGAAGTGAGCGATGGCAACGGTCAGCGCGATGAGGACGGCGCATGTGAGGAGGGACTGCCACGTGAAGATCGTCGTGCCGAAGTCGAGAACCCCGGTGATCTTCAGTAGCTCATCGGGCAGCGAGCTGGCGGTCGCCTGCAACTGAGCGGCCGAGGATGACATCCCCAGGGCCCACACCGCGCCCAGCCCCATGAAGGCCGCGGCACCGAGCGCACGGTAGTCCACCCGCAGATCGGTTCGACGTGCGATGGCCCGGGCCAACAGGCCACCGAACACCAGGCTGAGCCCCCAGTTCAGGAAAGACACCGACATGGACAGGAACGCAACGAAACTCACCGCGGTCCTTGCCGACTGAGCCACGGTTGCGAGGCGTTCGATCAGCTTGGCTACCGGTGGGCTCGTGGCAACGACATATCCGGTCAGCACCACCATGGCCATCTGCAGAGTGAAGGCGGTCAGATCCCAGAAGCCGTCGCCGAAGGCATTGGCGACCGTCTGCGGCGAGGACCCGTTGACCAGTGCGGCGACGGTGACGACGAAGACACCGGCCAGGGCGACGACGTAGGCGTCGGGAAACCACTTCTCCGTCCAACCGGCCAGCGACTGGGCGACACGGGCCAAGCCCCTCTCAGAGCGATAATCTGCAGTGGCAGTAGTCATTCCGCCGTTCCTCTTCTCATCGTCTGGCCCTCCCCATCAGAGGCTGAGCTTCGGCTGCGCCAGTTGTTCAGTATCGCGCCGTGCGGTCGAGGAGGTCGGAGAAACGACGCATCGCGGCGAGCAGAGTCTCATGTCAGCACCTCCTGACGGGCCGGTGTCGAGATTCGTCCATGTCGCGGTCCCGGGTCGTCGACGGGTTAGGCGGCAAGGACCGCGGTGCCGTACCAATGGCACAGCAGCAGAGCAACTTCCACGTCGAGTCTGTCATCGGTGATCGGTCGGCCTCGGCGCTCGATCGCACGCGCCACGCGGTACTTCACCGAGTTGAAGTGCAGGTGCAGCTCCCCTGCGGCGGCCTTGTAGCTCGATCCCGCGCGCAGGAACACCCGCAGGGTCTCACGAAGGCGTTCGTCTGCCGCACCGGCCGACGCCAGCGGTCCGAGGACCTCGGCCGCCCAGACCCGCGCCTCATCCAGATTGCCTCCGGCCAGGCCGGCCAGCATCAGCCCCGGCTCGGCGGCGCTGACCACCCGGCCAGGGCCGGCGCCCGCCGCGGTCAGCACCGCACGGGCACGCTGCGCCTGTCGGTGCGAACGGCGAAACCCCGCCAGCCCCGGTAAGGGCCGGCCCGCGGCGACGTGCAGCGGCGCGTCGAGGGGAACAGGCGCCACGGGGGCGGAGTCGGATTCCACCGGTATCCAGGCCCACCCGGTCAAGCGGTCCGCCGAGACGAACAGGGCGCGGTCCCGGGCGCCCACTGCGGCGGCGTAGTCCTGCACGTACCGCTCCATGACACCGAGTTCATCCTGATCATCGGATTCCTCGAACCACAGCACCAGGGCCAGGTGGGTGCGCCGCAACGGGTAGCGCAGCGCCGTCGAGGTCGCGTCGATGTCGACGTCGTCGTCACTCTCCAGCACGCCGCGAATCACCTCCGCCTGCACACGGTTTCGGCTCTCCTGCCAGCGGTCGTACTCGTGCTGGTAGGTGCTGAGCACCTGCTGGGTGATCCAGTCGATGTACCGGAACGTCACGGCGAGGATCTCCTCGAAGACATCGAGCTGACGTTGTGCGTCGAGATCGGAGTCGCGGAGCTCCTTGAGCAGGATCTTGAGCACCTCCTGGTGGCCGATCCGGTAGGCGCGCACCAGCGCATTGGCCGACACGTCCCGCTGGGCGAGCCGCCGCGCGTACTCCAGGGCCGCCGTCGGCGCCTCCACGTGCTCTACCGGGATGCTGTGCCGGATCGCCGAGAAGACGGTGTCGATGTTCGCGGCGACGTTGTCCCGCATCAATTGCACCAGCTGCGCGTCGCCATGCAGGTCGGCGACCTCATCCATCAGGACTCGCTGGGTGCGGGCCGTGACCTCATCGAGCTTGGCGGCCAGCCGACCCACCACCGCCGCTGCCGATTCAGCCACTGAATCGCCGTCACTTCGCTGGGACATGCCCGCACCCTACTTGTCTTCAGGAGACAAAGGGAGACACGCGGTTGGTGCCCTGAGGACGTCGTTTTCGGTTCGCACGGTTCATAGCGTTGTCCTGAGCGGTTCTGCGTGCGGCAGCCGTCACCGACAGCCCTGGAGCAGCTCATGTCCATCGCAGCAGAGTTCGACACGGCGACGGCACTGCCCGACCGCCGCCCACTGCCGGACCCGGGTGCCCCGGTGCCCGGGCTCGCCCTCCCGACCGTGGCGCTCCTCGTGGTGGGGTGGATGGCATTCCTGGGCTCGACGGTCGGGTACGTCCAGGGCTGGCTGCCCGCTGCGGCCACCATCGCGATCAATGCCGTGGTCACGTTCGTGATGTTCACGGTGACCCACGACGCCATCCACTACGCGATCAGCAGCACACGCTGGGTCAACGGTGTCGTCGGGCGGATGGCCTGGCTGCTGGTGGTGCCGATCATCTCCTTCCCCACCTACGCGTTCGTCCATATCGAGCACCACCGGCACTCCAACGACGACGAGAACGACCCCGACGCGTGGGCCTCACATTCGCGGTGGTGGCAGATGCCGTTGCGCTGGCCGTTCCCCGAGGTGCTGTACGGCAGGTTCATCCTGCGCACCCTGCGGAGCCGCCCGAAACCCGAGGTCGCCGAGACCCTGGGGCTGTTGATCCTGTGCCTGGTGGGGCTGATCATCGCGATCGGCACCGGCAATCTCGCGACGCTGGCGGTGGTGTTCCTGATCCCCCAGCGCATCGGGCTCGTCGTCCTGGTGTGGTGGTTCGACTGGCTGCCGCATCATGGGCTGGCCGACACCGAGCGCAGCAATCGCTACGGCGCGACCCGGGCCCGCGTGGGCATGGAGTGGCTGTACACCCCGCTGATGCTCGCGCAGAACTACCACCTGGTGCACCACCTGCACCCGTCGGTGCCGTTCTACCGCTACCGGAAGACCTGGCAGCGCAACGAAGAGGCCTACCTGGAGCGCGATGCCGCGATCACCACGGTGTTCGGCCAGCACCTCAACGCGGGCGAGTACCGGGAGTGGAAGCGGCTCAACAGCAGGCTCGGCCGGGTGGTGCCGGTCTACATGCCGCCGCGGTCGAGCGCCCCGCACGCGGTGCTGCATCGCATCCCGGTGGCCTCGGTGGACCCGATCACCGAGGACAGCACCCTGGTGACCTTCGCCGTGCCCGAAGCGCTGCGCGATGAGTTCCGGTTCGAACCCGGCCAGCATGTGACCGTGCGCACCGATCTCGGTGGTGTGGGGGTTCGTCGCAGCTACTCGATCTGCGCGCCCGCCACCCGCGCCCAGCTGCGGATTGCGGTCAAACACATTCCCGGGGGCGCGTTCTCGAGTTTCGTTGCCAACGAACTGCAGGCCGGTGACGTTCTGGAGCTGATGACCCCCACGGGCAGGTTCGGCACTCCGCTGGATCCGCTGGCCCGACGGCACTATGTGGGTCTGGTGGCCGGCAGCGGAATCACACCGGTGCTGTCGATCCTGGAAACGGTGCTGGAGATCGAGACCGAGAGCCGGTTCACGCTGATCTACGGCAACCGCACCAAGGACTCGACAATGTTCCGGCACGATCTCGCCCGGCTGGAGTCCCGCTACGCCGACCGCCTGGAGGTCAGACACGTGCTGACCGACGAGCCGCTGCACACCCCTGCGTTCCGCGGCCGGATCGACGGGGACAAGCTCCAGCGCTGGCTGACCACCGACCTGCGGCCCCACACCGTCGACGAGTGGTTCCTGTGCGGCCCGATCGATATGAGCACCGCCGCCCGGAACACGCTGATCGGCCATGGTGTCGCCGTGGAGCGAATCCACATGGAACTGTTCACCGGCTACTCCCCCGGCAGCACAGCCAATGGTGACTACCCCCCTGCCACAGTCACTTTCACCCTGTCCGGACAGCAGGCGACGGTCGATCTGGCACCCGGGGAGTCCATCCTGGAAGGCGCCCTACAGAACCGGAGTGACGCCCCCTACTCCTGTATGGGCGGCGCGTGCGGCACGTGCCGGGCCAAGCTCATCTCCGGCACGGTCGAGATGGACCAGAACTTTGCGCTCGGGGCCGCCGAACTGGATGCCGGCTATGTGCTGACCTGTCAGGCGCATCCGACAAGCCCGACCGTCTCGGTCGACTACGACGCATAGGAGCCAGCCCATAGCCTGGGTGCGTGGACACGGACAGGGTCGGGGCTGCCGACGTCGCGCTGATCACGCGAGTGCGCCACGAGCTCGCCGCCGCGGGCGATCCGGACCGCGCACCGCTGATGCAGAGGTACATGAAATCGGCGATGCCGTTCCACGGTGTCCGCCTCCCCGAGGTGCGTCGCATCTGTCGGACGGTCTTCGACACGCACCGCCTCGACTCGGAGGAGTCGCTGGACGACACTGTCGGGCAGTTGTTCAGCGGAGCAGGTTTCCGTGAAGAGCGTTACGCCGCAATTCAACTCGCTCAGTGCCGGCTGTACCGGGGATATCAGACCCCGGCCAGGGTTCCGCTGTACCGCACTCTGATCGTCACAGGCGCATGGTGGGACACCGTCGACGAGATCTCCGCGAACCTGATCGGCCCGATCCTCGCGTCGCATCCCAGACAGGTGCGATCCACCCTTGTCGCATGGTCGACCGACTCGAACCTCTGGCTACGCCGAACGGCGGTCATCGCTCAGCTGGGGGCGAAACACGACACCGACCTGGAGCTGCTCACACTCGCGATCGACGCCAACGCCGCGGACACCGACTTCTTCATCCGCAAGGCGATCGGCTGGGCGCTGCGGCAATACGCCAGGACCGACCCGGCGTGGGTTCGGGCCTTCGTCGAGGCACGCGAACATCAGCTCAGCGGGCTCTCGAAGCGCGAGGCGTGCAAGCATCTCGGACCGTGACGCGCACCGGCAGGGATGCGCTGGATGTCACCCCGGCCGTCTACCATTCCTCCGGCACCCCTCCCGGCTTTGATGGAAAGGACGAGCAGTGAGTTACACCGCCGCCGACATCACCGAACTCGATGATGTCCAACACACACGCCTGCGGCCGGCGGTGAACCTGGGTCTCGACGTACTCAACACCGCACTGCGTGAGCTGGTGGACAACGCGATCGAAGAGGTCGCCGATCCCAGCCACGGCGGAACCACTGTGACGATCACCCTGCACGACGACGGCTCGGTCAGCGTCGCCGACGACGGCCGCGGCCTGCCCGTCGACTCGGACCCGGTGACCGGGAAGAACGGCATCGTCAAGACGCTGGGTACCGCGCGCGCCGGTGGCAAGTTCTCCGCGCACACCGACGCGGTCAGCACAGGTGCCGGTCTGAACGGTATCGGCGCCGCGGCGGCAGTGTTCATCTCCGCACGAACCGACGTGACGGTGCGCCGGGCCGGAAAGACCTATCTGCAGAGTTTCGGCAGCGGCTACCCCGGCGTGTTCGACGGTAAGGACTTCGACCCGACCGCGCCGTTCACCCGCGCCGACGCGCAGAAACTGCGCGGCGCCGGCAACCGCAAGCCCGACGCGCACGGCACGACGGTCCGCATCCTGTTCGACCCGACCGTGGTGCCGGATTCCAGCGTGGACGTCAACGAGGTGCTGCTGCGGGCGCACGCCGCGGCGCGGATGTCGCCGGGGGTGCACCTGATCGTCGCCGACGAGGGCTGGCCCGGCGAGGAGATCCGGCCCGAGTTGATCGAGCCGTTCAGCGGCCCGTGGGGCACCGACACGTTGCTCGACCTGATGTGTGCCGCCGCCGGCACACCCGCGCCAGGTGTGCGGGCCGTCGTGGAGGGCCGCGGTCAGTACACCACCGGGCGCGGCCCCACCCCCTTCCGCTGGTCATTGACCGCGGGACCTGCCGAACCGGCAACCGTGGCCGCGTTCTGCAACACCGTGCGCACCCCCGGCGGTGGCTCGCATCTGACGGCCGCCGTCAAGGGGCTGTCCGAAGCGTTGGCCGACCGGGCCTCCCGGATCCGCGACCTGGGCCTGGCCAAGGGCGAGGATGGCCCGGAGCCACAGGACTTCGCCGCGGTGACCGCGCTGGCTGTCGACACCCGCGCGCCCGACGTGGCATGGGACTCACAGGCCAAGACCGCGGTGTCCTCGCGATCGCTGAACGTGGCGATGGCCCCGGACGTGGCGCGCGGCGTCACCATCTGGGCGGCCAACCCCGCCAACGGCGACACCGTGTCGCTGTGGACCAAGCTCGCCCTGGAGGCGGCCCGCGCGCGACGCAGCGCCGAGGGCGCGAAGGCCCGCTCCCGCGCGGCATCGAAGGCCAAGGGCCTGGGTACGAATCTGTCGCTGCCGACGAAGCTGCTGCCCAGCCGGGAGACCGGACGCGGATCGGGTGCCGAGCTGTTCGTGTGCGAGGGCGACTCCGCGCTGAGCACCATCAAAGCGGCGCGCGACGCCACCTTCCAGGCGGCCTTCCCGCTGAAGGGCAAGCCGCCCAACGTCTACGGATTCACGCTGAACAAGGCACGGGTCAAGGATGAGTTCGACTCGATCGAACGCATCCTGGGCTGCGGGGTGCGTGACCACTGCGACCCGGAACTGTGCCGGTACGACCGGATCCTGTTCGCCTCCGACGCCGACCCCGACGGCGGCAACATCAACTCCAGCCTGATCTCGATGTTCCTGGACTTCTACCGGCCACTCATCGAAGCCGGGATGGTCTACGTGACGCTGCCGCCGCTGTTCGTCGTCAAGGACGGCACACAGCGGATCTACTGCCAGGACGAGTCCGAGCGCGACGCCGCGGTGGCGCAGTTGAAGGCCACCTCCAAACGCAAGGTGGAGGTGCAGCGCAACAAGGGCCTCGGCGAGATGGACGCCGAGGATTTCTGGAACACCGTGCTGGATCCGCACCGGCGCACCGTGATTCGGGTTCATCTCGACGACGGTGAAGCCAAGCTGCACCACACTCTGTTCGGCGGGCCGCCAGAAGGCCGGCGCACGTGGATGGCCGATATCGCCTCCCGCGTCGACACCACTGCGCTCGACATCAGCTAGGAGACTTGGAAGAACATGGCGCCCGCCACCCTAGATGTTCCTGAGCAGAATCCTGACTTGGTGCGCGACCAGAGCGCCGATGACTACTGGAACCACTACCAGCTGACCTTCGCGCTCTACAGCGTCAGCGATCGCGCGATCCCGTCCGCGTTCGACGGGCTCAAGCCGGGCCAGCGACGGCTGCTCTACCAGATGCACGACTCGAAACTGCTGCCCGGCAACAAGCCGCAGAAGTCCTCGAAGGTCTGCTCCGCGGTCACCGGCAACCTGCACCCGCACGGTGGCGCGTCGATGTACGGGGCCGCGGCGCTGATGGCCGCCGACTTCCAGCGCGTGAAAGTCATTGACGGACAGGGGGCATTCCCCCGCATCCAAGGTGACATTCCCGCCGCTGACCGCTACACCGAGATGCGGCTGTCGGCACCGGGAGCGGCGCTGACCGCCGAACTCGACGATCACGCGGTGCCGATGGTGGCGACGTTCGACGGTGAGTGGACCGAGCCGACGATGCTGCCGGCTCAATGGCCGGTGCTGCTCTGCAACGGCGCCGTGGGCATTGCCGAGGGCTGGGCCACCAAGGTGCCCGCCCACAATCCGCGCGAGATCATGGCTGCCTGCCGAGCGCTGCTGGCCAGACCCAACACCACCGACGACACCTTGATGAAGCTCATTCCCGGCCCGGACTGGGGATGCGGGGCCACCGTGGTCGGCACGGCCGGGCTGCGGGAGTACATGACCACCGGCCGGGGCGCGTTCACGGTGCGCGGCACGGTGTCCATCGACGGGAAGAACGTCATCGTCACCGAGCTACCGCCCGGTGTCGCCAGTAACACGGTGCAGGAACGAATCCGGGCGCTGGTCGAGTCCGGCGAGATGTCGGGCGTCGCCGATATGTCCGATCTGACCGACCGCCGCAACGGTCTGCGCATCGTGGTCACCGCAAAGCGCGGCCACAGCGCCGAGACGATCCGCGACCAGCTGCTCGCCCTGACCCCGCTGGAGTCGACGTTCGCGGCCAGCCTGGTCGCGCTCGACGAGGACCGGGTGCCGCGCTGGTGGTCGGTGCGTGAGCTGATCGGCGCGTTCCTGCGCCTGCGTGACTCGGTGGTGTTGCACCGCAGCGAGTATCGGCTGGACAAGGTCACCGCACGGCGCCATCTGGTGGCCGGCCTGATGAAGATCCACCTGGACATCGACGCCGCTGTCGCGGTGATTCGTGGGTCCGACACCGTCGATGAGGCACGGCAGGGACTGCAGGAGCGGTTCAAGATCGACGAAGAGCAGGCCAATTATGTCCTGGCACTGCAGCTTCGCCGTCTGACCAAACTCGATGTCATCGAACTGCAGGCCGAGGCCGACAAACTGGACGCCGAGTTCGCGGCGCTGACGGAGTTGGTGTCCAACCCCGATGCACGCCGCAAGGTGATCGATCAGGAGTTGGTGGAGACCGCAAAACTGTTCAAGGGCCCCGAGTACGACCGTCGCACCGTGCTGGACCTCGAGGCCACCCCCGTGACGGCCGGCTCCGACGACGACGGACCCCGCGAGCGCAAGGTCAACACCTCCTGGCGCCTCGACGACCGGGGTGTGTTCTCCGACAGCCACGGTGAACTGCTCACCTCGGGCCTGGGCTGGGCGGTATGGACCGACGGGCGAATCAAGTTCACCACCGGCAGCGGGCTGCCGTTCAAGATCCGCGACATCCCGGTGGCCCCGGACATCACCGGGCTGCTGGGCTCAGGCGTGCTGGCGCCCGGTTCCCACCTGGCGCTGGTGACCCGACGCGGGAAGGTGCTGCGCATCGACCCCGCCGCGGTGAATCCGCAGGGCGCGGCCGGAAACGGGGTGGCCGGAGTGAAGCTGGCGGCCGACGACGACGCGGTCATCGCCGCACTGCCGCTCACGTGTGAGAACGGCGAGGCCATCCTATCCATCTCCGAAAAAGGTTGGAAGGTAACCGAAGTCGCCGACATTCCGGTGAAGGGACGCGGTGGCGCCGGCGTCGGATTCCACCCGTTCGTCAACGGCGAGGGCGCCCTGCTCTCGGCGTCGGTCTCTGCGACCGGGTTCGTGCGGGGCAAGAGGGCCGTGCGGGCCGAGAATCGTGCGAAGGCTTCGACCAAGGGTTCCGGCGGCGACGTGACGCCTGCCGTGTAGGCGCGCGGCCTGAACCGTACGACCATGGCATGGCCCGCTGGGTTGTCGCCGTGGTGGTGCTGGGAGCAACATCGCCCGTCAACCTCACCCGGAGGCGGGCAAGCAGAGGAAGTCCCGACGGATCTGCGCGGACGCGGATCCGGCGCACCCCAACACCCCGACCGACGGCATCCGCGGCCGCCCCAGGGTGGTCGATCCGTTCGCGTCGCTTAAGGTTCCCTATCGCGAAAGGGCCCTTATTCTTCGAGTCGTTTGATTGTGACCTGGAGGCGATGCCGAAGCTCGTCGACTGAGATGCCGTAGGTGCTGATCACGCGCACTCCACCCACTCCGACAGCGAATGTCGCGACCTCTGTGTAGACACGGCTGACGCAGTCCACCCCGGTGAGTGGGTACGTGCACTGCGGGACGAGTTTCGGTGCTCCGTCCTTGGTGAACAACGTCATCATCACGAAGACGTCCTTCGCGCCGATCGCAAGGTCCATCGCTCCCCCGACCGCGGGGATCGCACCGGATGCGCCGGTATGCCAGTTGGCAAGGTCACCGTGTTCCGAAACCTGGAACGCGCCGAGGACACAGACGTCGAGATGGCCGCCGCGCATCATTGCGAATGAGTCGGCGTGATGGAAGTACGAGGCGCCCGGAAGCTCCGTCACCGGAATCTTGCCCGCGTTGGTCAAATCCGAGTCGATATCGTCACCGACGGCAGCAGGACCCATGCCCAGCATTCCGTTCTCGGTGTGCAGGATGACACCGCTTCCCGGCGCCAGGAAGTCCGACACTTTCGTTGGCTGCCCGATACCTAGGTTCACGAACGATCCGGGCGGGATGTCGGCCGCCACGGCTTGCGCCATCTCGTCTCGCCCGAGCGGGCCGCGATCGAGATGCTCCTCGGTCCGGAGAACAGTGCGGGCGAAGGTCACGAGGCCTCCAAGTCGGGCGTCATCACGGCGCTGAGATCTAACACCCGATCAACGTATATGCAAGGTGTCACTACCACTTCGGGATCGATTTGGCCTGTCTCGACAACCGTGGAGACTTCGACGACAGTCAGATCCGCCGCGGTTGCCATGACCGGTCCGAAGTTTCGCGCCGTTTTCCGATAGACGAGGTTCCCCATCCGGTCACTCATATGGGCACCGATTAGTGCGACATCGCCGCGAATTGGATACTCGAGTACGTAGCTGCGTCCGTCGATAACGCGGGTCTCTCGGCCACCGGCCAACTCGGTGCCGAATCCTGTCGGGCAGAAGAATGCCCCGATTCCCGCCCCAGCGGCGCGCATCCGTTCAGCCAGGTTGCCCTGAGGGACAACTTCCAGGTCGATCTCGCCGGCGCGATAGAGCGTGTCGAACACGTACGAATCACTCTGGCGGGGAAACGAACAGACGATCCGGGCAACTCGGCCGGCCGACAACAGCGCGGCCAAACCAGTGTCGCCATTACCAGCGTTATTGCTGACAATCGTCAGGTCGGAGGCACCTTGGACGATCAGCGCATCTATGAGGGTGGTGGGCATGCCTGCCATGCCGAATCCCCCAACGAGAATGGTTGCACCGTCGCGGATTCCAGCGACAGCCGCTGCCGCGTCGTCGGTGACCACGGTCATCGCCGGCCCTCCGTCTTCTCTGGGGCAATGGCTAGTCCTAGGCACTGGCACCGGTAGCCCAGCGCTCCGTTGAACCGGGCACGCGCAGTGCGAGCAGCCGCGTGAAAGTACGCGTCGATCATCCAGTCATACTAGCTTCTGCCCGTATTATGAGCAATCGATTGCAAAACGAGCGAGCCGCGCATTGACATCCGAAGGGGCCGTACATATCTCGTCTGCCCTGCCAGTCCGGCGCCTCATTCAATGCCATCACTTCACGAGGAACCCAGCGTCCACGGGTAGCGCCACACCGGTGACGTAGCGGGCCTCATCAGATACCAGCCATGCGATCGCGCCACTGACGTCGCTTGATTCAATGACGTCGACGGGCATCAGGTTGGACAGCGACGCCGCGCTGGCGGGATACTTGTCGAAGAATGCCGGCAGTGCGTCGTTGATCACCATTGGCGTGTTGACGCCGCACGGATGCACCGAGTTCACTCGAATACCGTGTGGCGCCAGCCAGTTCGCCCAAGTGCGCATCAGACCGGTGACGGCGTGCTTGGAAGCGACGTAGGCATCGCCTGCGGCCGTGCCGGTGCCACCGCGTCCACTGAGCCCCTGCACCGAACTGGTGATGACCACTGAGCCGCCTCGGCCCCGGTCGATCATCGACGGCAGCGCTGCGCGCACAGTATTGCGTACGCCGGTGACGTTGATGTCAATGACATCGCACCAGATGGCTTCGGGGTCCAGCTCATCAGGCTGCTCCGGCGAGATGCCAGCGTTGGCCAAGACGATGTCGATCCCGCCAAACCGGTCGACGCCCTGGGCGACAAGGGATTCCAGCCCTGTCCGGTCTCGCACATCGACCTGCCCGAACACCACACGAACGCCACAGTCCTCCACGTCGCGCGCGGTCTGTTCGAGGTCGGCGACCGTCGGCATGGGGTAAGGCACCGTGTCGATCTGTTGGGCGACGTCGAAGGCAACGATGTCGCACCCTTCGCTGGCGAGCCGAAGTGCATGGCTACGCCCCTGTCCCCGGGCGACGCCGCTGATCAACGCGACTTTGCCGGCAAATCGTTGTGTCACTGCCCCTCCATTGTTGTTTTCGCGTAGATATTCGTGTGTCACTGTCAGCGCGGCTGGCCGATTTCTCTAGTCACGCGAGGGGCGTCGCCACGTTCCGATCGCCGCGCGCCCGGCGGCCCGGATTCAGCAGGTTCACTCGTTCTTTTTCGGACAGCCCGCCCCAGACCCCGAAGGGCTCGCCGATTGTCAGCGAGAAGTCCCGACATTACTGCACCACAGGACATTCCGCGCACACTGCCTTCGCACTGGATTCCCGGCGCCGTGCGTCCGCGCCACGCTCTCCCTCGCAGGTGAAGAAGATCCGCGGGTCTTCCTGCCGACAGCGGGCGTCCAGCTGCCAGGACCAGCCTTCGGCTGCGGTCTTCTGATGTGGGGAATCCCTCACTGGCCTCAGATCCTTCGTGGGAGCGGGCGCATCACACGCGGGCGCCGCCTATGTGTTCGCCCCCATCCACCGGCACGGTCACTCCGGTGACGGCGTTCAGGCCGGGGTGTGCAAGCATCGCAATCACTTCGGCGACGTCGTCGGCACCTGTCAATTGGCCTCGGGGGATGCGGTTTTCGAAATGGGCCCGACGCTCCGGCGAGGTCAGTGACGCAGACACCAACGGGGTCTCCACGATTCCCGGGGCAACCGCGTTGACCCGGATTCCGTGCGGCGCCAGTTCCAGCGCGGTAGATCGGGTCAGCATCTGCACCGCACCTTTGGACGCTGCGTAGTGGGACAGTCCTGGTGTCGACACCGAACGGCTGTTGATGGAGGCCAGGTTCACGATCCGGCCGCACACCGATGACTCGATCATCTGGCGCGCCGCGGCCTGCGTGCAGACGAACACCCCAGTCACATTGACATCGAGCACACGGCGGAATTCCTCGACCGTCAGCTCATTCCAGGGCACCTCGGTGCACACGCCGGCGTTGTTGACCAGAACTTCGATGGCACCCAGGGTCGATTTCACCTCAGCCATCGCGGCCGCCACCGCGTCAGAATCTGTCACCGCCACCTCGTAGGCACGGGCCTCACCGGTGAGGCTGTGGGCGACCTGCCGTGCATTGTCGACTTTCAGGTCGAACAGTGCGATGGCGTATCCGTCTCGGGCCAGCCGTCGGGCGGTGGCAGCACCTATCCCCTGGCCGCCGCCGGTGATGACCGCTACTGGAGTCACAGGGCTGTTCCCTAAGGTTGGGCGGCGCGTTGGCGGGCACCGGTGATCGCCGACCGCAACATCGGTGCGACCAGTCGACGGCGATACCAGGCGCTGCCACGGGTGTCGTCGATGGGGCTGATCTGTTCCTGTACCAACGCCTCCAGCGCGACGAGGTGGTCCTCGACGGCGGCCAGCGGCAGCGCGTCGGCGATGCCGTCGACGCCGTTGATCAGCAGCGGGCGGGGGCCTGCCCCACCGACGGCAATTCGCATCTGACCCACCACATCGTCAGACAACGTGAAGCTCACCGCGATACCGATTGTCGCTAGGTCCATCGCGTTGCGCACGGTGGATCGCACGTAGGCCGACACCCCGCTGCTTCTGGGTATCTCAACTCGGTCGAGGATCTCATCGGATCGGCACGCGGTGCGGCCCGGCCCGATGAAGAACTCCTCAGCAGGCACCCGGCGCTCACCCGCAGCGGAGGCGACCACCATCTGGGCCTGTGCGGTCAGCATCCCGGGCAGGGTGTCACCCGACGGAGAGGCACGGCAGATGTTGCCGCCCAACGTCGCCCGCGCACGGGTCTGAGTGGACCCGACCAGCGCTGCTCCGTCTGCGACGGCGCCTGCGAAACCTGCCGTCAGTCTGGCGACATCGGCGAGCCGGACGGCTGCTCCGATGTCGATCCCGTCATCGCTCACGTCGACCCGTGTGAGTTCAGGCACGCCCGTGATGTCGAGTGCGTGGCCTGCCGAGATCACCCCGGCGGCGTACATCGGCACGAAGTCGGTGCCGCCGGCGATGACTGCGCAGCCGCCGCGGCCGAGCCGGTCCAGGAGGTCAGATCGCCTTGTCACACAGTCGATATCAACGAGCATGCGCCGAGCCTTCCGACATCGTGGTGGGGACGAGCCCATCGATCAGGCGCAGGATGTTCTCCGGTGTCATGGACAGCGACCGCGGCTGGAACCCCAGAGCGTCGCGAACCGCTGAACCGATCGCGGCAGCACCGGGAATGGCGGGTGCTTCACCAATTCCCTTGGCACCGAGCACACCTTCGACGCTGGGGTGAGATTCCACGAACACCACCTCCATGTCGTCTGGCACGTCGGCTGCAGTGGGTAGCCGGTAGTCATGCAGGTTCGCGTTGAGCACCTTCCCATCGCTGTTCATCAGAACCGCCTCGGTCAGCGCGTAGCCCAGGCCCTGGACCACACCACCTTCGACCTGTCCGCGCGCTCCATGCGGGTTGAGGATCGGTCCGCTGTCATGGATTGCCGAATAGCGCAGCACCTCAATAGCGCCCGTGGCATGGTCGATATCGAGTTCGACTGCGTGGCAATGGAACGTGGGTTCATTGAACGCCCCCACCCACCCGTCGATGGTGTTGGTGGCGTGCTCCACCGGCGAGGGTTGAAACCGGCCTGTCGCGACGACCGGGCCTCCGCTGAGCATGACTGCCTCGACGACCTCCCCCAGCGGGGTGGCCGTGCTGGGCTTGCTGCGGTTCCGCACCACACCGTCGGCGAGTTCGCAGTCGTCGAACGAGATGCTGTTGTCCTTGGCGTACTGGGTGAACAAGGTACGGCGCACCTCGTCGAGCGCGTTCGCCAAGGCGGTGCCCACGCCGTACAGCGTGCGACTGCCCTGGGAGCCGGCGTCGAAGAGACCACGCTCTGTGTCACCGCTGGCCACCTGCACGTCAGGCGCCGAGATGCCCAGCCCGTCAGCGACCAGCGCTGGCAGCGTCTCGGAGACCGCCCCTGTGCCGATCTCGGTGGCGCCGCTGGCGACGGTCGCCGAGCCGTCCTCGTGCACTGACAGCGTGACAACCGACCCAGTGGGTGACACTGTCCAAATAGCCGCTCCCAGACCGTATCCGCGGCTGCGCCCCGCCTGGGGAGGAGGCGCCGATGCCCGCCACTGGTCGAGTCGGGCTCGTCCGACCGCGAGCACGTCGACCATCGCGGGGTCGCGCATCACCTGCGCGGTCGGCCCCACGTCCCCGGGCCGCAGGGCTGCGCGCTCACGCAGTTCGAGCGGATCGATCCCGAGGGTCTCGGCGATGTCGTTCATGTGCGCCTCGACCGCGTAGCACATCTGTGGGCCGGACGGACCGCGGAAGGATCCGGTCGGGACGGTGTTGGTGTAAACGGCACCGGAAACGATGTCAACGGCCTCGACCCGATACGGGCCGCATGCTTGCAGCGCCGCGACCGAACCGATCGGTGGCGTGTCGTAGTTGTAGGCTCCGGAGTCCAGGAGGATCTTGGCCCGCCGGGCCAAGACGTTGCCGTCGCGGTCAACCGCTGAAGTGAGCTCAACCCAGGAGTTCTCGCGGGGCGCCGCGGTCTGGAACTCCTCGTCACGGCTACACAGCATCGACACCGGCCGGCCGGTGGCCATCGCCAGCGCGGAGGCGTACGCGGCCATCCCCAGGTGCAGCTTGCCGCCGAACCCTCCGCCAAGAGTGGGCACGCGGACATGGACCCGGGTCAGCGGCAGCCCGAATAGCCTGGCCAATCCGGCACGCACTTCGAAAGGCGCCTGCGAACTGGTGACGACCCGCAGCTCACCGTCGGCGAACTCGGCGATGCTGGCCCGCGGCTCGATGTAGCCCTGGTGCACACGGTGACCCTCGGTGACAGTCGTGACCACCGCGTGTGCTGCGGCGAAGGCGGCGTCGACATCGCCGCGCTTGATCGTCGAGGACTGGCGGTAGTTCGGCACATCGGGGTGCACGCGGCGGGCGCCGGGGTCAGCGGCGGCCAGCAGGTCGGTCACGGCCTCCAGCGGCTCGTAGACCACCGTGACCAGCTGCGCGGCGGCGCTCGCGTGAGCAGGTGTGTCAGCGGCGACCAGCGCCACCGGCTCACCGACGTAGCAGACCGCTCCGGCGGCCAGCAGGGGTTCGTCGGGGGCGAAATGCCCCAGCAAGGCGGTCGGCGCGGACTTGGCTGTCATCACGTGCACCACACCGGGGGCGGCCTGCGCGGCCGCGGTGTCGATGGACACGATCCTGGCCGCACCGTGCGTGGACCGCACTGCGGCCGCGTGCACAGCCTTCGGTGGCACCAGGTCATTGGTGTAGCGGGCGCGTCCACCGGTCTTGGAGTCGGCGTCGAGGCGACCGAACTCAGCACCCACCCGGGTCACGTGGGCTCCTGCTCACAGTTGTGCAGCGCACTGGCATCGCAGACCGCCGCCATGATCGGCCAGTAGCCGGTGCAGCGACAGATGTTGCCCGCCATCGCCATTCGGACCTCGTCGCGCTTCAGCGGATGGTCGGCCTGCGCCACCAGCGCGCAAGCGGTGACCACCACGCCCGGTGTGCAGATGCCGCACTGCGCTCCGCCCCTGACTGCCATGGCCTTGCGCACCGCCTGTCCCACCGAAGTGTCGGCCAGGCCCTCCACGGTGGTCACTGACTTGCCTTGGCACTGATGGGTGAAGATCAGGCACGAACACACGGCCTCGCCATCGAGGAGCACCGTGCACGCCCCGCAGTCACCCGAACCGCAGCCGATCTTCGTCCCGGTCAGCTGCAGGTCGGTGCGCAGCGTGTCCGCGAGCAGCGCGTCGGGAACGGTGCGTACCTCCACAAACGAACCGTTGACGGTCAAACCGGTGGTCTTCTCGGCGGGGTCACCCGCGGCCGGAGCGGCGCCGCCTGCCGCGATCGAGGCGCTCAACTCGGCACCCTCCGCCCTTCGGGGCGGTTGAGGACCTGTGCGTACGTGTCGTCGGTGGCACCGATCAGGCGCCGTTCCCGGATGTACGGCAGCGGAGTCGCCGGATCGTCCGTGTCGATCTCGCGCGCCAGTCGAGCACCATCAAAGATGGCATCCGCCAACAGCATTCGCGGTGAGACGCAATCGCCGATCTGGTAGACCGCCGAGATCTCGCTGGTCTCAGCGCTCTCGTGGAGTTCCCGGACCTTTTTGAAGTAGCCGCTATCGGGGGTGCGCTGCGTTGTGACCACCAGAGCGTCTGCTGCCCAGGTGACATGACGTTCGGGCACCAGGTGGCTTTCACCGGTGGCGGTCGTGCCGTCGAAGGCCGTCACAAGGTGCTCGGTGACGATCTGCACGCCCAGGCGCTCCAGCATCGGGCGCATGTGCACATTCTCGCCTGTGAAGTTCATGTAGGGGGCCGGCCCGCCGAAGTGCGTCACGAGCGTGACCTGATGACCGTCACGCTGCAGCTTCTCAGCCAGGCTGGCGCCCATGTAATAGCCCTCGGTATCGAAGATCACCACGTTCTTGCCCGGAACGGGTTTCCCGTCACGCAGGATCTGCTCCGGGGTCAGCACATCGGGCCGAGTGGGGTCGGCGCCCTGGACTGGCTGGTGGGTCTGGCCATTTATGCCGTTGCCGACCCAACTCGAGCCGGTCGCCACGATGACGATCTCGGCGCCGTAGTCATAGGCCTGCTCGGGCGTCAGGGTGGTGTTGGTGATGACCTCAACGTTGGGCAGCTTGCCCAACTGGATCTTGCGCCAGTCGACCACCCGATTCCACGCGGCCATACCGGGCAGGGTGTGCATCCACCGGACGTGGCCACCGATCTCCGGCGCTCGGTCGACCAGGTGGATGTTCTCGATGCCGCGCATACCGAGCACCATCGCGCATTCCATGCCGGCCGGGCCCGCGCCGACAACGAGGACACTGGTGTCCTTCTTCTTCGTCAACGGAATGACCTCGGGATTCCAGCCGCGGCGGTACTCCTCACCGGCCGTCGAGTTCTGTGTGCAGATCAGGTGCCATCTGGCGTTGACCCGCGACACACACACGTTGCAGCCGATGCACTCCCGGATGTCCTCGAACCGGCCCTCTTCGATCTTCTTGGGAATGAACGGGTCAGCTATCGAGGGCCGAGCGGCGCCGATGATGTCCTGCTGACCGCTGCGGATAACCTCGACCATCATGTCGGGGCTGGTGAACCGTCCGACTCCGATGACCGGCTTTTTGGTGTAGGGCTTGATTTTGGCGACATACTTGCCCTGCGCGTTCTCGGGGTAAAAACGCGACGGACCGGCGTCTTTAATCCAGAGTTCGGCGTTCTCGCCGCCGACCTGCACATCCCAGAAGTCCACCAGATGGTCAGCCAGCTCGACGAATCCGACGCCCTCCTCGTCGACCCGGATGCCGCCGTCGTGTTCGTGCAGCGAGTCGATGCAGAACCGCGCGGCAATCACCACATCGTCAACCTCATTGCGGACTTGCTCGAGGGTTTCCATCCAGAAGCGGGCCCGGTTCTGCAGGGAACCGCCGTACTCGTCGGTGCGATCGTTGTGGATCCGCATGAGGAACTGGACCGGCAGCGTCGCCGACTCCCCTCCCCAGATGTTGAGGATGTCGAACCCCGCGCGCTTGGCCCGCTTGGCGGCCTCTACGTACAGTCGCTGGACCTCGCGGATATCGCGTTTGTCCATCTTGATGACCGAGCCAAGCCAGCCCGCCTCTTCCAGCCGGTCGCTCACGTGGCGGCCCGGCATGCGGCTGTCGAACGCGGTCAGGAAGGCCCCGCCCGCATGCAACTGGATGCCTGCCAATGCGCCATTGTCGTGTGCCTTCTCCACCAGGAGCGACCAGTTGCGGATGTCATCGTCGTCCCAAATGCGCGACGGTGTCATCTGGCCGGCCCAGTCGTATTCGGGTGCGATCGTGGTGGCCTCGGTGTTGACGACCGCCCATCCGCCTTCAGCCTTCATCGCACGATGGCTCGCATTGCCGCCGGGGAACACGTCTCCGAAGCCAGTGCAGTGCGGCGCCTGATAGAAGCGATTCTTCATAGTCCGCGGTCCAATCTGGACCGGTTCGAAGAGAACGTCATAACGAGACGGGCGTGACATCGCGCTCCTTGTGTCGGCAAAGGCTGGTGACAGTCCGGTCCTGGCTAGGGACTGGTGCGGAACCGCCGGGCTGTGCGGTGCTGGGCTGATATTCAAGCGGCGACGCCGTGATTCGCATCCAGTCCGCTCGCATTGAAAATGCCTGCTCGTATAGTGCGCTGTTGAGGTGTGGGTGTCAAGCCGATCACACCTTTTCCCAGCTGCCTGACCGACATGTGCGTGGCAGCCCACAGCGCCCACGCGGATGCCCCCCGCGGCACCTTTGGGCAGGCGCCAACCGGCCGTCACGACACAAAGGGCGGCGGCGTCCCGCCGCACACCTCAGGAAAACCGCCTCGCGTACTAGGCGAACCGATCCAACTGCTTGGCTCGGTCGCTGATATCCGCGGCCGCCTCCAAAAGCTGAGGCACCAGACGGGATTTCACCTCAGTCGGCTTCACCGGTCGGGCGATGGACAGATTCAACGCCGCAACCGCACGCTGATCGGCACCCAACACCGGTGCGGCGATACCACGCACTCCGACGGCGACCTCTTGATCGTTGAATGCGTAACCGACCTTGCGAATCTTCGCCAGTTCGTCGAACAGCGCGTCGACGTCGGTCAGGGTGTGCTCGGTCAATTTCTCGAACGCACTGTTGCTGACGATGGCCCTGACTCGCTCTTCGTCCATGAAGGCCAGCATCGCGCGTCCCAGTGATGAGGAGACAATCGGTAGCCGGCTTCCCACGACCAGTCGCAGCGCAAGGAGATCGTCGTTGAGCAGCCGGGCCACGTAGACCACTTCGTTGCCGTCCGGCATCGCGAAGTTCACGGTTTCGCCGGTGTCCTGCCGCAGGGCCTGCAAACGGGGCATTGCGACATCGACGAGCTCTCGGCTGCTCAGCGCCGCCTGAGCCAGCGAGAGAACCTTCAGACCCGGCCGGAACGTGCTCTGCCGAATCTCCTCGAGATAGCCAAGACTCTTCAGCGTTTGGCAGAACCGGTACGCAGTGCCGCGATTGAGGCCGGTCATGGTGGCGATCTCGTTGGTGGTCAACACCGCGCGCCGCTCGGCGAACACCTCGAGAACCGCGAGTGCGCGGGCAACGGACTGGATTCCACCGCTGTCGGTGCCGTTACTTTTCGTGCCGATGTTCGTATCGCGAGCCACGTGCGGAAGCATAAGCCATTCCTGTGTGTTTCCCAGCAGATACGTGCCTACCGGTAGGGCAGCCACATGGCGGCCCTACCGGTACGGCAGCGTTAGTGCGCGAGGGCCAATGCCGCACGGGCGCGTTCGGTTTGATCGCGGTCAACCGCACCGTCGACGCCGATCACGACCCCGTACGCGTCAGCGGCCCGCTGCGCGGTGATCCAGCCCTCCTCGACATCGAGGCCGACCTGCTCTGCGGGACGGTCACGGGGATCACCATAACCACCACCTCCGGCGGTCACCGAAACGATGGTCTCGCCGTCCTGAAGCGTGATGAGACCTTGCGGACCAAGAGGTTCCAGTGCGCCCTGGACAGTCCGGCGGAAGTGCATGCTGACTCCACCGGCGCCACCGCCACGGACACCCTGGGCTGCGCCGACCGCGCCGTCGGTTCCATAGGCCACCGACAAGGTGGTTCCCACGGGGCCGTACTCAACTTCGGCTGACGGCGCGCCACGGAACCTGCCTGCACCCTCAGTGTCAGCGACAAGTCGCTGTTTGAAAACACGGATGGGATGGGCCATTTCGGCTCCCTCGACGCTGTCGCGGCGGAGCATGCCGCCGCAGCCGACGTGGAAGATCGTCAACCACGCATCGGTCCACGGGGTACCTGCACCCCCAGTGACTGCCAGGAAGATCTGATTGACGAAATCGTGGCCGGTGCGCGGGTCTGAGCCCGAGATGACGGCCGCTGCAGCAGGAATGACAGCCCCGCATTCGGCCATGCCGATTCCCTCGGCGATGCCGGCGAACATCCGCTGCACCAGGTTCGACACTCGGTCGGCGAGGTTGGTGGTCGCCGCCGAGCAACTGTACGGATGGGTGGGGATGCCGACGGCGCAGTTCTCCCGGACCTTGACGTCAATGCGCCGTAGGCTGCCGGCATTGGGTGGCACGGTCTCGCCAATGGAGTTGAAGACTCCCAGCATCGCCGCAGTCTTGGCCGTCGACATGGTCAGGTTCAACCCGTTGGGCAGGCAGTCGACATTATCCCGCAGGTCGATGGCGATCCGCCGCTCGTCAGGATCGATTTCGACACCGACGGTGATCGGAACTCCGTCGGGCGCACCCGGATAGGGATCGTGTGCGGTGTGATCGCGCAGGGTGGTTGCAGGCAGAGCACTGATCGCCTCGCCCATCAGATGCTCGCTGTAATTGAGCCATTCGCGCACGAACTCCTCGAGGGTGTCCCAACCGACCTCACGGCCCAGATCGAGCATGCGCCGCTCCCCCAGGCGCACGGACCCCAGCAACGCCAGGTAATCGCCCCACCACTGGTCGGGAACCCGGATGCGCATCTTGAGCATCCGCACGATGTCGTCATTGTCTTGGTAGTCGCGCTGGATCCGGCAGGCGTCGAACAACAGCGCCCCCTCCTCGTACACGTCACGGGCATTAGCCATGTACGTGGTCGGCTGGGAGTTGCCACAGTCCGCCTGATGCGCCTTGGCCAGCACCGTGAAGCGATGCACGCCCTCATCGTCGATGACCGGAACCACCATGCAGTGGTCGGCAGCGTGTGAATTGCCGTTGTACGGGGAGTTATGCAGGAACGCGTCGCCCCGAACCATTTCGGGGTGCGCCTCGGAGATCGCACGCGAGATCAGATCGGGACCGCTCATCATGTGGATCGGCAGGCTCTCCGCCCCCATGACGAGTTCATGGTCGGCGCTGACGATGCAGCACGAGAAGTCGTGGGCGGCATTGAGCACCCCGGATCGACTAGAGCGGAAGATCGTGTTCATCATCGCTTCGACGATGACGTTGAGGCGGCTGCTCAGGACCGCCATGCGGACGCCGTCCATGGTCATTTCGAGACTCCTGTCGTGCTGGCCAGCGTGGGTGTCGCCGGTGCCGGTTTACCGGGGACGACGTGCAGGGTGCCGGACGTGCGACGGCAGAACCGCGCACCAGCGTCGACGAAAATCGCCGTGGTTGCGGTCTCCACGACCGCCGGTCCTTCGCGGGGCTCGTCGACCGGCACGTCGGCCAGCCGCCACACTTCCGCGTCACGCCACCCAAGATGGGGCAGGTACACCTGCCGCGTCCGCGGTTGTGCCGGACCCGATGCGACGACCGGCGGTTGAGGGTCGGAGAGCTGGCAGCGTGCGCGAGCGTGCCAGCTCTCGATCTCGATCGGAGCCGCCGGATCGGCGACAGCGAACGTGTCCTGATGGGCGGCATGGAATGCGTCGGCCAGTGCGGCGATGCCCTCGGCCGTTTCGGTGGCAGCCACATCGATCGGGACTTCCAACGTCCACACCTGGTTGGTGTAGCGTGCCTCCATCGAGAAATCGATGTGGCTGGAGATGATCTCGGCGCCAGCATCGGCAATGAATTCCGCAGCGCGCTCACGCAATTGGCCGATGATGCGAGCTACCTGCTCATGATCGAACGCGTCGGTGCGGGTCTTGCCGTTCATCTCGAATCCCCGCGACAACTCGGAGATCAAGGCACCCGCCGCGCTGAGCGCGGGTCCCATCACCGGCACGATGACCTCGGGGCAACTCAGCCTGCGGCCGATGGCCACGGTGTTGAAACCGGCAGCACCGCCACCACCGACCAGCACAGCGTGCGACGGGTCGATGCCCTGCTGGCTGGTGATCTCCTCGATCGCTCCGACCATATGCTCGGTGGCTAGCTCGTAGATCGACGCGGCAGCATCCTCGACACTCATACCCAGGGGCTCGGCCACGTGGATTCTGACCGCCTCGCGAGCGGCGTCGACATCGAGCCGGGAACGTCCGCCCAGGAAGTAATCCGGGTCCAGATAGCCCAGCACGACGCAGGCATCGGTCATCGTGGGTCGATCGCCGCCACGCCCGTAACAGGCCGGACCCGGTACCGCACTGGCACTTTCGGGGCCGACGTGCAGCATGCCGCCGGAATCGACACGCGCCAGGCTGCCGCCACCGGCGCCGACGCTGCGGACGTCGACCGACGGGAACCCGGTCATATGGCCGAGGAAGGGCTGGCCGATCCAGGACTCGCGGGTCCACGGGATGCGTCCGTCACGGACCACGCTCACGTCGTAGCTGGTGCCGCCGGTGTCAGCGACGATTGCGACGTCGGAGACCGCATCGTGTTTGGCGAAGAACCGTCCGGCCACCGGTGCCATCGATGGACCCGAGTTCAGTGAGTGAATCGGGGCGTCGGCGACATCGGCGGCGTCCAGCGCGCCACCCGAGGACGTCATCATCAACAGCCGACCGGCGAACCCAGCGTCGCGAAGACGCGCGCGGGCTCCGCCGATGTAGGCGGTCATCAATGGTTTGAGGGAGGCGTCGATCGCCGCCGACGATGCCCGACGGTACTCACGCAGGCACGGATTCAGCTGGTGCGACAGGGTGACCGGAATGTCGGGCAGTTCCCGGGCCAGGACCTCGCCGACGAGCAGCTCATGCGCCGGGTTGGTGATCGACCACAGCAGACATACCGCGACCGCCTCGGCATTGCGTTCACGCAACTGGCGGGCCACGTCGACGACGGCGGCCTCCGTCAGTGCGGTGACCACCTCGCCTTGGGCCCCGATGCGTTCAGGCAGCTCGAACGTCATCGACCGCGCCACATAGGGATCCGGGTAGGCCCGACGCTGATCGAAGATCCCAACCCGTCCGCCCTCGCGCAGCAACAGCACGTCGGGGTGCCCCTCGGTGGTGAGAAGGGCAGTGCGGGCGACGTTACGGGTGAGGACGGCGTTGAGGCCACGGGTGGTGCCGTGAAACAGCATGCTGCCCTGACCGAGCAGCTCCTCGCGGCTGCGGCCAAGTTGGTCCGCAGCCACCTGGAACACATCCAAGATGCCCTGCACCGGGTCTGCCGGTGTGGTGGGGCTCTTGAAGATGTCAAGGTTCCCCGAGGCGTCCTCGATGACAAGGTCGGTGAAGGTTCCACCGGTATCGACGGCAAATCTCATGGCAGGCTTTCTGGTCGGGCGGTACTGACGGTGCGAGCGGCGTCGCGTCAGCGCAGAACGGTTTTGGTGAGGTCGATCCACGCGGTGCTGGCCGGCAGATCTTTTGCGGTCTTGAGCCCCGCTGGTGCCGCAAGCACGCCGGGCACACTGTTGACCAGTTGCGCGGCGGTCGCCGGGATCGCATCCATTCCGGGGTTCAGCGTCACCGCGACCGGGTGTTCGCCGTGAATCGTGAAGGTGTCGACCGCATCCAATCCGTCCGCGGTGGGGCGCAGATGCAGGATGAGTTCCAACTCCATGAAAGTCTCGCCGCCGACGGTCCCGGTCGCGCGTTGCACGAACCCTTCCGTCACGCCTGCCGGTACCCCGCCGTAGCTGGTGGGCGCAGGCGTTTGGGCGATCATCGGCTCGAAGACCTCGGTAACGGGTCCGTCAAGGGTCACGCCGAGGCGCTCGGCAACCATCTGGACGGATTCAGGGAACCCGACGTGGCCGGCGATGGTCCCGGCGCGGTGCCCTTCGTCGAACTCCTCCTGCGTGTAGCCGATGCCCAGGCGCCGGTGAATGTTCTCCCCGAAGCCCAGGACATCGACGACGCGTCGGCCGGTGATCTTCTCGATGTTCCAGCTGCAACCCGTGGCTGCGGCAAGGAAGGTGTCGAAGATGAACCCGGGGTTCACGCCGGTACCCAGCACCGTTGCCCCGGTGGCTTGCGCCGCGGCGTCGATCGTGGCCGCGGTAGCCGCGTCGCGAGAGAACGGGAACGCGAGTTCCTCGCAGGGCGAGACCACATTGACGCCGGCTTCAGCGCAGGCCACCAGGTCGGCGCTGGTATCGCGCAGGAACGATCCGGTGGCGTAGAGCACCACATCGGGCTTCAGGGCCAACAGGTCAGACAGCTCTTCGCCGACCACCACCGGGCTAGAGCGCCTCGACCCGACGACTTCGCCCAGTGGACGGCCGATATCGGTGGGTTCCTTGGTGACCGCGCCGACGATCTCGAATCCGGAACGATGATCGACGAGCAGCCGGGCGGCCGCCTTGCCGATGCTGCCCAGCCCGCACAGGCCGATCTTGATCTGTTTCGCCATCACTGACACCTCATCCTTGCTCGCATAACGATCATCTGCTCGTATTCTGAAAGACGCAAGGTGGGGTGTCAACTGAAGACCCTGGTTCTCGCGTCGCTGTGCGTCCCTACAGGTTCGCGGTGAAGAAATCCGCCACGCGCTTGGCGACGACGTTCTGCCGCTCGCGATCGGCATAGAGGGTGAGGTGATCGGCGTTGGAGACGATCATCAATTCCTTCGCGTCACCGGGGATGGCCTCATAGGCCGCCAGCGCCAGATCCCAGTGGGTGTGGTCATCGCCCTCGGCGACGATCAACAGACTGGGCTTGGCCAGCAGCCGCGGCAGATACGGGAAGACGCTGTAACCCATCAGCAGGTCAGCGGACTCCGCTGTCGCCTCGCCGCGATAAGCCGGAGCCTCACGTTCCTTGAGCGCGGCGAAGGTCTTCTTGCTCTTCGGGAACGGCCAGGTCGAGATCTCGCCCTCAGTGGCCGGCTGGTGCTGGATGTAGGTGACCTCACCGGTGCGTTGCTTTGACCGGCGGGCTTCGAGGAGCGCTTCGTTGAAGCGACGGAAGCCCAGCGTGCCGTGGGCGAGGCGCATGTTCTGGTAGCCGTCAGTGACGGGCACGATTCCGCACAACGCCCGCACTCGAGGGTCGATGGCGCCCAAGACCATGACGTGTCCACCGCTGTAGGAAATGCCCCACACGCCGATTCGCGCGGCGTCGATCTCTGGCAGGGCTTCGACGAAGTCGATGGCGTTGCGGTAGTCGGCAAGCTGCTGCGCCGGATCGATGTGCTGACGGGGCTCGCCTTCACTACCGCCCATATTGCGGTAGTCGAAGATCAGGGCCGCGATGCCGTGCTGCGCCAGCGCCGCGGCGTAGGTCGGCTGGGCCAGCTCCTTGACGTAGCACCAGCCGCCGGCCATCACCACGCACGGAAACGGACCGTCGCCGACGGGGCGGTAGTACAGCGCCTCCAAGGTGAGCCCGTCGGACTGGAAGGTGATGGTGCTGGGCTCAATGCCCTGAGCGGTTTCGTTCGACATGCGATGCCTTTCGGTGGTCAGAATTTCGCTAGTTCAAGCAGGGACTGAAAGATCGTCTCGGGCGTCGGTACGATCGCCTCTTCCAGCGGGACACCGACCGGGATCGGCACGCGGTGTGTGGCGACTCGGTGGATGGGGCCGTCAAGATCGGTGAACAGTTCCCGGGCCGCCCAGCTGGCGATCTCCGATCCCCAGCCGCCATACTCGACTGCCTCGTACACGACGGCCAACTTCGAGGTCTTGCGTACCGAGGTCGCGACCGTCGGCAGATCCAGCGGCCACAGGTATCGCATGTCGACGACCTCGCAGGAATAGCCTGCCGCGGCCATCATCTCGGCCGCCTCCAGGCTTGCGCCAACCATGCGGCCCGCCGACACCACGGTCAGATCGGTGCCCTCGCGGCGCACCGCTGCACCCAGTCCGCGGAAACCCTCAGTGGTGTCGATCTCCTCGGACACCCGGAAGTACAGGCTCTTGTTCTCGAAGAACATCACCGGGTCGTCCAGTTGGATGCACTCGCGCATCATCCAGTAGGCGTCAGACGGGGTGCTCGGCATCGCCACGATCAGCCCAGGCGTCTGCGCGAACCACGACTCCAGGGACTGCGAATGCTGCGGCCCGTGGTTGGTGCCAGCGCCACCCGGGAGGCGCACCACCATCGGCACCGAGAACTGGCCGTTGCTCATATAACGGATCTTGGCCGCGAAGTTGATCAGCTGATCCATCGCAAGCATGACGAAGTCGGAGAACATGATCTCGACCACCGGGCGCGCACCCTCAGTGGCCGCGCCGGCGGCGAATCCCGCGAGTGCACCCTCGGAGATCGGCGAGTCCAGCACCCGGTCGGGACCGTACTTCTCGACGAGACCCTTGGTGACCGTGAAGACACCGCCTAGGGCACCGATGTCCTCCCCCATGAGGACGACGCGGTCGTCGGTCGCCAGTTCGGCGTCCAGCGCCTCCCTGATCGCTTCAGCGAACTTAAACTCGGCCATACCACTGCAGTCCTTCGGTTGCGTAAACGGTGTCGAACGCGTTTTCAGGGGTGGGGTGGTCGCCGCCCTCAGCGCTTCTCGTGGCGACGGCCACGATCTCCGCTATCTCGGCATCGACGCGATCGGCAGCACCAGGTGCGTCCTTGTCGAGCCGGGCTCTCGCCGCGGCGATGGGGTCATTGGCGTCGAGCCAGTCCGTGCCGGCGGACTTGGCGCGGTATCGGTAGTCGGCGTCGTTGATGCTGTGTGCCCGCACCCGGTAGACCTCGCACTCCAAGAACGCGGGCTTTCCGCTGCGGACGTACTCGATCAGATCCCCGGCGACCTCGTGGACAGCACTGACGTCGCGTCCGTCGACCCGTTCTGCGTGAATACCCATGGCACGCACGGTGTTGGTGATTGCACCGGGCTCGTCACCGAAGAGCCGCTCCACTGACATCGAGTGGGCCCACCCATTGTTCTCGCACACGAACAGACAGGGCGCATCCCAGAACTTGGCAAGCCGCAGCGTCTCGGTGGAGGTGCCGTTGGCGAACGCACCGTCCCCGAAGAAGGAGACCGCGATGTCGTCGGTGCCGGCTCGTTTCTTTGCCCAGGCCACTCCTGCGGCCCACGGCGCGCCACCGGCGACAATCGCCGTCTCGCCATAAAAACCCACCGCGCGGTCATGTAGGTGCATCGAGGCGCCACGCCCCCCGCTGGTGCCGTGGGTCTTCTTGTACAGCTCTGCAAGAACCGCCTCGGCCGAGACCCCCTTGGACAGTGCATGACCGTGTCCGCGATGGTTGCTCGTCACCGCATCGCTCCGGCGTAGATGCGCACAGACTCCCGCTGCAGCGCTCTCCTGGCCGAGCGAGGAATGGAACGACCCGGCGATCTGGCCGGCACGGTGAGCCCGTTCGATGGCCATCTCCACACCGCGGATGAGCATCATCTCCCGGTACAGGGCCAGCAGCTGGTCAGTGTCGGTGGTTGTGCTGGCGGCCACGACTCTCCCTTCGGATCGATGATGCCGGCGCCTTCCAGCGGCGGCTCGTATTAGTACCTAATGTTCGCATAGTGAATGTGGGGCGTGTCGACTCACAGCGGCGCGATGGCAACGCGACCGGCGGCCGATGTTGACGACACCACATTGCGAGCGTTCGCCCGCATTGTGAATACCCTACGACCGGGGCGGTGATCCGTCTAGTGCTCAAGGCGCAGAATCGCGGTTGAATTGCCCTGTGTCACAGCACGATCTCGCACTTCTCTAACCGTGTCTTCACATCCGTGAGAAAACGTGCGGCATCAGCGCCGTCCACGAGGCGATGGTCATAGGTCAGGGATAGGTACACCATGCGGCGAATTGCGATGGTCTCTCCGAGATCAGGGTCATCGATTACCGCCACCCTCTTGACCACCGCTCCCGTCCCGAGGACGGCGACCTGCGGCTGGTTGATGATCGGGGTGTCAAACAGCGATCCACGGCTGCCGGTGTTCGTCAGGGTGAAGGTTCCACCAGTCAGCTCGTCCGGACCGATCTTCTTGCTCCGTGCGCGAAGGGCCAGATCAGCGATGTTGCGCGCCAATCCGGCCACCGACAGGTCTCCGGCGTCGCGCAGTACCGGGGTGAGCAGCCCGCCCTCGGTGTCGACGGCGATGGCCAGATGCTCGCGGTCGTGATAGGTCACCTCACCAGCGGCAGTGTCGATGGAGGCATTGAGGCTCCGGTGCTCCTTCAGCGCGTCCAACGCCGCTTTGGCGAAGTAGGGCAGGTAGGACAGCGTGACGCCGTGACGCGCCGCGAAACCCTCCCTGTTGGCCTCACGATGACGCCAGATCGACGTCACATCGACCTCAACCACACTGGTCAACTGGGCACTGATCTGCAGCGACTCGACCATCCGTGCGGCGATGACCTTGCGCCGAGGAGACAGCCGTTCGGTGATCCCACCGGCCGGCACGTATCCGTTGGCGCTGCCGGGGAGGGTGTTCGCAGTAAGGGCCTCGATACCGATTCCGTCATGCGGCAGCTCAGCGGCGAGGGTGGGCGTCGACGTCGAGGGTTCCGTCGCAGGACTATCGATCCCACGTGATTGCCCGTCTGGCGTGGGCGGGTCCTCGACCTGGCGCACCGCGGCGGCGGCCAGGACGTCCTGTTTGCGGATCCGACCACCGACGCCATTGCCGACAACGGTCGACAGATCAATATCGTGCTCATTCGCCAACTTTCGGACCAGGGGCGTGACGAATGAGCTGATGGACCGTTCTTCAGGAACGACGGCGGGGGGAACAGGAGCGCTGGGCACGTCCGAGGCTGACCGCGGCCTCTCCCGGTCCGCTACCACCGGCGCGGCGGGCTCCGCCGCGGCGACCTCCGGTGCGCCGATGCCGTCCTCGATCACCGCGAGCCGCGTACCCACCGGCACGGTTTCGTCCTCGCCGACCAGGATCTCGGACAATCGTCCCGCCACGGGCGCGGGTATCTCTGTGTCGACCTTGTCCGTCGCGACCTCGAGCAGGGGCTCATCGAATGCCACTTCGTCGCCGACCGCCTTGAGCCATCGGACAACCGTTCCTTCAGTAACCGACTCGCCGAGGGCCGGAAGAGTGATCGAGGTAGGCATCGAGGCGAGATCTCCACATCTGCGGGCCGGATGTTTCAGTGAGCAGGGGTCGTGCCACCGGGGTGGACGAACACCGAACCGCGTCTCACTATACGAGCACTCGCCCGCATCGTGCAATCCTGAGATGCGCATGCGACATGACCGCGGACCGAGCTTCCCCTGCGGGCATCTCCTGGCGGAGATTCAGTCAGCGGAGTCAACGATCCAGTGCAGTGCCGCCATGTTGGCGAGATCGCTTATCCTGCATGCCTATTCGGAGTCGCTGGATCATGCAGCAGTTCTCGCACCGTCCGGCTGTCGCGAGCGTGGCGGCCATCGGGTCCATCAACTAGCCATTCCCTGATCCGGTACCGGCGGGCCCGTCTACCAGGATTAGCTCATCCGCGTGTAGTCGTGGCCTCGCGCTTGGCAGCGGCCTGCGCGTACAGCCGTCCCGCCCGGTAGGACGACCGCACCAGCGGACCGGCCAGCACGCCGGCGAATCCGATGCCCTCGGCGTAGGCGGCGTGCTCGACGAACTCCTCGGGCTTGACCCACCGCTCCACCGGGTGGTGACGCGCTGAGGGGCGCAGGTACTGCGTGATGGTGATGATGTCGCAGCCGGCCCGGTGGAGGTCGTCGAGCGCGGTGCGGACCTCCTCGGGCGTCTCGCCCATGCCCAGGATCAGGTTGCTCTTGGTGACGAGCCCGTAGTCCCGCGCGGCGGTGATGACGTCCAGGCTGCGCTGGTAGCGGAACGCGGGCCGGATCCGCTTGAAGATGCGCGGCACCGTTTCGAGGTTGTGTGCCAACACCTCCGGACGCGTCTCGAATACGGTCTCGAGCTGTTCGGGGATGGCGTTGAAGTCGGGGATGAGCAGCTCGACACCCGTGGTGGGGTTGAGCGCCTTGATCTGGCGGACGGTCTCGGCGTAGAGCCATGCGCCACCGTCGGGCAGGTCGTCGCGCGCCACACCGGTGACCGTCGAGTAGCGCAGGCCCATCGTCGCGACGCTCTCGGCGACACGACGCGGCTCGTCACGGTCCAGTTCGGCGGGCTTGCCGGTGTCGATCTGGCAGAAGTCGCACCGCCGGGTGCACTGTTCGCCGCCGATGAGGAACGTGGCCTCGCGGTCCTCCCAGCACTCATAGATGTTGGGGCAGCCGGCCTCCTCGCACACCGTGTGCAATCCCTCACGTCGGACCAGGGCCTTGAGTTCGGTGTACTCCGGGCCCGTCCTCATGCGGGTCTTGATCCACGGTGGTTTGCGCTCGATGGGGGTCTCGGCGTTGCGGACCTCCAGACGCAGCAGCTTGCGACCTTCTGGAACGACGCGGCTGGCTTCGTCAACCTCTTTGGGACAACTCATGTCGGTATGTAGATTGCCTGACCCCGAGCCTCAACGAGGACACTGGGCCAACTCAGACCTGCCCGACGTAGAGCCTTCATCATTCGCACCCTTTTCGCGGCTTTGGAGGCTTGAGCCTTCAACTGTTCTCGACGCTGACCAACCCGTGTTTCAGGTCTCGATCACCGATACGGTACGCCTTTCATCGACATGGGTGGAATGCCACGCCAAAGTGGTTAGTAGTCAACATGACTCGTCAGTGCTGAATCACAACTACGGTAGTCCGTTTCATTAATCCATCGATGAGAAGTTCACTATGGGCACAGTCGGGGCGCTCTCGAACCCCGAGCAGGACATTGCCACTTGGGATCGTAGAACCGTCCCAGTTCCTGCCGAGCTGACACGCCTGCCCCCCCCCGATGGCCCTGCCTCGGTCGTTAACGCTCATCAACGCCTTCCAGTCGGAGAGGGATACGGGCGCCGACAGCTCGGCGAAAGCCGCAGTAGCAGCGTTAACTCGCTCTCTGGCAGTTGATCTCGCGCAATACGCGCTCACTGCGAAGTGCGTGTCTCCGGGTTGGACAACGACCCCGATGACCGAGATGGCTCTTGCACAGGTGACCCGAGAACAGCTCACGCGCGTGAATCCACTGGGTCGTGCAGCACCTGGTCTCCGACGCACCCGACTTTCTCACGGGGTCGAATATCACCGTCGACGGTGGCCAGACTGCGTTCATGGCCTCTTTCTGGGGGCCCTGCGGACCCCAGAAAAGTACGAGCGGCCGTTGCCTTGGACTTCCTCGCACATTAACTTACGACTTGACTGAGAATCCCGCATCGATGGTGAATGTGGAGGCGGTGACATAACGGCCGGACTCAGCCACCAAGTACAGAATTGCCCGGCTCACGTCGACCGAATCTATCCACGGGACCGGCAACAGGTGGGTACGGGCGAAACTGCTTGCCACGGAATGCTTTGTTGGTTGGGGGTTGTCGGGATCGAAGAGCCCCCACACGTGAGGATTCTGGATCATCTCGGTATCAACGCAGGTCGGATTCACCGAGTTGACCCTGATGCTGTGCTGGCCAAGCTCGCGCGCGAGAGAGGTCATCAAGCCGGTGATGGCGTGTTTCGAGGCGGAGTAAGAAGACATGTTCTCCTCACCCTTCAACGCTGCGGTCGAACCGATGAACACCACGGAGCCGCCATCGCCCTGTTCGATCATGGTGGGCACCGCGGCTTTGACGGTGTGCCATGCACCGTTGAGGTTTGTGTCGATCGTTTCCTGCCACGCGTCGGGTGTGATCTCCCAGGTCCGGCCGCCGGCGCAGATACCCGCATTGGGGATGACGATGTCGACACGCCCGAACTCAGCGAAGCCGCGGTCGAAAGCGCGTTTCACCTGGTCGAACTCGCGGACATCTGCCTGGGTCAGTACGGCCCTGGCGCCTGCTGCGGCGATCAACTTCGCTGTCTCATCGAGATCGGCCTCGCTGGGACCGGGGTAGCTCGTCGAGGCTGCGCCGGTACAGACGTCCAAGCCAATGATGTCGGCGCCCTCCGCCGCCAATGCCACGGCGTGGGAGCGCCCTTGCCCGCGAGCAACGCCAGTGATGAAGGCTACCCGTCCATTCAGCAATCCCATTTCAACCTCCTTACACCGGAGAGGTGGAGCGCGGCTGCGATGCGGTGATCGCTTCGCAGCAGTGCATTGTCATCGCAGATGCGCTTCATCCACCGCCAGGAATACCGTTTCGCCTGTCGAGGGGCCCATGAAGTTCACCTCATCGTCGAGCAACGCTGAGTACTCCTGCGATGCGAAAGCACTCCGCATCGACTCGACGTCCTCGTAGTAGACCTCGGCGATTCCGTCGTATCCCGTAGTGAAGCCGGGCTCATCGACCGGCCGGCATTGGACGTAGTGGCGCACCCCAGGAATCGCAAGCACTAAAGGACCATGTGTCTCGCGCCAGTGCTGCTCGAACTCCGCTGGAGTCAGGTCTGCTCGACGCTTCAACAACGTGACGGTCTTGATCATCGGAGCTCCTGTTAGCGCGCCTACGATGTACGCCGTGAACGCTACCCTAGTTCTGTCAGCGACATGCAGACGTTCACCTGTTCGCCACGCCGTCGCAGCCGTAACTCCTCTCGATTCCTCTGGGACAGGGGTTTTTTGGTCCCATCCGGTGCCCGACACTCGACCGCTGCCTCATGACGCACTACGATAAGTCGACACCAGGTATCGCTGACCGATCCCCGAAGCGAGGCGTCATCCGTGTCAGATCAGCTCCATCCCGACTCCGTCGATCACAATCGCGCAGCCCTACGGTCAAACACCCTGCTGGCTCGGCGATTCCATGGCCACGTCGCACTGGCCCACATGGGCACCAGCTGGCCTAGCCCGACGTATTGGGACCGATCCCATTGAACGGCCGTCACCTCACCCCTCGGATGGAGTCCCCATGAGCACACCCACGATCAGCACCATCTTGCCCAACAGCGGACCGCACGCTCAGAACTTGGGCATTGCCGCGATGGCCCGCGCCCTGGTCGAGGCCGGTACCAAGGGACTGTGGGTGAACGACCACGTGGTGATACAGGAGGAACCGATCACGGGCTACCCCTACAGCGCCGATGGCCGGATCACCTGGAATCCCGGGGACGACTACTTCGAGGCATTGAACACCTGCGCCTACCTTGCCGGTGCGATCGACGGCGACGTGACAATCGGCACCGCCGTACTCGTCTTGCCTCAGCGTCACGTGTTGCAGACCGCCAAAGAACTCGCCACCATAGACCAGCTCTCAGGCGGCCGGCTTCGGGTCGGGATCGGCGCAGGCTGGAACGCTCCCGAAATGGAGGCCCTCGGCCACCCCTTTGACACCCGAGGCGCACGCCTCGACGAGATGCTCACTGTCCTGCGCGATGCATGGTCGGGCCGCACGTCGGGGTTCGATGGGAAGACTATGACTATCCCCCCCGGTCTCTTGCTCTCCCCGCGGCCAACGGATCCGGCAGGGCCGCCACTCATCGTCGGCGGAATGACTGCGCCCGCCCTACGCCGCGCCGCGGTTGCCGGCGACGGATGGATGGGACTCGCGTTCGTCGACAAGTGGGACCACGGAGAGCTGGAAACACGACTGCGCCGGTACCGCGATACCTTCGCCGCCGCAGGGCGCGACGGGCGGCCTCTCGCAATCCTCAAACTGCATTGCACGGAGGCCGCTGTGGCTGAGCTGGCAGGATGCGTCGACCAAGCCGCCGAGCTGGGATTCGATGAGGTGATCGTCGAACTCCCCTGGGGGCACGGTGTTGACGAGGTCCAACACCTGCTCAGCTCGTTGGTCTCCCGCTAGCAGTAAACCCCCGGACCGCCCGCAGCGCAGGTGGTCCGGGGGTTTACTCGTACCGGCTACAGGTACTTGACGAACCAGTCCGCGCAAGCCTGAGCTGCCAGCTTCGTCTTCTCCGGATCGCGGTACATCTCGTGGTGATCGGTGTTGGCGACCACGTGGAGATCCTTCTTGGGCGTCGGAATGGCCTGGAACGTACGCGTTTCCAAGTCAGACCAGGTGAAGTCATCGGCGTCGGCAAGCACCATCAGGGTGGGGGTGTCGACCAGCTGCCGCACATGGGGTTCGACGGAATACTCCATCAACATCTCCGTGGACGCGACGGTGTTTCGATTCTCGTACGCGGGGGCCTCGGTCTCCTTGAGCATCTGGAACAACGGCGGGCTGCCCGGGAACGGCCAGGTGCACAGCTCCGCGTCGGGCGTCGTCGACGAGTGCTTCATGTACTCGTGCTCGCCGGTCGCGAAGCGCTTGCGCCGACTGGCCAGCACAGCAGCAGCGAGCCGTCGGAATCCCATGGTGCCGTGGGCCCGTCGCATCGTCTCCAGTCCGTCAACCACAGGGACTATCGACGCTACGGCTTTGACACGCGAATCGATGCCCCCGACGATGAGCACGTGCCCGCCGCTGTAGGAGATTCCCCACACACCGATGCGGTCCGCGTCAATCGATTCGAGCGTCTCGACGTAGCTGATGGCATTGCGATAGTCCTCGATCTGCCCCTGTGGATCAAGGTGTTGGCGCGGTTCTCCTGCGCTGCCACCGAATCCCCGATAGTCGAAGATCAACGAGGCGATCCCATGTTCGGCGAAGACTTTGGCGTAACGCGGCTGAACGAGCTCCTTGACATAACACCACCCGCCCGCCATCACGATGACGGGATGCGGCCCAGGACCTTCCGGTAGATACAGCTGGCCTTCCAGCTGAACATCTTCGCTGGTGAAATTCACGGTCTCGAACACGTACAACTCCTCGGTGTTGTGGTTGGTCATGCGGTGAGCCATCCGCCGTCCACTGGCAGGACGGCGCCGGTGATGTACGAGGCCTCATCAGAGGCGAGGAAGGCAATCGCAGCGGCTTGCTCATCCGGTTTGCCGAACCGCGCCATCGGTATCCGAGCGCGAAGTGCACCCGCGGCTGCGGGATCTTCGCGGAGCGTGCGATTCATCCCGGTTTCCGTCACGCCCGGCGCGATACCGTTGACACGAATGTGTTTGTCCGCCAGCTCTAGCGAGAAGGCACGTGTCATCATCAGGACCGCTGTCTTCGACGCGGTGTAAGCGACGTGGCGCGGCAGTGTGCTGAACGATTCGATTGAGCACACGTTGACGATCGCACCGGAGGCATTACGCCGCAGACATTGACGGACGAACAGCGCCGAAAGTCTGTACGGCGCCTCCACGTTCACGGCAAGCGTGGCTTCCCAGTCTTGGAGGCTGTGGTCTTCGACTGCCGCCCGGTGGAGCACGCCTGCGGCGTTGACCAGCACGTCGATTGGGCCCAAGTCCACCAAAGCATCGTCTGCCAGCGGTTGACTCAGGTCGTGGTGGATCGTCTGGACCGCCGGGCCCGAAGCGTCGAAGACCTCGGTGTCAATGGGTTCGCGATCGAGGGCGATTATTCGTGCTCCCTCGCTGAGCAGACGCGCACACGTCGCGGCACCAATTCCTGATCCTGCCCCCGTGACGAGCGCGGTTTTTCCGGTGAATCGACTCATGGCAGTCGGTATCCCCCATCGGCGTAGACGATTTCGCCCGTCATGTACGACGCCGCGGGACTTGCGACAAACGCGATCACCTCAGCGATCTCGGTCGGATCGGCTGGGCGACCGATCGGGATGGACTCGGGCGGGACCGACCCCGACGCCGGCGTCATCTCGGTGCGAATGATGCCCGGGGCGACTCCGTTGATCCGGATCCCGACAGGGGCCAGGTCATGCGCCATGGCGCGGGTGAGGCCGACGAGTCCGCCCTTGGTGATCGCATAACCCGCTTGCGGGGGTTCCTTCCAGGCGACTTCGGATTCGACCGAACACACATTGACGATGACGCCGGGATGTCGGCTTGGCAACCACCGCCGGACGACCTCCCGACTGAGAAGGAATGGGGCAGTGAGGTTGATGCGCAGTTGGCGGGACAATTGGCGCGGCTCCAGCTCCCAGCAGTTGCCGTAGACCAGTGCCGCGGCATTGTTGATCAGAACGTCGATGCGCCCACTACGGCGGATGACTTCGCGCACGACATGCTCACAGACACCGTCTTCGGCGATATCGAGTTCAAGCTGGGTGAAATGCTCGTCATCGATGTCGGTTGGTGTCCGGCTCACACCAACAACGGCGTAACCATGGGCCATCATCTTGATCGCCGTGGCATGTCCGAGTCCGCGGCTAGTGCCGGTGATCAGGGCAACGGGCTGATGTTCAGACACGGGCTGCTCCGTTGTCGGCCAGAGCGGTGTCGGCGAGGATCTCTGCCAGAGAATTGAGGAACCGAGCAGCGTCGGCCCCGTCGAGCGCGCGGTGGTCGGCAACAAGCACGCCCTCGGCGATGGTTCCGCCCCAGGCCGGCTGAACCTGGCCGAGCCCGAGTATCGCGACCTGTGGCGGGGTGAGCATCGGCACTACCGCGTCGCCGCCCAGTGCGCCGACGTTCGAGATCGAGAATGTTCCACCGCTCATGTCGGCAGGTAGCAGCCGCCCGTTGCGGGCGCCATCGACGACGCGGCGCCGCTCCCGGGCGAGTTCGCTCCAGCTGAGGGTGTCGCAATGGCGGATGACGGGCGCGATGACGCCGGAGGGGCTGTCGGCGGCCAGTGCGATCGCGGGCTCGCTGTAGCGGTGGCAGTCTTCATCGATGAACAGGCTGTTGATCTCTGGGTGGCGGACCAAGGCTTCCGCGGTGGCCTTGAGGATCACATCGGTCAACGTTGCGGGCACGCCGGTCGCCCGCAGCGAGGCGACGACCCGTTGAGCGGCGTCCATCGGCAGTTTCCGGTGTACGGAGAACTGTGGAATCGCCGCCGATCGCGTCATGGCCTTCGCCAACGCACGGCGGTGCCGGGACAGGGGCTCGCGCTGTGCCGCCGGGACCGCAGCGGTGCCGGCCACCTGCTGGACCGAAACGTTCTGGAGGCGTGGGCGCTTGCGGCGAGGCGGTCCGTATAGGGCGCCCGATTGCGCGAAGGTGCCGGTAGTGGTCGGGACGGGCGGGGGCGCTGCGGCTGTCTCGTCGGTTGCCGATGAGTCCTCGTCGGCGGCTGAGGGTACTTCTTGTGTCGCTAGGGCCGACTGCTCATGATTCGGGACGGGCGCGGGCGACTCCGGTGCGTCTTGTCCGTCGGCGTGGACCACGGAGCTTGCTGTCACGCGTTGAGACCGCAGCTCCTGCGAATCGAAGTGTTCGCCGACCGCGGCCAGCACTGCCAAGACGTCACCGGGCACCACCGAGTCGCCCACTGAGCGCAGTTGGGCTGCCAGCACACCGTCCTGGGGAGCTTCGACCTCCATGTTCGCCTTGGCGGTCTCCACCTCGACGATCGGGTCGCCCTCACGGAAGCTGGCGCCCTCATCGATGAGCCACTGAGCAATGATGGAGATTTCGTCGTCATCATCACCGAGCGATACCTTGGGCATCGGCATATCCAGCATGGCTCACTCCTCCCAGGAGGTCAGGCGGCGGAGAGCCTCGACAACGCCATCGGCGTCGGGGAAGACCAACTTCTCTAACGCCGGGGTGTACGGGGTCGGCACCGGGCGGCTGCCCAGGGATAAAGGCGGAGCTGCCAACACGTCATAGGCTTCGGTGTTCACCACTGCGGCCAGCGTCGAGGCGACTCCGAACAGCGGGGGGTCATCGGCCAGGCACAGAACTCGGCGGGTTCGGCGCGCTGACTCGGCGATCGCCTCGATGTCGAGCGGGCTCAGGCTGTCCAGACCGAGCACTTCGATGTCGACATTCTCATCGGCCATCCGCGATGCCGCCTCCAATGCCACCTTGACTCCGTAGCCGTAGGTCACGACGGTGGCGTCCCTTCCGCGTCGGTGCGTGGTCGACGTCATCGATCTGGGTACGGAGCCCCGCACGAGAGGTCCTGGCGCGCGGTAGAGGCGCATGTCTTCAAGGACCACCACGGTGTCTTCCTGGATCAACGCCCACCGCATCGCGTCGTAGGCACCCTGTGCGTCGGCTGGCACGAGCACCGTCAGACCCGGAACGGCCGAGAGGTAAGCATGTTGGGTCTGTGAATGCTGGGCGGCGAACGAGCCGAGGGGCCCCTGTCCAACCCGTACGACGAGGGGAACCCTGACCTGATCGCCGCTCATGTAGCGCAGTTTGGCGGCGTTGTTGATCAGTTGGTCCAGGCCGAGCAACAAGAAGCCGGAGAAGTCGACCTCGACGACGGGGCGCAATCCGCCCAACGCGGCGCCGACACCGCACCCCATGGTCCCTGCTTCCGAGATGGGCGTGTTGAGCACTCGGTCGGCCCCGAAGTGGTCGACCAATCCCTTGGTCGCGCCGAAGGGAAAGCCCGCCCGAATGTCCTGCCCGAGCAACACGATGGTGTCGTCGACGAACATCGCGTCTTCCTGCGCGGCGCATAGTGCCTCGGCGAAACTGTGCTGCGCGGTTGAGGGTTGGCCGGTGTCGGTGAGCGACTCTGCCGCTGCGGTCATCGCGCGACACCTCTCGTCAGTTCTTCTGGTCCTGGCATCGCGCTGTCACGCGCGAAATCCAGCGCTTGGTCGGCGCGACGTCGAGCATCGTTGTCGAGTTCGCTTGTGAGGTCGGCGTCGAGGCCACCTGCCCGGGCTATCAGGTCGATTGGATCGCGCTGCTTCCACTCGTTGAGTTCGTCCTTGGTCCGGTACACGCCGTGTGCCGGGTCGCCCCGGGAATGCCCCATGAACCGGTAGGTCAGGGCCTCGAGTACCGCCGGTCTGCCCTCGCGTGCTGCGGCGATCATCCGCGCGGCCGCCTCACGTACCGCTAAGACGTCCTGGCCGTCAACGGATTCGGCTGCCAGACCGAATGATTGTGCGCGTGCGACGAGGCCGGGGCCTGCGGTCGAGTCGGAATACGCAGTGGTGATGGCGAATGCGTTGTTCTCACACACATAGACCACTGGCAGCGCCCACAGCTCGGCGAGGTTCATGCTTTCGTAGAGGACACCCTGGTTGATCGCGCCGTCGCCGAAGAAGGCAACGCACACGTCTCCCCGGCCCCGGCGTCTGTGGGCGAGTGCCACGCCGGTGGCCAGCGGAATGGCGCTGCCGACGATGGCCATCGTGCCGAGAAATCCGTGCTCAATGTCGGTGGCATGCATCGAGCCGCCCTTGCCGCGTGACACTCCGTCGACTCGACCGCACAGTTCTGCCATCAGTCGGTTCGGGTCCACACCTTTGGCCAAGGCATGGGCGTGACCTCGATGATGGCTTAGAACTGTGTCCTCGGGGCGCAGCGCGCCGACGACTCCCACGGCGACGGCCTCTTGCCCGATCGACACATGCACGGTGCCGTGCACATCGCCCTGCTCGTAGCCGCGGTAGGCGGCCTGCTCGAAGCGCCGGATCAGAGACATCTCAGCGAAATACGCGGCAGCGACCTCGACGCTCACGGCGCGTTCGGCCTCCAGTGTCATTGGGCAGCACTTTCGACTCGCGGCGCTTCGCCGCGCTCAGCCCGTAGCGCTGCTGTCGCCTCGTCGTCGACCTGACCATCGTCGGACAGGGCGACGAGATAGATCTCCCGAGCCTGCCGCGGCGACACATACTCCGCGAGGACGTCCGCTGCGACATCAGCCGGAGCGCGCTTGGCTGGGTCGCCCCAGCCACCACCGCCGGCGGTGCATTGAGAGATAACCTCGCCTGCGTTGACCGCGACGTTGTAGGCCTTGCTACCGAACTCCGGTGCGGCGGGGCGTTCGTGGGATTGCCCTGGATTGATCGTGAACGCTGCGGGCGCGCCGGCAAGACCCTCGTCGAGACCCCACGGTGGTATCCGCACTCGGTTGGCCACAATCGAGACGGCGGCATCGTGGTCGAGGACGCGATGGTCTCGGCGAATGCCGAGCCCGCCGCGATGGACTCCCGGGCCCCCGCTGTCGGTGCGAAGTTCATAACATTCCACCCGAACTGGGAAGCGATCCTCGACGACCTCGACCGGTACATTCCACGTGTTGCCAACGATCGACCAGACGGCATTGAGTCCGTCACGGTTACGGTTACCGCCCCAGCCGCCTTCGGGGTATTCATAGATGACATACCGGCGCTTCGTGTGCGGATCCTTGCCGCTGATAATCATGTTGTTGGAGGAGCCGTGATCACACGCCATCACTTGTGGACCGCCGTCGTCCGACTGAGGGATGGTGGCCAGCGCCCGGAACACCGTGTTGTGGATCACGCAGGTGACCTCATTGCCACCGGTACAGGCCGCCGGGAAACGTGGATTGACGATACTTCTCTGCGGGGCAATGATTTTGATCGCACGGTAACACCCGGCATTGGGCTCGATGTCAGGGTCAGTGGCGGCCTGGAAGACCATGTAGACACCAGCGTGGGTGTAGCCCAGCACGCTGTTGAGGGGCCCGTCAACCTGTTCGGACGAGCCGGTGAAGTCGACCTCGGCTTCGTCGCCGCGGATGCGCACGGTTACGTTGATGGCGCGCGGAATATCAGTGATTCCGTCGTTGTCGATGAAGTCCTGCGCCTGGTAGTCACCGTCAGGCAATCGACTGATGGCCTCACGGGTGCGGCGCTCCGACTGGTCGAGAATCATCGTCATCGCCGCCGCCACTTGGCCGGCACCATGGCGTTCGGCTAGTTCGGTGAGCCGCCGAATGGCGGTGCGGTTAGCAGACATCTGGGCCTGCAGGTCCACTCGCAACTGCTCGGGCAGTCGGGTGTTGCCGATGATGAGGTCCAGCAGGTGCAGGTCAAGTACGCCGCCGCGGACGAGCTTGATCGGCGCTATCCGCAGCCCTTCCTGGTAGTTCTCACGCGCTTCGGAGTAAAAGCTTCCAGCAGCGGTGCCGCCGATATCCAGGTGGTGTGCCCGATTGACGGCGTAGCCGAGTAGTTCACCCTCATGAAAGATCGGGGCGACGAGGGTTACGTCGGGCAGATGAGTTCCACCCAGGTATGGGTCGTTGAGAATCACCATGTCGCCAGGATCGAGGCCCTCTTCGCCGAACGCGTCGGTCACTGCACCGGTGGCGAAAGCCATTGACCCCAGGTGGATCGGCAGAAATTCACCGTGACTGACCATCTGTCCCATGGCGTCGAAGACTGCACACGAGTAGTCGTTGCCTTCGTTGAAGATCGGTGAACAAGATGTCCTGGACAACGTGACGCCCATCTCGCGGGAGATCGAGGTCAGGCCGTGACCGATGACTTGCAGCGTGATTGGGTCGATCGCCGTCATCATGCACCTTCCTTCGTGATAATCAGACTGCCGCCCGCATCGCGCACCGCTCCCCATCCCGGCGGGACCAGAGTCGTGGCATCCTCTTGATGCAGCACTGCAGGGCCGTCCACGCGCTCGCCGATCTCGACAGCGCCACGATCGAGAACCGCTGCTTCGACGAAGTCGTCCAACGATTCGAAGTAGACCCGACGAGTGGACGCCTCGCCGCTGGACTCGACCTTGGCCCATTCCCATGACACGTCGGGATTGGTTTGCCGAGCGATACCGGTGACCCTCAGAGTGACCAATTCAACTGGTACATCGTTGAATTGATGACCGTACTGGCGTTCGTGGGTATCGCCGAAGGCGGTGATGAGCGCGCCCAGGGACTCAGCGGTGATCTCCAGTCCGTCATGGCGCACCGCCAGTTCGTGCGCTTGCCCGGCGTAGTGCAAGTTGGCCCAGAGCTCGAAATCCACCGCGTCGCGCTCGTAGTCCTCTTCTAGGAGCAGCTCGCTGACCTCATTGACAAGGTCGAGCGCGGCCGTGTGCACCGCGGAGACCTCGAGTTCGACCAGTGGCCTGTTGATGGAACGCAGCGCGTCGCGGCGGGGCTGCGCAAGGGTGGCGCCAAAGGCCGAAGTACAGCCAGGGAACGGCGGGACGATGACCGTGTTGATGTCGAGGTGGTCAGCGATGTCGAGGGCGTGGACCGGTCCGCCGCCGCCGAAGGGAACCAGCGCGTACGAGCGCGGATCACGACCACGCTGCACGGATATCGTGCGCACCGCATTGACCATCGTGGCGTTGACCAGGCGGACGATGCCGGCCGCTGCTTTCTCGATCGAAATGCTCATGGGGCCGGCGATGTGGCGGTCGATGACCTCACGCGCCGCATCGAGCCTCAGGGTGAGTTGGCCGCCCAGCGGCGTGCCCTCGCTGTAGCGGCCCAGCACGAGGTTGGCGTCGGTGACGGTCGGCTGGGTTCCACCGCGGCCGTAGCACGCTGGACCGGGAGTGCTGCCGGCTGAGGCGGGGCCCACCCGCAGGGCACCACCGGTGTCAAGCCAGGCGATCGACCCGCCGCCCGCTCCGATGGTGTGGAGGTCGAAGGTCGGGTAGGCGATGTCAAGGCCGCCGACGCTCATGTCGAGGCGCTCGTCAGGCACGCCGGCCTGTATTCCCGACACATCGCAACTTGTGCCGCCCATGTCGAGTGTCAGTACGTTGGGCTTCCCGGCTTGGACCGCGAGCCAGCGCGCGGCCGACACTCCGCCGGCTGGCCCGGACATCAGGGTGGGTACCGGTGATCCTGCAGCCGCCGTAGCGGCCAGGGCCCCGCCGGAATTCGTCATTACCGACAGCCGGCCTGGCGCGACGTCGCGCCGCTCGAGTTCTGCGCTGAGCTGGCCGACGAAATTGCGGACGACCGGCGCCACGAACGCCGCGGTCACGGTGGTCGATGTCCGCTCGTATTCGCGGATCACGGGCAGGACGTCACTGGAACAGAACACCGCCTCTGCGCCACCGTCTTCGGTGATGATCTCCAGCGCGCGTCGCTCGTGGGTGGCATTGCGGAACGAGAACAGAAACGAGATCGCGACCGCGGTGACACCCTGCGCGCGCAGGTCGCGCCAGGCGGCGCGCACACCGTCCTCATCGAGCGCCGTCACGATGTCCCCGTCAGCACCGACTCGCTCGCGGATCTCCTTGCGAAGATGCCGGGGAACCAGTGGGGTGGGGATGGTTTCGTTGAGGTCGAAGAGCTTGTCGCGGTGCGTGCGGCGAATCTCCAGGACATCGCGGAAGCCAGCCGTTGTGAGCAACCCCGTTACCGCGCCGCGCCGCGTCAGGATTGCATTGAGCCCCAGCGTGGTTCCCAGTTTGACGTGGCTGACATCCGCGCCGTTGACTCCGGCTGCGTCGAAGGCGGCCATGATCCCGTCTGCGGGCTGGTGATAGTCGGTGGCGGCTTTGAAACACCTTGCCTGACCGGTCTGTTCGTCCAACACGACAACATCAGTGAAGGTGCCGCCGACATCGATTCCGATTCTCTTCACGCTTTTCCTACCTCGAATCTTCCCCACTGTGAGGGGCAACACTACTTAGGGCTATATCGCTCGTCAACACACTAGTTCGGTCATCGATATGCCTCGAGAATCAGGGAGGCTGGGCTCATCGGCAACGTGGTGAGCGCAATGCCGGCGCCGTCCTCGATCGCGGCGGCGATCACCGCCGGCGGCAGGATGATCGGTGCTTCACCAACACCCTTGGCCCCATTCGGGCCTTCCCCGCTCGGGCGGCTCACGACCGGGTGGATGACGATCTCCTCGGGCACGTCGCCGGCCGTAGGCAGTCGGTAGTCGACGAAGTTGGCGTTGGTCGTACGTCCGGCAGCGTCGATCTGCTGCCTCTCGAGAAGTGCCTGGCCGATGCCTTGGACAATGCCACCTTCGATCTGTCCCCGAAGTCCCACCGCGTCAACGACGCAGCCGACATCGTGAGCGGCGACGTACCTCTTGACTTTGACCCGGCCGAGGTCGCGATCGATGATCACCCAGGCCCCTTGACTATGGAACGTGGGTTCGTGGAAGACCGGTATGCGCATGTCCGATGTGGTCGCTTCGTCGTAGTCGACAGCAGCGGCTTGAAACCGCCCCTTCCCTATCACCGCGCCATTCGCGGCCGCTGCCGCTGCGACCTCGCCGAGCGGCCGGCGTGATCCTTCGAGACCTCTGATTGCGACTTGACCGTTGGATAGGTCGACCACGCCCGGATTGACCCCCAGGTGTTCAGCCAGGATGGCTTTCACCTCGCCGACCGCGGCCAGCGCAGCGTTGCCAGCTCCATATAGCGTGCGGCTGCCCTCGGAGCCGAAATCTGGCGGTGCATCGGTGCTTCCACCCATGATTCGCACTCTGCCGACGGGGATTCCCAGGGCTTGCGCCACCAAGTTGCGGAGGCCGCTGACCACGGCGCCGGTCCCGATCTCGGTCGCCCCGGTGTAGACGGTCGCACCTCCGTCTTCCTCAAGACGTACGGTGACCGCGGAGGCACCGGGTGCGGTAAACCACCAGCAGACGGCCTGCCCGAAGCCGTGCGCGTAGCCCGGCGGGAGCGAGATCTTGCTGGCCTCCCTTCGCCAGCGGGCCAGGTCCTGTGCGACTCGATCCACGCACTCCTCGACAGGCGGGTCGATGATCAACTGCCCCGTCGGGCCCAGCGAACCGTGGGTCATGAAGTTTCGTCTCCGCACCTCCATCCGATCCACGCCGAGGCGGCGAGCGATATCGTCCATATGGCGCTCGATTGCGAACGACATCTGCGGACCAGACGGCGACCGAAACGAGCCCGTCGGTTGCAAGTTCGTACTGACAGCGTGGATCGCGCAGTCCACCACGGGGATGTCATAGGGGCCGCACGCCTGCATCGCGCCCATGGAGGTGATGTACGGGGTGTCAATCACGTACGCGCCGGAGTCGTAGTAGCCAACTACCCTGCGGGCGAGGATCTTGGCCTCCGCTGTGACAGCTGAGGCCATCCGCACGAAAGCGCCTTCACGGGGATTCGACGCCGTCAAGTCGTCGCCGCGAGGGCAGACCACTTGCACGGGACGTGCCGCGGCCTTGGCCAATGCCACAGCATGCGGAGCCAGTCCCTGATGCAGCTTTCCCCCGAAGCCCCCACCGAATGTGGGCACTTCTACTACCACGTCGGCCAACGGCAGCTCGAAGAGATCGGCGAGTGTGCTGCGCACCTGGAACGGCGCTTGTGAGGTCATTACCACTCGGAGTCGGCCGTCATCGTCGAATGATGCCAGCACGGCGCGCAATTCGATGTAGCCCTGGTTCACGCGCGAGGTGCGGATCTCTGTCTCGACGATCGTGACGTCATCCCGGGACCAGATCTGTTGGTCATCGCCCCGAAGCACCCGCGACGGTGGCAGTGCGTTAGGTAGTCCGCTGCGGACCTGGGGGCTGGACGGGTCCAGCGCAGCGTCGAGGGTGAGCACCGGCTCGTGGACGTCATAGTTCACCTGGACACGTTGCGCGGCCGCCTCGGCCAGTGCCCGGGTGGTCGCGGCCACGAGAGCCACCGGCTGGCCCACGTAACGGACTTCCGCGCCGGCCAGGATGGGTTCGTCGGGGTCGACATCGCCATACAGCTTCTGAGGGACGTCTGCTGGTCCCAACGCGGCCACGACCCCGGGAGCCCGGCGCGCGGCGCTCACGTCGACGTCGATCACCGTGGCTCGGGCATGTGGGGATCGGACGACGACGCCGTGCAGCATCCCCGGCGGGTAATGGTCCTGGGTGTAGCGCGCTTTCCCGCGTGCCTTGGCCATGGCGTCGCTGCGCATCAGAGTGTTCCCTTTTCGTCGCCGAGAGGCCACCGGTTGATCCTGCTTGCCGCCGCACGCACAGCAGCGAAGATCGGTAGGTACCCCGTGCAGCGGCAGAGGTTGCCGCTGAGCAATTGCGTGATCTCGGCGTGGTCGGGTGCACTGCCTAGTTCGCGGATACCTGTCGTGATCGCCACGACGAAGCCTGGTGTACAGATACCGCATTGCACCGCACCGGCTTTGCCGAGTTCTTCGATCACGATTGCACCGTCAGAGAGCTGGGACAGTCCGGTCGCGGTCTGCACGGTCGATCCTTGAGCCTCGGCGGCGAACACCAGGCAGCTGTCGATCGCCTGGCCGTCGAGCACGATCGAGCAGGCACCGCAGTCACCGGTTCCACAACCCCACTTCGGAGCTGTGACACCGCAGTCCTCACGCAGGGTGTGCAGCAGCAGCTTGTCTGCGGCGACCCCGACAGTCATCGGCTGACCGTCGACGTCGAAGTCGAGCCTCACCTCGTGGTCATGTCCTGTCATCGGCCAACTCCTGCTGCCTGCAACGCTCGCCGGGTAATGCGCGCCACGAGGACGGACACCGTGTGCCTGCGAAATTCCGCAGTTGCTCGCACGTCGTCGATGGGCGAACACCCGGTGGCCGCGGCGCGTCCAGCTTCCGCGAGCTGGGCATCGCTCGGACGGCCGAGTAACAGGTGCGCCGCCGTGTGCGCAAGCACAGGCGTGGGGGCCACCCCTCCAAGCGCGATGCGCGCTCCCGTGCACTCACCGTCGGCAACCTGAACCGCGACCGCAACACCCACCACGGCGAGATCGAGCGAATCTCGGTACGTGAATCGCTCGTAGACACTGGCACCGTTCACAGCCGCGATGTGGAATGCAGTCACGATTTGACCGCGTCCAAGAACGGTCCTTCCCGGCCCGCTGATGAACTGCGCCAGCGGCACCAACGTCGTGACCTCGCCGTCGTACATCTCCACCTGCGCGTCCAGAGCTAGCAGCGGCGGAAGGGTGTCACCGGCAGGCGATGCACGACAGACGTTGCCGCCCAGAGTGGCTCGAGCCCGGGTTTGCGGTGCACCCACGACCCCCGCGCCATCGGACAGCCCTTGCAAGTACGGTGTCCGGGCGCACTGAGCGACCCGCCGCATCGTCGCCGTCGCGCCGATGCGCGCCCGGGTGTCGGTGATGTCGATCTGGCCCAGATCCGCCGCGTGCTTGATGTCGATCGCAGTACTCACCTCAAGTCCGTTGGCGCGCATCGTGATCAGATCAGTCCCTCCCGCCAGGAGGACGGCACCGTCGGCATCCGCCATCGCGACCGCCTCAGCCGCCGACTGGGCTCGCAGGTAGCGCATGACGTTGCCCTACACCGACGCAGGAAGGACGGTGCCGGGCGCGAGCACCAACCTCTCCCGCCGAAACGGCAACGGAGTCTGCGGATCGGGTGTGTCGATCTCTCTCCCCAGCCGGTGGCCGTCCCACACGGAGTCGGCGATCCTACGCGGTATCAAACAGTCACCGGCCCGGTAGACGCCACTGATCCCAGCAGCGCTGAGCGCCTCGGGGTCTGCAGTGAGATCTCGGTACAGCTCGGCGTGAGCCATCCGTTGGGTGACCAGGACCACGCTGTCAGCGGGCAGGACGGCGCGGTCGCCGGTCATGATGTTGCTCACCGATACCGAGTCGCTGTCGACTGAGTTCAGCGTGGTGTAGGAGAGCAGAGCCACCTTCAGGTCGTGCAGGCGATGGTGCACGGCCTCGAATTCACCTGTGTTGCGCAGGAATTCGCCGAGTTCCGGGGTCGGCGAAGCCACCGTCACGCGCTTGCCGAGGGCGGCGAGCTTCTCGGCGAGTCCAAGCGCCATGTAGTAGCCGTCGCAGTCGTAGATGAACACGTCTTGGCCGCTCACCTCACGCCCGTCTCGCATGATGTCCTCGGGGGTGTAGATGCGGCCGCCGGCCTCGGCCGCGCCGGGTATGGCCGCTCTCGACAGCGGGTTGTCACCTGTCCGGCTCCAGCTGGAGCCATTGGTGCACACGATGAGATCCGCTCCGTAGTCACGGACCTGATCTGCGGTCATCCGGGTGTTGAGGATGATCTCCACGTTGGGCAGCTTGGCGAGCTGGATCTCGCGCCAGTCCAGCACCCGCCGCCATTGGCCGAGCCCTGGAAGGTTGGCGATCCAGTCGAGAGAACCGCCCATCCGATCCGCGGCGTCGACGATGTGAACGGCACTCATGCCTCGTTCACCGAGCACGCGCGCGCACTCCAAGCCGGCCGGACCGGCGCCGATCACCAACACGTTGCGGTCGGCGTTGCGAGCGCGCGAGAAGATCTCCGGATGCCAGCCTCGGCGGTACTCCTCGCCGACAGTGGCGTTCTGTGTGCAGATCAGGCGCGAATTGAGGCCCCAGACATTGCCAATACAGATGTTGCACCCGATGCACTCACGGATGTCCTCGAAGCGTCCTTCTTCGATCTTGCGGGGCAGGAACGGGTCAGCGATCGACGGGCGGGCGGCCCCGATGATGTCGAGCTCTCCGTCACGGACCGCCTCCAGCATCCTGTCTGGGCTGACGAACCGCCCAACGCCCATCACCGGCTTGGTCGTGTACGGCTTCACCTGTTTCATCCACTGCGCGTTGAATCCCTCTTCGTGGGTGCGACTTGGTGCGCTGTCGATGAACCAGTTGGTATGAGTGCCGACCTGCAGGTCCCAGAAGTCCACGAGATGGTCGAGGGCCTGAATGACCTGGACACCCTCTTCGGCGGCGGTTATGCCGGCTTCACCACGCTGGCTTTCGAAGCCGAACCGTACGCCCACGGCGCAGTCTTCGCTGACGGCTTCGCGGACCTGCTCGACGGTCTCGCGGAGAAAGCGCATCCGGTTCTCCAGCGAGCCGCCGTACTCGTCGGTGCGCTTGTTGTAGTACGGCGAAAGGAACTGGTGCGCGATGGTGTGGAAGTGTCCAGCGTAGATGTTCACCACATCGAAGCCAGCTTGGCGAGCTCGATTGGCGGCTGCGACGTAGAACGTCTGCAGCTCTCGTATCTCGGCAACCGACATCTCGTAGGCGCCCTTGGTGAAGACCTCGTCTGAGTAGTAACCCGCCGAAACGCCACGGGCGGCGGCCCGTGTCTCCAGGTTCGCCGCTTCGAAAGAGCCGTACCATAATTCGACTCCGGCCAAGGCGTCGTGCTTGTGCACTTCGTCGCACAGCACCGAGAGGTTGCGGACGTCGTCCTCGTCCCAAAGCCGCGCGAAGTTTCGCGGAAAGTCATCACTTTCGGGGCTCACGGAACAGTATTCGGTGTTGACCAGGGCCCACCCACCTTCTGCCTTAGTCGCCCGCAATGCCGCCTGGCTCAGGGGGAAGTCGGTGCCGAAGTGTGTGCAGTGTGGAACCTGGACGAACCGGTTCTTCAGCGTCTTCGGGCCGATCTTGATCGGGTCAAACAGTATGTCGTAACGACTTTCGCGCACGGTGGCTTCCTTCTTTCGCCTGGGCTCAGGCAGTTCGGGACAGAACGTTGTCGACGGCTTCGAGCACCCTGTCCACGTGGGACTGCTCATGGGCGCTCGAGGTGACGGCAGGATGGATCGGCGGCCACAGGACACCCTCGGCAACGCAACCGAGGAGGATGTCCGCTGTGCGCCCGAGATCACCTCGCAGAACGTCCCGTCGGTTGCGGACCTCGGTCACCCCCAGATGGATCTGCAGAATCGAGCCCACTCCGGTGACCACCGCCTCCAGTTCGTGGCGGAGGAAAAGTGCACGCAACCCGGTGCGCAGCGCCTCGCCAGCCGCGTCGGCACGCGCGATCGCGTCGGTTGTCTCCAGAACGGTCAGGCACGCCGCGCCGGCGGCGATGGACATGGGGTTCTCCGTGAACGTGCCGGACTGAAATATCTTGCGGTCACCTGCATCTGAACCCAGCGTCGCCTGCATGAGGTCAGCCCGTCCCCCGAACGCCGCCAGCGGCAGACCGCCACCCAATGCCTTGCCGATCGTCACCAGATCCGGCGTCACACCGAGATACGCAGGAGCACCAGGCAGGCCCAGCCGCAGCGCGCACAACACTTCGTCGAAGATCAGAACAATTCCATGTGCGCGCGTCACGTCACGAACTGCGGAGGCGAACGCCCGGCTGGCGGGCACAGCACCCCCGCTGGAGAAGCTGACCGGCTCCATGATGACAGCGGCGAGCTCGTCGGCATGCTCGGCGATGATGGCCGCCGCGTTCTCCGGGTCGTTGTACGGCAGCACAATTGTCTCGTCCAACAATCGCAGGCTCAGGCCCGCATAGTCGAGTACCGGCTCTGGCCGTGATGGGCTACCGGTGGTCGACACGGCGTGCGTCGACACGAGGAACGCATCGTCCGACCCGTGGTAGTTACCCTCGAACTTGGCGATTTTGGTGCGGCCTGTGGCGGCGCGGGCCACCCGCACCGCCGAACGCGTCGCCTCCGAACCGGTGTTGACGAAGCGCAACTGCTCCAGGTGGGGCATATGGCCCTGCAGCCGCTCTGCGTATTCGATGGAAGCAAAGTTCGGCATCATCGGGTTGAACATCCGCTCGGCCTGAGCGCGTACCGCGGCGACCACGGCGGGATGGCTATGGCCAAGCAGAAGTGGCCCCGCGCCCATCAGAAGGTCCACGTAGCTGCGGCCGTCGGCGTCAGTCACCATCGCGCCGGAGGCTTGGTCGACAAAGATCGGGTAAGGCGCGAAGAACTTGGCCTGTCCGCTGACGCCCTGCGGGAAGATCCGCTGCGCCCGCTCCCAATACTGTCGGCTGATGGGGGTGGCACTTTCGTACCGCGACGTGGTATCGCCGCTGCGCGTCTGCGCAGCTGATCGCGAATCAAGGGACATGTCGACCTCCTGGGGCGGCAGCTAGTATCGTGCGTATCGCTGAAAGAAACGGATGTTCGTTTTTCACCGCGGCGGCGATGGTGCTGTGACCTCGCTGGCGCGTTCGAGACGTGGGGTGAGAAGAGGAGTGGATGACTTATGACGCAACACGCGGGTGATCCCGATCCGCGCTACCACCTCGAAGCCGCCGCGCGGACGATGGAACTGCTGCAGGCTGTCGGCGAGAAGGGGCCGATCTCCCTCGCGGCGTTGACCGCTGAGCTCGGATGGACCAAGCCGATGGTGTACCGGCTCGTCCGCACGCTGCATTCCGTGGGAGCGTTGCGCTCGGACGACGACGGTTACAGCCTGGGCCCGATGATGATCTCTCTCGGTTATGCCGCGTTGCAGTCCGTCCGACTTATCGACGCGGCCCGATCCACCCTGGGACGCATCCACCGCCAGACCAACGAATCGGTGATCCTCACCGTCTTGGATCACACCGACATCGTGTACGTCGACTTCATCGAGGGCGATCATCTCCTGGTCTCCCGTGCGCGGTTGGGGACACGCCTGCCTGCCTCCACTACTTCCAGCGGCCACGCCCTGCTGTCGCGTCACACCGATGAGGAACTCGAAGAGCTGTTCAGCGGATACGCCTTTCCCGCAAGGGTTTCCAATGCCGTGTCCTCGCTGGCAGCGCTGCGGCGTCGGATCAGTCCGGTGCACCGCAACGGATTCGCATTGATTGACCAGGAGCTGACCGCCGGCCATCGCTCGGTGGCGGCACCGGTGATCGATCATGCGGGTCGTGTCGAGGCGGCCGTGAGCATTTCGGTCCCGTCGGCGCGTGTTTCGGTAACCGCTCTGCGCCAGATGGCCGTCGAGGTGCTGGTCCCAACGGTCAGCGCACTCAGCGGCGAACGCGGGGCAGTGCCTGCGCGCTGATGTGTCGGACACATTAATCCCTGGCCGGCTGTCGAAGCACTCCGTCATCCGAGGCTGCGCCCCAGTGCGGCGTAGACGTCGGGCTTGCGTGCCCGGTAGTACAGCGCAACGCCGACACCGAGAAGTAGGAGTCCGTAGACGACGGCGCAGAACAGGATCGATGAGGCGGGATCACCACTGGTCAACAACGTCAGATTCTTGGTGATGAGAATGAGGGTGAGGATCAGGCAAGCCGCTGCGATCGTCGGTGCGATGACACGCACCCACACCGACTCGGTGCCGGGGTTGCGGGCGAAGAACACCACAACAGCGATGCTCATCAGCGTGTACAAGACGATGAGCGCGAGCGTTCCGGCGCCCAGCATGAACGAGTACTGCTGCAGGAAGCTCAGGCTCGAGAGCGCAAAGGGAATCGCGACCACGATCGCGATGGCGGAGATGCCCATCGATGCGACAAAGGGCGACCCGTGTCGCGGGTGCACCCGTCCAAAGATGGCCGGGGCCGCATTGTCTGTCGCCAGGGAGAACAGGTACCGGGTGGCGGTGTTGTGGATGGCCAGCACCGCGGCCAACGAACTGGTGACCAGCAGAACGTTCGCGACGTCGGAGACGAAAATGCCCAGGTAGTTCTGGATCGCATCGATGGTCATGGCGCTGGTGTCGTTCGTGGCGACGTCGACGGCGTTGCTCGGACCGTATGCGGTGATCAGCATGTAGGAGGACACCGCGTACAGGGCACCCAGTAGTGCGATCGAGCCGAAGGTGGCGCGCGCGATGGTCTTGTTCGGGTCGCGCACCTCCTCCCGATAGATGGCAGTCGACTCGAATCCCGTGAAGGTCAGGATTGCGAACATGAGTGCCAGGGGTACCGAGCCCGACAGAATGCTGTCGGGTGCGAAGGGTGCGGCGCTGAAGCCCTCAGGGCCGCCTTGGGCGATGACGAACAGATCGAAGATGGCGACGACGATGACTTCGGCGCCGAGCAGGATGCCAAGAACCTTGGCAGAAAGGTCAATTCGGAAGTGTCCCAACACTGCCGCGAACAACCATATGAACAGCGCCCAGAATGCCCACGGCATGCTGGGACCGTTGAACTTGCCGTGAATCAACTGGTCAGCGGCGGCACCGCCGAGAAGGTAGGTCCCCACCAGAAGTCCGAGATATCCCAGTACCGCGACATAGGAGGCTCCGAGTCCGACGGGCTTGCCCAGACTTGCACTGATATAGGCATAGAAGCCGCCGGGCCGGGGAAGGCGTCGCACCATCGCGACGAAGCCGACCGCGAAGACCGTCAACATGATCCCTGCGATGATGAAGATCGATGGGGCTCCAATGCCGTTGCCCACCCCGATGACGACCGGGATCGTCCCGCTCATCGTGATCAGTGGCGCTGCAAATGACAGGACCGTGAGGATGAGACCGAGGGTTCCCATTTGTCCCTGTAGCTGACGGGGCGGACCGCCCGTTCCGCCCTGATCGTCGACCATCTCGCTGTTCGGTGTCAGTTCAGAACTCATGCATGGCTCCAAATATGGCTGAGAAGGGGATGTCTGGGGGCACAGAGAGTCGGCCGGAGCTACCAGGTGGCTGTGACCGAGGTCTCGCTGTCGCACCATGGAACGCCCGTATGATTCGCCTGTCAATCTGTCGTGTCGTTTACCGATACGCACGGCATGCACTGACCTCCCGCCGTACCCACTCCCCGACGGCCTGCGGCTGTATCAACAGGTGATGGAACTTCGACGTGCGTGGGGCAGCCCTATCAAGCTCCGTCGCTCACGCTCGGCCAGACCTCCCCAGACTCCAAAGAGTTCGCCGGTGCGCAACGAGAACTCGCGACACTCGCTGACCACCGGACATTGCGCACACACCGCTTTGGCCGTCGCCTCCCTTGCCGCGACAGCTGCTCCGCGCTCTCCTTCAGCGGCGAAGAACAAGGCAGGGTCTTCACCGCGGCACCGGCCGCTCCACTGCCATGACCATGCCGCCTCGCGTGGAGTCCGGGGCGTGAAACTCTCCATTGCCCACTGCCCGCCTTTCTGCCGCGGACCGGCAGGCTTCGCCCTCGGCGCATGCGGTTGTACGACAACTGATCTGACGGTGGCCTGGGAGGCACGACGGTGTGCCCGCACTCTTGCCAGAAGTGCCACATCCTGCAGTGGAAGGCGGCGGGCAGGCGGCTCATCCTCCAAGAGGTGCTCCACTCGTTCCTGAAGCTGGATAGGTTCGAGACCAAGAACAGTGAAGGCCACGTCTGCGGGCACTCCCCCGAAGGGGGCCCAGCGCAGCACCATCTCCAGGATGTCGCGGTCGAACCGATCCATACATCTACCACCTCTGCGATCGGGTGAGTGTCGTGCCAAACCGAGACGAACCAGGATCACCTCGGCCGGAGGACAACGTCACGCCAGGCGCGCACCGCCATTGCGCCCTCCACCGTCGACAGGAGCGGTGATGGGGGGTTTCATCGCGGTCCAGCCCTTCTGGCGTAGCTCCCACTGCGCGACTTATCCGCCGTCGACGACCAGCGGAGACAGACGACGTGCTCGCAATACGAGCAGATGTGCGCAGTACGACCATGCTACGACTGGCGTCGTGATTCGTCTAGTGCTCCAGAACACTCGGCAGCCCTTGGGTTGACCCGCATCACAGCCGGTTCACGGCGTGACCCCACCGGGATCTCATATCCGCCAAAATCACGCAGCGTCAGATGCCGCGACGGGTCGCAACCCCTCCTTTTCCTGTGTTAGGAGGCAGGTGGACGGCCGCACAAATATGTGCCACTATACGAGCGGATGCCCACATCGCGCACAGGATGGTGGGCTGGCCGCCTTGCTCACCTGGTCAGGACGTGCGGGGAGCTTTCTACAATAAGGGCTTTCGCCCGCCGCACCGATGGAAGAGTGAGTCTGAAAATGAGCCAGAACAACACCCGCCCGAGCCTGTTTGAGCCGTTCACCCTTCGCGGCGGCCGCACACTCGCCAATCGCGTCGTGATGGCCCCCATGACGCGCTCACGGGCCAGCGAGCCCGGTGACATTCCGTCGACTGCCGCCGACCTCTACTACAGCCAGCGCGCTACGGCGGGCCTGATCGTCACCGAGGCCACCAATATCTCCCTTGCGGGCAAGGGCTACTCCCAGACACCCGGTATCTACGACGACCGTCAGCAACAGCGCTGGTCTGAGGTCATCTCCGAAGTACACGACACGGTGGCTGGCAGCACCATCTTCATGCAGCTATGGCATGTCGGAAGACTCTCTGCGCGTGAGGTCTCCGGATTTCAGCCGGTCGCTCCGTCGCCCGTGCAGGCCCCCACGTCAGTTTGGGTGCGGCGCCCCGACGGCTGGACAGGAATGGTTCAGTGCGACGCGCCGCGAGCTCTCTCCGCGGACGAAATTGGCAGCGTTGTAGCCGATTTCACGACAGCGGCCCGCAGAGCGGTCGACGCGGGCGCCGATGGCATCGAGTTGCATGGCGCCAACGGCTATCTGATCGATCAGTTCATGCGCTCCACCACCAACCAGCGGACCGACCAGTACGGCGGATCGGTCCACAACCGGCTGCGCTTCCTACGCGAGGTGGTCGCCGCCGTTGCGGCTGAGATCGGCCCAGAGCGCCTCGGAATTCGGTTGTCGCCTGTAATCGGAATCACCGACGCCGAGGATCCCGAAATGCTGGGCACCAGCCTCGAAGCCGCCCAATGGCTCAACGAACAACAGCTTGCCTACCTGCATCTCGCCGAGTCCGACGTGTCCTGGCTGGATTCCGAGGGCCTATCTGACCAATTCCGCCAGGATCTGCGCAAGGCCTTCACCGGGCCGATCATCGTCGCAGCCGGCTACGACCGCCCGCGCGCCGAATCGATCATCGCTCAGGGCCTGGCCGACCTCGTCGCATTCGGGCGGCCTTTCATCGCCAACCCCGATCTGGTCAAACGCATGCAGGCCAACGCCGAGATCAGCGATTCCGAGCACGACACCTGGTATGGCGGTGATGAAATCGGCTATACCGACTACCCCACGCTGGCGGCCTCTTCCGCGCCATAGCGGGTAGCTGCAGAATGCAGGATGTCCTGGGCGTGACGGACACCGCCTGGCGGAGTGGCACCCCCGTTGCGGTGGCCACCGTCGTGGCGACGTTTCGTTCGGCGCCACGCTCACCAGGCGCGGCGATGTTGGTAGACCCCGACGGCACTGTGACCGGTTCGGTGTCAGGCGGTTGTGTCGAGGCGGCGGTTTACACCACCGCGCAGGAGGTACTCGCCGACGCCAAACCTCAGCTGGTCCGCTACGGCGTATCCGACGACGACGCATTGGCCGTCGGATTATCCTGTGGCGGAATGATTGACGTGTTCGTCGAGCTGATCACAGCGCGCACATTCTCCGCTTTGGACGTACTAGTTGCCGAGGTGGCCAGCGGGCGTCCTGTCGCAGTGGCCACCGTTATCGAGCACCCTGACCGGGACCGCGTCGGGCGGCACTGGCTGATCCGCGCCGATGGCACCACACCCGAGGACGGCAGCATTCCCGAAGCGGTGTTGACCGACTCCCGGCGTGCACTGGCCTCGGCCACCAACACCTGCCTGTCCTACACCGCGGCCGGGGAATGTGGCGGTACCGCCATGCGGGTGTTCACCGAAAGCTACGCTCCGCGGCCGCGGATGGTCATCTTCGGGGCGATCGACTTCGCGGCGTCGATGGCGCACCTCGGCGCCGATCTCGGGTACCGCGTGACGGTCTGTGACGCGCGACCGTTGTTCGCGACCAGGCAACGGATCCCCGATGCCGAGGACATCGTCGTCGACTGGCCGCACCGATATTTGGCGGCCGAACTCGCCTCCGGCGCCATCGACGAGCGCACCGCCCTTGTGGTTCTCACCCATGATGCCAAGTTCGATGTCCCATTGCTCGAAATCGCCTTGCGGATACCAACTCTGGGCTACGTGGGGGCGATGGGATCACGACGAACTCATCGGCAACGGGTAGCGGCGCTGCGAGAACGCGGCGTCAGCGACGAGCACCTAGGGCGTCTACGGAGCCCTATCGGCCTCGACCTCGGGGCCGGCACGCCGATGGAGACTGCGGTGAGTATCGCCGCTGAAATCATCGCGCACCGCTCCGGGCGCTCGGGAGCTAGCCTGAGCGCCACCAGCACGACCATTCACCCCTGACCGGCGCAACAACTGCGACCGGCCCTGCCTACCGATCTCTAGATCGGCGCGTCGATGAGCTTGCCACCCACATTCTGGCCACCGTCGATCGTAAGGAAATCCCCAGTGTGGAACGACGATTCATCGGACGCAAGGTACAGCACAGCAGGGGAGATATTGTGTCCCGTCGCGCGGATGGCTATCGACTGCGTCGGCAGTTCCTGACTCACGGGGTCCCAGGCGGGCCATACTTCCCGGATGTCATCCTGCATCGGCGAGAATATTAGCCCCGGACCGATGGCATTGACGCGAATCTTGTACTGGCCGTACGCCGCTGCCGCCGCTTTGGTCATCGCGACGATTGCGGCCTTGGTGGCCTGATAGCCGAAGATTCCAGGAGTAGCCGGGCCGATCACCGCCGATGAGATGTTGATGATCGAACCGCCGCCAGCGCGTCTGAGTGCCGGCACTGCGGCGCGGATCCCGAAGAACACGCCGGTCTGATTGACCGCGATCACGTCACGCCATTCCTCATCGGTGGCGTTCTCCGCATCGTTCCACGACATGATCCCCGCATTGTTGACGAGGACGTCGAGCTTGCCGTGATCCTGCTCGATCGAGGAGACCGCCTGCGCCCAGTCCTGCGAGCTTCGAACATCGAGGCGCGTGTACGTCACGGCCAAACCGCGTGCTGCCAGCGAAGCCGCTGTCTGTGCACCCACTTCGTCGCGGATATCGCTGACGATCACCGTTGCACCCTCGCGCGCCAGCCACTCGGCATGCGCTGCACCTTGGCCGGCGCTGCGCGCACCTCCCGTGATCAGCACGACCTTGCCGTCAACTCGACCCGCCATTGTCCTGCCCTTCGAGGTCACTGCTCGTGTGCTTCCAACGAAGGTGCGACACCACCTGCAATCCGGTGTCGCACCTTCGGGATTGTTCTACTCGCCGTTAGACGAGCCTCAGGCTCGGTCAGTCGTCGAAGTGTCTCCCGCTTGGCCGCCGATGCGGCTGTACACACCGGGTCGTGTACGGCGCCATCGGAGGGCTAGCACGATACCGAGCACACCGAGGCTGATGGTGCCCAACTGAAGTGCGATTCCCACAACCATGGAACCGCCGATGAGCATGTCGAAGTTGGTCCCGACGATGAAGAGGAACGTGAGGATGCCAGCAAGGCCGAGGATCGGAGCAACGGTGGTGCTCAGTACCTTCTCGGTATTCTCGTTGCGACGGAAGTACATGACCACAGCCAAACACGTCAGCGCCATCAGGATCAGCAACGCGTAGGCCCCAAGTCCGAACATCCATGAGTAGAAGGTGACGACGTCAGTGCCGACGAGCACGAACGGCACCGTCACCACGATCGCCACAATCGAGGTGATCAGCGACGCTCTCGCAGGTGACGCATGCTTCGGGTGGGCCTGCCCGACGTACTTGGGCAATACCCCGTCCACTCCGAGCGAGAAGGCATAGCGCGCAATCGGGTTATGCGACGACAACACTGAAGCGAACACGCTGGTTACCAAGAGGATGCGGGCGGCATCCTGCATGACCGTGCCTGAATAGGCTCCCAGTTGGTCGGCGAACATCACCGAGGGGTCCGCCTGCGCGACGGTCACAGCCTCAGATGGGCCAACAGCGTTGATGAGCGCCCAACTCGACAGCACGTAGAACAACGCGATGAAGAGGACTGCGAGATAGGTCGCGCGCGGCACGGTGGTGTTGGGGTCCTTGACCTCTGCGCGGTAGAGACTGGTCGCTTCGAATCCGAGGAAACACGCGCTGGCGAACAAGATGCCCATGCCCACCGACCCTGAGCTGAACGCATCCCAGGTGAACGGTTCGAGTGAGCGCCCCTCGGGACCGCCACCGATCAGTACTGGAATGTTCAGGCACATCACGATCGCGACCTCGAGCACCATCAGCACGGCGAGCACTCGACCAGAGATCTCAACGTTGAAGTTCGCCAGCGCCGTGATCAATACCCAGGCGACGAAGGTGTACACCCACCACGGAACTGACGGCAGGCCGGCCACCCCGTGTAACAGTGCATCCGTGAACTGGCCCAACATCGCATAGGCGCCCAGCATCAGCGTCATATATCCGAACATTGCGATGAATGCCGCGCCAAGACCGAGCGGTCGACCCAGCCCCACCGTGATATAGGCGTAGAACGCTCCGCCGAGGCGTGAATGCCTCGTCATCGTCGTGAACCCGACCGCGAACAGCAGCAGCACAACGCCGATCGTGGCGAAAGTCAACGGTGCACCAACACCGTTCCCACTGGCGATCACAATCGGTACGACACCGGCAACCGCACCCAGTGGTGCGGCCAGAGCCAGCACCGTCAGAATCAGCTTGGTCGTGCCCATGTTGCCGCGTAGTTCGGCACCCCCTGCGGGCACCGGTTCCGCAGCCGAGCGGGAACTCGCTGCCGTCGTCTCTGTCACGTTGCGCCTATTCGCCGAATGGGTGTGGCTCCGATTAAGCCATCACACTGCCGCCGGTCTTCACGCTAGTCGATCACCATGCAAGCAGATGCTCGTATAGTGATGCGGGACACTTTGCTTGTCAAGCCGAAACGGACCGCCATGTTTCGATGCCCCGAAACCTTCCGGCGCCAAGCGGGCCGTGCCATACTGACCGCTTTACGGACATTTGCTCGCATTGTGAATACTGTCGAGAATGTCAGCGCGCCCGCGCCAGAAATGCACGATCAGTCGATATCTGCTGTGACACCTGCGTTTTCATGTGCGTTAACCGTGTACGCGGCAGATACTCGACGGCGAGTCCACCGATGACTTCACAGCCTCGTTCGACCAATGTGGTCGGTTGGCATGAGTTCGCGGACGTTCTGCAACTCGGGTTCGAGCCCATCGATGCCGGTCCGATTTCCGAGTCGTGGCGCCAGCAGCCCGGAACACCGTTGTACGGCAAGGATTTCGATGCGGACGAGACCCGCACGGCGCTCGCGGAGGCGACGCCCGAGCGCACCTCCGAATGGACCGCGCGCACGCCGTGAGTCGGTTCCCGGCACCGCGTGGCCTGCCCACGCCGTCATCGCCGCTCTTTCGCTGCTCAGGGGACGGTCGTAGGCTGGCGGTGATGCTGGACAGATCTGAGATCCGGTTCCTTACCCTCGGCGCCCGCCGCGTGGCGTACGAGGTACGCGGGGATGGTCCACCAGTCGTCGCTCCGGCGTGGTGGGTGAGCCACCTCGAACTCGACTCGCAGAGCGCGGGCTTCCGGCGGTTCTGGCAGGGCGTCGCCGATGGGCACACATTGATCCGCTACGACCGGCTCGGCGTTGGAATGTCCGACCGCGCGGTGCAGGAGTCCGATCTGACCATCGACGGCGAGGTCGCGACGCTGCGCGCCCTCCTCGACGAGCTTGAACTCGAGCGCGTGTCACTCATCGGCGGCTCCTGCGGGAGCTGCACCGCGGTCGCGTTTGCTGCCACGTTTCCGGAGCGCGTGGACCGCCTGGTGCTCTACGGGTCCTACTCCCACGGTGCGGCGATTGCGGCGCCCAACGTGACGGACGCGATTCTCGCAGCGGTGCGCGCGCATTGGGGACTCGGATCACGCCTGCTCAGCGACCTCTTCCTGGGTGGTGCCGAGCCTGCGGAACACGAGCGCTTCGCACGATTCCAGCGCGAGGCGGCGACCGCCGAGACCGCTGCCGCGTTGTTGGAGTTCGTCTATCGCCTTGATGTCCGCGGGCACCTTCCCCTAGTCCGTCAGCCGGCTCTGGTCGTACATCGTCGTGACGACCGCGCCGTGCCCTACCGGCTGGGGCGTGAGGTCGCGGCCGCGATTCCGGGCGCGACGTTCATCCCGCTGCAGGGGAGCGCGCACTTCCCCTGGCACGGTGATGCCGACTCTGTCGTGCGCGCTTGCCGCGAAGGGCTTGCACCGGAGCTGGCGTCGCACGGGGCGATCGAACCGGAGAAGGTTCTGCTGTCCAATCGTGAGCGCGAGATTCTCGCCTGCGTCGCAAGGGGTCTCAGCGATCGTGAGATTGCAGAGCACCTGGTGTTGAGTTCGCACACCGTTCACCGCCACGTCGCGAACATCCGCCGCAAGCTCGGGCGCACCTCGCGGACGGCCGCTGTCGCCGAGGCCGCGCGTCTCGGACTTCTGTGAGGTAGCCCGAAGGGGCCATCAGCCAAAGATGGCCGTTTCGGGCGATGCGCGCACCATGCGCCCGTTCGTACGTTCGCGGTATGACCGAGATCGCAAACACACCATCGCCCCCCGCTCTCCAGGACGGTCCTCAATCCGCGGCGTGGCTGCGGATCATGGCCATCTTGTACGACCCGTTTCTCTGGTTCGGCGAGGTCGCAGGTATGCGCCGCCGACGCAGCGCCCTCGTGGGCGAGGCTTATGGACGGGTCGTCGAGATCGGAGCCGGGACCGGGCTGAACATCGCGCACTATCCCGACGGGATCGCCGAGTTGGTGCTGTGTGAGCCCGAGCCGGGGATGCGCCACAGGCTCGCACATCGCCTGAAGGGGCATACCGGTGTCGCGCGGATCGTCGATGCTCCCGCGGAGCGACTACCGATGGCCGACGCATCCGTGGACACCGTCGTCTCGACGCTTGTCCTGTGCACCGTCGACGACCCCGAACGCGCGCTTCGCGAGATCGCACGCGTCCTCCGCCTGGATGGGCAGTTGCTGTTCATCGAGCACGTGCGCGCGAGTTCGCGGTTGCTTGCGGCGTGCCAGGACAGGTTGTTCAGACCCTGGCGCGGCTTCGGAGGCGGATGCTGTTGCAACCGCCCGACCGACGACCTGATGCGCGCGTGCGGGTTTGCCATCGACGCCGACGACGACGTGTGGCGCGGGATGCCCGCGATCGTCCATCCGCTCATTGTTGGGCGGGCCACCCGCGCAGGGAAGCGTTGCGGCGCGCTTTGAGCGCTTCAGTCACCAACGGGATCTGCCAGGGGAATTGCACGATCGCAGCCACTTTCATGGCGAATGTGGACTCATCACTGCCGAACCAGTTGAGCGCGAGTTGCACCTTCGCAGGAATGACCGCGATGAAGAAGGCCGCTGCCAGGGTGGCACCTAGCCGTCTGCTCGGTGATGCTGCCAACATGCCTGCGATCGCGAGTGCGATGGCTCCTGACGCCTGCGTGTACCTGCGTGCGGTACCGGGCAGAGCAGGAGGAATGATTCGGTCGAAGAAGGTCGGCGCGACGAAGTGCATGACACCGGCTGCCGCCAACATCCCCGCCAGCCGCCACGCCGGCCACTGCGTCGCTTGTTCCGGACGGGTAGCGGTGGTGCGAACTCTTTGCTTGCTCATGGGAGAAGGGGCTCCTAACGTCGGTGGCGGACTCGTCGCGCTATCAGTAGGACGGGGCGCGGGCGATAAACGTGACAGAGCGCCGACACAGCTGGAGTGCGTCTCCCTTGAGCATGACCCGGCGAGGCTACAGTGTTCACAGCTGTCACTCTGTTAACATCGCGCCGTGCCGGACTCGCCGTGGACTGCCAGCGGGCGGCAATCTCGCCCGGTTTCCCGGCGTGACGCACTGCGCTACGCCACCGCTGTGTCGGCGTTGGCCGGGTTCGGTGCCGCCGCGGCCGGTGCCACCATGCCCACAGCCGCGGCCGCCGCTCCCACCCTGATCGACTTCGCCATGCGCCAGATTCCAGCCCAGGACATCCGAGCTGCGGGACACTCCGGGGTGATCAACTACGTCTCGACGTCGCGGCCCGGCTCGTCCTTCGGCGCCAAGCCGATCACACTGCCCTACGCCCAATCACTGACTTCCGCCGGCTTGGTGATCGTCAGCAACTTCCAGTACGGAAAGCCCGGCGGGACAGCACCTTCGGACTTCACCCGCGGGTTCCCCGGCGGCGTCGCCGACGCCAAGACCGCCTGGGCCCTGCATACCGCTGCAGGTGGCGGCCAGAGCGCACCGATCTTCTTCAGCGTCGACGACGATATCGACCGCAACACCTGGAACAACGTGGCACTGCCTTGGTTTCGCGGAATCAACTCGGTGATCGGCGAAATGCGCACCGGGATCTACGCGGGCGTCAACCCGTGCCAGTGGGCCATCGAAGACGGCGTGATCGGCAGGTCGGGCTCGCCCGGCAAGGCGTGGATCTGGCAGACCCGGTCCTGGTCCAAGGGCCAGATCCATCCGGCCGCAGTGCTCTACCAGCGGGTCATCGACACCGCCTCGAATCCGGGGCCGGTCGTCGGCGGTATCCGCGTCGATGTCAATGACGTGCTGGCCCAGGATTGCGGCCAGTGGAACATGCACCCCTAGAGTCGGGAGTCAGCGGCAGGGCTCGAGCGCCGAGCACGCCCGTCACCGTCTACCGCGTGATGAACTCCAGTGCATCCGGAGCTTCGGTGAGGCGCCGGAGTCCAGATGCCTCGACCACGAAGTTGTCCTCGATCTTCAGCACGGTCTCGACGCCATCGACGGTGACGGTCACCTCGGGTTCAAGCGCGATGACCTCGCCCTCGATGAGGGTGACGTCGTCGTCCATCAATCCCGGGGTGAACAGGGTCGGTAGTTCGCAGATCCGCAAACCGACACCGTGACCAATGGCGTACGGGGTTCCGCGTAGCCCCTGGCCCTGTAGATAGTTGTTGAGTTCCGCCAGGAGTACCGATGCGCGCACACCGGGCTTGGCGAGGGATTGCACGTGCTGATAGGCGTGGATGAGATGTTCATAGGCAGTGCGGATCTCGGGTCTCGGCTCGCCGAGGAATCCGGTACGCGCGGCGTCCGAGGCGTACCCGCCCACGCCGTAACACCCGATGTCGAAGAAGAACGGATCACCCTCGCGGAAGCGCCGGCCCGCGGCGAACCAGTCACCGCTGCCGTTGCGGAGGTTGCACACCGAGTGCGTCACGAATTCGACGCCGGCCGACTGCTGGAACGCCATCGCCGCAGCGAGTACGTCGTGGTCCGTCCCGCCTACGTGCGCGGCGGCCAGAGCGGCGTCCATCGCCCCGGCGTTCACCCGCGAGGCGGCCTCGAGCAGGCGCACCTCGATCGGGTGCTTGGCCCGGCGCAGACGGTGCAACACCGTCGAGACCGGACGAAACTCCACTCCTGGCAACGCATCCTGCAGGCCGAGCAGGAGTCCCGGGTCGATGCCATCAACTCCTATGATCCGGTGCCCGCTGCGTGAGAGCACCTGAGCGACGATGCGCACCCAGGTCAGGGGATTCGCGGAGGCCGCGGCCCAGGACGGGACGGGGTGTGCCCGCGTGATCCACGGTTGTGGGGCGTACGGGTCGGTGATGACCTCGTCGATGTAGGGCAGGAACACCTCCGCTGCACCGTTGCGGTCGACGGAGACGGCGAACCACTCCGACTCGTTGGTGAGGTGAGCACGGAAATCGGTCGCGTACCGGATGTGGTCGGGCCCCGTCAGCAGGAGCCCGTCCAGGCCCTCGTCGCTCATCATGGCCGAGACACGCTCGAAGCGGGCCCGGTGCAGTTCCACCGCGTCGTACTCAGGCCAGCGATACATGTGGTTGGTCATATCTCTTGCTCCTATTCGTCAGCGATAGATGAGAGTTGGCGATCGACAGGGGCTGCGCCCCGACCGATCGGGGAACAGCGAAAGGCGACCACGCCGAGCAGGCCGATTCCGAGCGAGGCGATCAGCGGTGCGAAGTTGACCACCCAAAGCTCAGCCGCCTCGCGCGGCCAGAGCACGTTGACGATCTCCAGTGTCAGCCAGACCAAGGCGATCCAGGCGACTGCCAGCCCGAACCGGCCGAGGAACAGGGGCTCATCGGGCTGCCAGTTGCCGCGTATCCGCGCGATGGCGAGCCCGAGCACCGGGAAGGTGAACGCGGCGTAGAAGCCGACGGTGGTGAACGCGACCAACAGGGTGTTGATCTGCCCGTTCTGCAACGGCAGGAACATCAGGATCGAGACGACACCGGTCACCACAATCGCATTGACGGGCAGTCTGCCTCGGCCCGACAGTCGTTTGAGCCACGTGGCGAAGGGCAGCTCATTCTCCCGGGCATTGGCCCAGATGAGCCGGGACGCTGCCGCCTGTATGCCGACGAGGCTGGCGAGGAATGCGACGGCAAAGAGCACCAGAATGCCCTGGACCGCGGCGGGAGGCAGATGGGCGGCAAGCACCGCGATGATCGGGTCGCCGTCGGATGTGGCGAGCAGTGCGTCGAGGTCCGGGATGGCCAGGATGATGGCGAAGCTGGTCAGCAGGATCACCAGCCCAACGCCGAGTAGCGAGAACACAATGGCAAGGGGCACAGCGCGCTTGGGGTTCTTGACCTCCTCGGCGATGCTGCTGGCGCTTTCGAACCCCAGGAACGACCAGCCAGCGAGCGCCACCGTGAGCACAAACGGCGTCAGCATGAACGGGGTGCCGGGCTCGGCGGCGAGCCCCTCGAAGAGTATCGCCGGCGTCTGCTCCTGCTTCGCGATCAGTAGATAGACGGCCACGCCGATCGATCCGATCACCTCTGCGGCAATGCACGCGGTGGCAACGACTTTGACGGCGGTTCGGCCGGCCGCGTTGATCGCCGTCGTGATGATCAGCAGGACCACCGCGATGCCCGTGAGGACCGAGGGCGAGGCTGTGTCGAAGCCCAACAGCATCGCGACGAACACGGCGCCACTGTAGGAAACCGAGCTCAGCGCGATCAGGAGTGCCCAGGTGTACGCCCAGCCGGCGAACCAGCCGTACTTCAGCCCCACGAGTCGGCGAGACCACTGGTAGACACCTCCGGCCAGCGGCCACCGCGAGGCGAGCACGCCCAACGCGACGGCGACCGTGAGCTGGCCCAGGAGTGTCACCACCCACCCCCACCAGAAGCCCGGTCCGATGGATTGGAGTCCGAGCCCGAATATCCCGTACATCGCGACGATGGGCGAGACGAACACAAACGCGAGCGAGAACGCCGACCAGAGCGTGAACTCCCGCTTCATCCCGCCGTCTGGGGCGGCATCGACAACGACTGCGCTGCCTGATATTTCGCGGGTCATGCTTCTCCTTGTCGAACGGTGGCGGCCTCAGCCGTTGCCACGGCATATCGATGGCCCCCCAGCCATGTGGCCGTCACCCTGGCTGAGATCAGTTCGGCGGCAGTCGGGTGGTCGGACAGCCCCGAGACGACCGTGAGATCAGCCAGGAAGCCCGGGGTGATACGCCCCCGATCGTGGTCGGCGAACTGCGTGTACGCCGCTCCCTCGGTGGCGGCGCGCACGGCCAGGGCGAGGTCCAACCGTTCCCCGGGTAGCCAGCCACCTGTGTCGTCACCGCACTCGTTACGCGAGATCGCCACGCCGATCGCCTCAAGCGGACTCGGTGTGGTGATCGGATAGTCACTCGATGACGCGATCCGCACACCGGAATCGGCGAGCGTGCGGAACGGGTACTGGGCGTCGGCTCGTGGCCCCTCCAACCGATCGTTGGTCAGGTAGCGCACCACCGAATCCAGCTTGGCCCAGTACGGCTGGATCGCGACCGTGATGTCGTGGCCCCGCATCGCGGCAATCTCGGGCCCGTCGACGAGTTGGGCATGTGCGATGACCGGACGCCGGTCTCGGGGCCCGTTCACGTTCTCGGCGTTCACGATCGCCTCGACCGCGGCTTCGACAGCGGCATCGCCGATTGCGTGGATGTGGAGTTGGAAGCCGAGCCGATCGAACGCGGCCGCGGCCTCGCGCAGCTCGCCGGCCGGCCAGGCGGGAAGCCCACAACACGATGTTCCGTGGTACGGCTCCTTGACGTGCGCGGTGCCGCCCTCGATGATCCCGTCGGCGAAGAACTTGACGGTGTCCGCTCGCAGCAGCTCGATGCCAGCGGTCTCGATCTCGAGGCGAGCCGCGACGAAGCGGTCGATTTCGGCACGCCAATCGTCGGGGTCTGCGCGGAAGGCCAGGTTGAGCCGCACCGGGAGACCCACTCGTGCGGCCTGCAGATAACTTGGCACGTCATCGAGTTCGACCCAGGCGTCCTGCACGGACGTCACACCCGACGCCCGAAGCGTCTGGAGTCCGCGCATCAGGGCCTCGGCGGTGTGGTCGGTGGTTCGTCGGGGAAGGGCGCGCAGCACCGGGAGGAACGCACCCCATTCCCGGAGCGTGCCGGTGGGTCGGCCCTCGGCATCGCGCTCGATCACTCCGTCGCGCGGTTCCGGGGTCGCTGTCGTGATCCCGGCGGCGTTGAGGGCGGCTGTGTTGCACCACATGGTGTGGATGTCGCTGGAACGCAGCGCGACGGGCCGATCGGCAACCACGCCGTCGAGGTCGCGTGCGAAGTAGCTGGCCTGGCGGTCGATGCTCAGGTCGAAACCTTCACCGACGATCCAGGGCAACTCGGGGTGCAGTGCGGCGAAGGACGCGACCGCTGCCACCGCCTCCTGCACGTCGCGCGCCTGGCGCAGCTGGACACCGGTGAGTTCGACGCCACCGATCAACGGATGCGCGTGAGCGTCGACGAAGCCCGGGAAGACGGCAGCGCCATCGAGATCAACGACCGTCGCACCCTCCGCGGGCGGCACGGCTGCGAACTGGACCGCAGCGATGTGGCCGTCCTCGATGGCGATGCTCCCGTTGACCAATCGCTCGCCGTTCCAGATGCGTCCGCCGACGAGCACTTGCCGTCCCACCTGCACATCACCCACCTCCTGCGCCTCCTCAGCCACGTCTGCCTAACGTGATTAGGAAAAGCTAGCAGAGTTAGGCAAAGCTAGTAGGATTAGGACGGATCCTTCCTTTCTGGCCGTGGTGCTAGCGTGAGGAATTTCGCTGGACGGACGCGGAAGGACGACGATGGCAGCGCCGAAGAAGATTCGGGCGCACCTGACCGAAGATCGCATTGTCGACACGGCGCTGGACATCATGCGTGACGACCCCCGGGGCACCTTCACCCTCGCCAAGCTCGCCCAACGGCTCGGTGTGCAGACCCCGTCGATCTACAGTCACGTCCCGAACAAGCAACACATCATCGAGCGGGTGCGCTCGCGCGTTGTCTCGATGATCGACTGCAGCGCGTTTGCCACCAAGGAATGGGATGTTGCACTTGCGGAATGGGCGCGCTCATACGCTGCGGCGTTCGTCCAACACCCCGAGACCATCCCGCTGCTCGCAACCAGCCCAGTCCAGGCCCCGGAACTGATCTCTCAGTACGAGGTGGTGGCGAAGGCGCTGCTCGCCGCCGGCTGGCCCCGATCCGAGATCATCCCGACGTTCACCGTGGTGGAGAGCTTCGTACTCGGTTCGGTGCTGGACCTGATCGCACCCGTGGAGATGGTGCAGCCCACCGAGGGGAACTACCCGGTGCTGGAGTCGTTGCTTGGCCGCGACTCCTTCGACGAGGCGCGGGCGCGCAGGACCTTCGAGTTCGGCCTCGAGACGCTCATGACCGGTTTCCGAGCGCACCTGGACGTGGTGCGGTCCGAGGGCGGCAACCCTGCACTCGTCGACTAGCGGCGTGGCGTCGTCGTGATGTGGACGTGGTCGAAGTGGCCGTAACCGGAGGCTTGCGGACCGGCCGGCGTGTAGTACGTGCCACGCCAGATCACATCCTGTAGCCCCAGTCGACCCGCATTGCTCATCGCGAACGAGAGGATCTGGTCTCCGAGCGCGATGCCCTCGGGGCTTTCGGGGTTGGGAATCATGATGTCGATCGCCAGCCCGCTCGGATGCCACGGCTTCGAGTCCGGCCGGACCCCATCGATATCGGCGATTTGGGGGAACTGCGCGCTGACGGCCCGGGCGGCCACGATCGTGTTGGCCTGTAACCCGGCCTCGGACGCGACGCCAACGGGCAACGCCTCCGGGATGTCCACGCGGGCGGCTGCGAGGGCCGGGTCTCCCGGACCCGGCGCATTCGGCGGCGCAAGCGGGCCCGCGTTGTCGACCACCGCTTGCTGTTGCGGCGTCAATCCCGCGTACTGCGCCTCTGCCGCGGCGATCTGACGCAGCAGTTCACTCCACTTGGCCTGCAGGTCTGCACGCACCGCGGCGGCCCGCTCGGCCGCGGCGCGGGCGTCGGCGGCCGAGCTCTCTGAGGCTCCGGCAGCGGTGGCCGCACGCTCACGTGTGGTTTGAAAGGCCTTCATCTGTGCGGCCGTCTCGGCGGCTACCACCCGCTGCAGCGACAGGTGGTCGATCAGTTGCTGCGGCGAGGATGCGGTCAGCACCGCCGCCATCTGGCCGTTGCCGCCACTCATATAGGTCATCGCCGCCAGCCGGTCGGCGGCGGCCTGATAGGGCTGGAGTTGGGCGTTCGCGACCTCGAGGGCGCCCAGGTCGGCGCGATGGCGGTTTTCGGCCTCCGTCTGGGCAGCCAGCCTGGCGTCGACATCGCGTTGGGCGGTTGTGACGGCCTCGCGACTCTGCACCGCCTGACGGGACAACTCGTTGAGTTTGGACAACGCGTCAGCCGCAGGGTCCGCCTTCACGTCGCTCATCGACATGGCCAGCACCAGCACCGCAGCCGTTAGAGCGCACACCGTTCGCCGCAGTGAATGGCGCACCCGGGTCATTCGGCTTGTCACGATCCTTCGCTGCAAGGACCGATCCTGGCCCGGCTGTCGACGTCCCGGCAAGGCTACGAAGAGATACCGGCGATGTCCACCCGTCGATTGATATGAATGCCGACCGGCGAGCTGGGCGGTGTCGACTTTGCCAAACAGCGAGGCCTGCGGTCTCAGCGCACTCAGCAACGTCTGAGCCCGCCGATTACGCTGGGGCAACCGGTGGGGCCAGCGTCGGCCCTGCTCCCCTGAATCAGAATTTGCTCGAAGGAGACTTATGCGTCGACGGCTGCCGAACCTGGCGATGGCGAGAATTGCCGTCGTCTGTGTGGCACTGCTCGTCAGCGGATGTGAGGCACAGGTCTGGGGTATGCCGCCGGCCGCCGAAGACATCCCACAGGCGACAGTCGGCGCCCCGCCGGCCTCGCTCCCGGTCTTGCCCGAGGCCCCACCCGCCCCGCCGACGGCCCCACACGAGGGACTCGACGGGCTCGACGCCCGCGTCCGTCAAGCCACCGCCGACGCGGCCGCGTCTGGCGCGGACATCGAGACCGTTGTGATGGACCGTGACACCGGCCAGATCGTCTCCGGTGGGGGCAACGCCCCTTTCCCGATCGCGTCCGTGGTGAAGCTGTTCATCGCCGACGACCTGCTGCTGCAGGAGTCGCAGGGCAAGACGACGCTGTCGGCTGCTGACCGCAAGTCACTCGACATGATGTTGCGCTCCTCCGATGACAGCGCCGCCCAGAACTTCTGGGATCGCAGCGGCGGGAACGCCGTCATCGCCCGCATCAAGGCGCGGTACGGGTTGGCGGGCACGACAGCGCCCCACAACGGGCACTGGGACGTAACCACAAGCACCGCAAGCGATCTGGTCCGCTACTACGACATGCTGCTGGATGGCACCGGTGGTCTGCCACCCGAACAGGCCAACGTCATCATCAGCAACCTCGCGCAATCCACACCGACGGGCAACGACGGGTATCCGCAGCGGTTCGGCATCCCCGAGGGGCTCTACGCCGAGCCGGTTGCGGTCAAGCAGGGCTGGTTCTGCTGCTGGAGCGGTCCCAATCAATTGCACGTGTCCACAGGCACATTCGGACCCGGACACCGCTACGTGATGGCGATCAGCTCCCTGGATCCCACCAGTGAGGCCGCTGCCCGCGACAACATCACTCAGGCCGTGAAGACGATGTTCCCGGGCGGCAAGGTCTAGACCTGGCGTGCGTTCGGCTGCAGGGTGGCATCGGAGCGGGCGCAGTCGATGGGCTCGGCGTTCATGTTCTGATGGGATGGGCGGCGAACCATTCGAGCAGTAGATTGGCCACCGCGCTGGAATCCTCGTCGGGGATCCAATGAGACACTCCGTGCAGCATCTCGAAGCGGTACTCGCCGCTGACACCGCGGCCGCACGCATGCGCACCTTCAGCACTGAGGAAAGTGTCACCGTCGCTGAAGACATGCATCGTCGGAACCGCAATCTTGGTGCGAAGGAGGCGAAGGAAGTTATTCAGCGGCATCGCCCGGTACCAGTTGACGGCGGCCGTGAACGCACCCGGTGCCGCCATCGCCCGAGCGTCGCGCTCGGCGCCCTCGGGTGTCTGCCCGTGCGCTCGAAGGAATTTCGATAGTCCGGTCGCAGTGCCTTGGCTGCCCACAAACATCCGCTCAGGGATGCGAGGCAGCTGGAACACGTACACATACCAGGACGCGAAAGCCTGTCGGCTCGATATAAGCGCCTTAAAGCCGCCGATGGGATGCGGCGTCGACAACGCTGTCGCAGTGGCCAAGCGATCGGGCATCTGCGACGCGGCGAACCACGTCACAAGGGCACCGAAGTCGTGACCGACAAGGTGTACACGCTGCGCGCCGCTGGAGTCGATCAGCGTGCGGACGTCCCCAACCAGTTCGGACATTCGGTAATCCCGGCGGCGTGTCGGTCGTGCGCCGCGGGAGTAACCCCGCTGGTTTGGTGCGAGACACCGGTAGCCCCGAGCGGTGAGTATCGGGATCACGGCGTCCCAGCAGGTGTTCATCTGGGGGAAGCCGTGCAACAAGATCACGACAGGTCCGTCAGTGGGGCCGGCATCGATTACGTCGAAAACTAGCTCCCCGCGCCTGTACTGATCCACACGCACTCCCTTACCAGAGATTTGCACTGTCGACGACTGATCGGACAACTCTGAGTCGCTCTGTTGACCGCTCAAGCTCAGGACGCAGACGAACAGGAGACGTCTGATCCCCACCGTGCTTTTAGCAAGTCATGTCCAGCACTCACAGAGGCCCCTTACCGGCAGGCCGATCGACTCGCCTAGACGCCATCTACGCCGCGCTCGTTGATGGGCTCAATGCCGAACTGTCCGAATGGATCACCGCCTGGGCGCCGGGGCTCCCACAGCAAGAATGCACGGCACTGGCGGCGGTGGGCGTTAAGAGCATCATCGGAGGACGCTTCGGAACCAGCCGCCCAGGGCGACAACCCATCGGTCATCCTGCAGCTAGAAGACCCTCCGTGGTCAACCGCGGCGGTCGCGTCGGGTGGCGGCAGTCGATGTGTACGGGGCTAGGAGGACGTCGTCGATGAGTTGGCGGTAGGTCTCGTCGACCGCGCTGGGGTCGTCGGTGGTGAAGTACTCGATGACCAGTCCCTGGATCGCGGCCAGCGCCAGGCGAGACCGGGCAAGGGCGAGCTCGGGCGGCATGCCGATGGCTTCCAGGCGGGCCTGCGAATTGCGGACCAGATGGGCCAGGGTCGCGGCGGTGTACTCGGCGTACGGGCTGTCCTGGCCGCACGCGGCACCAAAGACCTGCTCGAGAATCCTTACGCTAGCGCGCTTCTGGCCGCGGGTGACCACCTGCCAGTCGTCGAGGCACCATTGTCGGAACTCCTCGACGGTGGACAGCAGGACGGTCTCGACGACGACCTGTCGGCGTAGCACCGACAGGATGAGGTTCTCCTTGCTCCCGAAGTAGTAGATCAGCATCCGGGCGCTGGTTCCCATCTCAGTGGCCAGTGACCGCAGTGATGTGTCGACCACGCCCGTGCGCGCCAGGACCTCGGTGGCCTCGTCGAGGAGGTCATCGCGTTTCGCGTGGTCGATCGGGCGAGGCACGCCAGTTACTGTAACAATGCTTCGCCTTCAGAGCGGCGTGCCCGTGGCACCCTCATTGCGCTCGACAGGACCGGCTTTCAGGCTCCGATCCTGATGTGCCCCGGGCTCCACAGCCCGCTACGGGTGGCGGTGCCCAGGGTGATGTCCGCCGGGTCGGCGTCGACGACGGTCTCCAGTCTGCGCAGCGAGCCCCAGTCCTGGCCCCAGTCATCGGAGAGGTAGGTCGGCATGACCTGAGCCCGCAGGAGCAGGTCGGTTATGCCCAATAGACCGCCGTTGCGGCCGTCCTGCCAGGTGTCGGTGTCATTGTGTTTGGGTCGGTAGTCCGGGGAGATCCGATAGCGCGGTACCTCGGTGACGCCGTTGACATGCTGCATGGGGCGCTGGCATGGGAAGACGAAACCGACCGCCCAGTCCAGCAGGACGGGCTGTTGGGTGCCGACGTACTGCTGGACTGATCGCAGCACCGGTGCTCGAGGCGGGGTGATCGCGACCCAATCACCGGGGTTCAACGAGTGATCCTCAGCGATCACCCGCACCGCGATGGCATCGCTGGGGAAATCAGAGCGGGCGAAGCGCAGGTTCCGCCACGACGGCGCGGGCCCGATGTCGTCGGGGACGAGACGCCCTGCAGGCGTTGGCGTCCCGTCGGGGCCCAGGTGCGCGTATTCGAGTTCGACGCGCTGACCGTCGGTGTGACCGTGGGCGACACTGTTGCCGCTGATCGTCCCCGCCGCGGTCACCACGATGAGGGGATGGGCCTTGTCGGCGGGCGGCAACGAGTACCACGTGGACGTCAGTTGGCTCTGCAGCTGCGGGCCCGCCGTGTAGCTTCCGACGACCGGAACGCGCGCGGGGTCCAGGCCGTAGGGCAGAGGGACGGTGGATCCGTTGATTCCCGGCGTGGTGAGCGCGGTGGGCGCGTCCCAGTCGTAGTCGGTGCCCGGCATCGGCTGACCCGCCCAGATCGACTCGGCCACCGTGTGAATCGGCACACCGTTCGAGGTGAAACCGGTCGATTGGTCTCCATCCACTAGGCCCAGTGGCCCGGCATTGCCCGTCAAGGGTGCGAGGAATCCGGCGTTCGGATCGGGTTCGACGAGAACATAGTCAGCCAGCCCGCACCCACCGGTCAGGGACCGGGCATTGGCGAGACCGTTGGAATAGCTGGGGAATTGGCGCACCACGCCAACGGCCATGGATCCGACGAACACCACCACCATGAGAGCGGCGGCCGCCACGATGGGGGCATGGGTCACGGCCCCGGCGAACTTGCTCTCACCGCGCTCGGGTGCAAAGTGCCAGCAGGCGGCCCACACGGCGGTGAGGGCGAACAGGACGAAGAAGATGGTGCTGATGGTGATGCCGCCGATCGAGGGCATCGAATTACCGAATGGCACACCAAAATTCGACACGTACCACCAGCCGTTGATGGACGAGAAGCACAGTCCGAGAACCAAGCAGACGACGGCGACGAACGCCATGCGGTTACGCGGCGACCGCATGACCTGACGCGACACCAGCACCGTGGCCAGGGCTGCCATGGCGGCGCCGATCCCGGCGAACAGTCCGAAATGGTGGATCCACTTGGTGGGGGTGAACATCAGGGCAAAGATGGTCGCGAAGAAGATGCCGATGAGTCGCCACACCGGCCCACGTGCGATCCCGGGGATCCGCTTGCGCCGCAACATGATGAAGACGGTCGTGAGAACGCACAACATCGTGATGAGGAAGCCGAACCGGCGTGCGATCGAGGCGTCGGTCGTCGGCAGGATGAGGTAGTAGTACCGAAGGTTTTCTGTGTACCAGGCCTGACTGGGGCCGATAGCGGTCCGTATCCGGGTGGCCTCGATGACCGAGGCCAGCGTCTGATCGGCGAACACGATCGTCAACACGACGAACCCCGCGGCAGCCAGCGGCGCGAGCAGCGGCAACAGACCGGTGCTGGCCCGTCTGCGGGCCACGATGCGCAGGATGGGCCGACCGCCGGCGAGCAGTGCCGCGACCGCGATCAGTCCGGTGGGCTGAATTCCGAGGGTGAACGCCGCGGCCACGATGGCCAGGGCGGCGGGGGTCAGCCGACGCGAGATGATGGCCCGTTCGATGAGCACGTAGGTGATCAACGCGCCGGTGACAATCTGCCCCTCGGGGCGCAGTCCATTGTTGAACGGCATCCAGGCGCCCAGTAGGACCAGCGCCGCCGCCCAGGTCGCTGTTTTGCTCGTCGCGACCGCGGGACCCAACCGCGGCAGGACTTCTCGGGAGATCAGCAACCAGCACACCAACCCGCAGATCAGGTCCGGCAGACGCATCCAGATGCCGACGTCGCTGACGTTGTGCATCCAGGCCAGCACGCCGTAGTACCAGCCGAACGGATCCTCCGGACTACCGAACCAACGGTGATAGTTCGCCATGTAGCCCGCGTGCCCCGCCGTGCGGGCGTACTGGCTCTGGTAGCCGTCATCAGAGGAACCCGCGCCGATCACATGCCACACCACGAAGGCCGCGATGACCACGGTGTCGACGACGCTGAACGTCCGCCACCTGGTCGGGATCAGCCGCTGCATCCGGCGACCATCGCCCCGATCGATGCGCCACAACGCGAGCAGCGCGAGGATCGTCGCGACGATCCCGCCGAACATCGCCGCCCGCTTGATCGGTGTCGGGGTGCTGGTGAACCGGGTGTCGATGGTGGCGGTGAGCGACAATCCCGGCGGTGCGGGTCCGGACAGATCGGTGAACACTCCGACGATCGTCGGCCGCAGGTTGGGGTCGGCGAAGCCGGTGCGCAGGTCCTGCCCGGTCGCGGCATCGGCGAGGCCGACGAACGTGGCGAACGTGCCCGCCTCCGAGGATGTGATCTCGATGCGCTGACATCGCTCCGACAGCACGCGGTCGCGGGCCACGCTGGCCACCACCACGTTTCGATCGATCACGTCGACACGCTCAGCGGAGGCTGATACGAACAAGCCGTTGAGCGCGGCCTGCTTACCGTCCCGCGGGGCCGTGCCCAACACGACGCCCCCGGACGGGGGCAACAGGGAGATCACGTCGCACGGCACGGTCGCCGTCATCGCGACCGGGGACTGCGAGATCAGCGGCGCCGTGACACTGTTCAGTTGCCCGCCCTGCGGCCAGCTCAACGTCGCGGTTGTCTGCACTACCGGCAGTAGCGGCGTCATCGCCGACAGCAGGAAACCGATGATCCCCGCAATTGCCGCGACCCAGCGGGTCAGGGCGGCAGTGGACCGGGCATTGCCCGACGGGTGGTTCACCTCGAAATGTGTTGGGCCGCCGCAATCACAGGGCTTCGATAGCCAGTCCAGACCTGAGCACCCACCGAAATCCTCACCCTCGAGTTGTAGATGAAACAACTGCTACAGTCAACTCGACAGTCCGCCCGAGGCAGTGGCGGGGTGACTGGTCGAGCCGGTCAGCCCCATCCCTTGGTTGCCGTCAGGACTTCCAAGGCGACAGGTTCCGTGAACTGCCCACTCGGCTCGATCGCGAGCAATGCGTCGGCGACTTCCTGTTCGAATGCCGGCCGCCTCTCGCCCAGCAGTCGGCGAAGTGGCAGTGAGGTCGAGTAGAGATAGCCGATGGTCTGTTCGATCGTCCACGCACGGGTGAATTCAAAGGTCTGCCGATGCACGTGCCGAAACGGTGAGCGAGCCAGCAGTTCCTCGTGGGGCTCGCCGACATCGGACAAGTTCGGGCTGCCGGGCCGCCAGTCAGGCGGCAGGAAGCGGTCTTGGAAGACCTCGATCGCGTGCTGCCATGCCGTGGCAGGCCTGACGAGGCAACTGTCGTTGGCGATCACGAGACCGCCTCCGGCATCGACCATGCCATCGAGCGCCGTCAGGACGCGTTCGCGGTCCATCCAGTGGAACGATCGGCCCATGGTCACCAGCCTGAAGCGTCCGAGCTCGCCCGGCAGGTCTGCCGAACTTCCTTGCGCCCAGTCCACATTGGTGACGTGAGCCGCCCGCGCCTGCCTATTCGCTTCGGCGAGCATCTCGGGTTCGGGGTCCATGCCGACAGCTTCAGTGACGTGCTCGGCGAGCGGGAGGGTGAGTTGGCCGGTGCCGCAGCCCAGGTCGAGGAGTCGCCCGGTGCCGTCCAGGTGGAATCGCTGAACGAGATCGGCGACGAACGCCTCCGGATAGCCGGGCCGGTATCGCGCGTAGTGCCAGGCAGTTCCTGTGAACAGGCCGTCGCAGGGTCTGCCGAGAGAATCGGTCACGCTCTTCTCCTACCGGGGCTCCCGAGTCCGCTTATGACACAGCCGGTCCCGTGCCGGACTAGAACATGTTCTAGTTTGGAGGTGTGGATATCAGCTACGAGGACAGCAAGCGCGAGGTTCGCACCGAAGGTGGCGTGATCAGATACCATGAGGCCGGATCCGGCGCGCCTCTGATTCTGCTGCATGGATCTGGGATCGGCGTTACAGGTTGGCGCAACTATCGCCACAATATCGCCGCGTTCGCTCAGCACTTCCACACCTATATCCTCGAATTCCCCGGGTTCGGAGTAAGTGATCCCGTGGACGGCCACCCCGTCATCACAGCCTCGGCGTCGATCGTCCGGTTCATGAACTCCCTTGGCATCCCCGAGGCGTCGTTCGTCGCCAACTCGATGGGCGCCGTCGCTGCGGTCAACGTGGCCCTCAAGCGGCCTGAGCTGGTGACGAAACTGGTCACCATCGGCGGTATCGGTCCCAACATCTTCGGCCCAAACGCTAGCGAGGGAGTGCGATTGCTGCAGGAATTCGCGGATGCTCCGTCGAAGGACAAACTGGTCCAGTGGTTGCGGGCAATGGTCTCCGACCCTGCGTTGGTGACCGATGAACTAATCGAGGAACGATGGTTGGCTGCCACCGATCCGGACACCCACCGAACCCTGAAGGCCATGTATGGGTCCGTGGCATTCGCTGATCAGCAACGATTCTTGGCTCAAAGCGACGCGCCACCGTACTGGTCGTCCCTCCACAAGCTCACGTGTCCGACTCTTCTCACCTGGGGCCGCGACGATCGCGTGAGTCCCCTCGACATGGCCCTGATCCCGATGCGCCTTATACCGAACGCCGAAGTGCACATTTTTCCCTGCGGGCACTGGACCATGACCGAAGCCAAGGACCACTTCGAAGCGGTCGCCATCGACTTCCTCCGACGGCGCGACCGAGATTAGCCGCCGCGTTCAGGTCAGCATCACCGCCGCCGTGCTCTCCTATGGCCGCGCGGGTAGTTGCACGGTGACGCGAAGACCGCCCGCCGTGCGCGGGGTCAGGGTAAGGGCTCCGTCATGTGCCTCGGCGATGCTGTTCACGATGGCCAGGCCCAAACCAACACCTTCGTGGTGCGTGCGGATGCGTTCTACGCCGCGTTGAAATGGCTCGGCGAGCGTGGAAACTGATTGTGGGGTGAGCTTTTCGCCGGTGTTCTCGACGGTGAGCACCACGCTCTTGGAGTGCAGACTGGTCGTCACCCACACGGTGCCTTGTTCGCGCCGGTTGTGGACGATCGCGTTGTGAACGAGGTTGGTCGTCATCTGCAGAAGGAGCGCGGGCGAGCCGATCGCAGGGGTCACCTCGCCGGAGGTCTCGAAGGTGACACCATGCTTCTCCGCCAGGGGCAGGAGTGTCTCCGTGGCTTCTTCGGCGAGGAGTGACAGGTCGACGAGTTCTCGGGGAAAGGACCGCTGGTCGGCGCGGCTGAGCAGCAGCAGTGCTTCAGTGAGGTCGATCGCTCGGCGGTTGACGGCGTGGAGACGCTCGACCAGTTCGCCGGTGTTGTGGTTGCGATCGTGGCGGGCCACGTCGAGAAGAGTCTGGGTGATCGCCAGCGGCGTGCGTAGTTCGTGGGAGGCGTTGGCTGCGAATCTCTGCTGTTCAGCCACGTGAGCTTCGAGCCGTTCCAGCATGGTGTCGAAGGTGTCGGCGAGTTCGCGGAATTCATCTCTGCGGCCCGGTAACCGGATCCGGTGCGAGAGTGATCCGTTGGTGGCTACCCGGGTGGCTTCGGTGATGCGCGCGAGGGGTTTGAGCATCCGGCCGGCGAGAAGCCACCCTCCGACGAGACCCAACACCAGCAGGAACGCCAGCACTGCGGCCGCCGCGGGAGCGAAGGCATGCAGAAGGTTGGACCGGATGGGAAACACACCATCAGTCATCGTGTTGTCCGTGCTTCCGGGGATGATCTTCATACGGTCGGGGATGTAGCGCAGGAGGAACAGCCACACGGCGGCGAGCAGCAAGGCGCCGGCGAACATGAGGAACCCCGCGTAGCTGAGGGCGAGTTTGAGGCGAACACTCACCCCAGGGGCTCTATCCACGGACGCCTCCTTCATGTTTGGCGCCGGGTGCTGTGTCGATGCGATAGCCGACACCGGCCACGGTGGAGATGATCCCGGGTTCGCCGAGCCGTCTGCGCAGCGCCGAGACGGTGATGCGAACGGCGTTGGTGAACGGGTCGGCGTTCTCATCCCACGCACGTTCCAGTAGCGCTTCGGCGCTGACGACACCACCCTCGGCAGCGATGAGAACTTCGAGCACCGCGAACTGCTTCCGGGTGAGCGCGACGTAGCGGCCGTCGCGGTAGACCTCGCGCCGGAAGGGATCCAGCCGCAACCCTGCGATCTCTCGCACGGGTGGTCTGGGGTTGGCGCGTCTGCGGTCGAGCGCTCTGAGGCGCAGCACGAGCTCTCGGAGTTCGAAGGGTTTGGTGAGGTAGTCGTCGGCGCCGAGTTCGAACCCGGAGGCCTTGTCGTCGAGCCGATCGGCAGCGGTGAGCATCAGGATGGGTATGCCGCTTCCGGACGCGACGATGCGTTCGGCGATCTGGTCACCGGAAGGCCCAGGAATGTCGCGGTCCAGGACGGCGATGTCGTAGGCGTTGATGCTCAGCAACTCCAGCGCGGTGTCACCGTCACCGGCGATGTCCGCGGCGATCGCTTCCAGACGCAACCCATCGCGGATAGCGGTCGCCATGTAGGGCTCATCCTCGACGACCAACACGCGCATGCCCTCACGGTACGAGCCATCGCATATCGCCGGCGTATCGAAAACCGCATACGCGCTGACAACACCACAAGACCTTGACTAGCGACCATGACACACAGCAATTCAGCACACACCGCATGCCGCAGCACACGGCGCCCCCTGGTCACCCTTGCCATGGCCGCCCTGATCGGGGCAGGCGGATTGACCATCGCCGCCCAGGCCGGTGCCGACCCAGGCGGCGGCGGTCGTACTCCCGAGCAGCAGGAAGCTGCGCTCAAGTTCGCCCAATGCGTCCGCGACAACGGCGTGCCCGACTTCCCCGACCCCGCGACCGCGCAGGACCCCCTCATTGACACCGCGAAAATGCGGGGCGGTGTTAGCGCCCGCGGCATCCCCGAACTCCAGCCCGCCGTGGACGCGTGCCACGACTTCCTCACCGCCGCGCTACCGGGGCCAGTGGGAACTGGCGAGCCGGGCTGAACCCATGACCTACCACCAAACGGCACGACCAGCAGCCCGCCACAGGCCAGCCGCCATCCTCGCTGCCGCAGTATTGCTCAGCGCGGTGCTTCTCGGTGTCCTCGCCCACCAGTCGATCGCCTCGCCTGCGCGACCGCCATGGACAGGAGGTGCCCCGGAGGACCAGCTGGCGGTATCGGAAGTCACCGTCGATGACGGCGCCGTCCCTGACGGTGTGACGGTCTTCGATGACGAGGTTCCGGCTGTGGTCCACCTCGACGCCGATCTGCTCGCTGCCCTGCGCCACGCTGCAACCGATGCCATGAGCGACGGAGTCGAGTTCGTCGTCAACAGCGGCTGGCGTTCCCCGAAGTACCAGGATCAGCTGCTTCGCGAGGCGGTCGTGGAGTACGGGTCAGAAGCGGAAGCGGCCCGATGGGTGGCCACCCCCAGCACGTCTGCTCACGTGTCAGGGGACGCGGTCGATATCGGGCCGTCGGATGCCACCGCATGGCTGTCCACGAATGGTGCCGGGTACGGGCTGTGCCAGATCTACGGCAACGAACCTTGACACTACCAACTGTTTCCCGACGCCGTCGATCACGGATGTCCGCCCTTATATGCCGATCCCACCCAGGACCCAAGGATGCAGCAGTGACCAGCACGCTCGGCCAGGTTCAGCCCAGATCCGTCGACGCTCTCACCACGCGGGTCTACTGGCATCCGCTGTGGCGGATCGCGTTCCGTTTCTGCGTCGTCTATTTCGGCCTGTACTGCGTGCTCAACACGTATATCCCGTTCGAACTGCTGGGCGTCCTCGGCCGCTGGATCCGCAGCGGGCCGTGGGTTGTGTCCCTGACCGACCCCGTCACCGGTTCGGTGGGCAGAACGTTGTTCGGGGTCGACGCGGTGCTGCACGAGGACTCCGGAGCCGGAGATCAGGCGGCCATGTGGGTGCTGGTGTTCTGCATCCTGGTTGCCGCGGTGGTGACCACCGCAGTATGGACTGCCGTCGACCGTCGCACCTCCCACCCCCGTCTGCTGGCGTGGTTCACGCTGTTCCTTCGGCTGTGTCTGGGCGGGCAGATGCTGTCGTTCGGATTCTCCAAGCTGATCCCCATCCAGATGCCCGGCCCCACGCTGACACAGCTGTTGCAGCCGTACGGCAGCTTCAGTCCCATGTCGGTGCTTTGGCTACAGGTCGGCAGCTCCTATCCATATGAGATGGCGCTCGGCGCTGCAGAAGTCCTCGCCGGGCTGCTGCTGTTCGTGCCTCGGACCGCGGTGCTTGGCGCCGCATTGAGCCTGGCGAGCATGACTCAGGTCCTCCTGACGAATATGACGTTCGATGTACCGGAAAAGCTGCTCTCAGCGCACCTGCTGCTGATCAGCCTGGTCCTGCTCGCCCCGTACCTGCGGCGGCTGGTCAATGTGTTTGTGTTGCAACGCGCGTGCGAACCGCTGACGCAACCCTCACTGTTCACCGACGACCGGAAGAACCGCATCGCGGCTTGGGTTCTTTTGACCATCGGCATCTGGGTCGCATTCGGTGCCGGCTTTGACCGCTGGGTGGTCTGGCAAGATCAGTACGGCGCAGGCAGCCCGAAGTCCGAACTGTACGGAATCTGGGACGTGCGGGACTTCACCCTCGACGGGCAGTCGGTGCCGCCGCTGACCACCGACGAGAACCGCTGGCAGCGACTGATTTTCGACGACCCCGGAACAGCAACCTACCAACAGATGAACGGTGAACTGGTGCCTGTGCGCGCCGACTTCCTCGCTGACGGCCAGCTGGAACTCACCACGATGACAGACACAACCGGCGGGAAGGACAGTCCCCGGCCACCCTTCGCGACGCTGTCTGCTGAGCGACCCACCCCAGACCGGCTGTTACTACGTGGGCACCTGCGTGCTCGTCCGGTTGTGATCAACCTGGAACGCGTGGATCCGAACAGCTTCACTTTGCGCAGCCGCGGATTCCACTGGGTGCAGGACTACGCGTACTTCGGCTGATACTCGCCGTGGGCGCTTCCATTGATGCTCAGGCGGCCCGCGCGCCCGTGCGACGATGGAACGGAGACGCGAGGAGGGTCGGAGTTGTCGGTGACGGTGTCGACGGTGCGGGCGTCGCAACCCGAGCGGTTGGTCGCTGCCGCCTCTGACCTCGGCGGCAGGATCTCCACGCTGGACGTGGTGATCGCTTCCCAACGTCAGGCGCTGGCCCACATGCGTGCGTCGTGGCAGGGACAGGCGGCCAGCGCCGCCATCGCCAAGGCCGAGCAGAACCTCAACCGACAGGAGGAACTGCGGGCCCGCCTCTCGGCGCTGCGGCAAGCGCTGCAGTCCGGCGGCACCCAGATGGCTTTCACCCGCAGCGGGCTGCTGTCCCTCGTCGAGATGCTGCGCGCCGTGGGCTGGCAGGTCTCCGACGATGGCACCGCCACACCGCCCCCCTTTCCGCCAATTCTGCGACTACTGGCACCGGGGTGGACGGCCATCATCCAGAAGCTGCTCGCAGTTTTCGCCGAGATCGACGCCCAGACCGCGGCAGCCATCACAGCGGCCTTGGGCGGGCCGGTACCTGCGACCCCGCCGGGCACGCTCGGCGACCCGCGCCAGCTCCCACCTCCTGGGACCAGCGCCGAGGACGTCAAGAAGTGGTGGGACTCGCTCAGCCAGGACGAGCGCAATCAGCTCATCGCTGAGCACCCACCAGAGTTGGGCAATCTCAACGGAATCCCGGCCGAGGCGCGCGATCAGGTGAATCAGGCTGTCCTGCAAGATGATCTGACCCGGGTCCGCGATGCGGCCGAGCAGCACGGGGTGTCCACCGACGAGGTGCTGGCCAACCCGGGTGCCTATGGGCTGAGCGCTGCCGATGCCACCCGCTACAGCAACGCCGTCCAGACCCAGAAGGGTCTGGACAAGATGGCCTCCGAAGGCAAGAAGGACCGCCCGGTGATGCTGTGGGCCTACGATCCGCTGGCGTTCAATGGTCAGGGCAAGGCTGCCGTGGCGATCGGTAACCCGGACACGGCGCAGAACACCGCGGTCGTGGTGCCCGGTACCGGCAGTAGCGTCGAAGACGGCTGGTTGGAAGGCGAGAATGCCACCAACCTGTACGACCAGATGCGTAAGGGTGCTCCAGGTGAGTCGACGTCGGTGATCGCCTGGATGGGATATGACGCACCCGACAGCCCCACCGACACCCGCATCGCCACCCCCGGGCTGGCACGTGCGGGTGGCGACCTGCTGGCCGCCGACGTCAACGGACTGAGCGCAACTCATCAGGGAGGACCCTCCAACGTCACCGTCGTCGGACACTCCTACGGTGCCACCACGGTGGCCGACGCGTTCGCCGGCAGTGGCATGCAGGCCGACAACGCGGTACTGATCGGCAGCCCCGGAACAGATTTGGCCAAGAGCGCCGCGGATTTTCACCTGCCCGAGGGTGGTCAGGTGTATGTCGGTGCGGCGTCCAGTGATCCGGTGTCCTGGCTGGGGCAGGCCGGCCCGATCCCCGACATCATCAACCGGGAACTGGGCTATCCGCTGGGCCTGGAGGCCGGGCTGGGCAGCGACCCGGCCGGGGACGGTTTCGGGTCGGTGCGCTTTGACTCCGAGGTTCCCGGGCGGGGCGGGCTGCCGGACTTCGGCGACCACTCCCGCTACTACGACGTGGGAAGTGAATCGCTGCGGGCCATGACCGACATCGCCAACGGTGACGGCTCCACACTGGCCGACAACGGGCTGACCGCCGAGGGGCGCAGGCAGCCGCACATCGGGCTTCCGGACAAACTGGATCTTCCGGGACTCCCACCGATCGACCTGCCCGACTGGGACACTCCAATCCCCGGCACCCCTGCCCTCAACGACCCGGAAGGCGACCGTGGCTCTGTCACCAAAGACCACCAGTACTGACCGCCCGCGCCGCTTCACCGTGCTGGCCGCGGCCGCTGTGGCCGGCGCACTACTGCTAGGAGGATGCGGAATGTTTTCCGACAGTTCGGCCAACCTGGACGGGCCGCAGATGAGTGACGAGCAGACCCGCGCCCAGGTCGTGGATCCGGCCAAGCGGCTGGTCCAGTCGGTCGGTTTGCAGCTGCGGGGCGCCGGCTTTCGGTTCTCGGCGTGCACCGACCAGGGGGTCGCCCCATTCCGGGGGCTCGTCGAGATGGGATTCACCTTCCCCGCCGGGGCCGACAAGAACGCCTACATCGACAAGATCATCGCGGCGATGACCGCCGACGGATGGAGCGACGGAGCCCCGCCCGGGAAGAAGCCCTATGGCCGCGCGATGCATATGGGTGAGGTGATGGCCCTCGTCTCGCCCAACCCCGACCACCCTGACCGCGGCATCGTAGAAATCTATGGAGAGTGCCGCAACGCCGCCGACCACAGCGGCGACGATCAGGACATCCGCGCCGAACTCACCAGCTGAACGCTAGCCGCCCGGGAACTCGACCTTGTTGATCGAGGCGGCCGCGGCCTGATCCTGCGCTTCATATCGGCTCGCGGCGATATCCAGGTTGCTGCCATAGGTGTTGGCCGCTTCGGCGACCGCCGAGGTGGCGGCTGCGACCGTGGTCTGCGCGTTATGGCAGGCGCTCGCGGTCGCCAGCTGCGGCACCGCGGCAGCGGCGTCGCCCAGCGGGCCATCGGCACCCAGGCCCGCCAACCCCGCACCTGCCTGACCGAAAGCAGTGGCGGCACTTGTCAACGCCGCAGGGTCAACTCTCAAGCTCTCGCCGCCACTCACGTCAAATGCCCTTCGCTAGAAACGGATAGTGTTCGCGATCCACAACGGCTTCGTGACCGTCACCGAGATCGCCCACGGCATGGGTGGCGCCAATCCCGATGACCACCACCGCGGCAGGGACTTTCGCGATCGCCAAAATGGGCCGGGAGGTGTCCGGATAGCACGTACACATCCCCCATTTTACGCCGGGCGGGATCGCCACCTCCGCAGCAGAAGTATCCGTCGGCAGCGCGGCCAGTTCTTCACCAACGCGCCAGAACGGGATGTCACGTACTGCGGAGGTGGCGTGTCCCCGCCCCAGATGTCCAGCCAGTTGCGAGGTTTGTCGCTGTTGTCGTCCATCATTGTTGCGATGCTGTCGCCGATGCGGTTCTCAGCTGGCATATCGATCCCGAGATCCCCGACGGCGAGGCGCGCGACATCTGAGGGCCGTCGATGCACCCCGCCAGCTCGCTGCCGGTCTAGATCGGCGGTTACCACCGGCCGAAGGCGGCGTCCAGCGCGAGCACGTTCGTGCGCGTCCGACGAGTACCGTCAGGGGTGTGGCAATCGCTCCAGGAACCTGGCCCCGCCCCCTGCTGCGTGCGGTTCGTACATTCAACAAGTACTTCCTCAACTCGCTTATGCGCCCGCGCGCCGGCCGAGAGAATTCGTATGCCGCAGCCATCCGGCATACCGGCAGAAAGTCCGGCAAACAGTACTCGACACCGGTCGGAGCGCAGCGCATACCGGACGGGTACATCATTCCGCTGGCATACGGGACCCAAGTGGACTGGCTGCAGAACGTTTTTGCCGCCGGCAGGGCTACGTTATCGGCCAATGGCGAAACACATGACGTGACCAAACCCGAACTGATCGACGCCGCGACGGCCTTGCCGATGATCTCGTCGAAGCAACGACGGACCTATGAGCGCGTAGGGATCTCGCAATACCTGAAAGTGAAGCTCGCCGAATCGCACTGAAGAGCCGACCTCGTCCAGCAGGCGCTGCGCCGGGCTCAGCACCACGATTACGACGGGTGCGGATGCGAGATGCCCAGAGTAGGCCCCAAGTCGGGCGAGTTCGTCCCGCGTGTCTGAGTCATAAACCACTACGAAGCGCCACGGTTGACGGTTGCGGGCCGAACCAGTCCAGCGGGCCTGTTCCAGAACCTGGCTGACAGTCGCTTCCGCGACCGGCTCATCGCTGTACGAGCGCACACCCCTCCGACTCTGTGAGCCAACACCTTTCACCTGTCAGCCCTGACGGATGGCCAGGTGGTCAGAACCGGCAGCTCACCGCTACCCGTGGAGCAGTTGTGCAGGCTTGCGATCTCTTTCGGTGGTCATTGTTGTTGGGGCATAGACAACACGTGACGGTTCAACCTGCTCAAGGTCCCGGACGTGTGCGTGAAGCGGATTGGCCCTTGCACATGCGCAGGATCAAGGCGATCGCGTCCTCCGAGCGGGCTGCCGGAGTCAGAACTCTTTGTAAGAGCAGGCCACGAAGCGCGGCAGCGGCGACGGTGGCCATGGTCAGCGCATCCTCCGGCTCGTGCCCTTCGCGTTCCGCGAGCGAGGCCAGCATCTTGGTCAAGTCGTCGAGCGAGTCGATGAACTCACGAAAGTTGTCCGTGTTGTACGCGGCCAGCCCTACGACGTGAAAGAACCCGCGGACACGCGGCAGCTGCTCCGGGCGGGTGTAGGCCCGCCAGATCGCCACGACGAGGTCGTCAAAGGTGCCCTGCTGGGCGGACTTGAAAAGCGCCTCGTTGTCACGAGATCGCTGCACCGTGAGCATGGCCGCCAAGACACCCGAGAGTGACCCGAAGTGGTACCGCAGCAGGGCGTGGCTGGTCTCGACCCGGGCGGCGACCTCACGCAGCGACACCTCTGGTGAGGGAAGGTCCTCCTCGTAGGCGTCGAGAAGCCGAGCCAGAAGGCGGTCGCGTGCGTCGCCTCTGCGTTCCGCGCTTGACAAGATCACTCCCACAGTTTATCCATTGGACAACAATTATCCAATGGAAAACCGTAGAGGGCGCCGTGCCGCGAGGCCGGCCGAGTTGTGAAGGACCTTCGATGAGCTCCATGTGGCAAGGCTGTCTCGCCGACACCGACTACTTCGAGATGCGTTCCAGCGGTGGGCATGACTACGGCGTCTGGGTCACCACGCCACCTGGATACGACCCCGCCACGACGCAAGCGCCTGTCGTGTATGTCCTCGACGGCAACTTCGCCGTGGGCATGACGGCTCCGCTCATCGTCACCCAGATGGACCCCATGCAACGGATCCAGCCCTACATCCAAGTCAGCGTCGGCTACGCGGGCGAGGAAGCACAGGACTGGGATCGGCTGCGCAACAGAGACTTCGTGCCACCCGGCGAGCCCATCGCCAAGGAACTCATCGATGCCGTGGAGATGGGACTGGAAGCGGGCATGAGGACACGCGAGGAAGCCGACGCCTACCTCGCCGAACTACGCGACACCCACGCCGATGTGTTCCTGAGTTTCCTCACCGCGGAACTGCACCCGCGGATCGAACGCGACTACGGCACAGCCGCGAGCGGTCACGGCCTTTTCGGCTACTCCTACGGCGGGCTCTTCACTCTCTACGCCTGGCTCACCGGCGCCACGCTCTTCGCGAGCATCGGAGCGGGCAGCCCCGGCGTCATCGCTGAAGACAGCCAGGTCTTCGCCCAGCTCCAAGAGATGGGCGACAGCCAGCGTGCCGCCAAGCTTCACGTGACCTTCAACGACCGAGAGCTTCTCGGAGACCTGGCCGTCTACCAAAGCCTCGCGAAGAACACGGCCATTGTGCTTCACCGCCTCACCTCACGCAGCGAAACGGTCACCAGCGAGATTCTGCACGAAACGCACGTGACTGGCCTGCAGGCCTCGTTCCTCAGCTACCTCAGGACCTGCCGTCCCCTGTAAGCGCGAACGTGCCCTCCGCTTGGCGCAGACCCGAGCTAAAACAGCTGAGCTGCTTTCGTCAACGAGAATGATCAGCGGGGCCAGGTCAAAGGGTCGAGGAGCAGGTAGAAGCGGAGGCGTTCGGCGTCTAGGTCAATGCCGTACTGATCGGAGAACTCGCGGTCTGCTCGGCGGGCTGCGCGCTCATCGGGCCATGTCTCGCGGGCGTTCGTGAGAAGGAGCGCGATGTCGGCATAGGGGTCTGCCCGTCCAAGCCGGCCAAGGTCGATCAGCCCGCAGACTCGTCGGGTGTCGGGATCGACGAGAATGTTCGGCAGACATAGATCACCGTGGCAGACGACCAACTCATTGCGCTCCTGTTGCGTACGGCGCGGCAACTCGTCTTCGAGTTGTCTCAGAATTTGCGCTGGCGGGGTCTCGTGCAGTTCAGGCGGCAAGAACTCAGTCTGAACTCGGTTCTCGGCCACGGTTGTTCGCGCGAGAGCCATCATCGTCGCCAAACTTCTTTCGAAGGGAGAACTCGCCGCGTCGATGTCGTGCAACTCGCGTGCCAAGTTGGTGATTGACAACCAGGTCTCGCGGAGCGCGTCGGCGCCAAGTTGGTCAGCCGGAACACCACCGACGGCGCGCGTCACTAGACAGGCGCCGGCGTCGGTGCTTCGCCAGTCCAGCACGGCCCCAACGGGAATGCCGGCATCACCGAGCCACACTATTCGGTCACGTTCGGACACCAGATCGGCAGAACGCTCAGGTGTCACCAGTTTCGCGTAGCGCGCACCGTCACGGTCGCGTAGCACCGTCGCGCCGGACTCACCGGTCGTGACGGGCACCCACTCCGCATCGTCAGGCAACAGCCCCGCCGACTGCCAAGCGTTCACCGACACATCTCCATCATGGCTTACCGGATTCGACGAGACTCGCGGTGCCCCAAGAAGGCCGCGTCCGCAGCCATACTGTCTACCGTGCTCGATCATGCCGAGGTGGTGCGGTTGTACGGTCCGTGGAAGGTGCGAACTCCTCGCCAGGCGGCCAACTTCCTTCGCGGTTACCCGGTCAGGTGGTGGATCGCCGGCGGCTGGGCGATCGATGCATTCACCGGAACCACACGCGCGCACGGAGACCTCGACATCGGTATCCCGCGCACGGAGGCAGCAGGTTTCGTAAGGTTCGTCGGCGCCACCCTGGATGTGTGGGCAGCCGCAGGAAGCCTGACACCGCTCCCCCGCGACGGGTCGAGCGTTCCAGCTGACTGCGGCAACCTCTGGTTGCGGGCAAGCGGTGCCGATCCGTGGGAATACGACGTCCTGCTCGAAGACGTTCGCGAGGAGACCTGAGCCTACAAGCGCGCCACACACATCTCGCGGCCCCTCAGTCACTGTCTGTGGTCACGCGATGACATCACCTACCTACGGCCCGAGGTTCAACTCCTACTCAAAGCGAAGGACCCCCGGACCAAGGACGCCCTCGATCTCGAGCGGTGCCTCCCGCGCCTCGACGAATCAAGCCGCGCTTGGCTCGCTCAGCGATTGCGCGAGGAGAGCCCCCGACACCCCTGGGTCGACAAACTGACCGCCGGTACGACCGACCCCGGCTAACGGTAGGTCAGCTCAGCACTATGCATCCGTTATGTACCAACCTGTTTCAGATCACGCGAACACCCCGCGACTAAGAGAGATTGGCAACCTCTCATAGCCGCTGCGGCCATGACGTCATCAACAGACAGTCCCGTGCCGGCAGCACCAACTTCATCGGCTGGCAGTCTCCTCGGTCTCCGCCGCCCAACTTGGTAGCCAAGTACTTGGCTCCCGTCGTTGGGCTTGGCGGTATGTGTCGAGGTGGGCACGCAGCGCAGCGAGTCCGGGATGCTGGTTCGCGGTATGCCAGATCAACGAGTGCGGGTAAACCGGGGTGGGGTTGCGCACCGGGATCCTTCGCAGGCCGTACAGGTCAGGCCAAAAGTAGCGGTCACGATGACCGACAAGCGTTGCGATGCAGGGATCTTCACGTAGAAGATCCATCAGGGCTTCGTCGCCGAAGTGCGGACCGTCACCGTCGATCGTGAGGTCAAATGCTGCTGCGAGGCCCTCGTAGAACGCGGCCCATTCTGTTCCAGGGACGATGCCTGGAATCCACACTCTGAAACCGCGCAGTTGATGCGGTGTGACGGCGGCTTCAGCAGCGAGCCGGTGCCGCGGCCCCACCAGCACTTCGAGTTCATCATCGACGGCTCGAACCGTACTCAGACCGGGAGGCAGTTCGGTGTCCGGCATGGTGACTGCGCGAAATGCTGCATCAATGGAGCCGGACTGCGCGGCTGACAGTGCGCCGGTGAGGGTGTTGTCGACCAGCGTGACAACCTCAACGTTCACATCGGGGTACGCGCGGTGAAAGTCCTGCAGCACGACCGAGGGGGCAACACGACGATTGGTGACATCGACGCGTAAAGCCCGACTCTGCGGCTGAACGGATCTTCGTGCCCGGTCGGCGGCGCGAAGCACCTCCAACGCGTGCGGAAGAAACGAACGCCCCTCCAAAGTGAGCTCCACGCCGTGCACACTGCGCACGAATAGCGTTGCTCCCACCGTGCGTTCAAGCACAGCTATGCGTTTCGACACCGCCTGCGGAGTGATGCGCAAATCATCGGCGACGTCTTGAAACCGGCCCAGCTCGGCGGCCACCACAAAGGTGCGAATACCGTCAACGTCCAACGGTCGTACCCCACTGTTGGTTGTGTCGTGCTCGCGTGTCGGTTGCTTGATGCACCCACATACCCGCTGCTGAAATCGGCGCATGCCTCATGTGACATCTGGTCGTCTGTACATCGAAACTCCCGAGTGGGCTCAGGTGGCCCGCAGGATCGAACAGGTTACGACTCTCACCTCGCGCCTGAATCTGCTGACCTTCGACGACGCCGCCGGACGGAGGGCACTGCTCGACGAGATATTCGGACGATCGCTCCCCGAGACCGTCACGCTGTATCCACCGTTCTTCACCGACAACGGCCTCAACACGACTTTCGGCGAGAACGTGTTCGTCAATCAGGGGTGCAGGTTCTACGACCAAGGCGGTATACGGATTGGCGACGCAACCATGATCGGTCCGAACACCCATCTCATCACCTCCGGGCACCCCGTTCCACCTGCCGAACGGCGAGAGTACATTCTGGCCGCACCGATAGTCCTCGAAGACAACGTCTGGCTCGGCGCGGCAGTCACCATACTTCCCGGCGTCACCATCGGTGCGAACTCAGTAGTCGGCGCCGGCACCGTCGTGACCAAGGACGTCCCGCCCAACACGCTAGTCACGGGATCAGGTGCAACCGTCCGCAAGCAATGGGAGGCCTAGGAGCTGACCATCCGGCGTGTGCTTCTTCACGTGACCCGCGTGGTGTCAGTGGAGGAGGGGCGACTTCGCGATTGAGGGCCGGCCGAACCGACGCGCTGATTGGGGCGTCAGTTCAGATAGTCAGCACCCCCGACGTAGGTCATCCCGGGAGCATTCGATTGCAGTGCCGCCCGGGCGATTTCGGTGGCGAATTCCTCAACGGTTGGAAGCGGGGCCTGGTCACGACGGGCTTCGACGGAGGCGGGATCTTTGCGTTGGAGAAGTCGGACGATGATGGTCCCGTCGATCATGTCGCCGGATACGACCTTGAGTTCGATCCCACGTTCCGCCAGAGCGGGTTTGGCGGCCAGCAGCGCATCCTCGCCAGCGCGTTTGCTCTGCGCGATGGGTTCGTACCCGTCGGGCACCGGCTTGTCCGGATAGAAGTGCGCTTGATGACTGGTGACGAAGACAATCCGCGCCCCAGGCGCCATGAGCGGAAGAGCCAGCGTCACGAGACGCAGTTGCGCATCACGATTCAGACGCATCGCGTAACTCGGGTCGGCTCCGCGCTCCAGACCGCCAGAGGCGTTGAGCACCAACACATCAAGCGCATCAAACCGCTCACCAATAGCCGCCAGCAGCGCCTCCACCTGCGCTCCATCACAGACGTCGGCACCGGCAGCCGATGCCTGTCCCCCGGCCGCACGAATCCCGTCGACCACAGCGTTGGCCCTCTTGACCTTTTCACGGTAGTTGACCAGAACATGGACACCAGCCGCGCCGAGGAGCCGAGCCACCTCGGCGCCGATACCGCGGGACGCGCCCGTCACCAACGCGACCGGTGTGGCCGTCCGCCCATTTGGGCGGGCGCGACCATCGCCACCCGCCTCGCCCTCTACGGCTTCCCCACCTCGACCGATCATGCAAATCCCCTCGTCACTGTGCGGCGCATTCCTTAGACTTTACTTACTTTAATCTTATTTTTCTTATTTCCGTGTTAGCTTCGATGGCATCGCGCGCTGGAACGCGCAGGGGAGGCGGTGCGGCATGACCGACCACGCTGTTGTTCTCGGCGCGGGAATCGCCGGGCTATTGGCTGCGGCCGCCCTGGCCGACACGCATGCGACCGTCACCGTCGTCGAACGAGATCGCCTGCCCGACGGTCCATTCGAGCGCCGCGGCATACCCCAGGCACCCCACCTGCACAGCATTCTGTCCCGGGGTTGGCTCACCATCGAGGAACTGCTCCCCGGGTTTCTCACCGACCTGGCCGCTTGCGGAGGAGACGTTCTCGACGACGCCCACCTCGGCGCTCGCATACACGTCCAGAACGGTCCCTATACCTTCAACCGCACCGACCCGGTCGCCGACCCGGCAGCCCTCACCATGCATCTGGTGACCCGCCCGTTCGTCGAGTTCCACCTGCGCCGGCGAGTCGCCGCCCTGCCCAACGTCACGATCACCGACGACCACGACATCGTCGAACTCGTTGCTGCACAACCCCACCGCATCACCGGCGTTTCGATCAGCGGCCGCCGCACCGGCCAGACACAGACACTGTCCGCCGACCTGGTCATCGATGCCACCGGACGCGGCAGTCGCACACCCCTGCTGCTCGAGAACCTGGGCCTCGGACGGCCACCGCAGCGATCCTTCACAGTTCACGGTGTGTACTACAGCCAACGAATCACCATCCCTGACCACGACACTTTCCCCGAACGCCTGATCCTGGTCGTCCCGTCCACCGCTGCCGGGCGAGGCGGTCTCATCGCGGGCGAGAACGACTCATGGACGTTGACCGTGGCCAAGCATGCCAACGACCCCCACTCACCCCCAACGACATTCGCGGACATGCTCGCCCTAGCCGAAGAGTTCGTGCCACCACACATCCACCCGGCCCTGCGGCGGGCACAACCGCTCACCGATGTGATGGTCCACCGCTACCCCGGCGGCACCTGGCATCGCTACGATCGCCACCCCGACCACCCCGAGGGCCTGCTCGTCGTGGGTGACGCGCTGTGCTGCCTCGATCCCATCCACGGCCAAGGCATCACCATGGCCGCGCTACACGCACACGCCCTCCGCACACACCTACGCCACGACCGAGGCATCGACCCGCGACGCTTCCATCAGGCGCTGGCAGCCGTCACGGCACCCGTGTGGGCCATGAACCAGCCGCCCGACCACACCACGACGACCCGTAGCGTCAAACATGCCTTACAAGGACGCCTCATCCGATGGGGACGCCACAAGGTCCTCCAATCCGCCGACGACATCGTCGTCACCGAACGGCTCATCCGCGTGGTCAACATGATCGACCCGCCCCAACGCCTCCTTGAGCCGACACTGCTCGCCCGCGTGGCCACACACCACATCCGTCAGACACTGACCCGCTACCGCCGACATTCACGATGGATAGGGGCGAGCACCCATGCTTGAAGTCGTCTATCGCAACGCTCGCACCCGAGTCGCCGACCTTGCCGCCACCCTCAGCGACGAACAACTACAGGCACAGGTACCTGCCACACCGCGATGGACAACACACGACCTGCTGGCCCATCTGGTCGGATGTGCCGCCGATGCGGCCAACGGACGAGTAGACGGAGCGCCGGGCGACCAGTGGACGGCACGACATGTCGCCGAACGCCGACATCTCTCCGTAGGTGAGCTGCTCGTCGAGTGGGACCGTGTCGGCCCAGCAGCAGAATCCACCCTGACCGAGGAACAGATCTTCGGACCCAACATCGCCGCCGATGTGACCTGCCACGAATCGGATCTACACGAGGCGCTGGGACTGCCTCGCGTCGACCGCGAACACTGGCAACCATTCCTCGAGGTGATGATGATGCGTCTGCGAAACCAGGTCCGGCACAACACGACTGTGCTGATCCGCGACGAGGAAGGGCAGCAATGGAGTTGCGGTTCGGGAGAACCCACCACGCTGCTACGGGCCGACGGTTACGAACTGCTCCGTGCCACACATAGCCGCCGCTCCCGCAGCCAGATCGCCGCCTGGGACTGGACACCCACAGCGGTCACGCACGTCGTCGAACGCTTCGGATTCTTCGGCCCACGCGACGACGCCCAGCCCATCCCCCCAGCCTGAGGTTTGTCTCTCGCGACGTCATTGCTTCGCCATCACTGGTCCAGGTGCCCAGGGTCACGAAGCGGGTCAACTAGCCTGTTTCATCATGACGGAGACCTTGCCACCTGGCATCCGGTGCATTGTCTTCGATGTCGGAGAGACGCTTATCGACGAGAGTCGGCTCTGGGCGGGTTACGCCGCGCAAACCGGTGTCCCGGCCTTCACCCTGATGGGGGTTCTCGGCGCCGTGATCGACCGAGGCTCTGACCATCGAGACCTCTGGGCGATGCTCGGCGTGAGCCGACCGGAGAGCCCGGTGCCCGTTCACCGCAATGACCTCTACCCCGACGCGATCGCCTGTGTGTCAGCGGCGCACGAGGCCGGCCTGACGGTGGGTGTTGCAGGCAACCAACCCGCGGGCACCGAGGCGGTGCTAAGGGACGCTGGACTCCAGGCGGATTTCATCGCGTCCTCTGCTGAATGGGGTGTGTCCAAACCTGATTCACACTTCTTTCAGCGGATAGTCAAAGAAGCAGGTGTCGAGGCCGGCGCGGTTCTCTACGTCGGAGACCGCCTCGACAATGACATCCTGCCAGCTCGAAAGGCTGGTCTGCGAACCGCATTCCTTCGGCGCGATCCGTGGGGACACATTCACGCCCAACTCGCTCAATCGGCACTTGCCGATATGCCCCTTGAGTCCCTCGACGACCTCACGGATTGTCTGCATCGCCTCCGATAGTTGTGGAGTCTCAGGATGTTGCTTTCACGGTGCGAAGATGGGTGCCATGGACCAACACCTGGCCGCCGATGTGAATGCCGCGTGCCGCCCGTCCGGGCAGTTTCAGCTGCGATCGGGCCAGCGCTCCAACGAGTATTTCGACAGGCCAACGCGGCTCGGCGGGCCGGCGGGCCGGCGGGCCGGCGGGCCGGCGGAGAAGTCATGTCCATACCCTCTCGCGGAATCAGACCCCGGTCTAGATCACCGTCAAACACCGCCAGCCGCCACCTCTTCGAAACGGTGATAGGGGGCTTCGGTGGCGGTAGCGATGTCCGCGTCAGCGCGCCCGCTAAGCTGCCATCGTGGACTAGCAGTCCAACGTTTCCCCGGAGGTCCAATACGGTGCTCGATGCCGACGATGTGCACCGCATCGCGCTGTCCCTGCCCGAAACCACCGAGAAGGAACGCTGGGGCCATTCAACCTTCGACGTGGCGGGCAAGATGTTCATCACCGTTCCCGACGATGAAACCTCTGTTGCGGTGCGCTGCCCCAAGTTTGATCGCGAGGAGTTGATCGCCGCCGAACCCGACAAGTTCTGGGTACCGCAACATGAGGCCGCATCAGCCTGGGTGCGGGTGCGGTTGAGTGCGCTCGAGGATGCGCGGGAACTCCACGACATTCTTCTTGACTCCTGGCGGCAGGCCGCCCCGAGCAGGCTCACCGAGGCCGACGAGTCCTGACCCGGCTACTCTCCGTCGACTCGGACACCGGGATTCGGACGCGACGCGGTGAAGAACGCCGCGACCACGGCGACTCCGCCGATCACGGCGGCGACCACGAAGGCCGCGTGGACGCCGGGCATGTCAGGTGCCCCACCCGACACGGACGCCTTGGCCATGACCGCGATGAACAGGGCGGTACCCGCCGCACCTGCGACCTGCTGCAGGGTCATGAGAATGGCGCTGCCGTGCGAGTACAGCCGACCGGGTAGTGAGCGCGTCGGTCATCAGCGGAGTGAACATCAGCGCCAGGCCCACCATCATGATCGTCTGCAGGACAACGAGTTCCCAAACGGGCGTGGCTGCCGACAACATCGCGAATCCGCACAACGACAAGACGAGCATGATCGAACCTGGCACGACGAGCAGTCGCGCACCGTGCCGGTCGTACACCCGCCCGACCAACGGCCCCGCCAGTCCCATCAGCAGTCCACCTGGCAGGCTCGTCAGGCCCGCGACAGCGATGCGTTCGAAAGGAGGTGTGCCGTAGTCTTCAAACGACGCAGCCCTCGAGTGCGTCGTCAGCGGTGACGCCGTACTGGGCGCAATCGATCGCAGACCCCACGTCGAGAACCGTCCAGCGAGAACCGTCCCGACGGAACAGGACTCCGGACGACTGCACGGTGCCCTCGGTCGATCCCAGTGCAAATGGCGCCGAGCACTGGATGTTCCGGATGCCGGTAGGGTGCGCCACTCGCCTGTAGAAGTCAGGGCTGGACTTCAGCGCTGCCAGCAGCGACTCCCCTGTCGCCGCTGCGCATACGTCGACATTCTCGGGAGCCGCGGGGGGTGCATCGGAGGTCACCCCCTGGCGGCTGACGAACATGCCGTGGCCAGTTCTGTCGTTGGTGAAACGCGTTCCCACCGAGCTGGGCTCGACGGTCCACCCCTTGAGGTGGAACACCTGTCCGTAGGTGAGGACCAGATCGTAATTCGATTCGGCATAGCCGGTGGATTGCATGTTGGAGGTATTCCACTGCAACCCTCCTCCCTCAGCCTCGATCCACACCGTGTTGGCGGGATACTTGGTGGGATCGTCCGGGTCGCAGGCAGACGGCCCGCCGCAGCCGATCGGCGCGTTCGCGAAGGTGCCACTGCACAGGACTCGGCCGGGCTCGACGATGCACCGGACCGTGCGCGACTCGGTCGTCACGAACTCCTGATCGAAGGGGTTGGGAGGTCGGGGCTCGGCGGACGCAGCTGATGTGACGGCCAGTGCCGCAACCGGAACCACCACCACCGACGCCAGAAACCTGAGCAACCGTTTCATTACGACCCCCCGGGAACTCTGAATTGCACCCGTCAACGAGCAGCACACGCGTGTCTAAGCCTGACTGGGCTGATGCTAGCCGGTGAAACGGCACTCGGCGGAGTCCGAGGGGCGCGCGGGTCGGGTCGGTTGCCCTCCTTGATGAGCAGTGTCGTGCCCTGCCGTCTCATGGTTTGGCTCAAAACCCCCAGATGGTGGCCAGACGACCCTGTGTACGTCAGCTCAGACGTTCACTCCATTGGCTCGGGCGTGAAGGTGACGTCGACACCGCCCACGGTCATCGTCACCTGACCTTCAATCACCATCACCTGCGCCGAAAACCGTCGGTCAACGGTCTGGGCCAGCTGCTGCACCGGTGCATGCGGTATCTGCACCACCGACAGGTTCTTCCATGCCGACACTTTGGGGCCGACGGTGCGCCACCAGGTGGCCGCGCCGGCGGCGAACGGGAACAGCAGCACCTGATCGGCCTGGCTGGCCGCCTTGCCCAAGGCGCGTTCATCAGGCTGGCCGACGTTGATCCACTCCAGGATGCGGCCCGTATAGTCGGCGAGCCGCAGGTCTGGGACGCCCGGGGTGGACAGGCCGGCCCCGAACGCCAACTCACCGTCGACGTCGCTGAGCCGGTGTGCGCGCAGCCCAAACGCCAACAACCGCACCACCATCCGCTCATCGGTCTCACTGGGATGACGGGCCACAGTCAGCGCGTGATCGGCGTAGTAACCGTGATCGACATCAGAGACGCCAAGTTCGACTTTGAACACTGTTGCAGAAAGGGCCACGTCATAGTGTCCACCCTGGTGGCGTTTCCCGAGCAGTCAGGCCGCTTCGAGTGGTCAGGCCGCCGCGCTCGTCGCCGGATCGAGTCGCCACCGATAGACGCCTGGCTCGCAACCATGCAACAACGCCAGGTCAACCGCGTCGAGAATGGCCCGACACGGCCGCGGCTCGGGCAGCTGTCGCGCGGAGACCGCCAGTCGCACGATGCCGCCGCGGCGAGCAGTCCGCTCTGCGAAGAGCACCAGCGTGCGACACCACCACGGTTCGGTGAGAAGACCGGCGCCGACGCCGAGCCACCCGGGACCGCGCAATCTCGACTTGTGGCTTCTCAAGTTCCATGTCCACAGCCGTTGCCCTGAACTGCGGCGACAACGGCGTTCTCACTCGATGTCCACCCCGAGAAATTCTCACCTTCGTGTGCACAACGCGACCCGCGCGTCATCGGAGGTAACCGCTGCCAGCCGGGCCATCAACAAGCGACTGAAGCAACGAACCGGCACCGGAAACGAACTGCATTCCTTCAGTCATGAGAGGCAACCCCAGGTAGACCGTCGGCAACCTGTGGTTACGGCTGGGGTTGAGCCGCATTCGCGACGGCGAGGCTGTCCTCGTAGACGTGGTAGCGGGTGATGAGTCCGTCCTCGACGGTCATATGTAGCGCGATCATTATCTCGAGGCTGCGGCCAGTTGCGTTGACTCGCTGCGAGCTCCGTCCCGTTACCACCCCGTGCGGTCCGTCGACCACGACGTGCCCGATCGCGAAACCGTGCCTGACGGGCGTCAACAGCGTCGACAGTGTCCGAAAGTGCTCTGCCATCCCGGCGCGGGTGGTCCGGTCGCGGATCCACGGCGGATTGTCACCGTCGGGCCAGGACAGCTGCCAGTCGACCGTCTCGGCGAACATCGACGCGGCGCCGTCATGGTCACCAGATCCAAGCCGGCGCAACATCTCTCCGATGACGTGGTGGGTCTGAGTCGACTCAGCTGGCCGTGGCGGGTTGGCAAACTGGTGTTCGCTGCGGATCCGCCCGTCCTCATCGAGGACGAGTACAACGAACCCGCTCCACACGTCTGGGCCCTCGTTGGCCGGCCCCATCGTCACGGTGAAACGCACGAGGCCGTGGTGTCCCACCACGTCGCCCGCAGCACGGAAGAGCATTCCCGCCCCGCCGACGAACTCCTCATACGCAGCAGCGACCCGCGCAAGGATCTGGTCGTGACCGCGGTACTCGGTGGTTTCGATGAACTCGACGGCGTCCCGTGCCCACAGCCGGCGAATCGTGGCTGCGCGCATGTCAGGATCGGGCTCGTTCCAGACAGACACGTAGTCCCGGCTGAACGAGGTCAAGTCAGTGAGTGCATTGATCATGGTCATGGACGCAACGCTACGACCCCTCTCCTGACACCTTCTGTCAGTAGAAGGTGAGACCATTTGGTCATGCGTGCCGGCCGTCTGGTCTCCCTGCTCCTCCGGCTGCAACTCCTGCGGCGGGCCACCGCGCAGGAACTGGCCGAGGCGCTGGGCGTCTCCGTGCGCACGATCTACCGAGACGTGCAGGCGCTCAGTGAGGCGGGCGTGCCCATTTACGGCGAGCCCGGGCACGACGGCGGGTTCCGGTTGGTCGACGGTTATCGAACCGAGTTGACGGGGCTGACCAGCCGGGAGGCCGAGACTCTGTTCCTCACCGGCCTGCCCGACGCGGCCAATGAACTTGGCTTCGGCACCGTCGTGTCTTCCGCGCAACTCAAGCTGCTGGCCGCATTGCCGAGGGACCTCCGTGAGGACGCCGACCGGCTGCGGGGTCGGTTCCACGTCGACGCGCACGGGTGGTATGCCGACTCGGAGCACACGCCATTCCTACCGGCCGTGGTGGACGCGGTGGTTTCGCAACGGCGGGTGCGCCTTCGGTACCGGCGATGGGAGGAGCCGCGAGAGGTGACTAGGACGGTGGCACCCTACGGTGTGGTTCTCAAGGGCGGCGCCTGGTACGTGATCGGCGCGCGGTCGCGTGGCCTCCGCACGTACCGCGTCTCGCGGATCAGCGATTGCCGGCTTCTAGATGAGTCCTTCACCCGCCCAGAGGGTTTCGTTCTCATCGAGCATTGGCGCAGGTACCTCGTCGACCTCGACAAGCGCCGGCACCGCGGCACCGCGACGTTACGCATCTCTCCCCGTGGCATGGACCTGTTGCCGTTCTTGCTGGAACCCCAAGCCGTGAGGGCGGCCGAGGCCACCGCCGAGTCATTGTCAGATGGCTGGTCGCGCATCGTCATTCCCATCGAGAATCATGATCAGGCGCTTCTCGACCTACTACGGCTCGGTCCCGATGCAGAGGTCCTCGAGCCCAACTCGCTACGCGCCATCATGGCGAAGACAGCCGCAGCGATCTCCGCGCACTACTCTGCCGAGACAGCAGCCGCGGTCGGCCAGTAGGTTACTGGGCGTCGTCTGTTGCCGCCGAGCAGAAGCAGCTTCACCACAAGCGGGTCGCTCTGTCCGCCGCTCTACTACTACCTACTTCAGCAGCATCACCCGTCTACTCAGCATCACCCCCGCCGCCTCATCACCGACCGACGACGACGGACTCAACTCATCAACTCGCGTGCAGCTGCCGCAGTCATCATCATTTGCTCCTGCAGCCCTCCAGCCTGCTGCCGCAGCGTGCAGTCGCCGCCCCACCGCCGCCGTTCCCTCCTGCAGCGCTGCTGCCAACGACTCTCAGTGCGCCATATTCGTGAACCGCGACAAATGCAGTTGGTGCGCGACGGTAATCGTCTTCGTCGGTCCGGCACGGTGTTTGGCGATGATGAGATCAGCCTCGCCGCCGCGCGGATCGTCGCGCTCGAAGGCATCAGGCCGGTTCAGCAGGACGACCATGTCGGCATCCTGCTCGATGCTGCCCGACTCGCGGAGATCGGAGAGCTGTGGCTTCTTGTCGGTGCGCTGCTCGGGGCCACGGTTCAGCTGGCTCATCGCGACCACCGGGACGCTGAGTTCCTTCGCCAAAAGCTTGATGTTCCTGGAGAGTTCGGAGACCTCCTGCTGGCGGGACTCGACCTTCTTGCCCGAGGACATCAGCTGTAGGTAGTCGATGACGATGAGGCGTAGATCCGCCTTCTGCGCCAGCCGGCGCGACTTCGCGCGGATCTCCATCATCGTCAGGTTCGGCGAATCGTCGATGAACAGTGGCGCCTCGCTGATCTCGCTCATGCGGCGCGCCAACTTGGTCCAGTCGTCGTCGCTCATATTGCCCGAGCGCATGTCGGCGAGCTTGATCTTCGCCTCTGCCGACAGCAGACGCATGACGATCTCGGTCTTGCTCATCTCGAGCGAGAAGAGGATGCTCGCCATACGATTCTTGATGGAGCACGACCGCAGGAAGTCCAGTCCCAGCGTGGAGTTGTGCGTCGGCACCATCGCGCGGCTAGCCAGGTACATGTGATCGACATTGTCGACCTCGACGCAACGCACCGGCACGCTCTCGATGGCCCTAACGTCGACGATGAACCTCGAACCCGACCGTACAGTGTTCGCCGCGGCGCGCCGTTCCTTGTGCAGCACGGCCTTTCGGTGCAAACCGAAGACCTCGTCCTCGGTCGCGAAGGTGATCGTGTACGCGAGCGACGATGCCTCGCTGCGACCCTTGACCCACTTTGTCGAGGTCTGGGCTCGATAGCCGAGGCCCACCACTAATTCAGCGAAGTCATGTGCCAACACCGGATTGGTGACCGAGAACTGCACGGAACCACCGTGCGTAACCGTTCCGTCGGTGTCGAGCAGGCCCGCGAGTAGAGACCGTCGTTGCGCCTCGGATGCCCGCAAGTAGTCGACGGGGATGTGCTTGTTCCCGAGCACGCCGATGGTGCGGAGTCTGCCCTGCAGCGTGCCGACGGCATTGCGGCACGGCTGGCACAGCCGCAGCCCACACGACGCTCCCCCGCATCGCGAGCAGGTCGGTGCGGGCACTGGTTGCGAGATGAAGCGCGCACGTCCGCCGCAGCTGCGTCCACACGTCCGGACCTGACTGGTCTGCGGCACGAACTGCTCGCCGCACACCACGCAGGCGCGCGAATCCAGGGCCGGCTCTGCAGGCAGCAGCAACTGGTAGCGGAGCCTGGCCGACGCGGACTTGCGCGCCACCAGACCCTCGGCCTCTATGCGCATGACGATCTCGGGGTCGGCCGACGTGAGCTGCGCGGAAGCAGTGGTGCCGTCACCCAACCAGGCGCCCAGCGTGTACGGCGGCACCAGCAGTTCGCGCTCGGGGCCTTGAATCGCCTTCGCATTCGTGACCGAGTGATTCAGGCGCTGGTCGACCGTGGGGCAGCGCAGCGTCTCCGCGATCTCGCGCGTGGTTCGCACCTCGGCGAACGTGCGCTGATTCTTGGTCCGGTTGTAGCCAACGGCCGCGGCCTGCGCGGACTTACGGGAGGCGCGGGTGTCGGTGAGCCACTGGTGCTGCTCGTCCGCGACGATCACCGTGCCGTCGGAGAACTCGACCTCGAAGCACGGCCGCCCGAGCATGACCTCGGTGGCCGCGACAACCCGCGTCGGCAGTCCGTCGGCTCCGATCACGTGATCGCCGACCGCGACCTCGCCCATGGTCGTCCAGCCGGACGGCGTCGGCAGCGGGGTGTCGAGCGCCAGGGCCTTGCCAACGCCCGGCCTCGCCGCGACCACGATCATCTGGCCGCCATGCAGCCCGTTGGTCACCTCGTCGAGTTCGGTGAAGCCCGTCGGCACACCTCGCGACACACCACCGTGGGAGGCGATCGCGTCGATCTCGTCCATCGTCGGCTGCAGCAGGTCCTCGAGTACGACGAAGTCCTCGGACGTGCGCCCGTCGGTGACGGCGTAGACCTCGGCCTGTGCGCGGTCCACCACCTGGGCGACCTCCGCACCCTCGGCGCCGGCATAGCCGTACTGCACGACGCGCGTACCGGCCTCCACAAGGCGACGCAGCATCGCCTTCTCGGCGACGATGCCCGCGTAGAAGCCGGCGTTGGCCGCAGTCGGCACGGTGGAGATCAGGGTGTGCAGATAGGGGTGGCCGCCGACGCGCTTGAGGTGTCCGCGGCGATCGAGTTCGGCGGCGACGGTGACGGCGTCGGCGGGCTCACCACGGCCGTAGAGGTCGAGGATCGCGTCGTAGACGTTCTGGTGCGCGGGACGGTAGAAATCACCCGGCCGCAGCGACTCCAAGACGTCGGCGATGGCGTCCTTGGACAGCAGCATGCCGCCCAGTACCGATTGCTCGGCGGCCATGTCCTGAGGCGGCTGGCGGCCGTATTCCTCGCTCGTAGGCGGAGCCTCTGTGTCCGAACGACCCCGGTCATCGACGACGGCCACTAAGCGTCCTACCTCCCCCGAATACGTGTCGAACGTGCATTCGATCTCACTGTCCGACCGACACTAGAACAGACCACTGACGTCACCACTGACGCACGGCTCCGGCGGCTTACGTTAGACGTTGCTGAGACCACCGCAAGACGGCCCTGTGGACAACCCTGTGGATGGTGTGTGGATACACGTGGACAACCATGTTGAGGCATTGGGGAGAACCTGTGGACTAATGAACGAAAAATCGACATCTCCGCAGATAAGCGCACCACATGGCCCGTCGGAATCTGTGGATGCCAAATGCGTCGGCGTGTCGCCTCAGGTTGACGTGTCGGGCGTGTTGTATTGCGTGAACTGACCGAAGAGGTTAACAGCAGGTTGCTTCGCTGGGCAGGGTTTCCCGAGCTGAGTTCGCCAGCCAGACACAGCAACGCCCGGGTGAAGACAGATCATGTCTCCACCCGGGCGAAGTTACGCTGCAGAAATTACTCGGCGACGACGCTCAGTGAGAGCACAGCGCTCACCTCGGGGTGCAACCGCACCGTGATCGCGTGACTACCGAGGGCCTTGATGTGCGCCTTGGGCAGCTCGACGGTCCGCTTGTCGAGATTGGGTCCGCCGGCCTTCTTGATGGCCGAGACGACGTCGGACGTCGTCACGGAACCGAACAGCTTTCCGCTGTCGCCGGCCGTGCGTGCGGGCAGCGACACCGAGCCGAGCGCCTCAATGGCGGTCTTCAGCTCGACGGCGTGCTCGCGGTCGCGGACGGTCTTGGTCTCGCGGGCGCGACGAATCTCGTTCGCCTGGCGCTCGGCGCCACGCGACGCTGCGATCGCCAGACCACGGGGCAGCAGGAAGTTACGGCCGTAGCCGTCCTTCACCTCAACGGTGTCGCCAGCCGACCCAAGATGGTCGACCTCAGCGGTGAGAATCAGTTTCATTGTTCTTCCGATCTACCGCGTCGCCGAGCTGAACGGCAGCAACGCAACCTCGCGGGCGTTCTTCACCGCGATCGCGACGTCACGCTGGTGCTGCACGCAGTTACCGGTCACACGGCGGGCACGGATCTTGCCGCGCTCGCTGATGTAGGTCCGCAGCAGTGCGGTGTCCTTGTAGTCAATGTTCATGCTCTTGCCCTTCTTGGAGCAGAACACGCACTTGCGGGTCTTGACCGGCTTCTCAGGCGCCGGCCGACGCTTGCTTGTCGTCTTGGCCATGTCGTTCTCTTTCTGGTTCTTGCTTGGTGGGCGTCGTCAGACGCCAGGAATTGTCAGAAGGGCGGTTCGTCGTCGGCACCGCTGAACGAGCCCGACGCGGGCGCGCTGCCCCACGGGTCGTCCTTGGGCGGCTCGGCGGGGCGTGAGCCACCGCCTCCTCCGCCGCCACCGCCGCTGCCGAATCCGCCACCGCCGCCACCGCTACCGCCGCGACTGGCCTTGTTGACCTTGGCGGTTGCGTAGCGAAGTGACGGCCCGATCTCGTCGACCTCGAGTTCCACGACGGTGCGCTTCTCACCTTCGCGGGTCTCGAACGAACGCTGCTTGAGCCGACCGGTGACAACCACCCGCGCTCCGCGGGTCAGGCTCTCGGCGACGTTCTCGGCCGCCTCACGCCATATGTTGCACCGAAGGAACAGCGCTTCGCCGTCCTTCCATTCGTTGGTCTGACGATCGAATGTGCGCGGTGTCGACGCGACGGTGAAGTTCGCGACGGCTGCACCCGACGGGGTGAAGCGCAATTCGGGGTCGGCGGTCAGGTTTCCGACGACGGTGATGATGGTGTCACCAGCCACGGTTTCCTCCTGAGATCTGGGTTCGGCTCTTCGCGCAAGCGCTCATCGCTGACGGCGTGCTCGAAGACTGCGGTCGCAGGCGAGCCTACGGAACTGCAACGACGAGCACGTGCTGTTGGCGACTAGTGCTTGTCGGTCCGCATGACCTTGGTCCGCAGCACGGACTCGTTCAAGCCGAGCTGGCGATCCAGCTCCGACACCGTGGCCGGTTCGGCCTTCACGTCGATGACGGCATAGATGCCCTCACCGTGCTTGGCGATCTCGTACGCCAGCCGGCGACGTCCCCAGATGTCGACCTTGTCGACGGAGCCGCCATCCTTGCGGATGACGTTCAGGAACGTTTCCAACGACGGAGCTACAGTCCGCTCGTCGAGAGTGGGGTCAAGGATGACCATGATTTCGTATGGACGCATAAGGAACCCATCACCTCCTATGGTCGTGTGCGGCCGCGGACATTCCGCGACAGGAGGGTCGCCTGCGTCGGCAACTGGGCCAGGTTACCCGACGAGCCCCCCACCTGCGAAATCGCGCTCCCCAGCCCCCGGGTCGTAGTTCACCTGCGGCCGCCCGGTGTCGGGGTGCGGACGCACACTGGCCACCACCCGGTAGACCTGCGCCAGAAGCTCGGGCGTCAGTACCTCCCCAGGAGGGCCGCAGCACACCTCGCGGCCCCCATCCAGCACATGGACCACATCGCAGAAGTGCGCGGCGAGGTTGAGGTCGTGCAGTGCGACCACCGCGGTGATGCCCAACGCGGCGGGCAGCGCCAGCACGTCGAACTGGTGACGGACGTCGAGGTGGTTGGTCGGCTCGTCCAGGACGAGCAGCCGGGGCTGTTGCGCGAGCGCACGCGCGATCAGAACCCGCTGCCGTTCCCCACCCGACATCGAGGCGATTGGCCGATCACCGAGATGGCCGACCCCGACCATCCGCAGCGCGTCTTCGACGATCCGCTCGTCGGCGGCGCCGTCCCCCTGGAACATTCGCTTGTAGGGCGCGCGTCCCATCGCGACGACGTCGCGGGCGCGCAGGTCGAAGTCGCCGGTGACGTCCTGCAGGACGGCGGCCACGGTGCGCGCGGACTGCCGCACCGGGATCGTCTGCACGTCGACACCGTCGATGTGGATCGACCCGCTCGTCGGGCGCAGAATCCGCACCAGGCTGCGCAGCAGCGTCGACTTGCCGCATCCATTGGGCCCGACGATGCCGATCACCTGGCCGGGCTCGGCGCGCACCGACACCTCGTGCAGGATGCGGCGACCGCCGAGCTCCACGCAGAGCCGGTCGGCACGCAGACGGGCGCCGGTCATGACCGCACCGCCCCGCGACGGGCGTCGCGCCGAATCAGCCACAGGAAGAACGGCCCACCGCATAGCGCGGTGAGCACGCCCACCGGAATCTCCTGCGGCGACGCCCATGTGCGCGCCGCGATGTCGGCCAGGACCAGGAACGACGCGCCCGCCAACGCCGCCGCAGGCAGCGCCCGGCGATGGTCGCTGCCCACCAGGAGACGCACGGCGTGCGGCAGGATCAGCCCGACGAACCCGATCGGACCGCTGACCGCGACCAGCACGCCGGTCATCAGCGATGCCAGCACGAAGGTCACCACCCGGAACCGGTCGGCGTCCACACCCATGGTCACCGCGGCCTCATCACCGGCCAACAGCACGTTCAGCGTCCGCGCGTGTGCCAGTAGATAGACCAGTCCGAGCAGCACCGCCGCCAGCGGCAGCCACAGCGAATTCCACTGCGCACCACCGAGACCGCCCAGCATCCAGGTCAGCACCTGACGCGCCTGATCGCCACTTCTGGCGGTCAACAGCATCAGACTGGTCACGGCCGACAGCACGTACGCGACGGCGACTCCGGCCAGCACCAGACGTGTCGTGGTGATCTGGCCGCCCGCGCGGGACAGGAAGTACACCAGGCCCAGTGCACCGACGGCACCGACGAACGCCGCAAGGGGCATCGAGGCCGCACCGAGAAACGCTCCCCCGGTGACGATCACGGCCACCGCGCCCACCGAGGCACCCGAGGAGACCCCGAGCAGGTACGGGTCGGCCAGCGGGTTGTGTACCAACGCCTGCAGCGTCATCCCGATCACCGCCAGCCCGGCACCGACCACCGCCCCGAGGACCACTCGCGGGCCGCGCACATGGGTGATGATCATCTGATGGTGCGGCGCCCCGCTGGCGTCGAACATGCCAGGGACCAATTGGTGCAACAGGTTTCGGGCCACATCCATCGGCGGGATCGAGATGGACCCGATCGCCAGGCCCGCCATCATGCACGCCGCGAGCAGCAGCCCCAGCGCCAGTAGCACCAGCGGGTAGGGCACGCGGCGTCGGGACGTCACCGGAAGCGGGCGGGATGCAACTGCTCGGCCAGTGGCCCCACCGCGTACGGCGCCCGCACCCCCAGCACGGCGTCCTGCAGCGTCAGCACGGCGAACCGGTCGTCTCGGATTGCCGGTACCGCAGCGAGTTCCGGACGGCTGCGGAGGAACTCCTTCTTGGCCTCGACCGATGGCGTGCCGAAGTAGTCGTAGATGACGATGACCTCGGGCTGCCGTTGCAGCACCTGCTCCCACGATACGTCGGCGAACGTCTCGTCGAGGTCCCCGAAAATATTCGTGCCGCCGGCCAATTCGATGATCTTATTGCCGATGCCCTGGCGACCCGCCGTGAACGCGGTGGCATCGCCACTGTCGTAGACGAACACCTTGACGGGGTCGACGCCCTCGATGCGGGCAGTGGCCTCGGCGACGCTGGCTGCCATGTCTGACACTAGGGACTCGGCCCGTCCCGGGACGCCGAACAGCTTCGCGATGGTCCGCACCTCGTCGTAGACGTCGTCCATCGTGATCGGCTCGGTGGCGCAGTACTCCGGGTTGAGATAGGTGGTGATGCCCGTATCGGCGAAGGCGGCGCGTGATCTGCCCGCCGACTCATCGAAGGAGCTGCTGTATCCGCCGTAGACGAAATCCGGTGCCAGCTCCAGGATCTGCTCGAACGAGGCGTCCTTGTTGGACAGTTCCGGGATGGCGCGGTAGTCCTGCTCGTACTTCGGTAGCGGCGGGTTGTCCGGGTACACCGTGGCGACGATGGAGTCGCGCAGGCCGAGCGCGAGCATCAGCTCCACCGACTGCTGGTAATAGCCCACGGCGCGGGTCGGTGCCGCCTGCAGCGTCACCTCGACACCGCAGTTGTCGACCGAGACGGGGAATCCCGGCGCGGCGGTGGCACTGGTGTCAGCACCGCCCCGCTCGGCGCACCCCGCCAGCAGGGGCAGGGCGAGGGCAGCGATCGCCAGCAGGCGCATCGGCCGGGAGAGAAGGGTCGGGCATGGCATTGCATCGGCTCCATCCGGGATGTCCACGTCCCAGAACGAGGTCCGGCGGGAGCAGTATCCTGACTCCTGGATCGATGCTCACCCCGACCTTCCAGCCTTGACGGCCGTGGTCGACAGCGGGGTTCGCTCCCCAGTCACAGTGGCGGGACCGCGCCGGTTTCGCACCGGCTTCCTGACTGCCCATCGGAGCCGGTCGGCGACCGGCCATCTCGACACTATCGGAGATGTGTCGCTCACCGCGCCGTCAGGTGGTGAGAACAGCCTCACGCTCGGCCGGTGCGACGGGTTCCGGTTCGCTTCGGGGCCGCAGCCGGGCGGGCCACCAGGACGGGAACGCATCGGGGGCGCGATCGAACACGCCACCCGACGGGTCGTCGACACGGCCGTGCAGGCGGACCAGATCCAGCTCCGGCCGGTAGATCTGCCGGACCACCAGCACACAGAGGCCGACCACGGCGATATCGCGCAGCAGCACCGTCGTGGTGAACCACTCCTGGGGCAGACCCATGTTCTGCTCGCCGTACAGATACAGCATTCGCGGCATCCACACCAGCGCATCAATCGTCATCCACGCCAACAGGATTCGGCGGTGTGGCAGCGCCAGCGCGGCCAACGGCACCAACCACAACGAGAACTGCGGGCTCCACACCTTGTTGGTCAGCAGGAAGGCCGCCACGACCAGGAACGCCAGCTGGACCAGCCGGGGTCGGTGCCTGGCGGTCAGACCGATGTAGGCGATCCCGGCGCAACACACCGCGAACAGCACCGCGGTCACACTGTTGAGCACGGCGGGGGGTTCCCAGAAGCCCAGGTTCTGGTCGAACCCGCCCCACCCGGTGAAGGACTTCACCACGTTGTAGATGGAGTCCATGTCATCGCCGCGACGGGTGTTGAGGCGGAAGAACTCCGACCAGCCGCGCGGGAACATCACCATGATCGGCAGGTTGACCACCAACCAGGACAGCACCGCGGCGATGGCCGTCTTCCCGACGTCGCGGACCCGCCCCGTGCGCACGCCCAGGATCACCAGCGGGATCAACAGCAGCAGCGGAAAGAGCTTGAGCGCCACGCCGATCCCGATGAGCGCCCCGGCGAGAACTGGTTTTCGCCGCGACCACGCCAGCAGCGCACCCACCGCCGCCGCGACGGCCAGGGCGTCGAAGTTGGTGAATATCTGGAAGATCAACAGTGGCGAGGCCGCCACCACCGCGGCGTCCCACACCCGCCGACCAGCCAACAGCGATGTCGCCCACACCGTCGCCATCCACGCCAACGCCAGACCGAACGCGGCGATGTTGAAGAACATCACCACCTCGGCGACGATCGGCACCGACACCAGCTTCGTCAACGCCGTGTAGGTCTTGGCCAGCGTCATCGACACATATTGGTACATGCCGGTGAGGACCGGATACTCCATGTACCTGACGGCCGGCGTGCCGTCGTACTGAATCTGCTGCTGGCCCTCGGCGTTCTTCTCGATCCAGCTCGACTTGTACGGGAACTTCCCAAGATTGAGCAGTTCGGCGGTGTAGAGCGGCACGGTGTCGGAGTAGCAGAACTCGTAGTAGGCGCGTTGGTTCTCCCACACCGCGACCCGCTGATCCGCGGTCCCGGTGTCCGTCGACTGCAGGCACGCCGCCTTGGTGGAGTAGCCGAACGCCAGGAACAACACGGCGAGTGCGAGCATCACCCGCAGCGGAGTGAGGAAGCGTGTGCGGCCGATCAGCGCATGCTTGCCAACCGGACCTCCGACAAGTCCCGACAGTGCCCGGACCGTGACGTCGTTGCGGCTGGGCAGATCGCGGTCATCCGCGCTCCGCAGGTCGTCTGCCAGCGGAGCTGGCGATACAGTCCCGGCCAGCTGAGCTGGCGATACGGTATCCGCCGGCGGCTCCGGCGAGTCCGTCGACCGATCCGGCTCAGCGCCGGTCACGGCGGCGGCGGGGGGGCTGTCGCAGTCGGGGTGACAGCGGCCGGATCACCAGGCACCGGGGCCAGATTCGGATCGCCAGGCGGAGGCGGCGGCGGCATCGTCACCGTGGTCGGTGGCCCGAACGGGATCGTGATGCCCGGGGCGATCTCCAAAGTCGGCTGGATGACGGTCTCCGACGGCGGCGGCGGCGGCACGTTCGGCGGTGGCGCGCTCGGCGGGGCGACCGGCGCCGGTGGGCCCGCATAGCCGCCGATCTCGGTGGGCTTCGGGAAGGTCTCCTTGTCGGTGCCGTCGAGCGCACCGTCCATGGTCGCCTTCCAGATGTTGGACGGCAGTCCCGACCCGTACACCGGGCTGCCGTATGAGGTCACCAGCGGCTTGGTCCCGTCGGTGGTACCCACCCAGACCGCGGTCGACAGCGACGGCGTGTAGCCGACCATCCAGGCGTCGCGGTTGGCGCCGGTGTCACCGAGCTGGTTGGTGCCGGTCTTGGCCGCAGACACGCGCCCGCCGGCGAGGTTGTGCCCGTTGGAGTAACCCGCGATCGGTGCCATGGCGGCGGTGACGTTGTCGGCCACCGCCTTGTCGATCCGCTGCTCACCCTCGCTGGCCTGTTCGCCGGCGTCGAAGAGCACGTCCCCCTTGGCGTTGACGACCTTCTGCACGAAGTGCGGCCGGTGGTAGACACCGGAGTTCGCGAGGGTGGCGTAGGCCGAGGCCATGTCGAGGACCCGAGACTGGTACTGGCCCAACACGATGCCGTTGTTGGGCGGTCCACCCTGGCCGTCCTCGCTCAGCGTGTGTTCCACGCCGGGGAAGCTCTCGGCGATACCCGCCGCGTGCGCGGCGTCGGCCACGTCCTGCGGGCCGTTCTCGAGCTTGAGCATTAGTCGGTAGTAGCTGGTGTTCAGCGATCGCTTCAACGCCTCGGCGATGGAGCACGTGCCGCAGCTGCCGCCCTCGACGTTGGAGATCTTGATGCCGTTGACCTCGACCGGTGAGCTGTCGATCTGGTAGCCCAGCCCGATGCCCTGCTGCAGCGCCGCGACGAGCGCGAACACCTTGAACGACGATCCGGTCGGCAGCCCGGCCTGGGCGAAGTCGAAACCGTTGGCGTCCGAGCCGCCGTAGTAGGCCTCCACACCGCCTGTCTTCGGGTTGATCGACACGACCGCCGACCGCATGTCGGGCTCCTGGCCGTCGAGGGCGTCGGTGACGGCTTCCTCGGCGGCCTTCTGCGCCTGGGGGTTGATCGTCGTGGTGACCTGCAGGCCCTCGGTGTTCAGGGTCTGCTCATCGATGTCGAAGAGGTCGAGCAGCTCCTTGGTGACCTGACGCTCGATGAGCCCGTTGGGTCCGGTGGTCTGGTTCTGCTGACTGGCCTGATCCGGTGGGACCGTCGCCGGGAACACCTGCGCGGCACGGTCGGCCGGTGACAACGCACCCATCTCGACCATGCCGTCGAGCACCCAGTTCCACCGCTCGGCAGCACCCTCGGGGTCGACGGCCGGATCCAGCGTCGACGGCCGCTGAATGAGCGCGGCGAGCAGCGCCCCCTCGGCGACGGTGAGCTGTTCGACGGGCTTGTCGAAGTAGGCCTTGGACGCGGCGGCGATGCCGTAGGAGCCGCGGCCGAAGTAGATGATGTTGAGGTAGGACTGCAGCACCGCGTCCTTGGACCACTCGCTCGACATCTTGGTCGAGATGACGAGTTCCTTGGCCTTGCGGATCAGCCCGCCCACGCCGGATCGCGCATCACCGACCAACGCGTTCTTGACGTACTGCTGGGTGATGGTCGAGCCGCCCTGCAGATCGCCGCCGAAGATGTTGTTCTTGAAGGCGCGCAGGAACCCGGTGAACGAGAACCCCGGGTTGGAGTAGAAGTCACGGTCCTCGGCGGCCATCGCGGCATCGCGGACGTGCACCGGTATCTGGTCGATGTCGACATCGACCCGGTTGCCCTCCGGCGGAACGATCTTCGCGATCTCGCTGCCGTCGCTGGCCAGAATGGTCGACACCTGGGCGGTGCGGATATCGCCGGGCTTGGGCACCTCGACGATCATGTACGCCATCGCGAACGTCACGATCGGCAGCAGCACCGCCATCACGGTCGCCACGACGAGACCGCGCCGGACCCACTTCCAGTTGATCTGAGGGCGGGGACCCGGGCGCTTGCCCCCCGGCCCACCGGGCCCACCCCGGCCACCGCCGGGCGGCGGTCCCGGTGGCGGCTGCTTGGGCGGCGGTGTGCCGTCCAGCGCCGCCTTGACGATGTCGATCGGATCGCGCAGACGCGGGTCCGGTCCAGCGGGCACGGGCGGCAGCACCATGGTGCGGCGGTCGTCAGGCGGCGACGGACGGCGCGGCGGTCCGGCTGGTCCCGTGGGACCGGGCCGCATCGACGGACCCGACGGACCCGACGGGCTCATCGAGCCTGGCCCGGGCGCACCTGCGGGGCGGTCGGCGTGACGCGGCGGTGAGTCAGGACGTCGCGGAGGAGGAGCGCCGACACCCTCAGCCGAGGCCCCCTTGGGGACGTCATCGGCTGACCTGTTGTGGCGCCCTTCGCTATTCACTGGCCGTGCGCGCTCCGGAGCGCGCCGTTCGAGTGCCACGTGCGCCCTTGGCCTTCGGCGAGCGCGGTGCGCCCAGCACGTAGGACTTCACTAGATGGTTCCAACTGCACGTACGACATACCTCCACGACGTGGACGGCGAACTCGTCAAACCGGGCCGCCAGCATCACCAGTTCCTCGGTGTTGCGGGCCGAACCGGATACGGCGCCGAGGTGATCGCCGAACACCCAGGACACCAGCGTGAGCTGTTCCTTGCGGCATATCGGACAAGTCACCGAACTCTGCCTGCCGTGGAATTTCGCGGCACGCAGCAAGTAGGGATTGGCGTCACAGACCTCCGAGACGCCAGTGCGCCCCGAATACACCTCAGCCAGCAGGGACCGGCGCCGAAGCGCGTAGTCCACCACTTGTCGCTGCAATCGCACGTTGACCAGAGTACGTCGGCCCTGTCTCGGCGGGGGCGCGACCACGGCGTGGCGCGCGGTCATTTGCCATGTGGTCAGCGCTGATGGGCACCCGACTTCTAACATCGTTGCGTGGCAACCCGGCAGAGCACAGGAACGCGGGCGAAGGATTCCGACCGCAACGACACGTGCCAGATCCTCGACAGCGCGTTGGCCGATGGCCAGCTGTCGATGGAGGAGCACCGCAGCAGGGTCGCGTCCGCGACCACCGCACCGACACTGGGTGACCTGCAGGCGCTGGTCAGCGACCTGCAGAACGACAATGCGCCGGTCCAGCTGCCCGACCTGAAGAAGCCGTCGCGCTTCACGGCCGGCCCCGCATCGGCGGGCAACGGCTGGGGCCTGCGCGCCGCGGCCGCCGCCGTGCTGGTGGTGCTCGGCATCGCGGTCGGCTGGGGTCTGTACGGCAACACCAGCTCGCCGCTGAGCTTCACCAGCGACCCCGGCGCGAAGGCCGACGGCATACCCGCGAAGGTCCTCACGCCACCGCGACAGCTGCACTCACTGGGTGGTCTGACCGGGCTGATCGAGCAGATGCGGTCGAAGTTCGGCGACACCACGGGATACGGACTCACGATCTACAGCGACTACGCGTCGCTGGAACGCACCGACCCCACCGAGCCGCGTCGCGCACTTCGCTACACCTACCGCGGCGGATGGGGCGATCCGTCCGAGACCAGCATGAGTTCCCATGACCGAGTCGTCGATCTCGCACAGTTCGACATCCCCATGCTGGTCGGCGTGGTCAGAGGCGCGCCAGAGACCCTGGGCATCAAGGCCGACGAGGTCGAGACCATCTACATCGACATCGAGGCGAACGAGGATATGACCGCTCCGCCGGGAAGTATCGAGATCAGCATCTATGTGAGCCCGAAGTTCGGGAACAGCGGTTACATCGTCCTGAACGGCGACGGCTCCACCAAGAACATCAACTACCCCAGCCCGTAATCACCTCCGACGTTCGCAGCTGCATCGCACTGATGTAGCGGCGTATATATCGGCGCGATACAATTGGCCGACGTGTTGGATTGTCGTAGCGACGGAGCAAAGGGGGTGGTTCGGTGCTTGAACTCGCCATTCTGGGACTTCTGCTCGAATCGCCCATGCACGGCTACGAGCTGCGGAAACGCCTGACCGGCCTGCTGGGAGCGTTTCGCGCGTTCTCCTACGGTTCGCTCTACCCAGCACTGCGCCGCATGCAGGCCGACGGCCTGATCGTCGAGGATGCCGCACCCGAGGGTGCGGTCAAGGTGCGGCGGGCGCGGCGCGTGTACCAACTGTCCGATGCCGGCAAGCAGCGGTTCACCGAACTCGTCGCCGACACCGGGCCTCAGAACTACACCGACGACGGATTCGGTGTGCACCTGGCGTTCTTCAACCGCACCCCCGCCGAGGCCAGGATGCGAATCCTGGAGGGCCGCCGGCGTCAGGTGGAGGAACGTCGCGAGGGCCTGCGCGAGGCAATCGCGCGCGCCAGCAACTCGCTCGACCGCTACACGCGCCAGCTGCACCAGCTGGGGTTGGAGTCGAGCGAACGTGAAGTGAAGTGGCTCAACGAATTGATCGCGGCTGAACGCGGAGCGCAGGGACGCGCCGAGCAACAGCCCTAACTACCCGTACCCCCATATCCAGCAGGAGAAGGAGACAGTCCCATGTCTGTACCGACCGCGGCGAACGCCTCGCACGAAGTCCGGGTCGCCATCGTCGGCGTCGGCAACTGTGCATCCTCCCTGGTGCAGGGTGTGCAGTACTACCACGACGCCGACGAGAACAGCACTGTTCCCGGCCTCATGCACGTCAAGCTCGGCCGCTACCACGTCCGCGACGTGAAGTTCGTCGCCGCGTTCGACGTGGACGCCAAGAAGGTCGGCTTCGACCTGTCCGAGGCGATCTTCGCCTCCGAGAACAACACCATCAAGATCGCCGACGTGCCGCCCACCAATGTGACGGTGCAGCGCGGACCCACCCTCGACGGCATCGGCAAGTACTACGCCGAGACCATCGAGGTCTCTGACACCGAGGCCGTCGACGTCGTCAAGGCGCTCAAGGACGCCAACGTCGACGTCATGGTGTCCTACCTGCCCGTCGGCTCGGAAGAGGCCGACAAGTTCTACGCGCAGTGCGCGATCGACGCCGGCGTGGCCTTCGTCAACGCGCTGCCGGTCTTCATCGCCAGCGACCCCGTGTGGGCCAAGAAGTTCACCGACGCCGGTGTGCCGATCGTCGGCGACGACATCAAGAGCCAGGTCGGCGCCACCATCACCCACCGCGTGATGGCCAAGCTGTTCGAGGACCGCGGCGTGCAGCTCGACCGCACGATGCAGCTCAACGTCGGCGGCAACATGGACTTCCTCAACATGCTGGAGCGCTCGCGCCTGGAGTCCAAGAAGATCTCCAAGACCCAGGCCGTCACCTCCAACCTACACAAGGAGTTCAACGCCAAGGACGTGCACATCGGCCCGTCCGATCACGTCGGCTGGCTCGACGACCGCAAGTGGGCCTACGTGCGGCTGGAGGGTCGCGCGTTCGGTGATGTGCCCCTGAACCTGGAGTACAAGCTCGAGGTCTGGGACTCGCCGAACTCGGCCGGCGTCATCATCGACGCGGTTCGCGCCGCGAAGATCGCCCTCGACCGTGGCATCGGCGGACCCGTCGAAGCCGCATCGGCCTACCTCATGAAGAGCCCCCCGAAGCAGCTGCCCGACGACATCGCGCGCGCACAGCTCGAGGACTTCATCGAGGGCTGAGCTTCACCGCTTCACACGTTGAGATAGAACTGACGGCGAGGGTTTCTCGAACTTCCTCGCCGTCAGTGCTATCTCAACTGTCAAAAGGGGCGCCTGCGTGATCTCCGACGATGAACTGCTGACACTCGACGAGTTCGGACTGCTGCCCGAGAACGCGGAACAGATCGGCGCGACGGGCCCGCTACCCCACGTCACACGCATCGAGTCCGGCCCCATCAGCGCACTCAAGTGGGGCGAGGAGCCCCCGCAGATCGTGTTCCTGCACGGCGGCGGGCAGAACGCCCACACCTGGGACACCGTGATCCTCGGCCTCGGCGTGCCCGCCCTGGCGATCGACCTGCCCGGCCACGGCCGCTCGGCGTGGCGTGAGGACGGCGACTACGGGCCGAAGCTCAACGCCGAGACGCTGCGCCCCATCCTGCGCGAATGGGCGCCGGGCCCGCGCCTCGTGGTGGGCATGTCACTCGGCGGACTCACCGCGCTGCGCATCGCCGCTACCGACCCCGCCCTGGTACCCGAGCTGGTGTTGGTCGACGTGACACCGTCGGCACCCGAGCGGCACGAGGAGATGACCAAGGCCCAACTCGGCGCGGTCGCGCTGGTGAAGGGCGACCGCTCGTTCGACAGCTTCGCGGCCATGCTGGACGTGACCGTGGCCGCCGCACCGCACCGGGACCGGAACTCGTTGCGCCGCGGCGTCTTCCACAACAGCAAGCGGCTCGACGACGGCACCTGGACGTGGCGCTATGACTCGATCCGCAAGGGCGACGGGTTCGAGGGCCTGTGGGACGACGTGCCATCGATCACCATGCCGACGACGCTGGTGCGCGGCGCCAACTCCTTCTTCGTCAACGACGAGGACGCCGAGTCGTTCGCCAAGGGCGCACCCGGTTTTCAGCGCACGCATATCGTCGCCGATGCCGGCCACTCGGTGCAGGGTGACCAACCGAAGGCGCTCGTCGAGATCCTGCGCGAAGTACACGGCGCCTGACACCCGCTTTTCGACGACCGGCATTTGGGGTAGCCCACAGTCATGACTACCCCAGCCGAGCCCATCGAGCCGTTGACGCCCGCCGAGACCCCGGAGCGCCTCTCCCCCGTGGAGACACCGGAACGCCTGGTGCCCGCCGAGACACCGGAACGCGCCCCGGACACCGAGACCGCACCCGCGTAAGACTCCGTTCACCTTCTCGTTGACGACTGCTCTCCCAGCACCCGTAGGTTCTCGCGCGACGCGGCCACAGCCCCGGCCCCTGCGTCGATTCCGCGAAAGGACCCTGCTCGATGGCACTCGTCCCGTTGAACCTGCTCGTCACCCATGAGGGCCGCTCGTCGCGGCAGCGCATCACCTGTCGCTACAAGTGCGGGCAGGCGTGCTTTCACCCCGCGCCGAACACCAGTGACAACGAGTACTTCGGCGACATCGTCGCGGCGCTGACCCGCCGCTCGGCGCTCAAGGCCGCCGGAGTGGCCGTGCTGGCCGTCGGCGCCGGCTCCGCGCTGGCCGCATGCTCGACCGACGCCCCGCAGGCCACGCCCACCTCGTCACCCGAGCTGGTGCCCAACCCGCCGGGGATGAACTTCACCGCGATCGCACCCAACAGCGAGGACGTCGTCGTCATCCCCGACGGCTACCGCCAGGCCGTCGTCATCAGCTGGGGCGATCCGGTGCTGCCCGGCGCACCCGCATTCGACGTCAACGCCCAGACGGCCGACGCACAACGCGGCCAGTTCGGCTTCAACAACGACTTCGCCGGACTGCTGCCCATCGAGGGCTCGGCCAACCGCTTCCTGCTCGTCACCAACCACGAGTACGTCACCCCGCAGTTCATGTTCACCGGCTATGACGCCGCCGCCCCCACCCGCGCGCAGTTCGACGTCGAGATCGCCGCGATCGGCCTGTCGGTGGTCGAGGTCGAGCGCACACCGGACGGGCTGCGGCCGGTGCTGGGCCGCTACAACCGTCGCATCACCGCCGACACCCCGATGACGCTGACGGGTCCCGCCGCGGGCACCGACTTCGTCAAGACCGCAGCCGACCCGACCGGTCGCAGCATCGCCGGTACGTTCGCCAACTGCGCGGGCGGCGTAACCCCCTGGGGCACGGTCCTTTCCGGCGAGGAGAACTTCCACACCTACTTCGGCGCCACCGAGGGCACTGCCGCACCCAGCCCGGTCGTCAGTGACCAGTTCAAGCGCTACGGCGTCAAACCTGCACCGTCCGAACTGCTCTGGGAGAGCTTCGATCCCCGCTTCGACCTGACCGCCACCCCCAACGAGGTCAACCGGTTCGGCTACATCGTCGAGGTCAATCCGTGGGACCCCGCATCCACACCCGTGAAACACAGTGCGCTGGGCCGGTTCAAGCACGAGGGCGCCACCATCCACGTCACCGACGACGGCACCGTCGTCGCCTACACCGGCGACGACGAGCGGTTCGACTACATGTACAAGTTCGTGTCGAGCAAGAAGGTCATGCCCGGACAGGACGGTGCCGCGATGGCGCACAACATGACGATCCTCGACGAGGGCACGCTGTACGTCGCGAAGCTGTCCAGCGACATCCCGGCCGGCGAGATCGACGGCTCGGGCACGCTGCCGGCGAGCGGCTCGTTCGCCGGTGCGGGCACCTGGATCCCGTTGCTGCGCACGGGTCCCGACGGCCGGGGCGAGTCACTGATCCCCGGCGTCACCGCACAGGAGGCCGCGGTGTTCACCCGCTTCGCCGCCGACAAGGCCGGCGCCACCAAGATGGACCGGCCCGAGGACTTCGAGGCCAACCCCAAGACCGGCAAGGTGTACGTCGCGCTGACCAACAATGACGAGCGTGGCGTCCCCGGTGAGGCCGGGCCCGATGCGGCTAATCCTCGCAACGACAACAAGAGTGGCCAGGTCCTCGAGATCACCGACGATCACGGCGGCACCACCTTCACGTGGGATCTCCTGCTGGTCTGTGGTGATCCCGCCGCCGCGGACACCTATTACGGCGGGTTCGACAAGACCAAGGTCAGCCCCATCTCCTGCCCCGACAATCTGGCGTTCGACAACCACGGCAACCTGTGGATCTCGACCGACGGCAATGCGCTCGACTCCAACGACGGGCTCTTCGCCGTCGCACTCGAGGGCCCCAATCGTGGTGAGACAAGGCAGTTCCTCACCGTTCCGCTCGGCGCGGAGACGTGCGGGCCGGTCATCACCGACGACCTCGTCACGGTGTGCGTGCAGCACCCCGGCGAGAACGACGACAACAGCATCGACAACCCGCTGTCGCGCTGGCCCGAGGGGAACAACGGAACGGCCAGGCCCTCGGTGGTCGCGGTGTGGCGCGACGGTGGCAACATCGGGGTATGAGCCTCCCCATTCGCATCGGCGTCCAGTTGCAACCCCAGCACTCCCCGAACTACGGCCACCTCCGAGATGCCCTCCGACGGTGTGAGGACATGGGCGTCGACATCGCCTTCAACTGGGACCACTTCTTCCCGCTGTACGGCGATCCCGACGGCGCGCACTATGAGTGCTGGACCATGCTCGGCGCGTGGGCCGAGCAGACCTCGCGCATCGAGATCGGCGCGCTGGTGACCTGCAACTCCTACCGCAACCCCGAACTGCTCGCCGATATGGCGCGCACCGTTGACAACATCTCCGACGGCAGGCTGATCCTCGGCATCGGGTCGGGCTGGAAGCAGAAGGACTACGACGAGTACGGCTATGACTTCGGCACCGTCGGCAGCAGGCTCAACGACCTGGCCGCCGCCATGCCGCGCATCACGTCCCGGCTGGCCAAGCTCAACCCCGCGCCGGTGCGCGACATCCCGATCCTGATCGGCGGCCAGGGTGAGCAGAAGACCCTGCGGATGGTCGCGCAGTACGCCCACACGTGGCACGGGTTCACCACCGCGGAGACCTACCCGGGCAAGGCCGCCGTACTCGACCGGCACTGCGCCGACGTGGGCCGCGACCCGTCGACCATCGAGCGCGCGGCCGGCGTGGAGGACAACAGCGGCGTCCTGCGCGGCGAGGCCCTCGACGCGCTGCTCGCCAACGCCACGGGGCTCGTCGACCTGGGCGTTAGCCTGCTCACGGTCGGTGTGAACGGCCCCGACTACGACCTGACGGCGGCCCAGGCACTGTGCCGGTGGCGTGACGAACGGGCCGGGGGCTAATCCGATTCAGCCCATGTACCGCGCATTTCGCTGAGTGAAGTCAGCAAGGCTGCTGGTAGCTTGTCGATGACCGGGTGGCCTGGTCCAGGGTAGACAGGAAGCACGACCATGGCGGTGTCCGACGGGGTGTCCGTGCGGCAGGCGAGGCGCCTGCAAACGCGCGAGCGGCTACTCGGCGCAGCAGTCGCTGAGTTCAAGCGTGCCGGCATGGCGGAGGCCGATGTGGCTGCCATCGTCGCCTCCGCCGGTGTCGCGCACGGAACCTTCTTCTTCCACTTCCCCACCAAGGAACACGTGTTGCTCGAGATGGAGCATCGCGAGGAAGAGCGCATCGCCACCCAGTTCGGGAAGTTCGTCGCGGCTGAGCACGATCTGGCTGCCGCTTTCGACGAGGCCGTGCGCCTCGTGCTCGCGATCGAGCGCAGAATTGGCCCGGTACTGTTCAAAGACCTCTTGGCTCTTCACTTTTCGCCGACTCGGCCGCAGTCCGAGAGCGGCGAAGACCACGCCCTCATCGTCTTGGTGGCGCGCGAGATCGAATTCGCCCAGAAACGCGGCGAGGTCGCGGCCGACGTTCTCCCGATGAACAGCGCGGTGTTCTTTCTGCTCGGTCTGTATGCACTGCTGACCACCACGGCCAATTGGGAGAACCGCAGCGACATGATCGCGGACTACGTCAAGCGGAACCTGCAGGCCGTTCGCGCATAGTCGGGCCGTCGTCGTCTCCTGAATTCACGTCTGGGAGGCCGCTTCTCGCGCCTGACGCTCCTCGTAGCGATGGACGAGTTCACGAAAGCCGAGTCGGTCGTACTTCGGGATGGGCTGGATGCCCCACTCGTCGCGCGCGGTGTCCCGGCCCTCGGCACCCTCCGGCGGTCCCAGCGGCGGATAGGGGTACTTGCACTCCAGCGCGTCATCGGAGTACCTGACCTTCAGCAGCTCACTGCAGATCTGCGTCAGGCTCAGCGTCGGATACCCGTAGTAGACCGCCATGAACGGCAGTGTGAAGGCACCCTCGATGACCAGCGCCACCAGGCACACCAGCACCGCGCGCTTGATCCACTTGTGCATACGCGCGTAGTAGGGCGTGGTGCCGGGTGGCAGATCGTCGGCCGAGGGGTCGTCGGTCGTCGTGGGCGGCGTGGTCGTCACGGGTGGGCTCCTTGAGACGTCAGTCTGAGAATATTTCGCGGTTGACGGTGTGCAGGTACGGGATGGCCAGGAACGGCGTGATGTAGAAGATGTCGTACAGCCACCAGCCAATGACCGGGAAGACCGTGCCCGCGAAGCGGACGTCGGCGTACATGGTCATGTTGAACACGTAGGCCGTCCAGATCACAACACCCATCCAGCAGGTGACGATCATCCACTGGTGACCCCACCGTTTCATCTGAAGGAACCCGATCGCGGCGGCGCACCGCATCGCGAACACCGTCAGGATCAGGCCACCGACGTAGGCCTTCTCGCCTGGACCCGCGGCACCACCGACCCACTGCTCGTTGTAGTGCCAGAAGTAGCCGGCGTCGAACATGTTGCCCCAGCCCACCATCAGCACCCGATTGATCAGGGTGTGATTGGCCACCAGGTCCAGAGCCCAGCCCAGGCTGTTGAGCGCACCGTCGATCAACACCAGATAGCCGATGAGGGTCACGATCATCGGGCGTACCGACAGTCCCGCTCGGAGGGCCTGCCGCTGAATCCACACCCCGCGCATGAAGATCGGGAAGCCGATCAGCCCGGGCACCCACATGCCCATCAGGGCGGCACCGACGATCATCCACTTGTCGGCTCGCCGTTGGGCGCCGCGCGATCGTTCGTGGTGACCGTCAAGGCTCGTCACGGATCCCGCCGGGTTCACAACCCCCACCAGCCCCTGGCGAATGACATGTACATCTGGATCAGGAACATCACCAGCAGGTAGCCGTAGATAAATACCTGGAAGACGATCAGCGCCCGCTTCCGCTTCTTCTCCCGTTGATCGACCACGTCGAACTCCTTCCTAGTGTGGCCGGCCACCCGGGGCGTCGGCTGTGGGCAGGCAGGCCGCCGCGACTTCGCGCAGTCCGTCGGTGATCACCCCGTCGGTGCTGAGCGGAGCGAGGATGCAGGCCTCGGCGGCATCCATCTCGGTGGCGCCCGCGGCGATCAGATGTGCGGCAGTGACGAGCACGCGGGTGGACGGCGGTTCGAAGTGGAATGCCGAATCCGCCGTGCGGATCGCGAGCGCGCACTGGACCAGGCGTTCGGCGGCGAGGCGGTCGATCCCCGTCTCTGCGACAATCACGTCGGCCTCGCGGGCCGGCCCCAGATAGCTCATCGGCAGTGTCGCAAACCGCTGACGGAACGACGGCTTGAGTTCTTTCAGCGAGCTACGATATGCCGGGTTGTAGGAACACACCAGCATGAATTCTGCTGGAGCGCAGACGACTTCGCCGACGCGGTCGAGGAACAGCGACCTCCGGTGGTCGGTGAGCGAGTGCAGGACGGCCAACGAGTCGTGCCGTGCCTCGACCACCTCGTCGAGATAGCAGATGGCACCGGTCTTGACTGCGCGCGTCAACGGGCCGTCGGTCCACGTGACGTCGCCGCCAGTGACCATGAATCTGCCGACGAGGTCCGAACTGGTGAGGTCGTCATGACAGCTGACCGTGACCACGGGTCGAGCAAGCAACGAACCCATGTGTTCGACAAGACGCGTCTTGCCACATCCCGTCGGCCCGGTGAGCATGACCGGGATCTGACGCCGGTACGCCTGCTCGAACAGGCGGACTTCGTTGCCGTTCGCGTAGTACGTGTCGGTGGTCATCGCCTCCTCCCGGCGCCGGTCATGCGGTGACCAGCTCGCGATGCACATGGGCCAACACCCGCGGAAGGTCCTCGACGCGTCGGATGCGTTGCGAACGGCGGGATCCGAACACCTCCGGTAGCGGATCGACGCGCGTCGGCCCCACCCCTATGTAGTAGACCGAAACCCCGGCGTCGTTGGCCTCCTCGACGGCATGCGCCGCGTCGGCCCAGGCGTAGCGGCCCTCGTAGCCCTCGTCGGAGATGAGCCCGTCGCCGATGACGATGAGCAGGCGCCGCTCGGACGGCTGCGCGAGCAGCCGGCTGGTGAGATGGCGCAGCGGCGCGCCGAGGCGGGTGTATCCGGCGGTGGCGAGACCCGCCCTGCTCGGGGGGATGAAACGTCGATCCTCGAAGGCCTTGAGGCAGCGGACCTCGACCCGATGACGCGTGTTGCCGGTGAATACGAAGATGCCGTGTCGTTCCCTGGCGTGTGTCATAGCGCGGGAAAGAGCGTCGGCGCATGCGAGTTCGAGCCGGAACACTTGTCCGCCGTGCACGCCAAGCGAGGAACTCCCGTCGAGCAGCAGCGCCGTGCTGACGTCGCGGTGGCGCGGCATCAGCTCCCGGAAGACCCGCGGCTCCGTCGCTTGACCGGTCCGGAGGTCGACGTAGTGCCCCACATACTCGTCGACGTCGAGGTCGGCACCGTCCTCGAGCCGGTTGGTCATCGCCCGGTGGGTGTGCTCTTCGAACCACTTCCTGAGATCAGCCGACGCCGTCGTGGACTCACCGATCCCGGTGTCGCTGGCGATTTCGAGCACTGCGACGTGGTCGGGCAAGAAGCTCTCGGTCCACGCGTTCCACTCCGGGTACGGGATGCCGGGACGACGCTGCGGCGTGACGTCGATGTCGTCGTCGTCGGGCCGGCTCGGCGGCGGAAGGTTGGGGTTGCGCACGCCGCCGTCTCCGCCGACGGGCACGGAGTACGGCCGTGGCATGCGCTTCTGGTTGGTGGTCCACGGCATTCTGCCGAACTGTCGGCGCAGTCTGTCCGTCAGCCCGCTGGGTGCGGTGTACGCAGCGGGCAGCCGACCGAGCAGTGGATGGTGGGTACGTCGATCACCGGCGCGGGCCAAGTCGACAGCGCGCCGAATCATTGACGCCGCGTCCATGTCGCGGTCCTCGGGCAGGAGATCGGGTAGTACGCGGTGGAATTCGGTCAGCAGGCCGGGCCACCTCGATGCGATCCAGCCGAGTGCCACTTCGGCCTCGACCAGCGTCAGCGTCCTCAGCTCATCTGTGGACAACTCGTTAAGGCGATAGGCGGCGAGCCGATCCTTGGACGGCGAACACTGAAGCGCAATACCGCACGTCACGGTGCGTCTGGTCCAGCCAGCGTGCGGATAGGGCACGTAAACGAACGCGCGCGCGGAGCTCAGCCCGAAGGCGCGGTGTTGTCCGCTCACCAGGCGGACACCCCGCCTGCGCTCATCGCTCAACGCGACCGCCGTGAGGGACGTGCTGCGCTCTACGCCCATCGCGGACCCGTCGAACTCAGGCATCACGCGGCGTCTCCACGTCAGGCGTCGCAGTCAGAACGTGCCGATGTTGGAGAACATCCAGTACCAGAACCAGATGATCAAACCGGTTCCGCCCCAGGCTGCGACGTACCGGAGAATCTCCCAGACGTAGTCCACGTGTCGACCTCTCCGTTGACCGGGTGTGGATGCGGTTGCAGACCTTCGGGATTCGGCTGGCCGTCATGGTTCACCCTTTCTAAACTTCTGCCTGACTGAAGTCAACTAAATTCTTCCCGTGGCGACGGTATCTGACTTGGCATCTCGTCAATGGCCAGGTCAGCGCCGCCCCGCCAGGACAGTCGAACGCATGCTATTTTGAGTTCAGTCACTGACCTGAATCGATGTGGCTCGTCTGGGCACCTGCCGCGACGCCAGTGTCTCAGTCGGAGAAGATCTCCCTGTTGACGGTGTGCAGGTACGGGATGGCCAGGAACGGCGTGATGTAGAAGATGTCGTACAGCCACCAGCCGACGACCGGGAAGACCGTGCCCGCGAAACGCACGTCGGCGTACATCGTCATGTTGAACACGTAGGTGATCCAGATCAGCACACCCATCCAGCAGGTGATGATCATCCACTGGTGGCCCCACCGCTTCATCTGCAGGAACCCGATCCCCGCTGCGATCCGCATTGTGAAGACCGTCAGGATCATCCCGACCTCCATGGCCTTCTCCCCCGGCCCGGCCGCGCCGCCCATCCAGAGTTCGTTGTAGTGCCAGAAGTACCCCGCGTTAAACATGTTTCCCCACCCGTTCAGCAACACCCGGGCGAGCAGGCTGTGGTTGGCCATCAAGTCCAGAGCCCACCCGACGGTGTTGATCGCGGCGTCGATTATCACCAGATAACCGATCAGCGTGACGATCATGGGCCGCACGGAGAGCCCCTCACGTTGGGCCCGCCGCAACAGCCAGACGCCTCGCAGGAACAGCGGCAGTCCGAAGATGCCGAGCACCGCAGTGCCGATGAGCAGCGACCCCGAGATCAGCCAGCGGTCGGCCTGGCGTTGCGCGGCGCGGGACGCCTCGTCGTGCGCCTCGTCGGGCAGTCCACCGACCTTCCGACCCGGTCTCAACATCGCCACTATCGAGCCTCCTCGGAGTATTGTGGCTGACTATAGTCAATGAGTGCGTCGACTATCACTCGCCGTACGCGCGCAGTGCGACCCATTCCCCGGACGCCAACCCCGTGAGACACTCCAAAGAGCTATGCCCAAGAAGTACGGGGTCAAAGAGAAGGATCAGGTTGTCGGTCACATCGTCAACCTGGTTCTGACTGGAAAACTCCGCTCTGGGGACCGCCTCGATCGCAACGAGATCGCCGAGGAGCTGGGCCTGAGCCGCGTGCCGGTGCAGGAGGCCGTCATCCAACTCGAGCACGACGGCATCCTCTCGACCCGGTACCACCGCGGCGCCTACATCGAGCGCTTCGACCACCGGGCCGTGCTGGAGCACTACGAGCTCGACGGCGTGCTCAACGGCATCGCCTCGGCCCGCGCCGCCACCGACCCCACCGACGAGCTGGCGGAGCGCCTCGGCAAGGTGCTGGAGAATCTGCGTAACCGCATGGAGTCCAAGGGTTTCCAGCAGTCCGCGGCGAAGTTCCGCCGCATCGTCAACGACACCTACGCCGGCCCCAGACTGCTGGCGGCCATCCACTCCGCCGCGACACTGATGCCGCAGACCTTCTGGAAGGTCTACACCGACAGCCATGACGAGCTGCTGCCGTTCTACGAGACCGAGTTCACCGCCATCACGGGTCGGGATGCCGACCAGGCCCGCGCCGCATGCGAGGAGCGGTCCCTGCTGATGGGCCAGATCATGGTGTCCGAGCTGATCCGGCGCGGCGTGCTCCCGCCGTCACAGAGACACCAAACCCATCCATTGCGTTCTGAATGAGGGGAAGGGGCTCATTCCCGGGACCGCTTTCGTTACGTTTTCACGATGACACGCGACGGGGTTCTCCGGGCGACCGTGCTGGCAATGGTGTTGGCGATCATCTGTGGCCTCGGCCTGGCGCCGACCGCGCTGGCCAACGACGACCAGTGCGCGCCACCGGGTGAGGAGAGCGCGAGTGCGCTGCCGACCAACCTGGCCGCGGCCGCCAAGGGACCCGAGTCCGATCGGTACACCACGCCGACTGTGGAACCCCTCGATACCGTCGACATCGCGGCGCTGGGCTTGGGCACCCCCGGAGTGCTCACCGTCGGCACGCTGTCGGATGCCCCGCCGAGCATCTGCATCAACTCCGCGGGCCAGTTCACGGGTTTCGACAATGAGCTGCTGCGGGCCATCGCCGACAAACTCGGCCTGCGGGTGAACTTCGTCGGCACCGACTTCTCCGGTCTGCTGGCGCAGGTCGCGTCGCGCCGCTTCGACGTCGGCTCGTCATCGATCACCACCACCGACGCGCGGCGCAAGACCGTCGGCTTCACCAACGGCTACGACTTCGGCTACTTCTCCCTGGTGGTGCCGACGGGCTCACCGATCACCAGCTTCACCCAGTTGGCCCCGGGTCAGCGGATCGGCGTTGTGCAGGGCACCGTGCAGGAGGCCTACGTCGTCGACACCCTGGGCCTGGACCCGGTCAAGTTCCCCGACTACAACACCGTCTACGGCAGCCTCAAGACCCGACAGATCGACGCCTGGGTTGCGCCCTCGCAGCAGGCGCAGGGCACGGTGCAACCCGGTGATCCCGCCCAGATCGTCGAGAACACTTTCAGCCTGGACAACTTCGTCGCCTACGCGGTCGACAAGACCAACCAGCCGCTCATCAACGCGCTCAACTCCGGCCTCGACGCGGTGATCGCCGACGGCACCTGGGCACGGCTGTACTCCGACTGGGTGCCCCGGGCGCTGCCGCCGGGATGGAAACCCGGGTCGAAGGCGGCTCCGCCTCCCCAGCTTCCCGACTTCGCGGCGATCGCCGAGCGCACGGCGGAATCCACCTCACCCGACTCCCCCGTCGGGCCGAAATCCACACTGTCCCAACTGAAGGAGACCTTCCTCAACTGGGACCTCTACCGGCAGGCCATCCCCGACCTGTTCAAGACCGGCCTGCCCAACACCTTGATCCTCACGTTCGCGGCCAGCATCATCGGCCTGGTCCTCGGCATGGCGCTGGCGATCGCGGGTATCTCCCGCTCGCGCTGGCTGCGCTGGCCGGCCCGGGTGTACACCGACATCTTCCGCGGGCTGCCCGAGGTCGTCATCATCCTGCTGATCGGGCTGGGCGTCGGGCCCATAGTGGGCGGACTGACCGGCAACAACCCCTACCCGCTTGGTATCGCCGCGCTGGGCCTGATGGCTGGCGCCTACGTCGGTGAGATCTTTCGCTCCGGCATACAGAGCGTGGAGGCCGGCCAGCTGGAGGCCTCGCGCGCACTGGGTTTCAGCTACGGCGCCTCGATGCGTCTGGTGGTGGTGCCCCAGGGCATCCGGCGCGTGTTGCCGGCGCTGGTGAATCAGTTCATCTCGCTGCTCAAGGCGTCCTCGCTGGTCTACTTCCTTGGCCTGATCGCCAGTCAGCGTGAGCTGTTCCAGGTGGGTCGGGATCTCAACGCGCAGACCGGCAATCTGTCACCCCTGGTGGCCGCCGGGTTCTTCTATCTCGCGCTGACCATCCCGCTGACCCACCTCGTCAACTACATCGATGCGCGCCTGCGACGCGGACGCGCGCAGACCGAGCCCGACGATCCGCTCGACCCCGCCAACCCCGCGACAACACAGGAGATGGTGTGAGTACGACAGGCGGTCCCGGGAAGGGCTTCGAACCGGTCTCCCTGGCGGGCAAGGACATTCACCTGTCCTTCGGGGTGAACACGGTGCTCCGCGGCGTCGACGTCGACGTGCCCGCCGGCACCACCACGGCGGTCATCGGGCCGTCGGGATCGGGCAAGTCGACGCTACTGCGCACCCTGAACCGGCTGCACGAACCCGACCGCGGCGACATCCTGCTCGACGGCCGCTCGGTGCTGAAGGACAATCCCGACAAGCTGCGACAGCGGATCGGCATGGTGTTCCAGCAGTTCAATCTGTTCCCGCATCGCAGCGTGCTCGACAACGTGACGCTGGCACCGCGCAGGTTGAAGCACCTCGGGGTCGACGAGGCGACGGAACTGGGTATGGCGCAACTCGAGCGCGTCGGGTTGAAGCACAAGGCGCAGGTGCGGCCCGGCACGCTCTCGGGTGGGCAACAGCAACGGGTGGCGATCGCCAGGGCGCTGGCCATGGCACCACAGTTGATGTTCTTCGACGAGGCCACCTCCGCACTCGACCCCGAGCTGGTGAAGGGCATCCTCGCGCTGATCGCCGAGCTCGCCTCCGACGGTATGACGATGGTGGTCGTGACCCACGAGATGGGCTTTGCCCGATCGACCGCGGACTCCGTGGTCTTCATGGATCACGGGCGGGTCGTCGAGTCCGGACCACCCGAGCAGCTCTTCGAGTCCGCCGAGACCGACAGGCTGCGCCAGTTCCTGTCTCAGGTGCTCTAAACGGCTGCTGACACGAGGTGACAGGTTAGACTGCCAAACTATGGTGGATACGGAGCCGCAGGTCACTGAGCTGGCTGGGGAGCTGCAACAAGTGCTCTCCAAGCTGTTCTCCGTGCTCCGCCGAACTGGCGAGACGAAGGCCCCCGGCGCAGAGGCCGGTGCCGACCTGACGCTGGCGCAATTGTCGATCCTGCTGACGCTTCTCGACCTCGGTCCGATCCGCATGACCGAGCTCGCCGCCCACGAGCGCGTACGCACGCCCACCACCACCGTGGCGATCCGCCGACTCGAGAAACTCGGGCTGGTGAAGCGCTCCCGCGACCCCTCCGATTTACGCGCCGTTCTCGTCGACGTCACCCCGCGCGGACTGGTCCAGCACCGCGAGGCTCTCGCGGTGCGCCGTGCCGCGCTGGCGGCCATGCTGAGCAAACTCACCGTCGAGGAACGCACCACCCTCGCCGAGGCGCTGGCCCCGCTGACACGGCTGGCCGATCAGACCGACGGCTGATCGCACCGCGTCGGCGTCACCCCAGCCAGTCCAGGACCGCCGCGGCGGTCCACGACTGCTGCATGCTGCCCAACGGCTCGCCCGTGAACGGCTCGTAGTACTCCGCGAAACTGCCATCGCTGGCCTGTCGCAATCCCTCGCGACGCAGCATCGCCGCGCGCTCCGCCCATCCGCGACGTGCGAAGCACCAGGAGAACAGCCACGACATCACCGGCCAGACCGGGCCGCGCCAGTACTCACGCGACCGGAAGTCCCTCGACACCGGTGACGTCGACGGGATGCAGGCGAACTTGAGGTCGGGATGTCCGCAGAACCGCGGCCCCTCGAGCAGCTTCAGCAGCGCGCGCTCCCGGTCGTGAGGCAGCCCGCCGCACAGCAGCGGCGCGAACTGCGCGACGGTCTCGGTGGCGATCCAGCGCTCCGCACGGGTGTCGTAATCTCTTGCCGCGCCGGTCCGTTGGTCGGTCGCCTCGACGACACCGGCGCGGAAGCGCTCAGCCCAGGCGTACAGGTCGCGGACGTCGGCGAGCGGGCGCTTGTAGTCCTCGCCGATCTCGGCGAGCACAGTGCAGGCCACCGAGAGCACCGCCGAGACGAACACGTCCTCGACCGCGAAGCTCATCACCTTGGGCAGTAGCTCGTCGTCGTAGCGTGCCGACTTCATCTCCTCGACGAGCCACAGGTAGCGGTCGTACTCGTGATCCGACGGGCGCTGGCTGGCGTCGGTGTTGACCTTGTTGTCCTCGCGCTGGTACTCGGGCACATTGCCGGGCATCACGTTGGCGTAGGCGCTGTCCCAGCGGGGCGAGTTGTCCATACCCGACTCCCAGCCGTGGTACAGCGTGACCCGGCCGCGCGAGTGGGGGTCGCGTGCCTCGGCCAGCCATCGGTGCCACCGCACCAGATCGGGCCAGCGGCGATCCAGGAACGCCTCGGCGACAGCGCGGGTGGAGCGGCCCCTGGTGCGCGCCTGATCGAGGATGCGCTGCACCGCGATCGCATGCACCGGCGGCTGGGTGATGCCTGAGGTGTGCCGGTTGCGCGGGGCGTCGGCCGCCAGTGCCGAGCACGCCCAGCGGGCCGGGCCGGGGAAGTACCCGTCGACGCCGTTGGCGAAGACGATGTGCGGGATCATCCCGTTACGCCACTGCGCCGACAACAGGGTGTCGAGCTCCACGACGGCCCGTTCGACGCTCAGCGGGGCCAGCCCGATGGCCACAAACGCCGCGTCCCAGCTCCACATATGCGGGTACAGCAGGGGTGCGGCGGTGGTCATCACGCCGAGGTCGTTGCCGCGCAGGAGGTAGGCGGCGCGGGCCGCCAACTGCGTGGGCGCGAAGGTCGGATCGGGAGGCATTGGTTCAATTCTGCGACGTCGAGGCGAACGGCGCAGGACGGATGGGTCTCGGTAACGTTGCGGCGTGGCTTCCGATGAGCGCTTGCGCGAAGAGCAGACACGTTCCGCGATGATCACCGGAGCGGGCGGCGGCCTCGGAGCCGCCATCGCCACCGCCCTTGCCCCCACCCACACGCTGCTGTTGGCGGGCCGCCCGTCCGACCGGCTCGACGCGGTGGCCGAGCGGCTCGGGGCCCCGACGTGGCCGCTGGACCTGGCCGATCCCGCGTCGATCGAGCCCGCCGCCGAGGTGCTGACCGATCTCGACGTGCTGATCCACAACGCCGGGGTGTCGCTACCCGGCCGGGTCGGCGAGTCCACGGTCGACGAGTGGCGGGACACCTTCGAGGTCAACGTCATCGGCGCCGTCGCGCTCACGCTGGCACTGCTGCCCGCGCTGCGCCATGCCGGCGGTCACGTGGTGTTCATCAACTCCGGGGCCGGGATCAACGCCTCACCCGGGCTGGCGTCCTACTCGGCCAGCAAGTTCGCGCTGCGGGCGTTCGCCGACTCATTGCGCGCCGACGAACCCGCTCTGCGCGTCACGTCCATCCACCCGGGCCGGATCGACACCGACATGCAGCGCGATCTCATCGCGTACGAGGGTCGTGAGTACGACCCCGGGCAGTTCCTGTCGGTCGACACTGTCGCCGCGGCCGTCGCGCAGGCCGTCGCCACCCCGCCGGACGGTCACGTCCACGAGGTGATCCTGCGCCCCCGACCGCACTAGTCCCTGCGATTTCGGCGCGGAAACCGTCGCTGAGCGAACGAAAACGCGCCGAAATCGCGGCTAGGCGACGATGTTGACGAGGCGTCCGGCCACCACGATGATCTTCTTCGGCGTGGCACCGTCCAGGAACGCGACGACCTTCTCATCGGCCAGCGCGGCGGCCTCCAGGGCATCCGCGTCGGCGTCGGCAGCCACGGTGATCCGGCTGCGCACCTTGCCATTGACCTGCACCGGGTACTCGACGGTGTCGTCGACCAGGTAGGCCGGGTCGGCCTGCGGGAAGGGTCCGTGCGCGAGCGACGCGTCGTGGCCCAACCGCCTCCACAGTTCCTCGGCCAGGTGCGGCGCCAGCGGCGCGACCATCAGCACCAGCGGTTCGACGGCCGCGCGGGCGGTCACGCCCTCCTTGGTCAGGTGGTTGGTGTACTCGATGAGCTTGGCGGCCGCGGTGTTGTTACGCAGTGCGACATAGTCTTCCGCGACGCCGGCGATGGTCTTGTGCAGCAGTCGCAGCGTCTCGTCGCTGACCTGCTCGTGGTCGGCAACGCGATCGGCGCCGGTCTCCTCGTCGACCACGACGCGCCACACGCGCTGCAGGAAGCGGTACGCGCCGACGACGTCCTTGGTGGCCCACGGTCGCGACGCCTCCAGCGGGCCCATCGACATCTCGTACACGCGCAGGGTGTCGGCGCCGTACTCATCGCAGATCTCGTCGGGTGAGACCGAGTTCTTCAGGCTCTTGCCGATCTTGCCGAACTCCTGGTTCACCTCGATCTCGCCGTCGGGGCCGGGCCAGTAGAACTTGCCGTCGCGTTCGGTGACCTCGGCGGCGGGCACATACGATCCGCGCGCGTCGGTGTAGGCGAACGCCTGGATGTAGCCCTGGTTGACCAACCGGCGGTAGGGCTCACGGGAGCTCACGTGGCCCAGGTCGAAGAGCACCTTGTGCCAGAACCGCGAGTACAGCAGGTGCAGCACCGCGTGCTCGACGCCGCCGACATAGAGGTCGACGCCGCCGGGGTCGTCCGCACCGTGCTCGGCGGGACGGGGCCCCATCCAGTAGGCCTCGTTCTCCTTGGCGCAGAACGTCTCCGAGTTGTGCGGGTCGGCGTAGCGCAGCTCGTACCAGGAGCTGCCCGCCCACTGCGGCATGACGTTGGTGTCACGGGTGTAGTCCTGCAACCCGTCGCCGAGATCGAGTTCGACGTGCACCCACTCGGTGGCCTTGCCCAGCGGCGGGGAGGGCTCGCTGTCGGCGTCGTCGGGGTCGAAGTGCACCGGCGCGTAGTCCGGGACATCCGGGAGTTCCACGGGCAGAACCGAATCCGGCAGCGGGTGGGCGCGGCCGTCGGAGTCGTAGACGATCGGGAAGGGCTCGCCCCAGTAGCGCTGACGGGCGAACAGCCAGTCCCGCAGCTTGTACTCGACACGCGCCTGCCCGTGGCCGTCGGCGACGAGCCTCGCGATGACCGCCTCCTTGGCCGAGGTGACGCTCAGCCCGTTGAGGTAGTCCGAGTTGACCAGTTCACCGTCACCGTTGTAGGCCGCCACGGAGACGTCTCCGCCCGAGACCACCTCGATGATCGGCAGGCCGAACTGCGTCGCGAAGTCCCAGTCGCGCTGGTCGCCGCTGGGCACCGCCATGATCGCGCCGGTGCCGTAGCCGATCAGCACGTAGTCGGCGATGAACACCGGAATGCGTTGGCCGTTCACGGGATTGATGGCGTAGGAGCCGGTGAACACACCGGTCTTGGACTTGTTCTCCTGGCGCTCCAGATCGGACTTCGCGGCGATGTCGGTCCGGTAGGTCGTGATCGCCTCGGCGGGGCTCGCGGCACCGTAGGTCCACCGCGTGTCGGTGTCGGCGGGCCACGCCGGGGCCGTCAACGCATCGACGAGGGGATGCTCCGGTGCCAGCACCATGTAGGTGGCGCCGAACAGGGTGTCGGGTCGGGTGGTGAACACCTCGATATCGCCGACGTCGGTGGTGAACCGCACCTGCGCACCGGTCGAGCGTCCGATCCAGTTGCGCTGCATGGCCTTGACCTTGTCGGGCCAGTCCAGGACGTCGAGATCGTCGATCAGCCGGTCGTTGTAGGCGGTGATTCGCATCATCCACTGCCGCAGGCGCTTACGGAACACCGGGAAGTTGCCGCGGTCGCTGCGGCCGTCGGAGGTGACCTCCTCGTTCGCGAGCACCGTGCCCAGACCCGGGCACCAGTTCACCATCGAGTCGGCGCGGTAGACCAGCCGGTAGGAGTCGATGACGTCGCGGCGCTCGCCCTCGGACAGCGACGACCACTGCCGGCCGTCGTCGAGTTGGCGTGCCCCGGAGTCGAATTCGGCGATGAGATCGGCGATCGGCCTGGCTTTGTCGGCCGTGGTGTCGAACCAGGCGTTGAAGATCTGCAGGAAGATCCACTGCGTCCACTTGTAGAAGTCGACGTCGGTGGTGGCGAAGCTGCGGCGCGCGTCGTGTCCGAGGCCCAGCCGGCCCAGCTGCCGTCGGAAGTTGACGATATTGGCCTCGGTGCGGGTCCGCGGGTGTGTGCCCGTCTGGACCGCGTACTGCTCGGCGGGCAGACCGAACGCGTCGAAGCCCAGCGCGTGCAAGACGTTGCGCCCCGTCATGCGGAAGTAGCGCGCGTAGACATCGGTCGCGATGTATCCGAGCGGGTGTCCGACGTGCAGACCCTCGCCCGACGGGTACGGGAACATGTCCTGGACGAACATCTTGTCCGTGGGCACCGGCGAACCGTCCGTCGGCGCCAGTGACCCGACCGGGTTGGGCACGTTGAAGGTGCCCCGATCAGCCCACGCCTGCTGCCACGTGTGCTCGATCGTCGCCGCCAGGTCCGCGGTGTAGCGGTGCCTGGGGGTGTCGGACGTGTCGTTGTTGTCGACGTTGTCGGGCCGGTCTGTCACGTGAACAGGGTAGTCAACGCCCTGATGAACAATCTCGCCGCGCCATGTGGCCGCCGTCACCACCGGTCGGCCGGTCCACTCCCACCGACGGCGCAGCCGGCAGACGCCTAGGTATCGGTTCCATTGCAGACCGGTCAGAGGACGGTTGCAGGTCTGTTCCTGGCCTAGTGGCGCACCACGACCCGTGGTTACAGTCGGCCCCTGACCAGCATGACCGGGGTCTCGTCACCCCATCACCACGTGGAAGGAACGCCGTCAGATGTTCGCGAATGCCCGCCGTTGGGGGCTTGTCACAGGAGGCGTCGCCGCGGGTGTCGCAGGCGTCGTCGGATTCGCGGGTACCACTGCGTCCGCCGAGCCGACCCTGCCGCTTCCCCCGCAGCCTGCGCCCGCCACCGTGACGCAGACGATCACGGTGCAGGCCGGTGCCCCCGCCGCACCCGTCACGCCGGACATCGCACCGGTTGCGGCAGCGGCACAGGCGCCCGGCGCCGTACCCGCCGCGGGCCTCAACGCGGCCGCCCCCGTGGTCCCCGTCGCAGTGGCACCGACGATTGTCCCGGCGGCCTCCGGCACGCTCAACGACTTCTTCAAGGAACGCAACGTCACGCTCGAACCGCAGGTCAGCAACGGGTTCAATGCGCTGAACATCGTGCTTCCGATGCCGCAGGGCTGGGCTCATGTGCCCGATCCCAATGTCCCCGACGCGTTCGCGGTGCTCGCCGACCGCGTCGGCGGCGACGGCCTCTACACCTCCAATGCGGCCCTGGTGGTCTACAAGCTCGTCGGCGACTTCGACCCGAAGGAGGCCATCAGCCACGGCTTCATCGAGAACCAGCAGCTGCCGGCCTGGCGCAGCACCGACGGGTCGCTTGCCGACTTCGGCGGCATGCCGTCGTCGATCATCGAGGGCACCTATCGGCAGAACAACCTCACGCTCAACACATCGCGCAGGAATGTCATCGCGCAGTCCGGTCCGGACCGCTACCTGGTGACCCTGTCGGTGACCACCAGCGCGCAGGTGTCGGTGGCCGCAGGTGACGCGACCGATGCGATCGTCAACGGCTTCCGGGTGACCTCACCGGACGCCGCGCAGCCCGCCCCGCCGCCGGCGCCCGGCGCACCCGCGGCCGCTCCGGCGCCCGTACTGCCCGGCGTGCCGGGCCTGCCCAGCTAGAGGCGCCCGCGGCACGGTCCGCACCGCCCCAAGACGTCGGGCGGATGCCCGGGCTCGTATCCTCGACTCCATGCTGATCGCCGCGGTGCTGTGCCTGTGCGCCGCCGCCGTCGTCGCCGCCACCGGGGTGTGGCTGCTGGCGCGGCCTCGGCCCGGCGATCCCGTCCGGGGCGTCCTGCGTTCGGTGGCACCGACTCAGTTGGCGGGTTCGGTGATGCTGGCCGCAGGCGGTGCCGCAGCGCTGTCCGCGCCCGCCGGTGCCGGCGTGCTGCTGTTGATCGTGTGCGTCATCGGAGCCATCGGCACCATCGCCGCCGGGTGCTACCAGGCCGCGAAGATGGTGGCCCGCCACGAGGCAAGCCAGCAGTGCTGTCAGGACTCCGCCCAGGAGACTCCTCAGGCGGCTCGTCAGGAGTCCATGGCCGGCGTCAGTTCGGGCGCCGACGGCTGTGCCGGCTCATGCGCGTCCTGCACGCTGTCCTGCAGCTGACGCGCCGAGCGCAGCGAAGCGCCGAGCGCCTAGTTGCGGCTGACGTCGATCGGATGGGTCGCCAACAGCGACAACGGCAGCGGCTGACGACGCAGCACCCGCGACCAGAGATCCACCCGCGGTTCGACGAGCACGTCCGAGGGCAACGCTGACAACACGATCCAGTCGTCCCGCTCGATCTCGCCCTCGAGCTGGCCGATTGTCCAGCCCGAGTAGCCCGCGTAGATCCGCACACCCTCCACGACGGCTGCGATCGACTCGGGTTCGGAGTCCAGATCGACCATCGCGATCCGACCCTGCACGTGCCGTAACCCCGGCACCTCGGACGGGTCGATACCCGCGCGCATCGTCGTCAGGCACAGCGCGGCATCCCGTTTGACCGGACCGCCGACGAACATGGTCTTGGGTTTGATCGCCAGGTCGGCCCACTGCGGCAGCACGTTGTGCACGGCCGTCTCGCTGGGCCGGTTCAACACCACGCCCAGCGTGCCGCCGTCATTGTGCTCGACGACATAGATCACGCTGCGGCGGAAGGTGGGTTCCAGCAGATCGGTGTTGGCGAGTAGCAGCGTTCCCGCGCGGACCCGATGCGCTGCGGGGGCAAGGAAGTCCTCCGGCTCGTCTGACTGCGCCACCCCTCCATCATCGCACTCGGGCCTGGCCGCGGTGGCGAACAGGCGCGGCCCGTCGAGATATTTGTACTGTGGGAAGGGTCGACGACCGTCGAGTCGAACAAGTTCGGGAATGAAGTGGCTGACGCTCGAGGACACCTAGCCGTACTGCGGTCGCTGCGCGGGATGACCGAGTTTCGGCGCCTTCTCGAACTGCGCGCGGTCAGCCAGTTCGGCGACGGCCTGTTTCAGGCTGCCCTCGCCGGCGCGCTGCTGTTCAACCCCGAGCGCGCCGTCGGACCGTGGGCCATCGCGGGCGCGTTCGCGGTGTTGTTCCTGCCCTATTCGATTCTCGGCCCGTTCGCAGGCGCTCTGCTGGACCGGTGGGACCGCCGCCTGGTGCTGGTCGGCGCCAACGTGGCACGACTACTGCTCATGCTCGTGGTGGCCACGCTGCTGACGGTGGGCGCAGGCGACCTGCCGATCTTGTGCGGCGCGCTGATCGTCAACGGGTTCACCCGGTTCGTGTCCTCTGGGCTGTCCGCCGCGCTGCCGCATGTGGTGCCCCGCGATCAGGTCGTCACGATGAACTCGGTAGCCACCGCGTGCGGCGCGGTCGCGGCGTTCCTCGGTGCCTACTTCATGCTGCTTCCGCGGTGGCTGTTCGGCTCGGGTGACACCGGGGGGTCGGTGATCATCTACCTGGCCGCGATACCGGTGGCACTCGCGCTGGTGTTCTCCATCCGGTTCAAACCGCATGTGCTCGGCCCCGACCACACGCTGCGCGCGGTGCACGGCTCGGTCGCCTACGTGGTGGCGACGGGTTGGGGCTACGGACTGCGCACCGTGGCCTCTGTGCCGACGGTCTCGGCGACGCTGGCCGGGCTGGCATCCCACCGGATGGTGTTCGGCATCAACACGCTCCTAGTGCTGATCCTGGTCCGACACAGCGGCAGCCAGGACGTCGCGGGCCTCGGCACGGTCGTGCTGTTCGTCGGGGCCGCCGGTCTCGGCTCGTTCCTCGCCACACTGGTGACGCCGACCGCGGTTCGGCGGTGGGGCCGCTACGCGACCGTCAACGGAGCGCTGGCCGTGGCCGCGCTAGTCCAGCTCGCCGGCTCGGGTCTGTATCTGCCGATGATGATCGGGTGCGGCTTCCTGCTCGGCGCCCTGGGCCAGGTGGTCAAGCTGTGCGCCGACACTGCCATGCAGATCGACGTCGACGACGCGCTGCGCGGTCACGTGTTCACGGTGCAGGACTCGTTGTTCTGGGTGGCGTTCATCGGCGCGATCGCGGCTGCCGCCGCCTTCATTCCCGCCGACGGGGACTCCCCCGGCCTGGCCGTGGCCGGGGTCGTCGCCTACCTCATCGGGCTTGCCGCGCACGCGGCGATCGGCAGGCGCGGCAGGGCGTCCGAGGCGCCGGTCTAGGGTCGAACCCATGGCTGGAGCCGACGTGGTGGTCACCGATCTTCGGGCCGAGAGCGACGATCTCGATGCAATCGTCGCCGGGCTGACCGATGAGGGCTGGCGCACCCCGACCCCCGCCCCGGGTTGGACCATCGCCCACCAGATCGCACATCTGCTGTGGACGGACAGGGTGGCGGTTGTCTCCGTCACCGACGAGGCCGGTTTCGCAGATCTGCTGACCGAGGCCGCCAAGAATCCCACCGGTTTTGTCGACGCGGGCGCCGAGGAGCTGGCCGCGCTGCCGGCCGCCGAGCTGCTGGCACAGTGGCGGGCCACCCGCACCCGGCTGCATGACGAACTGCCCCGCGTCGTCGACGGTCGCAAGCTGCCCTGGTTCGGACCGCCCATGGGCGCGGCCTCCATGGCGACGGCGCGGCTCATGGAGACCTGGGCGCACGGCCTCGACGTCGCCGACGCGCTCGGGGTGAGCCGGGTGCCCAGCGCGCGGTTGCGCTCGATCGCGCACATCGGGGTCCGCACCCGCGACTTCGCGTTCACGGTGCACGGGCTCACTCCGCCCGCCGACCCGTTCCTGGTCGAACTGCGCGCCCCCGACGGGTCAACGTGGTCGTGGGGTCCCGCCGACGCCACGCAGCGCGTCACGGGGTCGGCAGAGGACTTCTGCATGCTGGTCACCCAGCGCAGACCACGCGCCGATCTCGACGTGACGGCCATCGGCGACGACGCGGCGCGGTGGCTGACCATCGCGCAGGCATTCGCCGGTCCGCCCGGAGCCGGTCGCGACTAGCGCCCGTCCCACCAGGACAGCACGCGCGTCCCGAACAGCGTGAGCCACTTCGACGGCTCACCCTCGGTCACGTCGACGTCAAACCACACCCGACCGGGTAGTCGGGGGCCCTGCAGCCAGCGGCCGTCGGGTTGCCTTGCGGCCCTGACCATTTCGACGGCATCCGCAAGCCGCGGATCGGGCGGCGTCCCGTCCACGAGCGCTGCCGCGCGGAAGTGGTCCACGGCGTTGAGGACGCTGTAGGCCCAGCGGTGCGGATACCGAAACTGGTTGGTCCACGGCCCCACCGGTTCGCCCGTCGACAGTCGTCGGCTGAGCTCACGCGTCAGGAGGTACTCCATGCCACCGCGTCGCACCGCCCGCGTCGTGTCGGTCTCCGTGCAAGAGTCGTAGGCGAGCAATCCCTTGAGCGAGTTGAGCGTCGAGTGAAATGACGAGCGCGTCGAGCCGTCCACCCACTCGCAGTTCCAACCACCGTCGGCCAGTTGGTGGGCAGTGAACCAGTCGACCAGACCCGTCACGTCGACACCCAGCCATGCTCCGTTGGCCAGGGTCCACCCGTTGATGCAGCAGTCGACCTCGCCCTCCCAGTACGGGAGATCCTCGTATTCCCAGCGCGAGTGCTCGGCGATCAGCTCCGGTGTGCGGCGGGCACGTAGCACCGCAGGATCCAGGCCCCACTCGCGCAGCGAGTTCAGCGACCAGGTGGTCGCCGTCCACGGCTGCCCGTCAGCCTCCACCGTCTCGAAGTCGAATCCGGCCGGGAAGAATGCCCCACCAGCCCACTGGCCGGTGGCGTCCTGCAGCGCGAGCATTCGCGCCCCGAAACCCTCCTCGGCGACCCGGGCCCGCGTCCCCCGCCACACCTGCTCGGGCGCGGCCAGCAGATCGCGTTCGACCTGCCAACGCAGCGCGGCGTCCGAGTCGAGAAGCCACGCCGCCACCTCGTCGGACACCATGCCCAAGAACCTAACCCGCCGAGTCGGCCAACCCGTCGTCATCGGAGTCGGTCAGCGTGACGTCCCACTGCCCGTCAGCATCGGTGTCGACATGGGCGACCGCGCCGGCCAGCACCCGGTCGGCCAACCCGTCACGGTCGGCGTCGAGCAACCGGTCATCGACCTCACCGTCACCGTCGAAGTCCACCAGCGGCCCGCCCAGCGACTCGGCGCCGTCGAGGCCGAACCAGCGCAACTGCGCGCCGCGCTCCACGCTCACCGCCCAGGTGCCCGACCCGTCATCGGTGAAGCGCTGCCCGCCCGCCTCCTCGAGGTCGAACACCGCGTGGTCGGCGAGCCCGTCACCGTCGAGATCGGCCAGCGCGTCGTCCGCCAGCCCGTCACCGTCGAAGTCGAGTCCGAACGCGTCGAGCGTGCCGTCACCGTCGATATCGAGGTTCGGCTCCGCCGCCGACATGCTCGCGCCGCCGTCACCGTCGCCAATGCAGTAGTCCATATGGAGTTGGACGCACCGCTAGCCTCTGGCGTTCCACCATTTCAGAAGTTCGGCCACAGCCTCGTCGTGCTCGAGGGGTCCGCGCTCCATCCGCAATTCCTTGAGGTGGTTCCACGCCTGCCCGACCACCGGTCCGCCCTGGATGCCGAGGATCGACATGATCTCGTTGCCGTCGAGGTCCGGGCGCACCCTAGCCAGGTCCTCCTTGGCGGCGAGCTCGGCGATCCGCGCCTCGAGGTCGTCGTAGTTGGCCTGTAGCCGGGCGGCGCGACGCTTGTTTCGGGTGGTGCAGTCCGCGCGGACCAGCTTGTGCAGCTGCGGCAGCAGCGGCCCGGCGTCGGTGACGTAACGCCGCACCGCCGAGTCGGTCCACTTGCCGGTCCCCGTGCCGTCCGCGTAACCGTGGAAGCGCAGATGCAGGTACACCAGCTGGGACACGTCGTCGACCATCTGCTTGGAGTACTTCAGCGCGCGCATCCGCTTGCGGGTCATCTTCGCCCCGACCACCTCGTGGTGGTGGAAGCTGACGCCGCCGTCGGCCTCGTGCCTGCGGGTGGCCGGCTTGCCGATGTCGTGCATCAACGCCGCCCATCGCAACACCAGGTCCGGACTCTCCCTGGAATCCTCCAGGTCGACGGCCTGACGCAGCACGGTCAGCGAGTGCTGGTAGACGTCCTTGTGCTGATGGTGTTCGTCGATCGCCATCTGCATCTGGCCGATCTCGGGCAGGACGATCTCGCCGAGCCCGGTCTGCACCATCAGATCGACACCGGCCACCGGGTCCTTGCCGGAGAGCAGCTTGTCCAGTTCGGCGGCGACGCGCTCGACGGTGATGCGACCGAGTTCACCGGCCATCCGCTGCATCGCCTCATGCACCCGCGGGGCGACGGTGAAGCCCAGCTGTGAGACGAACCTCGCGGCCCGCAGCATGCGCAGTGGATCGTCGCCGAACGACACCTCAGGCGTCGACGGGGTGTCCAGCACACCGGCGGTGGCGTCGGCCAACCCGTCCTGCGGGTCGAAGAACTCGCCGATGCCGTCGCCCGTGATGCCGACCGCCATGGCGTTGACCTTGAAGTCGCGGCGCACCAGGTCGTCCTCGAGCCGGTCACCGAACTCGACGGTCGGGTTCCGCGACACCTGGTCGTAGCTGTCGGCCCGGAAGGTGGTGATCTCCAAGCGCAGCTTGCGCTTCGTCAGGCCGATCGTGCCGAACTCGATGCCCGTCTCCCACAAACCGTCGGCCCAGCCGCTCACGATGCGCTTGATGGCGTCGGGGCGGGCGTCCGTGGTGAAGTCCAGATCGGTCACCGGCCGCTCGAGCACGGCGTCACGCACGCTGCCGCCGACCAGGTACAGCTGGTGGCCGGCCTCCGCGAACAGCGCGCCCAACTCCGAGAGCAGCGGAGCGTGCGGAGACAGGCTCCGCATGGCGGCGGCCAACAGCGGAGCGTTGGCGGCGGGGTCGATCGGCACGTTCGGTGAGCCTAATGGGCGATCACCAGAAGTCACGCGGCAGCGTAACGACTGAGCATCAGCAAGGCACCAACAGCGAGTGGCGGCAGGGTGGAAACCAAGTGGCAACTACTATCGCTTGGGTGTCGGAGGGCGAACAGGCCAAACCACGACGGCGCCGCGGAAGGCGCCGCGGCCGACGCTCGGCCGGCCCGCCCGAGGCCGGCGGCAAATCAGGCGCCAAGTCCACCACGCAGCCCATGACCCAACCCACCGATGCCGACGCCAGCGCCCCCGTCGAGACACCCCGCCCGGCCCCGTCGGCCAACTCCCACAAACCCGGCCCCACACGTCGCCCAGCGGACCGACTCCGCACCGTGCACGAGACATCAGCGGGCGGCCTGGTCATCGACGGTATCGACGGCCCCAAGGACCGTCAGGTCGCCGCGCTCATCGGCCGCCTCGACCGCCGCGGTCGCATGCTGTGGTCGCTGCCCAAGGGCCACATCGAGCTGGGTGAGACCGCCGAGCAGACCGCGATCCGCGAGGTCGCCGAGGAAACCGGCATCGAGGGCAGCGTGCTCGCCGCGCTCGGCAGCATCGACTACTGGTTCGTCACCGAGGGTCGCCGCGTGCACAAGACCGTCCACCACTACCTCATGCGGTTCCTCGGCGGGGAGCTCTGCGATGACGACGTCGAGGTCAGCGAGGTGGCCTGGGTGCCGCTTCGGGAACTTCCGTCGCGGCTGGCCTACGCCGACGAGCGCCGCCTCGCGCAGGTCGCGGGCGACCTGATCGACACACTTCACACCGACGGACCGGGCGCGCTGCCGCCCCTGCCGCGGAGTTCTCCGCGGCGGCGGGCGCAAACGCACTCCCACACCCGCAACCGTCGCCCCGACGAGTCCACTCAACCCCAACCTGGCCGGCGGGCGAACGGCTGCGGCCAGGGACCATGAGTTTTCGGGCGGCCCCGTCGGCCGCTGGGATTGTCCTTCTGCGCTTGCTGGCCGCCGTCGTACTCCTGAGCCTCATAGCCGCACCCGTCGCCGCACTGTCGGTCCTGCCGCGCGCGCAGGCCGGCGAACCCGGTATCAACCAGTTCCTCAAGCTGCGCATCGACGAGGTGACGCCCGATATCGTCAGCACCACCAGTGAACCTCTGGTGACGGTCTCGGGCACCGTCGCCAATGTTGGTGACCGCCCCGTGCGCGATGTCGTGGTCCGCCTCGAGCAGGCCGCCGCCGTAACGACGTCGAACGGTCTGCGCACCAACCTCGTCGGCGACGGTCAGCAGTACCGGCCCGTGGCCGACTTCATCACCGTGGCACCCGAACTCGACGAGAACCAGAGCGTCCCGTTCACGCTGACCTATCCGATCCGTTCCGACGACAGCCCGTCGCTGCAGGTCCAGGAGCCCGGTGTGTACCCGGTGCTCGTCAACGTCAACGGCACCCCCGACTACGGCGCACCGGCCCGCCTCGACGACGCCCGTTTCCTCCTGCCGGTGCTCGGCGTGCCGTCGTCATCGGAATCGGCCAACCCCGTGTCCTCGGTGGTCCCACCCGACACCTCCCGGCCCGTCGGCGTGACGATGCTGTGGCCACTGGCGGACAAGCCACGCCTGGCTCCCGGTGCGCCAGGCGGAACGGTGCCGGTCCGCCTCCTCGACGACGAGCTCGCGACGTCGCTCGCCCCCGGCGGCCGCCTCGATGTCCTGCTGTCGGCGGCGGACTTCGCCACCAGTGCACCCGTCGATCCCACCGGTGAGATCCGCAGCGCGCTGTGTCTGGCGGTGGACCCCGACCTGCTGGTCACCGTGAACGCGATGACGGCCGGCTACGTCGTCGTGGACTCCCCCGAGGCTGGCATCACCGGCCCCAGCCGACCGGGCACGGGCCAGGACGCCGCGATCGGCTGGCTGGCCAGGCTGCGGGCGCTCGCGCAGCGCATGTGCGTGGTGTCCTCGGTGTACGCGCAGGCCGACCTCACGGCCCTGCAACGCGTCGCCGATCCCGGCCTGTCGTCCATCGCCACCCTCGACGCCGCAACGGTCGTCGACCAGATCCTGGGCATCCAGTCCGTGCGCGGCGCCACCCTCGTGGCCGACGGGCCGCTGACGGGCCCGGCGGTGCGATTGCTGTCCGAGCGCGGCCCGACTGTGGCGATCGCCGCCGCCGAGTCGACAGCGCAGGACTCGGCGAACAGCGACCCGCCTGCCGCGAACCTGGCGCCTCGGCGCTATACCCCCGCGGTGGTGGCTGCACCGTTCGACCCGTCGGTGGGCGCCGCGCTCGCCGGTGCGGGCGACACCCCGTCATCACCGTCGTATCTGAGTGCCTCCCTTGAGGTCCCGGTACAGCAGGACTCCCCGGTGGCACGCCGCCAGGATGCGCTCGGGGCGATGCTGTGGCGCGGACTGCGACCCGACACCGAGCCGCGCACCGAAGTCCTGATGCCGCCGCTGGTGTGGAACCTCGGCCCCGACGACGCCACCGCGGTGCTCTCGACACTGGCCACCTCGATCCACGCAGGGCTCAGCGTGCCGCGGCCTCTGACGGCCGTCATCGCCGAGAGCAGTGCCGTCAGCCCGGCGGTCGACGAGGCGCTGCCCGACGACTCGGTGACCAACCCTCGGGCACGGTTCAGCGACGGCGTCATCGCACAGATCGCGGGCGCCACCGGCAGGCTGTGGGGCCTGACAGCGGCGCTGACGACCGACGAGAGAACAGGTCTGACCGGCACGCAGTACACCGCTCCCCTGCGCGAGGACATGCTGCGCGCCCTGAGTCAGTCCGTGCCGGCCGCCGCACGCAATGGCCTGGCCGAGCAGCGGGCGACGCGGGCCGCGGCGACCGTCAACGACCTCTTCAACGCCGTCACCATCGTCAACCCCGGTGGGTCCTACACGTTGGCGACCGAGCGCAGTCCGCTGCCGATGGCATTGCGCAATGACCTTCCCGTGCCGATCCGGGTGCGGCTCGACGTCAACGCGCCACCCGGTATGACCGTGACCGATATGGGCGAGATCGAGCTGCCGCCGGGTTATCTGCCCTTGCGGGTGCCCATCGAGGTGCACTTCACCCAGCGTGTGGCGGTGGACGTGTCGCTGCACACCGCTGACGGGCTGCCGCTGGGCGAGCCGGTCCGGCTGTCGGTCCACTCGAACGCCTACGGCAAGGTGCTGTTCTTCATCACGCTGTCGGCGGGTGCCGTGCTGTTCCTGCTCGCCGGCCGACGGTTGTGGCACCGGTTCCGCGGCCAACCCGACCGTGCCGACCTCGACCGACCGCCCGGCAGGACCGCACCCGAGCATCCCGACCCCCTCGACGTCGCGATCGCTCACGCGCCGGACGACAAGACGTGAGCACACCGAGGCGACCGGTGCCCGCGCCACCGCGCCAACGGATTCCGCGCGGTCCCGCGCCACGACGCCGCGCCGGTCAGATCGCAGCACAGCCCGTCCGCAAGGAACTGTCCGACGCCGCAGTCGTATCGCGGTCGTGGGGCATGGCGTTCGCGACGCTGATCAGCCGCATCACCGGATTCATCCGGATCGTGCTGTTGGCCGCAATCCTCGGCGCGGCCCTGTCCAGTGCCTTCTCAGTCGCCAACCAGCTGCCGAACCTCATCGCCGCCCTCGTGCTCGAGGCGACGTTCACGGCGATCTTCGTACCGGTGCTGGCCCGTGCCGAACGCGACGACCCCGACGGCGGAACCGCATTCGTGCGCAGGCTCGTCACGCTGGCCACCGCGCTGCTGTTGTTCGCGACCGTGCTGTCGGTGGCCCTGGCACCGGTGCTGGTCAGGCTCATGCTCGGCGACGACCCGCTGGTGAACCGCTCGCTCACCACAGCGTTCGCGTATCTCCTTCTGCCCCAGGTGATCTTCTACGGGCTCTCGTCGGTGTTCATGGCAATCCTGAACACCCGCAACGTGTTCGGCCCTCCCGCGTGGGCTCCCGTGGTCAACAACGTGGTCGCCATCGCGACGCTGGGGCTGTATGTGCTCGTGCCCGGCGAACTCTCGCTGGATCCGGTGGAGATGGGCAACGCCAAGCTGCTGGTGCTCGGCATCGGCACCACGCTCGGCGTGTTCGCGCAGACCGCGGTGCTGCTGGTCGCGATCCGGCGGGAACGGGTCAGCCTGCGCCCGCTGTGGGGCGTCGACGAGCGACTCAAGCAGTTCGGCACGATGGCCGCCGCGATGGTTCTCTACGTCCTGATCAGCCAGGTGGGCCTGATCGTCGGGAACCAGATCGCCAGTAGCTCCGCGGCTTCCGGGCCCGCGATCTACAACTACACCTGGCTCGTGCTGATGCTGCCGTTCGGCATGATCGGCGTGACGGTGCTGACGGTCGTCATGCCGCGGCTATCGCGCAACGCCGCCGCCGACGATATCCCCGCCGTGCTGGCCGACCTGTCCCTGGCGACCCGACTGACGATGGTGACCCTGATCCCGATCGTCGCGTTCATGACTGTGGGCGGGCCGGCGATCGGCACCGCACTGTTCGCCTACGGCAACTTCGGCGAGGTCGACGCCGGCTATCTCGGCATGGCGATCTCGTTGTCCGCGTTCACATTAATCCCGTACTCAATGGTGCTCCTGCAGTTGCGGGTGTTCTACGCCCGGCAGCAGCCGTGGACGCCGATCGCACTGATCGTGGTCATCACGGCGATCAAGGTGCTCGGCTCGCTGGCGGCGCCGCACCTCACCGACGACCCTGACCTGGTCGCCGGTTACCTCGGCCTCGCCAACGGACTGGGCTTCCTGGCGGGCGCGATCGTCGGGCACTTCGTCCTGCGCGCCAACCTCAAACCGCCCGGCGGTCGGATGATCGGCCTGCCGGTGATCCGGACGATCCTGGTGACCATCGCGGCATCGATGGGTGCCGGACTCATCGCCCACGTCGTCGATCAGTTGCTGGGACTGGAGAAACTGACCGCCCAGGGTGGCGGTGCCGGGTCGATGCTGCGGCTGCTGATCCTCGGGATCATCATGCTGCCGATCATCGCCGCGGTGCTGCACCTCGCAAAGGTCCCCGAGGCGCAGTCGGTGCTGGCACTGGTCCGCCGACGGCTGGGACGGGGTGGCGAGCCGGCCCCCGTCGCGGTGGCGCCCGCCGGACCGCCCGTCCGACCGCATTCAGGCCCCCCGGTCACGTACCCTGAGCCCAGGAATCCGCACCCATTACCGCCGCGTCAAAATTGGCCGGTGCCACGGGGCGGACCTCCGGCAGACGTAGCCGGAGGCAGGCTGCGGGAGGGAGGTCCACCAGTGACTGACGACTCCACGGGCGGCTCGACGCCTGCCCCCGACGGCGGCGCCACGACCCGGATTCCGCGTCCCACAGCCGACGACTTCGAACCCGACGTCTCAACCGGGGCGGCCTTCGCGGCATCGGGCCGACCGCCTGCCGACTACGGCGGCGATCCCACCCGCGAGGCGTTGTCCTTCGGGATGCTCAACGAGCCCCCCATTGAGGCCGCCACCGACGACGAGGTGCACCTCATCCCCGGTGCCACCATCGCCGGTGGTCGCTATCGCCTTCTTGTCTTCCACGGCGGCCCGCCGCACCTTCAGTTCTGGCACGCCCTGGACACGGCGTTGGACCGGCAGGTCGCGCTGACGTTCGTCGATCCCGACGCCGAGCTGCCCGATGACGAGCTCCAGGGCATCCTGACCGCGACGATGAAGCTGAGCAACCTCGAGATGCCCGGCGTCGCCCGGGTGCTCGACGTGGCGCGAACCGGTTCGGGCGGTCTGGTCGTGGCGGAGTGGATTCGCGGCGGATCGCTGGCAGAGGTCGCCGAGACGGCGCCGTCGGCCATCGGCGGCGCCCGCGCCATCCAGTCCTTGGCCGCGGCCGCCGAGGCGGCACATCGTGCGGGCGTCTCGCTGTCCATCGACCATCCCGGCCGGGTTCGGGTGAGCATCGACGGTGACGTGGCGCTGGCCTTCCCCGCGAGCCTGCCCGATGCGTCACCCGAGGACGACATCCGCGGCATCGGCGCAGCCCTGTACGCACTGCTGGTCAACCGGTGGCCGCTCCCCGAATCCGGGGTGCGCAGCAACCTGGCTCCCGCCGACGTCGACGCGACGGGCATGCCCGTCGAGCCGCGCGTCGTGGACCGTGACATCCCGTTCCAGATCTCGGCCGCCGCAGCTCGGGCCACCCAGGAGAACGGCGGCATCCGGACCGCGGGCACCCTGCTCAATCTGCTGCAGCAGGCGACGGCCGTCGCCGACAGGACCGAGCTCATCACCCCCGTCGACGACCCTGGCCCGGGGGGTCCGCGGACGAACCCCAGCGATGCGGATGACCCCGCGTCGGGGATTCGCCGCCGCAAGGCCCTGATAATCGGGATCAGCGTGGGCGCGGTGATCCTGATCGTCGCCCTGGCCGCGCTGGCGATAGGCCTGCGAGGGTTGTTCGGCGACGTCGGCGGACCGCTGGACCGTCAGGAACTCGGACTCAACGCTCCCAGCTCCGAGTCCAACACCACCGCGGACACGGGTATCGTGAAACCCGTTCGCGCGGTGGTGTTCTCACCTGGCGGTGAGGCGGACAACCCCGCACAGGCGGCTCAGGCCATCGACGGGAACCCGGCCACGGCGTGGACGACGGACACCTACAGCGATTCCGACCCGTTTCCGTCCTTCAAGAATGGCGTGGGGCTGATGCTGCAGTTGCCCCAGCCGACCACGCTGGCCTCGGTGTCGATAACCCTCAACAGCACGGGCACGTCGATCCAGATCCGCTCATCGGATATCGCCACCCCGTCGTCGTTGGACGACACCACGGCGTTGTCGTCGCCGACCCCGATGAAGACGGGGTCGAACACCATCACCATCGACGGTGCGAGCCCCACAACCTATGTGCTGGTGTGGATCACCAAGCTGGGGACGGTGGACGGCAGAAGCGAGAGCGCGCTGTCCGACATCACCCTCAAAGCCACGTCCTGAGCCCAGTCGCACTCGGCCATCCCCAGGGTGTTGTCGAGATCGTCGCAGGTCAGGGGACCTGTCAACTGTTGTGCACAAATGGTGTCATGACCGGTGCCCGAGGTTGCCTAGGGTTTGACTGTGGGCAGCTTGGGGGACGTCACCGGCGGGAGTCGGTCCGATGCGGAGTTGCTCGCGGCCCACGTCGCGGGTGACCCCCACGCGTTCAAGGCACTGTTCCACCGCTACCACCGTCAGCTCTACCGAGTGGCGATGCTGACCAGTCGCAGTCCCGAGGACGCCGCGGATTCACTTCAGGACGCCCTGCTCTCCGCGCACCGCACGGCCCCCGGCTTCCGGCATGACGCATCGGTGAGCAGCTGGCTGTACCGCATCGTCGTCAACGCGTGCCTGGACCGGTTGCGCCGCAACAAGTCTCATCTGACCATCCCGTTGCTCGACGACACGCACCCGGCGGGTGATCCGACGTCGCGGGTGGAGACCGCCCTGGTGGTGGAGCGAGCACTGCTGCGACTACCGGTCGACCAGCGTGCCGCGGTGGTGGCCGTCGACATGCACGGGTACTCCGTCGCCGAGACGGCACGCCTACTCGGCGTCCCCGTCGGCACGGTCAAGAGCCGATGCGCACGGGCCCGCGCCAAACTCGCGGAGTCGCTGGGTTACCTCTCGCGCGACGATTTCGCGCGCGACGATCTACTGGCTCTGCCGAACCCTGGTGTCCGGCCGCGCGATACCGCCGTAACCGGGTCCACCGTTGACCACATACGAGAGGCAGCCCGGGATGTCTCGGCACGCGATGATCGCGCCCGCGCCCGGTGACGCGCCGCGCACGACGGGCGGATTGTTCGGGATTCCGCAGGTCTGGAGGAACGGGTTGAACGGTTCGATGTACATGCTGCACCGAGGAGCGGCCACCGCGGTACCAGGGGCGGCGGCAATACTCGCCGCAGCGGCCAACGCGCCTGTGGCCATCAGCACCGCTGATCCCACCGTCGTCAGCCTCCGGCCTGCAGTGAACACGATGACGACCTTCCTGAGCGCACGCTGCGGCCCGCCAACGGGGCCTGTAATACATTGAACGCTCCAGCACCGCGCCGAATTCCCTAAACTGCGGGGTTATCGTCGGTTTCGACGGAAATCTTGAACCGAGATCGTGGAGTGACGTGGACGAGGACGCGGAACCGGTTGCGGACGCCGCCCACACCATGGCCGCACTGGATCTCGTACGCCACGACCTCGCGCGCCTCGGCGCGGACGCCATGACCGCCGAGCACCTTCCCGACCCTCCGGCCGACGTCACCGCACGGCTGTCCGCGGCCCTGGCGGCAGCCACCCCGCCAGGGGGCAGGGCGTCACACGCCGCCCGCCGATCGGTGGCGAGCCCGCGCACCGTCGCCCTGGTCATAGGAGGCCTCTCCGCCCTGGCCGCGGTCGGCATCGGCGTCACGGCGCTCCGCGACACCGCGCCCCCGACCCCAGCGGCGGGTGCGACCGCCGATCGCATCACGGTGTCGCGGCCATCCGTGGACTTCCCCGTCCCCCGAGCGGAACTCCTCGCCATGCTCGACCGGCCCGCCGACCTCAGCGGTCTGAGCGATCCCGCGCAGCGAGCCGCGTGCCTGTCCGCGCTGGGCCGCGGTGGCTCAGCGGCGGTGCTGGGCGCCGACAACGTCGACGCCGGTGGCCGGCCCGCCATCCTGCTAATCCTGGGCGGTGGAAACGACACGATGACCGCGCTGGTCGTGGCGCCGACCTGCAACGCCACCGATCCCGGCGTGATCGCCGAAACCGTCCTCGTGCGCGTCACGACCCCGTCCTGACCGACGCCGCCCACTGTCGGGGAACACCGCCCCTTACGCTGGTGTTATACGCGTGCCGACGCGTGAAGCCCGCGAGCGGCCAATATGAGAAGGCCACGACGAGAAGGACGGATATGACCTCCACTTCCACGATCCATGACGTGATCATCATCGGATCGGGACCGGCCGGTTACACGGCAGCCATCTACGCCGCGCGTGCACAGCTGAAGCCGCTGGTGTTCGAGGGTGTCACGTTCGGCGGTGCGCTGATGACCACCACGGAGGTGGAGAACTACCCGGGCTTCAAGGAGGGCATCACCGGCCCCGAGCTGATGGGCGAGATGCGGAAGCAGGCCGAGCGTTTTGGCGCCGACCTGCGCATGGAGGACGTCGAAGAGGTGTCCCTGGAGGGCCCCATTAAGACCGTCACGGTCGGCGACGAGACCTTCCAGGCTCGATCGGTGATCCTGGCGATGGGCGCGGCCGCGCGGCACCTCGGCGTACCTGGCGAGGAAGAGCGCATCGGTACGGGTGTGAGCACATGTGCAACGTGCGATGGCTTCTTCTTCCGCGACCAGGACATCGCGGTGATCGGCGGCGGTGACTCGGCGATGGAGGAGGCCACCTTCCTCACCCGGTTTGCGCGCAGCGTCACACTAATCCACCGACGTGACGAATTCCGCGCGTCCAGGATCATGTTGGAGCGCGCGCAGGCCAACGAGAAGATCACGTTCCTGACCAACACCGCGGTGACCGAGGTCGAGGGTGACCCCAAGGTGACCGGTCTGCGGCTGCGCAACCTCGTCACCGATGAGGAGTCCAAGCTGGCGGTCACCGGCGTGTTCGTCGCCATCGGCCACGACCCTCGCTCCGAGCTCGTCCGCGGTCAGGTCGATCTCGACGACGAGGGCTACGTGTTGGTTGCGGGCCGCACCACGGCGACATCGATCGACGGAGTCTTCGCCGCAGGCGATCTCGTCGACCACACCTACCGTCAGGCGATCACCGCTGCGGGCAGTGGCTGTTCGGCGGCCATCGACACCGAGCGCTGGCTTGCCGACAACGAGTGAGCTGCAACCGATTTCACGACTTCCAACCCCACTAGACAGGAGCATTCACATGGGCGACAACAAGGCAACGGTGGCAGTCACCGACGACTCGTTCTCCGCAGACGTGCTGTCCAGCAGCACACCGGTATTGGTGGACTTCTGGGCGACGTGGTGCGGCCCGTGCAAGATGGTCGCCCCGGTGCTCGAGGAGATCGCCACTGAGAAGGCCGGCGAGCTGAAGGTGGCCAAGATCGACGTGGACGCCAATCCCGCCACGGCACGTGACTTCCAGGTGGTGTCGATCCCGACCATGATCCTGTTCAAGGACGGGCAAGCGGTGAAGCGGATCGTCGGCGCAAAGGGCAAGGCTGCCCTGCTTCGCGAGCTCGCCGACGTGGTCTGACGCGCTGTCCGCGGCACCACGGGCGTCCTCTGGGTTTCCGAATTTTCGCGACGGTCTGCGACAATGCTGTCTAGCCTGTCTGAATTCGTCGGCGGGGTGTACGCCGTCCGTGACCCGAAAGGCCTGGTATGTCGAGTCTGCGCCGCGGTGACCGGGGAGGCGCGGTCACCGAGATCCGCGCGGCCCTCGGCGCGCTGGGGCTGGTCGACAGCCCCGATGCGGATCTGACCACCGGAAAGCATGTCGCGCTCGACGTGTTCGACGACGTTCTGGACCATGCCGTGCGCGCATTTCAGCAGCATCGCGGCCTCCTCGTCGACGGCATCGTCGGCGAGGCGACCTACCGTGCGCTCAAAGAGGCCTCGTACCGTCTCGGTGCCCGCACTCTGGCGCACCAGTTCGGCGCGCCGATGTACGGCGATGACGTTGCGACACTTCAGGCTCGACTTCAGGATCTCGGCTTCTACATCAACCTTGTCGACGGGCACTTCGGTCTGCAGACCCACAACAGCCTGATGTCCTATCAGCGCGAGTACGGCCTGTACCCCGACGGCATCTGCGGGCCAGAGACACTGCGCTCGTTGTACTTTCTGGGCTCCCGGGTCACCGGTGGCTCACCGCATGCCATCCGCGAAGAGGAGCTGGTCCGCCGCTCCGGCCCGCGTCTGTCGGGAAAGCGGGTCATCATCGATCCGGGCCGCGGCGGCAGCGACACCGGACTGATCGCGAACGGGCCCGGTGGCCCCATCAGCGAGGCAGACATCCTGTGGGACTTGGCAAGTCGACTCGAGGGCCGGATGACGGCCATCGGAATGGATACCTTCCTGTCCCGCCCGGTCGGACACAGTCCACTCGACCCCGAGCGCGCCGAGACGGCCAACACCGTCGGTGCCGACCTCATGATCAGCTTGCGGTGCGCTGCGGTGGAGGGGCCGGCCGCCAACGGTGTCGCATCCTTCTACTTCGGTAATGCGCACGGGTCGGTGTCCACGATCGGGCGCAATCTGGCCGACTTCATTCAGCGAGAAGTGGTGGCACGATCCGGATTACGTGACTGCCGCACCCACGGCCGGACGTGGGACCTGCTGCGCCTGACCCGGATGCCCACGGTTCAGGTCGACATCGGTTACGTGAGCAATCCGCATGATCTCGACCTGCTGGTATCGCCGGCGACCCGCGACAGCATCGCCGAGGGCATTCTCGCCGCCGTGAAGCGGCTGTACCTTCTCGGCAAGAACGATCGCCCGACCGGAACCTTCACGTTCGCAGAGCTTCTCGCGCACGAGATGTCGGTCGAGCAAGCAGCCAAGGGCTGATCTCAGCGGTAGGGCCCCGCGCCGGCGCCCACCGGTTGGCTGAGTTGCGCACTCTCGAAGAGCCTCTCCAGTGCCGCCTCGACGTCGGCCTTCCAACCCAGTCCCTGCTCGAGTTCGAGACGTAGCCGCGGGAAGTACTGGTGCGGTGAGACGACGACGAAGCCGACATCGGTCAAGAAGTCGGCATCGAGAATGCACTGATCCGCCGAACAGTCTCCGAGCGCCTCGACCGCGAGTCGCAATTCCGGCGTGACCATTCCTGGATCGACGAGCTCGGCGGCTTCGGCAGTCCGGCCGAACGCCTCCAGCGCGCGAACGCCGCGGCGGACCAGGTCCCCCACCACCGCGGTGACGAGACCACCCGACAGCCCGCCGCTGTCGGCGCCCGCCTCGACGCCCATCGAGGTGAGCAGAACCGCGTCGGCGCTCACCGGTCCGGACGGGAACAGCCTGGCGCGGGGAACCGCGCGGGGCGGCGCGTAGAACGCATACCCAAGGCAGGGTGCCTCGACGTCATCAACGGGGCCGCCGAATCCCTCGTCATCGGGTTCGCACGACAGGGCCATCTGCCCACACGACCCCCACTCGAGCATGACCATGGACAGCCACGCCTCCTTCTCGAACTCGGGATCGGCGAGATGATCGTCGCCTCCGAGAGTTGAGGGGTCGACTTCCCAGAAGACACACCGCCGCGCGTGCTTGGGCAACTGCTCGAAGGCTTCGAGCCGCAGCGGCGTGATGCGGGCGGACACTAGACCCCCCAAGTTTCAGAAGACGGGCAAGGCTTTCCATCCAGAATAGGAGACAGCGACGCCGTCGGCCGCGCGTGGTCCTCCGAGCGCACTTCCGATGCGGTCGAGAACCGAATCTTGCTGGCGGACAACGTATTTCCTCCCTGCGAGGTGTGTGAGCGCCGACTCAACCCGGTCGTGTGTCACAGTGACGTAATTACGCCGTGTGGTAGGTCATGGCTTCGCAGCGTTCATCAGGTCCACAATTCGCTGAAGGTCGTCGACCGAGCCGAACTCCACCACGATCTTGCCCTTCCGTTTGCCGAGGCTCACGGTGACGCGGGTGTCGAACGCCGAGGACAGCTTCTCAGCAACGTCCTGGAGGCCGGGCATCTGAATCGGCTTGCGACGCGGCGCCGACGGCGTGGGTTCCTGCTCGCGGTTGGCCAGCGTGACGTATTCCTCCGTGGCGCGGACCGAGAGCCCCTCCGCCACGATCCGGGCCGCGAGCTCTTCCTGCTTCTCCGGTCCCCCCTCGAGGGATAGCACTGCCCGCGCGTGTCCCGCCGACAACACACCCGCCGCCACCCGCCGCTGTACCGCCACCGGAAGCCGCATCAACCGGATCATGTTCGTGATCACCGGACGCGACCGCCCGATCCGGGCCGCCAGTTCCTCGTGGGTGACACCGAACTCGTCGAGCAGCTGCTGATAGGCCGCCGCCTCTTCCAACGGGTTCAGCTGAGCGCGATGGATATTCTCGAGCAGCGCGTCGCGCAGCATGCTGTCGTCCGCGGTCTCACGGACGATGGCGGGGATCGTGGTGAGGCCGGCCTCCTGCGCAGCACGCCACCTCCGCTCCCCCATGACGAGCTGGTACCGCGGTCCACCCGGTGCCGATTCCACCGGTCGCACGACGATGGGCTGCATGAGGCCGAACTCACGGATGGAGTGCACCAGTTCGGCGAGCGCCTCACCGTCGAAGACGGTGCGCGGCTGCCGGGGGTTCGGTTCGATCGCTGTGGGGTCGATCTCACGGTAGACGGCACCCACCGGGGACGGCTCCGCCACGGGAGCTCCGCCCAGGACCACATCGGCCGCGGCGTCGCCCATCCGGTGGCCGAACCCGTCACCGTCACCGCTACCGTCGGCGGGACCCGTCGGAATCAACGAGGCCAGTCCGCGGCCGAGACCGGTTCTCTTGCGCGGCTGAGTCATCGCCGTACCCCCGTGATCATCGCTGTCCCTTCGTCGTGCCACGTTCGGCGAGTTCCCGGCTGGCGTCGAGATAGCTCATCGCACCCCGGGATCCCGGGTCGTAATCCAGGATCGTCATTCCGTAACCCGGCGCCTCAGACACTTTGACGCTGCGCGGGATCACCGTCCGCAACACCTTATCGCCGAAGTGCGCCCTGACGTCCTCGGCGACTTGGTCAGCCAGCCTGGTCCGTCCGTCGTACATCGTCAGGATCACGGTGGTGACCTCGAGGCTCTGGTTGAGATGCGCCTTCACCATCTCGATATTGCGCAGCAGCTGGCCCACCCCCTCGAGGGCGTAGTACTCGCACTGGATCGGGATCAACACCTCAGGTGCTGCCACCAGAGCGTTGATCGTCAACAGTCCGAGCGATGGCGGGCAGTCGATGAACACGTAGTCGAAGTCGTAGTCCTTGAGGCCGGCCAGTGCGTTTCGCAGCCGACCCTCGCGCGCGACCATGCTCACCAACTCGATCTCGGCGCCGGCCAGGTCGATCGTCGCGGGCACGCAGTACAGGCGTTCGTTGTGCGGGCTACGCTGCAGCGCCTCCTCCAGCGTGATCTCACCGATCAACACCTCGTACGACGACGGGGTGCCCTCCCGGTGCTCGATGCCCAGCGCTGTGCTCGCGTTGCCCTGGGGGTCGAGGTCGATCACAAGCGTCTTGAGTCCCTGCAGTGCCAGAGCCGCGGCGATGTTGACCGCCGTGGTGGTCTTTCCGACGCCACCCTTCTGATTGGCGATGGTGAAGACGCGCTGACGTTCGGGCCGAGGGAGTCCCTGCCGCTTGACCTTGTGGAGGAGGCTGACGGCACGCTCCGCCTCGGCTCCGATCGGGGTGTCCCCCGCGCTGGCCGTCATCGGATCTCCGCTCTGGCCATCCCCCGGCGAGAGCCATGTTTCACGTGAAACATTGTCGGCCGGTGGGCGTGCGGCGCCGCGCACGACGCCGCGCTTTCCTGGTTTCATGAGCTGCTCCTGCCCGGCCGCGATGTGCGGCCGGCTCGCCTTGACTGCTTGCCGCGCTGCGCCACGACCACGGTTGCGGGTGGAGTCAAATAGTTCACGCCACATCTCACCACCCTCACGTCAACAGCACCTAATGAGTCGAGGACTCGCCGGTGTTCGTCGACTTCCTCCTGGGCGCGTTCGCCCTTCATGGCCAACATCCGACCGTCCACGCGCAGGAGCGGCAAGCTCCATCTCGCGATCTTGTCGAGTGACGCGACGGCACGTGACGTCACGACGTCGGCTTCCGATACCTGACTGAGAACTGTCTTGTCCTCCGCACGCCCGCGGATCACCGCGACGTCGAGGCCGAGCTGCTCGACCACTTCGGAGAGAAAGTCTGCGCGCCGCAACAGCGGCTCCACGAGGGTGATGCGTGCGCCGGGGCGGGCCAATGCCATCGGGATGCCCGGTAGGCCGGCACCACTACCGATGTCGACGACCGTCTCGCCGTCCGACACGAGTTCGGCAACGGCGGCGCTATTGAGGACGTGCCTGCCCCAGAGCCTGTCGACTTCGGACGGTCCGAGGAGGCCACGCTCAATGCCGGCACCCGCGAGGATGCCGACATAGCGTTCCGCCTCTGAGATTCGCGTACCGAATACGCGCACGGCCTCCGGCGGCGGAGGAGGAGGCGCCTCGCCATGTTTCACGTGAAACAATCCTCCGCCCCGGGCCGTGGGAACTACATCGGTGTAACTCTTGCGCGAGGGTCCGCGCGGGCTGATCAAGTCAGCCGGGTAAGACCCGTCAACTCGGTAGAACGACGACCCGACGAGACGGCTCGGCGCCCTCGCTCTCACTGCGAACACCATCCACCGCCGCGACGGCGTCGTGGACGATCTTCCGCTCGAACGGTGTCATTGGGTCGAGTTCTTCGCGTTGGCCGCTCTCCAGCACGCGCTGGGCAATGCGGTCACCGAGTGCGGCCAACTCATCGCGGCGACGCCGACGCCACCGAGCGATGTCCAACATCAAGCGACTGCGCTCACCGGTCTTCTGGTGCACCGCCAACCGCGTCAGTTCCTGCAACGCGTCGAGAACCTCGCCCTTGCGACCGACGAGCTTGTTGAGGTCTGCCCCACCGTCGATGCTGACGATCGCGCGGTCACCCTCGACATCCAGATCAATGTCACCATCGAAGTCCAGGAGGTCCAGGAGCTCCTCGAGATAGTCTCCGGCGATCTCCCCCTCGGCGACCAGTCGCTCCTCGAGATCCTCGGTCTTGGGCGCGTCGTCGGCTTCGGCGGCGCGCTCAGTCGTATCAGCGTCTGTCATGTTCGTCCTTCCTCGTTCACCGGTGCAATGGCGGGGTGATCCCCGCCTTCGGATCCGGTCAAGACTTCCGCTTACGCGGACCGTTGGTATTCCGGCGCGGTGTCGCCTTGGCTGCGCTTGGGCGCGAACCCTTCGCCGGTGGCTGGGCCGATGTGCCCTTCGACGCGTCGGGTGTCGCCTCATCGAGTGCCGCGACCTCTTCCCCGGCGGACTCCGTCAACTCCCCCGACGATGCCTTCTCCACGTCCGATTGCTTGGCCGCGGGCTTGGCACCGGCGACTGGCTTGGCACCGGGACTCGGCTTATTCGAGCGCTTCGGCTTCTTGCCCGGTGCCGGCGCGTTGGCGGCGCGACGCTCCTGCGCCTCGAGCTTCGCGGCCTCCTCGCGCTTCTCGATCTTGCCGAACACGTAGTGCTGCTGACCGAAGGTCCAGATGTTGTTGGCCACCCAGTAGAGGATCACGGCCAGGGGCAGGAACGGTCCACCAACGACGACGCCCAGCGGGAAGACGTACAGGGCCAGCTTGTTCATCATCGCGGTCTGCGGATTCGCGGCCGCTTCCGGACTCTGCCGTGCCACTGACGCCCGGCTGTTGAAGTAGGTGGCGATACCCGCGAGGACCATCAGCGGCAGGCCGACCAGGATGACAGCCACGCGATCGAACTCGAGGAACGCGTCGAGGCCGCTCGTCTGAATCATCGTGGCGCCCAGCGGTGCACCGAAGAGGTTCGCGTCCAGGAAGTGGCCGACGTCGGTCGCGTTGAAGAAGTAGTTGCCGGTCGCCCGGTTCTGCTCAACCGTCAGCTGGATCTGGCCGAAGCCGCCCTGCGTCCGGTTGAACGAGCGCAGCACATGGAACAGGCCGAGGAACACCGGCACCTGAGCGAGCATCGGAAGGCAGCCGAGGATGGGGTTGAAGCCGTGGTCCTTCTGCAGCTTCTGCATCTCCAACGCCATGCGCTGGCGGTCCTTGCCGTACTTCTTCTGCAGTGCCTTGATCTGAGGTTGCAGCTCCTGCATCTGCCGCGTGGTCTCGATCTGGCGAACGAACGGCTTGTACAGGATCGCGCGCAACGTGAAGACGAGGAACATCACCGACAGCGCCCATGCGAAGAAATTCGAGGGCCCGAGAAGGAAGCCGAAGATCTTGTACCAGACCCACATGATCGCCGAGACCGGATAGTAGATGTAGTCCAGGCTCGCCCAGTTAAACAAGTGAATCGCTCCTCAACGTCGCGGCCGCATCCGCATGGTGGTGGTGCCGCGGTTCTGGTATCGGGTCCCATCCTCCGCGATGCCACGGCCCGCACTTCGCGAGCCGCACCACCGCCAGCCACGCTCCCCGGGCGAACCCGTGTTCACGCAGCGCGTCGACCGCGTACTGGCTACAGGTCGGGGTGAAGCGACAGGCCGGCGGACGGAACGGAGAGATCATGTTCCGGTAGATGTCGATGAGGTAGATCGCGGCGCGAGACAGCCCCCTCGACGGAGACCAGCGCCTGCTCGACCTGTTCATCGACGAACCCCGGGCTCCGACCGCGCCTTGCGCAGTGCCGCTCGGAGTTGTTGATCCAGACGGGCCGAGAGCGCATCGCGACTGCCCGGCAATGCCCGGATGACCAGACGGTCCCCGGGCTCGAGATCTTCGATGACACCACGCGCCACACCACGCAGCCGACGGGCTACCTGATGGCGCACGACGGCGTTCCCCACCGACTTCGACACCACCAGACCGATCTTGGGTGCCATCTCGGGGACGCCGACCTCGTCGACAACAGCAGAACGCAGAGAGTGCACGACCAAGTCGGGCTGGACGGCCCGCACGCCTCGGTTGACCGTCAGCCCAAAATCCGTCGACCGTGTCATCCGGTACTGGGCCGGAAGCACTGCGCTAGACCCTGCGGCTAATCACGCAGTGAGAGAACTACGGCCCTTGCTGCGCCGCGCGGACACGATGGCGCGACCCGCACGGGTCCGCATACGGAGCCGGAAGCCGTGCACGCGCGCACGACGGCGGTTGTTGGGCTGGAAAGTCCGCTTGCCCTTGGCCACGGCTATTACTCCTCGTTCGTGTGGCGGCACACACCATCACGTGAGTGTGATGATCCGAGCCGCTTGCGAGCCCCGGCGCGTAAACCCGAAACTCCGGGTCGCAGCCGTGTCGCCACGTTCGGGCGACTGTTCGAGGGTACTGACGAGATTTCCCTAGGTCAAACCGCTCTACCCGGACCCGGCTGACACCACATTCGTCACATTGTTCACCCCAGCTTCACGCTGGCCAAGACGTGCACAGGAACCCCCAATAAATGTTGCAGAACGGTTGGCCACCCGTCCTGAAACCTGTTAACTTCTGGCAGTGCCGGTTCAGACTTAACGGCGATCGACAACAACCGAGGATGGTCATCACCTGCGAGCCCACAGACGTCGACAACTGTGACGAGCTCCGGACCAGATCATCCCCATGAATAGACATCAGCACCATGACGGCTGTCCACTATCCACAGCCTGTGGATAACTATGTGGACAGTTTTCGTTTCGATATATTCTTCCGTCTCCGCTGACGGGCCTCGAGGAGGTGCGTGTCTTTGACGACGGACCCCGATCCTCCCTTCGTCGCCATCTGGAATGACGTCGTCACCGAACTCAACGGAGGCGGCACCGGCCGCGACACCGACAACGGTTTTGGCGCACTGCCTGCCCTCACGCCCCAGCAAAGGGCGTGGCTGAAATTGGTCAAGCCCCTGGTCATCACCGAGGGATTTGCCCTGTTGTCGGTTCCGACGCCGTTCGTCCAGAACGAGATCGAGCGACACCTCCGCGAGCACATCGTGACCAGCCTCAGCCGGCGTCTCGGTCAGCGCGTCGAACTGGGTGTGCGGATCGCCGACCCCGGCCCCGAGACCGATCAACACGACGATCGCGTGCCCGCCCCCCTGCCCGAACCCGACGAAGTCGATGACGATCAGGAGGCGCTCGCCAGCGCCGAGGCCACGTGGCCGAGTTACTTCACCAACCGGCCGCCCAGTGGCGAGACGCCGGATGTCAGCCTCAACCGCCGCTACACCTTCGAGACATTCGTCATCGGCGCGTCGAACCGGTTCGCCCACGCGGCCACCCTCGCCATCGCCGAGGCGCCGGCCCGGGCCTACAACCCGCTCTTCATCTGGGGTGAGTCCGGCCTCGGCAAGACCCACCTGCTGCACGCCGCCGGTAACTACGCCCAGCGGCTGTTCCCCGGCATGCGTGTCAAGTACGTGTCCACCGAGGAATTCACCAACGACTTCATCAACTCGCTCCGAGACGACCGCAAGGCGTCGTTCAAGCGCAGCTATCGCGATATCGACGTCCTGCTGGTCGACGACATTCAGTTCATTGAGGGTAAGGAAGGCATCCAGGAGGAGTTCTTCCACACCTTCAACACGCTGCACAACGCGAACAAGCAGATCGTCATCTCGTCCGATCGGCCGCCGAAGCAGCTGGCGACGCTGGAAGACCGTCTCCGGACCCGCTTCGAGTGGGGCCTGATCACCGATGTTCAGCCGCCTGAACTCGAGACTCGCATCGCCATCTTGCGCAAGAAGGCGCAGATGGACCGCCTCGACGTGCCCGGCGATGTCATGGAACTGATCGCCAGCAGCATCGAACGCAATATCCGCGAGCTCGAGGGCGCGCTTATTCGCGTCACCGCGTTCGCCTCGCTCAACAAGACCCCGATCAGCAAGTCGCTCGCGGAGATCGTCCTGCGTGACCTCATCTCCGACTCCAGCACCATGCAGATCAGTACCGCCACGATCATGGCCGTCACCGCGGATTACTTCGAGACCGCTGTCGAGGAGCTTCGCGGGCCCGGTAAGACCCGCTCGCTGGCCCAGTCACGCCAGATTGCGATGTATCTGTGCCGCGAGCTCACCGACCTGTCCCTGCCCAAGATCGGGCAGGCCTTCGGCCGGGATCACACCACGGTGATGTACGCCGAGAAGAAGATCCGCGGTGAGATGGCCGAGCGACGTGAGATCTTCGATCACGTCACCGAGCTCACCACCAGGATCCGGCAGCGCTCCAAGCGCTGACCTGTCCCCTCACCTCAATTCCGCGCGTACTTTGCGCTGTCTTCGCGCGCCATTCGCGCGCCATTCGCCACAGAATCACGTCCCGTCCGCGCCGCCGATCCGCCCCGCGCACACCGGAATTCGTCTCGTCGGGGCGTCTGGGGGCAGATCGGCAGAACAAATCTCAAAGAAACTTCCGCCCCGGACGTATCCTCTGTCACACACAGACCTCGTGGACACAGCTGTGTACAACCTTGGAGTCGCCATCCACGAGTTCACCAGTTCCGACGCGACACGCAGCCCATACACATGCGCCGAAATTCGTCCGGCGTGTCATCCACAGCTCACCCACGAGCACCGACCGGTGTCGACCTGCACTCCGATAGCTCCATCCACAGGTTCCACAGGCCCTATTACTGTTACTCATATATCTAGATAGATCTCTTTTAAAAGTAGGGGCTTGGGGAGACATCGATCCGAGGCGTCCACCACGGCTCACGTGACGAGCGCTCACTCCGATCGATTAGCTTTCAAGATGCGGCGCGAGGATCTACGGTTGTTATTCGATGACAGGTACGGTCGTCATACCCGCAGCGTCACTGCTGATCGCGCAAGCGTCGCAAAACCGCTGCTTAGCGCTTGTTGTATGAGATTTTTCTTCGAAGGGACGCTATGGACGCGGCGACGACTGCCGGCCTCACCGATCTGAAGGTTCGCCTGGTTCGCGAGGACTTCGCCGAAGCAGTGGCGTGGGTCGCACGCATCCTGCCCACCAGACCAACCGTCCCCGTTCTCTCCGGCGTGCTGTTGACCGGCTCCGATGACGGGCTCACGATCTCCGGCTACGACTACGAGGTGTCCGCCGAAGTCCGGGTTGCAGCCGAAATCGCTTCTCCGGGAAGCGTTCTCGTCTCTGGCCGGTTGTTGTCTGATATCACCAAGGCTCTCCCGGCCAAACCGGTCGATGTCACCGTCGAGGGCACGCGCGTGTCGTTGAGCTGCGGAAGCGCACGATTCTCGCTTCCCACGATGGCCGTCGAGGACTACCCGGCGCTGCCGGCGCTCCCCGAGGAGACCGGGGTGGTGGCCTCGGATCTGTTCGCCCAGGCCATCGGCCAGGTCGCCGTCGCCGCGGGTCGTGATGACACGTTGCCGATGCTCACCGGCATCCGCGTCGAGATCTCCGGCGAGAAGGTCGTCATGGCCGCCACCGACCGCTTCCGCCTGGCAGTTCGCGAACTGAACTGGTCAACCGCATCGGCTGATATCGAGGCCGCGGTACTGGTACCCGCCAAGACCCTGTCCGAGGCGGCCAAGGCCAGCAGCTCGGGATCTGATGTCCAGTTGTCGCTGGGATCGGGAGCCTCCGTCGGCCAGGACGGCCTATTGGGCATTCGCAGCGCGGGAAAGCAGACCACCAGTCGCCTGCTGGACGCGGAGTTCCCGAAGTTCCGCCAGCTGCTGCCCTCCGAGCACACCGCGGTGGCCACCATCGCGGTTGCCGAGCTCACCGAGGCGATCAAACGCGTCGCACTGGTCGCCGATCGGGGCGCCCAGGTGCGGATGGAGTTCGACTCCGATGTCCTGCGGCTCTCCGCCGGCGCCGACGACGTCGGACGGGCCGAGGAGGATCTGCCGGTCGAGTTCTTCGGTGAGCCTCTCACCATCGCGTTCAACCCGACCTACCTCACCGATGGACTGGCCTCGCTGCACTCGGAGAAGGTGACCTTCGGGTTCACCACCCCCAGCAGGCCCGCTGTGTTGCGGCCAACGGGTGATGACGATGGGTACGCCGATTCGTCCGGGCCGTACCCCGCAGGTAACACTGACTACGTCTATCTGTTGATGCCGGTGCGGCTCCCGGGCTGACCGGCCCTAGCTACGCCAGGAGAGCACACACATGCAATTGGGCTTGGTCGGCCTCGGTAAAATGGGCTTCAACATGCGCGAACGTCTGCGCGAGGGTGGACATGAGGTGGTCGGCTACGACCCCCGCCCCGAAGTCACCGACGTCCCGACGCTGGCTGGTCTCGCCAGTGCACTGCAGGTCCCGCGGGTGGTCTGGGTCATGGTGCCCTCCGGTGAGGTCACGCACGACACCATCGTTGAGCTCGCCGACGTGCTGGGCGAGGGCGACTTGGTAATCGACGGAGGAAACTCCCGATACACCGAGGATGCGCCACACGCGAAACTCTTGGCCGACAAGGGGATTGGCTTCATCGACGCTGGCGTGTCCGGTGGGATCTGGGGCCTGACCGAGGGTTACGGCCTGATGGTGGGTGGCAGCGACGAGGATGTCACGCGAGTGATGCCCATCTTCGAGACGCTGCGACCTCCGGGCGAACTCGCCGACGGTTTCGTCCACGTCGGCCCGGTCGGAGCGGGACACTTCGCGAAAATGGTGCACAACGGCGTGGAGTACGCGCTGATGACGGCTTACGCCGAGGGCTATGAGATTCTCGCCGCCGAGGACCTGGTCAAGGATCCCCAGGCGGTCTACCAGGCGTGGACCAACGGCACCGTCGTGCGGTCCTGGTTGCAGCAGCTCCTGGCCAAGGCCCTCAAGGAAGATCCCGAGCTCGCCGATATCAGTGGCTACACCGAGGATTCCGGTGAGGGACGGTGGACCGTCGAAGAGGCGATCAGGTTGCGTGTGCCGGTGCCGGGAATTGCGGCATCGTTGTTCGCACGCTTCCTGTCCAGGCAGGATGACTCGCCGACCATGAAGGCCGTCGCGGCGCTGCGCAATCAGTTCGGTGGTCACGCCGTTCAGAGGATCTCGAAGTCTGGCTGATTCGGCCAGCGGGAGCCAAGCACATCGGGGATAGGACTCGGGTACAGGAATTTGTACGTTCGTCACGTGGGTTTGACCGACTTCCGGTCGTGGCCGAAGGTCGAACTTGAGCTGGAACCAGGACGCACGGTGTTTGTCGGCCCGAACGGCTTCGGCAAGACGAATATCGTTGAGGCCCTGTGGTATCAATCGACGCTGAGTTCGCACCGGGTGGGTTCGGACGCTCCGTTGATCCGGGTGGGCGCCGAGCGCGCCGTGGTCTCGACGATCGTCGTCAACGAGGGACGTGAGCTCGCGATCGACCTGGAGATCACCTCCGGGCGCGCCAACAAGGCCAGGCTGAACCGCTCCCCCGTGCGAAGCGCCCGTGAAGTCCTCGGTGTTCTGCAGTCCGTGCTGTTCGCGCCGGAGGACCTGGCGCTGGTGCGCGGGGATCCGGGTGAACGACGACGATTCCTCGATGAGCTCGCGACGACGCGGCGACCATCGATTGCCGGTGTCCGTGCGGACTACGACAAGGTGGTGCGGCAGCGCACCGCACTGCTCAAGACGGCCTCGGGTGCTCGATTCCGCGGTGACACAAGCGCTTTGGACACACTTGACGTGTGGGACGGCCATCTCGCAACCTATGGTGCGCAGCTCATCGCGGCCAGGGTCGCGCTCATCACTCAGCTCGCGCCGGAGGTGGTGAAGGCCTATCAACTGCTGGCGCCGGAGTCGCGTCCCGCAGCGGTGCGCTACCGCAGCTCGGTGGACACGGTCGAGGCGGAGGCGGCCGCGGGCACCGTCGACATCGAGATGTATGAGGCCGCACTCCTGGCGGAACTCGCCGGCCGGCGCTCCGCGGAACTCGAGCGCGGTGTCTGCCTGGTCGGACCACACCGTGACGATCTCGAACTGCGGCTTGGCGACCAACCGGCGAAAGGCTTTGCCAGCCATGGGGAATCGTGGTCGATGGCATTGTCGCTGCGGCTTGCCGCCTACGAGCTGCTGCGCCAGGAGGGTACCGACCCGGTGCTGCTTCTCGATGACGTCTTCGCCGAACTCGACGATGCCCGCAGGCGCGCACTCGTGGGCGTAGCGTCCTCGGCCGAGCAGGTGTTGGTCACCGCCGCGGTGGCCGACGACATTCCCTCGGACTGGGATGCGCGTCGGGTAAGGATAGGTATGCGCGAAGACGACGACGGACGCACTTCGGAGGTGATCGAATGACCGACGAGCCTGGCGGCCCACCGGAGCACCTCGCGCACCTCGCGGGGATGGATCTGGTGCGCCGAACGTTGGAGGAGGCACGCGGCGCCGCGCGCAGTCAGGGGAAGGATGTCGGCAGGGGAGGTAACTCCCCCGCCAAGAAGATCGCCGGCGGTAACCGGGGCCGGCGCAGAACGTGGTCGGGGCCAGGTCCTGATGCTCGAGATCCCCAGACGTTGGGCGCGGCGACCATGGACCTTGCGCGCCGCCGTGGCTGGACCCCCAAGGTCTCCGAGGGTGCGGTGTTCGGGAAGTGGTCCGAGGTGGTCGGGGAACAGATCGCCGAACACGCGACCCCATCGGTCCTGCGTGAGGGCGTCTTGACGGTGGTGGCGGAGTCGACCGCGTGGGCCACCCAACTGCGAATGGTGCAGGCCCAGCTCCTGGCGAAGATCGCCGCGGCCGTCGGTGATGGCGTCGTAAAGTCGTTGAAGATAGTGGGTCCGACCGCGCCGAACTGGCGCAAGGGCAAGTTGCACATCGCCGGACGAGGGCCGCGCGACACCTACGGCTGAGACACCTGCTGGACGATCGCTGAGAGCCTTTTGAATCCGAAATGAGACGCTCGCGAGCGGCCGGACGAGGGGATAACCGAGAAATTCCGCGCACGTCGCAATTAGGTACACAGAAACGCCGCCTCAGAATCGGTGCTGACGGTGGCTGACGGTAGACTTGCGGCAGATCCGTGAGGGGCAGTTAGTCCCCCTAGCGAGCATCCCCCTGCAAAGACCAAGGAGACGCGTCCAACGTGGCTGCCCAGAAGAACAGTCCTGCGAACGAGTACGGCGCCGAATCGATCACCATTCTCGAGGGTCTCGAGGCCGTCCGGAAGCGTCCGGGCATGTACATCGGGTCCACTGGTGAGCGTGGTCTGCACCACCTGGTGTGGGAGGTCGTCGACAACGCGATCGACGAGGCGATGGCAGGCTACGCCACCAGGGTCGACGTCAAGATCCTCGGCGACGGCAGCGTCCAGGTCACCGACGACGGCCGCGGTATTCCCGTGGCGATGCACGCAACAGGTGTTCCCACGGTCGATGTCGTCATGACGCAGCTGCACGCCGGCGGTAAGTTCGGCGGCGAGAACAGCGGTTACAACGTCAGTGGTGGCCTGCACGGTGTGGGTGTGTCTGTGGTCAACGCGCTGTCGACCCGGCTCGAGGCCACGATTCTGCGTGACGGCTCGGAGTGGTTCCAGTACTACGACCGCTCGGTGCCCGGCACCCTCAAACAGGGTGGGCCGACGAAGAAGACCGGCACGACCATCAGGTTCTGGGCGGACCCGGAGATCTTCGAGACCACTGAGTACGACTTCGAGACCGTCGCGCGTCGCCTCCAGGAGATGGCCTTCCTCAACAAGGGCCTCACCATAGATCTCATCGACGAGCGGGTGACCGCCGAGCAGGTCGTGGACGAGGTCGTCAGCGACACGGCCGAGGCCCCCAAGACCGCGGATCAGGTTGAGGCAGAGGCCAAGGGCCCGCACAAGGTCAAGCACCGCACCTTCCACTACCCCGGCGGCCTGGTCGACTACGTCAAGCACATCAACCGCACCAAGACCCCAATTCAGCAGAGCATCATCGCCTTCGACGGCAAGGGTCCCGGCCACGAGGTCGAGATCGCGATGCAGTGGAACGCGGGCTACTCGGAGTCGGTGCACACCTTCGCCAACACCATCAACACGCACGAGGGCGGTACCCACGAGGAGGGTTTCCGCAGTGCGTTGACCACGGTGGTGAACAAGTACGCCAAGGACAAGAAGCTGCTGAAGGAGAAGGAAGCCAACCTCACTGGCGACGACATCCGCGAGGGTCTCGCCGCGGTCATCTCCGTCAAGGTCAGCGATCCTCAGTTCGAGGGCCAGACGAAGACCAAGCTCGGCAACACCGAGGTCAAGTCGTTCGTGCAGAAGATCTGCAACGAGCAGCTGAACCACTGGTTCGAGGCGAACCCGGCGGAGGCGAAGACCGTTGTGAACAAGGCGGTTTCATCGGCGCAGGCCCGACTCGCCGCTCGGAAGGCGCGAGAGTTGGTGCGGCGCAAGAGCGCGACCGATATCGGCGGGCTACCAGGCAAGCTGGCGGACTGCCGTTCCACGGATCCGCGGCTGTCGGAAGTCTATGTGGTGGAGGGCGACTCGGCTGGCGGCTCGGCGAAGAGCGGACGCGACTCGATGTATCAGGCGATCCTGCCCCTGCGCGGCAAGATCATCAACGTCGAGAAGGCGCGCATCGACCGGGTGCTGAAGAACACCGAAGTCCAGGCGATCATCACAGCGCTCGGTACCGGCATTCACGACGAGTTCGATATCGCGAAACTGCGGTATCACAAGATCGTGCTGATGGCCGACGCCGACGTCGACGGCCAGCACATCTCGACGCTGCTGCTGACGCTGTTGTTCCGATTCATGAAGCCGCTCATCGAGAATGGGCACGTCTTCCTCGCGCAGCCGCCGCTGTACAAGCTCAAGTGGCAGCGCAGTGAGCCCGAGTTCGCTTACTCCGATCGCGAGCGCGACGGACTGCTCGAGGCTGGCAAGGCCGCCGGTCGGAGGATCAACACCGAGGACGGGATCCAGCGCTACAAGGGTCTCGGCGAGATGGACGCCAAGGAATTGTGGGAGACCACAATGGATCCCAGCGCTCGCGTCCTTCGACGGATCACGCTCGACGACGCCGCCTCGGCCGACGAGCTCTTCTCGATCCTCATGGGCGAGGACGTCGAAGCCCGCCGCAGCTTCATCACCCGCAACGCAAGAGATGTTCGCTTCCTCGACGTGTGATTCCGCGATGCCCGATTCCAGGAACCGAATCCCTAGCTGCTCATAGACGAGCGAGGAGCACATGACAGACACGACCCTTCCCCCGGGAGACGACGGCGCCACCACCGATCGGATCGAACCGGTCGACATCCAGCAGGAGATGCAGCGCAGCTACATCGATTACGCCATGAGCGTCATCGTCGGCCGTGCACTCCCCGAGGTCCGAGACGGTCTCAAGCCCGTACACCGGCGCGTGCTGTACGCCATGTACGACTCGGGGTTCCGGCCGGACCGCGGTCACGCGAAATCGGCGAGATCCGTTGCCGAGACGATGGGTAACTACCACCCGCACGGCGACTCGTCGATCTACGACACCCTGGTCCGAATGGCCCAGCCGTGGTCACTGCGCTATCCCCTGGTCGACGGCCAGGGCAACTTCGGCTCACCGGGTAACGATCCCCCGGCCGCCATGCGTTACACCGAGGCGCGCCTCACTCCGTTAGCCATGGAGATGTTGCGCGAAATCGACGAGGAGACAGTCGATTTCGTCCCGAACTATGACGGCCGCGTGCAGGAGCCGACCGTTCTGCCCAGCCGGTTCCCCAACCTGCTGGCAAACGGCTCGGGCGGTATCGCGGTCGGCATGGCCACAAACATGCCGCCGCACAACCTTCGCGAGCTCGCGGAGGCCGTCTTCTGGTGCCTGGACAACTACGAGGCCGACGAGGAGAGCACGCTCGCCGCGGTCACCGAGAGGGTCAAGGGACCGGACTTCCCCACCTATGGTCTGATCGTCGGCTCGCAGGGTATCCACGACGCCTACACGACGGGTCGCGGCTCGATCCGCATGCGGGGCGTCGTGGAGATCGAGGAGGACTCGCGGGGCCGCACCCTGCTGGTCATCACCGAGCTGCCCTACCAGGTCAACCACGACAACTTCATCACCTCGATCGCCGACCAAGTGCGCGACGGCAAGCTCGCGGGCATCTCCAACATCGAGGACCAGAGCAGCGACCGCGTGGGATTGCGGATCGTGGTCGAGGTCAAGCGCGATGCCGTGGCGAAGGTGGTGCTGAACAACCTCTACAAGCACACCCAGCTGCAGACCAGCTTCGGCGCGAACATGTTGTCGATCGTCGACGGTGTTCCTCGCACCCTGCGCATCGATCAGCTGATCCGGCTGTACGTGGTCCATCAGCTCGAGGTCATCGTCCGCCGGACCACCTACCGGCTGCGCAAGGCCAACGAGCGGGCACACATCTTGCGCGGTCTGGTCAAGGCGCTCGACGCCTTGGACGAGGTCATTGCGCTCATCCGGGCGTCGGCGAACGTCGACGTCGCGCGGGCCGGCCTGATCGAGCTGCTGGATGTGGACGAGATCCAGGCGCAGGCGATCCTCGACATGCAGTTGCGGCGCCTCGCCGCACTGGAACGCCAGCGCATCGTCGACGATTTGGCCAAGATCGAGGCCGAGATCGCCGACCTCGAGGACATCCTGGCCAAGCCGGAGCGCCAGCGCGCCATCGTCCGCGAGGAGCTCGCGGAGCTCGTCGAGAAGTACGGCGACGACCGGCGCACCCGCATCATCCCCGCCGACGGCGACGTCGCCGACGAGGACTTGATCGCGCGCGAGGAGGTGGTCGTCACGATCACCGAGACCGGCTACGCCAAGCGGACCAAGTCCGATCTGTACCGCAGCCAGAAGCGCGGCGGCAAGGGTGTGCAGGGCGCCGGCCTCAAGCAGGACGACATCGTTCGGCACTTCTTCGTCGGCTCCACACACGACTGGATCCTGTTCTTCACCACGCAGGGCCGGGTCTACCGGGCGAAGGCCTATGAGCTCCCGGAGGCGTCCAGGACGGCCCGCGGCCAACACGTCGCGAACCTGCTGGCGTTCCAGCCCGAGGAGCGCATCGCCCAGGTCATCCAGATCAAGAGCTACGAGGATGCGCCCTACCTGGTGCTGGCCACCCGCAACGGTCTGGTGAAGAAGTCCAAGCTCACTGACTTCGACTCGAACCGGTCGGGCGGCATCGTCGCGGTGAACCTGCGTGACGGTGACGAACTGGTGGGTGCGGTGCTGTGTTCCGCCGACGATGACCTGCTGCTGGTCTCCGCGAAGGGGCAGTCGATCCGCTTCTCGGCGACCGATGACGCGCTGCGGCCGATGGGTCGGGCCACGTCCGGCGTGCAGGGCATGCGCTTCAACGAAGAGGACAAGCTGCTCTCGCTGAACGTCGTGCGTGAGGACACGTATCTGCTGGTTGCGACGTCCGGTGGCTATGCCAAGCGGACCGCGATCAACGAGTACACCGCGCAGGGCCGAGGCGGTAAGGGCATTTTGACCATCCAGTACGACCCCAAGCGTGGCACTCTGGTCGGAGCGTTGATCGTCGACGATGACACCGAGCTCTACGCCATCACCTCCGGAGGCGGTGTCATCCGAACGAGGGCACGTCAGGTGCGCAAGGCCGGACGGCAAACCAAGGGGGTGCGCTTGATGAACCTCGGTGAGGGCGACACACTGATTGCCATTGCGCGTAACGCCGACGAGGACCCCGAGGACACTGAGGGCACTGAGGACGCTGAAGGCACTGAGGGCACCGACGAGTCCGACGAGACGTGACGCCAACCGTTTGCACCGGCAACCGGTCTGATCGAAGGAGCCGTAGGTGAGTTCACCCAACGAGCCGGGGTACCCGCGCGCGGCAAGCGCCAACGGCTCACCGGGTGCCACGCCCGATGCCGGCCCGCCCGCGGGTGGGCCGGCGCGCAACGGTCCTGCCAAGGAGTCCGGGGAGGCGCCGCCGCCCTGGCAGCGCGGCAGTACGCGGCCCCGACCGGGTCCGCGCACCGCTGACGGCCCCGAGGGTGGTCGTGCGGGGTCAGCGGCGGGGCATCCGCCCGGCGCAGACGCCAGGCTCAACCGGTTCGTCTCGGGTGGTCCCGCGACTCCCCCACCGGCGGCACCCACCCGGGAGGGTGGTCCGACGCGTGAGGGCGAGGCCCCCAGGGGCGAGGGACCGCGTGGTGAGCAGGCTCGTCCCGAGCCCACCAGGCCCGAGGCCACCAGGCCCGAGACGTATGCCAGTGAGCTACCCGATCTGTCCGGATCACCGCGGCCGCCGGTACGCAAGCCTCCTGCGGAGCGCTCGGCACCCGAGGCACCGTCGACCCGGCCCGTGGTACGTCCGCCCGTGACGGGCCGTGCGACGGGTCCGGTGCGGGCCACCATGGCCATCCGACGGTTCGATCCGTGGAGCGTGTTGAAGGTCTCCCTGGTGCTCTCGGTCGCACTGTTCTTCGTGTGGATGATCGCCGTCGCGTTCCTGTACTTGGTGCTGGGCGGTATGGGCGTCTGGAGCAAGCTCAACAGCAACGTCGGTGATCTGCTCACCAGCGCGAGTGGCAGTGGCGGAGAACTGGTCTCCAGCGGCACGATCTTCGGCGGAGCCGCCCTGATCGGGCTGGTAAATATCGTGCTTCTGACGGCGATGGCAACGTGCGCCGCGTTCATCTACAACCTCACCACCGACCTCGTCGGAGGTGTCGAGGTGACGCTGGCGGACCGCGATTGATCACAGCGCTGAGCGCCCAGATCGATGGTGGTTTGGGTGCTAGGCAGGCGTTGCGGTAATCTCACCGCTCGTCCGGATGGATAAAACGGGCCTATAGCTCAGGTGGTTAGAGCGCTTCGCTGATAACGAAGAGGTCGGAGGTTCGAGTCCTCCTAGGCCCACGGAAATGCCGGCCCGCCCGGCGTGGTCACCGGAAGGGTGCACCGTGAAACTGGTGTTGCTGATCATCGCCGCAGCTGCGGCCGTGGTCGTCTGGCGGTCGCGACGCGGCGTCGAGGTATGGCATACGGCGGCCGACCCCGCCAACCCCTAGGGGCCTTAGCTCAGTTGGTAGAGCGCTGCCTTTGCAAGGCAGATGTCAGGAGTTCGAATCTCCTAGGCTCCACAATTCTTTCGTCTTTCCCGTTGAGTGAGCAGTGACGGCACCTGCCACTCGCACATCGTCACCGTGAGCGCTATGTCAACGCACCGGGGCGCGTCCTCAGGGCCGCGGAGTCACCTCAACGCTCGGTGGCCGGGGCGAGGGCTCGGGTTGCGTCGACCGTCGAATGATCGAGAACGTCACGGCACCGACCGCCAGTACCGCAGCCCCCACCGCGATGAGCACCAGTGGCCGTGGTCGGCGCTTGGACGTGCGCGCCTCCTGCAGCGCCAGGGGCAGTCCGCTGACCACTTCCTGCGCGGCCGCGAGCTCGGTGACGATCGCCGCCTGTGCCGCCGCCAGATCCTGGCGCAGTCTGCCGCTGCGGTAGCGATCCCGCACCCAGGCAGCGGAGGACTGCGCGGAGTCCACACCGATGCCCAGCGCTCCCCTGGTGACGTCCACGGGGCCCAGCGTGGAGTACTTCAGACCGCGGGCCAGCCGTTGCCGGGGATTCAACCGCTCGACGGTCGTCTTGGAGCTCATTGGTGCAACCTCTCTGCGGTCAGGCGGGTGGAACACACCCAGCCAACCCTATTCGGGCGGGGGCGGCATCCGGCGCGGAAATGCGAATGGCACACTGGGTTCCCGTGACGAGCCCCATTCAGACAGCGACCGCGACACTTCACACCAACCGCGGCGACATCAAGATCGCACTCTTCGGCAATCACGCGCCGAAGACCGTCGGAAACTTCGTTGGCCTGGCCCAGGGCAACAAGGACTACAGCACCGAGAACGCCTCTGGTGGCGCCACAGGCCCGTTCTACGACGGCGCCGTGTTCCACCGCGTCATCTCCGGCTTCATGATCCAGGGCGGCGACCCGACCGGCACCGGCCGCGGCGGACCGGGCTACACCTTCGATGACGAGTTCCATCCGGAGCTCGCCTTCGACAAGCCCTACCTCCTGGCGATGGCCAACGCCGGCCCGGGCACCAATGGCTCGCAGTTCTTCATCACGGTCGGCAAGACGCCGCACCTGAACCGCAAGCACACCATCTTCGGTGAGGTCGTCGATCCGGAGTCGCAGAAGGTCGTCGACGCCATCGCCGGCACCGCTGTCGACCGCGGCGACCGTCCCACCGAGCCCGTCGTCATCGAATCGATCACGATCTCTTGATGCACTGATTGCACGCTCGTCGGCGCATCCCCAGGGAGCCTCGTCCGGCGAGCGTGCAATTGGCTTGCGCAGAACCCGCCTCCGCTGCCGTCCTCAGCCGGTGTAACCGGCCGCGGTCAGCGCGTCGAGGACCTCGAGTGGGTCTGTGCCCAGATCCCAGCGGGTGAAGACCAGCAGGCGATCGCCCTGCACCACGTCGATCTCCAGCATGCGGACCTTGCGTCCGATGCGACGGAACTCGGTGATCCGCACGGCACCGATGTCGGCTGGCTTCAGCACCTGCGTGTGCCACCAGCCGCGGGCCACCAGACCCTCACCGGTGATTGCCAGTTTTGGCCGCGCGCGCCAGGACATGGTTGCAAACGCGAGAAGTCCGATCGCGGCAACCCCCGCAAGGAACCGCCCCGGAGTGTCTGTGACTACCGTCACAGCGGCAATTGCCATGGCTGCGCCGAAGGTTGCGCACGCCAAGATGCCGCCAGTGCGTGGGCTCCACTGAGTTTGCTGCATCCGTTCTCAACACCCCTTACGCGTGGGCAATCGAGTTATCCACAGGTGCTATCCACAATGGGGATGAATCACAACGATGTGATTGCGTGACGACCAGGTTGCCAGCGGCCGAACGCATCGAGGCCAACTTGAATACAACCTTGCGTCATCTGTGATCACCGCCACCGCATGGTGAGCAACAGGCCAGTGATCATGAAGGCAAACGCAATCGCGTAGTTCCACTGCGCCAGATTGGCCATCCAGGTGAGCCAGCTGGGTGCGTCCACAGGATTGGTCGCGGCGAGCTGGAACACCAGCAACCACACCAGACCGAGCAGCATCAGGCCGATGAAGAGTGAGACGAACCACACGCTCGACGGTCCCGCTTTCACCTTCACAGGGGTGCGGCTCACCGGGTTGACGGTGAAGTCGTTCTTCTTGCGGACCTTTGACTTGGGCATGGGTACCTTCGGACGGGTTGGCGCCACTTCGACGGTGCGGTGCGACGATGGAGCAGATGCAGTCAGAGCCTATCTCAGCGGACCGCCCAGCCGAGAACCCTGACGACCCGGGAGGAGGACCCGATGGCAGCTAGTCAGTCCACTCCGCCAGCCGGTGACCACGCCCAGGCGTCAGCGGCAGAGGCACCACCACCCCGGCGGTCGTTCTGGCGGTTCGGCGTCCCCATCGTCTGTTTGTGCGCCGGCCTCCTGCTGGCGACCACGCACACCGTCTCCGGTGGTGACGAGATCCGGCGTAGCGACGCACCGCGGCTGGTCGACCTGGTCCGCGAGGCCCAGCAGTCGGTGGACCGGCTGTCCGCTCAACGCGACGCGATGGTGTCCGAGATCGACAATCATCACGGTGGAAGCCCGGGTGCCGACGCCGCCCTCCACGCGATCACTGGCCGAGCCGACGCTCTCGCCGCTGCGGCCGGCGTCGATCCGGTCCGAGGTCCGGGTCTGGTGATCACGCTGAATGACGCACAACGTGACGCTGACGGCAGGTTTCCAGGGGACGCCTCCCCCGACGACCTGGTGGTGCACCAGCAGGATGTGCAGGCCGTCCTGAACGCTCTCTGGGCCTCGGGCGCTGAGGCAATACAGATGCAGGACCAGCGCATCATCGGGACGTCGGCGCCCCGGTGCGTCGGCAACACCCTGCTGCTCAACGGCCGCACGTACAGCCCGCCGTACGTGATCACCGCCATCGGCGACGTGCCCGCGATGCAGGCCGCCCTGGCAGCCGCTCCCCTGGTCACCCTGTACCGCCAGTATGTGATGCGGTTCGGCCTGGGCTACACCGAAGCGCCCAAGCCGCAGGTCGACGTCGTCGGCCACACTGCGCCGGTGCGGATGCGCTACGCCACGCCCGCGGGTCCGCTCGGTTACTGACGCCGCCGCAGGCGGGGCGCAAAAGGCCTCGACGCACCCAGTAACCTGGCCTGATGCAGGTTCTCGTCGTCGACAACTACGACAGCTTCGTGTTCAACCTCGTCCAGTACCTCGGTCAGCTGGGCGTGGACGCGCAGGTGTGGCGCAATGACGATGAGCGGCTGGCTGACCCGGACGCCGTCGCGGCACGCTACGACGGCATCCTCCTGAGCCCCGGCCCCGGCACCCCTGAGCGCGCCGGCGCGTCCATTCCGTTGGTGCGCGCGTGTGCGGCCTCGGCCACACCGCTGCTGGGCGTCTGCCTCGGCCACCAGGCCATCGGGGTGGCGTTCGGCGGCACAGTGGATCGTGCGCCCGAGCTCCTGCACGGTAAGACCAGCACCGTGCATCACACGAATGTCGGTGTGCTGAAAGGACTTCCGGATCCCTTCACCGCGACCCGTTATCACTCGCTGACCATCCTGCCCGAGACTTTGCCGGAGGTCCTCGAGGTCACCGCGCGCACCACCGGCGGTGTGATCATGGCCGTTCGGCACGTCGATCTGCCCATCCACGGCGTGCAGTTCCACCCCGAGTCGATCCTCACCGAGGGCGGCCACCGGATGCTGGCCAACTGGCTCGAGTTGTGCGGGCAGGCGCCCGCCGAGGGTCTGGTGCGTCAGCTCGAGCAGGAGGTCGCCGACACCGTTCGTGCGGCTACTGCGCGAAGCTCAGCGTGATCGGAGCGTCGAAGTTGGTCGGCGTGTTCGGCGCCGGACTCTGAGTCGCCACACCGTTTGACGGTGCACCACTGTTCTGGGCGTTCGGCAGCTTGATCAGCTCGCCGGTCCAGCCCAGTGACTGCAGCAGCGGTGCGGCGTCGTCCCAGAAGAAGTTCCGCAGGTTCGGCATGATGAACTGGTTGGCGCGCGACACCTGGATCTGAATCACGGCGTCCAGCGGAACGGGCGGTCCCGCGGCGGGATTGGTGCCGATCACGCGGCCCGCCGGCTGCGGGCTGTCGACGTCGACGGGGATGATCTTCGAGAACCCCTCGGCCTTCAGGATGTCGGTACACACCTGGACTGTCTGACCGATGCAGTCCGGAATGACCTTGCTCCCCGGGCCGGACCCCACGATGATCGTGACCTCGTTGGTGATCGCCGAGGTCGAGTTGGCGGACGGATTGGTCGCGATGACCCGGTCCTTCTGTTCGGGCAGCGAGGCCGACGACGTCCGTTTGATCTTCTCGAAGCCAGCGTCGCGGAGCTTCTCCTCCGCCTGATCGGGCGTCATCGTCGTCACGTCGGGCATGGTGGCCTGCTTGGGACCGCTCGACACGTTAATGGTGATCTGGTCCCCGGCGCTGACCGCGGTGCCGGCCTCGGGCTCGGTGCCGATGACCTGCCCGGGCTTGACCTTGGAGTCCTCCTTGGGCTGCTCGCGGGTCTCGAAGCCTCGGTTCTGCAGCGCCGCGACGGCGTCCTCGGACGTCAGTCCAGCGACGTCGGGCACCTGCTGATCGCGCGGGCTGCCGCCGATCATGTTGATGCCGACGGTGACGACCACGGTCAGGACGGCCAGGATCGCCACGACGAGCAGCCAGCGCTTGACCGTGGTGTTGCGCTCCGGCGGGCGGCCGCCCGGCCGCTGCGCCGGCATGTGAGCCGTGGACTCCCCGCGCCCGTGTGATGGCGCGGCCGCCAGCATCGAGGTGCGCTCGGCATCGGTGAACACCTTCGGGGCCTCGGGCGGTTCACCGCTGTGCACGCGGATCAGGTCGGTGCGCATCTCGGCCGCCGACTGGTAGCGGTTCTCCGGGTTCTTCGCCAGCGCCTTGAGCACGACGGCGTCGAGCTCTGGGCTGATGCCGGCGTGCCGTGCCGAGGGTGGCACCGGATCCTCGCGGACGTGCTGGTAGGCGACCGCGACGGGCGAATCGCCGACGAACGGCGGCTCACCGGTCAGCATCTCGTAGAGCACGCAGCCCAGCGAGTAGACGTCGGAACGCGAGTCGACCTTCTCGCCGCGTGCCTGCTCCGGTGAGAGGTACTGCGCGGTGCCGATGACGGCGGCCGTCTGGGTCACGCTGTTGCCGGTGTCGGCCAGCGCGCGGGCGATGCCGAAGTCCATCACCTTCACAGCGCCGCCCTTGCTGATCATGATGTTGGCGGGCTTGACGTCGCGGTGGATGATGCCGTGCTGGTGGCTGAAGTTCAGCGCCTGGCAGGCGTCGGCGATGACCTCGAGGGCACGTCGCGGCTCCATCGGACCCTCGGAGTGCACGATGTCGCGCAACGTCACGCCGTCGACGTACTCCATGACGATGTAGGGCAGCGGACCGGTCGCGGTCACGGCCTCCCCCGTGTCGTACACAGCGACGATCGCGGGATGGTTCAGCGCGGCGGCGTTCTGTGCCTCTCGGCGGAAACGCAGATAGAAGCTCGGGTCGCGGGCCAGGTCTGCGCGCAGCACTTTGACCGCGACGTCGCGGTGCAACCGCGTGTCGCGTGCGAGGTGGACCTCGGACATGCCGCCGAACCCGAGGATGTCACCGAGTTCGTAGCGGTCAGACAGGTGCTGGGGCGTAGTCATCGGTTTGTCTGCTCGTGCGCGGCTTCGGAATGGGCCGCGGCTTGAACCCCACCTTCCCTGATCAGACCCGGATCGGTCCAATCAGGGCCCAGCCAGGACGGCGCGGGCATGGCGGATGGCGACGGCGGTGGCACGATCGTTGTGCTGGTGTTGGTGATCGTCGTCGGCGACGGCTGGTTGTCCTTGCGGTCCTGGGCGTTGAGCACGATCAGGATCGCGATGACGATGGCCAGCGCCCCGAGCACACCGGCCGCCCACAGCAGGGCCCGCTGTCCCGAGGAGAAGGTGCGCCGCGGCGGAGGTGCCGGCCGGTGATTGCCGGTCGCCGGACGCGGCCGCGCCACGGTGGGCGGCTTGCTGGTGAAGTCGGCGGCGGAGCGTGCCTGCGCACCCGACGGGATCGCCGCGGGTGTGGCCCGGCCGATGGTCGGCGCCTGGTTGGGCCGCGGAGGCCGTCGTCCCGCACGCACCGCGGCGACGGCGTCGGCGAACGCGCCGCCGGTGCTGTACCGAAGGCCCGGGGACTTGGCCAGGGTGATCTCGATGAGCTCGCGCACGTTCGGCGGCAGATCGGCAGGCAGCGGAGCCGGCTGCTCCTTGATGTGCTTCATGGCCACCGTCAGCGCACCGTCGCCGGTGAACGGACGTCGACCCGAAACCGACTCGTAGCCAACGACTCCCAGCGAGTACACGTCACTGGCAGCGGTGGCGTCGTGACCGAGGGCCTGCTCGGGCGCGATGTACTGGGCGGTGCCCATCACCATGCCGGTCTGCGTCACCGGTGCCGCGTCGACAGCCTTGGCGATACCGAAGTCGGTGAGCTTCACCTGCCCGGTGGGCGTGATCATGATGTTGCCCGGCTTGACGTCGCGGTGCACGAGTCCGGCGGTGTGTGCGACCTGCAGCGCGCGGCCGGTCTGCTCGAGCATGTCGAGCGCGTGCCGCAGCGACAGCCGGCCGGTGCGCTTGATGACCGCGTTGAGCGGTTCGCCGTTGACGAGCTCCATCACCAGGTAGGCGGTGCGGCCCTCACCGTCGAGCTCGGTCTCGCCGTAGTCGTACACGCTCGCGATGCCGGGGTGGTTGAGCATCGCGACGGTGCGCGCCTCGGCGCGGAAACGCTCGACGAACTCGGGGTCGGTCGAGTACTCGGCCTTGAGGACCTTGATCGCGACCTGACGTCCTAGTCGGCTGTCGAGGCCCTCCCAGACCTGGCCCATGCCGCCGGTGGCGATGAGTCGCTGCAACCGGTAACGGTCGGACAGCGTCACTCCGACGCGCGCGCTCATGATTCCTCCCGCAGCGCAGCTGCGATGGTGGCCCGGCCGATCGGTGCAGCCAGTGCCCCGCCGGTGGCGGACAAACGGTCGCCACCATTCTCCACGAGGACGGCAACAGCCACCTTGGGCGCCTTGGCCGGCGCAAACGCGATGTACCAGGCATGCGGCGGTGTGTTTCGGGGGTCGGTCCCGTGCTCCGCCGTACCGGTCTTGGATGCGATCTGCACGCCGGCGATGGCCCCCTTCTGTTGAGTCACCTTTTCGGCGTCAATCATCAGGTCCGTAAGTGTAGTGGCGACCTGGGAAGACACCGCTCGGCGTGCTTCGTGAGGGGTCGTCGTGGCGATATTGGACAGGTCAGGCCCCTTGAGATCGGCGACCAGATACGGGTCCATGGCGACGCCGTCGTTGGCGACGGTCGCGGCCACGACGGCGTTCTGCAACGGAGTGAGTGCGACATCCCGCTGCCCGATGCTGGACATGCCGAGAGCGGCGCCGTCGCTGATCGGTCCGACGGTGGACTCGACCACCTGCAGCGGAATTGGTGGTGTGGGGGTGTCGATGCCGAAGGCCTGCGCGGTGCTGCGCAGCGCGTCGGCGCCGGTGTCGATGCCGAGCTGGACGAAGGCGGTGTTGCAGGACTTGGCGAACGCCTCACGCAGCGAGACGGTCGGGCCGTTGCCGCACGCCGAGCCGCCGTAGTTCTCCAGCGTTGCGGTGCTGTCGGGCAACGGAATCCGAGCCGCGGACGTGAGCTGGGTGTCGGGGTTGGCACCCGCCGCAAGCGCCGCGGCGGTGGTGATGACCTTGAACGTGGACCCGGGCGGGTAGGTCTCCGAGATCGCGCGGTTCACCAGCGGCGAGTTCGGGTCGTCACGCAGCCGCTCCCACGCCTCGGACTGCGAGTCGACGTCGTGCGAGGACAGCACGTTTGGGTCGTAGGACGGTGAGGACACCATCGCCAGGATCTTGCCGGTCGAGGGCTCCAGCGCCACCACCGAGCCCTTGCAGGGACCGTTGCAGGCCTCCGAGATGGCCTCCCACGCGGCAAGCTGCACCTGCGGGTTGATCGTGGTGCCGACGTTCCCGCCGCGGGGGTCACGGCCGGTGAAGAAGTCGGCCAGCCGCCTGCCGAACAGCCGCTCATCGGAGCCGTTAAGCACCGAGTCCTCGGCCCGCTCCAGGCCCGTGCTCGAGTACCGAAGCGAGTAGAAGCCCGTCACCGGCGCATAGGCCTGAGGGTTGGGATACACGCGCAGGAACCGGAAGTGCCCGTTGGTGGACACCGAGTACGCCAGCAGCTGGCCGCCGGCGGTGATCTGGCCCCGCTGGCGGGAGTACTCGTCGAGCAGGACGCGCTGATTGCGAGGATCTGACCGCAGACCGTCGGCGGTGAAGACCTGGGTCAACGTGGCGTTGCCCAGCAGCAGCACGATCAGCGCCATGATCGCCACGGAGATGCGACGCAGGGAGGTGTTCATACCTTCGAGATCACCTCCGTGTTGGCGGCGGCGATCGGTGTGGGATTGGGCCCGGCGTCGGAGATCGGACGACGGGCAGAGTGCGAGATGACCATCAGGATGGCCAGCAGCACGTAGTTGGCCAGCAGCGAGGAGCCGCCGTAGGACATCCACGGGGTGGTCAGGCCGGTGAGCGGAATCAGCTTGGTGACACCGCCGACCACGATGAACAACTGGATGGCCAGCGTGGAGGCCAGTCCGGCGGCGAGCAGCTTGCCGAAGCTGTCCCGCACGGCGATCGCGGTGCGCATGCCGCGCACGATCAGGATCGTGTAGAGCATCAGGACGCCGGCGAAGCCGACCAGACCGAGCTCCTCGCCGATCGCGGCGATGATGAAGTCGGTGGACGCCGCGGGCACGGTGCCGGGCTGGCCGTTGCCCAGGCCGGTGCCGAAGATGCCACCGGTGGCGAAGCTGAACAGTGACTGCACCATCTGGTAGCCGGCGCCGTCGGGGTCGGCGAACGGGTCGAGCCAGTTCTGCACCCGGATCTGGACGTGGCTGAACGCGAAGTAGGCCACGACGCTGCCCGCGGCGAACAGGGTGAGCCCCAACAGAACCCAGCTGATCCGGTCGGTGGCGATGTACACCAGCACGAGGAACGACGCGTACAGCAGAAGCGACGTGCCGAGGTCCTTCTCGAAGACCATGACACCGATCGAGGCCACCCACGCCACAAGCAGTGGCGCGAGGTCACGCGGTCGTGGGAGGTTCATGCCGAGCACGTGCTTGCCCGCGCTGGTGAACAGGCTGCGCTTGGACACCAGGACTGCGGCGAAGAAGATCAGCAGCAGGATCTTGGAGAACTCGGCGGGCTGAATCGAGAAGCCGGGCAGCCGAATCCAGATCTTCGCGCCGCCCTGCTCGGAGTACTCGCTGGGCAGCAGTGCCGGAATCAGCAGGAGCACGAGGCCGGTCAGGCCGCAGATGTAGCCGTAGCGGGCCAGCACGCGATGGTCCCGCAGGAAGATGACGACGAGCGAGAACGCGACAACGCCGACCAGTGTCCACAGCATCTGCTGGTTGGCGCTGGGACCGCGAGCCGCACCCGAGGCCATCGGGCCGGCGGCGAGGTCGAGGCGGTGAATCATCACCAGTCCCAAGCCATTCAGCAGCGCGACGACGGGCAGTAGCAGAGGGTCGGCGTAGGGCGCGAAACGGCGCACCGCCAGGTGCGCGCCCGTGAACAGCGCGAGGTAGGCGACGGCGTACTGCAGCAGATCCCAACTCAGGCCCTGTTCCTGGTTGGCCTCCACGATGAGCAGCGCGACCGTCGTGATGACGGCAGCGAACGCCAGCAGGACCAGTTCAGCATTCCGCCGGTTGGGCATTGGCGGAACTACGGTGACGGCGGCCTGCGGCGCGGTGCTCATGACACCGCCCGGCAAGTGGTGCCCGGCTCCTGCGGTGGGGGAGGCAGCGCCGTCACGGTCGGCGACGGCGTGGGCGGGGGCGGTGGCGCGGGCGATGCCGGCGGCGGTGGTGCCGGCGTGGTGACGGTCTTCGGTGTCTCCGGTGCCGGGCCGGGCAGTGGCCCGCGAGGAGTTGTGGTGGTGGGGGTGCCCCCCGCGGTCGGGGCGGGAGCGGTGGTGGTCGTCGTCGGCCGCGCCGGCGCGCAGATCGGCAGGAGCGAGGACGGCCCGAGATCCCGAAGCTGGCGGATGGCGTCGTCGACGCTGCCCGCGGGCAGACCGGCTGCAACCTGGGCGCGTTCGGACTGACGCAGGTCGCCGACCTTGAGCGGCTGGCAGTTGGAGCGGTCGTCGTCGACGGCGATGATCCGGATGTCGTTGCGGTTGTCGAGGCAGGCGATGCGGAACGGCTGCTGCAGCGGCATACCGAGCAGCGAGCCCTGCACGCCACGCATGATGTAGACGGCGCCGTCATGCTCGGCGACGTAGTAGTTGCTGCGAATCACCATGCGCCCCACGAACAATCCGGCGGCGACGAGCAGGATCAGCAGGATCGCGATGATGAGCATCTTGCGGCGCGAACGCGGCTTCTTCGCCGACTCGGGCTCGACGGCGGGGCGCTTGGTGGGTGTGGCGCGCTTGGGATTGAACGCCGATGCGCGTCCGGCGGAGGTGTTGGGCGGCGCGGACTGGTCGTCGTCGCCGGACACTGCGCCGGCCAGGATGGGCTGGGTCTGGCCGTAACCGTGGTCGACAACGTCGGCGACCACCACGGTGACGTTGTCGGGGCCGCCGCCGCGCAGCGCCAATTCGATGAGTCGGTCCGCACTCTCGGCGACGTTCTCGATCTGCAGCGCGTCCTGGATGGTCTCGTGACTGACGGGGTCCGACAGCCCGTCGGAACACAGCAGGTATCGGTCGCCGACCTTGGCCTCGCGCACGATGAGTGTGGGCTCGACCTCATGACCCGTCAGAGCCCGCATGATCAGCGAGCGCTGCGGGTGACTGTGTGCCTCCTCGGCGGTGATGCGGCCCTCGTCGACCAGGGTTTGGACGAACGTGTCGTCCTTGGTGATCTGGGTGAGCTCGCCGTCACGAAGCAGATAGCCCCGGGAGTCACCGACGTGGACGAGCCCAAGGCGGTTGCCCGCGAACAGGATCGCGGTCAGTGTGGTCCCCATGCCCTCGAGCTCGGGATCGGACTCGACGTGTGCGGCGATCGCCGCGTTGCCCTCGTGCACGGCGTTGTCGAGCTGACTGAGCAGATCGCCGCCCGGCTCGTCGTCGTCGAGATGGGCCAGCGCGGCGATGACCAGCTGTGAGGCCACCTCGCCCGCCGCATGCCCGCCCATGCCGTCGGCCAGGGCAAGCAGGCGCGCGCCGGCGTACACGGAGTCCTCGTTGTTGGCTCGGACCAGGCCGCGGTCACTGCGCGCCGCGTAGCGGAGGACGAGCGTCACGGGCGCAGCTCGATTACCGTCTTGCCGACTCGAACCGGCGTCCCCATCGGAACCCTTACCGCTGTCGTCACCTTCGCCCTGTCAAGGTATGTGCCGTTGGTCGATCCTAGGTCTTCGACGTACCATTCCGTCCCTCGCTGGGACAGCCGCGCGTGCCGTGTCGAGGCGTAGTCGTCGGTGAGTACCAGCGTGGAGTCATCAGCGCGGCCGATGAGGACCGGCTGAGTGCCCAGGGTGATGCGGGTGCCGGTCAGGGCGCCCTCGGTGACGACGAGCTGCCGGACGACGCTGCGATGCTGACGGCTCGGCAGCAGCGTGCCCCGCAGCGCGAGCCCACGCTTGACCATGACGGCGCCGGTGGGTGCGTAGATGTCAGTCCGAAGGGTCCGCAGCACCGCCCAGATGAACAGCCACAGGAGCAATAGGAAACCGACGCGCGTCAGCTGCAGAACTAGCCCCTGCATCCGACGTCCCTTCCGTCACCGTCCCGCTGTGGCACCCAACCTCTGCACCGAGCCACGGGCCGTGTCACTCCTGCCAGCGGATCGGCTCGGTCACCGTAGGCAACGTCACGATACTGGGTGCTGGGATCGGAGTGAGCGGGAAGCGAACAGCTTCGCGGGGCCGTGACCCGTTCGCGTCCTCAGTGAACCCGAACGACGATCTCGGAATGGCCCAGTCGAATCACGTCGCCGTCGGCCAGCTGCCACTCCTGCACCGGCGCGTTGTTCACGGTGGTGCCGTTGGTGGAGTTGAGGTCCGACAGCAGCGCGACCTGCCCATCCCAGCGGATCTCGAGGTGGCGACGCGAGACCCCGGTGTCAGGCAGCCGGAACTGAGCGTCCTGACCGCGGCCGATCACGTTGGCGCCCTCGCGCAGCTGGTAGGTACGGCCGCTGCCGTCGTCGAGCTGCAGCGTCACGTTGGCACCGGCGACACCGGGAGCGGCGTATCCCGCGCCGTAGCCACCCTGGCCGTAGCCCGCATCGGCGTAGCCGCCGCCGTAACCCTGGTCGCCGTAGCCCGCGGGTGCGGCCGGCTGGCCGTACTGCTGTTCGCCGTAGCCGGGCTGGCCGTAGTCCTGACGGTAGGCCTGACCGCTGTATCCCCCCTGGTCGGGGTAGCCGCCCTGCTCGGGATACCCACCCTGCTCGGGATACCCACCCTGGTCCGGGTAGGCCGGGCGCGCCTCGGGCCGACCGTAGTCGTCGTGGCGCGGGGCCTGACGGCCGTAGTCATAGTCGCCGGCGGGAGCGCCGGGGGCGGGGTAACCGCCAGCGGGTGCGCCGTAGCCACCCTGGGCCGGCGGGTATCCCTCGGTGTAGCCGCCCGCGGGGGGCTGGCCGTAACCGCCAGCCGGCGGACGCTGCTCATAGGACGGCGGTGGGTAGCCCTGCTCGGGGTAGCCACCCTGCTCGTAGCCGCCCTGCTCCGGGTAACCGCCCTGCTCCGGGTAGCCGCCCTGCTCGTACCCGGGCTGACGCGGCGGGTAGCCGGGCGCCGGTTGGCCCTGCGGGGGGTATCCACCCTGCTCGGGAGGCTGCGGACGGCGGGGCTCCTCGCCCGGGCGGCCGTAGTCGTAGTACTCGTCGCCGGGCTGCTGGCCTGGTCCCTGGCCGCCGCCGCGATGGCTCGGGTTGTCAGTCATCGGAGGAACTCCTGGTTCTGCGGTGTTCGCGCGGTCTGGTTGTGGGGCGGGTGCGCCCGTCGAGTCTCGGTCGGTCGAGTCGGGATCGACCGCTCCACGTACGCGGAATTGGCCGGTGTGCAGGTTCGGTGACGGTTCGAATCTGACGACCACCTCACCATACGTTTGCCATCCTTGGTCATGGATGTATCCCTCCAGGTGTCTGGCAAAACTGGTCGACGTGAGGTCGGGGTCGGCGCTCACCTTCTGATAGTCCGGCACACTGAGGGTAATGACGTAGGCGTTCGGTGCCAAAATGTGGCCGCCGCCCAGTTGGCGCACCTTGGCCTCGGCTTCACCCTGGAGCATCGCCTCGACTTCCTGCGGCACGATCGCACCGCCGAACACGCGGGCGAACGCGTCGCCGATGCTCGACTCGAGTCTGCGTTCGAAGCGGCCGACCAAACCCATGTCTGCCTCTCCCCTCGTTCGTCGTCGCTGCCGGTTCCCGCACCTCTGCGTGTCGTGGAGCCTGATGCCTGTAGGCATGGTATCGGCGATGCCCGTTGTCGCGTGACAAACAGATCTCTGAGAATCTGATCACGGCAGGTCAAGGGGATGTTTTCGCCGTGATCTGCACGGTTGGGGAACGAGCCGGTGTGCGTGATAGCCTTTCGGACGTTGTCGGGGCGAGTGGCGGAATGGCAGACGCGCTGGCTTCAGGTGCCAGTGTCCTTCGGGACGTGGGGGTTCAAGTCCCCCTTCGCCCACAACTAGCGGTCGCACCAACCGCAGCGCAAAGGTCGCGGACTCTCTTGAGTCCGCGACCTTTGTGTTTGGCGGGGACCTGCGAGGCAATCGCGATGCCCGTGCCACCTCGACACCCTGGACTCGTTGCAGGCGAAGCGAGCCGAAGCGGCGTCAGGATTCCGCCGGCGTGCTTGAGGCCTCGCCCGCCCTCGCTGCGTCTACTGGACGTGACTCGATGGCCGGCATCTTCGCACTCACGTGGAGCTCAATCGTTTCATCCGGTCGAGTTCGTCCACGTCGTAGAGGGAGATGCCGCGCGTATCGCGCAGTGCCAGCGTGGCAATTCCGGTGACTAGTGCGGCGGCGGAGATATACACCGCGATCGGCACCCATGAATTGAATCGACTCAGCAGCAGGGTTGCGACGATTGGTGCGAGTGACCCGGCGAAGATCGACGTCACCTGATAGCCCAGCGACACTCCCGAGTACCGCAACCGCGTCGGGAACATCTCGGCCATCAGCGCCGGTTCGGGTGCATACATCATCGCGTGTGCCACCAACCCGGTGACGATCGCACCGAACACCAGCCAGTCGTTGCCCGTGTCGAACATGGGGAACGCGGCGAATCCCCAGAACGCGGCCAGAAGTAGCCCAGTCACGAACACCGGCTTGCGGCCAACGGTGTCCGCCAGGCGGCCGAAGAGCGGAATTATCGCGGCATGGACGACGTGGGCGCACAGCAGCAGCAGCAGAATCTTTGAGGTGCTCTCGTGCACTTGTGTGCTGAGGTAAGTGATGGAGAACGTGACGGCCGCGTAGTAGAGGACGTTCTCACAGAACCGCAGCCCCATCGCGGTGAAGACCTTGCCGGGGTACTGGCGCAGCACCTCGATGACACCGTACGAGGACTTCGCAGTTTCCTTGGCGGCGGTCGCCTCTTGAAGGTTCTGGGCTTGCGCCTCCTGGAAGATCGCCGCATCGGAAACCTTGGTGCGAATGTAGTAGCCAATCGCGACGATGACGACGGAGAGCCAGAAACCAACCCGCCAGCCCCATGCCAAGAATGTCTCAGGGCTCTGGACCTTTGACAGCACTAGCAGGATCACGGTGGCCATCAGCGCGCCGATGGGGAGCGCGGCCTGCGGCCAACTGGACCAATAGGCTCGCGACTTGTCTGGCGCATGCTCTGCCACGAGCAGGACGGCTCCTCCCCACTCGCCGCCAACTGCGATGCCCTGCACAAATCGCAAGACCGCCAGCAGTATCGGTGCTGCATAACCGATCTGGTCGTATGTCGGCAGACAGCCCATTGCGAATGTTGACGCGCCAACGAGCACGATCGCCAACTGGAGGAGCTTCTTGCGGCCGTACTTGTCGCCGAAGTGCCCGAAGACAATCCCGCCGAGCGGCCGAGCTATGAAGCCGACCGCATAGGTCAGGAAGGCGTTGATGATGTTCTCTAGCGGGTCATTGGAGGGCGGAAAGAAGATCTGACTGAACACCAGCGTCGCCGCGGTCGCGTAGAGGAAGAACTCGTACCACTCGACGATCGTTCCTGCCATCGATGCCCGCACCACTCGTCGTAATGCTGATCGCCTCTCGGGCTCCAACTCGATCGACGCCTCGGCCACCATTCGACACTCCCTTTCAGGTCACCGCCTCACGGCGGGGGCGCCCACAGTGGGTGGGCAGGTTCACAGCTTGAGTCTGGTCACACCCCCACCGGAAGTGTCATCAACGCACAGCGGTGTGCGCAGATGAGCAGAGTGCATCGAGACCAATGCCTCGAACACGCCGTCAGCGCGCGAAAAGCCCTGATAACGTTCTACTTCCGAGGTATGGCCCAGATCGGTTTGCTGCAGCGAAACCGGCTTGCGCCGTCCGGAAAACCACATCGTCCCCATACAAAATGCCGAGCGGACATTGGAGACTCGCTGTGCCAGACGGCTCCGCCCCGACATATGACGACGACCGCCCAAGCGATGTATTCCCTTGGGACAGCATTCAATTCTTCCTCGAGGTGGTCCGAAAGCGGACGCTAACGCGCGCTGCGCGCCGACTGGGCGTCTCGCACACCACGGTGTTGCGGCGTATCGCACGCCTTGAGCGTGAACTCGATGTCAAGTTGTTTGACCGCCGTACGTCCGGGTTCACCCTCACGCCGGCAGGTCGTGATCTACTTCAGCGAGCCGAGGGAATGGAGCACGCGGCCGACGAGATCTTCCGATCGGCCAGCACACCAAGTCGAATTGCGGGGCCGGTTCGGATTGCCTCGGTCGAAGGTTTGGCCATCAAGGTTCTCGCCCCGGCGCTGGTCCAGTTTGCCGAACGACACCCTGAGATTGCTGTCGAGCTGGTGAGCATGATGCATCCCGCCAACCTCAACCTCCGTGAGGTTGACATCTCAATCGGTCCCGCCAAGCCGTCTGGTCCCCGGCTGACGTCCCGAGTGCTGGCCCGATGCGATGTCCATCTGTACGCGTCGCGCGGGTATGTCAGCGCCTTCGGTGAACCGACATCGGTAGAGGATCTCGGCGAGCACCGTTTCGTGGACTACATCGAGGACTTGATCGAACTGCCAGAGTTGAGTTGGCTGACTGAAACCATTGGCCGTCGCGAAGTGGCGTATCGCAGCACCAGCCCACTCGTACAACTTGAAGCCGTGCGGCGCGGAGTGGGAATCGGGATGTTCCCCGGATACATGGCCGTTTCAGAGCCCCAATTGGTCACGGTGCTTCCCGACCGTCTCAGAGCTGAGCGCAGCTATTGGATAGCTATGCCGACCGACCTGTGGCGCGTGCCTCGGATGGAAGCCGCTGCGCGATTCCTCGCCAGCACTCTGACAGAGAGTTTCGGCTTCCACCCGTAGGTCACGCGCGCTCCATTTACACGAAGGATTCGATGAGAGCGTCGACCTCTGCCTGCGACGGACCCTTCGAGCGGGCGTTTGGCCGCGGCCCAGTGGTGTAGCCGACCAGCAGCAGCAATTCGTCGGATCGCGGCGCATCGGGGACCACGACGGGCAGCGAATCCATGGCGTCAAGATCCCATCCCTCATCGAGGGGGCCGAAGATCACATCGATCGGCGTGCCGGGTCCTGCAACCTTGGCGTTCCCCGGGATGAGGACCTTGCCCCGGCGCAGTGTCGCCCGCATCGCCATCCCAAGCCGCGGATGGATCAGCGCCGCGCCGTGTTCGACGGCGCCGTCCGTGCCAATCAGTGCGGCCTTACCGTACGCGCGAATGGCGGAGGCATCGCCCAGTCGGTCAAGCGCCCGTGTCGTGAGAACTTCACCCAGCCTCACTGACAGCTCGACAAGCGGCGCGATGTCCGCGGTAACACTTGAGCCCGCGAGCGGGTTCTTCGCGACGGCGCCGACCACGATACGTCTGAGTTCCGGCTCGACCGGCTGGCCGTTCTCCTGCCGGATCTCCTCCTCGAAATGAACGAACTTGCGGACGCTGAGTACGGCGGACATCAATTGCTCCTCTGTATCGGTGAGACAAACTTCCACCTCGAAAGGTTATGAGGCGCAACGTAGATCAACTACCGTCAGATCTGAATCCCGCTGTGCAGAAGTGGAGAGAGGCAAGTCGTGACTGCGGCTGGCCGCGCGTGCCACCGCCTGCGTGTCGGCGACGGCCCTCATCATGCTGAAAGCTCGCTGTGTTAACAATATGAGCCCCGAGCGCGGTCCCCCGCGCCTGCGTCCGCACCGGACCCGTCGGGACTGGAAACCACGAGAGGACCCAATGACACCCACCCGCTTCGGCGTTGCCCTCACCGCTGCAGTTCTCGCGGCGTCCACACTGAGTGGCTGCTCGGAGGTCACCGACATTAGGGACGCGGCCTCCAGCGCGGTCGAGCAGGTCGTTGCGTCGGGCACCGAGAAGATCACCGAGGCCGTGTCGGGCAATCTGTTCACCGCCGAGGGTATCGACGCCGCGTACTCGGCGATCTCGGAGAAGGTCGGCGCCAGTCCGATGCAGGTGGTGGAGGTGAGCATCGCCCCCGGGGTGCTGGCGGTCGAGGCCGTCGACCCGAACGCCCCGGCCGAACTCAATCAGTGGAGCTACACCGCGGGCACGGTCGGGCCGTCCCGCCCTGTCGACTATGACGACGACACAGAAGCGCTACAGCAGAACCTCTTCGCCATCGATGAGGTTGCCACCAGCGCCATCGTGACGGCCATCAACGGTGCGGTGGCGGCAAGCGAGATCGAGGGTGGCGAGGTCCAAAGCGTGAGCATCAAGCGAAACATGCCGTTCGACGCGAACGTGATGATGTTCATCAACGTCAAGGGCGAGCGCAGCAGCAAGCAGGTGCGCGCGGACGTCGCCGGGCAGATCACCGACGTCGTCTGAGCGGGCCGTTGGCCGGATGGCGCTGTGTTCTAGCGACGTAACCGGCCGTCGTCTATCCAGCGGCGAGTGGCGCCGTTGAGCGCGACGATGATCAGGGTGATCGGCAGTATCACGCTGATCAGGGTGCTCAGCGGGCTCGCACCCGACGTCGGCAGCACGCCGGAACGCACTGCGTACTCCAGGAACTGGAACACCACTATCGCGAGTGCCGCGCCAGCGGTGACCCATCGGCCCGCCGGATTGCGCCGCATCAGCAGCACCGCGCCGACGACGAGCACTGCGGCGCTGAGGATTCGAACGATGCCCTCGAAGATCAGGAATCCGGGGACCCACTCGCGTATGGCGTTTCCGGCGTCGGAGATTTCAGACGACAGGGCGATGTAGCCGATGCAGGCGAATGCCTGGAACAACGCGATGATCAGGCTGAGCACGATGGCCGTGACTGCGGTGCCCGAGCTCGCGGGTCGGGGCGGTGGGTAGGGGTAGCCGGGGTATTGCTGCGGATAGCCCGGGTGCTGATACCCCGGCGGCGGGTACTGGTGGGGTGCGTACGGCTGCTGCGGGTACGGACCCGCCGGGTAGGGCTGCTGCGGCGGGCCGGGTGGAGGAGGACCCCAGTGCGGCCCGGGTTGCTGCTGCCACGGGTTCATGCGCGCTGACGCTAGCACCGGTTCCACAGGTAGGGCGGCCTGTCTCGGCACCACAGGAGCCCGGCGTGTGCGGACACAGAAGAGGGGCACCCGAAAAAAATCGAGTGCCCCTCCTGCGATCTGCCGATCGTCAGCGGCTCTGATGCACCGTGGTGTCGACCTGCGGAGCGTGAGCCCTCGGCTGGATGTCATAGAGCCAGCCATGGTGGTCGATGCCGGCCGGGGCTACCTGCAGAATTGCCATCGCGCTGGCCGCGGGCACGGCGCTGGTGGCGTCCGTGGTGCTGTCGGCCTGAGCCGGTGCGGCGAGTCCGAGGACCGCGGCGGCCAGTCCCCCGGCGAGCACTGAGGCGAATCCAAACTTCTTCATGTCATTCCCACTTCCCTGAAGTCAACCGGCCCGGGTGTTTCTCGTGCCGGTCTGATAAAAGGAACGACCAGTTCAGGGCACAAATTTCCGGTGGCAGCAATTGACCGACGGGTGGCAGGAATGGACCTACTTGAACCGGGCCTCGCACAGGTCGCGGTCACCGCTGAGACCCGAGCGGTAGGCGATGATCCTGGTGAAGCCGCCAGGCACCGTTTGGCTGTCGACGTTGCTCGCCGCCAGTCCGTTGGTGAGCAGACCCGCGACGGCCTCGTCCAGGTCACCGGCGGTCAATGTGAGGCTCTGACCGCTGGGCAGCTCGACGGTGTCGGACATCGCGGCCTGGGCGACGCCGGTGAGGCATGCCGTGCGCAGGGCCGAGGCCGGTGTGTTCAGCGCGTCGCCGTTCTCATGCTGGAGGGCAAGGGCGTACCGCGACGTGAGCACCGACAACGCGGTGTTGTCGCCCTGCAGCAGAACGTAATTGGACTCGTCGGCGGCCTCCCCCATCTGCTGCAGCGCGCCGACATCCACCGCGATGGTGTTGGTCGACGGGCAGTATGACGTCGGTGGGACGGGCTGCGCGTCCGGACATGCGGCGGGCTCGTAGGACAACGTGGGCGCCTCGGACGGCTGGTACACCTCGCCGAGCGTCTCCATCAACAGGGCGAGGATGTCCTCGTCGAGGGTGACCTCGCCGCTCTGCACGTCACCGTTGTCATCGAACGGCAGGGCGATCGGCAGGTCGCCGCGCCGCGTCTCGATCTCGTCCATGTCGATTCGGGCGCACTCGGACGCGCCGGAGGTGAAGCCCATCTGGAAGGCGCTGATCCGGTCGAGCGCGGTGCCGTGGCCGTCCTCGACGAAATCGATGTCCTGCGGCCCGAGTACCGGGTCACGCAGCGTGATCGCCGCAGCGAGAACGTGATTGAGCCCGTCGCCGGTACTGAGATTGAACCGGGGGGAGTTGCCCTCGGCGACCCAGCGGACATAGGTGCCCGCGAAGCAGTCGGCCTGCTGTTCCATGACCAGGACGGGGGTGTCGTCAGCCACCAGCCCGGCCATGTGCTGTACGGCGTGGCCGTACTCGTGGGCCATCAGCGCGGCGACTGAGACATCGCCGAAGAACTCCCGGCCGATCGGCACCATCACCCCGCGGTCCCACGCCATGATCTCCTTGCTCGGGCAGTAGAAGGCGTTGGGTTCGCCGTAGGTGTCGGTGTTGCACACCATCGGACTCGACGGGTCGTCGGAGTCGTAGGACAGCAGGTTCTCGATGGGGGCGAAGGTGCCGTCAAGGTCGCCGTAGTTCTGCCCCCAGAACTCGGCGATGTCGTTGACCGACAGCAGTGCCAACTTGTCGATGTCGCCACCGTCGCTGCCCTGCACCTCGCCGGTCGGCTGCGGCGCGTCGTCCTTGACGCCGCTGGGACCGTCCTGCGCCGGCAGCCCGCCGGCCCGGAACGGGTCGTAGAGCGTGGACACGGCCTGACCCTGGGTGACCGGGGAGCATCCCGCGATCAGCGCTGCCACACATGCGGCGCTGATGGCCGCCACCACTCTGCTGTGTCGTTTCATGTCCTGACGATCTTCTGATTCCGGTGTGAGCTAGCCGAGATTATCCCGAGCCCCGGAAGTTGGGGGCGGCTTGATCAGCGGCGATGCGGTGGGGGAGCACTCAGGGCGCGACACGCGGAGCACGTCTTTACCCGCCGAGCGGCGCGGGCAAACCTCGCCGATCTATTTTGCCGGAGCAGGTTGTGAGAACGGAAAGTGCGCTCTTACCAGACCATTAGACGCAGTACCCCAAGGTCTTAGGTTTGCGGCATAGCGTCGATCTCAACAGTTCGACGGCGCTACGGAAGGCGGCACATGACCACCACGATCGAGGACTTCCGCTACGGCATCTCCGCACAGGATGACGAGGGTGCGTTGGTTCGTGCGTACAGCCGCCAGCTGGCGACCGTTGTGAGCGTCAGCGGCGTGGTCGACGGCCACAACCTCGACCAGGTGTTGGCCCGCGTCGAGTGCCACGTTCTCGACGACGACTTCATTCTCGACCTCGGTGGCCTTGACGCCGTGAGCGCTGAAAGCCACGACCTCGTCTGCGCCGTGGAGCGTGCGTGCCGTGCGGCGGGTGTGCAGTGGATTCTGGTGGCCGCCGACGAGGTGGTCGACGGACTGGGTCTGGACGCCGAGCAGGTCAGCTGTGCGGTGGCGCAGTCGGTACGCGAGGCGCTGCGGTTCTTCGCCGATGTCTCGGGTGTGCGCCGACGGATTCTGCTGCCGTTGCTCGGCAGGACCGCCTGAACCGACCGACACTGGAATTCATCGGAGGCAACACGTGGCCAAAACGCGCGGGACGCTGGGCACCTTCCACTACGGCAACCCGGTCTACGAGTGCGACGGCGCGCTGATCCGCGCGCACAGCCGAAGGCTGGCCACCGTGGTGAGCGTCAGCGGTGAGTTGTCAGCGCGCAACCTCGACCGGGTGGCGTCGCGGGTGGGCCGCTTCGTGATCGAGGAGAGTGATTTCGTCCTGGACCTGGGCGGGCTGGAGGCAGTCGACGCCGAGTGCCGTTCGCTCATCCACGTCGTCGACGACGCGTGCCGCCTTGCGGGTGTCGAATGGGTGCTGGTGGCCGCTGACGACGTCGCCGACGTGCTGGGTCTCGACGATGACGAGGTCAGTTGTTCGGGTGCACGCTCGGTGCCCGCGGCACTGCGCCTCTTCGCCGACGCGGCCAACGCGCGGCACCGTGCCATGTTGCCGCTGCTCCGCAGGACGGCCTAGAACGTGCCCAACGGCATCCCGGTGATGGTGGTCACCGTCGGCTCCTGATAAGGATTGACGGTGGGAAAGAACCAGCGTTCGAAGATCGTCATGTCCGACGACGAGATCACCGAGTTCATCGATCGCAGCCGCACGGCCACGATGGCGACGGTCTCGGCCGGGGGGCGGCCGCACCTGGTCGCCATGTGGTACGCCGTCCTCGACGGTGAGATCTGGTTCGAGACCAAGGCCAAATCGCAGAAGGCCGTGAACCTGCGCCGTGACCCGACGATCACCGTGATGATCGAGGACGGCGACACCTACGACACGTTGCGCGGCGTCTCGATCGACGGCACCGCCGAGATCGTGGACAGCGACCCGGATCTGCTGCACCGTGTGGGCGTCAGTGTGTGGGAGCGCTACACCGGCCCCTACACCGACGAGATGAAGCCGTTCGTCGACCAGATGATGAACAACCGCGTCGCGGTGCGGGTGGTGCCGTCCCGGCTGCGCAGCTGGGATCACCGCAAGCTCGGTCTGCCCGAGATGCCGGTCGGTGGCTCGACCGCGCAGTACCTGGGCTGAGATGGCTGCGCCCAAACGGCCGGATCAGCTGGACTCACCGGTCCTTCCGGTGATCTTCCGGCACGTCGGCCGCGCCCAGGTCTGGATCTACCGGCGCACGGGTGGCCGGATCGGTGGGAAGTGGCGAGTGGGAGCGGGCTTCCGCAAGCCGGTGCCCACGCTGCTGCTCGACCACGTGGGGCGGAAGTCGGGCAGGTCGTTCACTGTGCCGTTGCTCTACATCCACGACGGCGACGACGTGGTCATCGTCGCGTCGCAGGGCGGCCGACCCGAGCACCCGCAGTGGTACCGCAACCTGGTCGCCAACCCCGACACCCACATCCAGATCGGTGCGCGGCGAAGCGCTGTTCACGCGGTAGTGGCTGGTGCCGAGGAGCGGAAGCGGTTGTGGCCCAGCCTCGTCGAGGCCTACGCGGACTTCGACACCTACCAGAGTTGGACCGAGCGGGAGATCCCGGTGGTGGTGCTGCGGCCGCGCTAGCGGAACGCGGCGGCTGATATAGATCGAGGTAGTCCTTCTCAAATGCCTCCGGAGGTGTCAGGAAGGGATCGGTAACTGATTCCTTG
>NZ_JBVAXF010000009.1:0-196364 GCF_055419205.1 Mycobacterium sp. IDUB_39
ATCCTGGTCGCGGCCCTACTCAGGTGTCAGCGATGTCCCGAGACATACAAGTGTCAGCGATGTCCCGAAACAGAACACGTCGCTCAGCGAACGAAAGCGCGCCGAAATCGCTAGAAGCCCAGCTTTCCCAGCTGTTTGGGGTCGCGCTGCCAGTTCTTGGCGATCTTGACCCGCAGATTCAGGTACACCTTGGTCCCGAGCAGCTTCTCGATCTGAGTGCGCGCCGCGGTGCCCACCTCCCGCAGTCGCGCGCCGCCCTTGCCGATCACGATGCCCTTCTGGCTGTCGCGCTCGACGTAGAGGATGGCGTACACGTCGATGAGTTCCCCCTGCTCCTCCGAGCGGCCCTCGCGGGGGGTCATCTCGTCGATCACGACGGCCAACGAGTGCGGAAGTTCGTCGCGGACGCCCTCAAGCGCCGCCTCCCGAATCAGCTCGGCCATCAGGACTTCCTCTGGCTCATCGGTCAGTTCGCCATCGGGGTAGAACGCGGGCCCCGGGGGCAGCTTCGAGACGAGCACGTCGACAAGGACATTCACCTGTTCGCCGGTCGTCGCCGACACGGGCACGATCTCGCAGTCCCCGCCGGTCAGTTCGCTCACCGCGAGCAGTTGGGCCGCGACCCGATCCTTGGGCACCTTGTCGGTCTTGGTCACGATCACGATGAGCGTGGTCCTGGGTGCGACCGCGCGGACCTGCTCGTAGATCCAGCGGTCACCTGGGCCGATAGCCTCATCGGCGGGTATGCACAGCCCGATGACGTCGACCTCGGAGTAGGTGTTCTTGACCAGTTCGTTGAGCCGCTGGCCGAGCAGAGTCCGTGGCCTATGCAGCCCGGGCGTGTCGACCAGCACTATCTGGAAGTCCTCGTTGTGCACGATGCCGCGGATCGTGTGCCGCGTGGTCTGCGGTCGGTTTGAGGTGATCGCCACCTTGGTCCCGACCAGCGCATTGGTCAGCGTCGACTTACCAGTGTTGGGCCTGCCGATGAAACAGACGAAACCCGAACGGAATTCGGTATCGGTCATCGTGGCTCCCCCGCCAGGTCGGTGACGATGATCGCGGCATCCGCCGACATCTCACGCACCGCGGCCACCCCCGCGTCATCGGAGGTGCCGCCGACGAGGACCGCGGCCTCCAGACCCGCCGCCCCGCTGGAGACTGCGGCGGACACCGCGGCCTGCAATGCGGTGAGGCTCAGGGCCGCAAGCCCGACGGGGGCTCCGGCGTAGGTGCGGCCGTCGAGATCGCGCACCGCCGCACCGCTTTCCGACTCGGTCCGGGCCATCGCCCCACGGGCCAGGGTCACCAGCTTCGCGTCCTCGGTGTCCAGGGTGGTCATCGATCCTCCTCGATCTCGGTGGTGGGGGCGACCAGCACCGTGCCGATACGCACCCGACCGCGGTGGTCCCTGCCGCCCTCCGCGCGCAGCCGCAGCCCATCCCAGACCACCTCGGCGCCAGGAAGGGGCACCCTGCCCAGCTCATGAGCCAGCAGTCCGCCGACGGTGTCGAAGTCGAGGTCGTCCTCGATCTCGAGACCGGAGAACAGTTCGGTCAAGTCCTCCAGCGGCAGCCGCGCGGATACCCGGAACCGCTGGTCGCCCAGGTCCTCCCAGGGTTGGACCTCGTCGGTGTCGTACTCGTCGGCGATCTCGCCGACGATCTCCTCAAGGACGTCCTCGATGGTCGCCAGTCCGGCGATCGCGCCGTACTCGTCCACCAGCAGTGCCATGTGGTTGCGGTCGCGCTGCATCTCGCGCAGCAGGGCGTCCAACGGCTTGGAGTCCGGTACGAACACCGCGGGACGCATCACGTCGGCGACCTTGGTATCACGGCCGCCGTTGGTCGAGTAGTACGTCTGCTGGACCAGGTCCTTGAGGTACACCACGCCCACCACGTCATCGACGTTGTCGCCGATCACCGGGAGGCGGCTGTGGCCACTGCGCACCGCAAGGGATGTGGCCTGGCCGGCGGACTTGTCGGATTCGATCCAGACCATCTCGGTTCGCGGCACCATGATCTCGCGCGCTGCGGTGTCCCCGAGTTCGAACACGGACTGGATCATGCGGCGCTCGTCGTCGGCGACCACACCGCTCTGCTGCGCCAGGTCCACCACCTCACGCAGTTCGATCTCGGAGGCGAAGGGGCCGTTGCGGAATCCGCGGCCCGGGGTCAGCGCGTTCCCGATCAGCACCAGCAGCCGACTGATCGGGGTCAGCAGAACCGAGATCGCCTGTAGCGGAAGGGCGGCCATCAAGGCTATCGAGTAGGCGTTCTGCCTGCCGAGGGTGCGTGGGCCGACGCCCATCGCCACGAATGTGACCACCACCATGATGGCCGCGGCGACCACCAGTGCCCACTGCAGCGCGAAGTACTCGGCCAGGTACGCGACGAGCAGGACGGTGGCAATGGTCTCGCACGTGATGCGTAGCAGCACAACGAGGTTGATGTAGCGGGGTCGGTCGGTGACCAGCCGTGCCAGTCGGGCGGCACCGGGGCGTTCCTCGCGGACGAGTTCCTCGACGCGGGCTATGGAGACGGTGCTGATGGCGGCGTCGATCGCCGCGAACAGTCCGCCGATGAGAATCAGGGCGATGGCGCCGAGCAGCGGCGCGAGTGCGGTCACGGGTGGTCGTAGAACCGCGACTTGTCGAGCAGTTCCCGATCGCGCTCGGTCTGCCGGTCCCGGTGATAGGCCGCCACTTGATCGGCCACCCATTCCTCGAGCAGTTCGCCCTGCAACGCAAACATCTCCTTCTCCTCATCGGGCTCGGCATGGTCATAGCCCAAGAGGTGCAGGACGCCGTGCACGGTAAGCAGTGCGAGTTCGTGGCCCAGTGAATGTCCGGCGGTCTCAGCCTGTTTGGCGGCGAACTCCGGGCACAGCACGATATCGCCGAGCATCGACGGTCCCGGTTCGGGCGCGTCGGGCCGGCCACCGGGCTCGAGTTCGTCCATCGGGAAGCTCATCACGTCGGTCGGACCGGGAAGATCCATCCACCGCATGTGCAGATCGGCCATGGCCGCGGTGTCGAGCAGCACCATCGACAACTCGGCGGCCGGATTGACATCCATTCGCTTGATGACGAAGCGCGCGACGCTGATCAGTTCGGACTCGGAGACGTCGATCCCCGACTCGTTGGCCACCTCGATGGTCATCGGCGCTGCCTGCCCAGGTTGGCGCGACGCTGGGAGCGATTGAGTCCGCCAGACTCCTCGGACTCGGATCTCGCGTAGGCGTCCACGATCTCCGACACCAGCCGATGGCGCACGACGTCGGCGCTGGTGAGTTCGGAGACGTGAATGTCGTTGATGCCGTCCAGGATGTCGACTGCGGCCCGCAATCCCGAGCGGGCGCCGCCGGGCAGGTCGACCTGTGTGGCGTCCCCCGTCACGACCATCTTCGAGCCGAAGCCCAACCGGGTGAGGAACATCTTCATCTGCTCTGCGGTGGTGTTCTGCGCCTCGTCGAGGATGATGAACGCGTCATTGAGACTGCGGCCACGCATGTACGCCAGCGGCGCGACCTCGATGACACCGGTACTCATCAGCTTCGGGATCAACTCGACGTCCATCATGTCGTGCAGCGCGTCATACAGCGGGCGCAGGTAGGGATCGATCTTCTCACTCAGCGTGCCGGGCAGGAAGCCAAGGCGCTCACCGGCTTCCACGGCCGGCCTGGTGAGGATGATGCGCGACACCTGCTTGGTCTGCAGCGCATTGACCGCCTTCGCCATCGCCAGGTAGGTCTTGCCGGTGCCGGCGGGGCCGATGCCGAACACGATGGTGTGCGCGTCGATCGCATCGACGTACCGCTTCTGGTTCAGCGTCTTGGGACGAATGGTCTTGCCGCGCCGCGACAGGATGTCGAGCGTCAGCACCTCGGCGGGTGACTCGGTGCCCGATCCGGTCAGCATCGACAGCGTGTGACGCACGGCGTCAGGGGTCAGGCGCTGTCCGCTGGCGACGACAGCGAGGAGTTCGGTCACCGCACGCTCGGCGAGTGCGACGTCGGCGGGCTCACCGGACAGGGCGAGTGCGTTGCCGCGCACGTGGATGTCTGCGGTCAGCAGGTTCTCCAGGGCGCGCAGATTCTCGTCGGCTGAGCCGAGCAGGCCCACCACTAGATCGGGCGGCACGTTGATATTGCTGCGCACGGCGTCGTTGCTTCGCATGGCCGACGACGCAGCCTGCGTCTCGCGGGGAGTCACGTGGTGTTCAGTGCCTGCTTTCTGTGCTCTGGTAGCGGTGCAATTGCAGTTTACCGCTGGTCACGCACTCAAACCAACGGTCGACCCATAAGCCCATGGTGCAGACCGCACTAGGACCACCTGCCGGTCAGCACCCCGAGTGCCCCCAGCGCGACCGCCGCGGCGGTCGAGGTTCGCAGCACTGAGGGCCCCAACCGCACCGCTGTCGCACCCGCCCGGGTCAGTGCTTCAATCTCGTCGTCGCTGATCCCGCCCTCGGGCCCCACCAGCAGCAGCACTGCTCCGGCCTTATCCAGACGCGCTGTCATTTCGGGCGCGGTGAGCGGTCCCGTCGCCGATTCGTGCAGGGCGAGCACCACCGCGCCGGAGTCGACGGCCGCACCGACGGCGTCGATCAGCTCAGCGGTGGACAGCACCGACGTGACCGTCGGGATGTACGGGCGGCGCGATTGCCTGGCCGCCGACCTGGCCACCGCCTGCCACCGTCGCAGGCCCTTGTCCACCTTGGCGGATCCGTCCCAGCGCGCGACGCACCGCTGCGACTGCCAGGCGATGAAGCTGTCCGCGCCGGCCTCGGTCGCCAACTCGATGGCAAGTTCGGAGCGGTCGGACTTGGGCAGTGCCTGCACGACGGTCACGGTCGGAGTGGGCGGATCCACAGTCCGCCGTGTCATCAGCCGCGCCTCGAGCCGACCCTTGGCGACGTCCTCGACGACGCAGTGTGCGACCGCTCCCGCACCGTCGCCGATGTCGAGTTCCTCACCCACGCGGATGCGACGGACATTGGCGGCGTGGAATCCCTCATCACCGTCGACGACGACCCGCTCGCCGGTCTCGGGAAGCACATCGACGTAGAACAGGGCGGCGCTCACCCGAACCAGCTCACGCGCGGCTCACCCGATCTCAGCGGCCGGTGAAGGTCTCACGCAGACGGCTGAACAGGCCCCCGCCCGAGGACGTCGCATGCGTGGACTTGACCTCGGCGACATCGCGCGCCCGCTGCTCCTTGAGCTTGCGCAGCAGCTCGGTGTCGTGCGTGTCGAGACGCGTGGGCACGACGACCTCGACGTGGATGTGCAGGTTGCCGCGCACGCCCGTCCGCAGGTGCGGCATACCGTGCCCGCGCAGCGATGTGACGGTGCCCGGCTGTGTCCCGGGTGCGATGGTGATCTCGGTGGGACCGTCGATGATCGCGTCAACCGACAGGGATGTGCCCAGCGCGGCGTCGACCATCGGGACCGACACCGTGCAGTGCAGGTCGTCACCGTCACGCACGAAGACATCGTGCTGTTGCTCGTGGACCTCGACGTAGAGGTCGCCTGCCGGTCCGCCACCCGGGCCCACCTCGCCCTGGGCCGCCAGCCGTACGCGCATCCCCTCGCCAACGCCAGCGGGAATCTTGACGCTGACCTCGCGGCGGGCGCGCACCCTGCCGTCGCCGCCGCAGCGGTGGCATGGATCGGGAATCACCTCACCGACGCCGGCACAGACCGGACACGGACGCGACGTCAGCACCTGGCCGAGCAGCGAACGCTGCACGGTCTGCACCTCACCCTGGCCGTTGCAGGTATCGCAGGTCACCGGGGTCGAGTCGCCATGCGTGCCCTTGCCGTGGCACAGGTCGCACAGGATCGCGGTGTCGACAGTGACCTGCTTGGTCACGCCGGTCGCGCACTCCGTCAGGTCCATTCGCATCCGCAGCAGCGAGTCCGAACCGGGCCGCACTCGGCCAACCGGTCCGCGAGCCCCGCCGCCACCGCCGCCGAAGAACGCCTCGAACACGTCACCGAGCCCACCGAAGCCACCGAACCCGTTGCCGCCGCCTGCGGCCCGCTCCATTGGGTCGCCACCCATGTCGACGATCCGGCGCCGTTCGGGATCGATGAGGATCTCGTAGGCGAGCTTGACCTCGGCGAACTGCTCGCCCGCATCGGGGTTGACGTCGGGATGCAACTCGCGCACCAGTCGGCGATACGCCTTCTTGATATCCGAATCGCTCGCGCCCTTGCTCACACCGAGCAGGCCGTAATAGTCGCGTGCCACGCCAAACCCTTTCAAAACCCTCTGAGCCGCTTTTCGCGGCCCGACTCACACCCCTAACGGGTGCCCAAGACCTCGCCTATGTAGAGAGCAACCGCCGCAACGTTGGCGATGGTTCCCGGATAGTCCATTCGAGTGGGACCAACCACACCCATGCCGCCGTAAATCTTGCCCAAGCTGCCGTAGCTGGTGCTGACCACCGATGTTCCGGCCATCTGCTCGGCCTCGGTCTCGTGCCCGATACGTACCGTGACCTTACCGGCCTCCTGCTGCACGGCCAGCAACCGCAGCACCACGACCTGCTCCTCCAGCGCCTCGAGCACCGAGCGCAGTGATCCACCGAAGTCACCGGTGTTGCGAGTGAGGTTGGCGGTGCCACCGAGAAGCAGACGTTCCTCGTGGTGCTCCACCAACGTCTCGACCAGCACCGTGGCCGCGCGACCCACGGCGTCGCCGAGGCTGCCATGGCCGACGAGCTGGGAGGCGAGGTCCGCGACGGCGACCGACGCCGCCGAGAGGGGCTTGCCCTCGAGTGCCTGGGCCAGGCGCTCCCGCAACTGCGCGAGCTGATGGTCGTCGATGGCGTCGCCGAGTTCCACGATGCGCTGATCGACGCGGCCGGAGTCGGTGATCACGACAAGCAGCAACTTGGCCTGCGTCAGCGCGACGACCTCGAGGTGGCGCACCGTCGACGCTGACAACGTGGGGTACTGGACGATCGCGACCTGGCGGGTGAGCTGAGCGAGCAGCTTGACCGCGCGGCGCAGAACATCGTCGAGGTCGACGCCGGACTCCAGGAACGACAGGATCGCGCGTCGCTCGCTGGACGACATCGGTTTGACGTCATCGAGGCGGTCGACGAACTCCCGGTAACCCTTCTCGGTCGGCACGCGTCCCGAGCTGGTGTGCGGTTGCGCGATATAGCCCTCAGCCTCGAGCACCGCCATGTCATTGCGCACAGTGGCGCTGGAGACGCCGAGGTTATGCCGCTCGACAAGTGCCTTGGAGCCAATCGGCTCCTTGGATGTCACGAAGTCAGCGACGATGGCGCGCAGCACCTCGAAACGCCGATCATCAGCGCTACCCATCGTTCACCTCCTGGTCGAGTTTCATTTTACGGTGCAGAGCAGCGAGGACACCGAACGATAGTGCTCCGATGCCAGGGACAAGGCGCGCCCGGGGCACTAATCTCGACACATGCCGACGCCGATGTTGCGAAACAAGCACTGCGCGACGGCCCAGCGATGATCTTCAAGGGCGTCCGCGAGGGCAAGCCGTATCCCGAACACGGCCTGTCCTACCGGCAGTGGGCGCAGATCCCGCCCCGCCAGATTCGGCTCGATGAGCTGGTCACGACCACCACTGTGCTGGCACTCGACCGGCTGTTGTCGGAGGACTCGACGTTCTACGGTGACCTCTTCCCGCACGCCGTGCGGTGGAAGGGTGTGGTGTACCTCGAGGATGGCCTGCACCGCGCGGTGCGCGCCGCGCTGCGAAACCGCACGGTCCTGCACGCCCGCGTGTTCGACATGGACGGTGCGCTACCCCAGCCGACCTGACGCTTCGCTCCCCCACTTTCCGCGAGCGCGCGTGTCTGCGGCCGACACGCCGCGTCTGAATCGGACTCTGCGCGCTCTCACGCGTGAGCGCCTCTACGGCCGCGCGCCAGAACCGTGACCGCCGTCGCGACCTGCCACGCGTAGATCGCGTAGACACTGCCGCGTTCCCAGACACCGATCGGCGCCAGCTCGACCGCGACGGCGACGAGGCACAACAGTCCCGACACCCCGAGCGCTATGGACATCACCCGGTACGCCGGCGCGGCAAGCGCTGGTCGAAGGGCCGACGATCCGACCAGTACCGCCGCGTTCCCGCCGACCAGTGCGAGGGCCGCGCCGACACCGTGCCAGGCCGAACCCGTTCCGCTGTGTACGGCGGCAACGAGCAGATTGCCGACGCCGTTGCACACCGCGAGCGATAGGAACGGCAGTGCCTTGCGCAGCTGCCCGGCCCGGCACAGCAACCACGCACCGATCGGGAAGGCCAAACCCTGCACCACGAAGGCCGCGTTCATCACCGCCGCGTGCGGCGATCGAGCTGGGTCGCCGAGGTCACTGACGTAGTTGGTGGCGTAGCCGTAGGTGTCGATTGCTGTGGCCGCCACCGCCTCCGCGGCGAAGTAGCAGACCGCCGACGCGATCCAGAGCAGCGCACCGGTCCGGGCGGTCACGCCCGCCAGCCTAGACAGGGCTAGTCGCAATCCCCAGGCGCGAGCGCGCGAAAAGTCCGATTTGAACGCGGCGTGTCGGCCGCAGACACGCGCGCTCGCGGGAGAGGGCGTAGGGCTAGTCGGCGGCCATGGCCTCGCGCAGTGTGCGCGGCCGCAGGTCGGTCCAGTTCTCCTCGACGAAGGCCACACAGTCGGCGCGTGTGCTCTCCCCGAACACCACCCGCCAGCCCGCGGGCACGTCGGCGAACGTCGGCCAGAGGCTGTGCTGGTCCTCGTCGTTCACCAGGACGAAGAAGGTGCCGTCCTCGTCATCGAACGGATTGTTGCTCATCGAGTCTCCTCATCGGATCGTGGGTCAGGTCGGCGCCCAGCACCCGGTCCGACAACAGCCCGAGGCAGGACAGGTTGGGGAACCCGGGACCTTGGGTGAGTCCGGACAGGCCGGGCAGGAACAACTTCGGGTGCACGCCAGTGACGGCCAGGTCGTCGCCGATGGACTCCTGCAGCGACTCACTGGTCATCGGCCCGCCCATGCCGAGTTCCAACACGTCCAGCGCGTCCTGGGTGAACAGCGGCACGAACCACAGCGCGTCCGCGCCGGACCCGTCGATCACCAGATCGAAGCCGTGCACGGTCTCGACGGCCTCCCCTCCGGTGTTCGTGCTGAGCGTCAATCTGATTCGTCCGTCACGCGCGACGGCGTGCGCGACGCGGCCACGCAGGTGCCGGATGCGGTCATCGGCGAGCAGAGCGTCCTGAACGCGTGCCGAGAAGACGCCGCGATCCGTGCGGGCCAGGGCGTCGCGACGCTCGGCCAAGGTCAGTCCGGTCCACCCCGTCGGATCGGAGAACAGCGCGTTCTCGAAGAAACTCTCGCCGCGGGTGAACAACGTGACCGACGGCGAGATCACCGTGATGGTCGAAACACGGTGGCCGAAAAGCTCATTGAGCATCGACGCGGCGGTCTCGCCACCACCGATCACCGCGACGCGCTCGGCGGAGATACGTTCGTGCTGCGCCGCGTGGTGCCAGAACTGGGCGATCGACATGACGCGCGGATTACCCGGCAGCACCGACCGTTCGGCCTGTCCCGGACCGGTGACCATGACCCCGTCGGCGTACACCGTGTCCTCGGCGGTGTGCAGCGCCCAGCGCTGGTTGCCCGCGTCCTCGTGCACCGAGATCCGCTCGACCTCACCGTTGACCACGGTCATGCCGACGTCATCGGCCACCCACCGCAGGTACTGGCTCCACCGCCGATGCGTCGGCGCGGGTCGGCCACGGTCGATCCACTCGGCGAAACCACCCGTCGCCACCAGGTATGCCTGCCAGCTGTGCCGTGTCATCCGCTCGTCGAGTTCGGCGTTGCGGCGGGGCACCAACGACGACCGGTACGGGAAGCCCACGTCCTTCTCGGGGCCGGTGCCCAGGCGGTGATTACCGTCGGTCCAGCCTCCGCCAGACTGCCAGTTGGCGGCCACACCGGCGCGCTCGACGGCGACGACGTCCGGTGCGGGCACGCCCATCGCCCGCAGTTCGGCGGCCTTGGCGGCGACTGCGACGGCCTTGGCCCCCGCACCGATGACAGCCAGTTTCGGAGTTGTAGGACTCACTCGATTACCTCTCGCAGAGCGTCCATCCACATCGCCTGCAGGGTGGCGACATCGGAGGTGGACAGGATTTCGGGAAGGGTGCGCCACTGGGTGCCGAGAACCGCCGACCCATTGCGGTCGATCACGGCCGCCATGATCGTCAGTTCGTGTCGCACCGCGGCGTTGGGCTCGGGAAGCGTCGACACGTCGCTCAACAGTGAGCGGTCCTGCCGCAGCGCCCCACCGTCGGTGGCGAGCTGCATGCGACCCAGGTAATTCAGCAGAATCTGCGGATCGCGATGCGCGCCAAGTCGTTCGGCGGTATCGGCGCGCAGGTAACGCAGCAGCCCGTAGTCGATGCCGTCGCCGGGTATCGCCGCGAACGCCTCTGCCACCCCGCGGGCGTCGGTCGCGCCGAGCCGCAGCGGGTAGATCGCACTGAGCAGGCCGACGGTATCGCCGGTGTCGATCTGACGGGCATCCTCGCCCAGCCCAGCCGACACGGCCAGGTCGGCGCGGCCGTGCGTCTCCAATGCCAGTAGCGGCGATGGTGTCGCCTGGCCACGATGACGACGCCACGCGGTCAGCGTGCGTGCCGTCGTCGCGGCCAGCACCTCCGTCACGGGGATCGGGCCGGTGAGCACGCGCGCTGTCACCTCGGGATCGGCGAACGCCATCTCGACCATCACATCGCCCATGCAGTCGTTGCCCGGCGATATCCGCCGCGCCCCCAGAAGGGGGTCGTCACCGTCGAACTGCGCCGCCCAGAAGTCGCACGTGTCGAGCGTGCGTGCGCGCTCGGCCAGAAGCCCCGACCACTGACGCAGCGACGTGTGCTCCCGTGCTGGCGCCGGACTGGTGCCGGATGCCAGCGCGTGCCAGCCCGCCTCGAGTTCGCCGAGCACGATCCGCCACGACGCCGGATCCATCGCCAGCACGTGCACGGTGAGGACCAGCACGCTCGGCCCGCCGTCACCGTCGTGTAACCACACCGCGTCCAGCATCGAACCCGCGTCGGGATTCAGGCGTTCCACCGACTCCGCGGCGTGCTCGGAGACTGCTCCGATCAGGTCACCGGCCACGATCGCCTCGGACAGCACGGCCTCGTTGACGTGGCCAACCAGTGTCATGGTGTCGCGGTCCAGCCGACTGCGCAGCACCTCGTGCCCGTCGATCACGTTGCGCAACAGCGCCTCAAGCTGGACGCGGGTGATGCCGTCGGGGAGACGGAGCGCCTCGGTCTGTGCGAGCCGGCGCGGGTCACCGCACTGGTAGAGCCAGTGCCCGTTGGGCAGCAGCGGGATCGGATCCGACCCCTCGTCGTAGTCTGCGTCCACGCCGTCGTCGGAGTCGATCGCCGCGGCCAGTTCGCGGACTGTCGAGCAGTCCAACATCAGCCGTGCCCGCAACGCGATACCGCGTCGCCGCACGGCCTGCACGACCGACAGCGCCACGATGCTGTCCAGACCGAGATCGAGGAAGTCTGCCGTGACGTCAATCTGCGTGGCCTCGAGCATTTCGGCGAACACCTGCGCGAGCACGGTCTCGGTGTCGGTGGCCGGGGCCTCGAACTGCTCGGAGCGCCGGTCGGCGTCAAGCGCCGCCAGCGACGCGTCGTCGACCTTCCCATGTCTGGTCAGGGGTATCTCGTCGACGACGACAATGTGGTGGGGCACCAGGTATCTCGGCAACGTGGTGACCAGCAGCCTGCGCAGGTCGGGCACCGGGGCGCTGGTCGCAACGTAGGCCACCAGGCGGGGGCCGCTGCGGTGGCGGCGCACCGCCACGTGGGCGTGACGCACATCGGGGTGACCGGACAGCGCGGCGACGACTTCGCCCGGTTCCACCCGGAATCCGCGGATCTTGACCTGGTCGTCGCTGCGACCCAGGAACTGGATTGCAGCGTCCGGCGGGCAGGAGCGCAGCGACCCGGGGTTCGACACAGGCTTGCGGCGGACCACGTCGCCGGTGCGGTACATCCGCGCGCCTGGGGTGAACGGATCGGCGACGAACCTGCCCGCGCTCTCGCCGGCACGACCGAGGTAGCCGCGTGTGAGTTGGCCTCCGGCCAGGTACAACTCGCCTGCCACACCGTCGGGTACGGGCCGCAACCAGGAGTCCAGCACGTAGGCCACGGTCGAGTCGGTTGTCGTGCCGATACACGGTTCGTCGTAGTTGGTGATCGCGGCGACGACGGCCTCGACCGTCGTCTCGGTCGGCCCGTAGCAGTTGTGCGCGGCCATGCCGGTGCGCCCGCACTCCGCTCGAATGGCCTGCCACAGCCCGGTGTCGATGGCCTCTCCCCCGAGCGCCAGCACCGCCAGGGGCACCCTGCTCAACAAACCCGCCGCCTGTAACTGACCGAACATCGACGGTGTGGTGTCGATCAGATCGATTCCGTGCCGGTCGATCACCTCGACCAACGCCTCGGCGTCGCGCTGCACGGCGTCGCCGACAATGTGCACGGTATGCCCGTCGAGCAGGGCGGCCAACGGCTGCCACGCCGCGTCGAAGGTGAACGACCACGCATGCGCGATGCGCAGCGGACGGTTCAGACGCTCGGCCGCGGGACGCAGGACGTTGCGCACGTGATCGGTCGCGTAGGACAGCAGCGCTCGGTGAGTTCCGATGACCCCCTTGGGCTTTCCCGTCGTCCCTGAGGTGAACACCACGTAGGCGCCCTGGCCCGGACGGATGTCGGCAGCCCGGTAGTTGGCGCCTGCCACGCGCGGTGCGGCGGCCAGCACTGCGTCATCGACGATGAGCGACGTACTTGTCTGGCCCACGATCTCGTCGATGCGGTCCTCGGGCATCGAGGGGTCCAGCGGAACGATCAGCCCACCTGCCTTGAGCACGGCCAGCATCGCGATCACGTAGTCCGGGCCACGGCGCAGCAGAATCGGCACCGGGGTCTCGGCGCGCACCCCGCGTCGGACGAGTTCATCGGCCAGTCCGTCGGCGACCTCGTCGAGGTCACGGTAGGTGAGTTCACCGCCGTCCCAACTCAGTGCAGCCGAATCCGGGCGCTGCGCGGCGATCTCGGCGAAGGCGGTGTGGAAGCCACCCGTGGGTTCGGTGCCGTCGACGGGCGCCGGCGGTGAGACCTCGCCATCGAGAGTCACGGCGACATCGCGCAGCGGCCGGTCCCACAACCGCAGGAGGCGTTGAACAACCGTGAGCACCCGTCGGCCGAGCGCCTCGGCGTCGAGCGCTCCGAGCGCACCGTCGAGGGTCTCGACGAGCACCGTCAGCCGCCCATGCGTCGGATGTGCGGCGATGGTGACCGGGAAGTGCGACAGGCTCTCCAGGGCGGCCGGGCGCAGTACCGCACCGTCGAGCGGGAATTCGTCGCTGCCGACCAGCCCGCCCGGCGGGAAGTTCTCGTACACCAGCAGCGAGTCGTACATCTCGCCGAGGCCACCGAGTGCCCGGATCTCGGAGTGGCTCAGGTAGCTGTGGTCGCGCAGCTCGGCGGCTTCGCGTTGCAGTGCCAGACACTGCTGCCCCACCCGCCCGGTGGCGTCGAGGCGGATGCGCAGCGGCACCGTGTTGATGAACAGCCCGACCATCGTCTCGACACCGGACAGCTCGTCCGGTCGACCCGACACGGTGACTCCGTACACCACGTCGGTACGGTCCGTGAACGCCGAAAGTATTGCCGCCCAGGCCATCTGGAACAGCGTGTTCACGGTGACACCACGCAGCCGCGCGGCGTCCACTAGCTCGGCGGTGGCCGCCTCGTCGAGCATGACCTCGGCGCGCTGCGGCAGCCCCGGCGCGGCCTCACGACCGGTCAGAGCCGGTGAGAGCAGCGTCGGCCCGTCGAGTCCGTCCAGGTGTGTCCGCCAGCGCACGCGGCTGGTCTCCGGGTCGCGGCCCGCCAGCCAGCCGATGTAGTCGCGGTAGGGCCGCGGCACCGACGGCAGCGCGTCGACGTCGCCGCCGGCGCAGTACAGCGTGATCAGTTCGCCGACGAACACCGGCAATGACCACCCGTCGATGACGATGTGATGGGCGATCACGACGAGCCGCCACTGCGATTGCGGTTTCTCGATGAGCAGGAAGCGGACGACGGGCCCCTTGGCCAGATCGAATCGTCTGCGCCGTTCGTCGGCCTCGATCCCGACGGCCTCCTCCGCGGTCGCCGTCACGTGCCGCCACGGCAGGTCCACGTTCGATGGCACCACGGCCACCGGCCGGCTCAGATTGCCCTGGAAGAAGCTGGCCCGCACATTGGGATGGCGCACCAGCATCGCCTCGGCGCAGCGGCGCAGAAGCCCCACATCGAGCGTGCCCTCGACGTCGGCCGCCATCGCGATGACGTACGGATCGGCAGCGTCGTCGCCATCGGTCAGGCCCGTCAGCGAGTAGAGCCCCTGCTGCAGCGGGCTCAGCGCCATGACGTCCTCGACGGCAGACGGCGTTCCGATCGTCGTCACGTCGTCTCGTCTCGCGTCTCCGACCAGCCGGCGGTCAACGCCGCCAGTTCATCGGCGGTCAAACCGGACGCGGCCATCGGCGCATGGTGGGCGTCGCCACCGGTGGGGGCACCGCCTGCGGCGGCCTTCTCGTCGATCGCGACGGAGAGTTCGGCGATCTCGGGATGCTCGAACACCATTCGTGCCGTCAGCGGAACACCGGCGTCGCGGGCCCGCGCGGCCAGCTGCACGGCCAGGATGCTGTCACCACCCAACGTGAAGAAGTCGTCGTTGCGACCCACTTCGCCGATCCCGAGAACATCGATCAGCACCGCGGCCAGAGCGCGTTCGGTGTCGGTGCGCAGGGGTTCGGTCGGTGCGGTGTTGGTGAACACCGGGCGGGTGAGGGTCCTGCGATCGATGGAGTCGACCACCGTGATGGATGGCGGAACCAGATCCTCGGGCAGTGCCGCAGCCACCTGCTCGGCGAACCGGATACGTTCGGCGGCGTCCTCGATAGGCGCCTCGGGCACGACATAACCGGCCAGCTGCGTCCCGACACGACCGGGCCACGCCCTGGTGGCCGCCGACGCGACACCCTCGACTGCCTCCAACGCGGCCTGGACGCGGTGATCACCCGCGTCGACGACCTCGAGCCTGCCGTCAGCTGTCCACCGCGCCCGATCGCCGGTGCGGTACAGGCTGGTGCCCGTCGTGAACGGGTTGCCCACGAACCGGATCGCGCCTGCGACATTGGCATTCGCCGCCGCGTCGTCTACGGCGCCTCCTGCGTAGTGGACATCGCCGATGACACCGACTGCGGTCGGTTCGAGCCACTCGTCGAGTACGTAGACAGCGGTTGCGCCCGCGGTCTGCGGCAGCGCCTCCGGCGGTACCGCGGAGGCGCTCCAGTCCTCGACGATGCGGCGGCGTTCGCCCGGCTCGATGACCGTGATGTCGCGCAGCGTCTGATCCGCGTTATCGGCGAACGCGGCGATCACGCGATGCAGCCACGAGACGAGGCGTTCCGCGGTGGCACGCTCATACAGCTCGGTGCGGTAGATGACGGTGCCCTTGTACCCCGCGTCGGGCTCGGCGAAGAAGTTCAGCGACAGGTCGGCATGGGCGACGTCGAACGTCGGCTCCAGTGCGGTGAAACGGGTCTCACCGTCGGGGCCGGAATCGATGACCCGATCGGCAGGCAGATCCTCGCGGACGTGCACCACGACGCCGAACAGCGGGTTGCGTGACAGCGACCGCACCGGGCTGACCGCGTCCACGACGCGATCGAACGGCAGGTCTTGATGCTTGTACGCGTCGAGCGCCATCTCACGGGCGCGACGCAGCACCTCACGCAGTGTGGGGTTTCCGGCGAGGTCGTTACGCAGCACAACGATGTTGATGAAGAAGCCGATCAACGCTTCCAGCTGCGGTTCGGTGCGCCCCGCGACCGGTGTGCCCAACGGGATGTCGACGCCCTCCCCCGCGGCATGGAGCGCAACGGCCACGGCCGCCTGCAGCAGCATGAACTCGGTGACGCCGAGTTCTCGGGTGAGCTCGGTCAGCCTGGCGCGTGTCTCGCCGTCGATGCTGAAGCCCAGTGCGTCGCCGCCACCGGATGGCACCGGCGGGCGCGGGAAGTCCGGACGCAGCCCGTTCTCCTCGGGCAGCCCGGCCAGCTGTCGGGTCCAGTACTCCCGTTGCGCGACAACCGCTTCACCCTCGTCGGCGAGCAGCCCGGCCTGCCAGGACGCGAAGTCCGCGTACTGCACATCCAGGTCGGGGAGCTCGACTTCCTGGCCCGCGCGTCGGGCGCGGTAGGAGGTGAGGATGTCGGTGAACAGCACGCCCGCCGACCAGTGGTCGGCGGCGATGTGGTGTACGACGATCGACAGCACATGGTCGGACGGCGTGGACAGCACCGCGGCGCGGATGGGCCAGTCGCTCTCCAGCTCGAAGCAGTACTTGCGCTCGGCGTCGAGTTCGCGCTGCAGCCACTGTTCGTCGGCACCGCGTGCTCGCCGCACCGTCAGTGGCGCGACGGGGTTGATCAACTGGTAGGGCGCACCGTCGATCTCGGTGTAGGTGGTCCGCAGGATCTCGTGGCGTGCGACGACGTCGTTGATCGCCGCGACCAGCGCCTCGGCGTCACTGGGTCCGGTCACCCTGGCGGCGAACGGGATGTTGTTGACGGGGTTCGGTCCGTCGATGCGGAACTGGAACCACTGCCGCAGCTGTGCGGCCGACATCTGCAGCGGCCCCTCGTGCGGGATGGCCACGATCGGGGGCCGCCCTGACGTCCCGCCCGATGCGATGAGATCGTCGACGTGGGCGGCCATCGCCGCGACCGTGGCGAGTTCGAAGACGTCCTGTACACCGATGTCGACGCCGCAGCGCGAACGCACCGCCGCCACCAGCTTGGTGGCCAGCAGCGAGTGTCCACCGAGTTCGAAGAACGAGTCGTCGGCGCCCACCTGATCGCGGTCCAGCAGCTCGCCGAAAAGCGTCGCCAGCTGACGCTCGGTGTCGTTGGCGGGCTCGCGGAACTCCGTCGCCGAGCGGATCTCGGGCTCCGGCAGCGCTTTCCGGTCGATCTTGCCGTGCGCGGTGATCGGGATCTCGTCGATCGCCACGTACGCGGCGGGGATCATGTACTCGGGCAGCGCAGCCGCAACCCGCGCCCGGATGCGGTCGATCTCCACGACCTCGGCATCGGCGGCTGGGGTGATGTAGGCGACCAGGCTCTTGCCCAGCGTCGGCAGATCGCTGACCACGACCACGGCCTGACCGACCGAGGGGTCCACCGAGATGGCGGCGGAGACCTCGCCGAGTTCGATGCGGAATCCGCGTACCTTGACCTGTTCGTCGGCGCGGCCGACGAACTCGACGTCACCGTCGGCATTGCGGCGCGCGAGGTCACCCGACCGGTACATCCGTCCACCCGGGTTGAACGGATCGGCGACGAAGCGCTCGGCTGTGAGGCCGGCCCTGTCGTGGTAGCGGGCGACATGGCTTCCGCCGATGTAGATCTCACCGATCACCCCGACCGGAACCGGTGCCAGCGCCTCGTCGAGGAGGTGGATGGTGGTGTTGATCTTCGGGGTGCCGATCGGCACGATCCGGGCGCCCTGCTTGCCCTCGACCTTGAACCGGGTGCAGTTGAGCACCGTCTCGGTGGGCCCGTAGAAGTTGTGCAGCAGCGAGTCGAACGTGGCGTGGAACTTGTCGGCGATCTCGCCCGGCAGGGCCTCGCCGCCGATCGGCACACGCTGCAGGGTGCGCCACTCGTTCACCCCGGGTAGCGACAGGAACAGGCCAAGCAGCGACGGGACGAAGTGCATCGACGTGATGCCCTCGTTGCGCAGCAGATCGGTCAGGTAGCCGATGTCGCCCAGTCCACCCGGCCGTGGAATCACCAGGCGGGCACCGGCGGCGAGCATGCCGAAGATCTCACCGATCGACACGTCGAAGCTCTGCGAGGCGACCTGCAGAAGGCGATCGTCCTGGGACACCTCGTATTCGGCGCCGAACCACACGAAGTACTCCGCGATGGGGCGGTGCGAGACCGGCACCCCCTTGGGCAGGCCGGTGGAGCCCGACGTGTAGATCAGATAAGCGGTGTTCTCGGGCCGCAGTGGTCGGACGCGGTCGGCGTCAGTCGGGTCCGCCGCCGAGTAGTCGTCGAGTCCGGTGACGGGCTCGCGCAGCACCACCTTGGGGTCGGAATCGGCGAGGATGTAGGTCAGCCGATCCTCGGGGTAGGTCGGGTCCACCGGCAGGTACACCGCGCCAGCCTTGACGATCGCCAGTGCGGTGATGACGAGTTCCGGGGACTTGTCGAGCAACACGGCGACACGGTCCTCGGTGCCGATGCCCTGGCTGATCAGCCAGTGCGCCAACCGGTTCGCGGATTCGTTGATCTCGCGGTAGGTGTAATGGCGTCCCTCGTAGACGACGGCGATGTTGTCGGGGGTGCTGGCCGCCTGCTCACCGACCAGTTCGGTAAGCGTCCTGGCCGGGGTCTCGAAGACCTCACCACGCGACACCGAGTCCATCCACGCCGCGTCCTCGGCGGTGAACAGCGGAAGCCGGGACAGCGGAAGGTTTGGATCCGCCAGCGCAGCCTCGAGGAGCACGACGAAGTGATTGAGCATCTGGCGAGCCAGGCCGGCGTCGATGATCTCGGTCAGATGCTCGGCCTCGACAACGGCTCCCGCCGCGTCGATCTCGATCATGAAGCCCAGCGGCAACTGTGTGGTGTGACCGCGAAGTTCAGCGCGGGCACTGAGCACGCCGTCTGGGCTGAATCCGCCGCCGTCGGGTTCGCGGAAGCCGAAGCTGACCCGCGTCATGCGCTCTGCGCCGTGGCGGCGATCGGGGTTCAGCTCACGCACCACCCGGTCCAGGTTGACGCGCTGGTGTGCGAACGCGCCGAGCGCGGTGTCGCGGGCCGCGGTGACGAGATCGCGGAATCCCACCGACCCCTGCGGGCGCAACCGCATGGCCACTGTGTTGCCGTAGTAGCCGATGGTCTCGTCGGACTCGCGGTTCAGGACCGGTGAGGCCACCAGGAAGTCGTCGGCGTGGGTGTAGCGGTTGATGAGCGCGCCGAAGGCGGCCAGCAGCACCATGTAGGGCGTGGACCCGGTGTCGCGTGCCAGCGCCGACACCCTCTCGACGGTGTCGGTGGACAACCGGATTGTGCTGCGCTGCGAACGGAAGCCGGTGGGTATCGCGGATCCTGTGGGACCCGGAAGCTCAAGCGGCTCCGGTGGATTCGCCATCACCCCACGCCAGTACCGCAGGTCCTCGGCGGTGGTGTCGGCCGGCGGGGCGGCGGGCCGCGGTGTCGGCGCCAGTTCGGCACCGGAGTAGGCCTGCGTGAGGTCGCCGAAGAACACCCGCCACGAGCCGTCGTCCCAGGCGATGTGATGCGCCACCAACAGCATCACGTGTTCGGCCGGGCCGGTCTTGATCAGGGTGATGCGCAGCGGCGAATCGGTGCGCAGATCGAAGGGCTTGCCGAACTCGCGCTGCGCGAGCACCTCAAGCCGAAGTTTGCGCGCCCGTTCCGAGGACTCGGACAGATCGTGCACCGTCCACCCGGGAGTCAGGTCCTCGTGCACGCTCGCCTGCGGCTCGCCGTTCTCGTCGGCGGCATAGGTGGTCCGCAGAATCGGATGGCGCTGTGCGGTGGCGGCCAGCGCGGTGTGCAGGCGGTCGGCGTCGACGATGCCGGTGAGCCGGTAGGACAGGCAGATGTTGAGCAGCACGCCACTGGGGTCCACTGCCTGCACGAACCACATCCGGCGCTGCCCGTCAGACAACGCGTTCGGATCGACCTCGGCGTTGGAGTCGGGGTCGGCGGCCGTCGAGGACAGCCCCCGTTCGGCGAGCTTGCGCTTCATCAGCTCGAGGCGGGACTCCTTGGCGGTCTGCTCCGCTCCCGCCGTCTTGTCGGTGCGGGTGCCGTCTGCAATGTCAGTCACGCGAAAGTGCTTTCTTCTCGGGTCGTTCGAGGTGCTCGATCAACTCGGTGGCCGTGGCTCCGCCGAGAATTCTGGCCAGGGGAACGTTGTGCCCGGTGGCCTTCTTGAGCTTCTTGCGGAGGTCGATCGCCAGAAGTGAATCGACCCCCAGGTCCAGCAATGAGGTATCCAGGTCCAGCCCAGTGGTGTCGGCCAGCTTCAGCACCGCCCCCAGGGCGGCGCGGATGATGCCCACGGTGTCCAGACCGCTGGTGTCCAGATCGGCCGCGCCCGGCGCGTCCGCGAGTCCGTCCGTCTCCGCTTCGGCGCTAAGGAATGCCCGCAGACGGTCCGGATCCGCCGAGAACACCAGCGGATCCGCGCTGTGATCGCGCAGGCTCTCCTCGACGGCCCGTTCGGGCTGCATCGCCCGCAGACCCGATCGCTCGACGCGGGCGATCTCGTCGGCATCGATGACGCCGGTGCCCTGCCACAGACCCCAGCGCACGGAGGTGCACTGTCTCCCCCGGTCGCGCATCTGTCCGGCGATGACGTCCAGCAGCCGGTTGGCTGCCGAGTAGGCGGCGTGCCCACGCCCGCCCCACAGCCCGGACACCGATGAGCACAACAGGATTCGGGCATCGGTCCGCATCGGCCACGTGTTCTCGAGCAGACCAAGACCGACGACCTTGGCGGCGAACGTGTGGTGGGCCGATTCCGGGGTCAGCTCGCGGTGGGCTGCGATGGTGGCCGCGCCCGCGGCGTGAATGACCAGTGATGCACCGTCTCCGCCGTACTCAGCGGCGATGGCCGACAGCGCGGCGGCGTCGGTGATATCGCAGCGGGGAGCGACTATCTCGGTGCCGTACCTCTCGGCAAGCCGGGTCAGTGCGGTGATATCGGCGCCGCCGCGGCTCAGCAGCACGATCCTGCGGGCGCCACGCTCGGCGAGCCAGCGCGCATAGTGCAGGCCGATCGCTCCGCCACCGCCGGTGATCACGACGTCGTCGAACACGCCGCTCTCTATCGACCATGGCGCCGCCCGTGTCGTCTCATCGCGCGTCGAGCGCCCGTATGCCCTCAGACCGGAGGCACTGGCTCGCAGGGCCACCGTGTCCACATCGCCCAGTAGCGCGCCGATGACCGCGGGCGTGGCCGCAGAGGGCAGGTCAGTGGGTAGGTCCAGGTGTCGGAATCGCTGGTCGGGGTACTCCAGGCCGACGCTGCGGTGCATGGCCGCCAGCGCCGCGGGACCCGGTCGCGGGCCTGCGGCCGCCGGGTCGACGCGTTCAGCACCGGACGTCACCAGCCACACGTCGCGACAGGTCGCGGTGATGGCGTCGACGTAACCGAACAGTCCGTCGCCGATTCGGCGGCTCAGCTCGGCAGCGGCCTCGTCAGCGTCGCCGTCGACATCGGGTGCCACCACGATGAGCAGATCGGCGTCGGCCGCAGCCACCAGCTCGAGCGCCTCGTGTCCTTCTGCGGCGGCGCGCAGCCATGCGCCGACGCGTCCCTGCGCACCGCTTTCGAGGATGGCGGCGCGCCGGACGTCCGTCGCGGGCGTCGATGCCGCGAGCGCCTCCCAGTGCTCGACCGCGACGGTCAGGCCGGGGATCGGTGGTAGCGGTTCCGCTGTCGCCCAGTGATGTTCGCGCCGCATCGGTGCGTACGGGAAGTCGGCCAGCGGTCGGCGAGTTCCGTCGGCCTGGTCTGCCCAGCGATGCCCCGGCTCGGCCAGCGATGCCGCGACGATGCTGGCCGCCAACTGATCCACGATCGGTTCGTCGCGTCTGCCCGAGCCCAGCAGGACCGTCGCGCCGTCGGCCAGATCGGGCAGGTCGTCGAGCACCGCCCCCATGGCGAACAGCAGAGCGGGGTGCGCCGACATCTCGATGAAGGTCCGCGCACCGTGCGAGACGGCCGCGGCAACGGCCCTGTCGAATCGGACTGTGGAGCGCAGGTTGGTGTACCAGTAGTCGGCGAAGGGCGTGTTCGGCGCCACCACGTCGGCGGTGGCCGAGCCGATGAACTGAATCGGCGTATCGGTGAATTCCGCTGCGGGAAGCAGTGCTTCGAGTTCGGCGCGCAGCGGATCCAGGGCTGTGGTGTGCGCGGGGAACCACATCTCGATCTCCTTGGCGAACGCGCCGCTCTCGGCGACGGTCCGCACGGCGGCCGCGACGGCGTCGCAGTCACCGGACACCGCGACCGACGAGTTCGAGTTCACGACCGACAGTTCCAGCCAGCCGGGGGTCTGCTCGATCACCGCCTGCGCCTCGTCGGGGGTGACGCCGAGCACCGCCACCCGGTAGGGACCGGTGAGACGGTCCAGCAGCGTCGCACGCGCGATGACCACGCCGACGGCGTCCGACAACGTGATGGTTCCCGCGACGTACGCGGCACCGATCTCGCCGAGGCTGTGCCCGACGGTGATGTCGGGCAGCACGCCGCAGGAGCGCCACACGGCGGCCAGTGCGACGCCGTGCACGAACTGGGCACCCTGGGTTGCCACCTGTGTGAACTCGGCGGTCGGGTCGGCGGCGAGCAGGTAGGACAGCGGCGACACCGCTCCCGCCGCCTCGAAGGCCGCGGCGCACTTGTCGGCCTCCGCGCGGTAGACGGGAAGACGGTGATAGGCATCCACACCCATCGATGGCCACTGGCTGCCCTGCCCGGGGAAGACGAAGGCCACCCTCGGCACCGAGCCCGCGGCGCTGCTCGTGGAGCGCGTGAGCAGCGGGTGTTCATCGCCCGAGGCGAGTGCGCTCAGCCCCGCTCGCAGCTCACCGATGTCGGCGGCCCGCAGTACGGCGCGGTGCCGCCGGGTCCGACGTGTGCGCAACAGGGTCGCGGCCACATCGTCGACGTCGGTCACGGCGGGTCGCGCGTCGAGGTAGGTCAGGATCGCGGCGGCGTCACCGCCGATGAGGTCATCGGCGTGGGCGCTCAGCAGCACCGGGGTACGGCCGTCGGGCAGCGGGTTGGCGACCATCAGGCGACCAGCCCATCGGTGTCGCGGGCGGGATCCTCAGGCATCGACACGACGACGTGGGCATTGGTTCCGCTCATGCCGAAAGCCGACACCGCGGCGATCCGCCGGCCGTTGACGGCGGGCCAGGGGGTCTGCTTGTTGGCCAGCCTCAGACCCTGTGCATCCCAGTCGATCTCGCGACTAACCTCGTCGACGTGGAGGCTGGCGGGAACCGCGCCGTGCTGGGCGGCGACGAGGACCTTGGCCAGACCAAGTGCACCGGCCGCGGCTTGCGCGTGGCCGATGTTGGACTTCACCGATCCCAGCAGCGCGCCCGCGCCGGTGGCGGTGGCGCCGTAGGTCTGGGCCAGCGACCGCAGTTCGGTGCGGTCGCCGAGGCGAGTTCCGGTGCCGTGGCCCTCGATCATGCCGACGTCCTCCGGTCGCACGCCTGCGGCCTCGATCGCCTTGGTGAACAGGCGTGTCTGCTGCCTGCCATTCGGGGCGGTCAGCCCGATGGTGCGGCCGTCCTGATTGACGGCCGTCGCGCGGACCTCGGCGAGGACGCGTCGACCGTCGGCCAGGGCCCGGGACTTGCGCTGCAGCAGGAAGATCGCGGCGCCCTCGGCCCACACCGTTCCACTCGCCAGCGCGCTGTACGGACGGCAGTGCCCGTCGTCGGACAGCGCATGTTGCTTCGAGAACTCGACGAAGTAGCCGGGGGTGCCCATCACGCACACGCCACCGGCCAACGCCATATCGCAGTCGTCTGCGCGCACCGCCTGTACCGCGGTGTGGAAGGCGGTCAGCGCCGACGAGCACGACGTGTCCACAGTCAGAGCCGGGCCTGCGAGGTCAAGGGTGTAGGCGATGCGTCCGGAGATGACGCCGAGCGATGTCCCGGTGATGAGATGGCCGCTGTGGTTGGAGAACTCGGACAGCTCGGGTCCATACTCGAGGCCCGACGCTCCGATGTAGCAGCCGACGTCGTGGCCTGCCACGTCATCGGGGTTGATACCGCTGTTCTCCAGCGCGCGCCACGCCAGGCGCAGTGCGACTCGCTGCTGCGGGTCCATCGCGACGGCCTCGCGTGGCGAGACCCCGAAGAACGCGGGGTCGAACGTCGCCGCGTCCGACAGGAAGCCCCCGAGATCGTGGATCGCCTTGAAGCCGTCCCGGCGCGAGCCGTCGAACAGGTCCCTGATCGCCCAGCCGCGGTCGGTCGGGAAGTGCCCCAACCCCTCTCGCTGCTCGGACAGCAGTGACCAGTAGGCGTCGGCGGTGTCGATCCCGCCGGGGGCCTCGAGCGCCATCCCGACGATGACGACTGGATCCTGCCCGGTGAGCTGGCTAGAGCTCATTGATCAGCTCCGCGACGTCCGCGGTGTGCTCGTTGACGTAGAAGTGACCACCGTCGAACATCGACACCGTGAACGCACCGGTGGTGTGAGACTCCCAGCGGCGCAGCATGTTCTCACTGACCCGATGGTCGCGGTCACCGCCGAGGGTGTGGATGTCGGCACCGATGGTCACATCGGTCTCACAGCCGTAGCGGTTGAAAGCGTCGTAGTCGGCGCGCACCGCCATCAGCAGGAGCTCGACGAAGTCGTCGTCGGCGAGCAGTTGGGGGTCGGTGCCTCCGAGGTCCACCATCTCGGCGAGGATCTCGGACTCCGCGGTCGGCAGCGCAGGCGATGCCGCGACCGTCGAGGGTGCCTCGCTGGCCGAGACCCACAGCGAACTCACCTCGACGCCGTGACGCTCAGCCACGCGGGCGAATTCGAAGGCCACCACGGCACCCATGCAGTGCCCGAACAGGCGCAGCGGGCCCAGGCCCGCCCAGTCGCCCGCGTCGAAGAGGTCCGTGGCGAGGTCGCCGACCGTGGCCGGCGCGGGGTGCGTCAGGCGGTCACCGCGCTGGGGGTACTGCATCACGTATGCGTCGGAGCCCGCCGCGGCCAGGGCGGTTCCCAGCGACCGATAGGCCAGTGCGGCGCCGCCGGCGTGCGGAAAGACCAGGGTGGCGCGTGCGTCGCCGCCTGCCGCCGCGGGGTAGCGCTTCACCCACGGCTTGAAGGCGAGCTGCGCCCTGTCCTCGATCATGGCTGCGCCGATGCGCGTTCCAACTCGGACACCACTTCGGCGTTGTCCATGTCAGAGATCTCCAGGTACAGCTCGGCCACCTGCTCCAGCCGGTCGCTGCCCGCCTCACGGTCGGCCAACCGCGCGGCGAGCATCTCGACCGTCCGGGTGGCGAAGATGTCGGGCACCCCGACCGTCGGCGTGTCCAGCCAGTCCCGCACGCGGGCGACCACGGTGGTCGCGAGGACCGAGTCGCCGCCCAGTGCGAAGAAGTCGTCGTCGACGCTGACGTCCGTGCGCGCGAGCACCTCGCCGACGATGGCGGCCAGCGCCTTCTGCAGGGGTGTGGACGGAGCACGGTAGACCCGCTCGGCTAGGGCACCGGCCTCGGCGAGACGTTGGGCGACGGCCTTGCGGTCGATCTTTCCGCCGACCGTGAACGGGATCCGGTCGGTGGCGACCAGGATCTGCGGAATCATGTGCGCGGGAACGAGTTCGGCCATCGCAGTGGTCACCGACGCGGTGTCGATCGAATCCCCGCCCAGCGTCTCGGCGTCGACCCGGATAAGCGCACCAAGCACCTCGCGGCCACCGTCGACCTGCACGACGCCGGCCACGGCGGCGCCCACACCGTCGACGCGAGCCAACGCGGCCTCGACCTCGCCCAGTTCGATGCGGTACCCGCTGAGCTTGATCCGGTGATCGACACGGCCGACGAACTCGATGGTGCCATCGGGCCAGTAGCGCGCGAGATCACCTGTCCGGTACCACGTCCGCCCGTCGTACTCGACGAACTTCTCCGCCGTCAGATCCGGACGTCCTCGGTACCCCCGGGCGATGCCACGACCTGAGAACCACAGTTCGCCGGGCACCCAGTCCGGGCAGTCCGCGCCGCTGGCACTGACCACGCGGCAGGCGTTGTTCGCGAACGGCACGCCGTAGGGCACCGACGGCCAATGCACCGGGAGCGCCGCATCCAGGTCAGCACCGATCTCGAATAGCGTTCCGTGCACCGCGGTTTCGGTGGCACCGCCCAGACCGGCGAACCGTGCCTGCGGTGCGCACCTGCGCACCGCTCGGGCCAGATCCGGGCGCACCCAGTCACCGCCGGTCAGCACCACCCGCAACGACGAGACCGGCCGCCCGGTGGAGGCTGCCGCCTCGACGAGCATCTCCAGCCAGCCCGGCAGGAAGTTGACGACCGTCACGCCGTGCTCATCGATGAGCCGGGCCCAGGTGTCGGGGTCACGGCGGTGCTCCTCGTCGACCATGACGATCGCTCCGCCGGCACGCAGTGTGCCGAACACGTCGGGCACCGACATGTCTGATTCGAGGTGGGACAGCGCGAGCGCCCGGTCGGCGGAACCGATGTCGAAGTGGCGGTACAGGAATTCGAGGGTGTTCATCACGGCGTCGTGAGTGAGTTCGACACCCTTGGGCGCACCGGTGGAGCCCGACGTGAACAGCACGTACGCCAGTTCCTGCGGGTCGACCGTCGTTGCCTCGAAATGGGCTGGATCACCGATGATCTCGGCGTCGGCGACGGTCAGCGATGGCACTCCGCAGGCGTCGAGCACGTCCGGGGTGTCCGTGCCGCACACCAGGGCGAACTCGACTCCCCCGGTCTCGAGGATGCCGGCGGCCCGGTCTGCGGGCTGGTCGGGCCCGATCGGGAGGTATGCGGCACCGACAGCCAGGATGGCCAGCAGCGCGGGAATCTGCTCGGCGCCCTTGGGCCCCATGATCGCGACGACGTCACGTCGACCGACGCCCCGGGACTGCAGCGCGGCCGCGAGCGAGAGCACCTTGTCCTGCAGCTGCGCATACGTCAGGGTCTCGGCGCTGCCGATGAGCGCCGTGGCCTCCGGTGTCCGTGCGGCGTTGCGGAAGAACCCGTCGTGCAGGGCGTCCCCACTGGGTGCGGCGACGGTCGAGTTGACGGCGTCCCGCACAGCGCGTGCGGTCTCCGACAGTGCGGGCGGGTCGGTGGCCTCCCATGCCGCGTCATCGGTGGCGAGTCGCGTCAACTCGGCGACCTGGTAGGCGAACATCCCCTCGGCCACGCCGGGCGGGAAGGCCTCAACGCGCACGTCCCAGTTGATCATCAGCCCGTTGGCGAGCGGCGTCGCCTGAGCGTCGATGAGCACCTGCGGTCCCTGCGAGATCGTCCACACCGGCTCGCCGAATTGGTCGGTGACATCACCGGCGAACAGATCACCGAGGCCCAGCGCGCTGGTGTAGACGATGGTCGCCAGAGTCTGGGTGCCGCGGTGACGGCTGGTGTCGCGCAACACCGACAGCCCGGACACCGCCGAGTGTCTCGCGGTGGCGTGCAGGGTCTCCTGCACCGACCGGGCTCGCGAGATCGGCGAGTCGGTGTTGGTCAGGTCGATGTCGAGCATGAGCGAGGAAGTGAAGTCGCCGACGAGTTTCTCGACGTCGGCGTGGTACGGCTCGCGGCCGAACATCGGCAGGTTGAGCAGGAACCGCGAGTTGGTGGACCACCGCGCCAGCGCGTTCGCGTACGACGCCGCGACGGCCATCGCCGGGGTGATACCGCGGCGCTGCGCCGCGGCGAACAACGCGTCGCGAGTGGGCACGTCGAACACGTGCCACAGCCTGATGTTTCGCAGCGGGTTGGCCTGCTCGGAACGCGGAACCAGCGGCAGGGCAGGAGGTTCCGCAAGATCGGGGATCCGCTCTGCCCACCACTGCACGTCCTCCTCCGGGGGCGGCGGCGTCGAGGCGGTCAGCTGCGCGCGGTACTCCCGGTAGGTGTAACCGAGCTCGGGCAGTTCGGCGCCGCGGTAGAGGGCGGCCAGGTCACCCATGAAGTTGCGATAGCTCACCGCATCCGCGGCCTGCATGTCCATGTCGACGTGCAGGCGGGTGCGCCCGTCGGGCAAAAGCGACAGGCTCAGTTCCAGCATGTCGACCTCGAGCAGCTGATGCGACTTCGCGTCGCGGGTGATCTCGAGCTGCTCATCGGCGGCCGCGGCGTCCAGCCCACGAAGGTCGTACACGTGCACCGGCAGCTCGCGGTCAGTGATCCGCTGGGTGCCGTCGGGGAGGATCTCGACACGCAACATCGGATGGCGCGCAGCCAGTTTGACCGCCGCGGCGCGCAGTCGATCCGGGTCGACGCCCGCGCCGTCGAACTCGACGTACAGGTGGGCGGCGACACCGCCGAGTTCCTGTTCCCCGTTGCGCCCCAACCACATCGCGTGCTGGATGGGGGCGAGCGAGAACGTTGTGTCGGGGTCGAGGTCGTCGACCACGGAGGCGTCAGCCGCAGCGGCCTCGTCGGCACTGCTGTGCTCGGTGACCAGATCGATCCACGAGGCGACCGTCGGATTTGCTGCGAGTGCCGCGAAACCGACGTTTATGCCCTGCTTGCGCCAGCGACCCGACAGCGACATCATCCGAATGGAATCCAGACCCGAGGCGATGAGATCGGCCTCCGGATCGAGGTCGTGGGCGCTTATGCCGAGCAGTTCAGCGACCTCGTCGCGAACAGTCTGAGCACTTGTCGCACCTGCACGCACTTCTGGACCTCTCCAACATTTAGTAAAGGCTGCCCTAACTTTGAGCAGGCTACCCTATATAGGATCTTGGGAACACATCTACCCAGAGGGGCTGGACTTCACCGATGAGCACCGGATCTCAACGTGGGCAACGTGACCTCGGCCGGGGTTTCGTGCCGTTTCCCGACCACCGCGCCGAGGTGTATCGAAGCGCCGGCTACTGGCGGGGACGGGCCCTGGAGAGCATCCTGCGGGACGCGGCGACCCAGTGGCCGGACAAGCCCGCTGTGATCGATGCCACGGGCAGCCACACGTTTGCCGAACTCGACGCGCTGGCCGATCGAACGGCCGCCGCGCTGGCCGCGCGCGGCATCGCGCCGGGCGACCGCGTGCTCCTGCAGCTGCCAAACACCCGGGAGTTCGCGGTGGCGGCGTTCGCGCTGCTGCGGGCCGGCGTGGTCCCGGTCTTGTGCCTGCCCGGCCACCGCTCGGCGGAGTTGGGCCACTTCGCCGAGGTGAGCGGCGCCGTCGGCCTGGTGATTCCCGACGTGGTGGGCGGCTTCGACTACCGCGAGATGGCCGGTCAGCTCCGGGATGCACACCCCGATCTGCGCCACGTGTTCGTGCACGGTGAGCCCGGCTCCTTCGAATCCTGGTCCGCACTCGCAGATTTCGAGGATCCGGGTCCTCCCGTCTTCACCGTCGACACCAGCGATCCCGCGGTGCTGCTGGTATCGGGCGGCACGACGGGGCTGCCCAAGCTGATCCCCCGCACCCACGACGACTACGTATACAACGCGGTGGCCAGTGCGCAGGCCTGCGAGATGGTCCATGACGACGTCTATCTGGTGGTATTGCCTGCCGGGCACAACTTCCCCTTCGCCTGCCCCGGCCTGCTCGGAGCCATGACCGTCGGAGCGTCCTCGGTGTTCACCGCCGATCCCAGCCCCGAGTCGGCGTTCGCCCTGATCGACAAGCACGGTGTCACCATCACCGGCATGGTCAACGCCCTGGCCAAGCTGTGGACGCAGGCGTGCGACTGGGAGCCCGTGCTGCCGAGCACGCTCCGGCTGGTTCAGGTGGGCGGGTCGCGGCTCTCCCCCGATGAGGCCCGCTACATCTATGACGGCCTGACCACTGGGTTGCAGCAGATCTTCGGCATGGCCGAGGGCATGCTGCAGTTCACCCGGCCCGGCGACCCCGTCGAGGTGGTGGCCAACACCCAGGGCCGGCCGATGTCCCCGCACGACGAGCTGCGCGTGGTCGATGAGTCAGGTGTCGAGGTGGCACCCGGCGAGGAGGGCGAACTGCTGGTCCGCGGGCCCTACACCCTCAACGGGTACTACCGAGCCGACGAGGCGAACGCCCGCTCCTTCTCCCCCGACGGCTTCTACCGCTCCGGCGACCGGGTCCGCATCTTCGCCGACGGTCCGCTGGCCGGCAACATCGAGGTCGTCGGCCGGATCAAGGACGTCATCCACCGCGGCGGTGAGACGGTGTCGGCCACCGACCTCGAGGACCATCTGCTGACCCACCCCGCGATCTACGCGGCCGCCGCAGTCGCACTGCCCGACGACTATCTTGGCGAGAAGATCTGCGCCGCAATCATCTTCAGGGGAACTCAGATATCGCTCGCCGAACTCAACGCCTTCCTCGACGAGCGCGGCGCCTCGGCGCACGCACGGCCCGACGTCCTGGTGCCGATGCCGTCGCTGCCGATGACCGCCGTCGGCAAGGTCGACAAGAAGAGTCTCGTCGCCGCGATTTCGGCGCGCTAACCGTCGCTCAGCGAACGAGAACGCGCCGAAATCGCGGGGTTCAGACGCGCAGGGCCGCCTCGCACAGGCCGTGGGCCCGTTCCACCGCGGCGCGCAGTGCTGCGGGCTCGGCGTCCAGGCCCGCAACCACATCGTCGATCGCGCCGAGCCCCGCGCGCGACAGCAGCGTCTTCTCGTTGGTGATCCACTCCCCTCGCGCCGCGAGCACTGCATGTGCACTCTTCATCGCTGCCTGGATCAGCAATCCGGTGGACTGCGCCACACGTCCCTGCGGCGCACACGCGTCACGTGCATGTCCGAACACCAACTCGGCGTCCGCCCACCAGACGCCAGGCGCGTGCTTCCGCAGTGCGTCGGGATAGGCCGGCTTCTGCAACGGATCGGGGAGTTCGCCGCGCAGCACACGGTTGATGGCGAGTTCGGCGACCACGAGGTACGACGGGATGCCCGCGAGGTGAAACAGCAGGGGCTCGACATGGAACCGGCCGGCCTGCGCCTCGCCCATTTCGTGCTCGACTACGTCGAGGTCGCGGTAGATCACATCGACGGACTGGCCGTCGACCTGAAGCCACGCGCCGCCGTTGAAAATCCCGCCGCCCCAGGCGCCGACGTTGAACACCTCACCCGCCCAGCCGACGGCTCGCAGGTCGTCCGGATCGAAGTTGCCGCGGTAGTACAGGCCGAGGTCCCAGTCGCTGTCGGGCCGATGGGTGCCCTGCGCTCGGGACCCGCCGAGGGCAACCGCCTCCACGCCGGGCAGCCGGAACAGGCGGTCGGCGACGTCAGCGATGAAGTTGTCTGCCATCCGGCGACGATCTCACGGGCATCGCCCTCGGGACCAACGGTTTTCGGCGCGCTAACCGTCGCTGCGCGAACGAAAGCGCGCCGAAATCGCAGCTAGAGGGCGACGCTGGCGGCCGAGTCCAGCATCTCGGTGATCTTCTCCGCGACCGCGGCCGCGGTGGGGTGCTCCCACAGCAGCGTCGGGGGCAGCGTGAGGCCCGTCTGCTTCTCCAACTGACGCCGCAGCCGCACCGTCATGATCGAGTCGACACCGAGTTCCACCAGCGGCAGGTCGGGGTCGACATCGCCCTCGGACAGTCCGAGCTGGGCGGCCACCGCAGCCAGCACCTGGCCGGCCAGCCACTCCGGATCCACCTCACCCGATGCCATAGGTGCCGAGCCCTCGTCGGCGGGTTCATCGTCGCTGGGCGCCACATCGGCCAGGATCGGCACCGCGGCGGCGGCGGGTAGCAACGGCAACACCACGACGTTCGGATCGTCATCACGCATCGCGAGATCAAGCGCACGCATCGCGTCATCGGCTCCCACGGTGCCCATGCCGAGCGCCTCGAGTTGTGCGGCGACGAACTCCGACGCCGAGCCCATACCGAGGCCGCGCCACGCCGTCCACGCCACCGCGGTGGTCCGGTCACCCAGGCTGCGCCGATGGCGCGCCATCACGTCGAGGAACGAGTTCGCGCACGCGTAGGCGCCCTGGCCCGGGAATCCGGCGAGATAGCCGCACGACGAGAACAACACCATCCAGTCGAGTTGCTCCGGCGGGAAGACCTCGTGCAGTGCCAGCGTGCCGTGCACCTTCGGGTGCATCGCCGCGGCGAAGTCCTCCGGCTTCGTATTCGACAGCAGCGCACCGGCTTCCACACCGGCCGCGTGGATGACACCACGCACCGGCGGAAGGTGTGCCAGCACCACGCGCAGCGCGTCGGCGGCACCGGGCGCACCGATGTCGACGGCGGCGGCCGTCACGGTGACACCGCGATCCTCGAGCGCGCAGACCGCGCGGACCGCGTCGGACTGACCCGCCTCGCTCCAGGACGCCCGATCCGGTAGCCCCGATCGCGATAGGAGCACCAGGCGTCGGGCGCCGAGGTCGGCGAGGCGCTGCGCCATGCGCAGGCCGAGCACGCCGGTACCGCCGGTGATGAGGTAGGTGCCCGCCGGGGAGCACGCCATCGGGGACGCCGATCCGGGCCCCGTCGGGGCCAGCCGCGCCACTAGGGCGGCACCGTCCCGGATCACGACAACACCGTGACCGTGCAGTGAGATCGCGCCGAGCGGCAGGCGTCCGTCAGCCACGTCGATGACGCCGCCCCAGTGTTGGGGCTGTTCCGCGGCGGCCACCCGGGCCAGGCCCCACAGCGGCGCGTGAGCGAGGTTGGCGCCCTCGTACACGCCGGTGGTGAGGACCCACAACCGGGCGTTCAACCCCGACTCCTGCACCAGGGTCAACGTGCGCATGACCAGATCGACAGACGCCTCCGGCGCATCGTCCTGCCGCGGAAGCACCAACACCACCGCGGTGGGGCCGAGTTCCTCTGAGAGAACGTTGAACTCGGTGATCGACGCGATCTCTGCGGGATCCTCCACCGCTCGGTAGGGCACGCCCGCGGCTGCCAGGTCGCGTACCGCGCCGTCCAGTCCGTGGGCGTCGCCACCGACGAGTACGACGCCGCTGGGGCGGTCGTCCGCACGCCAGGCAACCGGCTGCCAGTCCACGTGGTGGAGCATTCCGGCCGCGTCGTTCAGCGAACGCTCCCGGCCCGGACTGTCGAGTTCCTCGAACGCCATCCCCGATATCGACACCAGTACCGAGCCCGACTCGTCGGCGATCGACACATCGGTGGTCGTGGTGCCGGGTCGACGCCTGACGTGCAGCGTCGCGACGGCGGGCGGCGCACCGTGCACGTGCACTCGCTCAATGCGAGCGGGCATCCGAAGCCGCGGCGGTCCGTCGAAGATCGTCGACGCGGCCGATGTCGCGGCGTCAATGAGCGACGCCCACGTGCTCGGGGCCGATCCGTCGGCCTCCGCCGCAACGACACCCAGCAACTCGTCGGCACCGCGACGCAGATCCCGCACATCCCAGCCGAAGCCCATCGCCGCGACGCCGAGGGTGGCGAGCGTGTCAATGACGTGGCGCGGCGGCAGCTGCTCGGTGCAGCGCTGCCTGGCGGACTCGAGATCCACCTGGGTGTCCAGGAGTTCGTCGATATCGTCCTGCACGGCCACCACTGCGCGGCTGTGGGTCAACCACCCACCGTCGTGCGAGTCATCGAGTTCGACAAGCCGCGATGCCAGCGTCAGCTCCCTGTCCTGCAGCACGACCTGGAGATCGCGGGCGCGTCCCGGCGGGACAGGGGTTCGCAACTGGACGTCGGCCAGCCCGATACCGGTGCACTCACGGCCAGCACCGAGTTCGCCGCCGCGTGCCGCGGTGAGGAATGTGTTGAGAAGTACTGCGGCGGGGACGATCTCGGTGCCCTGCACGGGATGGTCACCCGGGTAGGGGCGGGTGTCGAGGTCCAGCCTGGTCTGCCACATCCGGGTCGACACGGCACCGGTGACCTCGGTCCGGCCGCCGAGCAGGGTGTGACTGTCGGTGTCGTGGACGCCGCGACCGCCGGGCGGCGGGGTCGGGGTGCGCCAGAAGTGGCGATGCTGCCACTGCGTGCCGGGCAGATCGCCGGCCCAGGGGTCCTCGGCGGTCACTCCGTGCGCGACGGTGGCGCCGTGGCAGTACAGCCATGCGACCGACGTCGCGACGGCCCGAACCTCCGGGGTGTCACGGCGAAGCACTGGCACGGCTGCGTGCTCGTCGATCCCGAGGCCCAACAGTGTCTCGACGATCGAGTGCGACACAACAGGATGCGCGGACACCTCGAGGAAGAGCCGGTGCCCGTCCTCGGCTGCGGCGGTGACGGCCTCGGCGAAGCGCACGCGCCCCCGCAGGTTGGCGACCCAATAGTCGGGATCGCGCGGCGCGGTGGAGCGCGGATCGTCCAGTGCCGTCGAGTACAGCGGGATGCACGCGGGCCGCGACGGTGCGAGCCCGCCGACCAGCCGCGCGAGATCGCCGGTGAGTGCATCCATCGCGGGGCTGTGGAACGCCACGTCGGTGTTGACCCGCCGCACCACGACGCCTTCAGCGGCCCACGACTCGCACACTGCCTCGACGGCGTGGGTCAGCCCCGAGATGACGGTCGACTCCGTCGAGGCGCTGATGGCCGCGACGACATCGGTGCGACCGGTCAATCGGCGCTCCGCCTCCGCGAACGGCAGGCGGACCAGTGCCATGGCGCCATCGCCGGCGACCGAGCGGAATCCGCGGGCCCGATAGCACGCCACCGCGGCACCCTGGCGTAGGTCGAAAACGCCTGACACCACACACGCCGCGACCTCCCCCACGGAGTGGCCGATCACCGCGCCCGGCGTGACGCCGCGGTCCCGCAGCACGGCGGCAAGCCCGACCTGCATCGCGAACGTCAGCGCCTGGACCCGGTCGGTGCCGCCCAGTTCGCCGGAGGTCAATGCCTGGCGAGCCGAGAAGCCGAGTTCGGCACCGAATACCTCGTCCACCTCGTCGATGACACGGGCGAACGCCGGTTCGGACTCGATGAGCTCGCGGCCCATGCCGACCCAGTGCGAGCCATGACCGGAGAAGACCCAGACCGCGTCGCGGGCCCGGCCGGATGGCGCTGTGCCGGTGACGAGATTTGTGGTGGACTCGCCGCGAGCCAGCGCGTCCAGGCCCGCGATCAGATGGTGTGGATGCCTGGCCACGACGGCGGCGCGGACAGGCTCGTGGGTCCGTCTCGTCCACATCGTCGCCGCGACCTGCTCGGCGGGCACGTCCGCTGCCCTGAGGTGGTCGGCCAGCGCCTCGGCCTGACGAGCCAGCCTCGTCTCCGAGCGCCCTGACAGGGGGATGACAACGGGCACGGGCTGCACCGCGGGCCCGGGCTGCGTAGCGACGGGAGCCTCCTCCAGCAGCACGTGCGCGATGGTGCCGCCGTATCCGTAGCTGCACACTGCCGCCCGCCGGGGCACCGCACCGCGCACCCACGGTTCGACCTCGGTCGGAACACGTAGGCCGCTGTTCGCCCAGTCCACCGCGGGAGTCAGCGCTTTCAGTCCGGCGGTCGGCGGAATCGCCTCGTGATGCAGGGTGAGCACGGTCTTGATGAGCCCGATGACGCCCGCGCCACCCTCGAGGTGGCCGACGTTGGGCTTGACGGAGCCGATGCGGCACGGCTGATCGGCCGGGCGTCCAGCGCCGTACACCGCGGCCAGCGCACCCACCTCGGTGGGATCGCCTGTGGGCGTGCCGGTTCCGTGAGCCTCGATATAGCCGACGCTGACCGGGTCGATAGCCGACATGCTGCAGGCGCGTCGGAACATGTCGGCCTGGGCATCGCCGTTGGGCGACATGATGCCGACCGTGCGGCCGTCCTGCGCGATCGCTCCCCCGCGCACGACCGCCAGCACGTGGTCGCCGTCGCGCTGGGCGTCGGAGAGTCGCTTGAGCACCACAACGCCCACGCCCTCACCCCGGCCGTAGCCGTCGGCGGCCGTGTCGAAGGTCTTGCACCGGCCGTCGGACGCGGTGGCACCGGCCTCGTCCAGCACGCGAACCAGGCCCGGACCGATCAGCGCGCTGACACCGCCGGCGAGCGCCAGCGACGTCTCGCCCGCGCGAAGCATCTGGCAGGCCTGGTGCACGGCGACCAGCGACGCCGCGCACGCGGCATCGAGCGCGACGCTGGGGCCACGCAGGTCGAGCAGGTGTGACACGCGGTTGGCGATACCGCACAGCGAGGTGCCGATCCCGGTCCACGCCTCGATGCCGGGCAGATCCTCCATGATCAACTTGCCGTAGTCATCGGAGTTGACGCCCATCAGCACGGCAGTGTCGCTGCCCGCCAACGCCTTCGGTGACACGCCCGCGTTCTCGAGCGCTTCCCAACTCACCTCAAGTGCGATGCGCTGCTGCGGGTCCATCAGCTCTGCCTCGCGCGGCGACACCCCGAAGAACTCGGCGTCGAAACCGGGCAGATCGTCAAGGAAGGTGCCCCAGCGCGTGGTCTCACGCAGCACCGCGGCGTTGCGCGGGTCGCGGCGAAGGTACGGCTCCCACCGTTCCTCGGGGACCTCCCGCACGTCGCTGCGCCCCTCCAGCAGGAATGTCCAGAAGTCAGCAGGGGTGGCGATGCTGCCCGCGACGCGGCAGCCAAGGCCGATGACGGCGATGGGTTCGGGGGCTGAGGTTTCGGGCGCCATGTCAGCAGGTTTCCGACGACACGAAAGTCTGGATAGCCTTGCCTAAGTGCGCTGGCGACATGCGGACAATACTGACATACCGACCCTGCCGGTTGGCCCCCACCCGCGCGAAGAGTGCACAGAAGGGGAAGTTTGCCTGTCGGCGCCCATGACGTGCGGTTTCACCGTTGCCGGGTTGTCACACCAGCGGTTGCCCCCCAGCGCGTGGGCCCCCACGGTGTTAGCTCACTCACACGCCGGACCCCACGGGCCCGGGCCAACGCCCTCGTCAGGCGAGCAGGTCGCGCACGACGGCGTCGGCGAGCAGTCGACCTCGGTCACTCAGCACCAGGGCATCGTCGCGGCGCAGGAGAAGGCCGTCGCCGCGCATCGTTTCGGCTCGGGCCAGTTCATCGGCGTCGAGGAGTCCCACCGCGAGGCCGTCACGCAGCCTGGCCCGCAGCATCACGGCCTCGACGTGCATATCGGTGTCATCGAGCACCTCGGAGTCGGCAACGGGCAGCCTGCCGGCGGCGAGCTCGCTCGCATAGGCGTTGGGGTGCTTGACATTCCACCACCGCGTGCCGTCGACGTAGCCGTGCGCACCTGGGCCCGCACCCCACCATTCGCCACCCTGCCAGTAGCCGAGGTTGTGCTGACACTCCCCGCCCGGCCGACTCCAGTTCGACACCTCATACCAGTGCAAACCGGCGTCGGACAGTCGCGCGTCGAGCAGTTCGTAGCGGCCGGCCAGTACGTCGTCGTCGGGTGCCGCGATCTCACCGCGCCGGACCCGGCGGGCAAGGGCCGTGCCGTCCTCCACGATCAGCGAGTAGGCGGACACGTGGTCCACCCCGGCCCCGATCGCGGCGTCGATGGAGGCCCGCAGATCGTCGTCGGTCTCGCCGGGTGTGCCGTAGATGAGATCGAGGTTGACGTGCTCGAACCCCGCGGCACGGGCCTCGATGGCCGCTGCGGGCGCGCGGCCCGGCGAGTGCACCCGATCCAGCGCAGCGAGCACGTGCGGCGCCGTCGACTGCATCCCCAGCGAGATCCTGGTGAACCCCGCGGCGCGCAACTCGGCGAAGAACTCCGGTGAGGTGGACTCCGGGTTGGACTCGGTGGTGACCTCAGCGTCGGGTTCGAGATCGAAGTGCTCGGTGACCGCTGCCAGCACCGCAGCCAGGCCCTTTCCGCCGAGCATCGACGGCGTGCCGCCACCGACGAACACCGTCCGCAGGGACCGGCGATCACCGAGGCGCCGGGCGGCCAGCTCCAGCTCGATACGCAGAGCGGCCAGCCAACCGTCGGGGTTGGCGCCGCCCAGCTCCGACGGCGTGTAGGTGTTGAAGTCGCAGTACCCGCACCGGGTAGCACAGAACGGCACGTGGACGTACATGCCGAACGGACGGGAACTCATCCTGTCAGTGTCGCAGAACCGGTTGCACTCACCGTGATCGCAAAGCTGGCCCAGTTAGGGCACACGAGGCCGGTCGTGGCAGAATAGGCACCGTGTCTGCCGCCCTGAGTCCACGCCGCGTATCGCTCGTGGCACGGCGGCACGTTGACTTCAAGCGCGTTTGCACCTGTATCTGTCTGCTTTGACGTCGTAGACCTGCCCACCTGTACTTCCAGCTGGCCGCCGGATCTGCGCCGCCGGAACAGCCACCGGTGGACGCTTGTGATCTGAAACGCCGGCTCCTCGCAAGATAGGGGCCCACCCCATGACCACAGCTGAATCCAAATCCGCGGATACATCCGCCGCGGCCAAGCCCGCCAAAGCCCCCAAGGTCGAAGGCCAGTGGGCGCTTGGACACCGCGAGCCGCTCAACGCCAACGAGCAGGCCAAGAAGGATGACAACCCGCTCAACGTGCGGGAACGCATCGAGAACATCTACGCCCCCGGCGGCTTCGAGTCCATCGACAAGGGCGACCTGCGTGGCCGTTTCCGCTGGTGGGGTCTCTACACACAGCGCAAGCCCGGCTACGACGGCACCTGGACCGGTGATGACAACACCGACATGCTCGAGGACGAGTACTTCATGCTGCGGGTCCGTAGCGACGGCGGTGCGCTGACCGCGGCCGCGCTGCGCACCCTCGGCGGGATCTCGACTGAGTTCGCCCGCGACACCGCCGACATCTCCGACCGCCAGAACGTCCAGTACCACTGGATCCGCGTCGAGGACATGCCCGAGATCTGGAACCGGCTCGACGCTGTCGGCCTGCAGACCACCGAGGCCTGCGGCGACTGCCCGCGCGTCGTGTTGGGCTCGCCGCTGGCCGGCGAGTCGCTCGACGAGGTCATCGACGGCACCCCGGCGGTCAACGAGATCGTCAAGCGCTACATCGGCAAGCCCGAGTACTCCAACCTCCCGCGCAAGTTCAAGACCGCGATCTCGGGCCTGCAGGACGTGGTGCACGAGATCAACGACGTCGCATTCATCGGCGTTGTGCACCCGGAGCACGGGCCCGGCTTCGACCTGTGGGTCGGCGGCGGCCTGTCCACCAACCCGATGCTGGGCCAGCGCCTCGGCGCGTGGGTGCCGATCGACGAGGTGCCCGATGTGTGGGAGGCCGTGGTCAGCGCGTTCCGCGACTACGGCTACCGCAGGCTGCGCGCCAAGGCCCGGCTGAAGTTCCTGATCAAGGACTGGGGTGTCGAGAAGTTCAGGGAAGTTCTCGAGACCGAATACCTGAAGCGCCCCATGATCGACGGCCCCGCACCCGACCCGGTGACACGTCCGATCGATCACGTCGGCGTGCAGAAGATCAAGAATGGGCTCAACGCCGTCGGCGTGGCTCCCATCGCCGGCCGAGTCTCGGGCACGATCCTGAGCAAGGTCGCCGACCTCGCCGAATCGGTTGGCTCCGACCGGATCCGGTTCACCCCGTATCAGAAGCTCATCATCCTCGACGTGCCCGATGACAAGGTCGAGGAACTGCGCACCGGCCTCGACGCACTCGGTCTGCCGTCGCAGCCATCGCACTGGCGGCGCAACCTGATGGCCTGCACCGGCATCGAGTTCTGCAAGTTGTCGTTCGCCGAGACCCGCAAGCGCAGCCAGACGCTGGTTCCGGAACTCGAGCAGCGACTCGAGGACCTCAACGCCCAACTCGACGTCCCGGTGACCGTCAACATCAACGGCTGCCCGAACTCGTGCGCACGCATCCAGGTCGCCGATATCGGCTTCAAGGGCCAGATGGTCGACGACGGCGACGGCCCGGTCGAGGGTTTCCAGGTCCACCTCGGCGGCAGCCTCGGCCTGGACAGCGGTTTCGGGCGCAAACTGCGCCAGCACAAGGTGCCGGGCACCGAAGTCGCCGACTACATCGAGCGGGTCGTTCGCAACTTCGTGAAACAACGCGAGGACGGCGAGCGTTTCGCTACGTGGGCAGTGCGTGCTGACGAGGCGGACCTCCGATGAGCGCTTGCGCGAAGAGCATCAGTTCGATGAGCCGCTTGCGCGAAGAGCAGATTGAGGTAACAGATGACTGACTTGCGATCTGAAGAAGACCTGATCGAGCTGGCCGAGCGCGGCGCGGCAGAACTGGTGGACGCGTCCGCCGAGGAGCTGCTGCGCTGGACCGACGAGCACTTCGGCGGGCAGTACGTCGTGGCGTCCAACATGCAGGACGCGGTCCTGGTCGACCTGGCTGCCAAGGTGCGCCCGGGTGTCGATGTCCTGTTCCTGGACACCGGCTACCACTTCGTCGAGACGATCGGCACACGGGACGCCGTCGAGGCGGTGTACGACATCAACGTCGTCAACGTGACCGCCGAGAACAGCGTCGCGCAGCAGGACGAGTTGCACGGCAAGGATCTCTTCGCCCGCGACGCCGCGTCGTGCTGCCGGATGCGCAAGGTCGAGCCGCTGGGCAAGGCACTGTCGGGTTACACGGCGTGGGTGACGGGCATTCGCCGCGTCGAGGCACCGACCCGCGCCAACGCGCCATTGATCAGCTTCGACCATGCGTTCGGCTTGGTGAAGATCAACCCGATCGCGCCGTGGTCGGACGAGGACATGCAGGCCTACATCGACGACAACGACGTGTTGGTCAATCCCCTTGTCTACGAGGGCTACCCGTCGATCGGTTGCGCCCCCTGCACCGCCAAGCCCGAAGAGGGCGCCGACCCGCGCAGCGGCCGGTGGGCCGGGCAGGCCAAGACGGAATGCGGTCTACACGCCTCGTGAGCGTCTTGATCCTCGCGGCCCACGGCAGCGCTGATCCCCGATCGGCCACCGTGACGCACGCGCTGGCCGGTCGGATCAGGCGGCTGCGGCCGTGGCTGGATGTCCGCGCGGCGTTCCTCGATCACTCCGAGCCCAACCTGACCGACGTGCTCGCCGACATCGCGGAACGCGACCACTCCGCTGTGGTGGTGCCAATGCTGCTGGCCAGCGCATACCACGCGCGCGTCGACATTCCGGCCATGATCGAAGCATCCGGCGCGGCGGTACGCCAGGCCGACGTCCTTGGCGAGGACCCGGCTCTGCTCGCCGTGCTCGGGCAGCGTCTGGCCGAGCATGGCGTGGCCCCGAGTGACCCTGACCTGGGGATTATCGTCGTCGCGGTGGGCTCCTCCAGTGAAGCCGCCAACGCCCGCACCGCCACCGTCGCGCCCGCGCTGAGGTCGGGTACGGGCTGGGCTGGGGTCGAAGTGGCGTTCGCGACCGGACCGCACGCCGACGACCTGACCGAGGTCGCCGACCGCCTGCGGCGTCGGGGTGCGCGCCGCATTGTCATCGCCCCCTGGTTTCTCGCCCACGGTCGCATCACGGATCGCGTCGCGAAATCGGTGGCTAGCGTGGGCGCTTCGATGACCGCGCCGCTTGGCTCCCACAATCTCGTCGCCGCGGCATTGCTGGATCGGTTCGACGAAACTCAGTCCGCCTACGTCGCGGCCTGACGCACCTGCCACGAACACTTGGCCTCGGCGGCTCACCCGCCTGGATTAACGGCGACGAGGTCCAACCTGCGGCTCGAGCCCGTCAGATTCGCGAATTCGCCGTCTGAGCTTTGCAACGAAGTTTGCTCTGGTGTGCCACAATATTGACGTTACCGTTGTACGCCAACGACTCGCAGAGCAGTGGTTGGTTCCAATTCGGGGATGAGATTGGAAAACAGCATGAATTCAGGTCGTTTTGCCCGTCGACTGGCGTTGGTCGCCGGCGGGGGCGCGATCATCGCGATGGGCGCGCTGACCGCTGGCTGCGGTACCAGCGAAGAGCCGAGCCCGTCGACCACGACCACGACGACCACGTCCTCGGTTGCACCTTCTCCGACGGAGAAGAACATCACTCCCGGCGGCGGAAACAGCTTCTCGCCCACGGTTGTGGCGCCGCCTGCTGCGACGCAGGCTCCCGGCAACCACCGCTCGGACGGAAGCCACCGCGGCTGACAGTCAACCGCGCCTCCTGCAGATGGCACTGAATTCGCCACTCTGCGGGAGGCGCGTTCGGCACAGGTCGGCGATCATTGATGGGTAGGCGCAGGATCTTTCGCCAGCTGCTCGGATGTTGGTTGACGGTGTCACTTGCCGCCGCGACTGTGCTCGTTGCCGCTAAGGACGCTGATCCGGTGTCATCGGACGCCACAGCGATCGGTGGCCCCTATGCGCGCCTACTCGCCAGCTCCACCGATCTGGGGCCCTCCACCCGCGATAGCGCTCAGCTGACTGTCGCCCTTCGTGATTCGGCGCGCCCTCTGGCGTTGATCCGGTGGGCCGAGGCCGAGAGCCTCGATGTGCGCTGGTACGACGGCGAGGACTGGGCCATCGTCGGGGGTAGCCCGGCTCAGCTCGCCGACGCCTTCGACGTCCCGGTGCACGACTACCGAGGCATGCAAGGTCAGGTGTTCTACGCCTCGGCCAAACAGGCGGCGGTGCCACAGGCGATACGTGGCACGGTGAGCGACCTCGGGCGCATCCTCGGCTTCACCCCGCACCGCGAAGCACGTCCATGGATGCTTCCACTCGACGTCCCGAACCACGGCTTGTCGCCGAACCACGTGTTGACGGCCTACAACGCGAATCGTCTTGCGGCGGAGGGATTCACCGGCAAGGGGCAGACCATTGCGATCTATGCGTTCCACGGTTTCGACCAGACCGATCTCGACGATTTCGCCACCGGATCCGGGTTGCCGCCGCTGAAGCCCATCGTGTTCGGCGGCATGCCAGACGACACCAACGGCGCTGAGACCGTGATGGATCTTGAGGTGGTGCACGCCATCGCACCCGACGCGCAGAAGGTCGTCGTCAACGCGCGGCCCACTCTCGAGGGCGGCCGCACGTACGAGCGCATCGCCGAGATGTTCGACTCGGTCGATCGCCAGTTCCCCGGCGCCATATGGAGTTTGTCGATCGGCTGGGGGTGCGACGCACTGATCACTGCCACCGACCTACGACCCGTGCAGTCCGCACTACAGCGCGCGCACGCGCATGGGACGACGGCCTTCGACGCAAGCGGGGACACCGCCGGGCTCGAATGCAAGGGCGGCCCGAACTGGTCATCCCCGCCGGGACCGGATGACATCGGACTTGACGCCGTCGCATCGTTGCCCGGTATGACCTCGGTCGGCGGCACCACACTGTCGACCGACGACAGTGGCGAATGGCAGTCGGAGCAAGCCTGGTTCGACTCACCGCTGTCCCAGGGCTCCAGCGGGGGCGTGTCAAAGCTGTTCCCCCGCCCGATCTGGCAGGAGCATGTGTTCTCCAAGCGCGACCCCGACTTCGAGAGTCGATTGACACCCGACGTCGCCGCGGTGGCCGATCCGTTCACCGGTATGCGGATCCGGTACGACCAGCAGGACTTCGTCGGTGCGGGCACGTCTCAGGCCGCGCCCATCTGGGCGGGGCTGACCGCAATCATGAATCAGTACCTCCTTGCCAACGGCGGACGAGCACTCGGCGATATCAACCCCTTGCTCTACCGGGTGGCGGCCGGCGCGAATCGTCCTGGCTTCCGTGACGTCAGCCTCGGCGCGAGTGCGGTCGATGTCGCGACTCCCGGCTACGACCTGGTCACCGGACTCGGCAGCCCCAATGTGGACGGCCTGGTGCACGACTTCCTCGACATTCAACGCGGGGCGGCGCCGCGATGACCGCTGAGCTGCCGTCCGATGAGTGGGAGTCGTTGCCCACCATGCCCTGTCGTGCGTGCGGGCGAGACGTTCCCGCCGGCGCGTTCTGCGGTGAGTGCGGCGCCGCGCTGTCCCCTCAGCCTGGTGATGGACCCGTGTGGTTGCGGATCCGGGTCTACGCCGCGGCACCGGACGAGCACCTGGTGCGCCCATCGATCACAACCTCGGTCTTTCCACAGCTGCCACGCCGTTCTCGAACGGCTTTCCGGGTGGGCCTTATCCTGCTGGTCGTCCTCCTGACCGTCTTCGCCGCGCTGCGGTTGGAGCCGGCCCTGATCGGGATCAGCGCGCTCGGGTTGCCGCTCTTGTTCGGTGTCTATCTTTGGGAGACCGACGCATTCGATGACGTGTCCATCCGCTCCCTGGTGATCAGCGCAGCCCTCGGCATCGGGTTGGGCATCGGCTGGGCGGTCGTCACCGACGCCATCTGGGCACGAACCTACGACGACGTGCTCGGCACACCGATGACACCGGTGCAGGCGCTCATCAACCTGGTGGTTCTGCCCATCGCCGGTGTCCTGCTCATGCTCCTTCCGGTGGCCGTCGTGCGGTTGTGGCACACCGGAGCACGGGAGTCGCTGGACGGGTTCTCCATCGGTGCGCTCGGGGCCCTGTGCTTCACCGCCGCGGGCGTCCTCACGTACGGTGCACCGGAGTTCGCGAACGGGCTTGTGGCCAAGGACTATCCACTGGACGCGCTGTTCTCGCTGGCCGCGATCCGGGGTGTGGCCGCACCCCTGACGGCGGCGGCCATCGGCGGCATGGTGGGTGCAGCGCTCTGGTTCAGGCCGCGAACGAATCCCGAGGCCGTGCGGCACTGGTACTCGCTGACCTCTCCCGTACCAGCCATCACCATCGCCCTGCTCGCGTACATCGCGCAGAACGCGATCGACTTCGCCTGGATCTCGTACGGCCTGATTGTGGCTCTCTACGCCGCGATCGCGGTGCTCTCCGTCGTCGCGCTTCGGGCGGTTCTGCACTCCGCCCTGCTCGGTGAGGCCTCCGCTGACACCAACCCCACCCAGCCGGTGCTGTGCCCGCAGTGCGACCACGTGGTGCCTGATCGGGCCTTCTGCGTCAACTGCGGGATCGCCGCGAACGCGGCATCGCGATCGTCTCGGCGGGCACGACGGACCGACCGCCCGGTGTCGGCCGACCAGTCACAGGACGGCCCATGAGCGCGCCAACGGCTGCCGCCCCGCCGCCACAGTGGCCTGGACAGTCGGTCCCGGGCGGATCGTATCTAGCCCCACCACCGCGCCATACGTCACTGGGGCGCCTGCTGTTGATGCAGGGCACCGCCGCGGCTGTCGTGGTGGCGGCGACGATCGGCCTGTCGCTTCTGGTCACGCCCGCCCCGGCGGACTACGCGTGTCCCCCCGACTGCGGACGGCCTCCCATCGGCCAACCCGTCGCGACCAATCCCCGGTTCACATCCGCCGATGGCGCGTTCTCGGTCTCCTACCCTGGGCCCACGACGGCGTACGAGGCCACCCTCGAGCCCAACGGCGTGGTCTTGGACCTGCAGGCCGGAGACGGCGGGACGCTGCACCTGTTCGGTGAGCCCGCACTGGGCCGGAAGCCGCGCCAGATCGCCAATGACCTGATCGACGAGCACTTCCCGGACTCGACCATCGCCTACGAGATACCGAACGCGCAGGTCGGCTATCAACCGGGATACGGCGCCGTCGTGGATGTGTACAAGCCCAATTCGACCGGCGGTTCCGCCCGGCTGCGGGTCCTGATCATGGTCGCTGTGAAGCACGACCTAGCGCTGATCGCCGAAGGCGCGGGGCCCTATCACGAATTCACTCCGGACTTCGGTTCCGGGCACCCGTCCGGCGCCAACTTCTTTCTCGCGCTGGACATGAGCAAGTACGTCAACAGCTTCATGTGGCGCGGGGACCCGCCGCGCTGACGCAATCAGGCCTTGGTCAGCGTCTCGACCTCGTGATCCACCGCAGCCGCGGCGGCGCCGGGAATCGGCGGTACCCGGGTGGCGCGCACGTACACCGTGTCGCCCTCCTTGAGTCCCAAGGCCTCGGCGTCACCGCGGGTGATCTGGGCGGTGAACGGCGTGTGGTCGGCGGAGTTCGTCAGCTCGACACGAACCTCGAAGCCCAGCACCACGATTCGGTCGATGACGGCTCGGATCACACCCGTGGCCGCGATGCTGCCCTCGGCCTGTGCGATCGCCATATCGGGATTGCGGCCGACGCGAATGTCGTGGGGCCGCACCAGGGTGCCGTTGAGTGAGGACACCGCGCCGAGGAAGGACATCACGAAGGCGCTCTGCGGGCTGTCGTACACGTCGGTGGGAGAGCCCACCTGCTCGATGCGCCCCTTGTTGAGCACCGCGATGCGGTCAGCTACATCGAGGGCCTCTGCCTGGTCGTGCGTGACGAGCACCGTCGTCACGTGCACCTCGTCGTGCAGCCGACGCAGCCAAGCGCGCAGGTCCTCGCGCACCTTGGCGTCGAGCGCACCGAAGGGCTCGTCGAGCAGCAGCACCTGCGGGTCGACGGCGAGCGCGCGAGCCAGGGCCATCCGCTGCCGCTGACCGCCGGACAGCTGATTGGGGTATCTGGTCTGAAAACCCGAGAGACCGACGATCTCGAGGAGGTTGTCGACCCGCTCCTTGACCTCGGCCTTCGGCTTCTTGCGGATCTTGAGCCCGAAGGCGACGTTATCGCGCACCGTCAGGTGTTTGAACGCCGCGTAGTGCTGGAACACGAAGCCGATGCCGCGTCGCTGGGGCGGCACATTGGTGACGTCCTCGCCCTTGATGGTGATCACGCCGCTGTCGGGCTGATCGAGCCCCGCAATGGCGCGCAGGAGCGTCGACTTACCCGAACCGCTGGGACCCAGAAGTGCGGTCAGCGATCCCTCCGGCACGTCGAAGTCGATGTTGTCCAGGGCCACGAAATCGCCGTAGCGCTTGTTGGCGCCGCGCACCGTGATCGCGTTCTTCGGCTGCTCGCCCCGCGAGCGCTCATCGAGTGTCATGTCATCGGGTCCTTGTCGATCGAAGGCCTATTTTGCCGCGCGGGCGCGGCGGGCGTCGAGAATCACCTGTGCAACGAGCACGAAGACGGCGACACCCATGAGCAGCGTTGAGATGGCGTATGCGCCGTACTCCTGGCCGCGGTTGTAGCGGTCGGCGACCAGCAGGGTGAGCGTCTGCGAGGTGCCAGGCAGGTTCGACGACACCATGATCACCGCGCCGAACTCCCCGAGCGTGCGTGCGATGGTCAGCACGATGCCGTAGGTCAGACCCCATCGAATGGACGGCAGCGTGATCTTCCAGAAGGTCTGCCACCACGACGCGCCCAGTGTCGATGCCGCCTCCTCCTGGTCGGTGCCGAGCTCGTGCAGCACGGGCTCGACCTCCCGGATGACGAAGGGCACGGTGACGAAGATCGACGCGAGCACGATGCCGGGCAGGCCGAAGATGATCTTGAAACCGAGGTCGTTCTCCACGAACCCCAGCACGCCGGCAGAGCCCCACAGCAGGATCAGTGCGACGCCGACCACCACGGGTGACACCGCGAACGGCAGGTCGATAACGGCCTGCAGCGCACTCTTGCCGCGAAACCTGTTGCGGGCCAGTACGAGTGCGGTCGGAATGCCGAAGATCACGTTGAGCGGGACGACAATCGCCACCACCAACAGGGACAACTGCAACGCCGAGATGGCGGCCGGGGTGGTGATGGACGCGATGAACTCACCGACGCCCGGTTCCAGGGTGCGCCACAGGATCAACCCGACCGGCACGATGACGAGGATCAGAATGTAGCCGAGTGCGGTGTAGCGCAGCAGGTTGCGAACCAGTGGCGACAGGTTCATTGCGCCAGCTCCTCGCGCTTGGCGGCCCGGGATCCGACCGCCCGAAGGACGAACAGCACGACGAATGAGATCGCCAGCAGCACGATCGAGATGGCTGCGGCGCCGGTGCGGTCGTCGTTCTCGATCAGGGTCCGAATCCACTGCGAGGAGACCTCGGTCTCGCCGGGAACGGCACCACCGATGAGCACAACGGAGCCGAACTCGCCGATCGCGCGCGAGAACGCCAGGCCCGCACCGGACAGTAGCGAGGGCAGCAGCGCCGGAAGGATGATCTTGGTGAAGATCGTCACGTTGTTGGCGCCCAGCGACGCCGCGGCTTCCTCCACCTCGTGGTCGAGCTCGAGCAGCACGGGTTGCACCGAGCGCACCACGAACGGCAGCGTGACGAACAGGAGCGCGATGCCCACGCCCCACTGAGTGTGCTGAAAGTGAAGTCCCACCGGGCTGTTCGGTCCGTATAGGGCCAGCATCACCAGGCTGGCGACAATCGTCGGCAGCGCGAACGGCAGGTCGATGACCGCGTCAACCAGTCGCTTACCCGGGAAGTCGTCACGCGTCAGCACCCACGCAACGATCAGACCGAACACGACGTTGATCACCGTGACACCGATCGAGATCGTCAGCGTGACGCGGAACGACTGCAGTGCCGCGGGCGATGACACCGCACTCCAGAACGCATTCCAACCGCCGCCCGCCGACTGCCAGAGGATCGCCGCCAACGGAAGCAGCACGATCACCGACAGCCACAGGGTCGCGGCACCCACACGCAGTCCCGTGGTTCCGTGTGCCGCGCCGAATACCCGCCGCCCCCGGGGAGATCCGCCCGAGGCACCGCTTCCGGTGACCTCGGGACGGACCGCCTCGGGATTCGGGTCGACGGCTGTGGTCATCCAGTCGCCTGCTTGTAGATCTTTGTGATCGTGCCGTTGTCCTTGTCGAACAGTGCGGGATCGACCTCAGTCCAGCCGCCCAGGTCGGCGATTGTCCACAGCTTCTCCGGTGCCGGGAACTGCGCGGCGAACTGCTCGGCCACCGCGGGGTTGACCGGCCGGAACCCGGCCTCTGCCCACAGCTTCTGTCCCTCGTCGGTGTAGAGGAAGTTCTTCAGTGCGTTGGCCTTCTCGACGTGTGCGCTGCTGGTGACGACCGCGACGGGGTTCTCGATCTTGAACGTCTGCGGCGGGTTGAGGTAGTCGAAGTCGCGGCCCTGGCGCTGGGAGTTGATGGCCTCGTTCTCGTAAGCGAGGAGGACGTCGCCACTGCCCTGCAAGAACACATCGGTGGCCTCACGGCCGGAGCCCGGTCGCAGCTTGACGTGCTCGGTGACGAGCTTGTTCACGAAGTCAAGGCCGGCCTGCGGGTCCTGGCCCCCGTTGCTCTTGACGGCGTAGGGCGCCAGCAGGTTCCACTTCGCCGAACCCGAACTCAGTGGGCTGGGTGTGATCACCTCGACGCCCGGCTTGAGCAGGTCGTCCCAGTCCTTGATGCCCTTGGGGTTGCCCTTACGGACCATGAACGACACGACGGATCCGAACGGGATGCCCTTGGTGGCATCCGCGTTCCAGTCCTTTGCCACCTTGTCGGCCTTGACCAGTCTCGTGACGTCGGGATCGACCGAGAAGTTGACGATATCGGCGGGCTTGCCGTCGACGACGCCGCGGGACTGGTCACCGGACGCGCCGTAGGAGGTCGTCACGGCGACGCCCTTGCCCTCCGGGGTGGCGGCGAACGCCGGGATGATCTTGCTCCAACCGGGTTCCGGGACCGCGTAGGCCACCAGGGTCAGCGTCGTGTCGGCCTTGCTCGCTCCGTCACCACCGGCGACGTCGCTGGCTCCGCCGCCGCATGCCGCGAGCAGAGTGGCGGTGAGCACGATGGCACCGGCCGACAGCCAGGACTTCCTGCTGTGGAGCGACTTCTTGCTGTGGGACATGGGGGCCTTTCGAGAGGTGAGGGAAAGTATTACCCCGTCACAACGGAAAGGTGATCGATCAGCTCCCGGGCACCATGGCCACACGACTGACGCCAAACCGCGAACGGGCTGGGGTCAGCGACAACAGAGAACGGCTGCAACAACGGGAGAGCCCACGCCAACGAGAGCCACGATGTGGCTCTCGGCGCTGCGGGACGCTGCGTGCATGGCGCGAAGAATAACAGAGGTGTTCGACGAACATGAGACGAGCGAGCCCGATAGTCCGATCAGCGGGTGAACAGCCACATGACGATGACCAGGACCACCAACAGGATCAGGATCAGTGTGACGCGCGAACGGGGCATGCCGGTCACCCCTCGTCCTCGCCGGTGTGCCCGGCGCGTCGCAACAAACGGATGCCATTGCCGAGCGCCCCGTCGAGCACCACCGCGATCCCGTAGGCGAGAAGCAGGACCACGGGCATCACCACCGCGGTCTGCGCGACGAATCCGAGGCCCGACAGCCACAGTTCCACGCCGTCCCACCAATTCAGAATGCCGCTCATCCTCACCACCATACGATCAACGCCATGGCGGACCCCGGCAAGGCTCCTCTCGATGCGACGACGTGCCTGGTCGCGGGCGGTGGTCCGGCAGGGATGATGCTGGGTCTGCTGCTGGCCCGGGCCGGGGTCGACGTCACTGTGATGGAGAAGCACGCCGACTTCCTGCGTGACTTCCGCGGTGACACCGTGCACGCCAGCACGCTGCGCCTGTTGGACGAGTTGGGTCTCGGCGACGAGTTCGCCGCCCTTCCGCACCGGATGATCAACAGTGTCAACGCGACCATCCAGGACACCACGGTGAAGGTGGACCTGACCCGGTTGCCCGGCCCCCACAAGCACATCGCCCTGGTCCCCCAGTGGGACTTCCTGGAGCTGCTGGCCAGCGCGGCGCAGGAAGAGCCCACCTTCCGCCTGATGCGCAGCACCGAGGTTCTCGGTCCGGTGCGGTCGGGGGGCCGCGTCACCGGGGTGCGCTACCGAGGCGCCGACGGCGCGGAGGCCCAGATGCGGGCCGATTTGACCGTCGGCTGCGACGGGCGGTCCTCGACCCTGCGCGCGGCCGCCGGGCTCGCGACCCGCAGTTTCGGCGCCCCGATGGACGTGTGGTGGTTCCGCCTGCCGCGTTATGCCGGCGACCCGCACGGTCTCAACGGCGTCTTTCGGTCCGGACACGGGTGCGCGCTGATCGACCGCGGCGACTACTTCCAGATCGCCTACCTGATCCGCAAGGGCGCCGACGCGTCAATGCGTGCCGAGGGGATCGAGTCACTGCGACGCCAGTTGTGCGAACTGGTGCCCTGGCTCGCCGACCGTATCGACGCGCTGGGGTCCTTCGACGACGTGAAACTCCTCGACGTGCAACTCGACCGGCTGCGCCGCTGGTACACCGACGGGCTGCTCTTCATCGGCGACGCGGCGCATGCCATGTCGCCGATCGGCGGAGTGGGCATCAACCTGGCCGTCGCCGACGCGGTGGCCGCAGGCCGGATCCTCGCCGATCCGCTTCGCCGACGGTCTGTCACCACAAAAGACCTGGCCAGGGTGCAGGTCAGACGATGGCTGCCCGCGGCCATCATTCAGCGGGTGCAGCGCACAGTGCAGGACCGTGCCATAGCGGTGGCGATCGGCACCGACGGCGGTTTTCGGACCGCACCTCGGGCGGTGCGCCTGGTCAACAGATTCCCCGCGTTGGGGGCTGTGGCTGCGTACGGCGTGGCCATCGGTCCGCTGCCGGAGCACGCACCGGCCTACGCCCGGCGCTGAGTGCCTGCTGGCTCACAAGTAGACGGCGGGCGGGTCGGCGGTCGATGATGTGCCCATGGTCCTGGAGCACACCGAGTCCGCCGACGACACCGACACGGAAGCCGTGGCCGAGGCGCCCTACACGGTGACCGCGCCGGTGCCGTATGCGCCGGGCGGGGGGCCGCTGCGCAACCCGTTCCCGCCGATCGCGGACTACGCGTTCCTGTCCGATTGTGAGAACAGCTGTCTGGTCTCCTCGGCCGGGTCGGTCGAGTGGATGTGTGTTCCGCGGCCGGACTCACCGAGTGTGTTCGGGGCGATCCTGGACCGCGGCGCGGGCCACTTCCGGTTGGGCCCCTACGGGGTGACGGTTCCGTCGGCGCGGCGCTACCTGCCGGGCAGCCTGATCCTGGAGACGACCTGGCAGACCCACACGGGTTGGGTCATCGTGCGCGACGCGCTGGTGATGGGACCCTGGCATGACCTGGACACCCGCTCGCGCACGCACCGTCGCACGCCGATGGACTGGGACGCCGAACACATCCTGCTGCGCACGGTGCGCTGCGTGAGTGGTGTGGTCGAACTGGTGATGAGCTGCGAGCCGTCCTTTGACTACCACCGCGAGCCCGCCACCTGGGAGTACTCGGCGGCCGCCTATGGCGAGGCCATCGCGCGGGCCAGCAAGAACCCCGAGGCCCACCCCACCCTGCGGCTCACCACGAATCTGCGAATCGGCCTGGAGGGCCACGAGGCGCGGGCGCGGACGCGGCTCAACGAGGGCGACAACGTGTTCGTGGCGCTCAGTTGGTCCAAGCACCCGGCCCCGCAGACGTTCGAAGAGGCCTCCGACAAGATGTGGAAGACCAGCGAGTCGTGGCGGCAGTGGATCAACATCGGTGACTTCCCCGACCACCCGTGGCGCTCCTATCTGCAGCGCAGCGCGCTCACGCTCAAGGGGTTGACCTACTCCCCCACCGGCGCGCTGCTGGCAGCCTGTACCACGTCGCTACCGGAAACGCCTCAGGGCGAACGCAACTGGGATTATCGCTACTCCTGGATTCGGGACTCCACGTTCGCACTGTGGGGTCTGTACACGCTGGGCCTGGATCGTGAGGCCGATGACTTCTTCGCGTTCATCGCCGATGTGTCCGGTGCCAACAACGGGCAACGCCACCCACTTCAGGTGATGTATGGCGTTGGCGGCGAACGCACGCTGGTCGAGGAGGAGCTGAACCACCTCTCGGGCTATGACAATTCGCGGCCCGTCCGCATCGGCAACGGTGCGTTCGACCAGATGCAGCACGACATCTGGGGCACCATGCTCGACTCGGTGTATCTGCACGCCAAGTCCCGTGAGCAGATTCCGGAGATGTTGTGGCCGGTGCTCAAGGAGCAGGTCGAGGAGGCCGTCAAGCACTGGCGCGAACCAGACCGTGGCATCTGGGAGGTCCGCGGCGAGCCGCAGCACTTCACCTCGAGCAAGATCATGTGCTGGGTGGCGCTGGACCGCGGCTCCAAACTGGCCGAGCTGCAGGGCGAGAAGAGCTACGCGCAGCAGTGGCGGGCGATCGCCGAGGAGATCAAGGCCGACATCCTGGCCCATGGTGTCGATTCGCGCGGCGTACTGACCCAGCGTTACGGCGACCCCGCACTGGACGCCTCGCTGCTGCTGGCACCGCTGGTGCGGTTCCTGCCGTCCGACGACCCCCGAGTGCGCGCGACGGTGCTGGCCATCGCCGACGAACTCACCGAGGACGGCCTGGTGCTGCGCTACCGCGTCGAGGAGACCGACGACGGGCTGTCCGGCGAGGAGGGCACCTTCACCATCTGCTCGTTCTGGCTGGTGTCGGCGCTGGTCGAGATCGGCGAGTTCAGCCGGGCCAAGCACCTGTGCGAGCGACTGCTGTCATTCGCCAGCCCGCTGCACCTGTACGCCGAGGAGATCGAGCCCCGCACGGGCCGCCACCTCGGCAACTTCCCGCAGGCATTCACGCACCTGGCGCTGATCAACGCCGTGGTGCACGTCATCCGCGCCGAGGAGGAGGCGGACAGCACCGGCGTGTTCCAACCGGCCAACGCGCCGACCTAACAGCGGGTCCTGACGTCAGGATCACGCTGCACCGATATCTTGTCGCGGCCACCCCGAGCACGGACCATGTTGCCGGTGAGCATCCATCTGCACTGGTATCTGCCCACCAACGGCGACAGCCGGGAGATTCTCGGATCGGGTGACGACTCGCATCTGGCCGTTGGCCCGTCAGCGAGCCGAATCCGCCAGCCGACGATCGCCTACCTCGGCGAAATCGCCCGCACCGCGGAGCTTCTCGGATTCGAGTCGGTGCTCACACCAACCGGGACGTGGTGCGAGGACGCATGGGTCACCACCGCGGCGCTGACCCAGGTCACCTCCCGGTTGAAGTTCCTGGTGGCGTTCCGGCCGGGCTTCATCTCCCCCACGCTCGCGGCGCACCAGGCCGCGACGTTCCAGCGCATCTCCGGTGGCCGGCTGCTGCTCAACATCGTCACCGGTGGCGACCCCGTCGAGCAGGCCCGGTACGGCGATCACCTGGGTCACGACGAACGATACCGGCGCACCGGGGAGTTCCTTCGGGTGCTGCGCGGCGTCTCGACGCTGCCCCGCGGCGAGACCTTCGACCTCGACGGTGAGCACTACCAGATTTCCGGTGCCCGAATCGATTTCGGCGACTGGGATCCTCCGCAGATCTTCTTCGGCGGTGCGTCCAGCGCCGCCGAGGACGTCGCGGCGCGCTATGTCGACACCTATCTGTCGTGGGGCGAGACGCCAACACAGATCGCCGAGCGGCTCGACCGGTTGCGTGTCCGTGCCGCCGAGCAGGGCCGCTCGTTGCAGTTCGGCATTCGGCTGCACGTGATCAGCCGCGACACGTCGGCCGACGCGTGGGCGCACGCCGAACGCCTGCTGTCGGCCATCAGCGATGAACGGATCGCGGCAGCGCAACAGGTCCTGGCCCGCTCGGAGTCCGTGGGCCAGCGCAGGATGACCGCACTGCACGAGGGGCGAACCGCGAATCTCGAGATCTCGCCGAACCTCTGGGCGGGCTACGGCCTTGTGCGCGGTGGCGCCGGCACGGCGCTGGTCGGCAGCCACACGGAGGTCGCCGACCGCATCGCGGAGTACCACGCGCTGGGCATCGACCACTTCGTCCTGTCGGGACAACCGCATGTCGAGGAGGCGTACTGGTTCGCCGAGGGCGCGGGCGCGGTGCTGCGCGCCCGCGGCCTGGTGTGAGGCCTCAGGTATCCACTCTGCGAACGTGAGTGTTCGCAGGAGTGAGTTCGACGCCGTCCTCGTTGACCACGCGAAGTGTGGGCACAGCACCTCCGCCGGTGTCGTCGACCAGCGTCGAGTGTCGCTCGCCAGCCGAGAAGGCGTTGCGTTCACCCCATTGACGAAGGCTCACGATCACCGTGAACAGGTCGCGGCCGCCACTGGTGAGCACGTACTCCTTGCGGGTTCCCTGCTCGTTTGACTGAGTCTCGAGAATCCCCTGTTCGACCAGGACGCGCAGCCGGTCACTGAGGATGTTCTTGGCGATACCGAGACTGCGCTGAAGCTGACTGAACCGGCGAGCACCGTCAATGGCGTCGCGCACGATCAGCAGCGACCACCGATCGCCGACGAGGTCGAGTGCTCTCGCGACGGGGCAGTGCTCGTCGGTCCATCGATCGTTGTCAGTCATGAACCCTCCACGATGGTTGCAAAATGCAACCGTATTGATCTACCTTCACATGGTTGCAATAGAAAACCATACGGAGGTTGGCGTGGTCGAGGAAGAGCATGGCGCCGCAGCGACGCCGAGGACGGGCATATCGGCATCCCTGCGAATCCTGTTGGCGGTGTTGTGCGGAGCCGCCGTTGCCAACATCTACTACGCCCAGCCGCTTCTCGAACGAATCGGCGCCGACCTGTCGATTCCACGCGGCAACCTCGGTGTGATCATCGCGATCGCCCAACTCGGCTACCTGGTGGGTTTGATAGCGCTGGTTCCACTCGGCGATCTGGTGAACCGCAGAAGGCTGATCGCCATCCAGATCGGCGCCACCGCCGCGGGGACGACGCTGGTCGCCTTCTCCACCACGAGCGTGCAGCTCCTGGTGGGAATGGCTGTGGCAGGACTGTTCTCGGTGGTGGTGCAAGTGGTGGTGGCCTACGCGGCGGCGGTCAGCGCACCTGCCGAGCGCGGTATGAACATCGGTGTCGTCACGAGTGGGGTGGTCATTGGCATTGTCCTGGCGCGTACCGCGTCCGGCGTCATCGCGGATCTCGTGGGCTGGCGTGCCGTTTACGCGGGGTCGGCCCTGATCTCCGTGCTGCTTGCGGGTATCGCGCTGGCTCGGCTACCTCGTGACAAACGGGTGCCGCCCGAGCGCACATATGCCCGGTCAGTTGTCTCGGTGATCACCCTGACGGCGACCGATCGAGTGTTCCGCACCCGGGCCGTGATAGCCCTGTTCCTGTTCGCATCCTTTGGGGTGCTGTGGAGCGGGATGGCGCTGCCGCTCAGCGCAGACCCGTGGCACCTGTCGACCACACAGATCGGGCTGTTCGGGATCGCGGGTCTGATTGGCGCCCTCGGCGCCACCCGCGCCGGACGATGGGCCGATCGGGGGAAACAGCAGCGTGTCACCGCGATAGGGCTGATCGTCCTCATGATCTCCTGGGTGTTCAGTGCGCAGGCGCCCCACTCCCTGGTTCTGTTCGTGATCGGCGTCATCGCACTCGATTTCGCCGTTCAGGCCGTACATGTCACGAGCCAGAACCAGATCGTCGCGCACGCACCGGAATCCGCAGGCAGCATCGTCGGCAGCTACATGGTCTTCTACTCGCTCGGCAGCGCCGTCGGAGCAATCAGCAGCGCCGCGGTCTTTGAATCCGCGGGGTGGGGTGCGGTGTGCGTCCTTGGCGGTGCCTACGCTGCTGTCGCCTTCTGCATCTGGGTGGTCGACCTACGCGGACTCAGTTACCCTGCCCGCCGCGACCGCCTGCAACCAGACTCGACACCGGTGTCCTGCCGTTGACGAGCCAGTCCCCCAGGATCCGGGCCTTGTAGACCCGCGGATTGTGCGACGCCAGGGTCCTGGCGTTACGCCAGTGCCTGTCGAGCCCGTTGACCTCCGACACCCCCGATGCGCCAAGGGCATCGAAGATCTCGGTGGTGGACTTCAGCGCAGCGGCGATGATCACCAGCTGCGCCTGCGACACCGCAACCTCGGCGTCGATCAAGAGCTGCTCGACGCGGGATTCGCGGGCCTGCACGCGGGCGGCGACGATATCGTCCAGCGTGCTGCTACCTCTGCTCAGTGCGGCGTCCGCTGCGAACACATCGGCCGACACCTGACCGATGACCTGAAGTAGCTGTGCGTCATCGGAGGGAACCTCGGTGAGTCCCTGTGGATAGTTGCGCGCCCGCGCCCTCAACTGGGCTGTGCCGTCACGCAACGCCGCACGCGTGATGCCGGTCAACACCGACAGCATCGCAGTCTGATAGAAGTGCGCCTGGTAGACGAACCGGTCTCCGGCGGGGAAGACGTCACCCTCCTCCGCGCGGACCTGGTTGTAGCGGGCTGATCCACTGGCCGTGGTGCGCTGGCCGAATCCTCGCCAGTCATCGACCAGTTCGACTCCCGGATCATCGGCCCGTACCAGCGCCGTGAGCAGTGCCCCGTCGCCATCCTTACCCAGAACGTCGAGCCAGTCCGCGTAGAGGCTGCCGGTTGCATAGTATTTCGCGCCGGTGACTTCCCAGTGGTCGCCACGCTGCGTCACGGTCGAGGCGATGTTGGCCAGCGTGACGTTGTTCGCCTCGGTCCATCCGCCACCCACGAACGCACCGGAGAGGAATCGCTTCAGCCAGGTGTCGGCGCCGGCCGATCGCGGCGCGTTGAGCCGGTCCTCGACGAATGCGAGATGGTTTCGGAAGATGTGCGCGACGTTCGGGTCGGCGGTAGCCAGATCCGCCAACAGCTCGAACGTCTGCCGCAACGAGGCTCCGAAACCACCGTCCTCCTTGGGGATTCGCAGCGTGCCGAAACCCTCGTCCCGCAACCAGCGCACCTGCTCGTGCGGGAACGTCCGGTCACGCTCTCGCTCGGTATTGCCCTCGGCGATGAACTCGAACACGGGCCCGAACCTCGACCACAGCTCGCCGTCCGATGCGCTGGGGTGGCGCAGGTAGGTCTCGTTGTCACTCATGGGCGTTCGGCTCCCTCACGGCATCGATACGGTATGCATACTGGTTCTCCACGGCGACGTATCCGAGTCGCCGGTACAGCAAGTGGGCATTGCTCTGGTTGTTGATGTCGGTGCCCAGCGAGGCGACCGGCACGCCGCGCCGCAGCGCGGCGAGCCAGACCTTGCGCAGCAGAAGTTCACCGATCCCCCGCTTACGCTGATCGCTGCGGACTCCGATGTAGTCGGTGTGGGCACTGCGCTCCTCGCCCGGCGCCGCCCCCGCGGTGAACGTCGAGCCAAGCACGTAGCCCACGACATCACCGGAGATGTCGACCGCTGCGACGCTGAAGTCAGGTGTGAACGACCGGCTGTGCAGGTGATGCGCGAACGCCGCCGGGGTCTTCGACATGTTGCCGAAGTGTTCGAGGAACGTGTCGTACTGCAGGCGGCGCACCTGCTCACCCAGGCCGCGGTCGACGACCTCCGGCCAGCTCAGCACCGTCAGTCCCGGCACCTCGAACCCTGCCAGTCCGTCGACGTCCTCCCCCGCCAGCGGCTTGCGGGTCCTGATGAACTCCCCCTCCCGCCAGGCGCCGCGCGCGACGAGCGCATCCAGCGCCGCAGCCTGGTCTGTGCCGATGAAGACGCGCAGATACGCCCCCGCGACACCCCTCGCCTCGCGGTGAAACCGAGCCACAGTCGCGCCGACGATCTCGTCGATGAGGACATGTCGCGCATCGGGGCCGAACACGAACTCGCCCGAGATCTCCGCGAGGTCTACACCGTGTGGCGGTCGCAGCAGCGCGTAACCCCGCACCCGGCCCGCCTCGTCACGCAACACCGTCGCGCCGTCGGGATAGACGCCGTCAAGCTGCTCGGCGACATCGCGGGAGTCAGCGGAGAACTTGCGTCCGCCCAACCCGCTGGTGGTGGCCAGAAAGTCGGCGATCAGGGGATAGTCGACGGCGGATGCCGTTGACCGCGACCAGCTTCCGACGCCGCGAAGGTCGGTCAGTGTCATGGCGCGACCGGCTCCCGCTCGCGCGACGATTCGGGATCGCCGTCCTCGGCCCGGTCCTCATCCGCGAGGACCTCTTCGGCCGGGTCCTCCTCGGCGAGGACCTTCAGGATCCCTGCGTCGACGAGCCTCTGCTGCTCCTCCTCCGACAGCGTCTGGATCGTTCCGATCCGCTCGGCCACTTCGGGTTTCGCCCAGCGCAGATAGGCGTACCAGAGCAGTCCGGCGAGCAGGATGCCGCCGTAGATGAACGGCAGGATGTTGAACGGGAACTCGGGCACCGGATAGAAGTTGCTGAAGATGACGTAGCCCAGCCCGATGGCCGCCGCCACCGAGACCGCGAGCCGCACCGGCGTGAGCGCCTTGATCTTGGCCAGCCAGACCGGCGTCGCGATGACGACCAGTAGATAGCTGATCAGAAAGCCCCACGTGGCGACATAACCGCCGTACACGTCGAACACCAGCCGTCCCACCGAGCTGAACGTCGCGACCACCGAGAAGATGAGCGACACGGCACCGACGAAGACGATACCCACCCAGGGCGTGCGGTGCCGCTCGTGCACCTTGGTGAAGGCGGCGGGCAGGGCACCCTCGTGGGCGAGCGTGAACAACGACCGGGCCGCTGCGGTGGTGACGGCGGTGACGAACACGATGAACGCGATCGCGACAGCCGCGCTGACGACATAGTTGATCCAGCTCACCCCGACGGCCTCGGCCAGTTGCGGCAGAACCGCCTTATCGCCGTCGATGTCATCGAAGAACAGGATCTGCGGGTAGGTGGCGACGATGTAGAGCACACCGAGCAGGAGCACCACCCGCAGCAGCGAACGCGAGATGTTTCGGTGTGCGTCCTTGGCCTCGGCGCCCAGCGAGGCGACGCTCTCGAAGCCGGCGTAGGAACCCACCGCGGTGACGGCGGCGATGAACGTGGCACTGGATCCCAGATGGGCGGGATTCCACTGCTCCCAGTCGATTCGGACGCCGTAGGCCACGTAGGAGCCGACGATGATCACCAGGATGGACGCGATCGCGATGAGTTCGAAGGCCAGTTCGTACTTCGCCGCGAGCGACACCCCGCGGTAGGGCAGGTACACCGCGGCGGCCACCACGACGGCCACCAACAGCAACTTGAACCAGGTCGCTTCCGAACCGATGCCGATGGCCTCCAGGAACGAGTCCAGGTAGAGCACACCGCCGAGCGTGCCGGTGGTGGCGAAGCCGACGTAGCCGATAAGCAGGCTGAAGCCTGCGGCGTAGGCGAATCCGGGTCCGAGACCGTTGCCGGTATAGGTGCCCAGCGAGCCCGAGGACACCGTGCGCTTGGCCTGGAAGCTGATGGTGGTGGCGATGAGAACGACGATCGCCAGGCCCACCAGCACAGCCCACGCCGCACCCTTGCCCGCCGCCACGAACAACGAGAAGGGCACTACCGCGACCGCCACGCTGGGGGCGGCCGCTGCCAGACCCTGGGCGAACACACCCCAGGGCCCGAGTGCCTCCCGTTCCAGTCCCGTGTCATGGGCCGAGGTCAACCTCTTGCCCGACAGGCTCACCCCTGGATTCGCCGAGTTCGACACGATTACCGCCTTCCGCACGTGCGTTATCGCCAGGCGCGCAATGCATTGCCATAGCTGTGATTAACGCTGAAATGATCTTGTGGACACACTGCCGCAACAGCCGCGGTGGCGGCAGTCATCGGATCGCGCAGATTCTTACCTGCGGTACGCGACGGCCGGGTGATCGCGCGGGAGCCGCGCCGAGCCGGAGCCGAACAGCCGCTGCCGCAACGTCGTCGGGTCGCCCTGCTCCGCAGCGCGGCCACGGCGCCTCAGCTCGGGGATGACGTGCTCGGCGACATCCCGGAAGCTGCCCGGCGTGACGTGGTAGGCGATGTTGAAACCGTCCACGCCGGAGCGCTCGGCATAGGCCTCCAGATCGTCCGCGACGGTGGATCCCGACCCGACGAACAACTCGCCGCCGAATCCCCCGAGACCTCCGACGTAGTCGCGCAACGTCAACCGCTCCGAGGTGGCCACCGCCGCGAGAATGGAACGGCTGGCGTCGGTGTCGAACTGCTCGATCGGCCGATCCACCCCGTAGGTCGACCAGTCGACACCACTGAGCGCCGACAGCAGCACCAGGCCACCCTCGAGGTCGTGGTAAGTGGCCAGCTCGTCGGCCTTGGCACGAGCTGCCGAATCAGTGCTGTCCGTGACGATCTCGACCGAGGTGATGAACCTGATCGAGTCGGGGTCACGCCCATGGCCCACCGCGCGGCGCCGGACGTCATCGATGTTGGCCCGCAGCACGCCTGGGCGCGGATCGCTGGCGAAGACGAGTTCGGCGTTGCGGGCGGCGAACTCGCGGCCCGCGGCCGACGTGCCGGCCTGGAACAGCACCGGGGTCCGCTGCGGCGAGGGTTCCACCAAATGGGCTCCCGGCACGGTGAAGTAACGTCCGCTGTGCTCGATCGGGTGAACCTTCTGCGGATCGGTGTACACCCCGCGGTCGCGGTCCCGGACCACCGCATCGTCCTCCCAGGAGCCCTCCCACAGCTTGTAGGCGACGTCGAGGAACTCACCTGCCATCGCATAGCGCTCGTCGTGCGGAATCTGGCGGTCCGTGCCGATGATGTTGCGCGCCGCACTGTCCAACAACGACGTGACGACGTTCCAACCGATCCGGCCGCCCGTCAGGTGATCCAGGGTGCTGAACTTACGGGCCAGCAGATACGGGCTCTCATAGGTCGTCGACACGGTGATCCCGAACCCGATCCGCTCGGTGACGGCGGCCATCGCGGACACCGCCAGTAGCGGATCGGTCACGGGTGTCTGCACACCGCGTGCGAGTGCCGCCGACGCGTCGCCACCGAAGACGTCGAGCTGGCCGACCGCATCGGCGACGAACAGGACGTCGAACCCGCCGTCCTCGAGCAGCTTTGCGAGTTCGGTCCAGTACCGCAGGTCGGTGTACCGCGAGGTGTGATCCTCGGGGTGTCGCCACATTCCGAAGTTGCCGTGCGAGGCCGTCGACATCGTGAACGCCGACAACGCGAACGGCCTGCCCACCCGCGTCATGCCGGCACGCCGAACCGCGCAGGCACCTCGAGGCCCAGATGGCTGCGCAACGTGGCACCGGCGTACTCGTGCCGGAACAGACCACGCTTGCGCAGCACCGGCACCACCTGGTCGACGAAGAGATCCAGCTGTCCGGGCAGACCCGAATCGCTGAGCACGAAGCCGTCGGAGGCCCCGGTGTGGAACCACTCCTCGATCTCGTCGGCGATCCGTTCGGGGGTACCGATCACCTGCGCACCCCAGCCGTTGACGGTGCGGTACAGGAACTCCCGCACCGTGGTGGCTTCGGCTGCCAACGCCCGATAGCCGGCCAGGGCGGTCTGGTGCGTCTGGGTGGTGGCGGGGAACGCCGAGGAGGGCACCGGACCGTCGAGGTCCGCACCGGTGACGTCGACGTCGACCTCGAGCAGCCAGCCCGCCTGGTACTCGGGGCTGAAGTGCTCGTAGGCGCTGCGTTCAGCACGCGCGGCCTCGTCCTCTGTCGAACCGACGATGAACCGCAGCGACGGTGTGATCAGCGGTGGTGTCCTCCGACCGACGGCCAGCGCCTCGGCGTGGATCTGCCGGTAGAAGTCGGCTGCCCGCGCCCGGTTGCCCTGCCCGGTGAAGATCACCTCGGCGTGCCGTGCGGCGAACGCACTTCCCGCGCTCGAGCTGCCCGCCTGAAAGATCACCGGCCTGCCCTGCGGGGAACGCGCGGCACCGATCGGCCCCTTGACGTCGAAGTAGCGCCCATGGTGTTCGGTGACGTGAATCTTGCTGACGTCGTTGAAGACTCCCGCCTGACGGTCGGCGACGATGGTGTCCTCGCCCCAGCCGTCCCACAGGTTGGTGACGACGTCGATGGCCTCCTCGGCGACGCGGTATCGCTCGTCATGGTCGACCACTCCGCGGGCGCTGAAGTTGTCGGCGGCCGCGGCGGCGAAGCTGGTCACCAGATTCCAGCCGGTTCGCCCCCCGCTGAGATGATCGAGTGAGAGGAACTGGCGGGCCAGGTGGAATGGGTGCGCGAGGGTCGCCGAACCGGTCAGCACGAGGCCGATGTGTTCGGTGACCGACGACAGCGCGGCCGCCGTGGTGAGCGGTTCGAAGTCCTCGGTGGTCTTGTACGCCCAGGTGGCAGGTGGGCCGAAGTTCAGCCCGTCGGCGAAGAACAGCGCGTCCAGTCCCCCGCGCTCAGCGGTGCGGGCCCGTTCGATCAACGCGCGTCGTACGCCCGCGGTGGTGTGGTCGATATCGGGATGCCGCCAGGGCCCTGCCGAGCGGATGTTGCCGAACAGCAGCAGATGCAGTTGACGGGTCACGGGTGAACGACTCCTTGCGACATACCTTGTGGCGTTGGGATTCTCGACGGTAACGATGGCGCGAGCCTCCGTCGCCGGTAAAGCGCGGCGCGAGCCGAACACGATCCCCGCAGGATCGACGTGATCTAAACCGTTGCGATGCCCCGCCCACTCCGTCACTATCCGCGCATGACCGCCCCCGAACCCAACGTCACCGATACCACCGCAGGACTGGCACAGATCGCAGGAAGGCTCGATGCCCTCGCAGAGCGGCTGGGGGTGAAGTCAGTGCTGGTGATGCGCTCCGATCCAGACGCGATGGTCGTGGCGGCCACGGCCGGCGAGGCGACCAAGCACTACACCGTGGGCGCCGCGGGCCTCAAGGCCCGCGGGGACGCCGACCGGGTGCCGCTGTACTGCGAACGCATCGTGGACACCGATGCTCCTTTGTTCGTGCGGGATTCGAGGGAGGATGTCACCTTCGCCGGCAACGAGGACGAGGTCGAATTCGGCCTGAGCAACTACCTCGGTGTCGCGGTCCACGATGAATCGGGCGCGGTGCTCGGCACGGTGTGCGTACTCGACGACGGCCCGCGCGACTACACCGATGAGCAAAGGGCCGAACTCGAGAGCCTGCGCGACGACGTGGAACAGATCGTGCGACGCGACAGCGGTGCACTGGGCTAAGCCGAACGCCGCACCGCCGGACGCCTACGGCGAGGCGGAGACCCCACCGGCCCGCGGCCCCGAATCTGGGTCGCCGACGGGCTGCGGAGAGAACAGGATTCCCCCGATGACGATGGCCGAGGCACCCAGTGCCAACGGAATCCACGGCCGGACTAGACGCAGCATGGGGGCTCCTTCGACGGCAAGCACCCACGACGCTAGGCCGCGGCGTGCCCAACCTGCTGAACGCCGGTCCGACGCCCCCGCTCACCGGCGGGCGAGGACGCCGTGCAGGCGCCGCCGAATCAGTTGCCGAACAGCTCATTCCGTGGCCGACGTACCAATCGTCGGGCGGGCATGGGTGTTCGAATCAGGCTGGTCACAACTAGCAGATCGGACCTAGCGCTTGGCCGCCTTCGCCAGCATCTTCTCGGCGATGTCGACGGCCTGATCCTCGATACCGAAGGCACACGCCCACGTCTCGACGCTCAGGTTCGACACCACCGACAGGGCGTGCTGGCACTGCCAGTCGTCGAAGTCCTCCTGCACGGTGACCTGAGCGATCACGTCATCGCGGGTATCGAGGTCCTCGACGTGCCAGATGTAGGTGGACTCGTAGTCGTCCACCGAGACCGAGAAGCCAGCGCAGTGACCCCACGCCGCAGCGGAGTCGTCGAAGAACTCGCGGGCCTGGCGTTCGGACGGAAACAACACTGCGGTCTGCTCGACCCAGTGCTGTCTGTCGTTCTCCTCGTCGCCGACGACCTGATCGCGGACCGCCGTCCAGCCGGTGCCCTCGTACACGGCTTCCTCGGCGCCGAAGAGCGCGCCAAGGCAATCCGGATCCGACACCGAGTCGGAGTTGTCGGACATCTCCCCGGTCTCGAGGATGACCTCCAGATTGCGCGCGCCGACGATGTCCTCGATCTCGTCGACGGTCAACATGATTCGGTCGATATCGGACTCCTTGAGGGACCCGATGTTCGCCGGCGCGGACGCCGGGTCGCGTACCGCGGACCCCGTCACCGTGTTCGTACACGCCGTGAGAAGACAGGCGGCGGCCAGCACGACGAGTAGTCGAGCGGTCGGCCCAGTGCCAGCAGTACTCACCGCGTCATTGTGACGGACGCAGCGGCCCTCCGCCGCGTTCTGACAACGTCCACTTCTTGGGTCTACTTCTTCGGCTTGTCGCTCGCCGCATCAGAGGAGAGCGCGGCGACGAAGGCCTCCTGCGGGACTTCGACCCGTCCGATTGTCTTCATTCGCTTCTTACCCTCCTTCTGCTTCTCCAGCAGCTTGCGCTTACGGGTGATGTCACCGCCGTAGCACTTGGACAGCACGTCCTTGCGGATGGCCCGGATGTTTTCGCGCGCAATGATTCTCGACCCGATCGCGGCCTGAATCGGGACCTCGAACTGCTGGCGCGGGATGAGTTCCTTGAGCTTGGTGGTCATCTTGTTGCCGTAGGCGGCGGCGGAGTCCTTGTGCACGATTGCGCTGAACGCATCCACCGCCTCACCCTGCAGGAGGATGTCGACCTTGACCAGGTCGGCCTCCTGCTCGCCGGCCTCCTCGTAATCGAGGCTGGCGTAGCCGCGCGTGCGCGACTTGAGCGAGTCGAAGAAGTCGAAGATGATCTCGCCCAACGGCATCGTGTACCGCAGTTCGACGCGCTCGGGTGAGAGGTAGTCCATACCGCCCAGCTCGCCGCGACGCTGCTGGCACAGCTCCATGATCGTGCCGATGAACTCGCTGGGCGCGATGACGGTTGTCTTCACCACTGGTTCGTAGACGGCGCCCACCTTGCCCTCGGGCCACAGCGACGGATTCGTCACGACGAGTTCGCTGCCGTCGTCCTTGACCACCCGGTACACCACGTTCGGTGACGTGGAGATGAGGTCGAGGTCGAACTCGCGCTCGAGGCGCTCACGGGTGATCTCCATGTGCAGCAGACCGAGGAAGCCGCAGCGGAATCCGAAGCCGAGCGCCACCGAGGTCTCCGGCTCCCACACCAGCGCCGCGTCGTTGAGCTGCAGCCGCTCCAGCGCGTCCCGCAGGTTCGGGTAGTCGGAGCCGTCGACCGGGTAGAGGCCCGAGTAGACCATCGGCTTGGGTTCGCGGTATCCGGTCAGCGCCTCGGTGGCACCGTTGCGGGCCGACGTCACGGTGTCACCGACCTTGGACTGCCGAACGTCCTTCACACCGGTGATGAGGTAGCCCACCTCGCCGACGCCCAGTCCCCCGGTGGCCTTCGGCTCGGGCGAGACGATGCCGACTTCCAGCAGCTCGTGCGTCGTCCCGGTGGACATCATCTTGATCTTCTCGCGCGGGCTGAGCTTGCCGTCCACCACGCGGACGTAGGTCACCACGCCGCGGTAGATGTCATAGACCGAGTCGAAGATCATGGCTCTGGCGGGCGCATCCGCGTCACCCACCGGAGCGGGGACCAGGCGGACCACCTCGTCGAGCAGCTCGGTGACACCCTCGCCGGTCTTGCCCGAGACCCGCAGCACGTCGCTGGGTTCGCAGCCGATGATGTGGGCAATCTCGCCCGCGTAGCGGTCGGGGTCGGCGGCGGGCAGGTCGATCTTGTTGAGCACCGGGATGATCGTCAGCCCGCGGTCCAGTGCCAGGTACAGGTTGGCCAGTGTCTGCGCCTCGATGCCCTGCGCCGCGTCGACCAGGAGCACCGCCCCCTCGCAGGCCTCGAGCGCGCGGGACACCTCGTAGGTGAAGTCGACGTGCCCGGGGGTGTCGATCAGGTGCAGGACGAACTGCTCACCGTTCACTTCCCAGGGCAGGCGCACGTTCTGCGCCTTGATGGTGATGCCGCGCTCGCGCTCGATGTCCATTCGGTCCAGGTACTGGGCCCGCATGTCACGGTCGGCGACGACGCCGGTGATGCCCAGCATCCGGTCGGCCAACGTCGACTTGCCGTGGTCGATGTGGGCGATGATGCAGAAGTTCCGTATCTGCGCCGGTGCAGTGAACGTCTTGTCGGCGAAACTGCTGATGGGAATCTCCTGATAGAACGGGGCTAAGCCCTGGGTGAGGCTCTACCAGGGTATCGAGCCACACCCGCGACGGCACAATCGCGCACACCAATCGTCACCAGAACAACTCCCCGGATCCTCACCTATGCTCGTTTCCATGGCGTCGCAGTGGAAGACGTTTCAGCGGATTCTGAAGAGCACCGAGAACCTGGTGTTCCGCGAGACCCCCAAGCTCATCCGCCAACTACCCGTGCCCGAATCGGTGCAGCGCAGCCTCCAGCAGGGCATCAAGATCGGCATCGATGCAGGTCTGGCGGCGCTGAACGCGACCACCAGCCCGCCGCCGGAGGCGATCACCGCCGGCCGCCCGGTCACGCAGAACGGCGTCCCGACCGCCCACCGGGCGCGGCGCGTGGTCTACGCCCCCGACCTCGACGGCCGCGCCGACCCTGGCGAGATCGTGTGGACCTGGGTGGTCTACGAGGATGACCCGACGCGCGGCAAGGACCGGCCGGTTCTCGTGGTCGGCCGCGACCAGCGCACGCTGCTCGGGCTGATGCTGTCGAGCCAGGACCGGCACGTCGTCGACCACCAGTGGGTTGCGATCGGCAGCGGCGGCTGGGACTACGAGGGTCGCCCCAGCTTCGTTCGGCTGGACCGCGTGCTCGACGTGCCCGAGGAGGGAATCCGCCGCGAGGGCGCCGTCCTGGAACGCGAGCGTTTCGAAGTGGTCGCTGCCCGCCTGCGCGCCGAGTACTCCTGGAGCTGACGTCGGCGGATCTGCGTCGCTACAACGGCAGCAGGATGTTCTTCACGTCCGGATCATTGGCCAGGTACTCCTGCACGGCCGGGTCCTTGAATGTCTCGACCAGCTTCTTGACGTTCTCGGTGTCAGCCCACTCGCTGCCGATGGTCAACTGTCCGGCGAACTCATCGGGGGCCGGCGGTGCGAAGATCTGCTGGCTGATCGGCACCTTGGCCGCCAGGTAGTACTCCGTGTAGCCGACCGCCGCGTCCAGATCGGGCAGCGATCGCGACTGCGCGGCGAAGTCCAGCAGAGTGAACTTCAGGTTCTTCGGGTTGCCAACGATGTCCTTCTGCGTCGCCGTCCACTTGTCGACCGACGGGTTCAGCGTGATCAGACCCGCCCGCTCCAGCAGCCACAGTCCCTGCGCCTCGTTCGCCGGATCCGAGTACAGCGAGACGTTGGCCCCGTCCGGCAGCTGCGCGGGGTCGGTGTACTTGTCCGACCAGATCCCGAAGCCCCACCGGAACACCGGCGTCGCCGCCTCCTCCTTGAAGTCCGGGTTGGCCTCCAGCACCTGACCCAGCCACAACTTGTGCTGATAGATGGTCCCGGCGACCTCGCCGTCGCTGACAGCACGGTTGATCGTGTTGCTGTCCGACAGGCCCCGGAAAGCCACCTTGATCCCATGCCGCGGTGCGACCTCCGCGGCGATGTACTCGATCAACGCCTGCTCGGCCGCGTTGCCCTCATTGGTGGCGACGACCAGGGTCGCACCGGGAATCTCGTTCGCTGACTCCGTCTTGCCGAAGAACAGCAGCCGCGCCCCAACGACCACGACCACCACAACTGCGAGGCTCAGTGCGATCCAGAGCCATTTCGGCCGACGCTTCAGCTCGAACCCGTGATCGTCGGTGCCCTCCACCGTGGTGTTGGTCGCCATGGGATTTCCTCTCAAGCGGGGACTGCGCGTTTGCGCAGCGGACGGACCGCGCCGGTGCCAATGCGGCTGCGCGGCGTGGTGAAACGAACGAGGGCATCACCGATCAACTGAACCGCGGCGACGGTGATGACCAGGATGACGATGGTGGCCAGCATGACGCCCTGGTCGAAGCGTTGGTAGCCGTAAGTAACTGCGACATAGCCGATTCCGCCGGCGCCGATGGTGCCGGCGATCGCGGAGTACTCGATCATCGCGATGACGTTGATGGTCAGGCCACCGATGATCGACGGCACCACCTCGGCGAGCTGTGCGCTGCGAATGATCTGAACATTCGACCCACCTGACGCGCGGGCCACCTGCACCACCGACGGCGCGACCGAGCGCAGCGAGTTCTCCACGATCCTGGTGAAGAATGCGGTGCCCGCCAACGTCATCGGCACTACCGCTGCGGCGATGCCGATGTTGGTACCGGTGATGAGTCTGGTGAACGGCATGATCGCGGCCATCAGGATCAGGAACGGCAGCGACCGGCCGATGCTGATGATCCAACTCAAGACCGTGTGCAGGCTGGGGTTCTCGAACAAGCCGCCTGGGGCCAGGTTGTGCACGAGGGCGCCCAGCGGCACGCCGACAAGCACCACGATGGTCATGACGATCCCGACCATGATCAGCGTGTCCAGCAGCGCCGGGAACAGCAGACCGGGCAGCTCGTTCACCGGCACCTTGGTGGTCGCCAGCAGCGTCTCGGTCACGCCACGCCCTCCAGCGCGGGGTCGACGCGGCCCTCCGTGTTGGTGGCTAATCCATAGCGCGCCAAAACCTCGGCAGCCCGCGAGTCGAACCGCTCCGGAATCCCCAGCGTCGCAGCGCCTATCGTGACACCGCCGATCTGCTGCACAGATGCGCCCAGCACCGAGAGGGGCGCACCGAGGTCCGCCGAGGCGCGCGCGATCCAGTCCGCCGGCACGTCCGGCGCGTCGTACACCACGTGCCACACGTGCTGACCCGTCGCCGCACTCGCTGCCACCCCCTGCGGGCGCAGTTCGGCGCCCAGCGACGAATCGGGGTTGGTGAGTAGCTCCACCAGACGGCCGGACTCCACGATGCTGCCGCGGTCGAGCCTGGCGACCGAGTCGGCGATTTTGAGCACCGTGTCCATCTCGTGGGTGATGAACACGATCGACAGACTCAGGTCGTCGCGCAGTTCACGCAGGAGCGCTACGACGGACTCCGTGGTCGTCGGATCCAGCCCCGCTGTCGCCTCGTCGGATAGCAGCACCGACGGCCGCAGTGCCAGTGCGCGGGCGACTCCCACCCGCTGCCGCTGACCGCCGGACAGCTGGAACGGGTAGTGGTTGGCCCGCTCGGTCAGACCCACCCGGTCGAGCAGCTCGGCGACGCGGGCGCGCGTCTCCACTGGGGTGACGCCGAGGTATTCCAGTGGCAGCGCGACGTTCTCGGCTGCAGTTCGGCGCTCGAACAAGCCCGACGACTGAAAGACGGTCCCAATTCTGCGGCGGGCAACGCGAAGCTCCCTCGACGAGAGTGTCGTCAGGTCGTCGCCGTTGACCACGACAGACCCGGACGTCGGCGCTGTAAGCAGGTTGACGCACTGTGCCAGCGTGCTTTTCCCGGCCCCACTGGGGCCGACGACAGCGAGGATCTCGCCGGCCTCCACGCGGAAGTTGATCCGGTCCAGCACGACCGTCCGTTCGTCGCCGTGGCCGTAGATCTTCGTCAGGTCAGTCAGCTCGATCATCGAAGGGGGACGTCCTCAGGAAGTGGGGTGTGCAGGCGTCATCGCCGTTGGAGTCGAACCATCTCAGAACTCGGCACCGAACGAAAACCATTGCAATCACCATGAATCAATGCACTTGACGCCAACGTGATCCAAACCATGGGCGCAGCGGTTCGCGGCCGCCACACTCCTGAAGACATGAGCATCGACGACTCGGTCTCCGTCCGCGACGGGGCCGAACCACACGGTTTCACCATCGACAAGCGACGCAAGTGGCCCTACCTCATCGTCACGGCGATCGTCGCCATCGCCATCGCCACATTCGTCGTCATTGCGCGCAGCGCCGGCGCGGCGTCACCGAATGAAACCGCCGGTGCCACTCTCGATGTGGTCTACCTGGACTCGAACCCGGCCGAGAAGCGAATCATCGAGTTCATTGCGGACAAGATTGCCCCCGACTACGGCGTACAGGTCGGTGCGGTCGGACTCGGTGACAGCACGCAGATCAACCAGGCGATCAGCGACGGTCGCTACGCCGGCACGATCTTCCAGCACCGGCATTGGCTACAGCAGGTGCTCGACGCCAACCCGGGCTTCCGGGAGGAGGCGGCCACCGGTCCGTTCTTCCACTGGGTGTTCGGCATCTGGTCGGACAAGTACAAGACACCGCAGGAGATCCCTGACGGCGCAACGGTATCGCTGCTCGCCGACCCCGCGAACAACGCTCAGGGCATCTGGTACCTGGCCCAAGCCGGATTGATCACCCTGCGACCTGACGCCGATATCACCGCCTTGACCCAGAAGGACATCGTCGGCAACCCGAAGAATCTGAGGTTCACGCTGCTCGACTTCGGCGCGCAGCCGCGCGCTCTGCCCGACCTCGACGCGGTCGTCGGTTACGCGGAGTCCTTCCTCGCGGCGGGTGTGCCGGAGGACAAGCTGATCTACGCCCCGAAGTCACCTGACGAGTTCGCCTCGGTGCTGACAATCGGCAGCAACTACGCCGACACCGAGAACGTCCAGAACCTCGTCAAAGCGTTCAAGGACCCCCGGGTGCAGACGTTCATCGCCGAGGATCCCGCGGTGAAGAAGCTTGCGCTGCCGGGCGATCCACAGTGAGCGCGGCGAAGCGGGAACTGCACCTGGGCGTCAACGTGCTGTCCGACGGTATGCACCCGGCGGCGTGGCAGCATCCCAGCGCTGACCCCGACTGGTTCACCGACCCCGCGTACTGGATCGAGGTGGCCCAGATCGCGGAGCGCGGAACGCTCGACGCGCCGTTCCTCGCCGACAGCCCGTCGCTGTTCCAGAAGCCCGACGATCCGCTAGTCGCGCCTCCGCTCGCACTCGACCCGCTGGTGCTGCTGTCGACACTGGCGTCGGCCACCACGCATCTGGGGCTCATTGGCACCGTGTCGACGTCCTTTGAGGAGCCCTACAACCTCGCTCGTCGGTTCTCGTCACTGGATCACCTCAGCCGCGGACGGGTGGCCTGGAACGTGGTGACCAGCAGTGATCCGTACGCGTGGAACAACTTCGGCCATGGCGATGACCCCGGCGGACGGCCCGACCGGCGCGATCGGTACCGGCGCGCCGCGGAGTTCATCGACGTGGTTCGTGCGCTGTGGGATTCCTGGGACGACGACGCCGTACTCGCCGACAAACGCACCGGGGCGTTCAGCAGACCGGGCGCCATCCACACTATCGACCACCGCGGCGAGTTCTTCAGCGTCGACGGACCTCTGACGCTGCCCCGTTCCCCGCAAGGGCATCCGGTGCTGTTCCAGGCCGGCGGGTCGCCGGGCGGCCTCGATCTGGCCGCCCGTTATGCCGACGGAGTTTTCGCCGCGCAGGCCTCGCTGCCGGATGCGCTACGCAACGCCGACGAATTGCGTTCGCGCACAGTTTCATACGGTCGGCCCCGGGACTCGATCCGCATCATGCCCGGACTGTCGTTCGTGCTGGGCAGCACCGAGGATGAGGCGCGGCGCCGCAACGACGAACTGAACGAGCTGGCCGGGGAGCGCCGGCTGGCACACCTGGCCGGACAGATCTCCGTCGACCCCGGCGAACTCGACTGGGACAAGCCACTGCCACAGTGGTTGCTCGACGGTGCGGTGACCGATACGGGATCCCAGGGCGCGCGGGACATCGTCGTGAACCTGGCACGCCGCGAGGAACTGACGGTCCGTCAGCTTCTCGATCGGGTGATCACCTGGCACCGACTGGTGATCGGCTCGCCCGAGCGCATCGCCGACGCGATCGAGGAGTGGTTCGTCGCCGGGGCGGTCGACGGTTTCAACCTGATGCCCGACGTCTTCCCGTCCGGGCTCGAACTGTTCGTCGACCACGTGGTGCCGATCCTCCGCGACCGCGGCCTGTTCCGTCGGGAGTACCGGCACGCCACGCTGCGTGGTCATCTGGGGCTGCACCGCCCGCTGGACCGTCGGGCCGAGCAGGCTGCGCAGACCGGCTAGACCGCGCGCGTCAGCGCGGCTGGCGCCACATTGGAACCAGGCTCGGGCCGTCGGGCAACCTGATCTCGCCCGTGACCTCGAACCCGAACCTCTCGTAGTAGGGCACATTGTCAGGGTTGCTCGACTCGAGGTAAGCCGGGGCGTACTCGGCATCGCAGCGGTCCAGGCGCGACCTCATCAGCGCATTGCCGTAGCCCTTACCGCGCACGTCGGGGTCGCTGCCGATGACCGCCAGATACCAGTGCGGTTCCTCGGGGTGCGCCCTCTTCATCAGCTCCGACACCGCCAGGCCGCGCGTCATCGACTTCCGGAATGCCATGACCAGGCCGGGCATCGCCCGCATCTCCTCCCAGCGGGTCTGTTGCCACTGCCCGGGCGGGTCCCAGAGCGCGGCTCCGCCGATTCCCGGGCCGTCGGGGGCGACCTCGACACCACCGCGGGACAGATGGTGATGGCGGGTCAGCGCGCCGAACAGCCGGTGCAGCTTGCGCCGGCGCTCGTCGTCATCCGGCAGCATCCAACGCATCACGGGGTCATCGAAGAAGGCGCGGCCCAACGTCTTGGACAGGGCGGGCACGTCGGCACGGGTGGCGGGTCGAACCTCGACGCTGGTCACCCCGCCATCTTGGCCGATCGCACTGCCCAGGTGAAGGGGTCGAACCTCACCCCTGGGTGATGTAGGCCTCCAACTGCTCCTGCTGCGTCTGGAGTTCCTCCATCCGGGTCTTCACCACGTCGCCGATGCTGACGATGCCCACCAGCTGCCCGTCGGCGATGACGGGCACGTGGCGGACCCGATTCGTGGTCATGAGCCCGCTGAGGAGGTCCACCGGATCATCCGGCGTGCAGGTGATCAGCTCGGGGGTCATGATGTCCGCGACGCACCTGTGGAGCAGTGCGGGGCCGAACTCGTGCAGTTTGCGCAGTACATCGCGTTCCGAGACGATGCCCACCGGCCCCTCGGGGCCGATCACCACCATCGCGCCGACGTTGCGCGTGACCAGGCCGGTCAGCAGGTCGCTGACCATGGTGTCCGGGGTGATGGTCAGCACACCCGCACCCTTGTTCTTCAACACATCCGAGATCCGCACCGCAGCCTCCTAGGTGACCTGGCTCACACCAGGCTAGGTCGGATCTCAGCGCGAGGAAAGCCCCAGCGAACTCGCATAACCGTCCGGCGCCCGACCATGGGCGGTATACCTGTGCCCATGATCGACGTGACGCTGCTCGGCACCGGCAGCCCTGTACCCGACGCGAACCGAGCAGGACCGGCCACGCTGATTCGCGCCGGCGAGCAGACCTTCCTGGTCGACTGCGGACGTGGCGTTCAGCTGCGCCTCGCGGCGGCGGGCAGCAGCGCCCCCGCCCTGACCGCACTCCTGCTGACTCACCTGCACAGCGATCACATCGCCGACCTCGGCGACCTGCTCATCACCCGATGGGTGATGACGTTCACCCCAGATGCCCCGCCACTGCCCATCATCGGGCCACCCGGCACCGCGGAGGTCGTCGAGGCCACGCTGAAGGCGTTCGGGCACGATATCGGCTATCGCCTGGCCCACCATCCCGATCTCACGGGTCCACCGCAGGTGGAGGTCCTCGAATACACCGAGGGTGTGGTGTGGGAGCAGGGCGACGTGCTGATCCGCGCCGCCCCGACCGACCATCGGCCTGTGGCCCCGACCGTGGCCTTCCGGGTGGAGCGTGCCGGCGCGTCGGTGGTTCTTGCCGGGGACACGGTGCCGTGCGAGAGCCTGGACGAGCTGGCCGCAGGCGCGGGTGCGTTGGTGCACACTGCGATTCGCAAGGACCTCATCGCACTGATGCCCGCGCAGCGGATCCGCGACATCTGCGACTACCACTCCTCAGTCGAGGAGGCAGGCGCAACCGCCACCCGGGCGGGCGTCGGCATCCTGATCCTCACCCACTACGTGCCCGGTATCGCACCGGGCCAGGAGGAGGAGTGGCGCGCACTGGCCGCCACCACGTTCGGTCGCCAGATCGAACTCGGCGACGACCTGCTGCGAGTGGACGTGCACCCCGGCGTCTGCGGACACAAAACCGACGGCGCCGGCACGGTCACGCCAGGCGGGTGATCTCGACGACGACGTCCAGATCGGTCGAACCCTCACCGGAGTAGATGCCCTTCAACGGGCTGACATCGGCGTAGTCACGGCCGACACCGACGCTGACGTACTGCTCGTTGATCGCGGCGTCATTGGTGGGGTCGAAGTTCCACCATCCGCCCGTCCACGCCTGCACCCAGGCATGGCTCTGACCGTCGATGGTGTCACCCACGACCGCCTCCTTGTGCGGATGCAGATAACCAGACACGTATCGAGCGGGAATCCCCATGCTGCGCAACAGGATCAATGTGAGGTGCGCGAAGTCCTGGCAGACGCCCTTACCCTCCCGCAACGCGTCAAGACCCGATGAGTGCACGCCGGTGGTCCCTGGCACGTAATCGAGTTCGCCGTGCACCCAGTTGGCGGCCTCGATGACAGCCTCGGCGGGGTCGTGCTCCCTGGCGATCCTCTGCCCGACCCGAGCGATGCGACCGCTCGCTGGCGTGTAGTGCCTGGCCGTGAGCACCTCGTCGAACCGGTCGATGACCGCTGCGGACTTCAATTCCTCCCAGGTGACGGCCTTCTCGGGCATCTCCTCCGTGTCGGTCTCGACCACCGACGACGCCGTCACCTCGAGTTCGGTGTGCGGGGCGTGCAGATCGAAGGCCGTGACAGCGGTCCCCCAGTAGTCCACGTACCGGTAGGACCTGGTGGCGGGCACCGTCTCGATGCGGTTGAGGATGACGTTCTGCCGCGAATCCGACCGAGGCGTGAGCCGAACCTCGTTGAAGGATGCCGTCACGGGTGACTTGTAGGCGTAGCCCGTGGCGTGGATGACACGCATGCGCCACATCAGACCTCACCCTCCTCGATCACGACCGAGGCATTGCGCCCCGCATCGGTCCACGCCACCCACGGCGCGGAGTGGAAGTACTCCACCGCCAACGCCTCTCCGACCTCGTGGCAGGTCTCCTGCAGGCCCGCCAACCGCTCCTCGAGGGACTCCAACAGGACTCCCGGCCGCAGAAACTCCAACTCGCTGCGCGCCCGACCCAACAGGCGTTGCGTCTCCGCGGTGGCGCCGACCCGATTGAGCGCCCGGTGGCGCAGTTCCTCGAGGCTGTGCTCGGCCAGTCGCAACGAGTACATGACCGACCGTGGGAAAAGCCGGTCCAGCAACATGAACTCGACGACTCTGCCTGCGTCGAGTACACCGCGGTAGGTGCGCAGATAGGTGTCGTGTGCGCCTGCCGAGCGCAGCACCGTCGCCCACGCCGGCGAGGAGGCGCTGTCGCCGACCCTGGACAGCAGCAGACGCACCGTCATGTCGACGCGTTCGATCGCGCGGCCCAGCACCATGAAGCGGTATCCGTCGTCGCGGGACAGCGTGGAGTCGGCCAACCCGGCGAACATCGCCGCCCTGCCCTCGACGTAGGACAGGAACTCGTGCGGTCCGAGACGTTTCGCGGCGCGTTCGCGTTCGGCCAGCGCGTTGTAGGTGGTGTTGAGGCACTCCCAGATCTCGGTCGATGTGACTTCCCGTGCGCCGCGGGCATTCTCACGGGCCGCGGAGATCGCCTCGACGATCGAGCAGCCGCCGTCGGTGTCCCGGCTGAAGGCCACCAGGTCGGTCAGCGACCACACGTCCAACGCGATCTTGGGGGCCTCGATGCCCAGCACCCGCAGCAGTGTCCGCGATGCCTGGTCGGGGTCGACGCTGGAGTCCTCCAGCAGTTGATGGACGGTGACATCGAGGATGCGGGCGGTGTCATCGGCCCGCTCGACGTAGCGTCCGATCCAGTACAGCGATTCCGCGTTGCGCGCCAGCATCAGTGGCTCCCGCTGCTCTGTTGTTGCTGCTGTTGCTGCTGGCTCATGCTGTCAGCGTCCTTCTCCACCGTCGGCCCCTTGGCGTTCTTCGGCAGTGACCGGACGATCTCGGCGGCCGCCAGCTCGCGGTCGGCGGCCGACGTGCGCGAGGCCAGCACCCAGGTGTCCTTGGACCCGCCGCCCTGGCTGGAGTTCACCACCAGCGAGCCCTCCGGCAGTGCGACCCGAGTCAACCCGCCGGGCAGCACCCACACGTCATCACCGTCATTGACCGCGAACGGACGCAGATCCACGTGCCGCGGCGCCAGCTTGTCGTCGATCTGGGTGGGGACGGTGGACAGCTGTACCACCGGCTGGGCGATCCAGCCGCGCGGATCGGCCCGGATCTTCTTGCAGATCGTGGCCAGTTCCTTCTCCGACGCATCGGGGCCGAACACGATGCCGTACCCGCCGGAGCCCTCGACGGGCTTGATGACCAGCTCGTCGACGCGGTCGAGCACCTCCTCGCGCTCATCGTCCAGCCAGCACCGGAAGGTGTCGACGTTGGCCAGCAGCGGCTTCTCCCCGAGGTAGTACTCGATGATCGTTGGCACGTAGGTGTAGACCAGTTTGTCGTCGCCGACACCGTTGCCCACCGCGCTCGAGATGACCACGTTTCCCGCGCGGGCCGCGTTGAGGATCCCGGCCACGCCGAGCACGGAGTCGGGTTTGAAGTGCATCGGGTCTAGGAACTCGTCGTCGATTCGGCGGTAGATGACGTCGACCTGACGCTCACCCTCGGTGGTCCGCATGTAGACGGTGTTGTCCCGGCAGAACAGGTCACGGCCCTCGACCAGTTCGACACCCATCTGGCGGGCCAGCAGCGAGTGCTCGAAGTACGCCGAGTTGTAGACGCCAGGCGTGAGCACCACCACGGTCGGGTCGGCCTCATTGGACGCCGCGGCGTTGCGCAGGGCGCGCAGCAGGTGCGAGGCGTAGTCCCCGACCGCACGGACGCGGTGCGTGGCGAACAGATTCGGGAAGACCCGCGCCATGGTGCGGCGGTTCTCCATCACATAGGAGACACCCGACGGCGAGCGCAGGTTGTCCTCCAGCACCCGGAAGCTGCCCTGGGCGTCGCGCACCAGGTCGATACCCGCCACGTGAATGCGCACGCCGTTGGGCGGGACGATGCCGACGGCCTCGCGGTGAAAGTGTTCGCACGATGTGATCAACCGGCGCGGGATGACGCCGTCACGGACGATCTCCTGCTCGCCGTAGATATCGTCCAGATACAGCTCAAGTGCCTTGACGCGCTGTTTGATGCCCTTCTCCAACCGCGACCACTCGGCGGCCGAGATGACCCTCGGCACCAGGTCCAGCGGGAACGGCCGCTCCTGACCCGACAGCGAGAACGTGATGCCCTGATCGACGAAGGCGCGACCAAGCGCCTCTGAGCGGGCGGCGAGTTCGGAGGCGTCCGACGGCGCGAGTTCGGCCAGAATGCCCTTGTAAGGTCCCCGCACGTTGCCCGCGGCGTCGAACATCTCGTCGAACGCCTTGGCGTAGCCCCCTACGCTGTTGTAACCCCCGAAGATCCCGTCATGGCGTTTCGAGGACTTGCCACGCGATGACTTGCCACTCGATGACTTGCTGGGCGCCGTTCGCGACGGTTCGACGGGCAGTGTTCGCGGGCTCACCCTGACATGCTGCACCAATAACGACGTTTCGGCAGGCCAGAGGCGTCACTTTGGGTATTCAGCCCCTCCGCTGGTAATCTGAACACTCGCTGCCCACGTTCGGGCGCCCCAGAAACACTTTGGTAAACCCAAGCCGACCTTAAGAAGGAACGACACGCGTGGCCAATATCAAGTCGCAGCAGAAGCGCATCCTCACCAACGAGCGCGCGCGCCTGCGCAACCAGTCGGTGAAGTCGGCTCTTCGCACGGCTGTCCGCGGCTTCCGTGAGGCCGTCGACGCCGGCGAGAAGGACAAGGCAGCCGAGTTGCTCGCCGCCACCAACCGTAAGCTCGACAAGGCCGCCAGCAAGGGCGTCATTCACAAGAACCAGGCCGCCAACAAGAAGTCGGCTCTGACGCTCGCGCTGAACAAGCTCTGAATTATCCCCTGGCCGCGAGTTCGGCCACTCTGCGAACCGCAGTCTCGAGGGCGTAGTCGGCACTAGCCGCTGCGCCCTTGACGTCTGCATTGAGCGTGGCCACCAGCCGCATCGCCTCCGCAACGGAATCACGCGACCAGCGACGAGCCTGCTTCTGCACCTTCTGCACCCGCCACGGCGGCATGCCCAGCTCTCCTGCGAGCCGGTAGGGGTCACCGGACAGTGGTGCGACGCGGGCGATGGCGTGGACCGCCTCGGCCAGCGCGTCCGCGAGAACCACCTGTGGCTCGCCGCCCATCATTGCCCAGCGCAGTGCCTCGGCCGCACCCTCGACGTCACCCGTGACCGCCTTGTCGGCGATGTCGAAGCCCTTCACCTCGGCCTTGCCACTGTGGTAGCGCCGCACAGCCGCGGGAGTCACGTCGGCGCCGGTATCCGCGACGAGCTGTGAGCACGCCGCCGCGAGTTCGCGGATGTCCGATCCGACGGCGTCGAGCATCGCGTTCACCGCGTCATCGCCAACCTTGACCTTGAGGGCACGAAACTCGTTGCGGACGAAATCGGCCCGATCACCGGGCTTGGTGATCTTCGCGCACGGATGCACGTCGGCCCCGAGTTTCTTCAACTGGTCGGCCAGCGCCTTCGCGCGCCCGCCACCGGAGTGGATGACGACGAGCACGGTGCCCGGCGGCAGGTCCGCCGCCGCGGAACTGATGAGCGCGACCGCGTCCTTGCCTGCCTCGCCCGCCGCCTCGAGGACCACGACCCGCTCGTCGGCGAAGAGCGACGGGCTGAGCAGCTCGGCGAGTTCGTTGGTGCTCACCTCGCCCGCGCGCATGCGGTCCACCGGGATGTCAGACGTGCCGGCTTCCTCACGCGTTGAACGCAGAACGGCGGCCACCGCACGTTCGACGAGCAGATCTTCATCACCGAGAACGAGGTGCAGTTGGCTCACCCGAAGATCGTGTCACGTCCCGCCGACGTCCACGCAACCACGCAGACCAAGCACGCGCCGAGCACGATTCGGCCCCACCGCCACCGCCACAGCACCACCGCCGCGACACCCGCCAGTGCCACGCACAGCACCCCGGCCGCACCCGACGGGACGGGCACCGCAGCGCCGGGCGCCGAGGCCGCCACGTCCGCGACACTCAGCAGCCACCACAGGGCGGGCCCGGTGAACCTGATCACCAGGCCGGCGAGGTCGGGCGCCGCGGACGCCAACGCCGCCGCACCGGTGCCCAGCACCGTGATCGGCGGGATGACCACGGCCACTGCGAGGTTGGCCGCGACCGACACCACGCTGAAAGACCCCGATATCCCCGCGACGAGCGGCGCCGTGACGAGGTGTGCCGCCACCGCGACACAGACCGCGTCGGCCAGCGGTTTGGGCCACCGCCGTTGGACGAGGCGCTCCGACCACGCCGGTGCGATGACGACCAGTGCCGCCGTCGCCGAGACCGACAGCGCGAAGCCGACATCGACGGCCATCTCGGGCCATCCGATCAGCACGGCGATGACAGTGGCCGCGAGCGCGGGTATCGCCTGGCGCCGGCGGCGGGACACCATGGCCAACAACGTGATCGCGGCCATGCTCGATGCTCGCAGCACGCTGGCAGAGGGTTGCACCACGATCACGAACGCGATGAGTGCCAACGCCGCCAGACTCACGGCGACGCGCGGACCCACCAGCGCCGCGGACAACAGGACCGCACCACCCACGATGGTGACGTTGGCACCCGAGACCGCGGTCAGATGCGTCAGGCCGGCAATCCTGAAGTTCTCGACGGTGTCGCGCGGCAATGCGGCCGTGTCGCCCAGCACCAGTGCAGGCAGCATCGCCGCCTGGTTGGCGGGCAGCGCGACGCGGGCGGCCGCCCCGAAGTCAGCTCGGACGTCCGCGGCCACGCGATACAGCGGACCCGCCTCCCCCACCCGCGGTTCACCGGTAGCCGACAGCACCGCCACCGTCAGATCACGGCGAATCGGCCGGCCGACGCGCGCGCGGAATGCCGCCGGGCGTCCCACCGTCAGATCGCCGTAGCCGCCCACCGACGCGAACACCAGGACCCGACCGGACTGCCGATGGTCACCGATCGCGAGCAGCCTGGCTCGAAACATCAGCCGGCCGCCCGCCACGACGCGCGGTGTCTCGGTCGGGGCGATCGTCACCGCAACGGTGTCGCCCAGCCGGGCGACGACGGGATGGTGCTCCGCGTCGGCAACGCGCAGGGCCACCGACAGCGCGAACATCGCACCGGCGGCGGTGACCGCCAGTACGGCAGGCCAGATCGGCGTCGCCGAGTCGGGATCGCGGCTCATCCGCATGGCCAGCGCAGTCAGAGCGGTCGCGACGATCAGAACACCGATCGCGACGGCCGGTCCCCACACGATTCCCGATGCCGTGACCGCCCAACTGCTCAGCGCTACCGGGACCAAACGCAGGTCGGACCCGGCGGTGCTCACACATGGACCAGGTCGCGCAGCTTCTCCAGCCGCGCCGGGCCGATACCGTCGACGTCGCCGAGTTGTTCGACGTCGGTGAAGCTGCCATTGGCGTCGCGGAAGGCGATGATCGCCGCGGCGGTGACGGGTCCGACTCCCGGCAGGACGTCGAGTTCCTCGACCGTTGCAGTGTTCAGGTTCACCGGACCCGCCGTGGGCGTGTCCGTGGCGCCGGTCGAGGGCGCGGCCTGCTGGGCCGGGCTGCTGACGGAGCTGCCCATGGCCGTCCGAACACCGGGTGGCGAGGCGATGCCGACGACGATCTGTTCCCCGTCGGAGAGTCGGCGCGCCACGTTCAGCCCGCTCAGGTCGGCGCCGTCGAGCACCCCGCCAGCCGCGGTGAGTGCGTCATCGATGCGGGCGCCCGGCTCGAGGGTGACCAAACCGGGACGGTGGACCAGTCCGACAACGCTGACCACGACCGGCTGGTGCTCCGACGGTGTGGACGGAACCGTCGAGGAGACCATCTGTACCGGAGGGAGATTGGCCGATACGACGGGAGGCGGATCGTCGCCGGTGACGGTGAAGACCGTCACCAGCACCGCGATCGCCCCGACGGCGGCCAGGGCGATGACACCGGCTCGGCCGGGATCGGCGCGGATCGTCGCCAGCCACTGCGGGCGGCCGCGTGAGCCCCCCTCGGGCAGCCACCTGGCCAGCGAGGTGTCGGGCTGCTCGTCCTCGGAGGACTCGCCCGCCGGCGACGCCTCGGCGCCGTCGGATCCGTTGAGGCGGCGCGCAACCCTGTCTGCGGGCAGTTCGGTTCGCATGGCGCGACGGTAAGCGTGCGACGCGACGCGAGAGGCCGGGCGACGGCACCTCAGCCCCGCCCTGTGGATGAAAACCGGTCTGTGGATACCGGCTTGGTGGCCGATGCCGCCGCGGCTACGCCCACCCGCCCGAGCGCCAACACACCCAGTCGATCTCGACTAGTGCGCCGACCGCGAGGCCGGTGACCCCAACGCAGGTCCGCGACGGTAGCCGGTCCGGGAACCACGCCGCGTACGCGTCGTTGAACGCCCCGTAGTCCGCCCAGTCGAGCAGGTAGGCGCGCACCGAGACGACGTCACTCAAGCGACCACCGCACAGCTCGGTGACCCGCACCAGGTTGCGCATCACCTGATCCGTTTGGGTCGCCACGTCGGCGCCGACGACGGTGCCCGTCACGTCTGTCGGCATCTGCCCGGTGACGTAGAGGGTCTCGCCCGCGACGGTGGCGTGAGCGAACGGAGCGACACTCGGAGGCACGCCGTCGTCGGGGGTGAAGGTGAACGCGCGGATTGCGGGTGGGAGATCTTGCACCGCAGAGATGATGCCAGCGCAGCGGATCCTCGCGTATACATATTGACCGAAGGTGTCTACTGAACCACCACAACGAGGAGTCGCCGCATGAGCGCCGAAGCGGGATCGCGCATGACCACCAATCGTCCGCTTCGAGTGATCCAGTGGACCACCGGCAACATCGGCAAGCGCTCGCTGCACTCCATCATCGGCCGTGACGACATGGAACTCGTCGGCGTGTACGCGCATGGGGCCGACAAGGTGGGTGTCGACGCCGCTGTCCTCGCCGGCCGATCCGAACCCACCGGCGTGGTCGCCACCAATGACATCGATGCGCTCATCGCGCTCAAACCCGATGCCTGCTGCTACAACCCTTTGTGGCCCGACGTCGATGAGCTCGTCCGACTGCTGGCCGCCGGCGTCAACGTGTGTTCGAGCGCTGCCTGGATCACCGGCGGCAAGCAGTCACCGGAGGACACGGCCAGGATCGAGAAGGCTTGCCAGGAGGGCAATTCCACGATCTTCGGCAGCGGCGCGCATCCCGGTATGACGAACATGGTCGGCATGGTGCTCTCGGGCGCGTGCGAGGGCGTCGACGAGATCCGCATCACCGAGTCGGTCGACTGCTCGACGTATGAGTCGGCCGGAACCCAGGCCGCCATGGGCTTCGGTCAGGACCCCGAGACACCGGGTCTGGCCGAGAGTGTGCGACGCGAGAGCGAGGTGTTCGCCGAGTCCGCGGCGATGATGGCCGATGCCATCGGCGCGCACCTCGACCGCCTGACGTTCGATGTCGAGTTCACCACGGCCACCGGTGACACCGACCTGGGTTTCATGCAGATCCCGAAGGGCACCGTCGGTGGCGTCTACGGCTACCACCGCGGTTGGGTCGGCGACCGCAACGTCGTCAGCGTCGGATTCAACTGGACGATGGGCGATCACGTCACCCCGCCCAAGCCGTTGGAGCACGGACACGTGATTCAGGTCTTCGGCACACCCAACATGCGCACGGTCCTGCACTGCCTGCCGCCGCGGGATTGGACGGAGCCGGGCTTCATGGGGCTGGGCATGATCTACACCGCGATGCCGGTGACCAACGCAGTGCCCGCCGTGGTGGCGGCCCCGCCGGGCATCGTCACGCTCAAGGACCTGCCCCCGGTCACCGGACGCTTCCGCGGCTGAGCCCCGCTCTCCGCTTTCCTCCGCTCCGCTCACCCAGGGCGCCTGCTGCCGCGGCCTTGAGATAGCGCTGGAATGTTGGACATTCGGAGTGACTGGAGGCGGGACACTCAGCCGCGTGACGTAGTCCGTCTCGCATGGCGCTGAGATGCCCTATCGTCGCGTCAAGTTCGTCTGCCTTGGCCGCAAGCGTCTTCCTGTCGATCCTCGGCTGACCGTCTGGCATCAGCATCACGGCGATCTCGTCGAGTGAGAATCCGGCGGCCCGCCCGAGTGCGATGAGCGCCATCTGATCGATGACGCTCGAGTCGAACAGCCGGCGCTGACCTCGTCGGCCGATCGACGAGATCAGTCCCCTCTGCTCGTAGAACCGCAACGTCGACGCGGGCACACCGCAACGTCGCGCCACTTCGGCGATATCCATGTCCCGCTCCTCCCCTTGACTTGAAGTTGACTTTAACTGAAACCGTGAAGTCAACCAGTTCCTACCAGCAGAGGGAGAGATCGTGAAGACGACGCACACGGCGACGACGGATCAGGCGCGCGCATGGAACGGCGGTACGGCGCAGGCATGGATTGTGATGCAGCAGATTCTGGACCGCACGTTCGAGCCCTTCGCGGATCTACTTGTCGAGGCGGTGACAGCCGGTGGCGGCAGCCGCGTTCTCGACGTCGGGTGCGGCACCGGCGCAACCACTCTCGCGGTCGCGAGAAACCTGACCGAGGGCGGCCACTGCATGGGGATCGACATCTCCGACCCGATGATCGGCGTCGCGCGCGGCCGAGCTAGAAGTCCCGAGCTGCCGGTACGCTTCATCGTCGACGACGCCGAAACACACCAATTCGACGCCGGGTCGTTCGACACTGTCGTTTCGCGCTTCGGCGTGATGTTCTTCGGCGACCCCATCGCCGCGTTCGCGAACCTACGACGCGCGGCGCGCACGGACGCCCAACTCCAGTTCTTCGCATGGCGGTCCCCCGACGAGAACCCGTTCATGACAACGGCCGAGCGCGCGGGGGCACCGCTGCTGCTCACCCTGGCCCTTCGCCGACCCGGCCTGCAGGGACCGTTCGCGTTCGCCGACGCCGATCGTCTCGCCAGCGTCCTCGAGTCGGCCGGATGGACCGACATCGACATCACGCCGATCGACGTCGGATGCGCTCTAGCCGAGGAGGAGTTGGTGCCCTACCTGACGCACATGGGCCCCGTCGGTCAGATCCTGCACGGCAGCGACGAGCAGACGCGCTCACGGGTGGTCGCGGCGATCCGGCCCGCTTACGAGCAGTTCGTCCATGACGGCGAGGTTCGCTACACCGCTGCGTGCTGGTCGGTCAGCGCCAGGAACAGGGCTCGCCCAACGTGACGCCACTGCGAAGAATCCGCCGCCATTTTCTCGCAGTGGCGGCACGTTCGGCGTGGTGTGCCCGCGCTGGAACGGGCCCGCGTTAGAACCGGGCCGTGAGCCTGGTCAGCCCTGGGCCGTCGAGGTCGCCCAGGGCGGCGGGCCGACCGGCCATCACCATCAGCAGCGCCTCACCCGGTCCCCGCACATCCGGCCCCCGGCCGTGCGACCAATCCAGGTCGGTGGCGACCAGCCTGGTGCCGCGCGCCCGCCACGCGCCGCGGATCAGCGGTGCGAATCGCGCGAAGTCGAGCGCGACGGTCAACCGCTCCGCGGCGATGGCGCGCGGCAGGCCCAGCGCCCTGCGCACGTCCTGCTGGTGAATCATGTTGTCGGTCAGCGCGATCCGACCGCCGAATCCAGCGCCCAGCCCCCGCGGGTAGGCGTGCTCGCGCACCATCGCGACGAGCCGCTCCGACGAGTGGCCGGCCAGATCGGCCACCCCGAGGGCGTTGATACGGTCGGTCATCAGGCCACCGCGCAGGAACCGGCCCACCAGCTGCGCCGCAGTCATTCCCTCGTAGCTCATGATGTGGGCCACCACGTCGCGCACCGTCCAATCGGTGCACAGGGTGGGGCGGTCCCATTGCTCGGCGCTCAGCCCGGCGAGGAAGTCGGCGAAGTCCAGTCGCTCATCGCGTCCCAGATCCAGCACATTCATGGGTCGTGGTTACCCGTCGACGGCCACGCACACACCGACGGCCCCCGCGCCGACGTGGACCGCCAGCACGGGACCCATATCCGACACCGTCAGCGACTCGATCTGAGGCAGACGATCGGTCAGCGCGGCACCGATGACGTCGGCGGCGTCGTGGTTGTCCACGTGGTGCACGACGATCGTGGCCCGACGCTCGCCGACCACCTCGGCGACCGCGTCGACCATGGCCGCGTGTGCCTTCGACACCGTGCGAATCCGTTGGGACAGCACCAGCCTGCCGTCAACGTCCAGGCACAGCAGCGGCTTGACCGACAGCGCGGTGCCCAGCCACGATGCCGCAGTGCCGATCCGCCCGCTGCGGCGCAGGTTGTCCAGCCGGTGCACGACGATGAAGGCGTGTCCGCGGGGCACCGCCGCACGGGCCGCGGCCTCGACGGCGTCGAGGTCGGCACCCTCGATGGCCGATTGCGCCGCCGCGGCGGCGACGAAGCCGACGCAGGCCGCCGCCGACCGCGAGTTCACCACGCGCACAGCCGATCCGAACTCTCGTGCCGCAGCACTGGCATTGCTGAAAGTACTCGACAGCGCCGCGGACAGGTGCACTGCCACCACGCCGTCACCACCACTGTCGGCGAGGGCGGCACGGTAGACCTCGGCGAGGTCCGTCGGCGACACCCCCGATGTGGTGGCGTGGCTGCGTGCGTACACGTCGTTCGGCACCGCGTCGACACCGTCGAGAAGGTCTGCGCCGTCCACCAGCACGTGCAACGGCACCTGGCGGATCCCCCACCGCTGCAACTCATCCGGGCGTAGCCGCGAGGATGAGTCGGTCACCACCACGACGGCCATGATCAGTCGCCGGGGCCCGGTGTCACTCCGGCCTCGGCGAGACCCTTCATCATCAGCTCGGCGACACCCTGGTGCGCCTCGAAGTTCCAGTGAATCCCGTCGGGGTTGCCCCGCCCGCTCATCACCTCTTCATCGACGGCGGCCTTGAGGTCGACCACCGGAACACGGTGTTCGCCAGCCCATTCCGTGATCGCGTCAACCGTGGCGTCGCGCCAGCGGTGCGACCGCCCGTAGGTGTCGGCGATGTGCACCGAGGGCACACACGCCACGAACGGGATGCCGGGCCTGTTGAAGTCGATGGCCGCGCGGGTCTGTTCGAGGTAGTCGACGGTCAGCTGCGGCGGCAGGGCCGGCCGGGCGATCGGTGACAGGCGGGGCTGCGCCCAGCCGTAACCGTCGCGTACCCAGCGGCGCAGGAACGATGGCCTGATGTAACGGATGAACTCGCGGGCGGCGGTCGGCAGCGGGGAGGGCAGTGAGTCCATTCCGCTGGTCGCGAAGATCACCGCGCCGGCCTTAGGCAGGGCGGCCCACGCCCGGGGATCGCCGATGGCCGCCCACCACACATCGCGGGAGGTCCAGCCGATCCGACCGATCAACTCGAGGTCCCAACCGAGTTGGCTGGCAACGATGTTGGGCCAGATCCGGGGGTCATCCGACGGCAGCCCGCCGGTGGGTCCGTAGTAGGACAGCGAATCGCAGAAGACGAGCAGTGTCCTGCGCGGTGTGCCCGACGTTTCCTCAGAGGACATCGTTGGCCACCTGCGCCGAGGCGTTCCACACGTCGAGGCGCCAGCGGATGTCACCGAACGCGGCGTCGGGTTCGCCGTGCCCCGACAGCTGCACCCAGCTCGCGTTGCCCATCCCGCCGAACACCGGCCAGTTGTCCACCGGGATGCCGAGGACCGCGCCGGTGAGCGCCGCGATCAACCCGCCGTGCGCCACCAGTACGACGGGCCTGTCGGGCTCATCGACACCCCACTCCCGATGTCCGGCAACGAGTTCCTCGACGAGCGGTAGGCTGCGGCGCGCGACGTCGACCCGGCTCTCGCCGCCGTGCGGTGCCCACCGGGCATCGTCGCGCCATGCCAGCCTGGCACCGGGGGCGATCGCGTCCACCTCGTGGTGCGTCATGCCCTGCCAGTCCCCGAGGTGCGTCTCACGCAGCCGGGTGTCGGCCGTGACCGGTACGCCGGCCCGCTCCCCGAGCGTGGTCGCCGTGTCCAGTGCGCGGCGCAGGTCCGATGACACGATCAGCAGCGGCTGGCGCTTGGCAAGCACCTCGGCAGCCGATACCGCCTGGGCGCGCCCCAGGTCGGACAGTTCGGTGTCGAGCTGACCCTGCATGCGGCTGCCCGCGTTGTACTCGGTCTGCCCGTGCCGCAGCATCACCAGGTGGCAGACCCTCACTGCGAATCCTCCGTGGATTCGTCGGCTCGGTCGGCTCCGTCCTCGAGTTCCACCGGCACCACCGGGCAGTCCCGCCACAGCCGGTCCAGGGCGTAGAAGTTGCGCTCATCCTGATGCTGGACGTGCACGACGATGTCGACGTAGTCGAGCAGCACCCACTTGCCCTCGCGGGTGCCCTCCCGGCGGGCGGGCTTGTAGCCGGCCACGCGCATCTTCTCCTCGACCTCGTCGACGATCGCGTTGACCTGCCGCTCGTTATTGGCCGAGGCGATGACGAAGAGGTCGGTGATGAAGAGCTGCTCGGAGACGTCAATGACGACGATGTCGTCGGCCAGCTTCGACGCGGCGGCCTGCGCGGCCACCGTCGCCATGTGTACGGATTCGTCGCCTGCGCTCATGATTGGGGCTCCTGGACTGCGTGGGTTTGGGATTGGGCCTGGGACTGGGATCGATAGAGACCGCGCTTGGACACGTACTGAACGACACCGTCGGGAACCAGATACCAGATGGGCCTGCCGGACTCGGCCCGCGCGCGGCAGTCGCTCGACGAGATCGCCAGCGCGGGCACCTCAACCAACTGCAATGCGTCCTCCGGTAGTTGCTCCATTGCCGCTGCGATGTGCTCGCCGTCGAGTTCGTAGCCCGGCCGGCTGACGCCGACGAACCGGGCCAGGGAGAACAGTTCCTCCCAGTTCTGCCACGACAGGATCGATGCCAGCGCGTCCGCCCCGGTGATGAAGAACAGGTCGGTGTCACCACGCTGTGCCGCGAGGTCCCGCAGGGTGTCCTTCGTGTAGGTGGGGCCTGCGCGGTCGATGTCGACGCGGCTGACCGAGAAGCGCGGGTTGGCGGCCGTCGCGATCACGGTCATCAGGTAGCGGTCCTCGGCTTCGGTGACGAAGCGCTCCCTCTTCTGCCATGGCTGACCCGTCGGCACGAACACCACCTCGTCGAGGCCGAACTGGTCGGCGACCTCGCTGGCCGCGACGAGGTGACCGTGATGGATGGGATCGAACGTCCCACCCATCACACCCAGCCTGCGTCGAGTCACGAATAGGCAGCTTACGGCAGTGATCCGGGCCCGCTTGCGCTCGCCGAAAGGCAGAGGTTAGACGGGCAGCAACTTGTCGATCACCGTGGCGAGCTGCTTGGCCGAGCGACACTCGTGCATGGGGATGACGCCCTCGTAGCGCGCGACGGCGGAGTCACCGCTGCCCCACAGGTGCTTGGGCTCCGGGTTGAGCCAGTGCGCGTGGCGGCTCGCACTGACCATGCGGGCCAGCAGGTCGAGTTCGGGGTTGCGGTAGTTGTTGCGGCCGTCGCCGAGGACCAGCAGTGCGCTGCGCGGGGACAACACGTTGGGGTACTTGTCCAGGAACGACACGAAGGCATGCCCGTAGTCGGAGTGGCCGTCGCGGGTGTACACGCCCGACTCGCGGGTGATGCGCTGAATGGCGACAGCGAGGTCGGAGTCGGGGCCGAACATCTCGGTCACCTCGTCGGTGGTGTCGATGAAGGCGAACACCCGGACCCTGGAGAACTGCTGACGCAGGGCGTTGACCAGCATCAGCGTGAAGCTGCTGAACCCGGCGACGGAACCGGAGACATCGCACAGCACCACCAGTTCGGGGCGCGCCGGATGCGGCTTCTTCAGCACGACGTCGATGGGCACACCGCCGGTCGACATCGACTTGCGCAGGGTCTTGCGCAGGTCGATCTCACCACGGCGAGAGCGCCGCCGTCGGGCCGCCAACCGGGTGGCAAGCGTGCGCGCCAACGGTGCGACGACGCGGCGCATCTGCGCCAGCTGCTCCCCCGATGCGCGGAGGAACTCGACGTTCTCCGCCAGCTGCGGAATGCCGTACATCTGGACGTGGTCGCGGCCCAGCTGCTCGGCGGTGCGGCGTTTGGTCTCGGCCTCCACCATCCGGCGCAGCTGCGTGATGCGCTTCGCGGCGATCGCCTTGGCGATCTCCTCCTGCGTGGGCGTGGGTGCGTCGCCGTACGGCGCGAGCAGCCCGGCCAGTAGCCGGCCCTCGAGTTCGTCGAGCGCCATGGCCTTCAACGCCTGATACGAGGAGTAGGACGGCCCCCGGCTGGAGTTGTAGCGGCCCTGGGACTCGACGATCTGGGCGATCATCGCCGCCAGCCGTGCGTCGAGGTTCTCAAGGTCGGCGTTATTGGCCAGCATCTCGACCAACGCCGCCCGCAGACCCTCGATGTCCTGCGCAGGCGGGGCGGTCGGATCGTCGTCGGCGGTGCCGTCGTCGTCCACCACCGTCCGTGCGCCCCATGCGGGCGGGAACCACAGGTCGAACATGGCGTCGTAGGTTTCGCGGTGGTCCGCACGGCGCAGCACGGCGCACGCGAGTCCCTCCCGAAGCTGATTGCGGTCGCTCAGGCCCAGAACCGCCATCACTCGTCCGGCGTCCACGGTCTCGGAGGGTCCGACGGAGATGCCCACCCCGCGCAGCGCCTCGACAAACTCGACCAGGTGGCCCGGAATGCCGTGGGGGGCAATCGGTTGCGGGGGTCGGGTGCGTCGGGCGGCCATCAGCGGATCCTCAGTTCAGGCGAAGTTCGCCGGATGCGCGTTGCTGATCGGACTGGTGCTTGAGCACCACGCCCAGCGTCGCGGCGATCAACTCGTCGTCGATGGTGTCCATGCCCAGTGCGAGGACGGTGCGGCCCCAGTCGATGGTCTCGGCCACCGACGGCGCCTTCTTGAGTTGCATGCCGCGCAGCACGCCAATGATGCGGACCAGTTCCTCGGCCAGGCGTTCCGGCAGTTCGGGCACCCGCGACAGCAGGATCCGACGCTCCAGCTCGGGTTCGGGGAAGTCGATGTGCAGGAACAGGCAGCGACGCTTGAGCGCCTCGGACAGCTCGCGGGTGGCGTTCGAGGTCAGCAGCACGAACGGTGGTCGCTCGGCCTTGATGGTGCCCAGCTCGGGAACCGTGACGGCGAAGTCTGACAGGACCTCAAGCAGCAGGCCCTCGATCTCGATATCGGCCTTATCGGTCTCATCGATCAGGAGCACGGTGGGGTCGGTCCGCTTGATGGCGGTCAGCAGCGGACGGGTCAGCAGGAACTCCTCGCTGAACACGTCCATCTTGGTCTGGTCCCAGTCGCCCGAGCCGGCCTGAATGCGCAGGATCTGCTTGGCGTGGTTCCACTCGTAGAGCGCGCGTGCCTCATCGACACCCTCGTAGCACTGCAGCCGGACCAGCTCAGATCCGGTGCACTGCGCGACGGCGCGGGCCAGTTCGGTCTTGCCGACGCCAGCCGGTCCCTCGACGAGCAGCGGCTTGCCCAGCCTGTCAGCGAGGAAGACCGCGGTCGCGGTCGCAGTGTCGGGCAGGTAGCCGGTCTCGGCCAGGCGCGCGGCGACATCATCGATGTCCGCGAAAAGCGGTACTGGGCGTGCGGGGACGCTCACGGGGTGTTCTCCTCGTTCTTGCTTGATTAGACCGGGCGGGTGTGGCCGTTGCCCCACACAATCCACTTGGTCGAGGTCAATTCTGGCAGACCCATCGGGCCCCTGGCGTGCAGCTTCTGCGTTGAGATACCGATCTCGGCTCCGAACCCGAACTGCTCACCGTCGGTGAAGGAGGTGGCGGCGTTCACCATCACCGCCGCCGCGTCGACCTGGGCCGTGAAGCGTTCGGCGGCAGCGAGATTGGTGGTCACGATGGCCTCGGTGTGACCGCTGCCGTACTCGTTGACGTGGGCGATGGCGGCGTCGACGCCGTCCACCACCGCGACCGCGATGTCCATCGACAAGAACTCGGCCCGCAACTCGTCCTCGCTGGGGTCAAGATGCACGGTGACACCGGCGTCCTGCAGCGCCCCGATCAGCCGCGGCAGTGCAGTCTCGGCGATCGCGGCGTCGACGAGCAGCGACTCCGCGGCGTTGCACACACTCGGGCGCCGGGTCTTGGAGTTCAGCAGAATGCGTTCGGCGACATCGAGATCCGCCGCCTCGTGCACGTAGACGTGACAGTTACCGACGCCCGTCTCGATGGTCGGCACGGTCGCGTCCCGAACCACGGCGGCGATCAGCCCGGCTCCCCCGCGCGGAATGACGACGTCCACCAGGCCGCGAGCCTGGATCAGGTGGGTGACGCTGGCGCGGTCCTCGCTGGGCAGCAACTGCACGGCGTCGGCGGGCAGTCCCTCGGCGACCAGGGCGGCGCGCAACGCGGTGACCAGCGCCTCATTCGAGCGCCGCGCCGACGAGCTGCCCCGCAGCAGCGCCGCGTTACCCGACTTCAGGGTCAACCCGAAGGCGTCGACGGTGACGTTGGGCCTGCCCTCGTAGACCATGCCGACGACACCGAGCGGCACGCGCTGCTGACGGATTCGAAGACCGTTGGGCAGCGTGCTACCGCGCAGCACCTCCCCGACGGGGTCCGGCAGCCCCGCCACCTGACGCAGTCCGGCCGCAATACCGTCCACACGCTGCGGGTTCAGGGCGAGCCGGTCGAGCATCGCCTCGGGGGTGCCCGCCGCACGCGCGGCGTCAACGTCGGCGGCGTTGGCCGCGAGAACCGCGTCCACCTGGGCCAACACCGAATCGGCCGCGGCGTGCAACGCGCGGTCCTTGGTCGCGGTGTCCAAGGTGCCCAGCACGCGCGCGGCCACCCGGGCCCGGCGGGCGGCGTCATGCACCTGCAGGCGCAGGTCAGCGTCCACGGCAGCGTCCACACTCATCCGCCCAGCGTATCGAGACAAGCCGGGATCGGCCCGGTTGGGGTTACCGTAAGCCCGTGGCAGGTGCGAGCAGCCGGGTGTGCGTCGTGGGTAGCGTGAATCTCGACCAGTCCTTCGAGGTCTCGACACTGCCCAACCCCGGCGAAACGGTGCTGGCGTCCACGGTGACGTCGTCCCCGGGCGGCAAGGGCGGCAACCAGGCCGTCGCGGCGGCCCGCGCGGGCGCCACGGTGGACCTCGTCGCAGCGGTCGGCGACGACGATGCCGGTTCCCGACTGCGGGCCCACCTGCTCGACAACGGAGTGGGCCTCGGCGGCGTCATGACCGTGCCCGGACCGAGCGGTGCCGCGGTGATTCTGGTGGACGAGCACGCCGAGAACTGCATCGTGGTCGCACCGGGAGCCAATGCCCATCTGCATCTGGCATCGGCACACACACGGATCGAGATCGCCGACGCCGACGTCGTGCTGATCCAGCTCGAGATACCGATCGACACCGCGCTCGCGGCCGCGCGCACCGGGCGGGCAGGGGGCGCTGTGGTGATGCTCAACGCATCACCCGGCGGTACGCCGCCTGCCCAACTCGAGGAGCTGGCCCAGGCCGTGGACGTCGTGATCGTCAACGACCACGAGGCCCGCGAATTTCGTTGGCAGGTACCTCATCTGGTGATCACTCGCGGTGCGCGAGGGGCCTCCTACCAGGGCAGCACCGAACGCTTCGACGTCGAGGCGCCCGCCGTGGAGGCCGTCGACACCACCGGCGCGGGCGACGTGTTCGCAGGCGTGCTCGCCGCCGACTGGCACCGCGGTCCCAGAAACGCCCTGATTCGAGCGTGCGCCGCAGGCGCACTCGCTACCCTGACGCCCGGCGCGGGCAACTGCGCGCCGACCCGCGAAGCCATCGACGACGTACTGCAATGAGCCCAAGGAGCCCGATGACGACCGCCGCCAAGAGCACACCCCGCCCACCCGAGGGCGACTGGCTCGGCACCCCGTTCCTGCGCTTCGAGCGCGAGGGCCCGTTCGGGATCGTCACGCTGGACCGCCCGCAGGCACGCAACGCGATGACGCCGGCGATGTACTTCGGCATCCGGTACGCGGTCACCCACGTCGAGGCGGACGACGACCTGGCGGGCCTGCTGATCACCGGCACCGGTGACGTGTTCGCGCCTGGCGGTGACCTCGGCGGCGGTGACGGCGTGGACGACTGGATGACCTTCGGGCCCGCGCTGTCGATGGATGTCACGCCGTTCGAGACGCTGCGTCAGTCGGTCAAGCCGGTGGTGTCGGCGGTCAACGGCCTGTGCCAGGGCGGCGGCCTGCAGATCGCGATGTGCAGTGACATGGCGGTGGTCAGCGACCGCGCAACCTTCCGCGTCCCCGAGTTGTACCGCGGCATCGCCGACACCTACTACAGCCAGATGCTCGCCCGCGTCATCGGACCGATACGAACCAGGGACCTGATGTTCACCGGCCGCACCCTGACCGCACAGGAGGCCGCGGACTGGGGAATGGTGGCGCGAGTGGTCCCGCACGACGATCTCGCGGGCGCCGCGCGCGAGGTGCTGACCCAGGTGTGCCGCACCGCACCCAAGGCGCGCTCGGTGGTGAAGTCGAGCCTCGACAACTACATGGGGCTGTTCGACCGGATCGGCATGAAGGCGTCCTACAGCGGACCCGAGGCCGTCGAGGGTTTCGTGGCGTTCAAGCAGCGCCGCTCGCCCGAGTGGGTGCACCCCGACCTGCGTACCGAAGGCCGGCTCTAGCCGCTACCGCTCAGGCGAGCGGCCGACGCACGTCGTGCGCGATCGCCATGCCGACACCGGATTCGAAATCCGCGGCCGTCTGGGTCAGCAGCACCCGACTTCGGTTCGGCGACAACGTCACCGACAGACAGTGATGCGGCCCGGCCGCGGTGTGGGCCAGCGAGTTGATCCGGATCAACGGCGCGCCGATCGATGCACCGAGCATTGCCGCGGTCCTGGGCCCGGCGATCTCGGCGGTCAGTTCGTGGTCGAGGCTCGTCAGCCCGACACCCGCGTCGTGCAGGACGTGAAAGATCGGGGCACCTGCCAGCCCGGGCGCAGTGAGTTCGTCGGCGAGATCCTCGGGAAGCCATGCCTCGGAGATCATCAGCCGCTCACCCGTGCGACGCTCCCGCCGCAGCCTCAGCACGTGAAGCGCCTGGTCTGGTCCGCCCAGGCGCTCGGCGATGGGGCCCGGCACGGTGCGCACGCCGAATTCGATCACCTCGACCTCGGTCTCGAACTCGACCTGCCGCAGTTCGTCCATGTACGAACCGGTCTCGTCGTACCCCCGAGGCGGTGATCGGTCGGTGACGAAGGAACCGACGCCGTGTCTGCGCTCGATCAACCCGGCGTCGGCGAGGTCGGCCAGAGCGCGACGCACGGTAATCCGCGAAACGCCGAACTGCTCGCACATCGACAGTTCGGTCGGCAGACCATCGCCCGCGGCCAATACGCCGCGGGCGATCTCGTCGTGCAGCACCAGGAACAGCTGCCGATGCAGCGGCACCCCGGCAGCGACGTTGACCAGCGACTCTTGGTCGCTCGTTTCTGCCATCGTCGTGATCTTCGCACGATCTGGCGCGTAGCGGTCGGATACCGCTACGCACCTACGCCTCGGGTACTTCGCGCTCGATCTCGTCGAGCCAGGTGCGTGCGGACATGTCCGACGGCGCCCGCCAGTCCCCGCGCGGTGACAGCGCCCCGCCTGCGGACACCTTCGGGCCGTTGGGCAGGGCTGACCGCTTGAACTGACTGAAGGAGTAGAAGCGCTGCACGAAGATCGTCAGCCAGTGCCGAATCTCCTTGAGCGAGTATGACGGTCGTTTGTCATCCGGATACCCTGCGGGCCAGTCGCCATGATCGGCGTCATGCCAGGCATGCCAGGCCAGGAAGGCGACCTTCGACGGCCGGAATCCCCAGCGGAGCACCTGGTACAGCGAGAAGTCCTGCAGAACGTAGGGGCCGACCTTCGCCTCACTGCTCTGGATCTCCTCGTCCTCACCCGTGGGGACGAGTTCGGGTGTGATCTCGGTGTCCAGCACCGACGCCAGGATGCCGTTGACGGTGTCGTCGAACTGCTCGGAGGCGATAACCCATCGAATCAGGTGCTGAATCAACGTCTTCGGTACACCACCGTTGACGTTGTAGTGCGACATCTGGTCGCCCACACCGTAGGTCGACCAGCCCAGTGCCAACTCGGACAGGTCGCCCGTGCCGAGCACTATGCCGCCGCGCTGATTGGCCAACCGGAACAGGTAGTCGGTGCGCAGACCCGCCTGCACGTTCTCGAAGGTGACGTCGTAGACCTTCTCGCCACGGGCGAACGGATGACCCATCTCGGTCAGCATCAACGTCGCGGTGTCACGGATGTCGAGTTCGGAGAACGTGACGCCCAGCGCCTTACTCAACGCGATGGCGTTGCCCTTGGTGCGCTCACCGGTGGCGAAACCGGGCAGGGTGAAGGCCAGGATGTCACTACGGGGGCGACCCTCCCGGTCCATCGCATGCGCGGCGACGATCAACGCGTGGGTGGAGTCCAGGCCCCCCGACACGCCGATCACGACGTTCGGATAGTTCAGCGCCCGCAGCCGCTGCTCCAGTCCAGACACCTGGATGTTGTAGGCCTCATAGCAATCCTGTTGCAGCCGTTCTGGATCCGCGGGAACAAACGGGAAGCGCTCGACCTCACGACGCAGCCCGATATCGCCTGCCGGCGGGTCGACGGTGAACTCGATCCGCCGGAACGCGTCGGTCCGCGCACCGTGGTGGCGCCGGTTGTCGTCGAAGGTGCCCATGCGAATCCGCTCGGCGCGCAGCAGCTCGGTGTCGACATCGGCGACAGAGCGCCGCTCCCCCTTGGGAAAGCGCTCGGATTCGGCCAGCAGGGTGCCGTTCTCGTAGATCATCGTCTGGCCGTCCCAGGACAGGTCGGTCGTCGACTCGCCCTCCCCCGCGGCGGCGTACACGTAGGCCGCGAGGCAGCGAGACGACGCCGAGCGGGCCATGAGCTTGCGATCCTCGGCCCTACCGATCGTGATCGGGCTTCCGGACAGGTTCGCCAGCACCGTCGCCCCGGCCAGCGCGGCCTCCGCACTCGGCGGAACCGGCACCCACATGTCCTCGCAGATCTCCACGTGCAGCACGAAACTCGGCAGATCGGTCGCGGTGAACAACAGGTCAGGTCCAAACGGCACATCGGTGGACGCGACACGAATGGTCCCGCGCACGTCATCGCCGGCCGCGATCTGCCTGCGCTCGTAGAACTCCCGGTAGGTGGGCAGATAGGACTTCGGCACCACCCCGAGCACGCTGCCGCGGTGGATGACCACAGCGGTGTTGTAGATCCTGTTCCGGTAGCGCAGCGGCGCACCCACGACCAGCACGGGCAGCAGGTCGGCCGTGGCCGCCACCAGATCTGCCAGCGCCCGTTCGACCGCGTCGAGCAGGCCGTCCTGCATCAACACGTCCTCGATGGAGTACCCCGAGAGCGTCAGCTCCGGGAACACCGCCAACGCGACGCCCTCATCGTGGCAGTCGCGTGCCAGCGCAAGCACCGATTCGGCGTTGGCCACGGGGTCGGCCAGCGTCGTGTGATGGGTGCATGCGGCCACTCGGACGAAGCCGTGCCGGTACGCCGAATGGAAGTCCACGGCTCAATTGTCGCAAAGTGGCTAGCCTCGACGGTGTGGAAGGCCCCGAACTGCTCCGCGTGCTCGCTGGTCAACGCGTGGCCGTCCTGACCGGCGCCGGCATGTCCACCGACTCCGGCATCCCCGACTACCGGGGACCGGACTCACCGCCGAGCAACCCGATGACCATTCAGCAGTTCACCTCCGACCCCGAGTTTCGGCAGCGGTACTGGGCGCGGAACCATGTCGGTTGGCGGCACATGGCGGCGACGATGCCCAACGCCGGACACCGCGCGCTGGCCACGCTCGAACGCGCCGGAGTGGTCACCGCCGTCATCACCCAGAACGTCGATCTGCTGCACACGAAGGCGGGCAGTCGCACGGTCGTCGACCTGCACGGGACGTACGCGCGGGTGGCCTGTCTGGCCTGTGACTTCTCGATGAGTCGGGCGGCGCTGGCCGACGAGTTGGAGGCGCTCAACCCCGGCTTCCTCGAAAGCGCCGAGAGGGTGGGCGGTATCGCGGTGGCGCCCGATGCCGACGCGGTGGTCCGCGAGACGGGGTCGTTCCGGTTCCTCGACTGTCCGCGCTGCGCGGGCATGCTCAAACCCGATATCGTCTACTTCGGCGAGAGCGTTCCGAAATCGCGTGTGGCGAGGGCGTATTCGCTCGTCGACGACGCCGATGCCCTGCTGGTGGCCGGGTCATCGCTCACCGTGTTCTCCGGGCTGCGCTTCGTCCGACACGCCGCCGCCGCAGGCAAGCCCGTCGCGATCATCAACCGAGGTCCCACCCGCGGTGACGCGCTGGCGGCGGTGAAGGTCGACGGCGGCTGCTCCGAACTACTCGCCCTGCTGGCCGACGAACTCGCGATTTCGGCGCGCTAACCGTCGGCCAGCGAACGAAAACGCGCCGAAATCGCTAGAAGGTGACCGGCATCGACCGGATGGCGTGGATGAAGTTGCCCGCGACGTAGGTCGGCTCGCCGGCGGCGATATCGGGGATCTGGGTGAGCAGTTCGGAGAATATCGATCGCAACTGCGCGCGGGCGACGTGCGCGCCCAGACAGAAGTGCCGCCCGCCGCCACCGAAGCCGACGTGCGCATTGGGCTTGCGCCCCAGGTCCAGTCGGTGCGGCGCGTCGAACACCTCGGTGTCGAAGTTCGCCGATGAGTAGAACATCACGACCTTCTCGCCCGCCGCGATGCGCTGGTCGCCGAGTTCACAGTCCGTCGAGGCGGTCCGGCGGAATGTCATCACCGGGGTGGCCCACCGGACGAACTCCTCGACCGCGCCACCGATGCGGTCGTCGAAGTCGGCGGCCAGCCAGGCGCGTTGATCACCGAAGTCGGTCAACGCCCTCATGGCGTGGCTGGTGGTCTGGCGGGTGGTGTCGTTACCCGCCACCGCCAACAGCACGAAGAACGCCGAGACCTCCGCATCGGTGAGCCGGTCGCCGTCCACCTCGGCGTGCACCAGCGCGCTGATGAGATCGTCACCGGGATTGGCCCGCCGATCCGCGGCCAGCGCACCGGCCACCTGATGCAGGTACATCTGATTGCCCACCAGCACCTCAAGCGGGTTGCGGCCAGCCAGGTAGACCTCGTCGCCCCACGACACCAGCGCATCGGCGGCGCTGGCCACCTGTGCGCGTTCGGATTCGGGGATGCCGACCATATCCGACAGCGTTCGGATCGGAAGTTCCTTGGCACAGTGCTCGACGAAGTCGGCACCACTGCCCGCCTCGCGCAGCTCACCCACGATGATCCGCGCGTTCTCCTTGATCGAGTCCTCGATGCGCCGCACCTGGCGCGGGGTGAACGCCGAGTGCACGACCTTGCGGATCAGCGTGTGCCGCGGCGGGTCCATCGCCAGGAACGACTGCGAGGCCTCCAGCAGCTCCTCGGGGATGTTCTCGAACAGCACGCCCTTGCCGGACAGGTACGTCTCGCTGTCGCGGCTGACGGTGACGACGTCGGCGTGGCGGGTGACCGCCCAGTAGCCGTGGTCGTCCGGGTCGTGCATCAGCGAGTCCTCGACCGGCGGATGCCAGCTGACCGGGCGCGCGGCCCGTAGCTCGGCGAACGACGTCTCGCGGTCCGCGGCGGTGCCCGACCAGAACGCCTTCGACGACAGGTCGATGGGATCGTACGGGCGCGACGAGCTGGGTGTGAGCGGCGACACAGTCATGGCGCTGACCATAGGTCTAGACACTATGTCTAGTCAAGGTGTGGCGCGCTCGGATACCCTGAGTCGGTGCCGTCCGTCACCCGAAGGCCGCAGGCCAAGCGACAGGAGCGTCGCGAGCAGATCGAACGCCAGCTCCTCGACGCCACCGATCGCCTCATGGGCGCGGGTGCCAGCTTCACCGAGCTGAGCGTGGACCGGCTGGCGACCGAGGCGGGGATATCGCGGGCCAGCTTCTACATCTACTTCGAGGACAAGGGCCACCTCCTGCGCCAGCTGACGGGCCAGGTGTTCAGCGATCTGGCCAACGGCGCGGAGCGCTGGTGGAACGTCGCGCATCGCCGCGACCCCGCCGATGTCCGTGTCGCCATGACCGCGATCATCGCGAGCTACCGCCGTCATCAACCCCTACTGGTGGCGCTTAACGAGATGTCTGCCTACGACCCACTGGTCGGCTCCACCTACACCGAGATACTCGCCGGAATCTCGGCGCGCGTGACCGCCATCATCGAGCAGGGCCAGGCGCAGGGAACCATCCGCCAGGAGCTGCCACCCGAGTCGACCGCGACGACGTTGACGTGGATGGTCGAGCGGTCGTGTCAGCAGAACCTGCCCGGCAGACCGGACTCCTATGACGCCGAACTCGCCAACGCGCTGACCCAGATCATCTGGGGCGCACTGTATCTCGAAGCGCCCTAGACGGCGACCAGATCGTCCGCGTGGACGGCGGGGCGACGCATCTCGGCGGGCAGGTCAGATGTCGAGCGCCCGATCATGGTCGCCAGCTCCCCCGCCTCATAGGCCACCACACCGCGCGCCACCGTCACCGCGTCGGTGCCCCGAAGCTCCACCACGTCACCGCCATGGAAACGTCCGGACACCCCGGTGATACCCGCGGGCAGCAGTGAGCGACGTTGTTTGAGCACCGCCCGGATGGCACCGTCGTCCAGCGTCAGGACACCCGCCGCCTCCGCCGCGTAGCGCACCCAGAACCGACGGGCCGACATGCGCTCGGGCCGGGACGCGAACACCGTTCCGACCGACGCATCGACCAGTGCGGCGGTGGCGTCGGCCGCCGCGGCCAACAGCACCGGCACGCCCGCGTCGGCTGCCAGCAGCGCCGACGACAGTTTGGAGGCCATTCCCCCGGTGCCCAGCTTGCTGCCGCTACCTGCCACGACGCCGTCGAGGTCATCGGGTGCTGCGACCTCGGCGATGAACCGCGCGGGGCGATCCTCGGTGGCCTTGCGCGGGTCCCCGTCATACAGGCCGTCGATATCGCTCAGCAGGATCAGCGCGTCCGCTCCGACCAGGTGCGCGACGAGCGCTGACAGGCGATCGTTGTCACCGAACCGGATCTCATTCGTGGCGACGGTGTCGTTCTCGTTGACGATCGCCACCGCGTGCAGTGCGCGCAGCCGATCCAGCGTGCGCTGAGCGTTGTTGTGCTGCACACGCATTGAGATGTCATGGGCCGTCAGCAACACCTGTCCGACGGTTCGGTTGTAACGGCCGAATGCCGCACTCCAGGCGTTGACCAGCGCCACCTGACCAACGCTGGCGGCTGCCTGCTTGGTCGCCAGGTCACTGGGTCGCTTGGTCAGACGCAGTGGCTCGATACCCGCCGCGATAGCACCCGAGGACACGATCACTACGTCGGATCCCGCCTCCATGCGCGCCTCGATGGCGTCGGCGAGGGTGGCCAGGCGGTCGGCGTCGAACCTGCCCGAGGGCGTGGTGAGCGCGGTCGTGCCCACCTTGACCACCACGCTGCGGGCCGTGCGGACCGCCTCGCGATGGAGACTGGTCACTGCTCGTCTCCACCGGCCCGACGGCGCTCCTTGCGAGCGGCCTTTCGTTCGGGTGCACCGATGCGGTCGGTCTGTTCCAACCGAATGTCGGTGCCACGACCCGACATCGTGACGTCGACACCGGCCGGGGTCTGGGGCTCCCAGTCGAACGTCATATCGCCGATGGTGACGGCGCAACCGGGCCGTGCCCCCAGCTTGATCAGCTCATCCTCGACGCCGAGCCTGGCCAACCTGTCACCCAGGTAGCCGACGGCCTCGTCGTTGGTGAAGTCGGTCTGGTTGATCCAGCGTTCCGGCCGGGTTCCGTGCACCACGAAGCCGTCCTCACCGTCGGACGTGATGGTGAAGCCACTGTCGTTCGTCGGGACGGGCCGAATCACGGGACGTCGGGGCGCGACGACGGGCTGCGACTCGCGGAACGCGGTCACCATATCGGCCAGCGCGAAGGTCAAGGGCCGCAAGCCATCCCTGCTGACGGCCGACACCTCGAACACCGGCCAGCCGTAGCGCTGGGCCACCTCGTCGCGGACGAAGTCGGCCAGCTCGCGGGCATCGGGAACGTCGATCTTGTTGAGCACCACCGCACGCGGGCGCCCGGCCAGGTCACCCAGCGTCGAATCACCTTGCAGTGTCGGGACGTAGGCGGCGAGTTCGGCCTCCAGCGCTTCGATATCGGAGATCGGGTCGCGACCCGGTTCCATCGTCGCGCAGTCGACGACGTGAACCAGCACGGCGCATCGCTCGATATGGCGCAGGAAGTCCAGGCCGAGACCACGGCCGGCGGACGCGCCGGGAATCAGTCCGGGCACATCGGCCACGGTGAAGGTGCGCTCGCCCGCGGACACGACGCCCAGATTCGGCGTCAACGTCGTGAACGGGTAATCGGCGATCTTCGGCTTGGCTGCCGAGATCACCGACACGAGCGAGGACTTGCCCGCCGAGGGGAATCCGACCAGACCGATGTCGGCGACCGTCTTGAGTTCGAGGGTGAGATCACGGGCCTCGCCCTTCTCCCCCAGCAGGGCGAACCCAGGAGCCTTGCGGGCACGCGATGCCAGCGCGGCGTTGCCGAGTCCACCACGACCGCCTGCGGCGGCCTCGAAACGGGTGCCCTCGCCGACCAGATCCGCGAGTAGCCGCCCGTTCTCGTCGAGGACGACGGTGCCGTCGGGGACCCGGACTTCGAGGTCCGCACCGGCCGCGCCGTCACGGTTGTTGCCGGCCCCCTGCTTGCCGGAGGGGGCGTCGACGTGCGGATGGAAGTGGAAGTCGAGAAGCGTGTGAACCTGAGGGTCCACGACGAACACGATGCTGCCACCCCGGCCGCCGTTACCGCCGTCCGGTCCACCGAGAGGTTTGAACTTCTCACGGTGCACCGAGGCGCAGCCGTGACCGCCATTGCCAGCCCGTGCGTGAATCACGACTCGGTCAACGAACCGGGGCATGGGTGTCCTTCCCCTCGATTGTGAAGCTAGTGAGAGATTCGGGTGAGAACTCGCAGCAGCTTCACTCGCGTGGAAGTCCTCGGGGTATTAGGCCTCGGGTCGCGGGACGCGGACGATGTTGACCGTCTTGCGTCCACGCTTGACACCGAACGTGACAGCGCCCGGAGCGGTGGCGAACAGAGTGTCGTCGCCGCCACGGCCAACGTTCACGCCGGGGTGGAAGTGGGTACCGCGCTGCCGGACGATGATCTCGCCAGCCTTGACGACCTGACCACCGAACCGCTTAACGCCGAGGCGCTGTGAGTTGGAGTCGCGACCGTTGCGCGAGCTGGAAGCGCCCTTCTTGTGTGCCATTGTTCGCTCCCTTGCCTTACTTGATTCCGGTGACCTTGACGACCGTCAGCTTCTGACGGTGGCCCTGCCGCTTGTGATAGCCGGTCTTGTTCTTGAACTTGTGGATGCGGATCTTCGGGCCCTTGGTGTGCTCGAGGACCTCTGCCGTCACGGCGACCTTCTCGAGGGCCTTGGCATCGGTGGTGACCTTCGCACCGTCGACGACCAACGCCACCGGAAGCGAGACCGAGTCGCCGGCCTCGATCTCCAGCTTCTCGACCTTGACGATGTCTCCAACCGCGACCTTGTACTGCTTGCCGCCGGTCTTGACGATTGCGTACGTCGCCATAAGTGTGTCTTCCTCTACTTCGCTGAAGCGGGCGCGCGCTACCCGAGGGCTGCGTGCGCGGGTCTGGGGTGCGGGGAAAGGCCCCGCCGCCACCGGCTCAGATATTCACGGAGCCAGCAGACAACTGCTCAAGATTACGTGACCAGCGGGTAAGGGGTCAAACCGCCTCGCCCGTAGGTCGGTGCACAGGTCACGAGGCCGGAGGACCCGCCGGACGTGCGGCTGCGCGGCGACGGCGGGGTCGTGACGGGGCGACGAGGTCCTCATCGTCATCCTCGTCATCGTCGGAGTCCTCGTCCTCATCGTCGTCAGAGTCCTCGTCGTCCTCATCATCCGCGTCATCGTCATCGTCATCGGAGTCGTCGTCATCATCGTCATCGGAGTCGTCATCGGCGCCGATCACCTCGATATCGTCGTCGTCGATGTCGTTCTCGTCGTCATCGACGTCGAGGCTCTCCTCGTCCGAGTCGTCCTCGTCGTCATCAGACTCGTCGTCGCTCTCGGCGTCATCGGTCTCGTCGAAGTCACCGTCATCGGGTGCCCGATGCCTGGCGACCGGCTCCGCGACCTCACCGTCTGCGACCACCAGAGTCTCGTCGTCGCCGACCTCACCCTCGGCGTCATCGTCCTCGTGACGTCCGTTCGCGGCGGCCATGGCTTTGAACATCGGATGCTCGTTGGCGCCGTGCACGGGCACCTTGGCGACGGCGACCTCGGCCTCGGCGGGCTGAGCGCCCTTCTTGCCGCGCTTGCCACGCCGGCCACCGGCCGTGCCCGGCTCCGCCTTGCGACCGGAGTTCGACGAGCCCGAGTCCACCGGGTCCGCATGGATCACGATGCCGCGCCCGTTGCAGTGCGAGCAGTTGGTCGAGAACGCCTCGATCAGACCGGTGCCGAGCTTCTTACGGGTCAGCTGCACCAACCCCAGCGAGGTGACCTCGGAGACCTGATGCCGTGTCCTGTCCCGGGCGAGCGCCTCGGTCAGCCTGCGAAGCACCAGATCACGGTTGGACTCGAGCACCATGTCGATGAAGTCGACGACGATGATGCCGCCGATGTCACGCAACCGCAGTTGGCGCACGACCTCCTCGGCTGCTTCGAGGTTGTTGCGCGTCACGGTCTGCTCGAGGTTGCCACCCGAGCCGGTGAACTTGCCGGTGTTGACGTCGACCACGGTCATCGCCTCGGTGCGGTCGATCACCAGGGTGCCCCCCGATGGCAGGTACACCTTGCGGTCCAGCGCCTTGGTGAGCTGTTCGTCGATGCGGTGCACCGCGAAGACGTCCGGGCCGTTGCCACCACCCGCGGGCTCGTACTTCGTCATCCGCGGAAGAAGTTCCGGCGCAACAGATGTCACGTAATCGTCGATCGTCTTCCAGGCGTCGTCGCCGGAGACGATGAGGCCGGAGAAGTCCTCGTTGAACAGGTCTCGGATCACCTTGACCAGGACATCGGGCTCCTCGTAGAGCGCGACCGCCGCACCGGCGGCCTTCCCGGTGATCTCGGTGGCCCTGGCCTCGATCTGCGTCCAGCGCTCCTGAAGACGGTTGACGTCGGTGCGGATGTCGTCTTCCTTGACGCCCTCGGACGCGGTGCGGATGATCACGCCGGCGTCAGCCGGGACCACCTCGCGCAGAATCTCCTTGAGACGCTGCCGTTCGGTGTCTGGAAGCTTGCGGCTGATACCCGTCGAAGAGGCTCCCGGAACGTAGACCAGGTACCGCCCGGCGAGCGACACCTGCGTGGTCAGCCGTGCTCCCTTGTGCCCGACCGGGTCCTTGCTGACCTGGACGACAACGTAGTCACCGGGCTTGAGTGCCTGCTCGATCTTGCGCTGCGCACCGCCGAGGCCTGCGGCCTCCCAGTTCACCTCGCCGGCGTAGAGCACACCGTTGCGGCCACGGCCGATGTCGACGAACGCGGCCTCCATCGACGGCAGCACGTTCTGCACGATGCCCAGGTAGACGTTGCCGACGAGGGACGCCGACGCGGCGGACGTGACGAAGTGCTCGACGACGACGCCGTCCTCGAGCACGGCGATCTGGGTGTAGCGGGCACCCTCGTGGGGCGGTTCGGTGCGGACCTTGTCGCGCACCACCATGACGCGCTCGACGGCCTCGCGGCGGGCCAGGAACTCGGCCTCGCTCAGGATCGGTGGCCGACGCCGGCCCGCGTCGCGTCCATCGCGCCGCCGCTGCCGCTTGGCCTCCAGTCGGGTGGACCCGCTGATGCCCTGAATCTCGTTGCTCTTGTCGACCTTCGCCCGAGGGGCGCGTTCGTGGACGACCGTGTTGGGCGGATCGTCGGGCGACGCCGACTCGTCACCGTCGCTCGAACCCGACTTGCGCCTGCGGCGGCGGCGACGGCGGCGGTTGCCGCCCTCACCACCGGCGTTGTCGTCATCGTCCGCGTCGTCATCGTCGGACTCATCGTCGTCGGAGTCGCTGTCACCGGACTCGTCGTCCGAGTCGCCGTCGGTGGGGTCGTCGGGGTTCTGCTCGCCGCGCCCCCGTCCACGTCCGCGGCGTCCACGCCTGCGCCGCCGGTTGGCGGGCCGGTCCGAGGAGTCGTCGTCATCGTCGGTCTCGCCGGCGCTGTCCTCGGCGTCATCGGCCTCGTCGACGTCTTCCGCGTCGTCGCTGTCCTCGTCATCGCGGTGACGCGGTTCGAATGAGACGGGCTGCGGCGCGACAAAGAGCGGCAGGTAGTCCGCCGCGACGGCCGGCGCCGACGACGGGGCCGGTGGGGCGAGAGGGGCCGATACCTGGAATGGAAAGCCGAACGGATCCATCGGCTCCAGCAGCAGCCGAGACTCGGGCTCCTCGCCCTGTGCCGTCTCATCAACAAGAGGATCGTCCGCAACGACGGAATCGTCCTCAACCACGATCGCCTGCTCGATGACGTCGGCCTCATTGGCCTCGGTCACGTCGCCGAAGGCATCGGCGATCGCCTCGGCCGGGCTGGACTCACTCAGCTGAGCAGGTGGCTCCTGCTCGAACTGGAAGTCTTCTGGCTGGTCTTGGGTATGCGCATCCTGGGCCACGTATTCTCCTCAAGCCCCCGGGCGCGTCCTAATCGACGCGGCCACGCGAGGGCTCCCGCTATGGACTCGAGATTGACCCGAGTTTGTATGGTCTCGCTCCTAGTGACCCCGCAGGGCCTTCGGTGCCTGGCTGAATGACGGCTGGACGGCCGGCGCCGCACCTGCAAATCACAGGTTGTCGCGCTCGTCTAAGTCTTCATCCGGGTGTCGGCCTCTGGTATGAAGCCGGTCACCCGAGCCCAGTATCCCACATCGCGGCGTGGATTCCGACGAGGTGCCGTCGGAGGCTTACCGAACGGCTAGCGTCCTGGGAACCAGAGTTCGATCTCGCGGGCCGATGACTCCGGCGAATCCGACCCGTGCACCAGGTTGTCCTGGGTGACGAGTGCCAGGTCACCGCGGATGGTGCCCGGGGTGGCCTTCTCGACGGGATCGGTCCCACCGGCGATCTGGCGGAACGCCGCGACGGCGCGCGGGCCCTCGACAATGGCCGCCACGACCGGGCCCGAGGTGATGAACTCCAGCAGTGAGGGGAAGAACGGCTTGTCCGCGTGCTCGGCGTAGTGTGCGCGCGCCAGCTCGTCGCTGACGGTCTTGAGTTCGAGGGCCGCGATGCTCAGGCCCTTTCGCTCGATCCTGCCGAGAATCTCGCCCACGAGGTTGCGCTTAACACCATCGGGCTTCACCAAAACCAGCGTCCGCTCAGTCACCGCGATAGCGTACCGGTCAGACTCCGCCGTCCTGCTGCCCAGGCAGGAGACCCCGCTCCTGACGGCGCTTGACCTCGGCCTTCAGGTAGGCGATCAACAGCCACACCCCGCCGAACACCACCCCGATGAAGCCGATGGCGGCGTGGATGAACGCCCCGGCGATCACCACCACCTGGAATCCGATGTTCGCCCGCAATGCCCACGGCCGACCCTGCACGCCCGCCAACAGGATCAGCAGGATGGCCATGCCGATCACATAGCCACCAGAGAAGACGGTGAGCCCGCCGTGTGACATCGAGACGACGGGCAGCGCCAGGAGCACGACGATCGACTCGAGGATGAGGGTGCCCGCCATGACCCCGCGGAAGCTCTTCCACGGATCGGGTGGGGTGGGCGATTCCACCGGTTGCTCGGTCACTGTGGTTGCTCGTTCACTGTGGGTCCCGTCCGAACAGAGTGCGTGCCGCGCCTGCGGTCACGACGGATCCGGTGATCACCATGCCGCTGCCGGAGTATCCGTCATCATTACCCGACTCCTCGACCATCGCCGTCGCCGTCTCGATCGCGTCGGCGAGTGTCGCAGCCGTCACGACGCGTTCGGACCCGAAGCGTTCCTCGGCGCGTTCCGCGAGCGCCTCGACGTCCATGGCCCGTGGGGACCCGTTGTGGGTGATGACGACGACGTCGAATGCGGGCTCCAGCGCGGCGAGGATTCCGTCCACGTCCTTGTCGGCCATCACCGAGATCACGCCGACCAGGAACCTGAAGTCGAACTCCTGGTCGAGCGTTGCGGTGAGCGCCGCGGCGCCCGCAGGATTGTGCGCGGCGTCGATGAACACCGTTGGGGCACTGCGCATCCGCTCCATACGACCCGGACTGATGACCGATGCGAAGCCAGCCCGAACCGCGTCAACGTCGAGTTGGCTTTGGGCTCCCGCGCCGAAGAACGCCTCGACCGCCGCCAGCGCAAGCACCGCGTTGTGTGCCTGGTGCTCACCGTGCAGTGGCAGGAAGATGTCGGAGTAGGTGCCGCCCAGGCCCTGCAGCTCCAGAAGTTGCCCGCCGATGGCGATCTCGCGCCGCAGCACGGCGAACTCCGAGTCCTCGCGGGCCACGGCAGCTTCGCTGCGCACCGCCTGGGCCAGCAGCACCTCCATCGCCTCGGGCGCCTGCTGCCCGATCACCGCCACGGTGTCGGTGGGCACCAGGGCGTCGGGCTGCTTGACGATCACCCCCGCCTTCTCCCCGGCGATCTCCCCGATGGTGTCACCGAGGTAGTCGGTGTGGTCAATGCCGATCGGGGTGATGACCACGACCGGCGCGTCGATGACGTTCGTGGCGTCCCAGCGGCCGCCCAAGCCGACCTCGACAACCGCCACGTCGACGGGTGCGTCGGCGAACGCGGCGAACGCCATGGCGGTCACGACCTCGAACTTGCTCATCCTCGGTCCGCCGGCCGCCTCGGACTGCGCGTCGACGAGTTCGACGAACGGTTCGATCTCGCGGTAGGTCTCGACGTACTGCGCGGGGCTGATGGGATGTCCGTCGATCGAGATGCGCTCCACCGCGGACTGCAGGTGCGGGCTGGTGGTACGCCCGGTGCGTCGGTGCAGCGCCGACAGCAGTGCGTCGATGAGCCTGGCCACCGACGTCTTCCCGTTGGTGCCGGCGACGTGGATGCTCGGGTAGCCGCGCTGCGGTGCGCCGAGCAGCTCCATCAGCGCACTGATCCGTGCCGTGCTGGGCTCGATCTTGGTCTCCGGCCACCGCTGATCGAGCAGGTGCTCGACTTGCAGTAGCGACGCGACCTCGTCGGGTGTCGGCGCGGTCATGACAGGGCGGCGAGGCGGCCGGTGATGCGCTCCACCTCTTCCTGGGCCACCTGTTGGCGTGCACGGATCTTCTCGACCACGGCGTCGGGCGCCTTCGCCAGGAACTCGGCGTTGCCGAGCTTGCCGGTGGTCTGGGCGAGATCCTTCTGCGCGGCAGCGAGGTCCTTCTCGAGCCTGCGCCGCTCGGCGGCGACGTCGACGGTGCCCGAGGTGTCCAGTTCGACGACCACCGTGGCACGGGACAACCGCACCTCGACCGATGCCGACGGGCTGAACCCATCGGCGGGATCGGTGAGCCAGGCCAGTGCAGCGACGGCCGCCACCTGCGTGTCCAGATCGGCCTCGGTGACGCCGACGAGCCGGGCGGGCACCCGCTGGCGGTCGTTGAGGCCCTGGTCACTGCGGAACCGGCGCACCTCAGTGATGAGCCTCTGCATATCGGCGATCCGTTGTGCGGCAACGGGGTCCAACGCGATACCGGATGCGGCAGGCCACTGGGCTATGACGACCGACTCGCCACCGGTCAGTGTCTTCCACAGCGTCTCGGTGACGAACGGCATCACCGGGTGAAGCAGCTTGAGCAGCGCGTCGAGAACGGCCGCCAACACCGCGTTGGTGGGTCCGTCCGGCTCCCCCGCGAGCTGCACCTTGGCCAGTTCGAGGTACCAGTCACAGAACTCGTCCCACGCGAAGTGGTACAGCGACTCGCACGCGCGACTGAACTCGTAGCCGTCGAACGACGAATCAACCTCGGCGCGAACCTCTTCCAGCCGACCCAGGATCCAGCGGTCCGCGTCCGTGAGGTCCTCGACGGGTGGCAGCGGCGCCGGCGAGGCACCGTTCATCAACGCGAACCGCGTCGCGTTGAAGAGCTTAGTCGCGAAGTTGCGCGAAGCCCTGGCGTGATCCTCGCCGATCGACAGGTCGCCGCCGGGACTGGCACCGCGGGCCAGGGTGAACCGGAGCGCGTCCGTTCCAAACGTTGCCACCCAGTCCAGCGGATCGATGCCGTTGCCCTTGGACTTGCTCATCTTGCGACCGAACTCGTCGCGGATCAGCCCGTGCAGGAAGACGTTCTTGAACGGAACCTGCGGGCCGCGAGCGCCACCTGAGGTGATCGCGTCGTCGTCACCGACGAACGTGCCGAACATCATCATCCGGGCCACCCAGAAGAACAGAATGTCGTAGCCGGTGACCAGCACGCTGGTGGGATAGAACTTCTCCAGTTCGGGTGTGCGATCGGGCCAGCCCATGGTCGAGAAGGGCCACAGCGCCGACGAGAACCACGTGTCCAGGACGTCGGGGTCTTGCACCCAGCCCTGGGGCGGCGTCTCGTCGGGCCCGACGCACACCTGCTGGCCGTCAGGGCCGTGCCAGATGGGGATGCGGTGGCCCCACCACAGCTGACGGGAGATGGTCCAGTCGTGCATGTCGTCGACCCAGGCGAACCATCGCGGCTCGAGGCTGGCAGGGTGGATCACGGTGTCGCCGTTGCGAACTGCGTCGCCAGCGGCCTTGGCCAGGGTCTCGACCTTGACCCACCACTGCAGTGAAAGACGGGGCTCGATGGGCTCCCCACTACGTTCGGAGTGCCCGACACTGTGCAGGTAGGGGCGCTTCTCCGCGACGATGCGGCCCTGCGCTGCGAGAGCCTCACGCACCTTGACGCGGGCCTCGAACCGGTCCATGCCGTCGAATTCGGTTCCGGTGTCGGCAATCCGACCCTTGGCGTCCATCATCGTCGGCATGGCCAGCTTGTGCCGCACGCCGATCTCGAAGTCGTTCGGGTCATGCGCCGGAGTCACCTTGACTGCGCCCGTGCCGAACTCGGGATCCACGTGCGTGTCGGCAACGATCAGGATCTCGCGGTCCATGAAGGGATGCGGCAGCGTGCGACCGACGAGGGCACGGTATCGGTCGTCGTCGGGGTGCACGGCGATCGCGGTGTCACCGAGCATCGTCTCGACCCGGGTGGTCGCCACGACGAGGTGCGGTTCGTCGTCATTCATCGAGCCGTACCGGAACGACACCAACTCGCCCTCGACGTCGGAGTACTTGACCTCGAGATCCGATATCGCGGTCTGCAGAACCGGCGACCAGTTGACCAGACGCTCGGCCTGGTAGATCAGCCCCGCATCGTAGAGCCGCTTGAAGATGGTGCGGACCGCCCGCGACAGACCCTCGTCCATGGTGAAGCGGTCGCGGCTCCAGTCCACGCCGTCACCGATGGCGCGCATTTGCGAGCCGATGGTGCCACCGGACTCACGCTTCCAGTCCCAGACCCGCTCGACGAACTGTTCGCGGCCGAGGTCCTCCTTGGACGTGCCGTCGGCGGCGAGCTGCTTCTCGACCACGCTCTGGGTGGCGATGCCCGCGTGGTCCATGCCAGGAAGCCACAGCACCTCATAACCCTGCATGCGCTTTCTGCGGGTCAGCGCGTCCATCAGGGTGTGGTCCAGCGCGTGACCCATGTGCAGATTGCCGGTGACGTTCGGCGGGGGTAGCACGATCGAGTAGGGCGGCTTGTCGCTGGTCGGGTCGGCGGTGAAGTAGCCGGCATCCACCCAGCCCTGGTACAGGTCGGCTTCTACCGAACCCGGATCCCAGGATTTGGGGAGGGCATCGGCGCGATTGTCAGGGCTGGGGGTCACCGAGCCATTCTAGGAAGGACGGACCTGAGTACGCGAAAGCCCCCGACACCCGGTGCGTTCACTGGGTGGCGGAGGCTGTCGCGATAAGGACCGACCGGCTACTTCTTGCCGCCGAGCAGGCCGCCGAGAATCTCGCCGATGGCGTTGCCCTGGCCACCGCCACCACCGAGCACGCTGCCGAGAATGCTGCCCAGCGGGTTGTTGTTGCCGCCGCCTGCGCCACCGCCGGCGCCACCGAGGATGCCACCGAGAATGTCACCGAGGCCGCCACCGGAGCCCTGAGCCTGCGCCTCGGCCGGGGCTGCGTTCTTCTGCGCGAACTGCTTACCGATGTAGGCCAGCACGATGGGCGCCAGGATCGGCAGCAACTTCTTGACCAGATCGCCGCCGCCCGCGCCGGTACCTGCCAATGCCGACGCAACCTGATTGCTGTCGTTGCCGCCGAAGATCTTCGAGACGATCTGGTCGCCTTCCTTTGCGTCGACCTGGTCAACGCTTACGCCTCCGTCGAGCAGACCGCTCGCCGCATGCGCGGCGACAGCCGATTCGAGGTCACTCGAGTCGATGTTGTCAGCCTGCACATTCTCTGCCACACCACCGACCAGCGCGGGTACCAGGGTCTTGATGGCGGCGTTCACCTCGCCCTCATTCACGCCAAGTTGCTTCGCGATGTCCCCTACCGGGATCTGCGCGAAGAGATCGTCGAGACCGGCCATTGTTCTTCCCACCTTCGTTGCTGGCGTAGTTGAAGCCCTCGCAGACGACACTAGACGAATGTGACCTTGTCCCACAGGCGTTCGACCGTGCCGGATCAGGCAAGACGGTCGGTCTCCAACCTCACCCCCGCCGTGGGGAACCGGGCCATCAACGCGTCGCCCATCGAGGCCGCCGGGGTCAGCACGCCACGCAGATCGGACAGGGCGTCGCGGTCCAGGGCGAGCGCCAGCCCACACTCCCCCAGCAGCACCGAGGTGGCCTTGTAACCGGGATCGCCGCGCTGCGCCATCAGGGCGCGGTAGCGCGCGCCCGAGGTTGTGGTGGTGTAGGTCTCGACGGTGTAATGCCCGTTCTCCCTGGCACGTTCGCTCGGCCCGGTACCCGGTTTGGGGACCACTCGGTCGAGCATCCTGCGCGGCAGTTTGTTGAAGTAGCGACTGCCCAGGCCCAGCACTGCGGCGTTCGCGGCGGTTCCCAGTGCCGCGGCAACCGGCGCGGCGACCGACGAGCCCGTGCTCATCGTCTCGGCGTAACGGAAGGTGCGGCCGTAGGACCAGTCGAGCAGAGCGTTGCTGCGCCGCACGATTCTGGAGTTCGGCGCACCCATGGGGAATGCGCCTGTCCAGATGCCGTCCAGTTCCGGGGCGATATCGCGGCCACGCCGCCACGGCGTGTCCGACTGGTGGCCAAACTCGGCTTCGGCCTGCCGGTCGGTGCTCAGGGTGTAGGGGTCGGCCATCTCGCGGCGCGCCTCGGGATCGCCCGACGCCGTGGCCATCACCTCCATCATCGACGCGACGGTGCCACCCGAGACCCCGCCCGCCATGTCACGCAGGACGAAGGTCGTGTCACCCAGTTCACCGGTACCGTCCCGCTGCGCCTGCTTGTACAGCGCGTACACGGTGAGATCGGAAGGGATGGAGTCGAATCCGCACGAGTGCACGATGCGTGCGCCGGTGTCGACGGCCTGCTTGTGGTAGCCGTCGATGCTCTCCCGGATGAACATCGTCTCGCCGGTGAGGTCGGCGTAGTCGGTGCCGGCGGCCGCACACGCGGCGACGAGCGGCAGCCCGTACTTGGTGTAGGGCCCGACGGTGGTCACCACCACCCTGGTGCGCGCCGCGATGTCGGCGAGGGTCGACGGTGCCGACGCGTCGGCGGCAATCAGCGGCCACGCAGCCGCGGCCTCCCCCAGCGAGTCCCGCACGACACGCAGGCGTTCGGTGGAACGGCCCGCCAGCGCTATGCGCGCGTCCCCACCGGCTCGGGCGAGGTACTCGGCCGTCAGTTTTCCGACGAATCCCGTCGCGCCGTACAGAATGATGTCGAATTCACGCTGCGCTGCACTCATGGGCCCAACCTACCGGTCGGTGGAGGGCCTGCGGGGTCAGCCGAGGGTCTCCGGCAGATCCGCCTCGACCCCGAGCACATGCGTGCCCAGGAATGACGCCACCACCTGGTACCAGACCTTGGCGTGCTGTGGCATCGCCACCCAGTGGCCCTCGTTTGGGAAGTAGAGGAACTGGTGCGGGCTCGTGCCGTCGTCTTCGGCTGGCCGCGCGGAGTCGGTCAACAGCTCGTACCAGAGCCGGAGGCCCTCGCCGATCGGCACGCGGTAGTCCCGGTCACCGTGGATGACCAGCATCGGGGTGCTGATCTCCCCGACGTGACGATGCGGCGAGTTCCGCTCAGCCATGTCCGACGTCATCTCGCGGGCCCACCAGTAGGCGCCGTCGGTGGTGTGGCCGAACTGGTCGAGAGCCCACAGGCTGGCATGCGTGACGATCGCATCGAACCGGTCTGTGCGACCGGCGATCCAGTTCGCCATGTAACCACCGAAGGATCCGCCCATCGCGGCCGTCCGCGTGCCGTCGACACGCGGATGCTCGCAGGCCGCATCGGTGGCGGCCATCAGATCGGTATACGGCGCACCGCCCCAGTCGCCCCAACCGCGCTGGATGAAATCCTGTCCGTAGCCGGTGGACAACGCCGGGTCGGGCAGCAGCACCGCGTAGCCCAGCGCGGTCAGCAGCCAAGGGCACCATCGCCAGTGCCAGGCATTCCAGCTGGCGAGCGGGCCGCCGTGCACCCACAGCAGCAGTGGCGCCGGGTCGCCACCCACAGGCAGCGCCAGCCAGGACCGGACGGTCGTACCGTCCGACGCCGAGGCGCTCAGTTCGACGAGGTCACCGGGCAGCTCGGGTATCGCGACACACGGCAGTTCGGTCACGGAGCCGTCGGCGTCGACCCGCACCGGATGTGGCGGCCTGGCGTAGGAACTCCGCAGCGCGAAGCGGACGCCTCCCGGGGCGGCGCGCACATCGGTGTAGGTGAAGTCGTCACGGGTCAACCGGGTGACGGTCGAATCCTCGGGATCCACCGCGTACACCGGCCCCCTGCCGCCCTCGTCCGCTGTAACCAGCAGCGCCGAACCGTCGTCGGTCCACGTGATCGAGGTCGGCCACCGATCCCAGTCCGCTGCCAGGCGGACCGGATCGCCATCAAAGCCCTTGATCCAGAGCGTGATTCGGGGCGCCTCGGTGGGCGTGGTCAACGTCTCGTGCAGGTAGGCCACCCTGGTGCCGTCCGGGGAGATCGCCGGGCGGGACAGGTCGGCGCCGGGATCGTCAACGAGCACGGTGCGCTCACCGGTGGTGACGTCGACGCGCATCAATCGGCCGCGAACCGCGGCGCCGGGGGCAGGCGCGTTCCACGCCGTCACGGCGAACAGGCCGTTGCGGCTGATGTCGACATCGGCCTCGTGCAACGCCTGGCCCGGATCCGGGGTGATGTCGCGAATGCCGTCGAGGGTCAGCAGATGCGGCTGCGCGGGTCCGATGTCGTGATCCCAGTAGCGCACCGGGTACCCCTGATGCAGTACTGCGGACACCTTGTTGTCCTTGCGCAGCGCGCGCAGGCGCCGGTCGTCCTCGACCCCGGCCGCCGACGGCAGCAGAGCCGCGTGCACCAACACCACGTCTGCGTCGCGGGCCGCGATCACACCGTCGACACCGCCGGGCAGCGTCAACTCGGCCACCGCCTCGCCGCCCTCGGCGGGCAGGCGCCACAGCGCGGCGGGCGGTTTGTCGTCACCTTCGGCAGCGCCGACCCCGGAACGGGATGCCACGAACAGCAGGTCACCGTCGGAGGTGAACGTCGGTGCCGACTCCCCCTTGGCGCCGCGAGTGAGCCGGCGCGCGGGCCGCTGGCCCGCTGGGTCGAGTTCCCATATGGCCGTGACGTATTCGGTGCGCGTCTCGTCGAGTTCGGCGATGGTTGTGACGACGCGCGAGCCGTCACGTGACACCGCTAAACCGGCGACGCGAGGCAGTGCCAGGAACTCGTCGAGGTCGTGGAACGGAGTGGCGGCCATGTCAGCAGAGGTCTCGGTGGCAGAACAGCACCATCGGACCGTACCCCGGCGGGGTCCGTCCTCTGCAGCACCTGCTGGTGTTCGACATCTGATCTGACCTAGCGTCGTCTGCGTGACACAACGCATTCTCGTGGTCGGTGCCGGCATCGCCGGCCTGGCGACCGCGGTAGCCCTGCAGCGGCAGGGCCATCACATCACCATTGTCGAGGAGCGGACCGACACCTCCTCCGGCGCCGGAATCAGCATCTGGCCCAATGCGCTTGCCGCGCTGGATGCCATCGGCCTCGGTGATGCGGTGCGCGAGTCGGGCGGCCGCGTGACCGCAGGCGCCATGCGCTGGCGCGACGGCTCGTGGTTGCGGCACCCCAGCGCCGAGCGGATCGTCACCGCACTCGGCGAACCCCTCGTGGTGATCAGACGATCGGTGCTGACGGATCTTCTCGCCGGTGCACTCGATACCGGAACCATCGAATCTGGTCTCGCGGCAACCGAACTCGTACCCACTGGCCGTAGCGTGCGAGTCACGCTCACCGACGGCACCACCCGGGAGGTGGCCGGCGTGATCGGCGCGGATGGCACCGGGTCCGTCGTGGCGCGGCACCTCAACGGCACACTGCGGCACCGCTACGCGGGGTACACCGCCTGGCGCGGAGTCGCCGCGTACACCTTGGATCCGGATCTGGCCGGCGAGACCATGGGTTCTGGCACGGAGTTCGGCCACGTTCCCCTCGGCGAGGGGCACACCTATTGGTTCGGCACCGAACGCTCACCCGAGGGGGCGTCGGCACCCGACGGTGAACTGGCTTACCTGCGAGCCAAATACGCGGGGTGGGCCGATCCCATCCCGGCGCTCCTGGCGGCGACCGATGAGGATGCGGTACTGCGCAACGATCTCTACGACCGCGATGAGGCCCGGCAGTGGTCTCGCGGTCCCGTCGTCGTGGTCGGTGACGCCGCCCATCCCATGCGACCTCATCTCGGCCAGGGCGGCTGCCAAGGCCTCGAGGATGCCGCGATCCTGGCGCGCTGTGTTGCCTCGGGCGCGGATCTGGCTGCCGCGTTCACCCGCTTCGCCGCGATCCGGCGTCCGCGCGTGCGCTCGCTGGCCCGGGAGTCGCGTCTGATCGGCCAGCTGGTGAATCTTCGGCCTGCGTTCCTGAGTGCCGCGCTGATGCGGTCCTCGGCGGTCGTACCGGAAGCGGTGCTGACGCGGCACCTGGCGTGGGTGGCCTCATCATCGGCGTTCAGGCTTCCCGGGCCGCCGTCGGGGCTCTGAGCGGCCTCAGCCCACCTGACCGAAGGTGCCGAGGGGGTTGAGCAGCGCGGTGCACATCTGGCGGGGGTTGATGAACCCCAGCAGACCCTTGGTGGGCATGGCCTGGCATCCCGCGGGGACCGCCGTCGCGGGTGCCGCCGGGGCGCCGGGGTTGTTCCACACTGCCGGCGCCGTGCCACCGAGGGGGCCGCACTTCGGCCATGCCTTGACGCCCTGGGTGCGCAGCACGTTCTCAGCGACGCGGATCTGCTCTTCACGCGATGCGGTGGCGGGCGAGCCGACGCCGCCGTTGGAGGACCAGGTGGCCGGCTTGAATTGCAGTCCACCGAAATGACCGTTACCGGTATTGGCGGCCCAATTGCCACCCGCTTCGCATTGTGCGACGGCGTCCCAGTTCATCGTGTCAGCGTGCGCGTTGCCCGCAGAGAGGACCGTGGAGATGGTCATCGCGGCGACGGCGAAGCCGCAGCTCAGGACGACAAACCGAACGCTCCGGATGATCAGGCCTGCAATGCTGTTCTTGATGTTCATTCTGCGGTCCTTCCCCGACCGGTTGACACGAGGACCGCGGTGAAAGTGATGCGTTCTTGCACTGCAGTCATCGAGTACTTCGTGTGAGGGAATTCACGCGTTACAGAAGCGACTGAAGTTCTTTATCGGGACGTGATGGGACGTTGGGGTATTTGGGACAAAAGAAGACGGTGCCGGGCGAGTAATCGCCCAGCACCGTCCTCAACCCAATGGGTCACGTCATCGATCCAAGAAAAGACCTGGGTAGAACTAAGCGGGAAGGATGAACCGTGCGGGGAACTAGCCCCGGCGACCGCAGGACGGCCATGCGCCGATTCCCTGCGACTTCAGCACGTTGTTGGCGACACGGATCTGCTCCTCACGGCTGGCCTGGTGCGGCGATCCCGAGCCACCATTGGAACGCCAGGTTCCCATGTTGAACTGCAGGCCCCCGTAGTAGCCATTGCCGGTGTTGATCGACCAGTTGCCGCCGGACTCGCAGGACGCAACCGCGTCCCAGTTCACGCCGCCGTCCGCATTCGCGGTACCGGTCGCCAGTGCCATCGGGGCCACGGCAAGCGCCCCGGCGATGGTGGCCAGTCCGAGCTTGGTGCGGATGTTCTTCAACTTCGATCCTTTCGCCATGCGCGCGCCAATAGACCGTCCGCGCACGCGCGGACGTGATCGCCTGGTAGTCCAGGTATGGGATTTGTGGGTCGCGCCGTCTCTGTCAGGCACGACAGCAGGAGGCAGGAAGGCCTCGCCGGGGCTGAACGCCCGGTGGCCGCAGTGAATGCCGGGATCGTCCCAGGCACGCCGCAGCCCTAGCTCACACGCAAGTTCGTGTATTTGAAATTGTTTGCTCCGTTTTGGAGTCCCTGGGAACGTACAAAGGTTTTTCGGCGAAGTCATGTTTGGCGACGGGGGTGTCGCGGGAAGATAACGTTCAGATAACGACTTGGCGAACGGCGAGTCCGTGCAGGTCAACGCTGCGTTTTGACACTGATCCGGGCCCGCCACCGAGCAGCGTATCCGTGACCGAGATCACCATGATTCTGTGAGCTGCCCCACACATTTGACGATCCCATCAGCACCATGCGTCACCGACTCTTATTCTGCCGCACCAGATCTGCCGCTCAGGGCATGAACAGGGTCCGGATACCTTCGCTGAGCCACCATTCGCCGAGGCGATTGCGGGAACACTGAATCACGCTGCATGGCAAGCACTTACAGCCTCTTACGATTGGCGTCAGATCAGGACAGATCGGTCAAGTCGGACAGTCCAGCAAGCATCGAGAAACGTTAATACTTTGTACTGCAATGTGTTTCAAACAACGGACGACGGCGCGGGCATGAGAGCTCAGCGCCCCTACCAGGACCACCCCAGACCTCTCTCGACCGGGACCTGCCCACTCGCACAGATGATGTGGCTCACCACCATGAGGAATGGTCACCGGCGTCATATGAATCAGACTGCACGCCTTTACTTTCAACGCCTTAGCGACCACGAAACCACCTCTACCTCAGAGGGTTTCGCGGATTGAGCGTTCCGGTCGGCCACTAGAGCCGACCTTCCGGAGCATGAATTGTCACGTGAATAACACGCCACACCAGCAACATTAATTGCTAATTTGGAGCAACTTGACGAATTGCCGAAAATTCACGACATAATTCGCAGTTTGCTGGAGTTTCAGAAGAGGTCAGCGGGCGTGTTCACGTTGGTCAGCGACCGCTGCTCGGGCATGACAACCCGCTGAGTGTCGGCGGTGCCGATGAGGGCGCGCATACTGCGCTCCCCCGTGGCGACCAGCTCGTCGGCGCGAGCGGCAAGAGAGGTGCGATAGACACCGGCCAGATAGTGGTCCCGGCCGTCCCACGGCAGGACCACCTCGGCGCGTAGCCGCAATGCGGGTCCAACGAGGTCGTCGATCAGCTCGACGGAGAGGTACGGCATGTCGACGGCGCAGACAAAGGCCAGGTCAAGACCGGCAGCGGCCGCCGCATGCAAACCGCGCGCTGTCGCCAGCAGCGGACCCACTCCGCGCACCTCGTCGCGCAGGATCTCGGCGTCGAGCGGCGGCAGCGCCTGGCCGGGCGCAGCGATGACGAACACGGGCGAACAGCGCGTCTTCAGCGTCGCGACGATGTGCTCGACCATCGTGATCTCACCATCTAGCCCCGCAAACGGCAGCGTGGCCTTGTCCCGGCCCATTCGCCGGGAAGCTCCGCCTGCCAGCACGATCGCGGCCAGCGGAGAGGTGACGTCAGTCGACAGTCCAGGTGTCTTTTCCACGGAGCAAGGATTGCAGAGCCGCCGTGTCATGGGGCTTGGAATCCATGGCAGAGCTGACCTGATCGCGCGCCATCTCGTCATACGTCGGTCGGCTCACCTGACGGAAGATGCCCATCACGGTGTGCTCGAGGTTCTGTTCGCTCAGTCGCGACAGCGCGAAGGCGTAGGCCGGGTCGTCGACCTCAGCGTTGTGCACGACGATATCCGCCGGGGCGACGTCAGCGGTCTTGGCGACCTCCAGCCCGTAACCGGACTTCACCACGCAGAACTCGCCCTCGGTGCCGAATGTGATCGGCTGACCGTGCGAGACGCTGATGAGGCGGTCCTGCGCGCCCTCTTTACGCAGGGCGTCGAACGAACCGTCGTTGAAGATCGGGCAGTCCTGCATGATCTCGACGAGCGCGGCACCACGGTGCGTGGCGGCGGCCCGCAACACCTCGGTCAGACCCTTGCGATCGGAGTCCAGCGCCCGGCCGACGAACGTCGCCTCGGCGCCCAGCGCCAGCGACACCGGGTTGAAAGGGTAGTCCAGCGAGCCCATCGGGGTCGACTTGGTGACCTTGCCGACCTCGGACGTGGGCGAGTACTGCCCCTTGGTCAGACCGTAGATCCGGTTGTTGAACAGCAGGATCGTGAGGTTGACGTTGCGGCGCAGCGCGTGGATCAGGTGGTTGCCACCGATGGACAGCGCATCGCCGTCGCCGGTGACGACCCACACCGACAGGTCCTCGCGAGCCAGCGCCAGGCCAGTGGCGATGGTCGGCGCACGACCGTGGATGGAGTGCAGACCGTAGGTCTCCAGGTAGTACGGGAACCGGCTCGAGCAGCCGATACCGCTGACGAAAACCATGTTCTCGCGGCGCAGGCCCAGCTCCGGCAGGAAGTTACGGATCGTGTTGAGGATGACGTAGTCACCGCAGCCGGGGCACCAGCGGACCTCCTGGTCACTGGTGAAGTCCTTGGCCTTCTGCGGCTCGTCGGTCCTGGGCACCGCGCTGGTCTTCGTCAGACCGGCAGGTGTAAGACCGAGGTCGGCCCCAATCACGTCCGTCATGCGTCTACTCCCACACCAGCGTCCACGGTGGCCGCTGCCAACCGTGCGAACTTGGTCTTGTCGGTTTCCTTCTCAGCAAGCGTTCCGTCCAGCGCGGCGTCGATGATGCCCTCGACCTCGTCGGCCAGGAACGCCATACCCTCCATCTTGGTCACCGACTGGACGTCTACCAGGAACTTCGCCCGCAGCAGCATGGCGAGCTGACCGAGGTTCATCTCCGGAGCCACGACCTTGGAGTACTTGGCCAGCACGTCGCCGAGATTCGCCGGGAACGGGTTGAGGTGCCGAACGTGGGCGTGCGCAACCTTGATGCCCTTGCGGCGTGCGCGGCGGCATGCCTCGCCGAGCGGACCGTATGAGCTACCCCACCCGATGAGCAACAGCTCTGCCTCGCCGCTGGGATCGTCGACCTCGAGGTCGGGCACGGTGATGCCATCGATCTTGGCCTGGCGCAGGCGTGTCATCAGGTCGTGGTTGGCGGGCTCGTAGGAGATGTTGCCCGAGCCGTTCGCCTTCTCGAGACCGCCGATGCGATGCTCGAGACCCGGTGTGCCGGGCACCGCGAACTGGCGGGCCAGCGTCTCGGGATCACGCGCGTAGGGCTCGAACGGCTCGCCGGCCTTCGCGAATGTGTGGTCGATCGCGTCGTAGCTCGTGACGTCGGGGATGCGCCACGGCTCGGAGCCGTTGGCGATCGCACCGTCGGACAGGATGATCACCGGCGTGCGGTAGGTCAGCGCGATGCGCGAGGCCTCCACCGCGATGTCGAAGCAGTCCGAGGGCGACTTCGGTGCCAGCACTGCGACCGGGGACTCGCCGTTGCGGCCGTAGAGCGCCTGCAACAGGTCGGACTGCTCGGTCTTGGTGGGCAGACCCGTCGAGGGTCCGCCGCGCTGCACGTCGACGACCAGCAGTGGCAGTTCCATCATGACGCCCAAGCCGATGGCCTCGGACTTCAGCGCCACACCGGGACCCGAGGTGCTGGTCACGCCCAGCGCGCCGCCGTAGGACGCGCCGAGGGCGGCACCGATGCCGGCGATCTCGTCCTCGGCCTGGAATGTCAGGACGTTGAAGTGCTTGTACTTCGACAGCTCATGCAGGATGTCGGAGGCAGGCGTGATCGGGTAGGTGCCGAGAATGACCTGGGTGTTCGCGAGCTGACCGGCGGTGACGATGCCGTACGCCATCGCGGTGTTACCCGAGATCTGGCGGTAGTCACCGGCGTTGAGCTTCGCGGGCGCCACCTCGTAGGTGACGGCGAACGCCTCGGTGGTCTCGCCGTAGTTCCACCCGGCCTTCAGGGCCAGCACGTTGGCCTCGGCGATCTCGGGCTTGCGGGCGAACTTCTCGCGGATGAACGCCTCGCTGTGCTCGAGCTCGCGGCCGTACATCCACGACAGCAGCCCGAGGGCGAACATGTTCTTGGCGCGCTGCCCGTCCTTCTTGGTGGCGCCGATGGCCTCGACCGCGCCGAGCGTCAGGGTGGTCATGGCGACCGCCTGCACGACGTAGTCGGACAGCTCGTCGCCCTCGAGTGGATTGGCCTCGTAGCCGACCTTGGCCAGGTTGCGCTTGGTGAACTCGTCGGAGTTCGCGATGATCAGGCCACCGCGGGGCAGATCGGCGACGTTGGCCTTGAGCGCAGCCGGGTTCATCGCGACCAGCACGTCGGGACGGTCTCCCGCGGTGAGGATGTCGTAGTCCGCGATCTGGATCTGGAACGACGACACACCGGGCAGCGTGCCCTGTGGTGCCCGGATCTCAGCGGGGTAGTTCGGCTGCGTCGCAAGGTCGTTGCCGAAAAGGGCGGCCTCGGAGGTGAACCGATCACCAGTCAGCTGCATGCCGTCACCGGAGTCACCAGCGAACCGGATGACGACCTTCTCGAGCTTTTGCCGCGGGGCAGTTCCGTTGCCGGTGCCGTCCAGACTCACGACGCCCTGCCTTTCACGCTTGGTGTGGGCTACGTCATTCCATGTCGCAATCGAGGCCGCTGCCGCGCGATGCGCCGCTGGTATGACGTCCACCCAGATTTTTCTGTCACTGGCAGTACCGATTATTGCACTGCTCTTAGTCTGACCTATACCGGACTCGCCGGTTACCCGCACGTAAAGGGCGGCGAACTTCGCAGGTCAGCCCTGTGAAGTCAAGTGCCACCGCATCGATTTGTGGCTTTCGTCACTTTTCGAGAATGGCATTCTCTAAGACTCGGTTACCGATCAGTAGGCACGTGCACGCGTGCTGGGCAGCCGCCCAGCAAAACGTCGCGACCTGCGACTACACGGGATCGGGCGAGCCGACGTGCAACCGCTTCTCGAGTTCGCGGGCAACCAGTTCACTCGCCAATTCGGCGGCCCGTGTCGGCTCGGCGCCCGCGGCCCGGTTTGCGACGTAACAGGCTGTGAACATGTCACCGGCGCCGGTGGTCTGCACATCCAGCACGCGCCATGCCGCGGGGACGCGGGAGACCGTGCCATCGACGTGGATGTCGCATCCCTCTGATCCGTACGTCACGACGATCTCGGGCACGCCCAACCGTTCGGCGACCGCGGCGTCAAATACCCCGTCGGCGACCACGACGGCTTCGTCTTCGGCGAGCTTGAGGATGTTGAGGTGGGTGAGAAGGTCGGCGGGAAAGTGGCGGTCCTCCACCAGGGGCCCCAACCGGTCGGCCCGCACCAGGCCCTGCCCGTCATAGGCGACGCGATGGCCCCGCTCGGACAGAAGCGCCAGCGTCTCGGCCGGGAAGTCGGTGCGCAGCAGCGGCGCGAGGTGCACCCATGTGGTGTCGGGATCTGCGGCCTCTATCTCGGCACGCCCCCACACCGGACCGATCGCGTCGACCGACATGCGGCGGTGGTCCACGTCGGCGTAGTCCAGGCGGAACCCGCTGGTGCGATCAGCCGGCAGGATCGTGACCATATCGCCGAACCGCTCCCGCAGCGGGTCGAACAGCGTGTGGTCCTGCTCGGCTCCCATCGCCACGATGCGGCCGCGTCCACCCGCCGCCTGCAGCGCCACGCCGGCGAACGACGCGCAGCCGCCCGGGCTCCTGGGGGCTCCGTTGATGACGTCGATCGCCAGGTTGCCCAGGACTGTCACGCCGTTGACGAGTTCTCTCGACACCGATGATCTCCTGGTCTACGTCGGCGCGTTCTGGCGCGCCGTGGGGCGAAATGCTATCGGGGTTCGTCGGATTTCAACCATTCAACGCTCAGGCTGGGAGGTTGTACGGCGTGATGACCTGGATCGGGGTCGGCCGAAACGGTTCAGCGGGCAGGGCACCGTGCTGCTGCAGAATCAGGCGCATCGCCAGTCGCGCGTCGGCGCGCAGATCGTTGTGCAGGACCACCGAGATCCGGCCGTCACGTAACAGGCGCCGATTGTCCGCGTCCAGGTCGTGGGCTACGAACACCCTGCACGCCCGGCCGAGCCTCTCGAACGCGGCCACCGTGGCGGTGTTGCCACCACCCGCGGAGTAGACCGCCTCGATATCGGGGTGACGCTCGAGCGCATCGAGCACCAGCGCTTCGTTGGTGGCGTCGATACCGTCGCTGTCGCTGACCTCGACGATGTGTCGCCCCGACCCGCGGAGCCCCGCCCGGAATCCCACCTCACGCTCACCCTCGCCCCGAAAGACCGTGCGGCTCAGCGTGATCAGCACGCCCGATGGATCGGATCCGAGCCACTGATCGACGAGGTACGCCGCGGTCACACCCGCGCCGTGGTTGTCGATGCCGACATAGCCGCACCGGGCGCTCGTCGGCACATCTGTGGTGTAGGTGACGACGGGCACCCCGGCGTCGACGAGGCGGTCGACGGCCTCGGCCACCTCAGGCTCGTCCTGCGCCTTGAGGATGACGCCGTGGCTGCCTCGAATCCGCGACAGCACGTCGACCATCTGCGTCGTCGACCCCGCCTCCCAGAGGTGGAATCTGGCCCGCACCATCGCAGGCGCGAAGGCGGGCAGTTCGGCCTCGATCGCGGCCCGGAAGGCGTCGGAGAACCGCTGTGGGGTCTGCATCACCACGTCGACCAGGTAGCGCCGGCCGTTGAGCCGCAGTTGCGCGCGTTGTTTGTCGAGGTCGGCGATGGCCTGCATAACCTCGGCGCGGGTGTTCTCGCGGACGCCGGCGCGATCATTGAGGACGCGATCGACCGTCGCCTCGCTCAGCCCCGACTGCTGAGCGATCTCGCGGACCTTGTACCGGTGCGGCACCTGCCCCCTCCTCACTTCCCCTGCGATTTCGGCGCGCTAACCATCGCTGAGCGCGTCTTTCCGCGCCGAAATCGCTCCACCAGGCGCGGTAGGTGATGTCTTTTTGATGGTTTTCTGGTGTTGATTGCGGCTCAGGTCACAACAAGACTAGCGGGCATGGCTGCACCGCTCACCACACCTCGACGGGCATGGATCGAGGAGTCCGACTGCGATATCGCGGCCTTCCACGCCGAGGTCTCCCGCGACACCGTCCGCGCCGACTACCCCCTCGCGACCGACATCCGTGCGGGCGTGCTCGTCTACGACGCCGAGACGGTCGCCAGCGCGGACCGACGCGCCCTGCAGGCCGAGCTGATCCGCGCGCTCGCCGACGGTCCTGGCGTGGTGGTGTTCGAGGACGCCTTCAACCACGACGTCGTGGACCGCGCCAGCGACGCCTTCACCGCGCTCATCGCCGAGCAGCGCGCTGACGGCGCGGCCGCGGGTGACCACTTCGGCAAGGCAGGCGCCAACGACCGGATCTGGAACGCCGCGCAGAAGCTCGCGCTGCACTCCCCCGATGTGTTCGCCGACTACTACGCCGCCGATGCCCTGGCGGTCGTGTCACAGGCCTGGCTCGGCCCGCGGTACCAGATGACCTCACAGGTCAATGTCGTCAATCCCGGTGGCGCCGCGCAGGTTCCGCACCGCGACTATCACCTCGGCTTCGTCGACGAGGATCAGCTCGCCGCCTATCCGGCGCACATGCACACGATGTCGGCGGTGCTCACCCTGCAGGGCGCGGTCGCACACTGCGATATGCCACTGGCCAGCGGACCGACCATGCTGCTGCCGCACTCGCAGCGATTCGCGGCCGGCTACATCGCCTTCTACCGACCCGAGTTCATCGAGTACTTCGCCGAACACCACGTGCAGGTGCCGCTACACAAGGGTGATGCGGTGTTCTTCAACCCCGCCCTCTATCACGGCGCGGGTAAGAACACGTCGGCTGACATCGCCCGGATGGCCAACCTGCTGCAGATCTCGTCACCGTTCGGGCGCGCCATGGAGTCCCTGGACCGCACCGAGATGGTCCACGCCGTCTACCCGGCGCTGCTGGCGATGAAGGCCGCAGGCCGGTCGGAACGGGATCTGGCCAACGTGGTCAACGCGACCGCCGAGGGCTATGCCTTCCCCACCAACCTCGATCGCGACCAGCCGATCGGCAGCCTGGCTCCCCCGAGTCAGGTCGACACCGTGCTGGCCGCCCTGGCCGACGGCATGTCCCCCACAGCACTGCACCTCGCGCTCGGCGAGCAGAACGAACGGAGAACCCCATGACCACCCTCGGAGTGATCGGACTGGGCCGCATCGGCGCCTTCCACACCGAAACCCTTTCCGGCCTGGACGGTCTCGACGGCCTGGTGATCACCGACGAGCGCACCGACATCGCCGCCGCCGTTGCCGCCAAGCACGGCGTCAAGGCCGTCGACACCGTGGAGGAACTGTTGTCCTCCGGGGTGGACGGCGTGGTCGTCGCCGCTGCGACACCCGCCCACGCGGCGCTGACGCTGGCCGCCGTCGAGCGCGGTATCCCGACGTTCTGCGAGAAGCCGATCGCCTCCACTGCTGCCGAGAGTGCCCGCATCGCCGAGGTGATCATCAAGTCGGGCGTGCCGGTCCAGGTCGGTTATCAGCGCAGGTTCGACGCGGCCTTCGCGGCGGCCAAGCGTGCGGTGGACGACGGATCGCTTGGCGTCCTACACACGGTGCGCAGCACCACGATGGACCCTGCTCCCCCGCCGATGGACTACATCAAGGGGTCCGGCGGCATCTTCCGCGACTGCGCCGTGCACGACTTCGACGTCCTCAACTGGATCACCGGGCAGCGCGCCGTCGAGGTGTACGCCACCGGAACGGTTCAGGGCGATCCGCTGTTCACCGAGTACGACGACGTCGACACCGCCGCCGTGGTGGTGAAGTTCGACGGCGGGGCCCTTGGCGTGGTGTCCAACGCCCGGTACAACGCCCGCGGGTATGACTGCCGCCTGGAGGTCCACGGCTTCGACGACAGCGTCGCAGCGGGTTGGGACCAGGGCGTGCCGCTACGGAACACCGACCCCGCGAACGACTTTCCCACCGGACCGTCGCACCATTTCTTCATGGACCGCTTCACCGAGGCCTTCCGGACCGAGTTGGCCGCGTTCGTCCGAGTCACGCAGGGTGAGGCGATCCCGGGCGCGACGGTCGCCGATGCCGTCGAGGTCGCCTGGCTCGCCGAAGCCGCCACCGAGTCGCTCCGCCGGGGTGCGCCGGTCACGATCGCGGAGGTCCGCAACGCATGAGCACGTCCATCAAGACCGGCGGGCAGGAGCGCAGCGACCGGGGAATCAAGATTGCGGGAGCGCCGATCTCGTGGGGCGTGTGCGAGGTACCCGGCTGGGGTTTTCAGCTGGATCCCGACCGGGTACTGGCCGAGATGCGCGGAGCGGGTTTGACCGCAACCGAACTTGGCCCGGAGGGCTTCCTGCCCTCGAACACCGACGACCTGAAATCAGTGCTGCGCGAGCACGACCTGGCGTGCGTGGGCGGCTTCGTGCCCGTCGTGCTGTTCAGCGAGGACCACGACCCGGCCGGTGATCTCGCCGGACCACTGGAGTCCCTGGTGGCAGCGGGTGCCGGAGTGGTCGTACTCGCCGCCGCGACGGGTGCCGAGGGCTACGACTCGCGCCCCGTGCTCGACGACGCCCAGTGGGCCACCCTGCTGACCAACCTGGATCGGTTGGCCACCATCGCATCCGAGCGTGGCCTACTGGCCGTGCTGCACCCACACGTCGGCACCATGGTCGAGACCCGCGCCGACGTCGATCGCGTGCTGGAGGGTTCGTCGATTCCGCTGTGTCTGGACACCGGTCATCTGCTGATCGGCGGCACCGACCCGCTGGAGTTGGCCAAGGCGGTGCCAGGCCGCGTCGCGCACACCCATCTCAAGGATGTCGACGCCGCACTGGCCGCCAAGGTGCAGTCCGGCGAACTGACGTACACAGAGGCGGTGAAGGCGGGTATGTACACCCCGCTCGGCACTGGTGACGTGGACATTGCGGGTATCGTCTCGGTGTTGCGGGACAACGGCTTCGACGGCTGGTTCGTGCTCGAGCAGGACACGATCCTCGACGGCGAACCCGACGGCGAGGGCCCGGTGGCCGACGTCGTGGCGAGCGTGGCCTACCTGCGATCCGTCACGTCGTGACGTTCGAGCGAGAAGGGAAGCGGGATCGCGCATGACGTTACGCATTGGAGTGCTCGGCGCGTCACGCATCGCCGAGTCGGCGATCGTCGGGCCCGCAGGAGAACTGGGCCACCGTCTGGTCGCCGTCGCCGCCAGAAACCGCTCCCGCGCCGAGTCGTTCGCCGAGAAGTACGGCGTCGAACGTGTCGTCGCGTCCTACCAGGACGTCATCGACGACGCGGACGTCGACGTCATCTACAACCCGCTGGCCAATTCGCTGCACGCACCGTGGAACCTGGCGGCAGTGCATGCGGGCAAACCGGTGCTGACCGAGAAGCCGTTCGCGCGCAACCGCGCCGAGGCGCAGCACGTCGCGGCGGCCGCCGATGCCGCCGGGGTCACGGTCATGGAGGGCTTCCACTACTACTTCCATCCCGTCACACAGCGGGCGCTGCAACTGGCAGGCGACGGAACACTCGGCGAACTCAACCGAGTCGAGGTCCGGATGGGAATGCCCGCACCGCAACCCGGGGACCCACGCTGGTCGCTGGAACTTGCGGGTGGAGCGCTGATGGACCTCGGCTGCTACGGCCTGCACATCATGCGTCGCTTCGGTGCGCCGTCAGTCGTGCGAGCCGAAGCCGGTCAGCGCACACCCGGGATCGACGAGTGGTGCGATGTCGAGGTCGCGTTCCCCTCCGGCGCCACCGGACTGTCGACCAACACCATGGTCGCCGACGAGTACTCGTTCACGTTGCGGGTGATCGGAACCCGCGGAGAAGCGTTGGTGCACAACTTCATCAAGCCGCACGAAGATGACCGAATCACCATCAGCACGTCGGCCGGCACCACCGTCGAACATCACGGCAGGCGCGCCTCCTACACCTACCAGCTGGAGGCCTTTGCCGCGCACGTCCGTGACGGTGCCCCGATGCCGCTCAACAACACCGACGCCGTGGCCAACATGGCCCTCATCGATGACGCCTACCGTGCGGCGGGCTTGGAGCCGCGCTAGGTTTCGGCGGATCGGGGCGCCCGCTAGGCGAATCGTTCGGCGAGCGCCCGCAGGGTCGACTCGATACCGTCGGCGTTCTTGCGCTGATAGCCGAGGAGTTCGATGACGAAGGGCAGTTTCGCCGTCGAGTAGTCGAATGTCTCGGTGACTTTCGTCGTGCGCGGGCTGACCTCGGCCAGTTCCCAACGCCAGCGGTGCCCCAGCGGATGCTGCCACTCGACGACGTGGTTCTCCTCGACCGCGGTGACCTTGGACTTGATCTTGTAGGGCAGCCCGTACTGCGACATGCCGACGGTGAACTCGTCACCCTCGCCGAGTTTGTGCGGACCCTCGACGTCGATGTCACGCACGGTTCCCGAGCCGTCGATCTCCGGGTGACGATGGGGATCGACGACCAGGGCGAAGATATCGGCCACCGGAGCCGCGACCTGCACGCTGCGGCTGACACGGCGCGGACCGGCGTCCTCTGTCTTGATCGATATCGGGATGTCTGGACTCATGGGTCCGGCATACCCGAAGGCCCCGCCGACCAATCAGTCGGCGGGGCCCTCGGAGAGAATCGGGTACTACTTGGCGCCGCGTAGTTCGTGCGATAGCGCCTCCAGCTCGTCACCACCGGCCATCTGCTGGGTCAGGTGTTCCAGGGTGATCTCGTCGAACGTGCAGTCCAGCTTCTGTTTGCCCCGATTGAGGAGCACGAAGTGGTCGCCCACCATATGCGCGTGATGCGGATTGTGTGTGATGAACACGACGCCGAACCCCGCCTCCTTGGCGGCGGTGATGTACTTGAGCACCACACCGGACTGCTTGACGCCCAACGCGGCCGTCGGCTCGTCCAGGATCAGCACCCGCGCCCCGAAGAACACCGCTCGGGCGATCGCGACGCACTGGCGTTGACCACCTGACAGCGAGCCGATCGGCACGTCGACGTCGGGCAGTTCGATGCCCATCTTCGCGAGCTCGGTCAGCGTGGTGGCCCGCATCGCGTTGGCGTCCAACGAGAACGGGAACGTCGTCCTACGAAGCTCCTGGCCGAGGAAGAAGTTGCGCCACACCGGCATCAGCGGAACCACGGCCAGGTTCTGGTACACCGTCGCTATGCCCTTGGCTAGCGCGTCGGCGGGTGAGCCGAACGTCATCGACTCACCGTCCACGAGCAGTTCCCCCTCGGTCTGCTGATGCAGTCCCGAGATGATCTTGATCAGGGTGGACTTGCCAGCGCCGTTGTCGCCCAGGATGCCGGTCACCTGGCCGGCGTGCACCCGCAGACAGATGTCCTTGAGTGCGGTGATGTTGCCGTACGACTTGCCGACATTGCACAACTCCACGAGTGGCACCTTGCCGCCCGATGGAGCGTCGTGCTCGGGACGTTCAACTGTTGTGGTCACGGGTCACCTCTTCGCTGCGTAGTTACGGAAGGCGTTGTTGGCGACCACCGCGAACAGCAGCATCGCGCCCAGGAAGAACTTGAACCAGTCGGGGTCCCAACCGGCGTACACGATGCCCTGGTTGGTCATACCGAAGATGAACGCACCGATGGCAGCACCTATCGCGGTGCCGTACCCGCCGGTCAGAAGGCAGCCACCGATGACCGCGGCGATGATGTAGAAGAACTCGTTGCCGATGCCCTGACCGGACTGCACGGTGTTGAACGCGAACAGCAGATGCATGCCCACGAACCACGCGCAGAATCCGACGAACATGAACAGCCCGATCTTGACCTTGGTCACGGGAACACCGACCGCGCGAGCGCTTTCTGCGTCGCCGCCGACGGCGAAGATCCAGTTGCCGATCTTGGTTTTGAACAGGACGTAAGTCGCGATTGCGGTGAAGACGAGCCACCACACGACCGTGATGCGGATGCTGACACCGAAGACCGTGAACGACGAGGCGAACACCGCGCGCGCCGAGTCCCAGCCCTGCATGTCGTTGACGCTCTGCGTGGCCACCTGGCCGGCCACCAGTTTGGTGACCGCGAGGTTGATGCCAGCCAGCATGAAGAACGAACTCAGCGTGATGAGGAAGCTTGGGATCTTGGTCTTCATCACCAGGTAACCGTTGAGGAAGCCGACGGCCAGCGCGAGAATCAGCGCCAAACCCGCACCCGCCCAGAGGTTCAGATGGAGGTTGTAGGCCAGCATCGACGCCGCCAGCGAACTGAATGTCACTGCGACGCCTGCCGACAGGTCGAACTCGCCGCCGATCATCAATACCGCGACACCGCAGGCCATGATGCCGATTGTGGAGCTGGCGTACAGCACGGTGGCCAGTGACGAGGCCTCCCGGAACGGCGCCGCCACGATGAAGAAGAAGATGAAGATGCCGATGGCGCCGATGCCCGCCCCCATCTCGGGGCGAATCAGCGTGCGCTGCAGTCGGTTGCGTTCCTTCACCCGTTCGTCGCGGACGACCTTGTGGTCAGCGACGTCCAGGTCTGCTTGAGTGGACATGTCTGCTCTCCGTCGTCTCTATCGAGTTCCGGCCTTGGCCAGTTCGGCTACGGCGTCGATGTTGGAGCCGTCGATGAAGGACGGTCCGGTCAAGGTGGGCTGGCCACCACCGATCAGGTTCTTGTTGTTCTTGAAAAGCCATAGTCCGTCGATAGCGAGGTAGCCCTGCAGGAAGGGCTGCTGGTCCACCGCCCACTGCACCTGGCCGCCCTTGATGGCGTCGACGAGTGCGGCGTTGGTGTCGAAGGTGACGATCTTGGTCGAACTGCCCGCGTTGCTCGCCGATTGAACGGCGGTCAGTGCGATCGGAGCCCCAAGGGCCACGACGTGGTCGATCGAGCGATCCTGCTGCAGCTTGGCGGTGATCGTCGCCTCAACCGACGGCATGTCCTTGCTGTTCACGTTGAGGATCTCGGTCTTGCCCTTGAAACCCTGCGCGACACCGGCGCAACGTGATTCGAGCGCGACCTGGCCCTGCTCCTGGATGACGCAGATGACGTTCTGAGCGCCGTCCTTGGTAAGCCGCTCGCCGGCTGCGACGCCGGCCAGCTTCTCGTCCTGGCCGAAGTACTCCTGCACGCCCATCTGCTTGAAGTTGTCGAAGCCGGAGTTGAAGGCCACCACCGGGATGCCCTTGTCGATGGCGGCCTTGATCGCAGGTGCCATCGCGTCTGGCTTGGCGAGCGTGACGGCGATGCCGTCGACCCCGCTGTCGATGGCGCTCTGCACCAGGTTCGCCTGGTTGGGCGCCTCCGGATCGTTGGAGTACCGCAGCTCGATGTTGTCCTTCTTGGCAGCCGTCTCGGCGCCCTTGCGGATGAGGTCCCAGAACGAGTCGCCTGGCACCTCGTGGGTGATCATCGCGACGGTCATCCGCGGGGTGTCGACGGTGCCTCCGCCCATGCCATTACCCGAGGACGCGGGCTTACCACCGGTCGATGAACACGACACGATCCCGAGCACGATAACGCCCGCTCCAGCAATCGCCGCGAGCCGCCTGAACGCCATTGTTTGTCTCCTTGTCTCGACTTCGCCGGCCGCGTCTTCGGACCCGATGGGACCGTGCGCTGCGACACGCCTCGGTCCTGATGTAATACGGCTCACACCAGAATGTCAATACTTTGTTAGGACATTCGGACTGCAGGTCAAATGTTAGGGTCCGTTGATCCAGGTCAGATCGAGATGGGTGACAAGCGATGACTGAACTCCAACTGGCGGTGTGCTCCGAGATGGTGTTCACCGACCTGCCGATCCTCGATCGCGTGAAGCGGATCGACGAACTGGGCTTCGCCGTCGAGATCTGGAGCTGGCACGACAAGGACCTGCAGGCACTCGCGCGCACCGGGGCCACGTTCTCGTCGATGACCGGCTATCTGCACGGCGACCTCGTCGACCGCGACGGTGCCGAAGAAGTCGTCCGCACCGCCGAACTGAGCATCAAAGCCGCTGAGAACCTTGGTGTTCCGAGGCTGAACCTGCACACCGCCGAACTCGTCGACGGTCAGGCAGCCCGGCCGCGCTACCGCACCACCGGCGACATGTGGCTGACAGCGGCGCGAGCACTCGAGCGCCTCGGCGACCTCGGCGCCGCAGCGGACGTGACGTTCTGCGTCGAGAACCTGAACACGATCGTCGACCACCCCGGTGTCCCACTGGCACGCGCGAAGGACACGCTGGCACTCGTCGAGGCGGTCGCGCATCCGAACGTGAAGATGATGCTCGACCTGTACCACGCACAGATCGGCGAGGGGAACCTCGTCGAGCTTGTCCGCCGGTGCGGCGGTGCCATCGGCGAGATCCAGGTCGCCGACGTCCCCGGCCGCTGCGAGCCAAGCACCGGGGAGATCCACTACCCCGCCATCGCGAAGGCATTGCGCGAGATCGGGTTCAGCGGAACCGTCGGCCTCGAGGCCTGGGCGTCCGGCCAAAGCACCGTGGCGTTGGAGCGGTTCCGTCAGGCGTTCAGCTGACGCCCCGCCGCCGTCATCGGTCGACGAGCGTGGTCTCGAAGTAGTACCGCGACGCCCGGTAGCAATGGCTGCCGTACTCGACGGCCTTGCCGGAGTCGTCGAACGCCGTGCGGCTCATCGTGAGGAGCGGAGCCCCCGCCTTCTCGTTGAGCAGCCGCGCCTCCGACCGGCTTGCGGGCCTGGCACCGATCCGCTGGCGCGCCAACCGGATGTGCACGCCACGCGTACGAAGCGCCTGGTACAGGCCGCTCGCCTCGAGTTCCTCGGCGTCCGGCGCGAGGTCGGCGGGCAGGTAGTTCGTCATCACCGCGAGCGGCTCGCCGTTCGCGCACCGCAGCCGCTGAATCATCACGACCTCGGCGTCGGCAGCGAGGTTCAGCTCCGTCGCGACCTCCTCATCGACCACCATCCGCTTGTACTCGAGAAGCTCGGTCGTGGGCGTCTGCCCGGCACGCGTGAGATCGTCGAAGAGGCTGGTCAGTTCCACCCGGCGGTGCACCGGGCTCTGGACGACCTGGGTCCCGACGCCCCGCTTACGCACCAGGAGGCCCTTGTCGACCAGTTCCTGGATCGCACGTCGGGTGGTGGGCCGGGACAGCGTCAGGCGCTTCGCCAGTGCGAGTTCGTTCTCGAAGCGATCGCCCGGCGCCAGGTCTCCGTCGCGGATCGCGGCTTCGATCGCCTGGGCGAGCTGATAGTAGAGAGGAACCGGGCTGGACCTGTCGAGTTCAACCGCTACGGGCACGCCTACTCCGATCTCGGGCTACTGACGAGAAACAGTAGCCGGATGCTATCACCGGCATGATTGAAAGTCCGAATGTCAGGACAAACTATTGACACGGCGGAGTGACGCGGGGCACAGTCATAGACGAGCCCAGTCCACCACCGTCCGGGGAGATGAATTGACAAGCACCGAACCGTTCGACGTCCTCGCCATCGGGCGTTGCGGCGTCGACATCTACCCCCTCCAAACCGGTGTCGGCCTCGAGCACGTGGAGACGTTCGGCAAGTTTCTCGGCGGCAGTGCGGCGAATGTCGCCGTCGCTGCAGCACGTTTGGGGAACCGCACCGCTCTGATCTCCGGTGTCGGCGCCGACCCGTTCGGGCGGTTCGTGCGTGCCGAACTCGCCGACCTCGGCGTCGACAACCGGTACGTGACGGTGCACGGCGAGTACCCCACGCCAGTCACATTCTGCGAGATCTTCCCGCCCGATGACTTCCCGCTGTACTTCTACCGGAAGCCCTCGGCGCCCGACCTTCAGATCCGGCCTGACGAGATCGACGTCGACGCGGTGCGCGGTGCCCGACTGTTCTGGTCGACGGTCACCGGGCTGTCCGAAGAACCCAGCCGCAGCGCACACTTCGCGGCGTGGGCGGAGCGCGCCCGCGCTCCGCTGACCGTCCTCGATCTGGACTACCGACAGATGTTCTGGGAGTCGCCGGCCGCAGCCACCGAGCAGGTGCAGCGCGCACTAGGGCACGTCACGGTCGCGGTGGGCAACCGGGAGGAGTGCGAGATCGCCGTCGGCGAGTCCACCCCCCACAAGGCCGCCGACGCGCTGCTAGACCTCGGCGTGGAACTGGCCATCGTCAAACAGGGACCGCGCGGGGTGCTGGGCAGGACTCGGCACAGCTCGGTCACCGTCCCACCCAACGACGTGGACGTCGTCAACGGGCTTGGGGCCGGGGATTCCTTCGGCGGCAGCCTGATCCACGGCCTACTGCACGGCTGGCCACTGGAGAAGACGCTGCGCTACGCCAACGCCGCCGGCGCGATCGTCGCGTCTCGCCTCGAGTGCTCGACGGCCATGCCGCGGGCCGATGAGGTCGCCGCGCTCGCCGAACAGACCGCAGTGGGAGCCGTCAATGTCTAGGCAGAGCACGGTCTGCACCGACTACGCCGCCGTCACCGACCTCCGCGCCGGAGACCCGGGCGCGGTCGCCAGGGCCTGGCAGGCCCGCACCACCAGGCCCACGGTGCGTGGCGACGGCCGCCTCATGATCGTCGCCGCCGACCATCCTGCACGCGGCGCCCTGGCCGTCGGTTCCCGGCCGACGGCGATGAACAGCCGCGTCGATCTGCTGGACCGGTTGCGCACAGCGCTTACCGATCCCGGCGTCGACGGCGTGCTGGCCACCTCCGACATCCTCGACGACCTCCTTCTACTCGGGGCCCTGGAGGACAAGGTCGTGTTCTCGTCGTTCAACCGCGGCGGTCTGGCCGGCGCGTCGTTCGAACTCGATGACCGCATGACGGCGGCCACCGCCGCGTCCACGGCGGCGGCCAACATGAACGGCGGGAAGATGTTGTGCCGCATTGATCTCGACGACCCGGGCACGGTGGCGACGATGGCCGCGTGCGCACGAGCCATCGACGAACTGGCAGCACACGAACTGATCGCCATGCTCGAACCGTTCATGTCGAGCCGCATCGAGGGCAAGGTCCGCAACGACCTCTCCCCCGACGCCGTCATCAAGTCGATCCACATCAGCCAGGGCCTGGGGTCGACGTCGGCGTACACGTGGATGAAGCTGCCAGTCGTCGACGAGATGGACCGTGTCATGGAGGCCACCACCCTGCCGACGCTGCTACTCGGTGGTGATCCCGCCGATCCCGATGAGGCATTCGCCAGCTGGGAGAAGGCGCTCGAACTGCCCTCGGTGCGCGGCCTGATCGTCGGTCGCACACTGCTTTACCCACCCGATGACGACATCGCATCCGCCGTCTCCACCGCCGTGTCGATGGTGAGGTGAGAGGTGCATAGCAAGCTCTACATCCCCGCCAACAGCGCGACTGCTCCGTACACCGTGGATGTCACCCCGGAGTCAGCGGGCTGGACGGAGTCGAGCCTCCTGGTGGCGGAACTGGCTGCAGGTCAATCCATCTCGTTGACAACTGGCGACACCGAGGTGATGATCTTGCCGCTGGCGGGCGGTGGCACCGTCGAATGTGGCGGCGATACGTTCGAGTTGACGCCCAGGGCCTCGGTGTTCGACGGCCCGTCCGACATGGTGTACCTCGGCATCGATCAGTCCTACGTGATCACCGGTGAGGGCCGCTTCGCGATATGTGGTGCCCGGGCCAAGCGGTCGTTCCCGAACCGGCGCGTCGCGGCCGCCGACGTCGCGGTCGAACTGCGGGGCGCAGGCAACTGCAGCCGCCAGGTGCACAACTTCGGCACCGCGGGCGTCTTCGAGGCCGACTCGCTGATCGCCTGCGAGGTCATCACACCGGGCGGCAACTGGTCGAGTTACCCCGCGCACAAGCACGATGAGAACACCGCCACTGAAAGCGAACTCGAGGAGATCTACTACTTCGAGATCGCGGCCGGTCCGGATGGTTCCCGCGGCTTCGGCTACCACCGCGTGTATGGCACCCCGGACCGTCCGATCGAGGTCCTCGAGGAGGTCCGCACCGGCGACGTCGTCCTGGTGCCGCACGGCTATCACGGTCCGTCGGTGGCCGCGCCGGGCTATCACATGTACTACCTCAACGTCATGGCCGGACCGGGCGCCGAACGCGCCTGGAAGATCGTCGACGACCCGGAGCACACCTGGCTCCGCGGCACCTGGGACGACCAGGCCGTCGACCCCCGCCTGCCCCTCCACGACCCAAGAGGAGCGTAAACGTGGTCTCCACCGCACCCAAGCGAGCCGAGAAGACGCCCGACGCCGAGCCGACCATCCGACTCACGGTGGCGCAGGCCACCATTCGGTTCCTCGGAAACCAGTACGTCGAACGCGACGGCGAGCGCAGCAAGTTCTTCGCCGGCTGCTTCGGAATCTTCGGCCACGGCAACGTGGCGGGTCTGGGCCAGGCGCTGCTCGAGGACGAGGTTGCCGCCGCCGAGACGGGCACTGCGCCGCTGCTTCCGTACGTTCTTGGCCGCAACGAGCAGGCCATGGTGCACAGCGCCGTCGCCTACGCGCGTCAGAGGGACCGCCTGCAGACCTGGGCGGTGTCCGCCAGCGTCGGCCCTGGGTCCACCAACATGCTGACCGGCGCCGCGTTGGCGACCATCAATCGGCTGCCCGTGCTGCTGCTGCCCGCCGACACGTTCGCCACTCGGGTCAGTTCACCCGTGCTGCAGGAGCTGGAACTGCCGGCTAGCGGTGACGTCACGGTCAACGACGCATTCAAACCGCTGTCGCGCTACTTCGATCGGGTGTGGCGCCCGGAGCAGCTGCCCGCCGCGCTGCTCGGCGCGATGCGTGTGCTCACCGATCCCGTCGAGACGGGCGCGGCGACCGTGGCCATCCCGCAGGACGTCCAGGCTGAGGCACACGACTGGCCGGAATCCCTGTTCGCCGAACGCACCTGGCATATCGCCCGGCCGCTGCCGGAGCGTTCGGTGATCGCACGCGCCGCCGAGGTGATCCGGTCGGCCCGCACACCGCTGATCGTCGCCGGTGGCGGGGTCGTCTACTCCGGTGCCACCGAGGCCCTCGCCGCGTTCTGCGAGAGGACCGGCATCCCCGTCGGAATGAGCCAGGCCGGCAAGGGCGCACTGTCCTACGACCATCCGCAGTGTGTGGGAGCCGTCGGATCCACAGGCACCACCGCGGCCAACGCGCTGGCCACCGAGGCCGACGTGGTGATCGGCATCGGCACCCGCTACAGCGATTTCACGTCCGCGTCGCGCACCGCGTTCAACAACCCCGACGTCAGGTTCGTCAACATCAACGTGGCGTCGCTGGACTCGGTCAAGCAGGGCGGCATCAGCGTCGTCTCCGACGCCCGGGAGGCCATCGAGGCACTCGAGGCGGCGCTCGGAGATTTCTCGGTCAGCGATGACTACCGGTCGCGCACCGCCGCGCTGGCCCAGGAGTGGGACGACACCGTATCCGAGGCGTACGCGATCAACGACGGCCAGCGGGGCGCGGCACTCAACCAGAACCAGGTGATCGGCCTGGCGAACACCTTGAGCGATCCCCGCGACGTCGTCGTCTGCGCCGCCGGCTCCATGCCCGGCGATCTGCACAAGCTGTGGCGGACAAGGGATCCCAAGGGCTACCACGTCGAGTACGGATACTCGTGCATGGGCTACGAGATCGCGGGCGGCCTGGGTGTCCGGATGGCCGACGACACCCGCGATGTCTTCGTCATGGTCGGCGACGGGTCCTATCTGATGATGGCCACGGAGTTGGTGACCGCCGTGCAGGAGGGCATCAAGGTCATCGTCGTGCTGGTGCAGAACCACGGCTTCGCGTCCATCGGGTCACTGTCGGAGGCGTTGGGGTCACAGCGCTTCGGTACGTCCTACCGCTACCGCAGCGACGACGGCCGCCTCGACGGTGACAAGCTCCCCGTCGATCTCGCCGCCAACGCCGCCAGTCTGGGCGCCGACGTCATCAAGGTCGCCACGGCATCCGAGTTCGGCGATGCCGTCAAGGTGGCCAAGGCCAGCGATCGCACCACCGTGATTCACGTCGAGACCGATCCGATGATCCCCGCACCCGACAGCGAGTCCTGGTGGGACGTTCCGGTCAGCGAGGTGTCGGCACTCGACTCCACCCGGGCCGCTTATGCGACCTACTCGGACTGGAAGAAGATCCAGCGCCCCCTCATCCGCCCCTCCGACAGCTGAAAAGGCAAGCACTTGAGCAACATCCTGGTCGGCTCCGCCCCCGACTCCTGGGGTGTCTGGTTTCCCGACGACCCGCAGCAGACCCCGTACACCCGATTCCTCGACGAGGTCGCGGCGTCGGGCTACGAGTGGATCGAACTCGGCCCCTTCGGTTACCTGCCGACCGACCCCGCGAAACTCTCCGATGAACTCGCCAAGCGCAACCTGAGGCTCTCGGCGGGCACGGTCTTCGAGCACCTGCATCAAGACGATTCGTGGGGTGCCGTGTGGTCCCAGATCGAGGATGTCGCGAAGCTGACGGCGGCAGTTGGCGGCAAGCACGTCGTCGTGATCCCCGAGATGTGGCGCGACCCGGCCACGGGTGCGGTGCTCGAGGACCGCAACCTCACGCCCGCACAGTGGCGCAAGAAGACCGAGGGCATGAACGAACTCGGCAGGGCCATGTTCGAGAAGTACGGCGTGCGCGCGCAATACCATCCGCACGCCGACAGCCACGTCGACACCGAGGAGAACGTGTACCGCTTCCTCGACGGCACCGACGGCGAGTTCGTCAACCTGTGCCTGGACACCGGGCACATCAGCTACTGCGGTGGTGACAACATCGCCATCATCCGCCGGGCACCCGAACGCATCGGCTACCTGCACCTCAAGCAGGTCGATCCCGAGGTACGCGCCAAGGTCGAGGCCGAGGACCTGCCGTTCGGCGAGGCCGTCAAGCTCGGCGCGATGATCGAGCCTCCGCTGGGCATTCCGGAGATGCCGCCGCTGCTGGCCGAGATCGAGAGGCTCGGCATCGACGTGTTCGCGATCGTCGAGCAGGACATGTATCCGTGTGAGGTCGACGCCCCACTGCCGATCGCCAAACGCACCCGGTCCTACCTCGGGTCGTGCGGCGTGTCATCCGTTCGCTTCAACTGACTCAGGAGAACTCAGAAGCCATGTCCGACTTGCGTGTAGCCGTCCTCGGAGTGGGCGTCATGGGTGCCGATCACGTCGCCCGGTTGAGCACCAGGATCTCCGGCGCCCGGGTGTCGGTCGTCAATGACTACGTCACCGAGAAGGCCGAGCAGCTCGCCGCCACGATCGAGGGCTGTCGTACCGTCGTCGACCCGCTCGACGCGATCGCCGATCCGGACGTCGACGCCGTCGTGCTCGCCACCCCGGGTCCCACCCACGAGAAGCAATTGCTCGCGTGCCTCGAGCACGGCAAGCCCGTGCTGTGTGAGAAGCCGCTCACCACCGATGTCGCCACGTCGTTGGAGGTCGTCAAGCGCGAGGCCGAACTCGGCACACGACTGATTCAGGTCGGCTTCATGCGCCGATTCGACCACGAGTACGCCCAACTCAAGGCGCTGCTCGACTCGGGCGACCTGGGCCGCGCGCTCGTCCTGCACTGCGCGCACCGCAACCCCGCAGTGCCACCGAGCTTCGACAGCGCGATGGTGGTCCGCGACTCCCTCGTCCACGAGGTCGACGTCACCCGCTTCCTCTTCGACGAGGAGATCGCCTCCATTCAGATCGTGAAGCCCGCCGCCAATCCTGGTGCGCCCGAGGGGCTCGCCGATCCGCAGATCGCGATCCTGCGGACCGCGTCGGGCAGGCACGTCGACGTCGAACTGTTCGTCACCACCGGTGTCGCCTACGAGGTGCGCACCGAGGTCGTGGCCGAGAAGGGCAGCGCGATGATCGGCCTGGACGTCGGGCTGATGCGCACGGGCGCGCCTGGAACCCGGGGCGGGCAGATCACGCCGGGCTTTCGGGAGCGGTTCGGTCAGGCCTACGACACCGAGTTCCAGCGCTGGGTCGACGCCGTCCGCAGTGGAGTCAACGTCGACGGGCCCACCGCGTGGGACGGTTACGCCGCCGCGGCGGTGTGCGAGGCGGGCGTGGAGTCCCTGACCAGCGGCCTGCCCGTCGAGGTCACAATGGTCGACCGCGCATCGATCACCGGAGCGTGACGTGAAGATCGCGTTGGATCCCACGCCGTTCCACCACGACTACGAGCTGCTCGAATTCCCCCGTGTGGTGGCCGAACTCGGCTACGAGTACCTGCAGCTGACCCCGCACCGCGACTTCATCCCGTTCTTCAACCACCCGCGGGCAGACGATCACCTGGTGTCGAAGTTCCGCAAGGCCTGCGCTGATGCCGGTGTCGGTATCGCGTCGGTGCTGCCGGTGTTGCGCTGGTCGGGCCCCGACGAGGACGCGCGAGAGGCCGCGGTGCGCAACTGGAAGCGAGTCGTCCAGATCACCGTCGACCTCGGCGTCAACGTCATCAACACGGAGTTCTCCGGCCGTCCCGAGAAGGCCGAGGAGTCCGAGCGTGCATTCTTCCGGTCCATGGAGGAACTGGTGCCCATCTTCGAGCGCGAGGGCATCGACGTTCGCATCGATCCCCACCCGGATGACTTCGTCGAGGACGGGCTGGAGGCGGTGCGGATCATCCGCGGCGTCAACTCGCCTAACATCGGCATGGTGTACGTCGCGTGCCACACATTCCATATGGGCGCCAACATGATCGACATCATGCAGGCCGCGGGCGACAAGCTGCGCCTGGTGCACGTCGCGGACACCATGGACCACCACCGCAGCCACGGCCTGCGCTACATCACCAATCCCCCGGGCAACGCGGTGCGGGTGCATCAGCACCTCAAGATCGGCGACGGTGACGTCGATTGGGACGAGTTCTTCGGCGGCCTGGCCGAGATCGGTTTCTACGACCGGCCCGACACGGTGATGGTGTCATCGGTGTTCGCCGAGGACGAGTCCGCCGCGGAGGTCTCGCGCTACCAACTCAAGACCATGAGCGAGTACGTCACCAAGTACGGAAGATGACCCCGGCAAGCCGCGAGACTGCAGTCAGATCGTGATTCTCGACGAATCCACGATCTGACCGCAGTCTCGACGACCAGGTCGGGTTGGTGGGCGGTGTCAGCTCTCACCGAGAGAGCGGTGCAGTGCCTTCTTGGCGTCGGTGATCGCGTCCAGGATCTTGGTCCGGTTCTCGACCAGCGCGGCCTTCTGCTCGTCGGTGCCGCCGATGACGATAGAGCGAGCCAGCTCACCGAATTCGCGCAGCCCCTTGTGGATCTTGATGACATCGATGAACTTGGATGCCTTCCCGAGGAATGCGTGCACGGTCTCGCTGCTGACGCCACGCCATGCGAGCAGGTTCTTGCCGAACTCGGTCAGGGTTGCGGTGCCGTTGTCGACGGTCACCACACCGCGGCCGGCGAGTACGCCGATGGCAAGCTCGGCGATATCCTGCGGCGGCGTGATGGCGCCCTCGGTCGCGTCGCTGACACGTTGCACGATCTGCGCGGCATCAGCCGGGCCGTCAAGCAGCAGGGCGCCAGTCACAAACGCCGCACGCTTGAGACCCCACGGCCCCTTTCCGCTCGGGCCACCGGGGCCGCCAAAGCCCTTTCCGCCGAAACCGCCGAAACCACCGAAGCCGGGGCCGCCACCAAATCCGGGGCCACCGAACCCGAAGCCGCCACCGCCGGGTCCGCCAAATCCGGGACCGCCGAAGTCCGGTCCGCCGAAGCCAGGTCCGCCGAAGCCAGGTCCGCCTGAGAATCCACCAAAAGACATGTCGTTGTTTCCTTTCCGAGGTGACAGCTGCGACTTGCATCCGCCCAACTACCTATCAACCTCCTTGATACGGACGCCCACAACGGGTGTCAAGGAGCTTGATAGTGGGCCGCAAAAGTCGACGTCATCCGCCTGAGTGCGCACAGCCGGCTCATAGCATCTGTCAGCATGAGTGCCATGGAACAAGCCGACGAACAGCCGTTGGGCTATCTCATGTATCGCGTGATGTCGGCACTGCGACCCCGGGCCATCGCCGAGCTGGCCCCCCTCGGGCTGAGCATGCCGGAGTTCGTCTGCTTGCGCGTTCTCTCCGTGCAGCCCGGACTCACAAGCGCCGAGCTGGCCCGCGACAACCAGGTCTCGGCGCAGGCCATGAACCAGGTGCTGAAGGCGCTCGAGGACCGTGGTGCGGTCACGCGTCCGGCATCAATTCCCGCAGGCAGGCCGTTGCCGGCCGAGCTGACTCGCGAGGGCAAAGCACTGCTCAGACGCGGCGAAGCGGCCATCCACGCCGTGGACGAGAGCGTCCTGTCCAATCTGACTGCCGACGAACAACACCAGCTCAAGCGGCTGCTCTACAAGGCAGGCAGCCGCGCCACCGACGACACCACCGGACCGAGCGTCCCCTAGCTCAGAGTCTCCGGCTACAGGATGTAGAGCATCTCCTGGTAGGTGGGCAGCGGCCACAGATCGTCGGCGACGACACCCTCAAGCGTGTCAGCGGCAGCTCGCACCGCGTCCATCAGCGGCAGCAGGCTCTGCGCGTGGGCGGCCTCCTCGGCCGCGGTGTCGCCACCGTGTTCGGCCATCGCCGTCTTCAGTGCGGTCAGCGCCCCGGTCAGGTCGGAGATCGGCGCGGAGACCGTCTGCAGCAGCGTGAGGTCCGGCTCGATGCCCGCGGCCTTCAGGGTCGCGACGTTCTGCGCCAACTCGGTCTGGTAGCGGATCGCCGCGGGCAGCACGACTGTCGATCCCAACTCCAGGGTCAGCTTGGCCTCGACGGTGATGGTGAGGGCGTAGGTCTCGTAGCGGACCTCGGCGCGGCTCTCCAACTCGCGCGCGTTGAACACGCCGTAGCGCTCGAAGACCTCGATCGCCTCCGGCTTCTCGAGCTCCGGGATGGCGTCCAGCGTCGTCTTGAGATTCGGCAGTCCACGCGCGGCCGCCTCGACCTGCCAGTTCTCCGAGTAGCCGTCACCGTTGAACACCACGGCGCCGTGCTCGGTGATGATCTCGGTGAGCAGCTTCTGCACCGCCATGTCGAAGTCCTCGCCCTCGCCCACGGCCTTCTCCAGCGCCGTGGCCATGTAGTCGAGCGAGTCGGCCATGATCGTGTTGAGGATGATCATCGGCACGTTGATGGTCTGACCCGAGCCCGGCGCACGGAACTCGAACCGGTTGCCGGTGAACGCGAACGGGCTGGTGCGGTTGCGGTCGCCCGGGTCGGTCGGCAGGTGCGGCAGCGTGTCGACCCCGATCATCATGGTGCCCTTGCCCTTTGACGACGTCGCGGCCCCCTTGGCGATCTGCTCGAACACATCGGCGAGCTGGTCGCCCAGGAAGATCGAGATGATCGCGGGGGGCGCCTCGTTGGCGCCGAGGCGGTGGTCGTTGGTGGCCGAGGCCACCGACACCCGAAGCAGGCCGGAGAACTTGTGCACCGCGCGGATGACGGCGGCGCAGAACACCAGGAACTGCGCATTCTCGTGCGGGGTGTCACCGGGTACCAGGAGGCTGCCGAACTGCGCGTTACCCAGCGAGAAGTTGACGTGCTTGCCCGACCCGTTGACGCCGGCGAACGGCTTCTCGTGGAACAGGCACTCCATGCCATGTTTCTTGGCGATGGTCTTGAACGTGGTCATGAGCAGCTGCTGATGGTCGGCGGCGATATTGGCCCGCTCGAACATCGGCGCGATCTCGAACTGCCCCGGCGCGACCTCGTTGTGCCTGGTCTTGGCCGGGATGCCCAGCTTGAACAGCTCACGCTCGGTGTCCATCATGAAGCCGAGCACACGCTCGGGGATGGCGCCAAAGTAGTGGTCGTCGAACTCCTGGCCCTTGGGCGGCTTGGCGCCGAACAGCGTGCGGCCCGCGTTGATGAGGTCGGGGCGCGCCAGGAAGAAGTGCCGGTCGATCAGGAAGTACTCCTGCTCAGGGCCGCAGAACGACACGATCTGGTCGAAGTCACTGTGCCCGAACAACTTCAGAATGCGCTCGGCCTGGCCACCCATCGCCTGCTGGCTGCGCAGCAGCGGCGTCTTGAAGTCCAGCGCCTCACCCGTCATCGAGACGAACACCGTCGGGATGCACAGCGTGTTGCCGTTGGGGTTCTCCAGGATGTAGGCCGGGCTGGTGACGTCCCAACCGGTGTAGCCACGCGCCTCGAAGGTGGAACGCAGACCACCCGACGGGAAGCTCGAGGCGTCGGGCTCGCCCTGAATCAGGGTCTTGCCGGCGAACTCGGCCAGCGTCTGACCGTCGGACACCGGCTCGAGGAAGCTGTCGTGCTTCTCTGCGGTCAACCCGGTCATCGGGTAGAAGACATGCGCATAGTGGGTGGCACCCCTCGACAGCGCCCAGTCCTTCATCACCGAGGCGACGGAGTCGGCGACGGACGGGTCCAGCTTCGCGCCCTTCTCGATGCTTGCGGCAACGGACTTGTAGACCGACTTGGGCAGCCGCAGACGCATCTCGGCCAGCGTGAAGACGTTGGCGCCGAAGATCTCGCCGGGCGCCTCGGCCGGGTCGAAGCTGATGGCGGGGGGCACGTAGGCCTCGACGCTGGTGATGGCCTGCCGTCTGACCACATTTCCACTCAATGGAGTTCCTCTCCCCGCGTGCGCCCGCAACTCATTCGCGGACGTGATCGGCTCACCCTAGAAACGCCATGTTCCGGAATTGTTACGTCGGTGTCGCCACCACAATGCGGACCGTGAATGTCCAGGCCATCGGCTCGATTCGACGGGCCGCCTAAACTGTGGACATGGGAACCCGGCGCCACCCCGACCTTGACATCGACGCGACCATCGACGAGCGAGAGATCGTCGTCACAGGCGCCGAGGACGAGGCCGCAGGGATGACCGCCGTGGCGGTGTCGCTGCGGCGCGGGCTCGAGCAGATGGGTCCGGTGCGGACCGCGGTGGCACTGTCCAAGCTGAACCAACGCCACGGATTCGACTGCCCGGGGTGCGCGTGGCCCGAGGAGCACGGCGGCCGCAAGCTCGCCGAGTTCTGCGAGAACGGCGCCAAGGCCGTGGCCGAGGAGGCCACCAAGCGACGGGTCACACCCGAGTTCTTCGCCCGCCACTCGGTCCACGACCTGGCCGCCCAGCCGGAGTACTGGTTGTCGCAGCAGGGCCGGCTCACCGAGCCCGTCGTGCTGCGACCGGGTGACACGCACTACCGCCCCATCGGCTGGGATGAGGCATACCGGCTGATCGCCGATGAGCTGCGCGGACTCGACAACCCCGACGAGGCCCTGTTCTACACCTCCGGGCGCACCAGCAATGAGGCCGCGTTCCTCTACCAGCTGTTGGTGCGCAGTTTCGGCACCAACAACCTCCCCGACTGCTCCAACATGTGCCACGAGTCCTCGGGCACGGCGCTGGTCGACGCCATCGGCATCGGCAAGGGGTCCGTCACGGTGGAGGACGTCGCGAACGCGGACTGCATCCTCATCGCCGGGCAGAACCCGGGCACCAACCATCCCCGGATGCTGTCCATCCTGGAGAAGGCGAAGGCCAACGGCGCCAAGATCATCGCCGTCAACCCGCTGCCCGAGGCGGGCCTCATGCGGTTCAAGGACCCGCAGAAGGTGCACGGCGTGGTGGGGCACGGCGTCCCGATCGCCGACGAGTTCGTGCAGATCCGGCTCGGCGGTGACATGGCACTCTTCGCGGGCCTTGGCCGGCTGCTACTGGAGGCCGACGACGCGGCCCCGGGCTCGGTCCTGGACCGGGACTTCATCGAGCGGCACTGCGCGGGCTTCGACGAGTACGAGACCCGCACCCGCGAAGTCGATCTGGACACGGTGACCGAGGCCAGCGGAATCGGTCGCGAACAGCTGCAACGGGTGGCGGGCATGCTCGCCGCATCGGAGCGGACCATCTTCTGCTGGGCGATGGGCCTGACCCAGCAGCGGCACGCGGTGGCCACCATCGGCGAGGCCACCAACCTGCTGCTGATGCGCGGCATGATCGGCAAGCCCGGCGCCGGGGTGTGCCCAGTCCGCGGACACTCCAACGTTCAGGGTGACCGCACGATGGGCATCTGGGAGAAGATGCCCGAGCAGTTCCTCGCCGCGCTGGATTCTCGCTTCGGCATCGAGAGCCCGCGCAAGCACGGGTACGACACCGTCGACGCCATCCGGGCCATGCGCGACGGCCGGGCCAAGGTGTTCATCGGGATGGGCGGCAACTTCTCGTCGGCCACCCCCGACACCGAGGTCACCGAGGCGGCACTTCGCACGTGTGCGCTGACGGTTCAGGTGTCCACCAAGCTCAACCGCAGCCACGTCGTGCACGGTCGAACCGCACTGATCCTGCCCACCCTGGGCCGCACCGACAAGGACTTCCAGGCAGGTGGCAAACAGCTTGTCTCGGTGGAGGATTCGATGTCGATGGTGCACCTGTCGCGCGGGAGCCTGACACCGCCCAGCGAGCACCTGCGCAGCGAGGTGGCCATCGTGTGCCAAATGGCGCGTGCGGTGCTTGGCGCGGATCATCCGGTGCCGTGGGAGGAGCTGGTCGACGATTACGATCGCATCCGCGACGCCATCGCCGACGTGGTGCCCGGCTGCACCGACTACAACGCCCGGGTTCGCGCCCCCGACGGCTTCCAGTTGCCGCATCCACCGCGCGACTCCCGCGAATTCCCCACCACCACCGGTAAGGCCAACTTCACCAACGAGCCGCTGCAATGGGTGCCGGTGCCGGAGGGGCGTCTGGTACTTCAGACGCTGCGCAGCCACGACCAGTACAACACCACGATCTACGGGCTCGACGACCGCTACCGCGGTGTGAAGGGTGGCCGCCGCGTGGTGTTCGTCAACCCGACCGACATCGCCAGCCTCGGCCTGGCCGACGGCGCCCGCGTGGATCTGATCTCGGAGTACCGCAACGCCGCAGGCGATCTCGAGGAGCGCCGGGCGAAGGACTTCCTCGTCGTGCCGTACTCCACGCCCGTCGGAAACGCCGCCGCGTACTACCCCGAGACCAACCCCCTGGTTCCCCTGGACCACACCGCACTCAAGTCCAATACGCCGGTGTCCAAGGCCGTGGTGATCCGACTGGAGCCTGCGCATGGGTAGGGTCACCGCGCGGCGGCGAGCCAGTCACCTCAACGGGGATCAGATGACCACCCGGCCCGAGACGCTGGCTGTCGAGGAGCCGCTGGAGCTGCGACTCAACGGTTCCGCCATCACCGTCACGATGCGCACTCCCGGCTCGGATGTCGAACTGGCACAGGGGTTTCTGCTCACCGAGGGCGTCATTGGCCACCGCGATGACATCGCTCGTGTCGAGTACTGCCGCGGGACGGGTGAAGACGGCGCCAACACCTACAACGTGCTGGACGTGCGACTCGCTCCGGACGTCGCGCTGCCCGACCTGGACGTGACCCGCAACTTCTACACCACGTCGTCGTGCGGCGTGTGCGGCAAGGGGTCCATTGACGCCGTGCGCACCATCAGCAGGCACTCCCCCGGTGATGACCCGACAGTCGTCTCCGCCGAAACCCTGTCGGCCATGCCCGACCAGCTCCGCGCGGCGCAGAAGGTTTTCGCGAGCACCGGCGGGCTGCACGGCGCCGCGCTGTTCGATGCGGACGGCACGCTGCTGGTGGTCCGGGAGGACATCGGCCGCCACAACGCCGTCGACAAGACCATCGGCTGGGCGGTCGAGAACGAACGCATCCCGCTGACCGGCACCGTGCTGCTCGTCAGTGGCCGGGCGTCATTCGAGCTGACGCAGAAGGCCGTGATGGCGGGCATTCCGGTGCTCGCCGCCGTCTCCGCACCGTCGTCGTTGGCGGTCGACCTCGCCAGTCAGGCCGGCCTCACCCTGGTCGCCTTCCTGCGCGGCGAGTCGATGAACGTCTACACCCGACCCGACCGGATCAAGCACCCCGGCTGAGCGGCCGCAGCAGGTCGGCGGCCTCGGTCTGGTAGGCGTGCTCGGCCCACCCCAGCGGCGTCGTTCCGAAGCGGGTGTCAGTCGCCGTCGGATCGGCCCCGGCCGCCAGCAGCCGCTCGATCAGGTCGAGGTCACCGTCCCAGGCGGCATGGTGCAGGGGTGTCGCACCGTCATCGTCACGGGTGTTCGGGTCATCTGGAAGCGCGGGCACCACGACATCGACACCCGAGACGTCGACACCATGTCGGGCCAGCAGATCCAGGCGCTCGGTGAATCCGTGCTCGGCGGCCCAGCTGATCTGGCGCTGCCACATCTGCGCCCGCGTCTCCATCGCCTCGCCGAGCAGACGCTCCCATGGGCTCGCCGCCGCGTCGGCCAGCCCATGGGCGAACAGCAGTTCCAGGTGCGCATTATCGGGTCGGAACATCCTGTTGTAGAGGGTCTGCTGGTCTACCGGGTGCGCTCCCCGCTGCAGTAGCAGCGTGGCCAGTGCGGACGCAAAGGGGTGTCGCGGCTGCCTGCGAGGACCCTGCTCGCCCTCGCCGAACACGCCGGTCAGAACCGTGAACGGCGTCGACATCCCGCACCACAGGTAGCCCTCGTTCGGGTCGGTCCCGGCATCGAGCAAAAGCGTTGCAGCAGCTAGCACTTCGGCTTCGCTACGGTCGATCGGGGCGCGTGAGTAGCACAGATACATCAGCGGTACCCAACCGAAGGGCCCGCCGCGTGCCGTCGCCAGCCCGGGGCTGACCGCGAGGTGGCTGGCGAGGACGACCGGGTCCGCCGCCGACGCGGCCGCCCACACGTGCCGCTCGACCAACCCCGGGTCAGCCTTGAGCAGGTTCGCTGCGGCCCGGCGCCGCGGTGGGGCGTCGGCGTCGTCGTAGCGCAACGAGGCCAGCGCGCAGAATCGGTCCGCGGGGTCGAGTGCGTTCTCGTCGACTCCGCTCGGATCGACGCTGATGTCTCCGGCGAGTTCCAGGTAGTGCACCAGGGCGGGCCATCCGGAGAATCCGTAGCGCCGGGCAACAGTCAGTTGCGCATTGTGCAGGGCGAACCGGGCGGGCACGTCGCCGAGCGCGATATCGGGCCGCGGGTGGTAGCGCTGGACGAGATCCAGCGCTTGGGGATCAGACGCGGTGACCCCTCGCTGCAGTCTGCGTGCGGAGTCACGCAGCCGATCCAGTGAGGGATTGTTGGGCAGGGTGCTGGCCATGACGGCCTCCTCTCGAGAGCCCGCGTCCGCGAAGTCGGGCCGAGAAGAGGTCGGTCACAACGAGATACACCAGCAGGGAGGCTGAGCCCCTTCGAGCGGACGTCGGGCGGTCCTGCGCGCCCACCCCGACACTAGCAAACGGAACATCTACAGCTGACGGGCTGCGCCGATTCGTTCGGCCGCCCGCCGGAGTCCGGCAGTCGATCCGTCCTGGGAAACCCATGCCACATGGCCGTCGGGCCGGATCAACAGCGCGGCCGGCAGCGCGACCCACCCGATCACCGGCAGCCGCCACCGACGCACGGCGCTGTCGGCCGCCACCCGCACGACGTGGTCGCTCAGGTTCGCCTCGGCCTCTCCACCCATCTGCGTGTCGAAGGTCAGTAGCACCGGTCGTGCCGGATGCAGCAGCTCATAGACGCGCCGCAGCCGAGTGCCGACCACGATGTCACCGTCTGGGACCCGTCGACCCACCAACGGGTGATCACCCTCCTGGTAGCAGACGTCGAGGCCTGAGATCTCGGCGCCCACTTGTTCATTGGCGGCGTCAACACTCAACAGTCGTTCGAACGTCTGCCGCATCGCAGTGACGTTCTCCCCCTCGTCGAGCAGGGCGGTCTGCGCACGGGTGTTGATCAGCACGCGAGCTGCGACTGGATGACGCTCGGCGTGGTAGCTGTCGAGCAATGCCTCGTCGGCCACGCCTCGCAGCACCGCGGCCAGCTTCCACCCCAGGTTCATCGCATCCTGCATCCCGATGTTCATGCCCTGACCGCCCAGCGGCGGATGGATGTGTGCGGCGTCGCCGGCCAGCAGGACTCGGCCGTCGCGATAGCGGGTGGCCTGCCGGGAGGCATCGGCGAATCGGGACAACCAGCGCGGCGTGTGGATGCCGTAGTCGGTCCCCGCGACGCTCTGCAACACCCCGCGTAGCCCGTCGAGGGTCACCTGCCCCGATTCGGCAACCGGTGAACGGTATTCGGTGACCATGACACGCGCCCATGTGTCACCAGAGAGTGCGCCGAACGGCAGCACGGTCACGGTGCCGGCGTCCCGCCGCTGCAGGAAGGTGCGCTCGGCAGGCGGGTGCTCCATCTCGACGTCGCCTAGTAGCGTGACGAACTGAGCGTCAGCGCCGTTGAATTCGATGCCGATCAATCTCCGCACCGCACTGCGTCCACCATCACAGCCCACTACGTACTGGGCGCGACGGACTGCCGGGCCCGCCACACCATCGGTCTTCACCGTGACACCGGTGTCGTCCTGCTCGATGCCCGTAAGCTCCGTGGACCACTGCACCCCCACACCCAGTCGGGTGGCGAAGTCCTCCAACACACGTTCGGTGTCGGCCTGCATGATGGCCAACGTGTAGGGATGCCGTGTCGGCAGCAGAGCCGTGTCGAGTGCAATCCCCGAGAAGTGCCCGGCCGCCATCGGTCGCCCCGCTGCCGCGAAGGCCTCGAGCATCCCGCGCTGGTCGAGGATCTCCATGGTGCGGGCATTCATCCCCGCCGCCCGCGACGCATCCGAACGCTCCGGCGACCGGTCGATCACGTCCACCGCCACGCCAGCCAGCGCCAGCTCACACGCCAGCATCAACCCGGTCGGACCTGCACCGACCACGATGACATCACTCATCCCACACCTCTCTCTAACGTTGTTAGGGAGGACTCTAACAGTGTTAGAGTGTTCGGTGTGCCGCCCAAGTTGACCCGTGACGTCATCGCCCGGATGGGGCTGGACCTGCTCGCCGACCACGGCCTCGAGGGCCTCTCCATGCGCACCCTGGCCTCTGCGCTCGGCGTACAAGCTCCCACGCTCTACTGGCATGTGAAGAACAAGCGCGAGCTGCTCGACGCCATGGCCGACGTCATCGCGGCCGAGGCCTGCCAACGGCTGCGGCCACTCGACGATGGCGACTCCGTGGCGCACTGGCTCGCCGATGTCGCGCGGACGCTACGGTCGGCGCTGCTGCAATACCGCGACGGCGCACGTGTATTCGTCGGCTCAGTGACCCCATCCGCCCGGCCCGCCAACGAGATGGTGCTGACCGGTCTGCAGTCCGCCGGATTCGATCTCGACGCGGCCGCGCAGACGGTCCTGGTCTTGCTGCACTATGTCACCGGCAGCGCCATCGAGGAGCAGGCCAGGTCGGGCGTCGACTACGAGGACAACCCGTACGCCAACGCCGAACTGCTTGATGCCGAGCGGTTTCCACTCACCGCCCAGGTCCGACTGGTGCTGTTCAACCCTGACGCGGACGCATCATTCGAAGCTGGGCTGACGACGGTGCTCGCCGGGATCACGGCAACGCTGACCCCCTAGTGCACAACAGAAAAGCCCCCGCCGTGGCGGGGGCTCATCTGCGATCAAACTCAGGCGCTCTTGTCGCGACGCTCGCTGCGCTGCGGCTTGCGCGGCACGATGGTCGGAAGCACGTTGTCTTCGACGGTCTCCTTGGTGACGACCACCTTGGCGACGTCGTCGCGGCTGGGGATGTCATACATCACCGGCAGCAGGACCTCTTCCATGATGGCGCGCAGACCGCGGGCACCGGTGCCACGGTGGATCGCCTGGTCCGCGATGGACTCGAGCGCCTCCTCGGTGAACTCCAGTTCCACGCCGTCCATGTCGAACAGGCGGGTGTACTGCTTCACCAGTGCGTTCTTGGGCTGCGAGAGGATCGTGACCAACGACTCCTTGTCGAGGTTGGTCACCGAGGCGACGATCGGCAGACGACCGATGAACTCGGGGATCAGACCGAACTTGATCAGATCCTCGGGCATGACCTCGGCGAAGTGGTCCTGCGTGTCGATCTCGGCCTTGGACCGCACCTCGGCGCCGAAGCCAAGGCCGCGCTTGCCGACCCGATCGGACACGATCTTCTCCAGGCCGGCGAACGCACCCGCCACGATGAACAACACATTCGTCGTGTCGATCTGGATGAACTCCTGATGCGGATGCTTGCGCCCGCCCTGCGGCGGCACCGACGCCTGCGTGCCCTCGAGGATCTTCAGCAGCGCCTGCTGCACACCCTCACCGGACACGTCGCGGGTGATCGACGGGTTCTCGCTCTTGCGGGCGATCTTGTCGACCTCGTCGATGTAGATGATGCCGGTCTCGGCGCGCTTGACGTCGTAGTCGGCAGCCTGGATCAGCTTGAGCAGAATGTTCTCGACGTCCTCACCGACATAGCCGGCCTCGGTGAGCGCGGTGGCGTCGGCGATCGCGAACGGGACATTGAGCATCTTGGCGAGCGTCTGCGCCAGGTAGGTCTTACCGCAACCGGTCGGACCGAGCATCAGGATGTTGGACTTCGACAGCTCGACGGGCTCGGCCCGCGAGTCACGCGACTTCTCCTGCGCCTGAATGCGCTTGTAGTGGTTGTAGACCGCGACGGCCAGCGTGCGCTTCGCGGTGTCCTGCCCGATGACGTAACCCTCGAGGAACTCGCGGATCTCGGCGGGCTTGGGCAGCTCGTCGAGCTTGACGTCATCGGCGTCAGCGAGTTCTTCCTCGATGATCTCGTTACACAGGTCAATGCACTCATCGCAGATGTAGACGCCGGGTCCGGCGATGAGCTTCTTGACCTGCTTCTGACTCTTGCCACAGAACGAGCACTTCAGCAGGTCGCCGCCATCTCCAATGCGTGCCATTGTCCTGCTGGCCTACTTTCTGCGATCGCCGTCGACATCTGTCATCCGGAGGGACACCTCGGGTGTAACCCGACGCTACCCGTATGTTCCGTCGCCATCGACCGATAAAGCCGAATCGCGTCGGTGATATTCACCTGCGTAGGAGGAGAACATATCCCGTGTCGTCCCCCACGGCCCGCCGGACGCGCCACCGTGTCGCTGGCGTGTCGCCGCCGTTATCCGGCGGAGAGTTTCGGGCACGAAAGGGACACTTCGACCGTACCGGCGCTGGCGCATTCGCGCCGTTCGGACGTCAGGCGTTCTGCGCGGACAGCTTGCGGTACTCGAGGACGGTGTCGATGATCCCGTACTCCTTGGCCTGTGCGGCCGTCAGGATCTTGTCGCGATCGGTGTCCCGACGCACCTGCTCGGCTGACTTGCCCGTGTGGGTCGCCAGCGTCGTCTCCATCAGCGTGCGCATCCGCTCGATCTCAGCGGCCTGGATCTCGAGGTCCGAGAACTGCCCCTGGATGACGCCACCGAGGGACGGCTGGTGGATCAGGATCCGGGCGTTGGGCAGCGCGAGCCGCTTACCCGGCGTTCCGGCGGCCAGCAGCACGGCCGCAGCCGACGCAGCCTGCCCCAGGCACACCGTCTGGATATCGGCACGCACGTACTGCATGGTGTCGTAGATCGCCATCAGGGACGTGAACGAGCCACCGGGCGAGTTGATGTACATGGTGATGTCGCGGTCGGGATCGAGCGACTCCAGCACCAGCAGCTGCGCCATGATGTCGTTGGCCGACGCGTCGTCGACCTGGACGCCGAGGAAGATGATGCGTTCCTCGAACAGCTTGTTGTACGGGTTGGACTCCTTCATGCCGAAGCTGGAGTGCTCGATGAATGACGGCAGGATGTAGCGCGCCTGGGGCGCCAGTCTCGGGTCGGTGTGGTCGGTCATGGCTTCACTCCGTTGAGGTTGGCGCTGGTGATGATGTGATCGACGAAGCCGTACTCCAGCGCCTCCTGCGCCGTGAACCAGCGGTCGCGGTCGGAATCGGCCTCGATACGCTCGATCGTCTGGCCGGTGAACTCGGCGTTGAGCCGGAACATCTCCTTCTTGATGACCGCGAACTGCTCGGCCTGGATGGCGATGTCGGCGGCACTACCGGTGACCCCGCCCAGCGGCTGGTGCATCAGGATGCGCGCATGGGGCAGGGCGAAGCGCTTGCCCTTGGTGCCCGCGGCGAGCAGGAACTCGCCCATCGAGGCGGCCATGCCCATGCCGTAGGTGGCGACGTCACACGGTGCGAGCACCATCGTGTCGTAGATCGCCATACCAGCGCTGATCGAGCCGCCCGGCGAGTTGATGTAGAGGTGGATGTCCTTGGTGGGATCCTCCGCCGACAGAAGCAGGATCTGCGCACAGATCCGGTTGGCGATGTCGTCGTCCACCTGCGAGCCCAGGAAGATGATTCGCTCGGCGAGCAACCGCTCATAGACCGAGTCGACGAGGTTGAGCCCCGACGTGCTCGCACGCATTTCAGTCACGACTGGATACCTGCTTTCTTCGAGTATTCGTACTCGCCATTCATGTCCACCGACACTAACCAAACCACGACGCCGTGCACTCCCTAGAACGCCGGCGTTCGCTCACAGCGTCACTTCGTGTCGTCGGCCGCCACGTCGTCGTCGGCCGCGTTCTCCTCGACGGCGACGCTGTCATCTGCGATGTCGTCTGCGTCGTCGTCATCTGCGGCGATCTCGGCTGGCTGCTCGGCGTTCGGCGGCCCGAAGAACTCCGCGGTGTCGATCTCGGTGCCCTCGGTGTCGGTGACCGTCGCACCGTGCACCACGGCAGCGATCGTCAGGCCACGGCGCACGTCGGCGAACATCGCGGGCAGCTGGTTGTTCTGCTGGAGGACCTGCAGCAGCTGCTGCGGCTCGAGGCCGTACTGACGTGACATCAGCACCAGACGCTCGGTGAGGTCGGTCTGGCCGACCTGGATATCGAGGTGATCGGCGACGGCGTCCATCAGCAGCTGCGTCTTGACGCCCTTCTCGGAGTTCGTGCGGTTGTCCGCATCGAACGCCTCGCGCGAGCTGCCTTCCTTCTCCAGCGACTCGGCGAACTTCTCCTCGTCGTGCTCCAGGCCGTGGATGGCGTTGTGCAGCGTGTCGTCCACCTGCGCCTGCACGATGGCCTCGGGCAACGGGATCTCGGTCTGCTCGAGAAGCGCCTCGAGTGCGCGGTCCCGGATCTGCTCGGCCTGCTGGATGCGCTTGACCCGCTTCACCTGCTCAACGAGGCTCTCCTTGAGCTCGTCGATGGTGTCGAATTCACTTGCCAGCTGCGCGAACTCGTCGTCCGGCTCAGGAAGCTCGCGCTCCTTGACGGAGTTGACCTTGACCGTGACGTCGGCCTCTGCGCCGGCGTGCTCGCCCGCGACGAGGGTGGTCTTGAAGACCTTGCTCTCCTCGGCCTTCAGGCCCTTGATCGCCTCATCGAGACCCTCGATGAGCTGACCCGAGCCGACCTCGTGGGACAGCCCCTCGGTCTTGGCCTCCGGCACATCCTCGCCGTCGACGGTGGCCGACAGGTCGATCGACACGAAGTCGCCGTCCTGGGCCGGCCGGTCAACACCGGTGAGGGTGCCGAAGCGGGCCCGCAGGTTCTGCAGCTCGGTGTCGACCTCATCGTCGGAGACCTCGATCGGGTCGACCTCGATCTTCAGCGCCGCCAGGTCGGGCAGCGTGATCTCGGGGCGAACGTCGACCTCGGCGGTGAACGCCAGATCCTCGCCGTACTGCTTGTTGGTGATGTCGATCTCCGGCTGCCCGAGGGGCTTGACCTCGGAGGTGGCCACGGCCTCGCTGTAGCGGCCGGGCACGGCCTCGCCGATGACCTGCTCGAACATGGCCTGCTTGTCGACGCGCTGCTCGAGGAGCCGCACCGGAACCTTGCCCGGACGGAATCCGGGCATGCGGATCGACTTGGCCATCTCCTTGAACGCGCGATCGAAGTCGGGCGCCAACTCTGTGAAGGGCACCTCCACGTTGATGCGAACCCGGGTCGGGCTCAACTTCTCGACGGTGCTCTTCACTGCGGTGCTCCTTGCATGCTCGTTCGATGTGGGTGTCTGTCGGGGTGACAGGATTTGAACCTGCGGCCTTCCGCTCCCAAAGCGGATGCGCTACCAAGCTGCGCTACACCCCGTGTCTCGCTGCGCACGAGATACTACGGGTCCGACACGCGACGCACTCAATTGGATTTGACTACGTCGGCGCCGGTACAGTCTGCGTTGCACTGCACGCGGGCGTAGCTCAATGGTAGAGCCCTAGTCTTCCAAACTAGCTACGCGGGTTCGATTCCCGTCGCCCGCTCCAAGAGAGCCGCCCTGGTTAGGGCGGTTTTCTGCTTTTCGGACATGCGCTGGGCCATCCCGGCTACCCGAACGCCCAGGTCAGCCACGGGGGCCGACCTGGGCGTCGAGGTACTCAGGTTGCTGCTATCAGGCGGTCAGATCGAACCGGTCGGCGTTCATCACCTTGGTCCAGGCCGCGACGAAGTCCTTGACGAACTTCTCCTTGGCGTCGTCCTCGGCATATACCTCGGCCAGTGCCCGCAGCTGCGAGTTCGAGCCGAACAGCAGATCGACACGGCTGGCGGTGTACTTCTGCGCACCGCTGGCGCGGTCGGTGCCGACGTAGGTGCCGTCATCGGCCGGCGACGGCGCCCACTTGGTGCCCATATCGGTCAGGTTGACGAAGTAGTCGTTCGTCAACTGTCCCTTGTTGGCAGTGAGCACACCGAGATCCGAGCCACCGTAGTTGGCGCCCAGCACTCGCAGACCGCCGACCAGCACGGTCATCTCGGGAGCCGACAGGCCCAGCAGATTGGCCCGGTCGATGAGGCGGTACTCGGCCGGCAGGTTGTCACCCTTGCCCGCGTAGTTGCGGAAACCGTCGCTGCTGGGCTCCAGGTAGGCGAACGACTCGACGTCGGTCTGCTCCTGGGTGGCGTCGCCACGACCCGAGGTGAACGGCACCGTGACATCGAACCCGGCATCCTTGGCCGCCTTCTCGACACCCACGACACCGCCGAGGACCACCAGATCGGCGAACGACACTCCCGTGCCCGACGCCTGCTGGATCTCCTCGAGCTTGCGGATCACCTGCGACAGCTCTTCGGTCTCGTTGGCCTCCCAGCCCAGCTGCGGCTGCAGCCGGATCCGTCCGCCGTTGGCACCGCCGCGCAGATCGCTGGAACGGAATGACGCCGCTGCCTTCCACGCGGTGTCCACCAGCTGCTGGGTGGTCAGGCCCGACTCTGCGATGGCCGCCTTGAGCGTCGCGACATCGGCGTCGGACAGCGCCTTGCCGACCGGGACGATGTCCTGCCACAGCCAGGTCTGCTTGGGCACGAGCGGCCCGAGGTAGCGGGCCACCGGCCCCAGATCGCGGTGCAGCAGCTTGAACCAGGCCTTGGCGTACTCCTCGGCCAGCTCCTCCGGGTGATCCAGCCAGCGGCGGGTGATCCGCTCGTAGATCGGATCCACCCGCAGCGCCAGGTCGCTGGTCAGCATCGACGGATGGGTCTTGCCAGTCCCCTGGGCCATCGGCACCGAGTTGGCCCAGCCGCCGTCCTTGGGCTTCCACTGATTGGCGCCCTGCGGGCTCTTGGTCAGCTCCCACTCGTTGCCGTAGAGGATCTCCAGGAACGAGTTGTCCCACTTGGTGGGGGTGTGGGTCCAGGTCACCTCGAGGCCGCTGCTGACGGTCTCGTTGCCGACGCCCGGGTTGCTCCAGCCCAGGCCCATCTGCTCGAGCGGGGCAGCTTCGGGCTCCACCCCGTTCTCGATATCAGTGGCGCCGTGGGTCTTGCCGAAGGTGTGGCCACCGACGATCAGCGCGGCCGTCTCGATATCGTTCATCGCCATCCGGCCGAAGGTCTCGCGGATGTCGATGGCGGAGCCCGCCGGATCCGGATTGCCCTCGGGGCCTTCAGGGTTGACGTAGATCAGACCCATATGACTTGCGCCGAGCGGGTTCTCCAGCTTGGTCCGATCACCGCCCGAACCGGCGTAGCGATCCTGAGAGCCCAGCCACTCGTGCTCGGCGCCCCAGTAGATGTCCTCCTCCGGCTCCCAGAAGTCGGGGCGGCCGAAGGCGAAGCCGGCGGTCTTGAAGCCCATCTGCTCCTGGGCCCGGTTGCCGGCGTAGACGATCAGGTCAGACCACGAGATCTGCTTGCCGTACTTCTTCTTGAGCGGCCACAGCAGACGGCGGGCCTTGTCCAGGCTGACGTTGTCGGGCCAGCTGTTCAGCGGGGCGAAGCGCTGCATACCGCGCCCGCCGCCACCGCGGCCGTCCGCGACCCGGTAGGTGCCCGCGGCGTGCCACGACATCCGGACGAAGAGTGGGCCGTAATGGCCGAAGTCGGCAGGCCACCAGTCCTGCGAATCCGTCAGCAGCGCATCGAAATCGCGCTCGAAGGCCTCGAAATCGAGAGACTTGACGGCCTCGCGGTAGTCATAGCCCTCGTCCGTCGGGTCGATGGCGGGCGGATTCTTCTGCAGGATCTTGAGATTCACCGCATTGGGCCACCAGTCGCGGTTGCTGCCGCCCTCGACGGGGGGCTTAATCTGCATCGGACAACCGCTTTCGGCGGGTTCTGTTTGAGCTTCGCCAATGGGTGGGTGTGTTTCGGCCATGACAAATCCTTTCCGGGGCTGGCGGGTTAAGGGGTTATCTAGTTGGAGCAGTGGAACAGTCGGGGCACACGCCCCAGTACATGACCTCGGCTTCGTCGATCGTGAAACCGTGATCATCTGACGCGGTCAGGCAGGGTGCCCCACCGACCGCACAGTCGACATCGGCGATGGCCCCACACGTCCGGCACACGACGTGGTGGTGGTTGTCGCCGACGCGTGACTCGTAGCGAGCCACGGAGCCTGACGGCTGGATACGCCGCACCAACCGCGCCGCGGTCAATGCATGCAATGAGTCGTAGACAGCCTGGTGCGACACGTCGGGCAGCTCTTCCCGCACAGCACGAATGATCGAATCCGTGTCGGCGTGCGGGTGCTCGTACACCGCGCTCAGTACTGCCACACGAGGGCGGGTGACTCGCAGGTCGGACCGACGCAGCATCTGCTGGAAGTCGGTGATCGTCGCCACAAACAAAGCCTGGCCCATAATCTGGAATTAGTCAAGAATGAAATTCTCCTGGGTAGGCGGTTTCTCCTGAGAGCGCACTCAGCTGCGCGTTCATCAACGCCTTCCTGGGCGTCTCCGTCGGTAGGCTGGGGTGCATGGACGGCTTTCTGCTGGTGCTCATCCTCGTCGTACTCGGTGCAATCGCGTTCGCGGTCTACAACTCGTCGAAGGCCTCCGGGCAGCGCAGCGCCGCGTCACTGGCCGACGCCAAGGCCGACGCCCGGCGCCTCATCGAGCGGCTTGGCGGCCAAGTGATCAACCTGTCCGGTACCGACGACGCGTCCAAGCAGGCGCTCGCCGACGCCTCCGAGCGCTACACCGCAGCGGGCTCGCAGATCGACCAGGCGACGACCGCCAAGCAGGCACTGCTCGCCAAGGAGAGCGCCATGGAGGGGCTGTACTACGTGCGTGCGGCCCGGGTGGCGATGGGCATGGACCCGGGTCCCGAACTCGAGACGCTGAGCGGGCAACGCGCGGCGGGCACCGTCACCGAGGACCGCCGGGTGGAGTTCGAGGGCCGCCAGATCGAGGCGTCCCCGGCACCCTCGGAGCGCACGCCGAACTACTACCCCGGCGGCCGGGTCGCCGGTCGACCGGTGCCCGCGGGCTGGTACTCCGAGCCGTGGTGGAAGCCCGCCCTGATCGCGGGCGCCTGGGGCATGGGTTCGGTACTGCTGTTCAGCACCCTGTTCTCCGGTATGGGCGGGGTCGGCTACGACGCGCAGGCCTTCGAGAACGGCTACGGCGACGGCTTCCAGGACGGCATGGACCAGGGGCAGCTCGATGGTGCCGGCCAGGACATGGGCGGACAGGACGGCGGCGGCTTCGACGGTGGCGGCGGCGGCGACAGCTGGGGCGGTGGCGGCGACGGCGGCGGCTGGGACTTCGGTGGGGGCGGCGACTTCGGTGGCGACTTCGGGGGTTTCTAGCCCCGGTCCCCCGCGTTCAGAGCCGGCTCTCCAGCCTGGCTGACACGCCGGCCTCCTGCAGGTCGAGTCGCTCCAACATGCCACGGACGGCCTCATCCTCGATGCGGCCCTCGTCCCGTTCGGCGATCAGCGCGGCACGCTGCGCCGACAGCACCTCGCGGTACAGCGCCGAGAACACCTCGGCGCGTTTGGTGTGCGCCTCGGGGTCGGGCATCTGGTCGGCGTCCTGCGACTGCCGAGCGATGGTGTTGCCGATATCGGCGAGCACGTGCGGGTCCATACCCGCAGGCGGGTTCGCCCGGAACTGCGCCAGCACTTCCTCAGCGGCGTCGTGCACCGCGCGCTCGGCCTTGAGTTCCTCGCCGCGGTCCACGGCATGGTCGTCGGAGAAGCGCGACAGGCGGAGCCGGCTGATCAGCGGCGGCAGGGTCCACCCCTGGATCAGGAGCGTGCCGACGCTGACGACGAACGCGATGGCCTGGATGGTGGCCCGCTCGGGGAAGGGCTCACCACTCGCGGTGGTAACCGGGATGGCGGCAGCCGCGGCCAGGGTGACCACCCCGCGCATGCCCGTCCACGACACCACGACGTTCTCCTGCCACGACAGTGACCGCCGGTCGATCCGGGACCGCCACTTGCCCGGCGGTTTGTCTGCGCGTCGCATTCCCCGCGCGCCGCGCCCCACAGCGGGCGCCGGCACACTGAGCTTGCGTTCGACGTGACTGGAGAGCTTGTTGCGACCGAACATGAGAAGCACCGACAGCGGCCGGATCAGCATCACCAGCACCAGCACGATCAGCGCGGCGACCGCCACCTCCGCCAGCGATTCGTGGGCGTCGCGCAGATCCTCGAGAACGAACCGCAGATGCAGCCCGATGTACGCGAACACGAAGGCCTCGAGCAGCACGTCGACCGAGTTCCACACGTAGCGCTCCTGCAGCCGGGTCTGATACCCCGCGGACAGGGTGCCGTTGCCGACCACGAAACCCGCGACCACGACCGCCAACACACCGGATGCGTGCAGTTCCTCGGCGGTGATGAACGCCGCGAACGGCACCACCAAACCCTGCACCGTCTCCAAACCCGGATTGGCCAGCCGCTTGCGGATCCACAGCGTGACGAGACCGAGCACCGCACCCACGACCGGCCCCAGCACGGCGCTGTAGGTGAACAGCAGGAACGGATTCTCGATGAACGTGTGGGTTCCCGCGACCTGCGCGACGGCGATCGAGAACAGCGTCAGGGCGGCGGCGTCGTTGATGAGGCTCTCGCCGGTGAGGATCGCCATCACCTTCTTGGGCAGCCCGAGCTTGCGGCCGACGGCAACCGCCGTGACGGCATCGGGCGGGGCCACGATCGCGCCGAGGACCAGTGCCGTCCCGAACGTCAACGGCACGACCACCAGCCACGAGGCCACCGCCGCCACGGTGAACGCGGTGACCACGACCAGACCCACACCCAGCCCGAGGATGGGCCGGATGTTGCGCAGGAACGTCGGGAACGAGAAGTTCAGTGCCGCCGAGTAGAGCAGCGGGGGCAGCACGACCGTAAGCAGGATGTGCGAGTCCAGTTCGGGTGCCTCGAAGTCCGGCAGGAACGACACCGCGCCGCCGATCATGACGATGATCAACGCGGGTTCCAGCCCGCGCCGGTGTGCGACAGCGGTGACCGCGATGGCGCCTACGACGACGAGGATGAGTTCCACGCGTTGATTCTCCCGTCAATCACCAGGCGGCGCGCGGCGTCAGATCTGGCAGGTCGGGCACCAGAAGAGGTTGCGACCGTCCATGACCTCGGTGCGGATGGTGTCACCGCACACCCGGCAGGCCTCGCCGGCCCGTCGGTACACATACGTGCGTGGACGGCCCTCCCGATACGACGGCGCACCCTTGTCGTCGGGGCGACGGATCGTGACGATCTTGCCGCCGCTCACGCCGACCTTCATCAGCGCGACGAGGTCGGTCCAGGCGGCGTCGAACTCCTCGAGGCCGATGTTCGTGCCCGGCCGGTGCGGATCGATGAGGTGGCGATACAGCAACTCGCAGCGGTACACGTTGCCGACGCCTGCGATCACGGCCTGATCCATCAACAGCGCACCGATCGGTCTGCGCGACTTGCTGATTCGCGCCCAGGCCAGTCCCGGGTCGGGGTTGCGTCCCAGCGGGTCGGGCCCCAGCCTCGCGATGATGTCGTCGACCTCGGTATGGCTGATGACCTCACACGCGGTCGGCCCACGCAGGTCGGTGCCGTACTCCGCGCCGAGCATCCGCATCCGGACCTGGCCGACGGGTGCGGGCATGGGCACGGGGTGCTCGGTGAACGTCCCGTACAGCCCGAGATGCACGTGCACCACCGCGCCGCCGTCGTAGTGGTGGAAGAGGTGCTTGCCGTGGGCGGCGGACCTGCGCAGCACCTTGCCGCTGATCGCCGTCGCGGATTCGGTGAAGCGCCCCTGCGGGCTGGTCACGACGACAGGAGCGCGACCGAACCGCCTCTGGTGCAGCCGTGCCAGGCGGTGCAGGGTGTGCCCTTCGGGCACGGGTTACGCCGAGGCGTCGGGCACGGGAGGCGCGTCGTGCGTCAACTCGTAGGCCTCGATGATGTCGACCCGACGCTGGTGGCGCGGTTCCTCCGACCACGGCGTCGACAGGAACGCGTCGACGATCTCGAGCGCCTCGGCCTCGGTGTGCATGCGGCCACCGATGCCGATCAACTGCGCCTTGTTGTGCTGGCGCGCAAGCGATGCCGTCTCGGTGCTCCAGGCCAGCGCACAGCGGGCGCCGGGCACCTTGTTGGCCGCGATCTGCTCGCCGTTGCCCGACCCTCCGAGCACGATCCCCAGGCTGCCGGGATCGGCCACGGTCCGGACCGCCGTGGCGATGCAGAACGCCGGGTAGTCGTCCTGCGCGTCATAGGTGTGGGCGCCGCAGTCGACGGGCTCGTGACCACCGGCCTTGAGATGCTCGATGATCGCCTGCTTGAGTTCGTATCCGGCGTGGTCAGCACCGAGGTAGACGCGCATGGTCGATACCCTACTTCTTGCCGCCGGGTCGCTCGCAATGCTCAGGCCACCGTGATGGCGTCGAGCCGCTCCTTGATGAAGTCGGCCGACGTCACCGGTGACAGGCCCGACACCCGCCCGATCGGCGGCTCCAGCGGGGTTACGAGTGCGTCGTGGTTGGCCTCGTAGAAGTAGATGAGCGACACCAGGTCCTCCTCCGGGGCGTGCGGCTGCGGTGGCAGCACCCGATGCCGGCCCGACGGCCAGCGTCGCCCGCTCCAGTACTCGAGCAGGTCGCCGATGTTGACCGTCAGCGCGCCCGGCTGCCACGGCGCGTCCTCCCAGCCCGCCTCCTCGGAGTAGACCTGCAGACCGCCTGCTCCCGGCTCACGGTCGAGCACCGTCACCGTGCCGAAATCGGTGTGCGGGCCGATCCGGAACTGCCCCTCCTCGGGCTCACCGACCACACTCACCGGCGGGTAGTGGTTGATGTTCATCGTCCAGGTGGCGCGGCTCGTCATTGCGGTGAAGGGATTCTGGGGCAGTCCCAGTGCCCGCACGAACAAGGCCAGCAGATCGTCGGACACCGTGCGCATCGCCGCGGTGTACTCCTCGACGAGGGCCTGCAGGTGCGGCACCTCAGCCGGCCACACATTGGGCGCGAACCAGATTCGGTCCACCTCCGGATCGCCGGTGGCGGTCTCGGCGCCCAGGCTGAAGCTCTCCTTGAGATCCGGTGGGGTCTCGGTGCCCTCGGCGTAGGCGTTCGCCTCGGCGCCCGGGCCGATCCAGCCGTGCCCGCCGACGGGTACCGAGTAACGCTGCTTGACCTCGTCGGGCAGCGCGAAGAACTCCCGGCTCGCCGCCCGCACGCGAGCCGCGAGGTCGGTGTCGACGCCGTGCCCGGTGATCACGATGAAACCCGCCCGCTGCAGTCCCTCGTCCACCTCGGCGGCCAGCGCGTCAGCCTCAGCGCCGCCGGCGTACCAACGCGACATGTCCACTGTCGCAATCGCGCTCATTCGGCGACCCCGATGTCCTCGTTCCACAGTTCCGGCCGGTCAGCGATGAACTCCTCCATCATGTTCACGCAGCGCTGATCGTCGAGCACCGTGATGCTGACCCCGTTCTCGGCCAGCCAGTCATGGCCACCGCTGAACGTCTTGGCCTCCCCGATCACCACGGCCCCGATGTTGAACTGCCGCACCAGCCCGCTGCAGTACCAGCACGGCGAGAGCGTCGTCACCATCACCGTCGAGCGGTAGTCACGCTGGCGGCCCGCATTGCGGAACGCGTCGGTCTCACCGTGCACGGACGGGTCATCGTTCTGGACCCGCCGGTTGTGGCCGCTGCCCAGCATCACGCCGTCGGCGCTGAACAGGGCAGCGCCGATCGGAATCCCGCCCTCCGCAAGCCCCTTTCGGGCTTCGGCGACGGCAACCTCAAGCATTTCCTCCGGTGTCACAGGGCAACTCGTTCCGCTTCGATCTTGGCTCGGCAGAACACAAGGTAGCAGCCGGCAGCGAGCACGAAACCGACGAAGAAGGTGATATCGCCCAGTTCCGGGACGGCCCGCACGACGTAGCCGACGAACCTCTCCTGATTGCAGAACAGCAGCACCGAGACCACCAGCCCGATCAGGAACGACGCAAGGCCCGGCCAGTTGGTGTAGGTGCGGTCGTACAGGAAACCGTCGATCCGGTGGCCGCGGCGCAGATACTGGTCGGCGAACACCACACCGAGCCACGGCCCGATCCAGTACGCGATGAGCAGCAGGAACGCCTCGTAGCTGGCGGCGGCATCGGCCAGCGCCCACCACGCGATGAGGAAGCCGGCCACCCCGAAGAACACCGTGGCCAGCGCGCGGGCGATATGCGCGGGGAGCTTGACGCCGGTGGTGACGAAGGCCATCGCACCGGAGTAGACGTTGATCGCGTTGGCCGCGATGGCTCCGATCGCGATGGCCAGCAGTGTGGCGCTGGCCAGCCAGCCGGGTAGCGAACCGGTGAACGCGTCGGTCGGGTTGTCGGACCCGGCTGTCGCGATGGTCACTGAGGCCGCCCCGACGATCGCGAGGACGGTGCATGCCAGGAACAGGCCGGCGGACCCGAAAATGCCGGTGCGGAGCGGCGATACGGTACGCGGCAGGTAACGGCTGAAGTCGGCCGCGTAGGGCGCCCACCCGGCGACATAGCCGAAGGTCGTTCCCACCGTCAGCAGGAATCCGCCCAGCCCGCCGACACCGCCGTCGACGGCAGGCGCACCGAGGTCCGCCTTGGTCAGGATCACCACCGAGGCGACCGCGAAGATCACCGCCAACACCGGGAAGGCCAGGCGCTCGAACGCCTGCACCAGGTTGTGTCCGAAGAAGGCCAGCGCGGTCTGAACGACGACCACCGCCACTAGCGCGGGCAGCGGGCCGATGCCGAACAACGTCGAGAGCGCGAACGCACCGCTGACACTGTTGGTCGCGAACCAGCCCACTCCGGCGGTGATCGACATCAGCGTCGACGGCACCGCGTTGCCCTTGAAACCGAACGCCAGTCGCCCGAGCACCATCTGAGGCACGCCGTGCACCGGACCGCGGGCGGACAGGACAGCGTGCGCCAGTGTGCCCAGACCGGCGCCCACCACGATGCCGGCGACGGCCTGCCAGAACGTCATGCCGTAGTAGGCCACCGCGAGCACGCCCAGGAAGATGGTGGCGAACTCCAGGTTGGGTGACGCCCACGTCCACAGCAGCTGGCTGGGGCGCCCGTGCCGGTCGGCATCGGCAATGAACTCGTTGCCGCCGGGTTCGACCGCGACGATGCGGTCCCCGTAGGTGCCGTCTGTGGTGGGTTCCGCCGCTGTCATGCGAGCACTTTGACGTGCTCGACAGATACTTGCAACCGGAATGACCAAGTTCGTTGTCAGGCGCCGTATCTAGAAGTTCAGGTGCCGGTAACCCCCGCCACGCCGTCCGGCGAGCTGTTGTTAACATAAAATCCCCTGTGGGACATAGCTTTCCGCAGATGACTGACGGCCCGGGGCAACGGCTAGAGTGGCCTCGCCGCGGGAACGGTCCCGGCGGTAGAAGCGGAGGCACGGATGAGCAGCACTGCGCCGAATTCAGACACCACTGACGTGTCCCTGCGCCACGCGGTGGCCCGCGCTGACAGCGGATCCGTTGCCGGCTGGATCAAGGCGGTCCGCGAGCCCGCCGAGCGCACCCACCAGGTCGCCACGCTGTCGCAGTCCGAATTGCGCTTACTCGGCCCGCTGCTGAATCACCGGAACGCGACCGATCTGTTCGAGTCCATCGATGATGCACTAGGGGCCCGGGCACTTGGCGCAATGGCTCGCGAGGACGCCGCCAGCGTGCTTGACGTGCTTGACCTCGATCACGCGGCCGATGTCCTGCGCGAGATCAAGGCCCCCGTCCGGGAAGAGCTGCTGACCAGCCTGCCGTCGGCACGCGCCGCGGCTCTGCGTGGATTGCTGAGCTGGCCCAAGGAATCGGTCGCAGCCCACATGGTGCCCGAGGCTTTGACCGTGCGCCCGGAGATGGCGGCGGCAAGTGCCATCGCCACGATCCGCGATGACGCAGCCACGCTGCGCGCCGATTCCCGAACTGGCGCATACGTTTACGTCACCGACGCCGAGGGTCACCTACTCGGCGTGGTGGCCTTTCGCGATCTCGTGCTTGCCGATCCCGATCAAGCGGTCTCGACATTGACCAACGACGACGTGCTGTCGGTGTCACCGCTGACCGACGCCGAGGACGCGGCGCAGGCGCTGATGGACTACAACCTGGTGGCGGTGCCCGTCGTCGACGCCGACAACCGGCTCCTTGGCATCCTCACCGAGAACACCGCGGGAGACATCACCGAGGAGGAGGCCACCGAAGACGCCGAACGCCAGGGCGGTTCAGCCCCGCTGGAGGTTCCCTACCTGCGCGCGTCGCCGTGGTTGCTGTGGCGCAAGCGCATCGGCTGGCTGCTTCTGCTGTTCATCGCCGAGGCCTACACCGGGACGGTACTGCGCCATTTCGAGGAGGAGATGGAGGCCGTGGTCGCGCTCGCGTTCTTCATACCGCTTCTGATCGGGACCGGCGGCAACACCGGCACGCAGATCACCACCACGCTGGTCCGTGCGATGGCGACCGGCCAGGTCCGGCTGCGCGACGTGCCTGCGGTGCTGGCCAAGGAACTGTCGACCGGCGCGATGATCGCCCTCACGATGGCGCTGGCGGCCGTCATCCGAGCCTGGACTCTGGGCGTCGGGCCCGAGATCACCTTGACCGTGTCGCTGACGGTGGCCGCCATCGTCATGTGGTCGTCGTTCATCGCATCGGTGCTACCGCCCGTGCTCAAGAAGCTGCGAGTGGACCCCGCGGTGGTGTCGGCGCCGATGATCGCCACCATCGTCGACGGCACGGGCCTGATCATCTACTTCATGATCGCGCACGCGACGCTGTCACAGCTGCAGGGTCTGTGACGCTGGCCCGGGCGCCGATGTCAGCGTTGCGTCACGACACCGATCCATCCCGCGCCGCCGTGGCGCCGAATCACCGTCATGACGACGAAGACCGGCATCCCCATCGTCCGGGCCGCCCTCACCGGACTCATCGCGGTGTTCGGCGCGCTGGGCGTCGGGCATCTGGTCGCCGGAATCCTGCTGCTGCCCGCCGCGTCACCGTTTCTGGCCGTGGGTGACGCGGTCATCGACCGCACCCCCGCGCCGGTCAAGGACTTCGCCATCAGGTCCTTCGGCACCAACGACAAACCCGCTCTGCTGGTCGGCATGGCCGTCGCGCTGGCCATGCTCGGCGTGGTCATCGGGCTGATCTCGCGGCGCAGCCCGGTGCCCGGTGTGGTGGCGATCGTCGTTCTCGGGGTGCTCGGGACGCTGGCCGTGCGCGAGCAGTCCGGCGGCGGGCCGGGCCTGCTCGCTCCGCTGGCCGCCACCCTCGCGGGGGTGGCGGTGCTGTGGTGGTTGCGCAGACGCGCGCTGCCAGGGGACGCCGTACCGGCGCCTACACCCGGCGCGGGCCTCGGTCGGCGACGCTTCGTGGTGGGCGCCGTCGCTGCCTCGGCGGGCGCGGCGCTGGCCGGCGCGGGCGGGTTCGGGCTGGCTCGACGGATCGACGTGGCCGCGTCGCGACGCGCGGTCGGCGCGCTTGTCCCCACGATCCCTGCGCCGCCGATCCCGGCGGGGGCGGCGTTCCCCGAACTCGGGACGCCCAGCTTCATCACGCCGATCGCCGACTTCTACCGCATCGACATCAACCTCGCCGTGCCGCAGCTGCGCGCCGAGGATGCCGCGCTGCGCATCACCGGCATGGTCGAGCGGCCGCTCGAGTTCAGCTTCAACGACATCCAGTCCATGCCGCTGGTGGAGCGGACCATCACCATGACCTGTGTGTCGAATGAGGTTGGTGGGCCGTATGTCTCGACCGCGAACTTCATCGGCGTGCCGTTGCTGGACCTACTCGCGCGGGCCGGCGTTCGCGACGGCGCCCAGCAGGTCGTCGGACACTCCGTGGACGGATTCACCCTCGGCACACCGTTGGAGCTGCTGCGCAACACCGGCAAGGAGGCGATGGTGGCGATCGGGATGAACCGTGAGGCGTTGCTGCCCGAGCACGGCTTCCCGATGCGCACCGTGGTACCCGGCCTCTACGGGTACGTCTCAGCCACCAAGTGGCTCACCGAACTCGAACTCGCCACCTTCGACGTCAAGCCGTACTGGGTGCGACGCGGGTGGGACGGCGAGCCGCCGGGCGTCGCCCCGATCAAGATCTCGTCGCGGATCGACGCGCCGACATCGTTCCAACGCGTGCGGGGCCGGGACGTGACGGTCGCGGGCACCGCGTGGGCGCAGGGCCGCGGCATCAGTGGTGTCGAACTTCGCTTCGACACCGGCGACTGGCAGCCCGCCGATCTGGCACCCGAGGTGAACCAGTTCACGTGGCGCATGTTCCGGCTCACGACGGCGCTGCCGCCCGGTCAGCACACCGTGACCTGCCGCGCCATCGACGGCACCGGTCAGATGCAGGCCGAGGAGAGGCTGCGGCTGATAAATCCGGGCCCGGTCCCCGACGGTTCGACGGGTTGGCACTCGATGATCTTCACCGTCGAGTGAGAATCATCCAGGTCAGTCGAACTCAGGCGCCTCGGTGCGCGAGCGCTTCAGCTCCCAGAAATGCGGGTAGGCGGCGAAGATCACCGACGCGTCCCACAGCTTGCCGGCCTCCTCGCCGCGAGGTATCCGCGACAGCACCGGACCGAAGAACGCCACGCCGTTGACGTGAATGGTCGGAGTGCCGACGTCCTCGCCGACGGCATCCATGCCGTCGTGGTGGCTCTTGCGCAGCACCTCGTCGAACTTGTCCGACGTCGCCGCCTCGGCCAGCTCGGCGGGCAACCCGACCTCTTCAAGTGAGGACGCGATGACGTCGTCGAAGTCCTTGTTGCCCTCGTTGTGGATCTTGGTGCCCATCGCGGTGTACAGCGGGCCCAGGATCTCGCTGCCCTTCGCCTGCTCAGCGGCGATCGCGACGCGGACCGGACCCCACGCCTTCGTCATCGCCTCCTGGTACTCCTCGGGCAGGTCGCGCCCCTCGTTGAGCACGGCGAGGCTCATGACGTGGAACTGCACGTCGATATCGCGGACCTTCTCGACTTCGAGAATCCAGCGGGAGGTGATCCAGCACCACGGGCACAGCGGGTCGAACCAGAAACCGGCGACATCCTTCTTGGCCATCGGACGCAATCCTCTCGAGACGTGGACAGAACTCAGTTCAGCACAACTACGTGTGACCACACTGTGTTCCCCGTCGCCGTCTAATGTTGGTCCACGTGGCACTTCCAAATCTGACTCGCGACCAGGCCGCCGAGCGCGCCGCCCTCGTCACCGTCGACGCGTACCGAATCGTGCTGGATCTCACGGACGGCTCCGGAGGGCCAGGCGAACGCACCTTCCGCTCGACCACCACCGTCGAGTTCAGTGCGCTCGCCGGGGCGAACACCGTCATCGACATCGCCGCCGCCGCCGTGCACGGCGCGACGCTCAACGGTGTGGACATCGACGTCTCCGGCTACGACGAGTCCACCGGCATCCCGCTGGTCGGTCTTGCCGAGCACAACGTCGTTGTGGTTGACGCCGACTGCCTGTACTCGAACACCGGCGAGGGACTGCACCGCTTCGTCGACCCCGTCGACAACGAGGTGTACCTGTACTCGCAGTTCGAGACCGCGGACGCCAAGCGCATGTTCGCCTGCTTCGACCAGCCCGACCTCAAGGCGACCTTCGACGTCAGCGTGACGGCCCCGACGCACTGGCAGGTGATCTCCAACGGCGCGACGGTCTCTGCCGGAGCCGCTCCGGCGGCGACATCAGGCTCCGACGGTGGTTCGCACACCTTCGTCACCACGCCGCGGATGAGCACCTACTTGGTGGCGCTCATCGCCGGCCCGTACGCGCGCTGGGACGACGTCTACTCCGACGCGCACGGCGATATTCCGCTGGGCATCTACTGCCGGGCCTCGCTCTCGGAGTTCATGGATGCCGAGCGGCTGTTCACCGAGACCAAGCAGGGGTTCGGCTTCTACCATGAGAACTTCGGCGTCCCTTATGCATTCGGCAAGTACGACCAGCTCTTCGTGCCCGAGTTCAACGCGGGCGCCATGGAGAACGCCGGGGCCGTGACATTCCTGGAGGACTACGTCTTCCGGAGCAAGGTGACCCGCTACAGCTACGAACGCCGCTCCGAGACGGTGCTGCACGAGATGGCACACATGTGGTTCGGCGATCTGGTCACGATGACCTGGTGGGACGACCTGTGGCTCAATGAGTCCTTCGCGACGTTCGCATCCGTGCTGTGCCAGGCCGAGGCCACCGAGTACAAGCAGGCGTGGACCACGTTCGCCAACGTGGAGAAGTCATGGGCCTACCGGCAGGACCAGTTGCCGTCGACCCACCCCGTCGCCGCCGACATCCCCGACCTGGCCGCGGTCGAGGTGAACTTCGACGGCATCACCTACGCCAAGGGCGCAAGCGTGCTCAAGCAACTGGTGGCCTATGTCGGGCTCGAGGCGTTCCTCGCCGGTCTGCGCGACTACTTCCGCGACCACGCATTCGGCAATGCCACCTTCGCCGATCTGCTTGGTGCACTGGAGAAGTCGTCCGGACGCGACCTGAGCCACTGGGGCCGCCAGTGGCTCAAGACCACCGGACTGAACACGCTGCGCGCCGACTTCGACGTCGACGAGGCAGGGAAGTTCACCCGGTTTGCGATCAACCAGAGCGGTGCCGCGCCGGGCGCGGGCGAGACCCGCGTACACCGACTGGCCGTCGGAATCTACGACGATGACGGTTCGGGCCAGCTGGTGCGCACCCACCGCGAGGAACTCGACGTTGAGGGCGACACCACCGACGTACCCGCGCTGCACGGCGTTTCGCGCGGCAAGCTGATCCTTGTCAATGACGACGATCTGACCTACTGCTCGTTGCGCCTCGACCCCGAGTCGCTCGACACGGTGCTCAACCGGGTCGCCGACATCGCCGACTCACTCCCCCGCACGCTGGCGTGGTCGGCGGCGTGGGAGATGACACGCGAGGCCGAGATGAAGGCCCGCGATTTCGTGGTGCTCGTGATGGGCGGCGTGCACGCCGAGACCGAAGTCGGGGTGGCCCAACGCCTGCTGCTGCAGGCGCAGACCGCGCTCAACGCGTACGCCGACCCGCAGTGGGCGCGCTCCAACGGCTGGCCCGCGTTCGGCGATCGGCTGCTGGATCTGGCCCGCGAGTCGGCACCCGGTTCCGATCACCAGCTGGCGTTCGTGAATGCGCTGTGCACGTCAGTGCTGTCGCGTAATCATGTCGCCGTCCTGGCGACGCTGTTGGACAACGAGCCGGCCGCGGTCAACCTCCCGGGCCTGGTGCTCGACACCGACCTGCGGTGGCGGATCGTCACCGCGTTGGCGGCGAGCGGCGATATCGACGCAGACGGTCCCGCGACGCCGTTCATCGACGCCGAGGCCCAGCGTGATCCGACGGCGGCGGGCAAGCGCAACGCCGCCGCGGCGTCGGCGGCCCGGCCGCAGGCCGCCGTCAAGGAGGCCGCCTGGCAGGAGGTGATCGAGGACGACACGATCGCCAACATCACCACCCGGTCGATCGTCACCGGTTTCGTCCAGCCCGGGCAGGCCGAGCTGCTGGCACCGTTCTCGGCCAAGTACTTCGCCGCGATCTCGGGAGTGTGGGAACGGCGGTCCAGCGAGGTCGCCCAGACCGTGGTGATCGGGCTGTACCCGTCATCCGACGTCAGCCAGGCGGGTCTGGATGCCGCGGATGCGTTCCTGGCCGACGACGACGTGCCGCCCGCGCTGCGACGGCTCGTGGTTGAGGGTCGCGCGGGCGTTGAGCGGGCACTGCGGGCGCGACGGTTCGACGCCTCGTAACCTCTTTCCGCGAGCGCGCGCGTCTGCGGGCGACACGCCGGTGTCCTATCCGAGTTCACGCGCGCTCGCGCCGCATGATTTACCGGTGGCCGCACCCAACAGTCGCAGGGCACGCGCTGCCAAGAGACGCAAGCGGCGCGTCGCCGCCGTGGTCAACGACCTCACCCCGGCCGAGTGGGCGGCGATCAAGGCCGCTTGGAACGGGTGCGCCTACTGCGGCGCGGCCGACAAGCCCCTGCAGCGGGACTGCGTCATGGCGATCTCGCGTGGCGGGCGCTACACGATCGACAATGTCGTGCCGGCCTGTGCCGCGTGCAATGCCAGCAAGTGCAATGACGAGGTGACGGGGTGGCTGCGCCGCAAGCGTCTCGATGAGCGCACCTTCCTCGAGCGCTACGTGCGGATCCGCGCGGACCTGTCGACGCAGGCCTCGACGGGCTGATCCGCCAGCACTGATCCGCCAGCAAACAATTCCGACACCCATTTGGTCATCGCTCGAGGCGACTGACGACCGCATCAAATCAGGGCGACCAACCGCCGGTGAGCCCAAGATCACACGTCAGAGCTTGATTTACACGGCGTTAACACGGACCATGGAGTAGTCAGCCGACCGGGCGATCCTCATGTCGGCGGGCACACAGCAACCAAGTCTCTGTGACCCAGAGCACAACGTAGGAGTGGTACATGTCCATTGCGAAGTTTCGCTCAGACCTGAAGCGAACAATGAGCCGTCGCCGCCTGTACGCGCGCATCAACGCCCTGCCCCAGTCGACAGTCCGCGAAGAGCTGCTGGCGATCGCCCAGAGGCAAGACGCGGCGCAGTAACACAGCGACAACAAAGAGCCGGTGATCCGCAGGGATCACCGGCTTTCGTCGTTTAGGGGGAGGAAAAGGTCAGCGCGGGCTATTCAGTGAGGCCTGTCATCGGGTCTTCTCCGATGGCATGTTCGGGCAGAGGTCACCAAGGGCGATCGAAGCGTCATTGGCTTTCGTTGCGGCGCTGACGTAGTCGGATTCTGCGTTCGGCGCCGGAGGCGTTCCGGGTTCTCGCTCCGCGGCCTCGCGCTGTGTCCGCGCGAACAATGCCGTCGCGTCCGCCCACTGCTCAAGTTGTTCTTTGATCTCTTGCGACGAGGCCGATGTCGACGCCTTGCGCAGCGTATCGGCCATTGCCGCCTCCTGCTCAGCAGCGTTCAGATAGTCACCAGACTCGCCGGCACCGTATTCGACCGCTTGTCGAACCGCCGCTTCCATCACGTACCACTGGCGACCGACGTCCTCAACTAGGGCGCAATCCTCTCGCGACACGGATTTAATGGCGTCGTCCTTGGTTACTCGCACGACGGCAACGGTTCCGCAGACGAGCACGGCGATGAGAGCCAACAGCACGATCCAACGCCCACGCCGCGACAATCGAGACGTCATCCCGCCGCTACTCCTGACCGCTTCGGGTCGAGGAAAACCTGGCCGCCGAACGGATTTGGCACGTAAAGCGGCAGCCGCGGGCTGTCCACTTGAATGCCGTTGTCTTTAATGTTGATTGGTTCCCATTGATTGAGTCCCATTGGGGGCGCTGAGATATTGCCGACAAGTTGGCGTATGTGTTCTGCCTCGAAGTTGTAGTCGACCCATTGTGCTTGGTACCACATCCCACCTCTTTCGACCCATTGGACGTGGTCAGGCGCGCCGTTGAATGTCTCCCCAGTCACCCTGAATTTGTACCCCTCTTTAAGGACGAGGGGAGGCTTCGCACCCCAGCCGTTTGGTAGTGGAGCCACCACATCTTGGAGACCCGACGGACCGCCCGCGATGGGCGGGATGAAGTCTTTGCGCCAAGGCGAGGGCGGCGCGATCGGGCCCATGGGCGGTCCCCCGTTCGGCCCGGGCGGATATCCCTGCCCCAAGTCCCAACGGCCACCACCGGGCGCCGAATCCGAGGGCGGTGGTGGCTCCCAGGGGTACCGCCACGGCTCCTCGCCTTCTCCTACCACCATCTGAGGCCCATCGTCGGGCTCGTTACCCTCCCCCAGCTTGAGGTCACCGCCCAGCATCCGGTACTCACTGTCTAAGCCACGGATGCGCCCCGCGATGGCGTTTGACTCGGCATTGGACCGCTGGAGAATCTCTGCGATCTCGCCTGATCCCTTGCTGACGATCGGCATGAGCTTGATTTGTCCCTGAGTCGAGCTGGGATTGGGGACCAACGCTGCGGCGTTCTGCACCCACTGCCTCACGGACTCCAGATCGCGTCGCCCCGCACTCACGACATTCGCCGCCCTGTCGACCTCACCACGAAGCCTCTGGTCAAGGCTGGCCATCTCGCCCAGGACGCGTGCCTGTTTCTCATTGGTGGCGGAATACGACTCGGATGCCGAGCCCGACCACTGAGAGCCCGGTTGGGCACCTTCCACGTTCGACTGCAGTTGCCGCAACGTCGAACTCGAGTCGAAGGATTCCCCTCCATGAGGAGTTCCCTCGCCGAAGGTGGCGCGTGCGTTCGACCACGTCTTGTAGAAGCCGTCGAGCACACCCACCAGAACATCTCCCCCGCCGTGGCGAACGCCTTAAGTCTATTGCCCAGTGGCGGGCCAACCAGGCGCAAATTTCCGCACGGCGGCGATCAAGCACAAAACTGACTTGCGCAGCTCGGCGAACGCCTGACGAAGTCACGCTGCGCGATGGCGATGACACCGTCGACTACAGCAAGGATCGCTCGGTGTTCGAGCGCTACTGACCTGCAATATGCGCAAGACAGCGTCCACAGAACAGGGACGGTGACGTGTGAAGTCCTCGACGACGTAACGGTCGAGAGGTCCGTCAGGCAGGCGAGACAGCGGCCGACAACACGCGGACGGCGCTGATCAGGCCGTCCATCAGGTTGCCTTCCTTGAAGGACGCAGCCGCCGCGGAGACGCCCAGCGGTGCAGCCTCCTCGATACCGCGGCCCTTCACCTCGGAGCCGTAGACGACCTCGATGGCCCGCTGATTCGGCGACACGGCGAGCAGCACGGCATTGTCGGGCGTCGGCACCGTGGCCAAGATGTCACGCGCTGTGGCCGCCGGGTCCGCACCGAGATCGCCGAGGTACACCGCGAAGCGGGCCTTGGCCGCGCGCGAGCCGTACTTCAACGCATCGTCGAGGACAACCAGGTCCATCGTCGGGAACGGGTAGTGCACCGACAGCTCACCGGGCTCGGTGACGCCGGAGATCCGCCCGCTCGACGTGTGCGCGAATCCGTACGGCAGAACGGCGGAATCGACGGTCTTGACGACCTCACCACTTACCACTTGCGCCACCTCCCACAGTCAGGTGCGAACCGTGGCCGCCATGGCCGTGATCCGCGGGTTCGTCGGCCGCCCAGAGGATTGGCTCGTGCGTCCACTCCTCGGACAACTTGTACGTCGCTGGATGGGGCCCCTTGCGGCGATAGATTATGGCCACCAAGACCAGCAGAATCACCAGCGGGATGCCGCCCATCAGGGAATGGGCCAAGGCTGTGCTCACGACGCAAACCGTATCAGCAGAGCTCGAGCGCTTGCACGAAGAGCGGGCCGCCCGTCATGCCGCGCCCTCACCCAGATACCGCATCCAGGCCGGGTCGAGTTCCTTGACCGAGGACAGCAGCCGCCAGTGCTGGCCTTTGGGGGGCAGCGGCGCCGAGCGAAGCGTCCAGCCGAGTTCGGCGAGCAGATGGTCGGCCTTGCGGTGATTGCACGTCGCGCATGCGGCGACGCAGTTCTCCCACGAGTGCTCTCCCCCGCGGCTGCGGGGCACGACGTGGTCCACGGTGTCGGCCTTGAGCCCGCAGTAGGCGCAGCGGAACCGATCGCGGTGCATCAGGGCTGCACGTGTCATCGGAACCCTGGCCCGGTAGGGCACCCGCACGAAGGTCCGCAGCCTGATCACCGAGGGCACCACGATGGTGCGGGTGGCCGAGTGGATGACCGGTCCGTTCGGGTCATCGTGCACGACGTCGGCCTTACCGCACATCAGCATGATGACCGCACGCCGCATCGACAGTGCCGTCAACGGTTCGTAGGTGGAGTTCAGCAGAAGGACGCGTCGGCGCCCCCAGATCGACGTCGAATTGCCGGGTCCGCAGCTCTCCACACCATGCAGGACTGGAGCAGCCGACAGCCCGCCGGTTACCCCCGCGGTCCCGTGATGCCGGTGGCCGCGGCTCTTGGTTCGCTGCGACATACGTCCTCCGAGGAAACAGTCCACCACGGATCCGAGCTATCCGCACGACAATTCTCGTCGTGTTCGCAGGTCAGTCCGATGAACAGCCGGTGACACCGACGGGTCTGCGAGCGCCGCCGCGGCTCAGGAGACAATGGAGTGGTGACTGACGATCCCCGCTCGTTCTATGACGAGGTCGGTGGCGCCGATACGTTCCGCACCCTGGTGTCGCGGTTCTATGAGCTGGTGCGCGAGGACGAGATCCTGCGTCCGCTCTACCCCGAGGAAGATCTGGACGGCGCCGAGGAGCGTCTGCGAATGTTCCTCGAGCAGTACTGGGGCGGCCCACGCACCTACTCCGAGCAGCGGGGCCATCCGCGCCTGCGGATGCGGCACGCACCGTTTCGGATCGGCTTCCTCGAACGTGACGCGTGGCTGCGCTGCATGCACACCGCCGTCGCCGAGATCGACGCACAGACCCTGGACGACGACCATCGCCGCGCCCTTGTGAACTACCTCGTGATGGCCGCGGATTCGATGGTCAACTCGTCGTTCTGATTTCGGGCAGGATGGGTGGGCGTGACCGACTCCCACCAGACCTGGTGGTCCCGCGCCGTCTTCTACCAGGCGTATCCCCGCTCGTTCCGGGACAGCAATGGTGACGGCGTAGGCGACCTCGACGGGATCACCGGCGAACTCGACTACCTGGCGGGCCTCGGCGTCGACGCGCTGTGGCTCAACCCCGTGATGGTCTCCCCCATGGCCGACCACGGTTACGACGTCGCCGACCCCCGTGACGTCGACCCGCTGTTCGGCAGCCTTGGCGCACTCGACCGACTCCTCGAGGCCGCGCACGCCCGCGGCATCAAGCTGACGATGGACCTGGTGCCCAACCACACCAGTTCCCAGCATCCCTGGTTCCAGGCCGCGCTGGCGGCCGGTCCGGGCAGCACGCAGCGCAACCGGTACGTGTTCCGCGACGGTCTGGGCGACGGTGGCCTTCACCCGCCCAACAACTGGGTGTCGGTGTTCGGCGGGCCCGCCTGGACTCGGGTCACAGAGCCCGACGGCAACCCGGGCCAGTGGTACCTGCACCTGTTCGACGCCAAGCAGCCCGACCTGAACTGGGACAACCCCGAGGTGTTCGACGACCTCGAGAAGACGCTGCGGTTCTGGCTGGAACGCGGTGTCGACGGCTTCCGCATCGACGTCGCGCATGGCATGTCCAAACCGCCCGGCCTGCCCGACATGCGCGTCCCGGATCTGACGATGCTCAGCCACGACGAGGACGATCCGCGCTTCAACCACGACGGCGTGCACGACATCCACCGCAGCATCCGAACGGTGCTCAACGACCATCCCGACGCCGTGACAATCGGTGAGATCTGGGTGTTCAAGAACGAGGACTTCGCCAAGTACCTGCGGCCCGACGAATTGCACCTGGGGTTCAACTTCCGCCTGGTGCGCGCCGAGTTCGATGCCGATGAGGTGCGCGAGGCCATCGAGAACTCCTTGGCCGCAGCTGATCTCGCGGGGTCACCGCCCACCTGGACGTTGTCCAACCACGATGTCGAGCGGGAGGTCAGCCGTTACGGCGGCGGACCGACGGGCCTGGCTCGGGCGCGGGCGATGGCGTTGGTGATGCTGGCGCTACCCGGAGCGGTGTTCGTCTACAACGGCGAGGAACTCGGCCTACCCAACGTCGACCTGCCCGACGACGTGCTGCAGGACCCGGTGTGGGAGCGCTCGGGTCATGAGGAACGGGGCCGCGACGGCTGCCGCGTGCCGATGCCGTGGTCGGGCGACACCCCGCCGTTCGGCTTCTCCAGCACCGCCGACACCTGGCTGCCGATGCCCGCCGACTGGTCGACGCTGACCGTCGAGGCGCAGGACGGTGACCCCGACTCGACGCTGACGTTGTTCCGCAATGCCATCGAACTGCGCCACAGGCGTGGGGAACTCGGTTCGAACGTCCAGTGGCTCGATACGCCACACGGTGTGTTGGCCTTCCGCGGCACCGACGGCCTGATATGCGTGCTGAACACCGGCAGCGACCCGGTGGCTCCGCCAGCCGGTGAGTTACTCATCGCGAGTGCGCCGCTTGTCGACGGCGCACTGGCACCCGACACCGCCGCCTGGCTCCGCTAGTCCGTGATTTCGGCGCGCTAACCGTCGCTGAGCGAAGGAAAGCGCGCCGAAATCGCTAGCGCAGGACCACGGCCGGATCGCCGCGGCGGCGGTACACACTGCCGAAGCGGGCGTCGATGCGCAGCCACGCAGGCAGCACTCGCACCCGGACGACCTCATCGGCGGCCACCGACTCGGGCGAGAAGCCCTCCCCCGATGACGGCGCCTGCGGAAGGAAACCCATTGCAGTCAAGGCGAACACGCAGCGCATCGGCACGCCGACGAGATCGTCACCCGAACTGACCGCGACGACCTCCTGATCGAGCAGCGACGCGGGTGGGCCGTGGACGCCGTGCTCCTTGGCCAGCGCGACACCGCGTTGAGCCAGGTCGAGCACCTCACGGGCCGGCACGTCATCAAGGTGGGCGAAGCCGACCTCGGGCGGCAGCACTCCGCGCCAGGCCGAGTCCATCGCGAACCCGGTGTCCACGTAGCCCGAGTCATCCATCAGCGGCAGGGCGCGGGCCAACGCGTCGGCTCCGACGGACAGGTCGGCAGGTCGCACCGTGGCCTTGACCACCCGGCTGACGAGTACATCGAAACCCGTTGCCACCCAAGCGACCACCTGGCCGTCAGAGCGCTCGCGGAGCCGAATGACCGACGATTCGTCGAGGCGCAACACATGGTCGACGAACGTACTCAGATCGTCGCGGTGGCCGGGGTCCAGCCACAGACCCCGCTCGCCAGCGCTCATCGCTGGTACCGCTGGAGGTACTCGCGATGGTGCGGCGCCAGGCGCACCAGCTTCTGCTCCTCGATGTCGAACGCAGCCAGCTGTGTCTCGGCGATGACGGCGGGCTTCGAGTCGGGGTCGGCCAGCACCGAGCGCACCTCATAGCCAAGCGTGAAGTCGACGGCTCGCAGCCGGTTCACCCAGATCGTCACCTGCAGAGGCGAATCCGCCAGTCGCAGTTGACCCTTGTAGGCGACGCGCACCTCGGCGATGAGCAGTCCAGTGGTGACGAAGTCGTCAGCGAACGGCTTCGACAGGAACGGTACGCGGGCTTCCTCGAGGATCGTGACCATCGTCGCGTGATTGACATGCTGGTACATGTCGATATCGGACCATCGCACCGGCACCGGTGTGATGAATCGATCGTGCGGATCGGTCACGCAGTGTTCCCCGTCCCACTCGTTCTGGTCATGCTTCGAATCTGTCGTGCCGCCACCGACAGCGTGGCGAGATCGGTCTCACCGTCCTCGTAGATCTCGCTGAGGGTCCGACGGGCACGGTCCACGCGAGAGCTGTTGGTCATCTCCCACTCCTCGATCTTCTGCTCACCGGTCTCGTCGGGCTCACCCACGGCCAGCACGTCGATGCACAGCGATCGCAGCGAGCCGTAGATGTCATCGCGAATCGCCAACCGCGCCAATGAGTGCCACCGATCATCGCGAGCCAGACCCGATACCGCGGTGAGCAGTCCGTCGGTGCCGAGATGGTCCATCAGCGCGAAGTAGGTGTCGGCCACCTCGGCGGGTTCGCGCTCGAGGATGTCGGCGATGTCGATGACGTCGAGCAGGCTGAACTGATAGAGCCCCGTGGCCACCATGTAGGCGAGATCCTCGGGAACACCCCTGTCGACCATTTCCGCTGTCTGCTTGGCCACGATGTCGCGGTCCGCGCCGCGCAACCACTCCGACATCCGCGGGGTCAGCGCCGCGACCTTCGCGGCGAACCGGTTCACCTCGGCGCCGACGGCCAACGGCTGTGGCCGGTAGTTCAGCAGCCAGCGCCCGGCCCGGTCGATGAGCCGGCGCAGGTCCAGGGTCATCCGGTCTGTCACCGAGACGGCGACACCGGCCGCCCCCGCCGCCCTGATCTGGCGCCACACCTCACCGACACAGAAGATCTCGTCAACGGCGACGAAACTGCGCACCGCGTCGACGGGACCGACACCCGCGTCCTCGGTGATCCGGTAGGCGTAGGTGATTCCGCTGGAGTCGACCAGGTCATTGACCAGCATCGTGGTGACGATCTCACGCCGTAGCTGATGGTTGCGAATGTCGGGGCCGAACCGTTCACGCAGCAGCGCCGGGAAGTAGTCGGGCAGCCGGACGGCGAACACCTCCTGATCGGGCAGGTCGGTGGCCAGCAGTTCGTCCTTGAGGGCCAGTTTCACGTGTGCCATCAGCGTCGCCAGTTCCGGTGACGTGAGCCCCAGGCCGACCTCGGTGCGCCGCAGGATCTCCTTCTCCGATGGCAGCGCCTCGAGTTCGCGGTTGAGGTCGCGCCTGGCGATCAGGTCCTTGATCTGGCGGGCGTGCACCGTGAGCAGGCTGGCCGCGTTGGCCCGGCTGGTACCCATCAGATCGTTCTGATCACTGTTGTCGAGCAGTACCAAGTCGCCGACCTCGTCGGTCATCGACATCAGCAGCTCGGTGCGCTCCTCGGCGCTCACCTTCCCGGCGGTGACCAGTGCGTCGACCAGGATCTTGATGTTGACCTCATGGTCGGAGCAGTCCACGCCTGCCGAGTTGTCCATGGCGTCGGTGTTGACCCTGCCACCGGCCAGGTCGAACTCGATGCGTCCGCGCTGGGTGACGCCGAGGTTGCCGCCCTCACCGATCACCTTGGCGCGCACCTGATTACCGTTCACCCGCACCGCGTCGTTGGCGCGGTCGCCGACCTCGGCGTCCGACTCGGTCTCGGCCTTGATGTAGGTTCCGATGCCGCCGTTCCAGAACAGGTCGACAGGGGCCTGCAGGATCGCCTTCATCAGGGCGGGCGGGGTCATCTCCTCGACATCGGCGGGCAGCCCCAACGCGGTGCTCACCTCGCGGCTGATCGGGATCGACTTCTGCTCGCGGCTGTAAACCCCGCCGCCCTCGCTGATCAGCGAGCGGTCGTAGTCATCCCAGCTGGACCGCGGCAGCTCAAACATGCGCTTGCGCTCCACCCATGAACTCGCCGCGTCGGGAGTTGGGTCGAGGAAGACGTGGCGATGGTCGAAGGCCGCGACGAGCCGAATGTGCTCGGACAGCAACATGCCGTTGCCGAACACGTCGCCGCTCATATCCCCTACGCCGGCGACGGTGAAGTCCTCGGCCTGGGTGTCGATGCCCATCTCTCGGAAGTGGCGCTTCACCGACTCCCACGCGCCCCGAGCGGTTATGCCCATGGCCTTGTGGTCATAGCCCACCGAACCGCCCGAGGCGAATGCGTCGCCGAGCCAGAAGCCGTAGGACTTCGCAACGTCGTTGGCGATATCGGAGAATGTCGCCGTGCCCTTGTCCGCGGCGACGACCAGGTACGCGTCATCACCGTCGCGGCGCACCACTCCCAGCGGTGCCACGACGGCGCCGGTCACGGTGTCGACGTTGTCGGTCAGGTCGAGAAGGCCGGAGATGAAGAGCCGGTAGCAGGCCACACCCTCGTCGCGAAGGGCCTCGCGGTCGGTGGTGGCGTCTCCGGTCTGAACGGGCGGGTTCTTCAGCACGAAGCCGCCCTTGGCGCCGACGGGCACGATGACCGCGTTCTTGACCGCTTGCGCCTTGACCAGGCCCAGGATCTCGGTGCGGAAGTCCTCGCGGCGGTCCGACCACCGCAGGCCGCCGCGCGCCACCGGGCCGAACCTCAGATGCACGCCCTCGACGCGCGGCGAGTAGACGAAGATCTCGTAACGCGGTCGAGGCAACGGCAATTCGTCGATCAGGCCCGGATTGAGCTTGATGGACAACACGTTCTGCTCGCGCGCAGAACCCGCTCGTGTGACGAAGTAGTTGGTCCGCAGAGTGGCCTGGATCATCGTGGCGAAGGCCCGCAGCACACGATCGGTGTCGAGGCTGACGAGTGCCTCGATATCGGCGGCGACCGCTGCAGCGGCGGCCTGTGCGTCGGGCCGGGTGTCGGACTCGGACGGGTCGAACAGCGCCTCGAAGAGGTGGACCAGAGCGGCCGCGGTGCCTGCGTTGCCGTTGACGACGGTCTCGATGTGCGACTGACTGTACGGAAAACCGGCCTGCCGCAGGTACTTCGCATAGCTGCGCAGCACAGTCACCTGTTGCCAGGTCAGGCCCGCCCGAAGCACCAGTTCATTGAATCGGTCGATCTCGACGCGTCCCTGCCAGATCGCGGTGACGGCCTCGGCGAAACGCTGCGCCGTCGCCTCCCGTTCGGCGGTGTTCTCCGCATCGGGAATCGACGGGTGCACCGCGATCTTGAACTGGTAGATCCACACCGGCATGCCGTCAGCGCGGGTGACCGTGAACGGGCGCTCCTCGAGCACCACCACACCCATCGACTGCAGCATCGGCAACAACTCGCTCAGCGACGCAGACCGGCCGCCGAGGTACCAGGTGAGCTGCGTACCGTGCGCCTCATCGTCGGAGAAGACGAGTTTGACCGAATCCTTCTGGAGATCCTCGATGATCGCGATGTCGGCGATCGCGTCGTCCGGGGAGAACGCCTGCTTGTAGACCTCGGGGAACGCGGTGGCGTAGTGCTGCGCATCTGCCCTGCTGATCGCCTCCGACTTCACCGAGCCGATGAGGCGGTCCCCCCAGGTGCGGGCCGCCTCGGTGAGCAGGTTCTGAATCCTGGTCTCGTTCTCCATCGACGTGTCGATCCGCGACGGTGACGGGCTGTCGGGCAGCCGGACGGTGAAGTGCACAACGGCCCAGGGTGATTCGCTGACGCGCGCGGTGTACTGGATGGACTCGCCGCCGAGCTCGCGAACCAGGATGTCCTGCATCTCGAGTCGCACGGCTGTCGTGTAGCGGTCCCGCGGCAGGTACACCAGGCAGGACACGAAGTACGCGAGCTTGTCGGCTCGCAGGAACAGCAGGGCTCGGCGGCGCGATCCCAGATCCACCACCGCCTTGCCCATCTCGAGCAGTTCGCTGGCACTGAGCGCAAACAACTCCGAACGCGGAATGGTCTGAAAGATGTCGAGCATCAGCTGCCCGGGATGGCTCGGATCGCCGTGTGACATCGCCATCGCCTCGTTGACTCGCCGCGCGATCAGCGGGATCTCGAGGACGTTGGCATTCATCGCCGCCACCGTGAACAGGCCGACGAATCGGTGCTCGATGGTCTGCCCAGATGCGTTCTCCCGGACGACCACGATGTACGGGTAGGCGCCATAGCGCAGGAAACTGGGCAGGGTGGCCTGCGCCAGCACCAGCAGGTCGTCGGCCCCGGTCAGCTGTGGAAGCACGTCGGTCCGCATACGCAACATGCCGAGGCGGCTCGCCGGATCCACCGAGGCCTCACCGTTGCGCACCGCGCATCGCTGGTAGCCGAGCAACACGAAGTGGCCAGCGGCCAACCACCGCAGCAGCGCGGCGACATCACGGCGGTCGTAGCCCGAGAAATGCCCAGCGACATCCGAGTCCAGGGCGTTGGCCAGCCCGACCAGAGTGGCGTTCAGTGCGCCGGAGTCCAGTGCCACCTGGCGCGCGTCGGCGAGCACGCTGGGCAGCAGCGCCGCCACCTCGGCAACGGCCTTGGGGTCGGCCGAGGGGGCCAACTGAACGTGGATCCAGGTTTCCTCGACACCGTCGTGGGGCGCGTCGGGATCGGCGGCCGGACGCATCTCCAACAGCTCACCGCTGGGACTGCGCCGCACCCGGAAGACCGGGTTCATGATCGCGACGTAGGCGACGCCGATCCGGTGCAGAAGGACCGTCACCGAATCCATGAGCATGTCGCTCTGATCGGTGACGACCTGAAGCGCGGGACCGACACCCGCCTCGTCGCCGTAGACGGCGACCTTGGTCTCCCCGACCGTCCGCTGACGGCCCAGTTTGTTGTGGGCCTCCAGCAGTGCGGAGGTGACGAGTCGTCCCTCGACCGACTGCCCGATGGGGGCGGTGATCGTCGCGTCTGCGGCAGGGGCGTCTCCGTGCGGACCCTGCTGGGTCTGCAGATACGCCCTGGCGAGTTTGGCGTTGGGCCCCTTGGCATTGGGATCGTGGTGAAGAACCGTCGTCGCCTCAGCCGATCCGCCGAAGTCTCCGCCGTTTCCAGGATTCACCGTCATCCGATCGCTCCCGTTCTCGCCTGCGTACCGACGTCATTGGCTGGCGCCGCCCGCCCGATGGGAGCGAGCGGCTCCATGGCACGCAGGTGCAACACTAGTGGCCTCACAAGGCAAGGTGCGCTCTTATGCTGGCGGGGTCAGTCCCGTGTCAGCCGTCGGTGTGTCACCCGATGCGGACGCGCTGCGTCGGCGCCGAGGCGTGCCACCTTGTTCTCCTCGTAAGCACCGAAGTTGCCCTCGAACCAGTACCACTTGGCCTCGTTGTCATCGTCGCCCTCCCAGGCGAGGATGTGCGTGCACGTGCGATCCAGGAACCAGCGGTCGTGCGAGATCACCACAGCGCAGCCGGGGAACTGTTCCAGCGCGTTCTCCAGCGAACTCAGCGTCTCGACGTCAAGGTCGTTGGTCGGCTCGTCGAGCAGGATGAGGTTCCCCCCCTCCTTGAGCGTCAGAGCCAGGTTCAGCCGGTTGCGCTCACCACCGGACAGCACGCCGGCGGGCTTCTGCTGATCGGGACCCTTGAAGCCGAACGCCGACACGTAAGCCCGGGACGGGATCTCGTTCTGCCCGACCTCGATGTAATCCAGCCCGTCCGAGACGACCTGCCAGACGTTCTTCTTGGGGTCGATGCCCGCACGGTTCTGGTCGACGTAGCTCAGCCTGACCGTCTCGCCGACCTTCACGACACCGCTGTCTGGCTCCTCGAGACCGACGATGGTCTTGAACAGCGTCGTCTTGCCGACGCCGTTGGGGCCGATCACGCCGACGATGCCGTTACGCGGCAGGGTGAACGAGAGGTCCTTGATCAGGACGCGGCCATCGAACCCCTTGTCGAGGTGATCGACCTCCACGACGACGTTGCCCAGTCGCGGCGGCGTCGGGATCTGGATCTCCTCGAAGTCGAGCTTGCGCGTCTTCTCCGCCTCGGCGACCATCTCGTCGTATCGCCCGAGGCGAGCCTTGTTCTTGGCCTGCCGGGCCTTGGCGCCGGAACGCACCCAGGCGAGTTCCTCCTGCAGACGCTTGTACAGCTTGGCGTCCTTGCGCCCCTGCACCGCGATGCGCTCGGCCTTCTTCTCCAGATACGTCGAGTAGTTGCCCTCGTACGGGTACGCGTGGCCGCGGTCGAGTTCGAGGATCCACTCGGCGACGTTGTCCAGGAAGTACCGGTCGTGCGTGACGGCCAGGATGGCGCCCTTGTAGGCGGCGAGGTGATGCTCGAGCCACAGCACGCTCTCGGCGTCGAGGTGGTTGGTCGGCTCGTCGAGCAGCAGCAGATCCGGCTTGGACAGCAGCAGCTTGCACAGCGCGACACGGCGCTTCTCACCACCGGAGAGGTGCGTCACCGGGTCGTCAGGCGGCGGGCAACGCAGCGCGTCCATCGCCTGCTCGAGCTGGGAGTCGATATCCCAGGCGTCGGCGGCGTCGAGTTCCTCCTGGAGGTGACCCATCTCCTCCATGAGTTCGTCGGTGTAGTCCGTCGCCATCAGTTCGGCGACCTCGTTGTACCGGTTGAGCTTGGCCTTGATGGCCACGCCGTCCTCGACGTTCTCGCGGACGGTCTTGGTCTCGTCGAGCTTCGGCTCCTGCATGAGGATGCCGACCGTTGCGCCGGGCGCGATGAACGCGTCGCCGTTGTTGGCCTGATCCAACCCGGCCATGATCCGCAAGACGCTCGACTTACCGGCCCCGTTGGGACCGACGACGCCGATCTTCGCGCCCGGAAGGAAGTTCAGGTTGACGTCGTCAAGAATGACCTTGTCGCCGTGCGCCTTGCGGACCTTCCGCATGGTGTAGATGAATTCGGCCATGCCGTTGCCATTGCCTTTCGTTTCCCCGGGAATTGCTCGGGGACCATCCTAGGCGTGCGCAGGCTGGCCGCCACAGCGGCGTCAGGCCGTCAGCGACAGCTCCTCCGCTGAGTCCTCCACGTCGTCGGAATTCTCATCGGTCGGTTCCGACCTGGGCGCCTCGATCTGCCGCTTCGTCCGGTCGATGCGCACGTTGCACCGGGTGAGATCGGGCCCGATAGCCGTGGCCCGCAGGTCGACCGACGTGCGCGGGACACCGTCCTTCTCGTACTCGCTCGTGCAGATGTTGCCGACGACGATCACGGGATCACCCTTGACCAGGGCTGCAGCCGCGCCCGAGACCAGCCGGCCCCAGCAGGTGACCGACACGAACAGGGTGTCGGCGGTCTCCCACGTTCCCTCCCCCGTCTTGCGGCGCGAGTTGCTCGCCATGCGGAACTTGAACACCTCGTGCTCCCCCACCTGGCGGTGCACCGGATCGGTGACGACGTTGCCGACGATGGTGATGGGTGTCTCGAACATGACTGAATCCCTCCTGAGCGTGGCGGGACCTGGTGTCCCGTCGACACCCATTCACCATCGGGCCGCCGACGGTCGCCACGCTCCGGGGTCACACGGGCCGAGCGCTGTGGATGAATGCCGGACTGTGGATGCCGCGCGCTAGCGGGAACCCGACTCGCGGCGTGCCATTTCGGCCAGCATCGCGTTGTAAGCGGCAAGGTCGGCGTCGTGGTCGCGGTCCGCGGCGCGATCGAGGCGCTTGGCGGTGCGCTGGTCACTGCGCCGCCACTGCACCAGCAGTGCGATCAACACCAACACCAACGGAATCTCACCGGCCGACCAGGCGATTGCGCCGCCCAGCTTCTGATCGCCGAGAAGATCGGTGTGCCAGGGCAGCTTGAGCGATTGGTAGAAGCTCCCGGCCAGCACGGCCTGGGTGCCCATCAACACCACGCCGAAGAACGCGTGCAGCGGCAGGGACGCGAAGACCATCCCGAGCTTGGCCAGCGGCGGGATGCGACGAGGCGTGGGATCAATCCCGATCACCACCCAATAGAACAGATAGCCGCTGAGCAGGAAGTGCACGTTCATCGCGACGTGTGCGGCGTGGCTGCCCGCCACGGCGTCGAAGATGCCACCGAAGTAGAGGCCGTAGAAGCCGGCAACGAAGATCACCAGGGCGACGACGGGATGCGTCAAGAACTGCGACACCCTGCTGTGCAACGCGACGAGCAGCCACTCCCGAGGCCCCGGCGGGTCGCCACGGCCAGCAGCGGGAAGCGCCCGCAGGGCCAGCGTCACGGGAGCGCCGAGCACCAGCAGCACCGGCACCAGCATCGACAACAGCATGTGTGCCGACATGTGCACGCTGAACACGGCGGGCATGTAGCGCCCCACGCCGGATGACGTCGTGAACAACAGGATGGCGCAGCCGCACAGCCAGGCGACGATGCGGCCCGTCGGCCACGCGTCACCGCGCCGCCGCAGACGCACCACCCCGGCCAGGTACACCGCGGCGAAGATGATCGCGGCGGTCCCCAGGATCAGGTCGAAACGCCAGTCGAACAGGAGCCGCGCCACCGTCGGCGGGCCGGCCAGGTCGTAGCCGATCTCGATGACCGGTATCGAGGGGTTGAGCACGGGTGGCGGCGGTGGCGGTGTCCGGCCGAGCGCGACGGCGATGCCGAAGGTCAACCCGAACACCAGCGCCTCCACCAGCGCCAGCCGGATCAGCGGCCGACGGTCGTCGGCGTCGGCGGCCAGGGCGGCGACCCCGCGCCGACGGTGCAGCCACCCGATGACACCGAGCACGCACAACGCGAGGGTCTTGCCGAGGATGAGCCAGCCATAACCACTGTTGAGCAGGTCAGCCGGGCGGATGCGGACCAGGGCGTTGATGACTCCCGACAGCGCCATCGCGCCGAAGCACCACAGCGCGATCAACGAGAAGCGCCGCGCCGCCAGGTGGGCGTGCTCACCGCCACGGAGGGCGTGCGCGAGCAGCGCCAGCAACCCGCCCGCCCACAGTGCACCCGCCACCAGATGGATGATCAGGCTGTTGGTCGCTAGGTCGTGTGAGCCGCCCGATGACGAGTGCCCCGCGAGAGCGAGCGGCATCAGTGTGAGCAGGGAGCCCGCGAACAGCACCGGTGTCCACGACCAGCGCAGCACCGGGATGGCGGCAATCGTGACGATCGCCGCCAGCGCCGCGGTCCACCGCCACAGACCGGCCACCTCCACCAGATCGGCGACCGACCAGATGTCGGCTGGGCTGAGGCGCGACGACAGGGGTTGTCCCGTGATGTCGGAGACGGTGAGCGGGATCAGCAGGACGGCGCACACCGTCCACACCCCGGACGCCACGGTGCCCAGTCGCAACGCCCGGTAGCCCGACGCGTCGAGCACCCCCGAGGTCTGCGGTGGCACCAGGAACGCGGCCATCAGGAACGATCCGACCGCGACGACGGCGGCGATCTCCCCGGCGGCACGCACGAACGGCAGACCGTAGTTGGTGACCGGTCCAGGGTTGGGCAGGCCCGTCGCGGTCAGCGCATCGGCCAGGGCCAGACCGGCGATGGCGGCCGCGGTCACACCCGCGAGCAGGCCGACGCCGACCAGAATCGGCCATACGGTGCCGTGGCGGAGGCTGCGCGGCGCGACTGTGGTCATGCCACCAGGGTATGGCTCGGTGACAACGCGACGATCAGGTGGCGGCTGCCGCCCTCCGCAATTGCTCCCGCGCGATGAACTGGTCGCGCGAGAGCTGCTGCACCGTGTCCATGTCGCTCAGGATGCCCCGAAGCTCACGCACGAAGGCTCCCCGACGTTCGGCGAGGTCGACGGCCGGTTCCATGAGGTGCTGGTCGACGGCCACCTGGCGCGCCGTGGCGAACAGCAGGGCCGAGACCGCCTCGTTGCTGACCCGAGTTTGCGCGACGTACTGGCGGCCGACACCGAGGGCGCGTTCGGTCAGGTCCTTCTCGTCGATGTCGACGGGTGCGTCGCGCAGCACGTCGGCGACGATCTCGTAGGCCTCGATGAAGGGCCGAAGCATCGCGCCGGCAACCTGTGGCCGCCGGGATCGCAGTATCTCGTTGATCCGCTCGCCGCCGGCGGCGATATCGCGTTCCCAGTCCGAGGCGCCCTCTGCCGCCTCCTCGGCGTACCACGACATCTCCTCGGCGACGTGCTCGCGGAAGGCCGCGGAGTCGGCGAAGTAGAAATCGAACTTCAACAGGTCGCGCAGCCGCATCACCTGCGTCCAGAACACCTCGAGGTGGTCACGCTCAGCGCGCGCGGCGTGTGCGAGAGCGAGGTCGACCAGCGAGGTCTCCAGGAAGGCGTCGACGAGTGTGTTGCGGTAGAACGCCCCCTCGTGCTCATTCTCAGGAGCGATGAGCCACACCGGTTCCCGTCCACCGTCCACCCGGGTGATGGGGTGCCCATTGGACATCGCGTCGACCGCGGCGAGGACGCCCTCGGACGTGCGCAGCCTCAGCGCACTGTTGGTCATCGGAATCTGCTTGCGCTCCAAGTAGTCCAGCGAGTCCTGCAGGCTGTGGTGCAGTTGGTCGAGGGTGAGCGCGACGCCGTGGGTGGTCAGCAGCAACGCCGACACCAGAGCACTGGCGTTGATCGGCGTAACCCGCAGAATGCGCCAGGCCACCTCGAACGCCATCTTCTGCAGCGCAAGACGTTTGGCGGCCTCGTCGGTGGCCATCTGGCCGTGCGGTTCGCCCAGGTACTCGCGCATCGACACCGCCTCTGGAAAGCGGACGTAGATCTTGCCGTAGTTCCTGTCACCCTGGGCCTTGATGAAGTTGTACATCCAGGACAGGCCCTCGGGTGTCTTCTCGCCACCGCGGGCGTACGCCGCGTACTCCGCGGTCTCGTGCAGCTGGTCGAAGCTGATGGACACCGGCTGCAGCAGAATGTCGTCGCTTCGCCCGTCGAGGTAGGCGTCGGCGACGTAGGCGAGCAGTCCGAGCTTGGGCGGCAACATCTTCCCGGTGCGCGAGCGGGTGCCCTCGATGGACCAGCTGAGGTTGAACCGCTTCTCCACGATGTAGCCGACGAACTGGCGCAGCACATACTTGTAGAGCGGATCGTCGAGTTTGCGGCGGATGAAGATGACGCCGGAGTGGCGCAACAGCGGCCCCATGGCGCCGAAGGAGAGATTGATGCCCGCGAAGGTGTGCACCGGGGGCAGGCGATTCTCCTGCATCGCAACGGGAACGATCACGCCGTCGAGGTAGGAGCGGTGCGAGAACAGCAGCACGGCGGGGTGGTTCTCCAGCGCCCCACGCATCGCCTCGACCTCGCCGCGGTCGTAGTCGATGTTCGGGTCGAATCCGCGGCTGAAGATCGCCCGGCCCAGCGACGGGATCAGGTCGACCGAGAATCGACTCCAGCCCGTCGAGAGTTCGTCGAGCATGACGCCGGCAGTCTCGACGGTCGCGCCGGGAATCTTCTCGAGCCCCTCTCGGAACCGCGTCGACGCAAGCATCTCGGGCTTGATCAGGCGCGGCGACTTGTACTCGGGGCCAAGCAGCCGAAGTTCGACGCGCTCGATCGCCAGGATGGCTCGGCGGATCACGAAATGCGCGAATTCCCTGGGGTTCTCGGCGACGGTGGTGTCGCTCCAGTTCTTGCGGAGCGCGGACACCGTCGCGGGCTCTCCGGCGACGACCCTGGCCCGCGACGCATCCTTCCGCAAGATCCGATGCTGCAGGATTTGCGGCGGCCGATAGGTTTCCCGGCCGGACAGCAGGGCGGCCACCTTGGATCGCGTCGGTAGCCCGCCGGGAATCCAGAACACCCGCACGGGCACGACGGAGCGGTCCTCGTCGCTGTCCAGAAGTCCGACGAGGCGCGCGAGTACCGCGGGTGGCGGGTCGTCGTCGCCGGGTAGCTCGAGCACCTCGATGCGCGCGTCGGGGTGCTGGCGCCGCTGAGCGCCAAGCCAGTCGTTGAGCAGATCACGTTCCGCCGGTGACGAGACCGACGCCAGCACCAGGGCGTCTCCCGTGGGTCTGAAGCTGGCGATCTCGTCTGCGGTCGCCTTCACGGCCGCCCCTTGGCGGTGGGGGGCGTCTTCTTGGTCGCCGTCTTCTTGGTCGCCGTCTTCTTGGCTGCCGTCTTCTTGGCAACGGCCTTGGCCGGGGTCTTCGCCGCCGCCTTCTTCACGGGCGCCTTCTTGGCTGCCGGGGCCTTCTTCGCCGTCCTTGACCGCGCGTAAGGCGGCGCGTCGGGCAGCGTGTCGTGGGGCCAGTCCTTGAGCGTGTCGAGGTAGAGCTGTCGCACCTCGGCGATGCGTTCGGACAGGTTCTCGTTGGTCCAGTCACCGATGTCGATCGGCGGGAACACTGCCACGTCAACGGAACCCGCGTTGAAGGTGCTCGAATTGCGCTCGGCGATGGCCTCCGCATTCCGAATCACGATCGGCACGATCGGGATCCCGGTGGCCATGGCGATACGGAACGGACCCTTCTTGAACTCGCCCACCTCAGTGGTGTCCAGGCGGGTGCCCTCAGGCGCGATGAGGATGGAAAGACCCTTGCGCGCAAGGTCTTCCATCTTGCGCAGACTCTCAACGGCGGCCTTGGGGTCATCGCGATCGATGAACGCTGCATCCATCACCTTGCCGAGAGTGCCCATCAGAGGGTCCTTCTCGAGTTCCTTCTTGCCGACCGAGGTGAAGTTGTCGCTGACGAGTCTGCCCGCGATGAGCGGGTCGGCCTGGTTGCGGTGATTGAAGATGAAGACCGCGGGGCGCTTGGCCTTGAGGTTCTCCTCGCCGAGCACGTTGAGGTCGATACCGATGGCCGCCATCAGTAACCGGCTCCACGTCGAGGTGAAGAAGTTCACCCCCAGCCGGCGGTTGCGCGTGAGCAGACCAAGGCCGATGCCACCTGCGGCGGCGGGTACCAGCGACCCGATGGCCGCCGCCGTTCTGATCTGTGACACGACGCTGGTTCCGCTGCGGCTTGAGAAGCGCAGCACCGGCCAACCCCGTTTGATGGCAACAGCTTCGAGCTTGCCAGCGGGATTGGTGGGGCGCGGGTTGCCCACCAGGTACATCAGCGCGACGTCCTCGTCGCCGTCGGCGTAGAAGTAGCTCTTGGCGAGATCGACACCATTCTCCGCCGAGAACTTCTGCACCGCCCTGGCCTTTCCAGGACCCCAGATGATGGGCCGCTTCACCTCACCGGTGATCAGGCCATCGTCATCGGTCTCGAACTTGTTGCTCAAGACGTTGGAGATGCCGAGGAACCGGGCCACGGGCTCGACCTGGACGGTCAGCGCTGACGAACTGAGCACGACGGTGTGGCCGCGGGCCATGTGCGCACGCACCATCTCGCGCATCTCGGGATAGATGCGCTTCTGCACCGACTGCACGAACAGGCGCTCGCCGAGTTCGTCGAGGTCACTGAGCGAGTTCCCGTGCAGCATCCGGGCACCCTTGCCGATCAGGTCCTCGAACTCCGAGCGCCCCAGCTGGTGATTGAGCCCGGCCTGCACCATGCCGATGAACTCACCGACACTCATCTGACCGCGACGCAACCTGTCCTGCGTCATCAGGACGCCGGTGAAGCCGGCCACCAGGGTGCCGTCGAGGTCGAAGAACGCGCCGATCTCCGGCCCCTCGGGGCTGGCCTGGATCTCGGCGACCGAGCCCGGCAACCGGACGGCGCCCTGCTCGCCTCGACGCGCGGACTTGCCGTTACTCGAACTCATTGCGCGGAACTCCCATTGGACGATGGAACGGAATCGGGTGCATCGGGTGTGAATGATGCCGGGGCGGCTCGGCCGTCACCGCCGAGCGCGAGGACCTCGTCGAAGCCTTGGAGCAGGCAGCGCGCCCACAGCGCGGGGTCGGTGATCGAGGCCCGATCATATCGGGTGGTGATCGTGCAGTAGCCGGCGCGCGACACCAGGACCACCATCATCGCGACACCCGGCAGCGGCCCAATCCCGTAGTGACGCAAGATCTTCGCGCCAGCGACGAAGGTGTCCCCCGGGTACACCGGCACGTTGCTCGCCTGCACGTCCGAGCTGACGACCGATCCGGCCACCGACTCGAGGATGGCGTCCGGCAGCAGGCTCAGCACCGGCGCGATGGATCCCACCATGTCGATGGCGCGTTCCTCACGCTTGCGCGTCATCTGCTCGCGCACCTTCAGGATGCGCTCGGCCGGGTCAACGACACCGACGGGCGCCGCCAGGTTCACCCCGGCGAAGCGGTTGCCGCCCGAGGGGTCATCAGCTGACCGCAGGTTCACCGGCACCGCCATCGGGATGGTCTCGACCGGGATGCCCTTGCGTTCGTGGTAGAGCCGCAGTGCGCCGCACAACCCGGCCAGGTAGGCGTCGTTGATGGAGCCACCGGCCGCCTTGGACGCCTTGTGCAGATCGCGGAACTCGATATCGATGGCCTCGGTGCGCGACGTCAGGCTGCGTCGCCGCAGCAGCGGCGAATGGTCCGACACCGGACCCATGACCCGCGCCCCCGATCGGGCGTAGTTGACCACGCCACCGACCGCGGAGACCGGGTCCCGCACAATTCGGCCCAGCGCGGAGGCTGCTCCCCCGGCGGCGCCCAGCAGGCCGCCGACGAGCGAGCCGGGCAGTCTGTTGATTCCCTCGCGCATCAGCTCGTTGGGCGTCAGGTCCTGCGGGATCGGCAGCGGTGCATCGCCCTGCGGCACGGCGTCGCGCTCGAGGTCGTAGATGCTGGCGAACATCTCCACCCCGCCCACCCCGTCCGTGACCGCGTGGCTCAGATGCAGGATGGTCGCCGCGCGGCCATCGGCGAGCCCCTCGACGAGGGTGGCCGACCAGAGTGGCCGGGAGATGTCCATCGGCGACTGCAGCGCGACCTCAGCCAGGTCCATCACCTCGCGCAGTGTCCCCGGTTCGGGCACCCGGACCCGGCGAACGTGGAAGTCGAGGTTGAAGTCGGGGTCGACGACCCACCGCGGCGCGGCAGTGGGCAGCGTCGGCATGACGACCTTCTGGCGCAGCCGTAGCACCTTGCGCGAGGCGTACTCGAACCGTGCGCGGAAACGCGCCCAGTCCGGCGTGGAATCGAGCAGCTCGACACCCATGAGCCCCGAGCGGGTGCGGGGGTTGGCCTCGCCACGATGGAGTAACTGGTCGACTGCGCTCAGTTCCTCGGGAAGTCCGGCCGCATCCAACTCCGGCAGGTCGCTCATGGCGTATCGCTCCCCTCCCGTGGTTGCCCGTGCGGTGACCACGCTAGTCCGCGGTGTGTCGGCGCGGAGGACCTTCAGGGGTTGTCACGTCGACGTCGGGCGTAGCCACGTTTGGGCCCTCCACGTGGCAACCTCAGCGCATCGCTTCGGCGTGCACATCCATCGAGTTCAGCGGGAAATCGAGCCCGGAAGCTCTCGAAATGCGGCAGCCTCTAATACGCCTACGTGCTGGCCGTTCCTGCTAGCCACGATGCGAAGGGTGACGGACGCGCCATGTGCGTCGGGCTGGACGTAGTAGCACGCATCGGTCTCCGGACAGTAGATGCAGACCCAGTCGATTGCACCCTTATCCATCGGTGTCGTGTGCGTACCGTCACGGTCTGCCCACATTGACCGGAACTTCACGGTGACGGCGCCCGCGCGTGCGGAACGGTACTTCACCTGAAGGCGGTGAAACTCTCCACCCGAGTAGGCGACAAGATCAAACGGCGCATGCTCTGTCGCCGGAAACAGGACAGTGAAACCCTGGCTTGCCAAGTCGGCGTGAGCCTTCGCAACACCTAGATCGCCCTTGTCCTTCGTGTGGTGTGCAGCCATCGGCTCCAGAGTAGCTCCAGAGCAATAGACACCTCATCCATCGGTTGCGCGATCTCAGCTAAGGTAGTGCCGCTGCCCTCGTAGCTCAGTGGATAGAGCAGCCGCCTTCTAAGCGGCTGGTCGCAGGTTCGATCCCTGCCGGGGGCGCCACACTATGACAGGGGTGCCCATGTGCCCTGCGGGTGGTTGACACTCCTTTTCCTCGGGCGTCAACAAGTGAGGCTCTTGTGCCACATTCGTGGGTAGTTGATCGTTTCGAAACGGCCGCACGCCGTTCCCCATCTAGGTTTTTGGCTT
>NZ_JBVAXF010000010.1:0-156673 GCF_055419205.1 Mycobacterium sp. IDUB_39
CGGCCGCACAAAGATGAACCTGAACGCATCCACCCCCATCGCAAACAACCCACCAACCGCCTGCATCGGCGACGCCAGCCCCTTGGGCAGTGAGATCCCCGGCGACCAACGCTCTGGCCCTTTAACTGCCATACGTCCCGGGTCCTTCCGAGCTCGTCACGGCCGACGCATCTGTCGGACCGTCAATGTTGTGCGCCAGCGCGATTCGCGCGCGGCCGTCCTGATTGACAGCATCCCGCAGTTGTTGGAACAACTCGACGCACTGTCCCATACCAAAGGCACCCGGCGGGTGCCGTTTGGCCTTAAAGCCACCACTGGAGTTCACCGGTAAAGACTTACGAGACTGACGGTCTCGGTTGTGACGCGACTCGTCGGCCGACTTATGTTGGCGCATAGCCGAATCCGGCACGGTCCACGCGCGCTCGATGCCACTCCCGGCGACACCCACCACCGGCTGCTGAGCTATCGCCCAACACGCCGAGTGGGGGCGGTCAATCGCTGCGATTAACGGCATCGTTGGTATCCGCCGCCTAGGTGACGGCGCCAGCCGTCTTGAGTTCGATGATGCGGTCCCAGTCCATGTCGAGTTCGAGCAGGATCTCGTCGGTCTGCTCGGCGAACGCGGGTGCGGGCCCGGCGTGCGGAGCGGCCACATCGAACTGGACCGGGTTGGCGACCAACTCGAGTTCGCCTGCCGCAACGATGTATTCATTGGCTCGGACCTGTGCGTCCTGGGCCGCCTGCAGCGTGTCCTGCACGGGGGCCCACGGGCCGGCGAGGGTGGCGAAGCGCGCACTCCACTCCGGCAGGGTCCGGGTGGCGATCACCTCGCGCAGGATCTCCACGGCCTCGGCGGTGTGCTCGGCGATGCTCTGCGCCGTCGCGAACCGCGGGTCCTCGATCAGGTCCTCGCGATCGACGTGGCGGCAGACGTCGGCCCAGAACTTGGTGGGCTGCATCATCACCAGCGAGATGAAGCGGTCATCCTTGGTTCGGTAGACGCCCACCAGCGGGTTGATGGGTGAGCCGTGCACCCCGGGTGGGGGCTGCACCATCAACTGGTTCAGGTGTGAGGTGAGTGCGATGGTGTGGCCCATCGCCCACAGACCGCTGCCGAGCAGTGACACGTCGACGATCGACGGCTCCCCCGTCCGCTCGCGCTTGAGCAGCGCCGCGGCGATTCCGCCCGCGAGATTGGTGCCAGAGATGGTGTCGCCGTAGGCCGGTCCGGGAGGCCCGATCATGCCCTCGATACCGGGTGGGGTGATGGTGGCTGCGGTACCCGCCCGGCACCAGAAGGCGGTCATGTCGTAGCCGCCCTTCTCGGACTCGCCGCCGCGCGGTCCGAGCGCGCTGCCGCGCGCGTAGACGATGTTCGGGTTGACCGCGCGGATGTCGTCGACGTCGATGCCGAACTTTCTGCGGTGCCCCGGCAGGAAACTGGTCAGGAAGACGTCGGCGCGCTTGGCGAGTTCCAGCAGGACCTCACGCCCCTCGGGCTTGGACACGTCCAGCCCGATACTGCGCTTGCCACGGTTGGCGTGCTCGATGTTGGGGTTCGGGTCGCCCTCCACGCGTAGCGGACCGGTCTGGCGCAGCCCGCGCTGCGGGTCACCGGTGACGGCGTGCTCGACCTTGATGACCTCGGCACCCCACTCGGCGAGCACCGCGCCAGCGGACGGGACGAACCCGTACATGGCGACCTCGAGAACACGGATCCCATCCAGGGGCCCGGACATCAGGACACCACCGTGGCAAAGGTCTTGGACTCCAGGAACTCGTCGAGGCCCGCCGAGCCCATCTCCCTGCCGATGCCGGACTGCTTGAACCCGCCGAACGGGCTGTCGGGGCTGAAGTAGTTGCCGCCGTTGATCGAGAACGTGCCGGTGCGGATGCGGCGGGCGATCGCCAGAGCACGTTCCTGACCGCCGAACACCGCCCCGGACAGCCCGTAGATCGAGTTGTTGGCAATCCGGACGGCGTCGTCGTCGTCGTCGTAGGCGATCACGGCCAGGACGGGCCCGAAGACCTCCTCCTGGGCGATCTCACTGTCGGGCGCGACATTGGTCAGCAGGGTCGGCGTGTAGAAGTAGCCCGGGCTCTTCTTCTCGCCGCCGGTGACGAGCGTCGCGCCGGCCGCCACGGCCCGTTGCACCATCGCGTCGACCTTGTCCCGTTGCTGTTCGCTGATCAGCGGACCCATGTAGGTCTTGGGGTCCGTCGGGTCGCCGTAGCGCACGTGGCTGAAGTTGGTCTTGATGAGATCGACGATCTCGTCGTGGTGCTTGCGCGGCACCAGCAGCCGCGACGTCAGCGCGCAGCCCTGACCGGCGTGGGTGACCATGCTGAACGCCGAGAACACCGCGGCGGTGCCGAAGTCGGCATCGTCGAGCACGATCGCCGCGGACTTGCCGCCGAGTTCGAGGAACACCTTCTTGAGTGTCTCGCTGGCGGCCGCCATGATGCGGCGCCCCGTCGGGGTGGATCCGGTGAAGGTCACCATGTCGACGTCTGGGCTCGTGGTGAGCACCGCGCCGACCGCCGGGTCCGAGGAGCTGAGCACGTTGACGACACCCGCGGGGATGTCGGTGTGGTTGGCGATCAGCTCACCGAGCGCCAGCGTGACGAGCGGGGTGTCGGGTGCACCCTTGAGAACCACGGTGCAGCCGGCGGCCAGGGCGGGTGCGAGCTTCGCCAGGGCCAACTGGTTCGGGTAGTTGTAGGCGATGATCGCCGCGACGACGCCGGCGGCTTCCTTCTCCACCCAGCGGTGATGCTGCATGCCACGGCTCTCGATGTTGCCGAGGTCCTCGGTCAGCGGATAGTCGCGCAGCAGATCGGCGTAGTACCGCACGATCGCGATCGGCTGATCGAGCTGCGCGCCCTGGGTCAGTGCCGGCGTGGCACCGACCTCGGCGATGGTGAGATCCGCCAGTTCGTCGCGGTGCTCGACGAGCGCGCGATGGAACTGATCGAGGCAACGGATCCGCAGGTCGACGTCGGTGGCCCAGTCGCCGGTGTCGAAGGCGCGCCGCGCTGCCGCGACGGCCCTCTCCGCGTCGGCCACCGTGCCCTCGGGGGCATATCCCAGCACCTCTTCGGTCGCCGGATTCACCGAGGCGAAGGTTCCCGCCGCCTCGACCAGTTCCCCGTCGATCAACATCCGTCGATCAGCCTGCGACACCGGTGCCGACTCGGCGCGATCCTGTGCGCCACTGGAGATGGTCGGCGTCTGGGACATCCAGCCTCCTGGCTTCGTGATTTGGGTGCTGCGTGGTCACTGTGATGGAAATTTCATTCTCATCAACGGCGAATCTTACATTCGCAGAGTGAGAACGCAAGAAATGCTAGACCACCTAGTCAGGTTGGTTGACGCCGCCGGACATGGTGTTGGGCGACGTCATCAGGACTGGCCCGGATCTTGCGAGACAACGCCCGGTGAGAGTACGGTTCTCATAATCGAAAGGGAGATTCTTGATGCCTGTGCGACTGTCCCCACGGAGGCCGTGAGTGAAGAACGCCGTTGTCACCGGAGGCGGGTCCGGCATTGGTGAGGCCATCGCCAATCGGCTGCGAGCCGATGGCTACCACGTCGCGGTCATTGACCTGAATCCGTCGGAGGCCGATTTCAGTTTCGTCGCCGACGTCACCGACCGTGGCGCGATCGATGAGGCCCTGACGGGTATCCGCGCACAGCTCGGCCCGGTGTCGATCCTCGTCAACGCCGCTGGCCTGGACAGCTTCAAGAAGTTCCACGACGTGTCCTTCGAGCGGTGGCAGCGCGTGATCGACGTCAATCTCAACGGCGTCTTTCACTGCGTCCAGGCTGTGCTGCCCGACATGATCGAGGCGGGCTGGGGACGCATCGTCAACATCTCGTCGTCGAGCACGCACTCGGGGGCTCCCTATATGGCTCCGTATGTGGCGGCCAAGTCCGCTGTCAACGGCCTCACCAAGACGCTGGCTCTCGAGTACGGCCCCGCCGGCATCACGGTCAACGCCGTGCCGCCGGGCTTCATCGACACACCGATGCTGCGCGCCGCCGCCGACAAGGGTTTCCTCGGCGACATCGAGCAGACCATCAAGGCCACCCCGGTGCGACGCATCGGCAGGCCCGAGGACATCGCCGCCGCGTGCGCCTTCCTCATCTCGGAGGAGGCCTCCTACATCACCGGACAGATCCTGGGCGTCAACGGCGGCCGCAACACCTAATCGACCAGCACGACTTCTGACAACGCAAAGACTCTCGAAAGGACAGACCTGTGGGACGTGTTGAGGGCAAGGTCGCATTCGTCACTGGCGCAGCTCGGGGCCAGGGCCGCAGCCACGCGGTCCGACTGGCCGAGGAGGGCGCCGACATCATCGCCGTCGATCTCTGCGAGAACATCGACACCATCGGTTACCCGATGGCCACTCCCGAGGATCTCGAGGAGACGGCGAAGTTCATCGAGAAGACCGGCCGACGCGCCTTCACCGCGCGGGCCGACGTCCGTGAGGCGAGCCAGCTGCGTGAGGCGCTCGACAACGGGCTCAAGGAGTTCGGCAAGGTCGACATCGTGGTCGCCCAGGCGGGTGTCGCAGGAATGAAGGGCCAGCCGCCTCTGCAGGCCTGGATCGACGTCATCAACACCAACCTGATCGGCACCATCAACGCCATCCAGGTCGCCCTGCCCCACCTCACCGAGGGCGCGTCGATCATCGCGACGGGTTCGACGGCGGCGCTGATGGACACCAGCAAGAAGGACAACCCCGGCAACGATCCCGGCGGCATGGCCTACGTGCACTCCAAGCGCGCACTGTCGGCCTTCGTCCACGACCTGGCCACCGAGCTGGCGCCACGCGGTATCCGCGCCAACGTCGTTCATCCGACGAACTGCAACACCAACATGCTCAAGAGCGACCCGATGTACCGCTCGTTCCGCCCCGACTTGGAGACCCCCGAACTCAAGGACGCCGAGCCGGTGTTCTACGTGCAGCAGGCGATGAAGGTGCCGTGGGTGGAGCCCGAGGACATCAGCAATGCGGTGCTGTGGCTGGCCTCCGACGAGGCCAGGTTCGTCACGGGAGCCCAGCTGCGCATCGACGCGGGCGGCTACCTGAAGTGGTACGACTACCACAACTGAGCCCATCTGGTTTCTCGCCCAAGGGAAGTCGCCCAAGGAAAGTCACCGACAAGAAGGGGTCCGCTCGTGAAGGTCTCGGTTGACGGACAGCGCTGCCAGGGCCACACCCTGTGCTCGATGATCGCGCCCGACTCGTTCGAACTCGATGACGTCGATGGCCACGCATCACCGGTCAACGAGGTGGTGCCCGCAGACCAGGAGGACCTGGTCGCCGAGGCGGCACACTCCTGCCCCGAACAGGCCATCGTCATCGAATGACTCCCGTGAGGGACGTCTGATTCTTCAAGAGAGACAATAGGAGACACCGCCGTGAGCATCGACGACGTCGCATGCGACGACGATCGCAAGAAGGACAGCTTCCACTTCGACCGGCACACACCGGAGTACCGGGAGCAGTTCCAGCACATCACCGAGGAGATGCACGCCAAGTGCCCGGTGGCGTGGACCGACGTCTACGACGGCCACTGGGTCGCCGCGGGTAGCAATGAGGTGTTCGAACTCGCCCGTTGCCCGGTGATCTCCAACGATCACGACCTGCACGGCGAGCGCCGCGGCTACAAGGGCATCACCATCCCGAAGGCGCAGCGCGCCACGGTGGTCCGCGGCGGCATCCTGGAGATGGACGAGCCCGAGCACAGCACCTACCGGGGCGCACTCAACCCGTACCTGTCCCCCGCCGCGATCAAGCGGTGGGTGCCGTTTGTCGACGAGATCACCCGAGCGGCCGTTGACGACAGGATCGAGACAGGCCGCATCGACTTCGTCGACGATCTGGCCAACATCGTGCCCGCGGTGCTCACCCTGGCGATGATGGGCATCCAGCTGGACAAGTGGCTGATCTACAGCGAACCGGCCCACGCCGGGGTGTCCACGCCGGAACACTCGCCGGACGCCCCGCGCGTCGCCGAGATGAATCGGCAAATGGGCATCGACATGATCAACGCGATGATGGAGATCCGCGAGAATCCCCGGCCAGGGTTGGTGAACGCGTTGCTGCAGTTGCGCATCGACGGCGAGCCGGCGCCGGACCTGGAGATCCTGGGCAACCTGGGCTTGATCATCGGTGGCGGATTCGACACCACGACCGCGCTCACCGCGCACGCGCTGGAGTGGCTGTCGGAGAACCCGCACGAGCGCGAGCGTCTCAGCCGCGAGCGGGACACACTTCTGCATCCCGCCACCGAGGAGTTCCTGCGCTTCTTCACTCCCGCGCCCGGCGACGGCCGCACCTTCGCCGACGACGTCGAGGTCGACGGACGCCGCTTCAAGGAGGGCGAGCGGCTGTGGCTGTCGTGGGCGATGGCCAACCGCGACCCGTCAGTCTTCGAGGACCCCAACAAGGTTGTCATGGATCGGAAGGGCAACCGCCACTTCAGCTTCGGCATCGGCGTACACCGCTGTGTGGGTTCCAATGTGGCCCGCACGGTCTTCAAGTCCATGCTGACCGCAGTGCTCGACCGGATGCCCGACTATGTCTGTGACCCCGACGGCGCCGAACACTACGAGAGCATCGGGGTGATTCAGGGCATGAAGCATCTGCCCGCGACGTTCACACCCGGCAAGCGCCTCGGCCCCGGCCTCGACGAGACGCTGGAGAAGTTGCAGCGGATCTGCGATGAACAGCTGCCGGCCCGACCCATCACCGAGTACAAGGAAACCGTCGTCATCGACTGACGGGTCCACCCTCGCGATTTCGGCGCGCTTTCGTTCGCTCAGCGACGGGAAGCGCGCCGAAAATCACTAGCTGCGCGGCAACCCGAGAACCTGCTGAGCAATGATGTTGCGCTGGATCTCCGAGGTCCCGCCTGCGATGGTCCCCGAGAAGCTGCGGGCGTACCGCTCGAACCAGCTCGCGAAATAGTGGTCGAGGTTCATGTGCGCGTACGGGCCCGACGTGGACGGATGGATCAGGCCCTGTGGGCCGGCTCCAGTGAGCGCGTTGCCCGCCGCCCGCATCTCCGCCTCGGCGCCAAGCAGTTTGGGTATCGACACCGCGGCGACGTCGACCTGCCCGCGGGCCGCCTGCGCCAGACCCACCGAGCCCAGCAGCCGCAGGGCCTGGTAGTCCATGATCGTGCTGGCGAACGCGTCGCGCTCGAGCGCGTTGCTCGGCTTGAAGTCAGCGATCGAGTTGGCGATCCGGTCGGCGAAGCCCAGCCACATCATCGTGCGCTCGTGGCCCAGTGAACCGTTGGCGACCTTCCACCCGCCGTTGAGCGGTCCGACGAGGTTCTCCGCGGGCACCCGCACGTCGGTGAAGAAGACCTCGTTGAAGTCCTTGTTCTCCTCACCGCAGATGTCTGCGAACGGGCGGCACACCACGCCCGGAAGGTCCGTCGGGATGATCAGCACACTGATGCCCTTGTGCTTGGGCGCATCGGGGTCGGTGCGGACGAAGGTCAGCAGCCAGTCGGCGTCGTGCGCCCCAGACGTCCACACCTTCTGCCCGTTGACGACGAACTCGTCACCGTCACGGACCGCCCGCGTCCGCAGCGACGCCAGGTCAGAACCGGCGCTGGGCTCACTCATGCCCAGCGACGCGGTGCGCTCCCCACGCAGGACGGGCACGGCCCACCGCTGCTTCTGCTCATCACTGCCGAACGAGATCAGTGATGCCGCAATGATATTGACGCCCTGCGGATTGAAGCTGTGATAGATCCGGCGGGTACACAACTCCTCGAGGTGCACGTACTGCTGCAGGACCGACGCATTGCGCCCACCGAACTCGGGCGGCTGCGCGGGCAGCAGCCAACCGTTGTCGAACAGCAGCCGCTGCCAGTCGCGGGCCCACTGCGGCATGTGCGATACCGAGCGCGGACGCTCGAGGGTGTCGGCCGCCGAGGGCAGGTGCTCGTCGAGAAACTCGGCGAACTCGGCGCGGAACTCTTCGACCTCGGAATCAAATGTGAGCTGCATCGAACTCCTCCGCGATCAGTGCGCGGTGCTCCGCGGCACCACCGAGCATCAGTTCCCCTGCCTTGGCGCGCTTCAGCGCGAACTGCAGGTCGTTCTCCCAGGTGAATCCCATCGCCCCGAACGTCTGCAGCCCGTGCCGGAAGACCAGGTCCTGGCACTCGCCGGCGGACGCCTTCGCCATCGCCGCGGCGAGGCGCCGCCGCGGGTCGTCAGCGGCGATGGTCAGCGCCGCGAAGTAGGACAGTGCGCGGGCGCGTTCGATCGCGACGTGCATGTCGACGGCCTTGTGCTGAATGGCCTGGAAGGAGCCAATCGGCACACCGAACTGGTGGCGGTTCTTGGCGTGGTCGAGAGCCATGTCCAGGACGCGTTGACACGCGCCGACCATCGTCATTGACATGCCCATCAGCGCGATATGCCTGGCGCGCTCCACGTCGATCTCGAGCCGATCGCCGTCGGCGACGTGGACGCCGTGGAATGACACCTCGGACACGTGGAGCACCGGGTCGAAGACATCGGCGCGGCGAGTGCTCACCGCGCCGGCCTCGACGTGGAACACGCCAGCGTCGGTCACCACGGCGAAGCGGTCGGCCCGGTCGCCGTCGAGCACGAACCGGTCGGTCCCGTTGAGCAGCCAGCCGTCGGCATCTCGGTGGGCGCTGATGCCGGTGTACACGGCACTTCCCGTGCACTGCGGATCGAATCGGTCCCCCACCAGGGGCGCGTACTGCGTGAGCGTGGCCAGAAACGGCGTCGGGTCGGTGGCGCGGCCGAGCTCCTCGAGCACGATCGCCAACTCGACGGCGTTCTCGGAATCGGTCAGCTCGGTCCAGCCGGCATCGACGTAGGTCTTCCACAACGGCGTGGCATCCGCACCGTTCTCAGCGATATCGCGTACCAACGTGGCCGGACACTGCTTGCCCACGGCGTCGCGGACAGTCTCCTGCCATAGTCGCTGATCAGCATCGAACTCCAAAAGCATGCAGCCGCCTCCCGATGACTTGCGTGGTCTGAGTGAGAATATCATTCTCGTCTCGGGGGTACGCGTTCTCCGTTTCCACGTACATTGTTTCGCATCAGCCCCGCTGCGCAACTGACCAGCAGACACGCTTACCAGCGAAGATGTGATAGATCATCTGGAGAATATTGTTCTTGCTAATGAAGAACAACGATCTACACTGAGGATATGACCGACGTCGGTGGCCGCCTGGCACGACCCGTCGGCAGGTTCGGCCGGGCCATCAGAACATCGGAGGGCAGATCTCGGTGAGGGAACTCATTGACGGCGCGGGCAACGTCACGACGACGCCCGTCATCGACGCGAGCGTGCACATCTTCTGCCAGTCCAACAAGGACCTGCGGCAGACGTTCATGCGGGAACCCTTCTCCAGCCGGGGCTTCCCCGATTACGAGATGGACTGGTACGGCGCGCCCGGCGGCGAGTACATCAAGGGCAGCAAGGGGCCGGACCGGCAGTACCCCGGCTCGGACCCCGCGCTCGTCGCGGAGGAGCTGTTCGGCAGGCGGGGTGTGGACATCGCCATCCTGCATCCGATGACGCGCGGCATCATGCCGGACCGTCACCTCGGTACCGCGATCGCAGCCGGGCACAACGACATGTTGGTGACGCGCTGGCTCGAGCACGACGAGTTCGGCGACAAGTTCCGTGGCACCATCCGGGTCAACCCCGACGACGTCGCCGGCGCGTTGCGCGAGATCGAGAAGTACAAGGACCATCCACGCGTGGTGCAGATCGGCATTCCGCTGCAGTCGCGTGAGCTGTACGGCAAGCCGCAGTTCTGGCCGCTGTGGGAGGCCGCGGTAGACGCGAATCTGCCTGTGGCCGTTCACATCGAGGTGGGCGCAGGTATCGCCTTCCCGCCGACTCCGTCAGGCAAGACCCGCACCTACGAGCAGTACCTGTCCTTCATGTCGTTGAACTACCTGTACCACCTGATGAACATGATCGCCGAGGGCGTTTTCGAGCGTCTCCCGGAGTTGAGGTTCGTCTGGGCCGATGGCGCAGCGGACATGTTGACGCCATTCATGTGGCGGATGGACTGCTTCGGCCGACCACACCTGGAGCAGACGCCGTGGGCGCCGAAGATGCCCAGCGACTACCTGCCGGGCCACGTCTTCTTCGTCCAGGGCTTCTTCGACGGTCCCGGTGACACCGACTTCGCGGGTGAGTGGTTCAGCTTCACCGGCAAGGAGGATATGACGATGTTCGGCTCCAGCTACCCGCACTGGGACAGCAATGAGTTAGTGGTACCGAGCAGTTACTCCGCCGAGCAGCGCGACAAGCTCTGCTGGCGCAATGCCGCTGAGCTGTACGGCCTTGAAATGCCGGCAAGCCCGGTCATTCCGTCCGCGCTTGCGGCACAGTAGAGGGAAGCGAGGAGGCCACCATGTCCGTGACTGCCAATCCACGAGTGCCCGCCGCCGAGCGCATCGCCGTGCGGTGCGTTGACTCCGATGTTCACCCGATGCCCAAGCGAGGGCAGTTGCTTGAGTACATCCCGGAGCCGTGGCGCAGCAAGTACTTCACCAACCATGCCGTCGGTGACCAGATCTATTACGACGCACCGGATTACGCGCACTCCTATGCCATGCGGGTCGACAGCTTCCCGCCGGATGGCGAGTTCGCGTGCAGCGACCCCGACATGGCACTGCGCCAGCTGATCATGGAGGCCGGCTCCGATATCGCCATCCTTGAGCCCACCCACGGCGAGAGCAGGCTGGCCGAGGCCACCGGCGCGTACTGCACGGCCACCAACGCCTGGCTCGCCGACAATTGGCTGGACAGCCACAACAACTGGCACGAGCGCTGGCGTGGATCCATCTGCATCGCCATCGAGGACCAGAAGAGCTCCATCAGCGAGATCGAGAAGTGGGCCGAGCACCCCTACATGTCTCAGATCCTGATCAAGGCCGAGCCACGCCCGTCGTGGGGTGACCCGAGCTACGACCCGATCTGGGCAACCGCCACCAAGTACGACATGCCGGTGAGCTGCCACCTGTCACGCGGCGTGTACGAGACGCTGCCGATCCCGCCGGTGGGCCTGCCCAGCTACAACCACGACTTCATGGTCACCTACTCGCTGCTGGCGGCCAATCAGGTGATGAGCCTGATCTTCGACGGCACGTTCGACCGTCACCCCACCCTGAGGATCGTGTTCATCGAGCACGCGTTCACCTGGATCCTGCCGCTGATGTGGCGGATGGACGCCATCTACGCCAAGCGCAAGTCCTGGATGGACATCAAGCGCAAGCCCAGCGAGTACGTCAAGGACCACATCAAGTTCAGCACCCAGCCGCTGGACTACCCCGAGGACAAGACCGAACTCTCACGCGCCTTCGAGTGGATGGAGTGCGAGAAGATCCTGCTCTACAGCAGCGACTATCCGCACTGGACGTTCGACGACCCACGCTGGCTGGTCAAACACCTGCCCGAACACGCCCGCGAGGCCATCATGTTCCGCAACGGCATCGAGACCTACAAGCTGCCGGACACCGTGCCGGTGCTCGAGGGTCAGGTCCGGGTCTTCTAGAAGATGGCTGAGGACAAGACGCCCCGGCTGGCGCAGGGGCGAGAGCACGCCGTCGCCACCGTCGACGAAATCCCGCCTGGCACGCACAAACTGGTGCCAATCGGCAGACATGGCGTTGGCGTGTACAACGTCAACGGCACGTTCTACGCCATCGCGAACTACTGCCCGCACGAGGGCGGACCGCTGTGCGCGGGACGCGCTCGCGGCCGCAACATCGTCGACGAGAGCGTGCCCGGCGACGCGGTGATGGTGCGCGATATGGAGTACATCTTCTGCCCCTGGCACCAATGGGGTTTCGAGCTCGCAACGGGGACTACCGCGGTCAAGCCCGAATGGAGCATTCGCACATACCCCGTCCGGGTCGTCGGCAACGACGTCCTGGTACAGGCCTGACCGGACTTCGAGCCCAGGAGAGTTGGAGAGAAGTTGCCCGACAAGAAGATCGAGATCAACGGCGGGAATGTCGTCTACGAGATCCTCGGCAAGGAGGGTGATTTCATCGCCCTCACCCCCGGCGGTCGATTCAGCAAGGACATTCCCGGTCTGAAGCCCCTTGCGCGCAAGCTCGTCGCGGGCGGCTACCGGGTGTTGCTGTGGGACCGGCCGAACTGCGGCAAGTCCGACGTGCAGTTCTACGGGCAGAGTGAATCCCACATGCGTGCCGAGACATTGAAGGAACTGATCACCAGGCTCGACATCGGACCGTGCATCATCGCGGGCGGATCGGGTGGCGCCAGGGACTCGATGATCACCACGATGCTCTATCCCGAACTGGTCACCAAGCTTGTGGTGTGGAACATCGTCGGCGGGGTCTACGGGTCATTCGTACTCGGCGGGCACTACATCGTGCCGAGCATCCTCGCGGTCCGCGGGATGGGCATCAAGGGTTTGCAGCATGTCGCGGAGTGGAAGGAGCGCATCGAGGAGAACCCCGACAACGAAGCGCGCCTACTTGGTCTTGATGCCGATGAGTTCCTCAAGGTGATGTTGCGCTGGCTCAACGCATTCGTGCCCAAGCCCGGTCAAACCATCCCCGGCGTCCCGGACGATATGTTCGACGAGATCAAGGTTCCGACGTTGATCATCCGGGGCGGCGAGAACGACTGGGATCACCCCAAGCGCACCTCACTCGAGGTCAACTGTCTCATCAAGGGATCCAAGCTGATCGATCCACCGTGGCCGGAGGACGCCTGGGAACGGGCGGGTGAGAAGTTCGCCGCCAGCGGCGGAACGAAGTTCTGCCTGTTCGACACCTGGGTAAAGGCGGCGCCGGCGATCCTCGACTTCCTCAAGGATTGATTACGGTGCAGCTACACCGTCACGATCTGGACCTCGCAATTGAGCGACGCCTCCAAGGCGGTGTGGACACGGCTTTCCGGCACGCGTTCGAGGTCCGCCTTGCGCAGGGTCACCCGCACGGTGTCCCACCCCGGGCCGTCAGGACCACCATGGGTTCGCTCGACATCGCCACGCAGCCCCAGTCCGGCGAGCACGCCGTGCGCGTCGTCGTCGGTGCCCCTGCTGACGTAGGTCAGCACTCCCGCAGCGGGTTCCGCACCGAATCCGCCGAATGCCGTGGTGCACAACTCGACCGCCGTGCGCTCCAGCGCCTTCGCGTCGTCTCCAACGATCAGGACCTCGACCTGTCTGCGGCTGGGCGGCATGGCCGCGAGGTCGACATGCACTACCTCGGCACCGATCGCCGCAGCCAACCTCGCGAGGCTCGTCATGCCGTCCGTTAGTTGTGCGGGCGCAAGCCGTGCAGACGGGTCGACGTCGACACGCACCACCGCAGTTCTCATGCCCGCCAGCCTATCCGCGGGAAGGAAGGCCATGAAATGACTACCGACGAGCGCTTGCGCGAGGAGCCATGACTACCGCCGAGAATCCGGTTGCCACCGACCTCAAGGTCGCCGCCTGGCCCGGACTCGAGCCACGGCTGCTCCTGGACACCACATCCGGTGTTGAGGGCTTCCCCGAGTACGTCCGGGCCGGCGGCTATCAGAGCCTCACGGACCCCGATGGCCTGCTCGATGAGATCGACCGCAGCGGCCTATTAGGTCGCGGCGGTGCGGCATTCCCGTTGGCGGTCAAACTGCGCACAGTGCGCGACGCTGGCCGTGCGGGCCGTCCGACAGTGCTGCTGGCCAACGGCGAGGAGGGCGAGCCGGCGTCGGTCAAGGACAGGTGGCTGCTGCGAAACCGTCCGCACCTGGTACTGGACGGCGTGCGACTCGCCGCGCGCATCGTCAACGCCGACAGCGCATTCGTCTACGTGTCTGATCCGCATGCTGCGCACGCTGTGCGGACCGCGCTAACCGCCGCACCGTCGGATGGTGTCGCGGTCAGCGTCGTCACCGTCGATCCCGGCTACGTCGCCGGCGAGGAGACCGCCGCAGTTCGCGCCGTCAACGGCGGACCGGCCAAGCCCACCGACAAGCCGCCACGTCCCTTCCAGGAGGGTGTCGGCGGCCACCCCACGCTGGTCAGCAACGTGGAGACGCTCGCGAATCTGCCGTTCATCCTCAAGCACGGAAGCGATGCCTACCGCCTGACGGGCACGTCGGCCTCCCCCGGCACGTTCCTGGCGACGGTGACGGGCGCAGGCAGGGCCGCCGCACTGTACGAGTTGCCGCACGGGACGTCAGTGGCCGATCTGCTGGTCCTGCACGGTGTTTCGGCCGACGCCGTGACCGGTGTGCTGATGGGCGGTTACTTCGCCGGCCTCCTCAACCGTGATGTGCTGGACGCCACGCTCGACCACGAGACGATGCGTGCACTGGGCAGCGGACTGGGTTGTGGCGCCGTGTCGATCCTCACCGACGACTGCCCCGTTGCCGTCGCGGCTGCGGTGCTGGCGTACTTCGACCGCGAGAACGCCGACCAGTGCGGTTCATGCTTCAACGGCACTGCTGCGATGTCCGCGGTCGCCGCAGCCCTGCGCGACGGCGTCGCCACCGTCGATGACCTGGCTCGACTGGAGCGGTGGTCGGTGGTGCTACGGGGGCGAGGCGCGTGCGCGACCCTCGACGCCGCCACCAATGTGGCCGCGACCCTGCTCAAGCAGTTCTCCGAGGACGTCGCCCGCCACGTGGCCAGCGACTGCGACTCATGCCGTAACGGGGCGTACACCGCGCTGCGGCCCTACGAAGTGGAGGCGGAGTCATGAGTGGCCCCATGAGGATTCGACTGGACCGCACCCTGTGCGACGGCTTCGGCATCTGTGCAAAGCACGCCCCCGAGTACTTCTCATTGGACGACTGGGGATACGCGTCGCTCATCGGCGACGGCACGGTGCCCGAGGCCGACCACGATGCGGTCCAGCGCGCTCTGTTTGACTGCCCCGTCCACGCGATCATCGAAATGAGCGAGAACCCCGGCGCCACGAACGGTGCGAACGGTGCGACCAACCTTCCCGTGCACGCCACGGCATCCGCGAAGACGAGTAACTGACATGGACGTGCCCGGCCGCCCGCTACCGCAGATCACCCCCGAGAACGAGTTCTTCTGGACCTCGGGCTCCGACGGCCAACTGCGCATCCAGGAGTGCCAGAGCTGTCAGGCCCTCATCCATCCGCCCGCGCCGATCTGCCGCTACTGCCGAAGCCGTGACCTGGGTGTCCGCGCGGTATCCGGCAAGGCGTCGCTCTCGGCGTTCACGGTGAACCACCGGTTCGGTTTTCCCGACCTGCCTCCTCCGTACGTCATCGCACAGGTCGGTATCGCGGAGGATCCACGGGCGCGCTTGACCACCAACATCATCGAGTGCGATCCCGAGGACCTCAAGATCGGCCAGACAGTCGAGGTCGTGTTCCAGCAGATCGCCGACGTCTGGCTGCCGGTGTTCCGGCCAGCGAGCGACGGTGAGACCGCGGCCCTGCCCGTCGACGAGATCGCGCCACAGGACTTCGCCAAACACGTTCGCCCGGCGTTGTCCGAGAAGAGGTTCGAGGAGCACTCGGCGATCACCGGAATCGGGGCCTCCCGCATCGGCCGCCGCCTGATGGTGCCTCCGTTGTCGCTGACCATCGAGGCGTGTGAGGCGGCCGTCGCCGACGCCGGACTGACGTTCGACGATATCGACGGCCTGTCGACCTACCCCGGACTGGACATGGCCGGTATGGGCGAGGGCGGCGTGAGCGCACTCGAGGGTGCCCTTGGCCTGCGGCCGACGTGGATCAACGGCGGTATGGACACCTTCGGTCCCGGTGGATCGGTGATCGCGGCCATGATGGCCGTGGCCACCGGTATGGCGCGCCACGTGCTGTGCTTCCGCACGCTGTGGGAGTCGACATTCGGCGAGATGTTGAAGCAGGGCAAGATGTCGCCGCCCGGCGGAGCCCGGACCTCCAGTTGGCAGATGCCCTTCGGCGCGTCGTCGGCGTCGCACACCTTGGCGCTCAACGCCCAACGTCATTTCGACCGGTACGGCACGACCCGCGAGACGCTGGGCTGGATCGCGATCAATCAGCGCGCCAACGCCGCACTGAACCCGACGGCGATCTACCGCGATCCGATGACGATGGACGACTACCTCTCGGCGCGGTTGATCACGACACCCTTCGGGCTCTACGACTGTGACGTGCCCTGCGACGGCGCCGTCGCCGTCATCGTGTCGGCGGTCGACGTCGCCCGTGACATGCCCAAGACCCCGGTGCTGTTCGAGGCCGTGGGCACGCAGATCCTCGAGCGCACCGACTGGGATCAGTCCACCCTGACCCACGAGCCGCAGGTGCTCGGCCAGGCCGCGCACATGTGGTCCCGAACGTCGTTGCGGCCAAGCGACGTCGACGTCGCCGAGCTGTATGACGGGTTCTCGTTCAACTGCCTGTCCTGGCTGGAGGCACTGGGCTTCTGCGGTATCGGCGAGGCCAAGGACTTCCTCGACGGCGGCAAGAACATCGCGCGTGACGGCGTGATCCCGCTCAACACCCACGGCGGTCAGCTGTCGCACGGCCGGACGCACGGTATGGGCCTGATCCACGAGGCCGTCACCCAGCTTCGCGGTGAGGCGGGTGAGCGCCAGGTCAAGGACGCCAAGATCGCGGTCACCAGCAGCGGCGGCCTGACTCCCAGCGGCGTCATGCTGATGCGGATCGATTCGTGAGAGTGCGACGAGGAGCAAGATGACGGTGCGGACGCGAGGAGCACAATGACAGAAGCCGAGCCACGTCCCCGAGTCGTCATGGTCGACGGCGTGCCGATGTCCGGGCTCGTCGCCGAGGTCCAGGATCCGCGCGCCGTGATCGTCGCCATCCACGGCGGCGCGACGTCGGCGGCGTACTTCGACTGCCCGGGCAATCAGCGATTGTCGTTGCTGCGCTTGGCCGCAGCGCACGGATACACGGCGATCGCACTGGACCGGCCCGGCTACGGCGCGTCCGCGCTCTATTCCGACGAGATGGCCGACCCCGACCGCCGGGTGTCGCTCGCCTACGGCGCCGTCGACAAGATCATCGCCGATGGCGCGCGCGGCGCTGGTGTGTTCCTGGTCGCCCACTCGGCGGGCTGCGAACTCGGCCTGCGGATGGCGGTCGCCGACCGTGCCTCCGACGTGATCGGCCTGGAACTCGCGGGCACCGGATTGCGCTACAGCCCCGACGCACACGCCGTCATCAAGGAAGCCACCGTCACGTCACGACCGGCCGGGCTGCGTGATCTGCTCTGGCAACCGACCGACCTGTATCCGCCTGAGGTGCTGACCGGCGCGCTCTCCGCACCGGGTGTGGCCTACGAAAGCGACGTCACCGCGAACTGGGCGAAGCGAGACTTCGCCGAACTGGCTGCGCGCGTGAGTGTTCCGGTGGAGTTCAGCATCGCCGATCACGAGAGCGTCTGGGAGTCGTCACCCGAGGCGATCGACGCCATCACCGCACTGTTCACCGCCGCCCCCCGCATCACCGCCAACGAGATGGTAGACAGCGGACACAATCTCAGCGTTGGCCTGACGGCCGGCGAGTACCACCAGCGAGTGTTGGCGTTCATCTCCGATTGCGTGGCTGCCACCAAGGACAGCGCACCAGCGGACAATTCAGCGAAGTTAGAGGTGGAGGCGTGATGCGGGTCGGATTCATCGGTTTGGGCAGTCAGGGCGGGCCGATGGCACGCCGGATCGTCGAGGGCGGTTATGACCTCACGTTGTGGGCACGCCGATCGGCGTCGGTCGAGCCGTACGCTGACACCGCGGCGAAGGTGGCGGCGACCCCCGCCGAACTCGGTGCGGCCAGCGACCTCGTCTGCCTGTGCGTGGTCGGCGATGACGACGTGCGGCAGGTCATCATGGGTGACCAAGGCGTGCTGGCCGGGATGAAGCCCGGCGGGATCATCGCGATCCACAGCACGGTGCACCCCGACACGTGTCGCGAGCTGGCAGAAGTCGCAGCGGCCCAGGGTGTCTCGGTGATCGACGCACCTGTCAGCGGTGGTGGACCGGCCGTGGTGGAGGGCACGTTGATGGTCATGGTCGGCGGCGAGGAGGCCGATGTCGAGAGGGTCCGACCGGTGTTCGCCACCTACTCCGACGCGATCGTGCATCTCGGCGGGCTTGGCGCCGGCCAGGTGGCCAAGATCCTGAACAATCTTCAGTTCACCGCCAATCTGGGCAGCGCCCTGAGCACCCTGGAACTCGGCGACGCGCTGGGCATCGCTCGGGAACGGCTCTGCGAGGTGCTCAATCGGGGGTCGGCCACAAGCAAGGCGATTAGCAGCATCACGATGTTCGGCGGCAGTGTGGAGGGGTTGGCCCCCATCGCCGGTGCGCTGCTGCAGAAGGACGTCCGCCACGCAGCGAGCCTCGCCGCGACGGCGTCGGCGCCCGAGGGCACGGTGTTCAACGTCGCGGACACGGCGCTGGCGACGATGCTCCACTCGCGCTGATGAGCGCTTGCGCGAAGAAGAGACTGCGCTGATGAGCGCTTGCGCGAAGAAGAGAGTGTCCTGATGAGCGCTTGCGCGAAGAAGAGACTGCGCTGATGAGCGCTTGCGCGAAGAGGAGATTGCGCTGATGAGGGTCGGATTCGTCGGCGCGGGCCGGATGGGCGCTCCGATGGTGCGCCGCCTGGTCGACGCCGGACACGACGTCGATGCCGTCGGTCGCACCGAGGACAAGCGGCAGGCGGTCGCCGAACTCGGCGCACGACCGGTCCCCGACCTGGCCGCCACAGCACCCGATGCCGACGCGATCGTGCTGTGTGTCTTCACCGACGACCAGGTGAAACAGATCTGCCTCGAGGGTGATCTGGTGGCCGGGATGCGCCCGGGTTCCGCATTGATCCTGCACACCACGGGAAGCCCGCGCACCGCGCAGGCGATCGCCGAGCGTTTCACCCACGTCGATGTCATCGACGCACCGGTGAGTGGGGGTCCGCACGACATCGCCGCAGGCCACGTCACCCTCTTCGTCGGAGGTGACGACGCCGCGGTGGCCCGGATGCAACCCGTGCTCGGTGCGTACGGCGATCCCATCGTGCACGCGGGCGCCGTCGGCGCAGGCCAGTTGGTCAAGCTGATCAACAACACGATGTTCGCCGCTCAGATCGGATTGGTCGCCGAGGGCGTGCGACTCGGCACCCGGTTCGGCATCGACGAGGGCGCCCTGCTCGGGGCCCTGACCCACGGCAGCTCCTCGAGCCGGGTGCTGGGGATGATCGCCTCGGCGGGCTCGGCAGATGCGTTCATCTCGGCAGTCGGCGAGTTCATCGGGAAGGACGTCGCCGTCGTGCGCAAGACCGTCGCGGAACTGGGCGGTGACCTCGGTGTTCTCGAAGCTCTGGTGAACGCTGGGGCCAAGTCGTGACACGCGCGGTTCAGTTCATGAATCCGCTGAAAATCTCCTTGAGATGCCGCATACTGTAAGCGTTACAATTAATCAGCCTTCCGTAACGTATCCGGCATTGGGTTCAGTGCCGAGGAGGACACAGTGACCAAGCCCAAAGTCGTGTTCAGCCCGGTCTCGCCGGAGTACTTCGAGAACCCGTACGACGTGTACAAGCGGATGCGCGACGAGGCGCCGCTGTACTACGACGAGGAAGAGGACTTCTACGCCTTGACCCGGCACGAGGACGTGGCGGCGGCGTTCAAGGACCACGAGTCCTTCTCGTCGGCCCGTGGCTGCGATCTGGGCATGGTGCGCTCGGGTGACGTGCCGTCCAAATCGATCATCTTCATGGATCCGCCCGATCACCGGCACATGCGCAGCCTGCTCAACAAGGCGTTCACACCGCGTGCCATCCAGTCGCAGCGCGAGACCGTGGTCGAACTCATCGACCACTATCTCGGCAAGGTGGATCCGAACAACTTCGATGTGGTGCAGGACTTCTCGGGACCGTTCCCGGTCGAGGTCATCACCCGCATGGCAGGGGTTCCCGAAGACTTCCGCCAGCAGGTCCGGCACTGGATCGACACGAGCCTGCAACGCAAGCCGGGTCAGATCGAGCTCGACGAAGAGAACATGCAGGCCAACATCGACTCCGGCATGTACTACTACGGGCTAGTCCAGGAGCGGCGTAAGAACCCGCAGGACGACATGATCAGCCGACTGATCGCCGCGGAGATCCCCGACGAGGACGGCAACCTGCGCAAGCTCGACGACATCGAGATCACGGGCTTCACCACGCTTCTCGGCGGCGCCGGCGCCGAGACCGTCACCAAGCTCGTCGGCAGCGCCGTGGTGCTGTTCGCCCAGCACCCCGACCAGTGGCAGAAGCTGCTCGACGACCGCAGCAAGATCCCGGCCGCGGTCGAGGAACTGCTTCGCTACGTGGGCCCGGTGCAGTACAACGTCCGTTACAGCGTGCGGGAAGTCGAGGTGCCCAGCGGTGTGATCCCGGCGAACAAGCCGGTCTTCCTGATGGGTGCCTCGGCCAACCGCGATCCGCGAGCCTTCACCGATGGCGAGACCTTCGACATCGACCGCGACCGTGCCGAGGCGCAGAACCTCGGGCTCGGCTACGGCATTCACAGCTGCCTCGGTGCCGCACTCGCCCGCATGGAGACCGCCATCGCGCTCGAGAAGTTGCTCGACTTCATGCCTCGCTACGAGGTCGACTTCGATGGCCTGCAGCGCGTCAACATGCAGAACGTCGCGGGTTATCACCACGTGCCCGTGAGGGTGAGCCGATGAGCCGCTTGCGCGAAGAGAAGGTCGGCCGATGAGCCGCTTGCGCGAAGAGAAGGTCGGCCGATGAGCCGCTTGCGCGAAGAGAAAGTCGTGAGGTGATCGTGACTCAGAAGATCGTGGTCGACTTCGGCCTATGTGAGAGCAACGCGGTGTGCATGGGCATCATCCCCGAGGTGTTCGACCTGGACGATGACGATTACCTGCACGTGCTGACCGAGGAAGTGACCCCAGACAACGAGGCGAAGGTCAGGGAAGCCGTGCGCCAGTGCCCGCGGCAGGCCATCGCCATCAGCGACGAGTAGCTTCGCTCCGGTGCGATTCGTCCTCGTGCACGGTGGTTTTCACGCCGCGTGGTGTTGGGAGCGCACCGTCTCCGAGCTGGCGAAGTTGGGGCACAGCGCGGTCGCCGTCGATCTGCCCGGCCATGGCGCCCTGATCGATCAGGAGTCGACGCTGACCAATCGACGCGACGCGATCGTCGACGCGATGGCAACCGACGGCCACACCCGCAATGTCCTGGTCGGCCACTCCGGTGGCGGATTCGACGCGACGCTCGCCGCCGATGCGCGCCCGGACCTGGTGAGCCACATCGTCTATCTGGCTGCCGCGCTCCCCCGTGAGGGCCGGACCTATCCGGAGGCTATGGCGATGCGTGACTCCAGCGACGAGTTGGGTGACGAGTTCGACGGTGACGTCGGAGAGATGTTGAGCTACTTGAAGTTCGACGACGACGGCGCGATGACGTTCGCGGACTTCGACGGTGCCTGGAAGTACTTCTATCACGACTGCGATGAGGACACCGCGCGCTGGGCGTTCGACCGGCTGGGTCCGGAGCGGTTCGGTGACACCACCGTGACACCGGTGTCGGTGACTCGCTTCTGGGAGGCCAACCTGCCGCGCAGTTTCATCGTGTGCGAGCAGGACCGGTCGATGCCACGCTGGCTGGCCGACACCGTCACCCGGCGACTCGGCGTCAATCAGCTCAGCATCGACGCCTCGCACTCGCCGTTCCTCAGCCGCCCGCGCGAACTCGCCGATCTCCTCGTACACGCCACGACCACCACACCCGTGGGCCCACTGATTCCCCACTAATCTCTCGCGAGCAGACGCAAAGCTGCCCCTTTTCGCGTGAAAAGGGGCAGCTTTGCGTCTGCTCGCGGGAACTCAGAAGCCGGAGACGATGACTCCGTTGCAGTCGGCGGCGCCTTGGCGCACCTTCACCGCCTCCTGGTACGCATCGGAGTAGTACCAGTCCTTGGCCGCATCGACCGATTCGAACTCCAGCACCACGGTCTGGTGACCGTGCCAGTCGCCTTCGATCACCGTCGGCTTGGTGTCCACCGACAGCACGGTGGCGCCGGCCATGGCCTTCATCGCCAGCTTTCCGTAGTCAGCCATACCCGCCGGGTCGTTGATGTGCTCGGTGATGATCACATAGCCCTTTGCCACAGTACGAATCTCCTTGTCGGTGAAGCGGGTTAGATCAGATCTCGTGGATCGCGTGCTCGGGGCAGTTGTCGATGGCCTCGCGGGCCGCACCCTCGAGTTCGACGGGCACTTCCTCCGGGTCGGCAACCGCCCACCCGTCGTCGGACAGCTCGAAGACCTCGGGGCACAGCGTCAGGCACATGCCGTGGCCCGCGCAGCGGTCCTCATCTACGGCGACCCTCATGAGGCCCCGCTCGGCTCGCGCACGTCGAATTCGAGATGCAGTTCAGTCAGCCCACGCAGGATGAACGTCGGGATGTAGTGGTAGTCGCGGTGACCCGCCGGCCCGTGCTTCTCCTCCGAGATCCTGATGTCGGTGGTGCGGTCGAGCAGTCGCTCAAGGCCAACGCGCGTCTCGGCGCGGGCCAACGGAGCGCCGGGGCAGCTGTGGATACCGCGCCCGAAGGCAAGGTGCTGGCGGGCGTTCTTGCGCGCCGGGTCAAACTCGTCAGGCTCCTCGAAACGGCGCGGATCACGGTTGGCTGCGCCGTTGACCACCATTACCGTTGTGCCTGACTTCAATTCGTGATCGCCGACGGTGACCGGGGTGCGCGATAGCCGGAAGTCACCCTTGACGGGGCTCTCGTGGCGCAGCGCCTCCTCGATGAAGTTGGGCAACAGGCTGCGGTCCTCGCGGACCCTCTTCTGGATGTCAGGCCGGTCGCCGAGGACCTTGAGTGCTGTGCCGAGTAGCCGGACCGTGGTCTCCTGACCCGCCGAGAAGACATTGGTGGCAACACGTGCGACGTCACCGGCGCTGGGCGTGGTGCCGTCGGGGAACAGCGCAGTGGCCAGGCCTGTCAGCACGTCCTCGCGGGGATTGACCCGACGGTCCTCGACGTACGCCTCGAACTGGCCGTACAGGAACTCCAGCGGGCTGTGCGACAGCGACTCCTTGCTGGTGCTGCCGACACCGCCACCCGAGTGCTGGGAGATGCCGTCGACGAAGGCGTTGCGGTCCTCCGGCGGAATGCCCAGTAGGTCGGCGATGACCAGCAGCGTGAACGGGCTCGCGAAACCCTTGATGAACTCACCCCGGCCGGGCGCCAGGAACTCGTCGAGCACCCCGTCGGCCAGTTGCCACATCGCGTCCTCGTTCTCCTTGAGGCGCTTGGGGGTGATGAGCCGCATCATCAGCGAGCGATGGTTGGTGTGGACGGGCGGATCCAGTGTGGGCAGCTGATCGCTGAACGGCAGCTCGTCGCGGTGCTTCTCGATCAGCTCGGCGACGTCGTCACGGCCCTCCAACGGCACCGGGAAACCGGGGAAGGGACCCGTCACCGAGGTGCACGACGAGAAGGTCTCCTCGTCGTTGTAGACCGAGACCGCCTCCTCCCAGCCGGTCACCATGGTCACGCCGTAGTGGTCCTCGCGCTCGACCGGGCACTTGTCGCGCAGCGCATTGAAGTACGGATAGGGGTCGTCGACCAGCCGCGGGTCCCTGAACCAGTCAATGCCGGCGGGGTCGATCGTCATGTACCACTCCGTTCCTCACGCATGCCAATGAGAACGTGGCTCTCATTGTTGAGTATTACATTTCCATAGCGCTGCTTCGGCGTCAACGAAGGCAGCCCTCTAATCACCTTGCTCAACGCGCGCCCGCGAGCCACTGACTGCCCGAGCTGGAGAACGCGATTCTCAATCTGGCGTCAGCGCCGGCCGCGCAGGACCGCCCCCACCGCGGCGCCCGCCACGCACAGGCCCACCGCCACCGCGAAGGAGCCAACGACAAGGTGGCGCAGGAAACCCGTCGCGACGTATGCGCAGATCTGCAACCCGCCCGCCACAAGGGCGAGCACGCCGAGAGTCAGTGCCGCGATCCGCAGTGTGCTCACATCGCCGAACGGGCTCCCGGGCGCAGCACCAGGCTGACCTCACACGCGCCGTTCGTCGGGTCCGGCCGCACGACCGCGACGTAGGGCCTGTCCAGCAAATCGGCGTTGCTGTCGATGACCTCCTGGATCAAACCCTGCTGAATACCGCGCACCACTTCCGGTGCGTCGACGGCGATCTCGGCAAGCGGACAGGTGCAGATCTGCACCGTCAGCTCTCCGAACGCGTTCACGACGGATCGAATCTGGAATCCGAGTGCGGTCAGGGCAGCCACGACGAGGTCGGTGATCGACGAGTCCCGGCACGTCTCGGTCAGGCGTACCCGACGGGCCAGGTCCGCCCCGATCCGCAGCGCGCGGGTCTCACGTTCCTCCGGCGTGCCGCCGAGGTGCGTCGCAAAGAGCGCCACGATGTCGGCATAGTCCAGGCGGGGTGCCAACTCGTAGGTCAGGCGTGGCCGGCCGACGCGACCCGCCGTCGCGCCACCGCGCCGGATGACCCCTTGGGACTCCAACGTGCCCAGATGGAAGCGTGCCGTGGTGACGTGGATGTTCAGCGCGTCGGCGACGTGGTGAGCGTCGACGGGCTCCTCCGCCGTGCGCAGCACACCCAGCACCCGCTGACGCTGCTGTCCCACGGCACGGTCCGAGGCACCGCTGGCGCTGCCGTGTACTTCGGTGGCGGGCAACTGAACTCCCCCGTCCTGCGGCTGTGACAGATACTCCATCGTCGCACGTCGGGTGCGATCACACCCGCGTGGGCGGTCAGAGCAGGAACGTGACCGTCAGCGATGTCGGGGCGATCGCGCGAACGGCGTGAACGGCGCCGCCGTCCACCGACATCAGCCCCCCGGCCCCTATCCGGGTGGTCTCGCCCGCGCAGGTGAACTCCACGTCACCGGAGAGAACCTGCACCAGGATCGGGTGCGGACTGGAGTGGTCGGCCAGCAGCGCACCCTCGACGAACGCGAGATTGACCACCTTGACCTCGGGTGAGGAGTACACCATCTTGCTGGCGATCTGACGCTCGGTTGCGTCGGGTGGCGGCAGGTGATCAGCACTGCTCTGGAAGTGCAGCCGACCAGTCATCGCGTCACCGCGCCCTGTCCTGAGCCCTCGTTCGGCACCGTGCCGACGAGCGCAACGGCGGTCAACGCCTCCCGATACCGTCCGAACGTGCCACGCATGGCCAGCACCCGCTTGCGGGCCGCGGGCCGCCTGAGCACATTTTCGGCGATGCGGAGGGTACCCAGCAGGCCTTCGTCGGCCAGCACGCGCGCGGGCCGCAACAGTGCCATGGGCGCGAGTTGCACCGAGGTGACCTCGAATCCGGCCTCGGTCAGCAGCGCGGTCCACTCCTGGGCCGTCAGCGGGCGCGCATTCACCTTGATTGACCGGGCGAGATCGCGCCTGATGGCGTCCTTGGTGTCCTGCGGCAGCGTGTCGGGGGTCAGGCCGAGTTCGTGGATGGCGTAGCGGCCTCCTGGCCGCAGCACACGGAAGGCCTCCGCGACGATCGCGCGCTTGGCGTTCTCCCCCTGCATGGTGAGCATGGCCTCGCCCACGACGACGTCAGCGCTCGCGTCGTCCAGTCCGGTCTCGGCGGCATCGGCGGCGACGGTGCGGCCACCCGTGCGGGCGACCACATCGCGTAGCAGTGGCGAGGACGCAGAGCTGTCGTCCACGCCGACATAGGACTTCGGCCCCAGTGCACTAATGTCGTTGGCCGTCCTGCCGAGTCCCGGACCGAGTTCGACGACGTCCGAGCCGGCCACTTTGGCCGCGGACAACAGACGAGCCGTCAGTTCGACCCCGCCCGGTCTCAGCACGCGCTTGCCCAGCCGCGCCAGCAGCCAGTGGCCGGGTACGTCGGCATCCGATCGACTGCTCAGCGGAATGCTTTCCTGGTCGGTCACGAGGTGACTCCTCTCTTCAGGCGGGCGGCGCACAGGCCTCCCGCGAACATGACGGCGAACACGGCACAGGCATAGGCCAATGCCACGTCGGGACCCCACGGTGGGGCCAGAATGATGTCCTGTCCCGTGCCGTACACACCGTTCAGGAACGGCATGAAGCGTTGCGTGGAGATGCCGCCGGGGATGTAGCCCACCGCGGTCTCGATGACGTACACCCACAACAGCACCGCACCCACGGCGGCTGCCGGGCTGCGGGTGATGGCCCCGACACCGATGCCGAACCCGGCGGCGAAGAACGCGAGGATCGGCACAGTCACCAGCAGCCGACGGCCGACGGGGTCGGCGATGGACACCTCGCCGTAGACCAACGGCGACACCATCGGCAGGGCAATGAGTACCACTGCCACCATCACCGCCGCGGCGAACGCTCCGAGCAACCCGTAGAAGAGCCACTTGCCCGCGTCGGCAGTCCAGGTGCGAGGCAACGCCGCCTTTACGAAGGCGCCTGCTCCGCACTGAGATTCACTGCTTCGCCCGTACGCCGCAGCGGTCGCCGCCATCACGACGGTGACCGTGACGACCCAGTAGGTGGCATTGGATGTCGCGACCTGCTGGACGTAGGTCTGGCCGGGGATGCGTGCGAAGTACTCGGCGACGATGGCGATCGTGAAGGTGATGACAGCCGGAACGAGGCAGGCCGCCGGGATCAGAATGGTCCACAGCGGACCGCGTCCGCCGGTGCGGATGGACTCGGCTCGCGCGCTGCGGAGAACATGCGTCGTCACGGTCATGACGCGACTCCGACGCCGCGGGTGAGTTGCTGCTCGAGGTGTTCGCGCGGATCGGCGCCGAAGGGCACGACGTCGGCCAGCGAGCCGTCGACAGCGACCTCGCCGGCCGACATGATGACCACGCGGTCGGCGGTGAGAACCACCTCGGCCAGTAGGTGACTGGCGACGATGACGATTCGACCGCGACAGGCCAAGTCGCGCAACAGGTGCCGCAGCCAGACGATGCCCGGCACATCGAGGCCGTTCACGGGCTCGTCGAGTACCAGCACCTCGGGGTCGCCGAGCAATGCGCCTGCGATCGCGAGCCGCTGCCGCGCACCTAGCGACAGCGCGGCGATGCGGCGGTTGCTCAGCGCGGTCAGGTTGGCCATCGCGAGAACGGTGTCGACCCGCCCCGCCTCGAGGCCACCAAGGGCGGCCAACCATCGAAGGTGGCGCACCACAGTGTGGCGGGTGTCCAGCGCGCCGGGCCCGAAGTGCGCACCCACCAGTCGATTTGGATGGCGCACGTCACGCAGACGCAGGCCATCGACCGTCACCGTGCCACGGTCGGGGGCATCCAACCCGGCGATGAGCCGCAGCAGGGTGGACTTGCCCGCACCGTTGAGTCCCAGCAGTCCCGTGACCGTGCCCGCGGGGATGGACAGGGTCACATCGCTGACGGCGCGGCACCGGCCGTAACTCTTCGAGACTCCCCCGACGTGGATCACCAGCGACTCATTCGAAGTTGCACGGGATGGGCAGGCCGAGGGTCTTGATGCCGTTGCACAAGGACTTGCTCGCGAGTTTCCAGCGCCCGTCGAGGTAGCGCCACTCCGCCTCGATCAGGATCGTCGGCCGACCCGCTCGACTGGCGTTGATGATGGCGGTGTGGCGGCCCTCCTCATGCGTTTCGGGTCCGGTGACCACGCTCGAACCCTTTGGCGGACGGAAGAATCCGATGCGGTAGACCATCCTCGGCACGACCGCCGCACGCGAACCACCCTCCAATTGCGCGGCCTTCACGTGGTCCGGGGCGGGCGAGGCGACCAGCAGGGCGATCTGCGCGCTGAGCTCCTCGAGCGTGGGAACCTCCGACGTGATGGCGAAGTCCTCGGCGTGCGCGGGCGGGTCATCGGCCTGCGCGGGCGACGCTGCGAACACTCCGAGCACAACCACACACGCGAGCACTGCGCCGTTCACGACGCTGAAGAGTCGAGGCACCAGCCAACCCTTAATTTAGAGGATATTTCTCCGGTTAATATAGATAGGTTAGCCGTGCCTTACAAGGCCTACGTCCGGGGCGGCCGCCCGGGCCATTAGTTAGACATGAGTCGACTAGTGACAGGCCGACAATCCCCTGTTATTTTGCGTATATGTCGAGGCCCACCCAATCGACCTCGCCTGACCGTGGTCAGCGTAGGGCGACATTCCAGCGGGCGAACTCGCGTGAGACCAAACGGGTGCTGGTCCAAGCCGCGATGGCACTGTGGCGCACCAAGGGGTACGCCACCACCACCGTCGCCGACATCTGCACCGCGGCGGGTGTCTCCAAGGCGCTGTTCTACTTCTACTTCCCCCGCAAGGAGGACGTGCTCTTCGAGGTGGGCGTCATGTCGACGCAGTCGGCGCACCGCACCATCCACGACATGCTCGACGAGCCCTACGAGATCGCCGCCGTCATCGGCGCTGCCCTGACGACGTTGGAGCAGTCGATGAGACGCAACCCCCGTGAGCTGATCATCGAGGCGATCCTCGAGGGCTACCGCGTCGAGCACCGTCTCATCGCCGAGGGCACGCCCCCCGACCTCGAGGACGATATGTTCAGCGAGCTGTTCACACAGGCCAAGGCCGACGGCAAGCTCCCCGACCACGTCGACGTCGCGCATCTGGCGTACTTGGCCCAGACCTTCGTCAGCGAGGGCGCAAGACACTGGGCCGCAGGCACATTCGGAGAGCGCTCATTCGCCGATGTAGTCACCCACGACATCACCACGCTCATCGACGGCTACACACACCGACGCACCACACCCTGATCCCTGCCAAGGAGGCCGCAATGTGGGACTTCGAGACTGATCCGCAGTACCAGGAACTGCTGGACTGGGCGGACGCATTCGTGCGCGACGAGGTCGAGCCGCTCGACCTCATCTGGCCTCATCTGCAGTTCACCCCGCTGACCGAGACGCGACGCAAGGTTGTCGACCCCCTCAAGCAGCAGGTGCGTGAGAAGGGTTTGTGGGCCACGCATCTCGGACCCGACCTTGGCGGTCAGGGCTATGGCCAGCTGAAGCTGGCACTTCTCAACGAGGTCATCGGCCGATCGCAATGGGCACCCATCATCTTCGGCTGCCAGGCCCCCGACACCGGCAACGCCGAGATCATCGCGCACTACGGCACGCCCGAGCAGAAGGAGCGCTACCTGCGCCCGCTGCTCGACGGCGAACTGTTCTCCAGCTACTCGATGACCGAACCCCAGGGTGGCGCGGATCCAACGCAGTTCACGACCAGCGCAGTGCGCGACGGTGATGACTGGGTCATCAACGGCTGGAAGTACTTCTCCTCCAACGCCAACACCGCCGCGTTCCTGATTGTGATGGTGGTGACCAACCCCGACGTCAGTGCGTATCAGGGCATGTCGATGTTCCTGCTACCCACCGACACCCCGGGTGTGAACATCGTGCGCAACGTTGGACTGTACGGTGAGCGCGAGAACGAGGGCAGCCACGCGCTGATCCACTACGAGAATGTGCGGGTGCCGAACGCTGCCTTGCTCGGCGGCGAGGGCCAGGCGTTCGTCATCGCCCAGACCCGGCTCGGCGGTGGCCGTATCCACCACGCGATGCGCACCATCGGCCTGGCCCAGAAGGCCATCGACATGATGTGCGAGCGCGTGCTGAGCCGCGAGACCGCGGGCAGCCTGCTGTCGGACAAGCAGACCGTGCAGTCCTACATCGCCGACTCCTATGCCCAGCTCAAGCAGTTCCGGCTGATGGTGCTCCACACCGCGTGGGAGATCGACAAGGACAACGACTACAAAAGGGTGCGCAAGGACATCGCCGCGGTCAAGGTCGTCATGCCGACCGTGCTGCATGACATCGCTTGGCGTGCAATGCAAGTCCACGGCGCACTCGGCGTCACCAACGAGATGCCCTTCCTCGGCATGGTCACCGGTGCGGCCGTGATGGGCCTTGCCGACGGACCCACCGAGGTGCACAAGGTCACGGTCGCCAAACAGGTGCTGCGTGGCTACAAGCCCAGCGAGGACATCTGGCCGTCCGAATGGCTGCCCCGCAAGCGGGACGCCGCGCGGGAACGCTTCGCCGAGTACCTCGAACTCGAGGCAGGCAACCAGTGAGTGAACCGACTATCGACACCACCCGGTTGGCCGCCTGGATGGACGGCACCGATCTACCCGGCAGGGGTGAACCCCTGCGGGCACGCTTCCTGTCCGGTGGCACCCAGAACGTGATCTATGAACTGACGCGCGGCGACGCGCGCTGCGTCATCCGCATGCCACCGCCCGGAGCGCCCTCAGACCGAGACAAGGGCATCCTGCGAGAGTGGCGCATCATCGAGGCACTCGACGGCACGGATGTGCCGCACACCAAGGCCATCGGCGTGTGCGAGGACGCGGACGTTCTGGGTCGGCCGTTCTACCTCATGGGCTTCGTCGACGGTTGGTCACCCATGGATCAGCACGCCGTGTGGCCCGAACCGTTCAATAGTGATCTGAGTGCCCGGCCAGGCCTGAGTTATCAACTGGCCGAGGGCATCGCACTGCTGTCGAAGGTCGACTGGAAGGCCAAGGGACTGTCCGACCTCGGGCGCCCGGACGGGTTCCACGAACGGCAGGTGGCCCGGTGGACCGGCTTCCTCGACCGGATCAAGGGACGCGATCTGCCCGGACTCGAGGTCGCCACCGGCTGGCTCAAGGCCCACGGTCCGCTCGATTTCATCCCCGGACTGATGCACGGTGACTACCAGTTCGCGAACGTCATGTACCAGCACGGCGCCCCCGCTCGGCTCGCCGCACTGGTGGACTGGGAGATGGGTACCGTCGGCGACCCGAAGCTCGACCTCGGTTGGATGGTGCAGTCCTGGCCTTCGCGGACGCGAGGAGCAAATGAAGACGCGGCCGATTCCGACGACGCCGCGATGAGCTATGTCGACATGCGCGGAATGCCCTCGCGCGACCAGGTCGTCGCGCACTATGCCGAGGTGTCCGGCCGCCAGGTGGACGACTTGGACTACTACCTGGTGCTGGCGAAGTGGAAGCTGGCGATCGTGTTGGAGCAGGGCTTTCAGCGCGCCGGTGACGACGAGAAGCTGCTGGCGTTCGGGCCGGTGGTCACCGACCTGATGGCGTCAGCCGCCGATCTCGCCGAGTCCACCGACTACAGAGGCTGACCCGGTGCGTGCTGCGGTGTGCCCGTCCTATGGGCCTCCGGAGGTGGTCCGTATCGAGGAGCGCTCCACGCCCGCCCTGGAACCGGGTCAGGCACTGGTGCGCGTCCAGGCGGCTGCGGTCAACTTCCCCGACGTTCTGCTGGTCGCCGACAAGTACCAGATCAGCGTGCCGCCACCGTTCGTGCCCGGTAGCGAGTTCGCCGGGATCATCGACGAGACATGCGGCGAGACAGGAGGATTCATGGTTGGCGACCGAGTCACCGGCACCGGACTGTTCGGTGCTTTCGCCGAGCAGGTGGCGACGGCTGCCGCAGGCCTGGCGCGAATTCCCGACGGCGTGGACGTCCGCACGGCGGCCGCGTTCGGGGTGGGTCACCGCACCGCCTATCACTGCCTGCGGTCGGTGGCGCGCATCGGGGCCGGTGACGACATCGTTGTTCTGGGTGCCGGCGGCGGCGTCGGACTGGCCGCGGTTCAGCTGGGCGTCGCACTCGGCGCCAGGGTCACGGCGGTGGCTTCGACGCCCGAGAAGCTGTTCGTCGCAAGCCAACTCGGAGCGACGAACCTGATCAGTCACCCCGACGGCGACCTGCGCGACGCGTTGCGCACCGCGCTGCCCGACGGCTGCGACGCCGTGCTCGATCCGGTCGGCGGGGCACTGTCGGAGCCTGCGTTGCGCTCACTGCGCCGTGGCGGTCGATTCGTCACCATCGGCTATGCCTCCGGCGACATTCCCCGAATCCCGTTGAACCTAGTACTGGTCAAGGGAGTTCACATCCTGGGATTCCAGTTCCAGGATGTTCCGCCTGCCGAGTTCACACGCAACGAGACCGAGTTGCGCGATCTGCTGCAGTCGGGGCGTGCGACACCGCACATCGGGGCGATCTACCCGCTCGCGGACACCGCGAAGGCGTTACGCCACGTCGCAGACGGCCGGGCCGTGGGCAAGGTCCTGATCGACGTGAGCGGCGTGGGCTGACGCCGCCAACCGCTCAGCTGGCCGGGACGAGGTCTGCGGCCACCGATGGGACGGTGGTGACACCGCAGCGGAAGGACTCGGCCCGCCCGACATCGAACGCCTCCGGGTTGTCGGTCGCCGCCAGCGCCTGAGCCTTGAACGCACGGGCCGCCGCGCTCAACTTGTGCTGTACCGAACCCACCGTGGCATCGAGTTCCTCGGGCCAGCTCTCGCCCCACAGGGTCACCTCGGTCATACCGTGCTCCAGCGCGGTGAGCACCCCCCTGCGGACGCGGGCGTCGGAGGCGTACAGATCGGCAGCAACCGCGACGGTCTGCGGGTGCGGTCGCTCAGCCCACATGGTGAGTGCCGTCTCCAGGTCCTGGATCTCCACGCCGAGGATCTCCAGCGCACGGATGTCCTCGTTCGAGTCGATCAGGACGGTGACGTCCCAGCCGGCCATCACGCGGTCGACGAGCCAGCCGCCCGCGTACTTGACCACCTCGGGCACGTTGGCCGCGACGACGTCGAGGCGGTACCTCACGTCGAGTTCCGGTCGAGGTGCGCGCTCTGCTCGTGGGGTGTCTGCGGCATGAAGTCGCGGGCCAGTGTCTCGGCGTACCCCTTGAACACGTCGTTCAGGGGTATCGAAGGATCGAGAAGCCATGCGGTCTCCATTCCGTTGACGAATGCCAGAATTTCGATGGCCTTGACGGCCGGATCGAGGTCGGTGCGGTAGCGCCCACGGGCCTGGCCGGTGCGGATGAGGTCCGCGACGATCTCGACGGCCGCCTGCTGACGCTTGAGCAGTCGGTCGTGCAGGGGTGCGTCCGGATCGATGTTCTCGATCAGGAGCACGGTGAACGTGCCGAGCAGTTCCGGCGCGCGATTGAAGCGCTCGGCCACCCGGCAGATCTCGGTGATCAGATCCCCCGTGCGGTCGGCGTGGATGTCGTCATCGGTATCGCGGGCGTCGAGCACCGCGTTGAGCAGCTGTTCCTTGGATTCGAAGTGGTGCAGCAGACCCGCCGGGCTGACACCAGCCTCCTTGGCGATCTGAGCCAGCGACGTGTTGCGCCAGCCGTTGCGAATTACCAGGCGCTCGGCGATCGCCAGGATCCGCTGCTTGCGATCGTCACCCTTGGCGAGCAACGTCGCGTACGGACGAGCGCTTGCGGGAGGATCAGACAGATCCTTCGACTCCACTGCGGACACAGAACCCCTTCGCCAAACCAACCTAGTGAACACACAGTAGGTAGGTTTGGCGCGTGTGACAAGGGTCTCAGCGCATCAATTTCGTGGCGGCCATCACCAGCCCAGCTCACGGGGTCAAACCAGCGCGATTTCGGCGCGCTAACCCGCGCTCACCGCGGGTTAGCGCGCCCAAATCGCCAATGGGTGGAGGTTAGAGGCCGAGCGATTTCGCGATGATCACCTTCATGACCTCGCTGGTGCCGGCGTAGATCCGCGCCACGCGGGCGTCGGTGTACAGCCGGGCGATCGGATACTCCATCATGTAGCCGTAGCCGCCGAACAGCTGCAGGCAACGGTCGATGACTCGGGCCTGCATCTCGGTGCAGAACAGTTTGACCCGCGCGGCATCCGCGCCGGACAGCTCACCCTCAACGTGCAGCGTGACGGCGCGGTCCAGCATTGCCTGGGCGGCCTCGACCTCGGTCGAGCAGGCGGCGAGTTCGAACTTGGTGTTCTGGAACGACGCCACGGGCGTGCCGAAGGCCTTGCGGCTCTGCGTGTACTCGATGGCTGCGCCGATCGCCGAGCGCGCCTGAGCCACCGATCCGACAGCCACCGTGAGCCGCTCCTGCGCCAGGTTGTGGCCGAGGTAGCTGAACGCCTCGCCCTCCTCCCCCAGCACGTTGGCCATGGGCACCCGGACGTCGACGAAGGACAGCTCCGCGGTGTCCTGCACCTTGCAGCCCATCTTCTCGAGTTCGCGGCCGCGGGTGAAACCGGGCATGCCGTTCTCGACGACGAGCAGCGTCAGGCCCTTGCGCCGGTTGTCGGGGTCGGTGGAGGTGCGGGCGACAACGACGACGAGGTCTGCCTGCATGCCGCCGGTGATGAACGTCTTGGCACCGTTGACGATGAAGTCGTCACCGTCCCTGATGGCGGTGGTGCGCACGCCGGCGAGGTCCGAGCCGGTGCCCGGTTCCGTCATCGCCACCGCGGTGAGCAGCGTGCCGTCGGCCAGACCGGGGAACCAGCGCTGACGCTGCTCGGCGTTCGCGTAGTGCAGGAAGTACGGCAGGATCACCTCGAGCTGGGTGCGCACCGTCGACAGCGTCACCAGAGCGCGGGCAGCCTCCTCCTGCAGCACAACGTTGTACCGGTAGTCGGGCATGCCGCCGCCGCCGTACTCCTCCGGGATCGCCATGCCGAGCATGCCCAGTGCGCCCATCTGCTTGAAGGCCTCACGGGGCATGCGACCGCCCTTCTCCCAGGCCGGGTAGTTCGGGACGATCTCCTTCTCGACGAAGTCCCGGGCCAGCCCGCGGAATGCCTCGTGGTCCTCGGTGAACAGATCTCGGCGCATCACGCGTCCTCTTTCGATTCGGGGTGCGGGTCTAGGGAAGCAGTTCCACGACGGTGGCGTTGGCCGTGCCGCCGCCCTCGCACATGGTCTGCAATCCGTAGCGAATTCCGTTGTCCCGCATGTGGTGAAGCATTCGCGTCATCAGGACCGCACCGGATCCGCCGAGCGGGTGACCGAGCGCGATCGCGCCGCCGAGAGGGTTGAGCCTGCTCTCGTCGCCACCGGTCTCGGCAAGCCAGGCCAACGGCACCGGCGCGAACGCCTCGTTGACCTCGTAGACGCCGATCTCGGACAGGTCCAGGCCCGCCTTGTGCAGCACCTTCTCGGTCGCCGGGATGGGTGCGGTCAGCATCAGCCTCGGGTCCGCACCGACGACCGCGCCGGCCCGGTAACGCGCCAGCGGGGTGAGCCCGAGCGCCACCGCGTTCTCGGTCGTCATGACCAGAAGCGCGGCCGCCCCATCGGAGATCTGCGACGAGTTCCCGGCGTGGATGACGCCGTCGTCGGTGAAGGCGGGTTTGAGGCCGGCGAGCTTCTCGACAGTCGTCCCGCGGCGGATGCCCTCGTCCTTGGTCACCACGCCGTCGTCGGTGAATACGGGGACGATCTGATCCTTGAACGCTCCCGCGTCCTGCGCGGCGGCAGCCCGCGCGTGGGACTGCGCCGAGTACTCGTCGAGGCGGGTCCGCGAGAGGTTCCACTTCTGCGCGATCATCTCCGCGGAGATGCCCTGGTTGAAGGAGAAGTCGTCGTAGCGAGCGAGAACCTTGGGCCCGTACGGCATTCCGGTGGAGCGTGCGGAGCCCAACGGCACCCGGCTCATGACCTCCACCCCGCCGGCGACGACCACGTCCTGCTGACCGGACATCACGGCGTGCACGGCGAAGTCGAGCGCCTGCTGGCTCGATCCACACGCACGGTTCACCGTGGTGCCGGGAATCCGCTCGGGCCAGCCCGCGGCCAGCACCGCAAAGCGGCCGATATTGCTCGACTGGTCCCCGACCTGAGACACACACCCCCACACGACGTCGTCGACGATGTCGGGGTCGACGCCGGTGCGCTCAGCGAGTTCGTTGAGCACGATTGCCGAGAGGTCGGCTGCGTGCTGGTTGGACAGGCCGCCGTTGCGCTTGCCCACAGGCGTGCGCACGGCACCGACGATGACGGTCTCCCGCATTACCTCTGCTCCGATCTGTCCGACTCATCCCCCGAGTCGGTTCGTTCCTGTCCCCTGGCCGGCGATACCGCCCACCGGCCAGTGAACTCCACATTCCGTTTCGCTGCGAACGCCGCGTAAGCCTCCGCGGAGTCTGTCGTCGCGAAATTCCCCGGCTGGGCCCTGGCTTCGTTCGCCAGCGCCTCGCGCAGTGTGGCGTTGACACCGTCGTTGAGCAGCGCCTTGCTCTGCGCCAGCGCGAACGTCGGCCCCGCGGCGAGTCGTGCCGCGAGATCGTCGACGAACGTGTCGATCTCGTCGCTCGGTGTCACCCAGGTGACCAGCCCGAGGCGGTGTGCCTCCTCGGCATCGATCATGTCGGCGAGCAACACCAATCGCTTCGCCTGCTGCAGCCCGACCAGCTTGGGCAGTAGCCATGATCCGCCGAGGTCCACCGACAGACCTCGCTTGGCGAAGATCTGGCAGAACCGCGATTCGGGGGTGGCCACCACCAGATCGCAGCCCAGCGCCAGATTCCAGCCGGCGCCGACGGCGATTCCGGTCACCTTGGCCACGGTGGGGATCGCGAGTTCGTGCAGGGCCAGTGCGACGTCGGTCAGCCGGTCCAGCTTGTAGCGGGGGTGAATGTCCTCGGGTGTCGAGATGTCGGCACCCGAACAGAACGCGCCACCCGCCCCGGTGAGCACAAGTGCACGAATGCCGGTATCCCGCTTGGCGGCGCGCAACGCGTCGGCCAACTCGACCCACAGCGCCGCGTTGAGCGCGTTCTTGCGCTCGGGCCGGTTCAACGTCAGGGTGCGCACACCGTCCCGGTCATCGGTCAGCAGCATCTTCTCCGGACGCGAGGCGGAATCTGACATCAGTAGACCGGCCCGATCGCGCCCTCGGCACGCAGCGCGGCGATCTCGTCGGCGCCGAGGCCGAGTTCGGCCAGCACCGCGTCGGTGTGCTCGCCCAGCCCGGGTACCGCGCCCATGGGCTGTTCGTAATCGCTGATGACCGGCGGCGGCCGAAGTGCGGAGATCTCACCCTTCGACGTGCCGACCGTGCGCCAGCGATCCCGAGCGGTCAGCTGCGGGTGCACCACGACCTCGCTGGGCAGGTTGTAGCGGGAGTTGCCGATTCCGGCATCATCGGCGACCTTCTGGATGTGTGCGAGATCGTGCTGGGCACACCATGTTCCGATGGCCTCGTCGAGCACGTCCCGGTGCGCACAGCGATCGGAGTTGGTGCTGAATCGGAGGTCCTCGGCCAGGTCGGGCCGCTCGATGATGTCCCTGGCCACCCGCTGCCACTCACGGTCATTGGTGGTGCCGAGCACGACGGTCTGTCCGTCGCGGGTGGGAAAGGCGCCGTATGGCGCGACCGCGGGTGAGCTCACCCCGAGCGGCTGCTGGTTGATTCCGGAGTGCTGGGTGTAGGTCAATGCGTACCCCATGACATCGGTCATGACGTCGAACAGGCTCAGCTCCACCGACGGTGCCGTCGCGCCCTCCGGTCGGCCACCGCGCCCGACGAGCAGCGCCAGAATCGAGATCGCGGCGTACAGCCCGGTGGTGAAGTCGGCCATCGCAGGCCCCGGTTTGGCGGGCATGTCGGGATATCCGGTGATGGCACACGATCCCGCCTCGGCCTGAACGAGTAGGTCATAGGCACGCTTATGCGATATCGGTCCGCCGGGTCCGTATCCGTCGATCTCTACCGGGATGACATCGGGATGCCGGACGGTGAGATCGGCAGCCGAAATCCCCAGCCGCGCCGTCGCACCCGGCGCGAGGTTGGACACGAAGGCGTCGGCGCGATCGAGCAGTCGGTGCAGCACATCCATCCCGGCAGCCGATTTCGTGTTGATTGTGACTGACTCCTTGCCGCGGTTGCACCACACGAAGTGGGCCGCCAGCCCGCCGGGACCGTTCACCACGTCGTCGTAGTCGCGGGCGAAGTCCCCACCTCTGGGGTTCTCCACCTTGATCACGCGGGCCCCGAAGTCGGCGAGCACCCGCGTGCACATCGGCGCGGCCACGGCCTGCTCCATGGCGACGATCGTGATCCCAGCCAGCGGAGCTGCACTTGATCCCCCGGTCGCTGCGCTCCTGCCCGCAGGCATCACATCACCATGCCGCCGTCAACCGGCAGCACCTGACCCGTGACGTAGGAGGCGGCATCCGAGGCGAGGAACACGAACGCTCCCGCCACTTCCGATGGTTCCGCCCAGCGCTTCAACGGGATTCGCGTCATCATGTTCGCCGCGAACTTCTCATTGGTGCGGATGGTCTCGGTCATCGGTGTGGCTGCCAGCGGCGCAAGGGCATTCACCAGAATGTTCTTGGCGGCGAGTTCACGGGCCAGCGATTTCGTGAAGCCGATGAGTCCTGCCTTGGCGGCCGAGTAGTTGACCTGCCCCAGGGTTCCGGTTATCCCGGCCGAGGACGTCACATTGATGACGCGACCCGTGCCGTCGGTGGGAATGTAGGGCAGCGCGGCCTGGGTGCAGTGGAAGGTACCCATCACGTGCACGTCGAACGTCAGCCGAAACGTCTCGTCGGTCAGCTTGGGGAACATCGCAGGCTTGGTCACCCCGGCATTGTTGACCAGGATGTGCAGCGCTCCTCCTGCCAGTCCCGCCGCCTGCGCCGCCGCGGCGTCGGCCGCGTCGCGATCAACGACATCCAGTGCGCAGGACTCGGCCTTGCCTCCCTCGGCGCGGATGCCCTCGGCAACCGAGGCCGCTGCGTCACCGTTGATATCGGTGACGAGGACGGCCGCACCGGCCTGGGCGAGAGCGGTGGCGACAGCCGCACCGATGCCCCCGTTCGCGCCCGCGCCGGTGACCATCGCCGAACGGCCGGTCAGGTCGAAGTACCCACTCATCAGTAGCGCTCCATCTCAGTAACTACGGGGAAGGCCAAGCACGTGTGAGCCGAGGAAGTTGAGGATCATCTCCTGGCTCACCGGCGCGATCTTCATCAAGCGTGACTCGCGGAAGAACCGGGAGATGTTGTACTCCTCCGAATATCCCATGCCGCCATGTGTCTGCAGCGCGCGGTCGGCGGCGTCGAATCCAGCATCCGCGCACAGGTACTTGGCCATATTGGCCTCGCGGCCGCACGACTTGCCGTTGTCGTAGAGCCAGGTGGCCTTGCGCAGGATCAGCTCGGCGGCATCGAGGCGGGCCAGCGAGTCGGCCAACGGAAACTGGATTCCCTGGTTCATGCCGATCGGCCGGTCGAACACGACACGCTCGTTGGCGTACTTCACCGCCCGGTCCAGGGAGACGCGGCCGATGCCGAGCGCCTCGGCGGCGATCAACATTCGTTCCGGGTTGAGCCCGTGCAGGATGTAGCTGAAACCCTTGCCCTCCTCGCCAATCCGGTCCTCGACGGGGATACGGAGGTCGTCGATGAACAGCTCATTGGACGAGACGGCGTTGCGGCCCATCTTCTTGATCGGCCTGATGTCGACGTGGTCGCGATTGAGATCGGTGAGAAACAGCGACAGGCCGTCGGTCTTCTTCGTCACCTCGTCATACGGCGTTGTGCGGGTCAGCAGCAGGATCTTCTCGGACTCGAGCGCCTTGGAGATCCACACCTTGCGACCGTTGACCACGTAATGATCGCCATCCCGCCTAGCGAAGGTGGAGATGCGCGAAGTATCCAGTCCCGCACCGGGTTCGGTGACGCCGAAGCACACGTGCAGGTCGCCGTCGACGATTCGGGGAAGGGTTGCCGCCTTCATCTCGTCGGACCCGAACACGACGACCGGTTGCATGCCGAAGATGGACATGTGAATCGCGCTGGCCGCGTTCATCCCGCCGCCCGACCGTGCCACCTCCTCGGCCAGGATCGTCGCCTCGGTGATGCCGAGACCGTGTCCGCCGTACTCCTCCGGGATGGTCATCCCCAGCCAGCCCCCAGATGCGATGGCGTCGTAGAACTCCCGAGGAAACTCGTGGTTCTGGTCCTTGTCCATCCAGTAGTGGTCGTCGAACTTTGCCGACAGTTCCGCAACGGATCTGCGGATCAGTTCCTGATCCTCGGTCAGCTCGAAGTTCATCCCGCCGGACACGGCGCCCTCCTCAACTCGAAAAACATCGATAGGCTATGTATAGCAGCGATCGCGTGGGCCGGTCGATGCGGACGCCATGACCGACGGCCGCACCGACGAGCCCACGTTGGAGATCAGTCCTTGTTGCCCGTCAGCTCTTTCGCATTGGCGGCGAAGGCCGCGAAGTCGGCGGTGCCGTGGTCGTGTTTGGAGAGGGCCTGGATCGAGACATCGTGCCCCTCTGCGGATTTGCGCAGGGCTCCGACGGTGGCCTGATCCTTGGGGATGTGGGCGAAGGGGTCCCAGTGATACCAGCGCATGGCGTTCTCATAGGTCATCTTGTTGATGTCGGCATCGGACACGTCGTTGGCCTTGAGCACCTCGTCGAGCTGCTCGGGGGCGCCGGGCCACATCGAGTCACTGTGCGGGTAGTCGGCCTCCCAACAGATGTTGTCCACACCGATCTGGTCGCGCAGCGTCACCCCGACCGGGTCGGCGATGAAGCAGGTCAAGAAGTGCTCACGGAACACCTCCGAGGGCAGCTTCCCGCCGAAGTCCTGATGGGTCCAGGTCGAGTGCATCTCGTAGGTGCGATCAACTCGCTCCAGGAAGTAGGGAATCCACCCGGTGCCGCCCTCGCTCAGCGCGATCTTGAGCGTCGGGTACTTCTTGATCGGGGCCGACCACAGCAGATCGGCCGCGGCCTGCACGATGTTCATCGGCTGCAACGTGATCATCACGTCCATCGGCGCATCGGGCGCGGTGATCGCCAACCGACCCGAGGACCCGATGTGCACGTTGAGCACGGTCTCGGTGTCCACCAGCGCCTCCCAGAGCGGCGTCCAGTAGTCATCGTGGAAAGACGGGTATCCCATCGCCGCCGGATTCTCGGTGAATGTCAAAGAGTGCACCCCGCGCTTGGCGTTGCGGCGCACCTCATCGGCACATAACTGGGCATCCCAGATGACTGGCAACGTCATCGGGATGAAGCGCGCGGGATAGGCACCGCACCACTCCTCGACGTGCCAGTCGTTGTAGGCCTGCACCAACGCCAGCGAGAAGTCCGAGTCCTCCGTAGCGAACAACCGACCCGCGAACCCCGGAAACGACGGGAAGCACATCGACCCCAGAATGCCGCCGGCGTTCATGTCCTTGACCCGCTCGTCGACCTGATAACAGCCAGGCCGGATCTCATCCAGACCCTGCGGCTCCAGGCCGTACTCCTCCTTGGGGCGACCGGCCACCGCATTGAGGGCCACGTTCGGGATCACGATGTCGCGGAACTGCCAGGTGTCCGAACCATCGGCGTTGTGCACCAAACGCGGCGCCTCATCGCGGTACTTAGCCGGCAGATGGTTCTTGAACATGTCCGGTGGTTCCACGATGTGGTCATCCACGCTGATCAAGATCATGTCGTCCTTGTTCACGACCGCTCCCTCCACATTGGCCCAGGGGCTCATCCTCGAGGCATGTTCGCTATCTAGGAAAACTAGCTTCTCACGATACGAGAATCAACATCTGATAACACCAGGTGGCCTGCTGACCCCGCAGTTTCGCCTCCACGACGGCGTGCGCGGACAGCCGCAAGACGGCCCTCCCATTGACCATCTCGCAGAAGAGTGGAAATCTATTGGTCAAATATGAGAACCTGATTCTCGTCCCCGAGAGGAAGTGGGATGTCCGCTCGCGTGGCCCGTCACGGACCCGTCCCCAATCGGCCAGCACCGCCCGCCGGCCATCCACAAACCGAACACGACACCGAACACCAGGAGAGGCAGTAGAAGTGGCACACTTCCCGAAACCCGCTGAGGGCAGCTGGACCGAGCATTGGCCCGAACTGGGCACCGCTCCGGTCGACTACACCGACTCCATTGACCCCGAGCACTGGAAGCTCGAGCAGCAGGCCATCTTCCGCAAGACCTGGCTGCATGTCGGCCGCGTCGAGCGGCTGCCCAAGGCCGGCAGCTACTTCACCCGCGAGATGCCGTCGGTGGGCACAGGCACCTCGATCATCATCAACAAGGACAAGGAAGGCGTCATCCGCGCCTTCTACAACCTGTGCCGGCACCGCGGCAACAAGCTGGTCTGGAACGACTACCCAGGCGAGGAGGTCTCGGGGAGCTGCCGCCAGTTCACCTGCAAGTACCACGCCTGGCGCTACGCCCAGAACGGCGATCTGACGTTCATCCAGCAGGAGCAGGAGTTCTTCGACGTCGACAAGGCCGACTACCCGCTCAAGCCCGTCCGCTGCGAGGTGTGGGAGGGCTTCATCTTCGTCAACTTCGACGATGACGCCCAGCCGCTGGTCGACTCGATGGGCGACTTCGGCAAGGGCCTGGAGGGCTACCCGTTCCACGAGATGACCGAGGTCTACAGCTACAAAGCGGAGATCAAGGCGAACTGGAAGCTGTTCATCGACGCGTTCATCGAGTTCTATCACGCGCCGATCCTGCACATGAAGCAGGCGACCAAGGAGGAGGCCGAGAAGCTCGCCAAGGTCGGCTTCGAGGCGCTGCACTACGACATCAAGGGCGATCACTCGATGATCTCGTCCTGGGGTGGCATGTCACCGCCCAAGGACCTCAACATGGTCAAGCCCATCGAGCGGATCCTGCACAGTGGCCTGTTCGGCCCGTGGGACCGCCCCGACATCAAGGGCATCCTGCCCGACGAGTTGCCGCCGGCCGTGAACCCGGCCCGCCAGCCCACCTGGGGCCAGGACAGCTTCGAGTTCTTCCCCAACTGGACGCTGCTGCTGTGGGTTCCGGGCTGGTACCTGACCTACAACTACTGGCCGACGGGCGTGGACAGTCACATCTTCGAGGCCAACCTGTACTTCGTTCCGCCCAAGAACACCCGGCAGCGGCTGAGCCAGGAACTGGCCGCGGTGACCTTCAAGGAGTACGCACTGCAGGACGCCAACACGCTGGAGGCCACCCAGACTCAGATCGGCACTCGTGCGGTCACCGAGTTCCCGCTGTGCGACCAGGAGGTCCTGCTGCGCCACCTGCATCACACCGCGCACAAGTACGTGGACGAGTACAAAGAGGCCCAAGCCGAGAAGGCCGCCACCAACGGGAGGGCGAAGACCGCTCAACATGAGAAAGACGGGGCACATGTCTGAAACCAAGAAGCTGCCAGCTGAATTCGCAGACCTGGAGCGCTTCAACGACTGGATTCTGCCGACCGAGCCTGAGCGTTACGCCAAGCGGCTGGCATCGACCATGGACGAGATGCAGGATCTCTACGACGTCGGCATGGCCCGGCTCGAGGAGGTCATGGTGTACCTGGATGCCCGTTTCCCGCTGCATGACATGCCCGCGGATGCCAAGAACCTGATGCACCTGATGCAGTCGGTGGTGATGGTCAGCTTCCCGGTGGAGGCCTGGAAGCAGCCGCGTGTGCTCGACAGCGGTGCGGCATGGGTCAACATCACCAGGGAGCCGGTGGTCTGAAAGTGCTGACCCTCAAAGCTGCGGGTCTACTCGACGTCGATGCCGGGGCGATCATTCGTCCCGGCATTGTCCGTGTCGACGGAGACCGCATTGTCAGCGTCGGCGAAGCCGACAAGTCAGGCAGCGTCGGCGAAGCCGACAAATCAGGCACTGTAGGCGAAGTCGCGGACGGCGACAGCTCACAGGTCATCGATCTGGGCGATGCGATCCTGCTGCCCGGCCTGATGGACATGGAGGTCAACCTGCTCATGGGCGGGCGCGGGGAGAACCCCGGCCTGTCTCAGGTGCAGGACGATCCCCCGACCCGTGTGCTGCGCGCGGTGGGCAATGCCCGTCGCACGCTGCGCGCCGGCTTCACCACCGTTCGCAACCTGGGTCTGTTCGTCAAGACCGGCGGCTACCTGCTCGACGTGGCGCTGGGCAGGGCAATCGACGCGGGCTTGATCGAGGGGCCGCGCATTGTGCCCGCCGGGCACGCGATCACCCCGACGGGCGGGCATCTGGACCCCACGATGTTCGCCGGTTTCATGCCGGGCGTACTGGAGTTGACCCTCGAGGAGGGCATCGCCAACGGCGTCGACGAGATCCGTAAGGCGGTGCGCTACCAGATCAAGCACGGCGCACAACTGATCAAGGTGTGCTGCTCGGGTGGCGTCATGTCGCTAACGGGTGAAGCTGGTGCGCAACACTATTCGGACGAGGAACTGCGCGTCATCGTGGACGAGGCGCACCGACGCGGGTTGCGCGTCGCCGCGCACACCCACGGCGCCGAGGCGGTCAAACACGCCATCGCGTGCGGAATCGACTGCATAGAGCACGGTTTCCTGATGGACGACGAGGCCATCCAGATGCTGGTCGACAACGACCGCTTCCTGGTGACGACCAGACGCCTCGCCGAGTACATGGATGTCTCGAAGGCTCCGCCGGAGTTGCAGGCCAAGGCCGCCGAGATGTTCCCGAAGGCGCGCACGTCGATCAAGGCGGCCTACGAGGCCGGGGTGAAGATCGCGGTCGGTACCGACGCGCCCGCCATCCCGCACGGGAAGAACGCGGACGAGCTGGTCACGCTGGTCGACTGGGGCATGCCACCCGCGGCGGTCCTGCGCGCGGCCACCGTGGTCGCCGCTGACCTGATCAACGTCACCGACCGCGGCCGTCTGGCCGAGGGCCAAGTGGCGGACATCATCGCCGTCCCCGGCGACCCCCTGCAGGACATCAGCGTTACACAGCATGTCAATTTTGTAATGAAGGGCGGTAAGGTCTACCGACATGACGCAGTCAACTAACCGGCACCCCAGCCGCACCGACGACCTGGTCGAGATCCAGCAGCTCCTCGCCAAATACGCCGTCACCATCACCCAGGGTGACGTCGAAGGTCTCGTCGAGGTGTTCACCCCGGACGGCACGTACAGCGCCTTCGGGTCGACATACACGCTGGCTCGCTTCCCCGAGTTGGTGGCGGCGGCGCCCAGCGGATTGTTCATGACCGGCACGTCGCTGGTCGACCTGAGCGGCGACGATCCGGACACCGCGACCGGCACGCAGCCGTTGTGCTTCATCGAGCACTCCAAGCACGACATGCGCATCGGCTACTACCGAGACACCTACGTCCGCACCGACGACGGGTGGCGGCTCAAGACGCGCGCCATGACCTTCATCCGGCGCAGCGGCGAACATGACTCCGGTCGCCCGCACGCGATCGGGCGGCCGGAGGCGGGATGACCGACGATCTGACGGCCGGCACCGAGTTCGCGACCGTCGACGAGTTCCGGTCGCAGTTCGTCGAGTGGCTGCAGAACAACGACCTGACCCCGCCGCCCGGCGACCACTCACTCGACGCTCATCACGCACAGCACTCGCGTGTGCTGAGGGAGTTGTACGAGGCCGGCTGGATGCGTTGGGGCTGGCCCGAATCCGCGGGCGGCCTCGGCGGCCCGATGATCCTGCGCGCGATCGTCGGCGAGGAGGTCGTGGGCCGCGGGCTCGACGACCCCGGACCGTACTCGATGCTCGAGGTTCTGACCCCGACGATGATCGACTATGCCCGTCCCGAACTCGCGGCGGAAATGGTGCCGCTGCTGCTGTCCGGTAGGGAGACCTGGTGCCAGGGCTTCTCAGAACCAGGTTCCGGCAGCGATCTGGCATCGCTCACCACGCGCGCCGAACCGCGCGGCAGCGACTGGGTCATCAACGGCCAGAAGGTCTGGACCAGCTTCGCGCAGTACGCAACTCGCTGCGTGCTGCTGACGCGTACCGGACCCGGCCATGCCGGCATCACGGCCTTCTTCGTGGACATGGACAGCCCCGGTATCGACGTACGCCCACTGCGGACGATGCACGGCGTCGACGAGTTCTGCGAGGTCTACTTCGACGATGTCGTCGTTCCGGCCGATCGCATGCTCGGAAACCCCGGCGATGGCTGGCAACTCGCGATGGACCTGCTGCCCTACGAGCGCTCGACATGCTTCTGGCAACGAATCGCCCACCTGTACCACAGGTTCGACGCGTTGATTGACGAGGTCGCAGGCGTCGGTCAGGCCAGCCACAACGGAACGGACGCTGAGATGGGTGCGGCGTATCTGGCCCTGCACACGCTGCGCTGCCGGTCCCGAGCCACCCAGCACCGGCTGGCCGACGGCCAGAAGCTGGGTGCCGAAACGTCGATCGACAAGGTGTTGCTGGCCGGCGCCGAACAGCAGCTCTACGACACCGCACGCGATCTACTTCCGGGTGCGATCGAGCTGGACGAAACCACCTGGCGCACTGAGTACCTGTACTCGCGGGCGGCCACCATCTACGGGGGCACCGCCGAAGTGCAGCGCAACATCATCGCCCGCCGGCTGCTCGATCTCGGGAAGGAGTGATCATGGATAACCAACCAGATACGGCGTCACTCGACTTACTCGAGGACGGACTGCGCAAGACCATGCTGTCGGCCTCCGGCGCGGAGCTCGACACGGCGCTGGCCCAACTCGGCTGGGCCGACATGCTGTCCGATATGTCCGAGCAAGCGATACCGCTGGTGTTCCGACTCCTGGGCGAAACGGGTTCGCACGCCTCGGTTCTCAACGACGTGGTGCTGCTGACCGCTGGCCGTGATGCCGGCACCACCCCACCGCTGCCGTATGCCGGCGGCACCTGGGTGGTGTGGGACGAGGCCTGGGCGAGCGAAGCGACGGGGGAAATGTCCCGGCCGAGCCAGAGTTCGACGCTGGGCGGGCTGCCACTGCACCGGGTTGACGAGGGCGGGCACCTACGGCTGCCTGACGCCCGCCGCGCGCTGGGCTGGTGGCTGGTCGGTTCGGCCAGGGCGATGCTGACGCTGGCGCGCCAGCATGCGCTTGATCGGGTCCAGTTCGGCCGACCGATCGCAAGTTTCCAGGCAGTCCGGCACCGACTGGCCGAGACACTGGTCGCCATCGAGGGCGCCGAGGCAACGCTGAACCTGCCGGGCGACGACAACCCCGATCTGACCGCGCTGCTCGCCAAGGCCGCTGCGGGCAAGGCCGCGCTGACCGCGGCCAAACACTGCCAGCAGGTGCTCGGCGGCATCGGCTTCACCGCGGAGCACGATCTGCACCACCACGTGAATCGAGTCCTGGTTCTCGACGGATTGCTGGGCAGCTCAAAGGAACTGACCCGGAGGGCCGGAGCGGGGCTGCGTGCCCGCGGTTCCGCGCCACGGCTGGCTCAGCTGTAGTCCCGCCTTCGCCGACAGTCAGCCGCGTGGCAGTCCCAGTACCCGCTGGGCGATGATGTTGCGCTGGATCTCCGATGTGCCTCCGGCGATGGTCCCCGCGAACGACCGGATGTAGCGATCGGCCCAGCTGCCTGCGTAGCCGTCGTGGTTCATCGGCCGGTAGCGCGTCGACACCCCGGGATGGATGAGCCCGTCAGCGCCGCTGGCGTTCAGCGCGTGCCCGCCGGCGGCCTGACCGGTCTCGCCCCCGAGAAGCTTCAGCACCGAGAGTGCGGGCACATCTTCCTCGCCGCGCGCGGCACGGGCGATGGCCGCCGAGCCCAACAGCCGCAGCGCCTGGTTGTCCATCACCAGCGTCGCGAAGCGGTCCCTCTCCAGCTCGGTGCGCGGCCGCCAGTCGGCGATCAGGTCGGCCAGCCGGTCGGCGTAACTGAGCCACAACATGTTCCGTTCATGCCCCAGCGAGCCGCTGGCGACACCCCAGCCCTTGTCGAGTTCACCGACCAAGTTCTGCGCGGGCACTCGCACGTCGTCGAAGAACACCTCGTTGAAGTCCAGATCGTCGCGGTCGGCCGCCGACCCGAACGGGCGGCACGTGACACCAGGCGAGTCGGTGGGGATCAGCAGCACGCTGATCCCCTTGTGCTTGGGGACATCGGGATTGGTGCGAACGAAGGTCAGCAACACGTCGGCATCGTGGGCGCCCGACGTCCACACCTTCTGTCCGTTGACGACGAAGTCGTCGCCGTCGCGCACGGCGCGGGTCTTCAACGAGGCCAGGTCCGAGCCCGCCGCGGGCTCACTCATACCCAGGGCCGCCGTGATCTCGCCCCGCAGGATCGGCACCGCCCACCCCTGCTGTTGTTCGGTGGTCCCGAAGGTGATGAGCGAGGCGGCGATGATGCCCACTCCCTGCGCGTTGAAGCTCGGCACCATGCGCCGGCGGGACAACTCCGTCTGGTGCACGTACTGCTGCAGGATGGTTGCGTTGCGACCGCCGAACTCGGGCGGATTACCCGGCACCAGCCAGCCATTGTCGAAAAGCAGACGCTGCCACCGACGGGCCCAGTCCGGAAGGTGTGACGACGAGCGAGAACGTTCGAATGCCTCGGCGTCCGTCGGGAGGTGTTCATCGAGGAATGCGACGAACTCAGCCCGGAAAGCCTCGACATCGGAATCAAAGGTCAGCTGCACGGCACTCCCCGCATGATGTGTCACGACCTGCGGCATCACACGCACGGGACGATGTGAATCGGGTCGCGGCTTCCACATAAGCCTTCTGTAATGGCAGAAATGAGAATACTATTCTCGTCATGAGGAAGTTACAATCTCAGACACGGCGGCCGCGAGGGGGTGCAGGACCACAATGCCCAGGCGTCCTCCGGTACAGTTCATCCATGCTCTTCCCACCCAGCCCGCGTCCGAGCCGCTGGTGAGCAGCCCAAGCGAAGAGCCGGCCTGGAAGCAAAGGGCCGTCGAACGCTCCATCAAGACCGCGAAAGTGCGCGCCGCTCAGCGGGTGCAGCGATTCCTCGATGCCGCCCAGGCGATCATCATCGAGAAGGGCAGCACCGACTTCACCGTACAAGAGGTCGTTGACCGCTCCCGCCAGTCGCTGCGCAGCTTCTACCTGCAGTTTGACGGTAAGCATGAGCTTCTACTCGCCCTCTTCGAGGACGCGCTCGGCCGATCTGCGGACCAGATTCGCGCGGCCGTCGCCGGCCAGACCGACCCGCTCGAGCGGCTCAAAGTCGCTGTCCAGCTGCTGTTCGAGTCCTCGCGTCCCGATCCCACTGCCAAGCGCCCGCTCTTCACCGACTTCGCGCCACGCCTGCTGGTGTCGCATCCCTCCGAGGTCAAGATCGCGCACGCACCACTGTTGGCGCTGCTCACCGAGCTGATGGAGGAGGCCGCGGACGCAGGAGCCCTGCGCCCGGACGTCAACCCGCGGCGCATGGCGGCCATGACCATGCAGACGGTGATGTTCGTCGCCCAGTCCAGCGGGTCCGAGGACGTCGCCGTCAAACCCATCTCGGCCGACGAAGTATGGGACTTCTGCTCCCACGGATTCGCCTCCAGCTAGCAGAGAATTACATTCTCGACCACGAAGAACTTCACTCGCGCCTGAGCGCGAAACTGATCTCTGGTCCGATTCGCCGTGCGCCCGGCCGGGGTCGACGCCGGAGCCTCCCCCGCCCCTAAGACAGCGGTCCGCTAGATACACGCGGCGCCATCCCCCCACCGCCACGTCTACGGGTACGCCGATCTCGCACAACGCGATTCGCCGCGGCCGGGTCGCGGTTTAAGCGGACAGTACAAACGGCCCGAGCCGAGAGAGCCGTTGACACAATGGGATCGACGGTGACAGAGTGCTGAGCAAGTGCACAGCGCGAGGCGTCTGGCGTCGAACAGGGAGTCGAGGATTCACATGGCAGGCAGCGGACGCGAGGAGCAGAAAATGGGCCGGCTAGAGGGCAAGGTCGCGTTCATCACGGGCGCGGCGCGCGGGCAGGGTCGCGCACACGCGGTTCGCATGGCGCAAGAGGGCGCCGACATCATCGCCATCGACATCTGCAAGCAGATCGACAGCGTGCTGATCCCGCTGGCCAATCCCGAGGATCTGGCCGAGACCGCCGATCTGGTCAAGGGTCTGGACCGGCGCATCTTCACCGCCGAGGTCGACACACGCGACTACGACGCGTTGAAGGCCGCCGTCGACGCCGGTGTCGAGGAGTTCGGCAGGCTCGACATCATCGTCGCCAACGCCGGCATCGGCAACGGCGGTCAGACGCTGGACAAGACCAGCGAGGGCGACTGGGACGACATGATCGCCGTCAACCTGTCCGGCGTGTGGAAGACCGTCAAGGCGGGCGTCCCCCACATCCTCGAGGGTGGCCGCGGCGGGTCAATCATCCTGACCAGCTCGGTCGGCGGACTCAAGGCCTACCCCCACACCGGGCACTACGTCGCCGCCAAGCACGGCGTCGTCGGGCTCATGCGCACGTTTGCCGTAGAGCTTGGCGCGCAGAACATTCGCGTCAACTCGGTGCACCCCACCAACGTCAACACCCCACTGTTCATGAACGAGCCCACGATGAAGCTGTTCCGGCCCGACCTGGAGAACCCGGGCCCCGAGGACATGAAGGTCATCGGTCAGCTGATGCACACACTGCCCATCGGCTGGGTGGAGCCCGAGGACATCGCCAACGCGGTGCTGTTCCTCGCCTCCGACGAGGCACGCTTCATCACCGGTGTCACGCTGCCCGTCGATGGTGGCAGCTGCCTGAAGTAGCCGCGGACAGCGCGCAGCACTGCCACACTCATGGGATGAGCGAGCCCGCGTTTGCCGGGTACAGCCCCTCGATCACCAGGTTCGTGGCCGAGAGGATCGGACCACTGCTGCGCCGGTGGTATCGCGCCGAGACGCACGGCCTCGACGCGTTTCCTACCTCGGGCGGCGCGTTGGTCGTGTCGAACCACTCCGGTGGGATGCTCACACCCGATGTGATGTTGTTCGGATCCGCGTACTACGACCGCTTCGGATACGAGGATCGGCCGCTCATCACGTTGGCCCACTACGGCGTCGTGATGGGGCCGCTCGGCGATCTCATGCCCAAGGTCGGCGTCATCGAGGCCAGCCGCGAGAACGCCGCGGCGGCACTGGACTCCGGTGCCGTCGTGTTGGTCTTTCCAGGCGGCGACTACGACTCCTACCGGCCGACGATGTCGGACACGGTGATCGATTTCAACGGACGCACGGGCTACGTGAGCACCGCCATCGCGGCGCGAGTTCCGATCGTGCCAGCGGTGTCCATCGGCGGTCAGGAGAGCCAGCTGTTCCTCACCCGCGGCTACGGAATGGCCAAGCTTCTCCGCCTGACGAAGGCACGGGTCGAGATCCTGCCGATCACGTTCGGCTTCCCGTTCGGATTCAGCGTTCTGGGGCCACCCAACGTGCCCCTGCCGACCAAGATCGTCACGCAGGTCCTGGAACCCATCGACGTCATCGCACGCTTCGGGCCCGATCCGGACATCGACGACGTCGACGTGTATGTCCGGTCGGTCATGCAGGGCGCCCTCAACGAACTGGCCCGCAAGCGCCGGTTTCCGATCATCGGCTGACGAGTGGACGTTCGCAACGATCACCGGTGGATGCCCGGTGACGCAACCGGCTTCGACGGCCTACTCACTGCGATTTCGGCGCGCTAACCATCGCCTAGCGAACGAGAACGCGCCGAAATCGCCTATTTTGCAGCCTTCTTGCGGCCGGGTGCGGTACCGATGACACCGTCCTCGCTCAGCGCGTCGATCTCCCCGTCGGTCACGCCGAGTGCACGCAGCAACTCGGTGTTGTGCTGGCCCAGTAGTGGCGCAGGAGTCCGGTGAAACGCCGCGGGCCCGTTCGACAGCCGCACGGGCAGCGTGCTGTGTGGGGCCGACGGGTTGATCGGATGGTCCAGGCTCTCGAAGAAGCCCCGATGTGCCAACTGATCCAGCTCGGTCTGGCGGTGCGGCTGCATCACCTTGGCCACCGGCACCCCTGCGCTCCATAGCACTTCGACCACGTCGTCCGCGCTGCGCGCTCGACACCACGCGCCAAGCCGCTCGTCGATATCGTCGTGGCGCGACCTGCGCCCAGCCACGCCCTCCAGTTCGGGATCCATCGCCCAGTCGGGACGACCGATCGCGTCGCGCAGCGCCACCCACTGATCATCGGTGCTCACCGCCACCGCGACCCAGCAGTCGTCGCGGCCGAACTCGTCGGTGCCCGCGACCTGGTAGAGGTTCTGCGGCGCGGCAGCGGGTCCGCGGTTCCCCGCGCGTTGCAGCAGCGTCCCGTAGGCGGAGTGCTCGATGACCTGTTCTGCGGCCACGTTCAGCGCGGCGTCCACCATGGCGGCCTCGACCAGGACGCCCTCGCCGGTGCGACGGCGGTGCTCGAGCGCGAGCTGTATGGCGTTGAGCGCGTGGACACCCGCATTCGGATCACCGATCGAGTAGGGCTCGTAGGGATTGCGATCGGGATAGCCTGTCAGCCAGCTCAGTCCGGATGCGTCCTCGATGATGTAGGCGAACGCCGGGTTGTCCCGCCAGGGGCCGTCGAGGCCGAAGCCCGGCATGCGGACCATGATGATGTCGTCGCGCAGCTCGCGCACCGAGGCGAAGTCCAGCCCGAGTTGGTCGATCACCCGGGGGGTGAAGTTCTCGACGATGACATCGCAGGTCGGGATCAGGCGACGCAGCAGATTCCGACCGCGCTCGGTCTGGAAGTCGAGCGTGAGCCCCAACTTGTTGGTGTTGAGCGCCGAGAAGATCGGCGAGCGCTCCCACCACTGGTCCTCGCTCGCGGGGATGCCGGCGATCAGCCGGGTGCCGTCCGGCCGCGCCGCCGACTCCAAGTGGATGACCTCGGCGCCGAGCATCGCCATGGCGTGCGTGCATGACGGGCCGGCCCAGAACGTTGTCATATCGAGAACGCGAAGACCACTGAACGGCAACCGGTCCCGGTCGGTGTCGGTCTGCGGCACGGTCCGCGCTGGCGCCGGGCGCGCGCGGTGCGCCGCGGTGTGCTCACCGAGGCGCGGGGCCGGTTCCGGGGTGCGCAGCGCGACACCGCTGAGCCGGTAGGGGTGGCTGGGTTGGACGAAGCCGTCGCGAGGATTCTCGGTGAACGCGTTGCGCTCGCGGTAATGGTCCATCGCCGTGACGTTCTCACCGTTGCCCACCGGGCTGTTGGGAATCCGGAACGCCGAGGCGAGATCTCGCACATCGTCGACGCGCTGATCACGCAACCAGTCGTAGAGTTCCTCGGCGTGCAGGTTGGCCTGCTCGGTGATGGTGAGGGTGGTCTCCTCATCGATCCAGTCGTCGTGACCCGACATGGCGCACAGGTCGTGCCACTGCTGGGCGGTGCCGCACCCCAGCGCGACGAGACCGTCGGCGGCCTGAGCCACGCCGGGCACGGTCGGTTTGCGCTCGGTGCGCCAGGGCCGCCCGAGCATCTCGTAGTAGGTCACCGGATAGTAGGTGAGGCCGAGGATCTGGGCCTCGAGCATCGACAGGTCGAGGAGTTCGCCCCTGCCGTCATCCAGTGCCCTGGCGCGAAAGGCCAGTGTCATCGCGGAACCGTAGGCCCCGGCCAGCCAGTCCCCCACCTGCCCGCCCACGTGCACGGGTGCCCGGTCCTGGGAGCCCCGGCCGATGCCGATCGCTCCACCGGACCAGGCCTGCAGGGTGAACTCGGTGGCGGGCCGGTCGTGCCACGGGCCGTCGAGTCCGAACGGCGTGATCGATGTGATCACCAGGTGGGGGTGTCGTTCGTGAATTCGGTGCGGGGACAACGAGTCCAGCTCCGCAACCCGCGATCCACGCGACCACACCACCGCGCCGGCCGACGTCAGCAGCGACTCGACCAGCGCGGTGTCCGCGCCCTCGTCGGGGTCGATCACCACGCTCTGCTTCGAACAGGACAGGAAGCTGAACAGCGCACCGTCGCAGCCCGGCTCGATGGTCGCACCCGAGGCCGACCATCCGCGCAACGGATCACCCTCTGGTGGTTCGACCTTGATCACCTCGGCACCGCCGTCGGCCAACAGCTTGGTGCAGTACGCGCCTGCGATACCGGTCGACAGATCGATGACGGTGTACCCACTCAGTGGTGATGTCATGTGGGTGCCGTGGCTATTTCGACTTCTTGCGGTTCTTCTTGGACAGCCGGAAGTCGGGAGGGAACTTGTCGTCGTTGTCGTTCACCGCGGCGGCCAGACCGGTGCCGATGGCCTCGTGCATGTCGAGGTCTCCGTCGCTGTCGTTGGTCACCCCGCTGCCCATCGACTCGAAGAACGCCGAGAGCAGGCTGCCCATGTACTCACCCTGGTGCTGCTTGTAGACCTCGAAGAAGAGCTTCTGCATGTAGACGGTGTCGACAGGCCGGTTGCGCGCGCACGCCTCGGCGTACTTCTGCGTCTCAGCCTCCAGTTCGTCGCGCGCCACGACCTTGTTGAGGAAGTTGCACTTCTCCATGTCCTCGGCGGTGAAAGGCCGCCCGGTGAAGACCATCTCCTGGAACTTGCGCAGTCCCATCATCTGCACCCAGGTCCACATCCGCGGACCCCAGCCGTAATAGCGGAACGACGGGTGTCCGAAGAGCGCGTCGTCCGACGAGATCACCAGATCGGCGTCGGCGCACTGGTAGAAGTGCCAGCCATAGCAGTATCCCTTGGCCTCAACGATGCTGATCTTCTTGAGTTCCTGCAGCGGCCGGTTGCCCGCCTGCACGTTGGCGTACCAGCCGCTGATGGTCGCCCCGTTGCGGAATGACCCCTTGGGCGGGTACTCGACGCCCATCCCCTCGACCTTGAGTTCCCGCAGTCGAAGTTCGGGATCGTCATTGCCCTCCATGAACTCCGGTAGATCCGCTCCACTACCGAGGTTGTCGCCGACCCCGCGAATCACCACGACCTTGACATCGTTGTCGACGCTGCACGCGCGAATCACGTCGGCGTAGCGCAGCCGCGCATCCGATGTCGGCGCGTTGAGGAACTCGGGACGATTGAAGGTGATCGTTGCGATCTTGGTCTTCGGGTCCTTGTCGTAGAGGATGATCTCCTCGGCTGAGGGCCGCTTCTTGTTCTTGCTCTTATCAGGCATCTTCTTCTTTTCCGGCATCTCCGCGCCTTCTAGCTTGTGCCAACGGGGGCGTGCTTCTGGGCGGGTGCCGATGTGGTCAGCACCTCGGGTCCGCTCTCGGTGATCAGGACGGCATCGCGTTGGTAGACCGCGCCGACTCCCTGCGCCCACACATAACCGGTCACCGCGAGCACCGTGCCCGGATCGAGGCGTTCGGTGGAGGACGTCGCGGGTAGGTCCGGTGACACCACGGGCGGGTCGAACCCGAGACCCAGACCGTGTGCCACCGGCATCGGGGGCAGCGGCTCGCCTGCGGCCTCGTATGCCGCGAGCAGGTCGCTGGCCGGCGCACCGGCACGGCAGGACGCAACCAGCCTGTCCCACAACGCTACCGAACGCTGGTACAACTCATCGGCACCGGGCACGTCGCCGACAGGGACCGTGCGGCCCACCTCACCGACGTAACCGTCCGCAAGTGCGCCGGAGGCGAACGCGACCAGGTCACCGGCGGACACGCGACGATCCCTGGGGCCCTGGCGCCAGCGATGCTCGCGCGAGGTGATCCACGCGCCGTCCTGGGTCGCCGATGTGCTGACCCCGCCGGCGGCCATGGCCTCGAGCATCGCGCCGGTCAGGGCCTGCTCGGTGACACCGGGCGCCACCGCCGAAACACCCGCGGCAAGACCGGCTTCCGCGACCTGGGCCGCATTGCGAAGCGACTCGATCTCCTCGGGCGTCTTTATCCGCCGCGCGGTACGCATGGCGAGTTCGCCGTCGACGAGTTCGGCCTTCGGGAAGGCGATCGGCAGAAGTTGCTCAAACGTCGGCGACAGTGCGTCGGTTCCGACCCGGCGCGCCGTGGCGGCCCCGTCGATGTTCTTCAGCACATCCATCAGCGTCATCGGGTTCCAGGCCAGCCCGTAGAGGTGATCGTGGTCGATCTCCTCGGGCATGCCCTCGTCCCAGCTGCTGTTCAGGTGGATTTCGCCGGTGCCGCGCAGCATGACGCAGATCGGCGCAAAGGGGCGCGTGCCCGCCACCCACAGCTGCGGTGCCCCGGTGACGTACCGGACGTTGGCCTGGCGGCCCAGCACCAGGATGTCGAGGTCGAATGCCTCCATCTGAGCCAGTGCGCGTGCACGCCGACCAGTCCGCAGTTCCAGACCGTCGGCAAGAATCTCGTCGCTCATTGTGAAAGACCGATCAGCTCGTCGCCGTACGGCGTGTAGGGGTAGTCGGTGATCGGTGTGAAGCCGTCCTCGGTGATGACCACAATCTCCTCGCTTCGATATCCACCGGTACCGTCCTCCCAGACCACCGGCTCCAGCACGAGCACCATCCCGGCCGGGAAGACGAAGTTGTCGTCGAACTCCTGCCCGAGATCGGTTCCGATCATTGGCATTTCGGCAGCATTGGTGCCGATGCTGTGTCCGAGGTAGAAGTGCGGCAGCCATGGTTTGCGGCCACCGTTGGCCGCGACCGCAGCTCGCGCCAGATCACCCGATGTCGCACCCGCCTTGGTGACCGCGAGTACGGCGCCGAGGATCTCGCGCCACTTGAGGTACTGCTCCTGCTGGCGGACCGTCGGCTCCTCACCCACGATCCAGGTGCGGCCGAAGTCCGAGCAGTACCCCTCGTAGGTGATGCTGACATCGGTCCACAGCACGTCCCCCTTGACCAGTTCCTTCTCGGTGGTGAGCAGCGGAAGGGCGAGATCGCCGGTGGTGGTCCACACGTTGCCGCTGTCCCTGGTGGTGGGCATCACCTGCCAGATGGCCTCGAGCATGTTCGCGGTGGCGCCGAGTTCGAATGCACGCCGGACGAACTGGGCCGAGAGGTCGATCTGACGGACGCCGGGAGCCAGCGCCCTCTGCACGTCGACGACGGCCTCCTCGGTGATCCGGCAGGCCTTGCGAATGCAGGAGATCTGATCGGGTGTCTTCGACAGCTTCGCGGGACCCACCACCAGGGCCGCATCCGATGGCGGCCCCGCAGGGAAGAGTCGGCTCGACGCGTGTCGCATCGCACCAGTGAGTTCGTCGACCGCGATGCTCGCCCCGGGCGGGACCAGCTCGGCCAGCACCTTGGCGAAACGTTCGACGCCCTCGTCGAACTCGAGGTACAGCGGACCGTGGACGTGGTCGGCGGGAAGCTCGGACTCCCACGCGGAGCCCTCGCGAAACGGCATGTAGAGGTGCGGGTGCGGATCGTCGGCCAGCACGATTGCGACCGGGCGCTCGACGTGGGACAGGCCAGCGTCGAGCAGCGGCCAGCTCGCACCGGTCGCGTACACGACGTTGCCGTTGCCCAGCAGGACGAGCGCGTCGACGCCCTTCTCCCCCATCACGGTGCGGAGGCGCTCGCCGATCTCGCGGTACATGCGGCCGCGGTCGGGCAGGTCGGGGATGTCGAGCAGGGCAGCGTTCGGCTGCAGAAATGTCGTCATATCGCCGCTCCCTCAGATCCCGAGGAATCGCTTGATGTTGCCGCTGACAATCTTCACGGCGTTGTCCGGACCGACGGCCTCGACGACGGCGGCCAGCGACTTCTCCGAGTACCCGAAGGTGCTCTCGTTGTGCGGGTAGTCGCTGGACCACATCACGTTGTCGACGCCGATCTGATCGATCAGCCGCAGCCCCAGCGGATCCACCATGAACGAGGCGCTCATGTGGTTGTCCCAGTAGTGGCGGACGTCGTGGGAGAGCTGATGGTTGAACATGTGCCGGTAGGAGGCGAGCATGTGCTCGGCGTCCTGCAAGGCCGTGGGAACCCAGGCGATACCGCCCTCGAACCAGCCGATATTCAACGACGGGTGCCGGTCCAGGATGCCGGAGAAGACGTACTTGGCGAACTGCTCACGGAAGGAGTCGACGTTCACCATCATGCCGACCACGACACTGTTGTTCTGGCACGGCGTCTTCGGCGGTGTCTCGCCGATGTGGTGGCTGACCGGCAGGCCGGCGGCCTCGATCTCGTCCCAGACCGCGTCCATGTCGGTGCTGCCATAGTCGTAGATGTTGCCGTCGTCGTCCTTGCCGGGGTTCATTGGCAGCAGGAACGTCTTGAGCCCCAACCCCTTCAGCTCCTCAAGCGTGCTGCGGGTGCCCTTCGGGTCCCACCAGTTGATCAGACCAACGCCGTAGAAGTGGCCTCCCGAGCGCTCCTGCAGCTCTGCGATGTGCTCGTTGTAGATCCGGAACACGCGCTCGCGCAGCGCTTTGTCCGGGTAGTGGAAGAGCGCGAGCACGGCGTTGGGGAAGGCCAGCTCCCTGTCGATGCCGTCCTCTTTGAGTTCCCGGACGCGCGCCTCGATGTTGTTGGACGCGGCACCGGCGAGGTCGTCGTACTGCATGAGCACCCGGCCGAAGTCCCCGCCGGTCCAGGCCTTGCCCTTCATGCCCACCATGTAGGCACCGTCCTCGTACCAGATGCGCGGCGCGGCACCCTTCAGCTCCTCGGGGAACCGGTCGAAGAAGATGTCGTCGGCCACCGAGATGTGGTTGTCGGCGGAGAAGATCTCGGTGTCGGCGGGCAGGCCGACGACTCCGCCGGTTGAGTGACCGTGGCGGTACTTGGGTGCACCCCAGCCCTCGGGGGGATAGAGGGACGCCGGCGGTGAGGTTGGGGCTGGGGTCGGCCGTGATGAGGTCGGGGTAGTCATCGTTGGTACTCCAATCGGACTGCGGGCGGGCTGGTGTTGGGCTGGCGGGCTACCAGGTCACCGGAAGCTCATAGACGCCGTAGGCGAGGCGATCGTGCTTGAAGGGGATCTCGTCGAACGGGATCGCCAGACGCAGCGTGGGGATGCGGCGAAGAAGCGTGTGGAACACGATCTGCAGCTCGGCGCGCGCCAGCTGCTGACCGACGCACTGGTGACGCCCGTAGCCGAAGCCGAGTTGTTGCCCGGCACTGCGCGTGAAGTCAAGCTGGTCGGGCCGTGGGTAGGCGGCGGCATCCCAGTTCGCCGGCGCGAGGTCGATGATGATTCCCTCGCCGGCGCGGATGGTCTCCCCTGCGATCTCGATATCCTCGATGGCCACACGTCGCTGACCGTTCTGGATGATCGACAGATACCGCATCAGTTCCTCGGCGGCATTTGCGATGAACTTCGGATCATCGGAATCACGAAGCAGCGCAGCCTGTTCGGGGTTCTCCAGCAGTGCGAGCACACCGATGCCGATCATGTTGGCGGTGGTCTCGTGGCCGGCGATCAGCAGGCCGGTGCCCAACTGGGCGGCCTCCTTCACGCTGATCTCGCCTGCCGTCACGCGTTCGGCAAGGTCAGACACCGCGTCCTCGGACGGGTTCGCCTGCTTCTCCTCGACGAGATTGATCAGATACTGGTGCAGGCTCATCGCGCCCTTCTGCATGGCGTCCGCGGCTGCGTAGCGGGCCAGGCCGGCGTTGGCGTGCTCCTGGAAGAACTCGTGGTCCTCGTAGGGGACGCCCAGCATCTCGCTGATCACCACGGTGGGGACCGGCAGCGCGAGCTTGGCGATGATGTCGGCGGGCTGCGGCCCGGCAAGGATCTCGTCGATGCACTCGTCGGTGATCTTCTGGATCGCCGGACGCAGGCCCTCGACGCGCTTGAACGTGAACGGCTTGGACAGCATCCGCCGAAACCGGGTGTGCTCCTCGGCGTCGGCGGTGAACACCGAACGCGGTCGCTTGTTGACGGTGGAGAGCATGTGCTCGTTCCAGTGCGGGAATCCCTCGATGCGGTCGTCGACGCTCACACGGGCGTCGGCGAACAGCTCCCGTGCCACCTCATACCCGGTGATGAGCCACGGTGTGCTGCCGTTCCAGATCCGCACCCGCGACAGCGGTTTGACCTCGCCCATCTCCAGCATCTGACGGGGTGGTGCGAACGGGCAGCGCGCCTCACGCTCCATCGGGTACTCGGGAATGTCGGCGGAGACCTCGTCTGTCGCGAGCGTTTCTGTCATGTACTCACTCCTCGATGTGGATGGCTAGGGCCGGACATGCCGCTGCCGCATCGCGGGTGCTGTCGGCCTGGTCGGGGCTGGGACTCTCGACGAGGAGTACGACGACACCGTCGTCGTCACGCTGGTCGAAGACGTCCGGGGAGTTCATCACGCACATTCCGGACGAGACACACTTGTCCTGGTCGACCGTGACCCTCACGACGGATGGCCCTCCGGCGAGACCGGTGCGAGCCACATACCGACGATGGCGTCGATGAGCCCGGATCCGGCCTCCCGCCAGCTAGCCCGCGCGACGGTGGCGCCCTTGGCCAGCGCGCGCTCGCGATCGGCACAGCTGTGCATCAACAGGTTTCGGGCCATGATGTTGCGCTCGAACCGGACGTCGAGCGGGAGGTCGGGAAGGCATCGATTGATGCCGTCGACGACCTGGACCAGCGACGGTGAACTCAGCGCGTCCTTGACGACAAAGCCGTGGTAGGCCGGATCAGTCATTGCCTGCGCGGCGAACCGTGCGTACCAGGTCGGGTTGCCGAGATCGGCGAGGTGGTCGGTCAGCGGGCGGACCAGGCATGACACCCAACCGCGCATGTCGGTGGTCTCGTCGGTCTGCTCGACCATCCGCTCCCGGTGTGCCTCGATGGGCGCGCGGTGACGCTCCTCGATGGCTCGGACCAGGTCGGTCTTGGTGCCGAAGTGATAGCCGACGGCGGCGTTGTTCCCTTGCCCCGCAGCCTCACTCACCTGACGGTTGGATATGGCATAGACGCCGTGCTCGGCGTAGAGCCGTTCGGCGGCGGCGAGAATCGCGTCACGCGTGGTGCTGGCGCGTTCGGTGCGTAATGGCCGTGCTGCGGTCACGTCCCCAGTCAACGCCGTCCCTCCAATTAAGTCAAGCGACTGATTTAAATCAGCGGCCAATCAATGCCGAGTGTGAGCTTGAGACACGCGTCCGGGCAGTTCCGCGTGGCGGTGTTCGACGTTCGGCCGTCAGCCGTCGTGCTTGGGCTTACGAGGTGGCAGCACCTTTCCCGCCACGGTGCCGCCGTCCACGGGCAACACCGTGCCGGTGACGTACCGCGACCGGTCGGTGGCGAAGTACAGCGTTGCCTCGGCGACGTCGTCGGGTGTGCCCTCACGTTTCAGCGGACGGTCGTCGCGCATCTGCTGGCGTATCCGGGCCTCGAACTTCTCGAGCCGCTCGCGATCCTCGTCGCTGGCCGCGGTCTGCAACAGTGGCGTCGGGATGTTTCCGGGGGCAATGCAGTTCACCCGGATCTCCCACTGGGCCAACTCGATCGCCGCAGACTTGGTGAACTGGATGACGGCCGCCTTGGAGGCGCGGTAGCTCGTCACTCCCCCGCCTGCCAGGATGCCGCCGATCGATGACATGTTGATGATCGAGCCGCCACCGTTCTCGGCCATATACCGCGCCGCGTCCCGGGTACCCGCCATCACGCCGAGCACGTTGATCCGCATGACGCTGTCGAACTCCTCGAAGTCCTCGTTGAAGAGCCCCTTCTTCAACGGGCTGGATCGTCCCGCGTTGTTGACCATGACGTCCAGGGCGCCGAACTTGCGCACCGTCGCCGCGATGAGGTCGGCGATGTGTGCCTGATCGGAGACGTCGGTGTGGTGGTAGATCGCCATACCACCGAGTTCTGAGGCCAGCGTCTCGCCGAGCTCGTCTTGAATGTCGGCGATCACCACCTTGGCGCCCTCACCGTGGAACCGCTCCACGATCCCGCGGCCGATTCCGGACGCACCGCCCGTCACGATGGCGACCTTGCCTGAGAGCTCATTGACCATGGTGCAGAATCCCTTTCACGCCTTGCTCAGGAAGTCGAGCAACAGGCCATTGACCTCGTCGGGCCGTTCCAATTGGGGACAGTGTCCCGCCCCGTCGACGACGGCCGAGCGGGCGCCTGCGATATGCGCGGCGATCTCGGCCGCCCACCCCGGGGGCAGCAGCTTGTCGCCACCTCCCTCGATGATCAGCGTCGGGACCACAATCCGCTCGTAGGCGCGTTCGGTAGACGGTGTCGGTGGCGGAGCCGCGCCGGGCCTGCGGAATCGCGCCGCCGCGATGGCCTCCCACGCGCCGGGTGCGGTACTCGAGTCGTAGCGGCGCCGGACGTAGGCGTCGTCGGCCGGATAGGCGGGATCGGCGAACAAGGCAATGACGATGCGCCGCATGCCCTCAACCGTCGCGTCGTAGTCGTACAGGGCGTCGGCGTGCTCGTTGCGCTGAATCTGTCCGCCGCCACAGATCAACGCCAGGCTGCGCACCGGCAGCACCGGCGACTCCGACGTCGTGTCGGTCAGCAGGTTGATCGCGCCCATCGAGTTTCCGACGAAATGCGCGGACGCGACGCCCAGAACGTCACAGAACCGCGCCACATGCCGGATGCGCATACCGCGCCCGTCGACGAAGTCGAGGACCTTCGCGGACTCGCCGTAGCCCAGCATGTCCGGTGCCAGCACCCGGTACCTCGCGGCCAGCGCTCCGATGGTGCGTTCCCATCCGAGGTCCGCACTGGCGCCGAACTCGCCGCCGTGCAGCAGGATGACGGTGTCGCCACTGCCGGCCTCCAGATAGCCGGTGACGAGCCCGTCGACGACAACGGACTTCCGTTCGAACTCCACGGGAGCCAACGTACTGGTCACCAATTAGCCGAAGTGCTTAGTTCGTACCGCATGTCGAGCCCCGCCCTACTTGATCGCGATCGGGCTGACGGGGGAACCGACGGCGCCGACCACCTTCAGCGGTGGCGCGATCAGTTGAAACTCGTAGACGCCATCGGCGGCGCAGTCGGCAGCCAGGCCACCGAGGTCCCAGTACTCACCGAGCATCAGGCCCATATCGCGCAGGCACAGCATGTGCATCGGGAGGAACGTGCCGTCGACGCCGTTGGCCGGATCGGGGTCCTCGACCATCAGATTGTCCGCGGCGACGGCCGCGACGTCGTGGTCGTGCAGCCACGATGCGCACGTCCAGTCCAGCCCGGATCCCGCTTCGGCGCCGTCACCGGTGGACAGGAATCTGGTCCACCATCCGGTGTGCACCACCACGACGTCACCGGGTTGGATGCTGACGCCCTGGGCCTTGGCGATATCGTCGAGTTCGGCGGGTGTGATGGGGTTTCCGGGCTCGCAGAACACGTCTGCGCCGCGGTGCGCGACGACATCGAGCAACACGCCGCGCGATGTGATGCCCTTGACGTCGACCTTCTCGATCCCAAGGTGAAACGCACCGAAACTCGTCACCGAGTCCGCGGGAAAACCGTTGTACAGCTTGTCCTCGTAGTACACGTGTGACAGCGCGTCCCACTGCGTCGCCGCCTGCAGCGGCATGACGATCATGTCGTCGTTGAACCGGAATGGATTGTCCACGAAGAACCCGCTGAGTTCCTTGGCCACCGAGTTGCGCAGCCAGCCAGGCGCGTACTGGCACAGCGTGTTCGCATCACCGCCGTCGACGGTCATGACGTGCACGGGGTTCTGCCGGAAACCGAAGGCACCTTGGGGACCCGAGGAGCCGAAGTCACCACCGAGCGAGATGACCTTGCCCTTGCGGACGGTCGCCGCAGCCTGCGCCACCTTGTCCGCGGTGATCAGGTTCAGCGTGCCGAGTTCGTCGTCATCACCCCAGCGTCCCCAGTTGCGGACGTCGTCGGCGACCCGCCGGAAGTCAGCCATGCTGGCCATGCTGCGCCCTTCGTCTCTCGACCTCTCTGGCGTCTGCCAGGTCACCGAACATGTTCTCCGCCACCGTGCCACCGTCCACCCAGATGACCTGCCCGGTGATGTAGCTCGCCGCGTCACTGTTGAGGAACACCAGCACACTGGCCTGCTCGGCGGGTTCTGCGACGCGTCCCAGCGGTGTGCGGAACGCCTTCAGGAACAGCTCCCCGTAGGCACCGCGCAACTGGTCCAGGATCGGGGTGTCGGTGACGCCCGGCGCGGTGGCATTGATCCGGATGCCCTTGGCTCCCAGAGAGGCGACGTTGGCCATGCCGTAGAGAATGAGCGCCTCCTTGGACAGCCGGTAGCCGCCGTCGGCCAGCGCCTCCGGATTGCGCTCACACCACTCGATGCCCGCAGCCATGTCAGGTGTGTCCAGCAGGCCCGCGGTGACATCCGCGTTCTCCCGGTACCCCGATGCCGCGAGCGAGGAGACGCTGGCGATCGCCGATCCCGCTGGCATCGCCGGGATCAAACCCTCGGTGAGGCGTCGGGTGCCGAGAAAGTTGATCGTCACCACCCGTAGCGGGTCCTTGATCCCCGAGGACACCCCGGCGACGTTGAACAGGCGGTCCACCGGGCCGTTGACGGCCTCGACAGCGGCGTCGATTGAGTCCGGATCCGACAGGTCCACCGAGTGGAACTCGTTGACCGCTAACGACGGCGGGCACACATCGAGGCCCACGACGTATGCGCCCAGGTCGGCCAACTGGCTCACCAGCGCCGCGCCGATACCCGATGCGCAGCCCGTCACCACGACGCGCTGCGCCGCGTAGCTCGTCAGGTCGTGATACTCAGACACCGTCGTCCCCGTTCCGCTCAGCCGGCCGCCTCGCGAGCTGCCTCTTGTTCCTTGGCCAACTGTGCGGCATGCACGCGGCCCTCGTTGATCTCGGCCATGGCCTCGGGAATCTCGCCCGCGGTGAACTTTCCACCGCGACCGGTGGGCAACCCGCCGAACGCATAGGTCTCGTCGAACAGCGGCGCATCGGAACCTTCCCGACGCGCTTCGACCTTATCGATCACCGGCGCCAGCCGCTTGGCCTTGGCCGCAACCGCCTTCGCGTCGCGCTCGATGAACTCGGGCAGGATCTCCTTGCCCATGATCTCGATGGACTCCATCGTGCCCTCATGGCTGCGCGGGTTGAGCAGCAGGATGATCTCGTCGACGCCGCTGGCCTCGTAGCCGCGAAGGAACTCCCGAACCGTGTCCGGCGATCCGATCGCACCGCGGCCGGGACCGTACGCCAACGTCGGATCCTCCTTCACGGCCTCCTCGTAGCGCTCCCACACCTTGGTGCGGCCGGGTGTGTGCATGCCGGTCAGGTAGTAGTGCATGATGCCGAACGAGAAGAAGCCGCCGCCGATGCCCAGCCTCTTGAGCGCCTCGTCGTCACTCTTGGCGACCATCATCGACAGGTCACCGCCGATGGCGAGCACGTTCGGGTTGATGGCGGGTGTGATGGGGGCACCCTTCTCCTCGAACTCACGGTAGTAGCCGTCAACACGTTCCTTGAGGGCTTCTGGACCGGTGTAGGCGAAGCTCAGTGCGCCGATGGCCTTCTGCGCTGCCATCTGCACCGAGGAGGGGCGGGTGCAGGCGACCCAGACCGGGGGGTGCGGCTTCTGCAACGGCTTGGGGATCACGTTTCGGGCGGGCATCTCGACGTGTTCGCCCTTGAATCCGCTGAAGGGCTCCTCGACCATGCAGCGGATCGCGACCTCGAGGGCCTCCTCCCACTGTGCCCGCTTGTCGGCGGGATCGATGTTGAAGCCCTCGAGTTCGGCGACCGATGAGCCCTCACCGGTGCCGAACTCGACACGTCCGTTGGACAGGTGATCGAGGGTGGCGACGCGCTCGGCGATGCGGGCCGGGTGATTGATCGTGGGCGGCAGGTGCATCACGCCGAAGCCCAGCCGAATGTCCTTGGTGCGCTGGCTCGCCGCGGCCAGGAACATCTCCGGAGCAGTCGAGTGACAGTACTCCTCGAGGAAGTGGTGCTCGGTGAGCCACACCGTCGAGAAGCCGGCCTTGTCGGCGGCCTCGACCTCGTCCAGACCGTGCTGGAACAGCTGGTGCTCGTCGTCCTCCGACCACGGGCGAGGCAGCGGGAACTCGTAGAACAGTGAGATCTTCATTTAGTACCTCCGATAGGTGTCGGGTTGGTGTCGGTTGCGGGGTGGGTATCCGTTGTGGGGCTTGAGGTGTCGTCTTCTGCCACGGCGGCGATGTGTCTGGCCGCCACGTAGCCGAACGTCATGGCCGGGCCGATGGTGGCACCGGCACCGGCGTAGCTGCGACCCATCACGGCCGCGGTTGCATTTCCGGTCGCATACAACCCGTCGATCACCGAGTCGTCCTCGCGCAGCACGCGGGCGAACTCGTCGGTGCGCAGGCCCCCGGACGTACCGAGATCACCCAGGATGATCTGAAACGCGTAATACGGCGGCTTGCCGAGCGGGTGCAGATTGGGGTTGGGCAGCGTCGGGTCACCGTAGTAGTTGTCATAGGCGCTGTCGCCGCGATTGAAGTCGTCGTCGTGGCCCTTTCGAGCCAGCTCGTTGAACCGTTCGGCGGTCTGGCGCAGGTTCGCTGCGGGAACACCGATCTGGACGGCAAGCTCCTCGAAGCTGGCGCCCTCCTTGACGATCCCGGAGTCCAGCCAGGCCTGCGGGACCTTCCATCCCGTCGGGACGGGCGCGAAGGGGATCTTCGGGAGCGGGAGATGCCCGCCGACCACGTAGCGGTGGAAGGAACGGATGTCGGTGATCAGCCAACACGGTATGTGGGTGACACCGGAGCGCTCACCGTCCAGCATGGCGTGCGCGAAGTCCATGTACGGCGCGGCCTCATTGATGAACCGCTTGCCGTTGCCGTTGACGACGAACTGCGAGGGCATCATGCGCTCGTTGAGCATGAACTGCAGCCGCCCGTCGGGCCAGCACATCGCCGGGAACCACCACGCCTCGTCGAGCAGGTCGGTTGCGGCGCCCACCTTCTCGGCAGCGCGGATGCCCTCCCCCATCGCCGCTGGATTACCGAAGCTCCAGTCCTTCTTCAACTCAGGGAGGTGCTCCCTGCGCCACTCCATATCGTGGTCGAAGCCGCCGGCCGCCACGATCACGCCGCGCCGCGCCCGGACCCGCAGGGACTTTCCGTCGCGTTCCACGACGGCGCCGGTCACGTGGCCTTCGACATCGGTGATCAGCTCGGTCATCGGCGCACTCAGCCACAGCGGAATGCCGTGGTCCTTGAGCGCGAGCCGCATGCGGGCCATCAGCGACTGCCCGATGGCGGCCATCCGGTCCCCGAACACGTGCGCGCGGACCATCCGCCAGATGAGCTTGACCAGAACGGCCTTGCCGCGCCAGTTCTGCCGCACCTGGTAGAAGAGCCGCAGATCCTTCGGCGCGAACCAGATTCCCCTGGGCGCCAGGGCCAACGGGGTCAGCAGGTCGGCTTCCTCGGGCCCCAGTTTGCGCAGGTCGATCTCGGGGACGTTGATCGTGCTGCCGCGCTCCGAGCCGCCGGGCAGCTCAGGGTAGTAGTCGGCGTAGCCCGGCTTCCAGACGAACTCGAACCACGAACTGGACCTCTCGAGGAACTCCATCATCTCCGGCGCGGCGTCGACGTACGTCCGCAGGCGGGCGTCGCTGACCAATCCGTCGGTGATGCGCTTGAGGTAGTCGAAGGTGGCGTCCGGATCGGGGCGATAACCCGCACGCCGCTGCGACGGTGCGCCGGGCACCCAGATGCCGCCGCCGGACAGTGCGGTGGAACCGCCGAACTGGGGTGACTTCTCGACGACAAGCGTGCTCAGGCCCGCCTCGTCGGCGGCCAGTGCAGCTGTCATGCCGCCGCCACCGGAGCCCACCACCAGGACGTCGACCTCGTGGTCGAACGGGACCTCGGTACCCGTCATCGTGCCACCGCCGTGCGGACGGCGAAGCCGGCGATCAGCTCGGGCGCGGCCCGGTAGTAGCGCAGCACCGTGTCGTAGTCCCCCTGCGCTGCCATGGCCGCGTACGCCGCGATCCATGTGCGCACCTCGTGGGCGGAGTTACCGGCCTCGGCGGCGATCTGCGCGTTGGACCACCGGTCGACGTCCGCGACCCGGTTGGTGTCCAGGAGTTCGAGAAGCGCGTGGTCCCAATCGGGGTTCAGCGGTTGCAACGGGCTCTCTCCATGGGCGAAGTCGTGTGCCGCGGATACCACCGCGCTCTGTCTGGCTGCCCGCTGTTCGGGCGACATCGGCTCGCCGTGCACAATGCGTCCGAGCGCGGCCGGTGGCGCGGTCGCGAGTGTGGGCACGGGCGGATCATGTGACAGGCCACCGGATCCCACCACCAGGACCCGCTTGCCGAGAGTGCCCAGAAAGTCCCCGACGGCGGCACCGAGTGCCCGCGCCCGCTTGACGGGGCCCAGCGGCGTGGCCACAGAGTTGATGAAGATCGGGACCACGGGCACAGACGCCGCGTCACCGAACAATGTCTCAAGCGGCTGGACCGTGCCGTGGTCGACGTCCATGCTCGACGAGATCGCCACATCGACGCCCGCCTCCCACAACGCCTCCGCGCAGGCGGTCGCGATATCGGCGGGCACACTCAGCGGACCGGCGTGCGTGCCGTAGTCACCCACACCGCTGGCCGCGGTGCCGATGCAGAACGGTGGCATCAGTCGGTAGAAGAAGCCGTTGTAGTGATCCGGCGAGAAGATCACGACGAGTTCCGGATCGAAGTCGCGCACGAAGTCCCGCGCACCCGCCAACGCGGAGGCGACGTCCTCAAGGAGCTCCGGTGACGGTCCCGGAAGATTCAGCAGCGGGCTGTGCGACATGCAGCACAGCGCGATCGCGCTCATGGGAATCATGGGTTTCATTGCCTCCCTTGCTCAGACAGAGGACTTCGAACAATGACGCGCTCAGCTCGGGAGCGAGTTGAGCGATACAGGCGCCTGCGATGCACCGGTCGGGGCGCAGGAACAACACCGATTCGGCGTGTGCGTCGAACCAGGACTTGAGGGCACCGGTGCGGTCACCGACGATGACGACGTCGGGGTGGTCCTGGCCGGTCCAATGCAGCTGGGTCAGCGGGCGCACCTCGACGAACCTCGCGCCCAAGGCCTTCCAGCGCGCAAAGGCGAGGTCACCGAGCAGTTTGCGCGGGTCGTTGTTCCAGCTGAGAACCGTGAAGCCGGAACCGATCGCGTCGTCGAGCAACAGATTCTGTGCGTCGCGGGTGTCGACTCTCGGCTGGATGAACAACGTGCCGGTGGGCGACGTCTTCGAGCGCGGACCAACATGCGCGATGGCGCCCTGCTCATAACGCGGCATCGGCTTGAACCGCATCTCCAGGATGTAGCGCTTCAACGTCGGCACCACGGAAGCGGCCCGGATGACGCCGTCGCGCAAGGACGCAACCCGTGCGTTCGTCGGCGAGATGACGCGGCCCACCAGCGTCGACAGATCGATCATCGCACGCGCGTGTTTGCGACGTTCCGCGTCGTAGGTGTCCAGCAGCGCGTCGTCGGCCTGCCCCGTGACCACCGCGGCGAGCTTCCAGCCCAGGTTCGTCGCGTCGCGGATGCCGCTGTTGTAGCCCTGCCCCTGCCACACCGGCATCAAGTGCGCGGCGTCGCCTGCCAGGAACGTCCGGCCACGCCGGAAGGCACCTGCGATGCGCGAGTGGTGGGTGTAGACCCGGTGGCGGATCACATCGACCCGGTCCGGGTGCGGCACGAACGGCGCCAGCATCCGCTCGATGAACTCCGGCTCCTCCACCTGTTCGTCGGTCTCGTTCGCGTGAATCATGAACTCGAAGCGCCGGATTCCATGGGCGATCGATATCGAGGCGTAGGGTCGCGCCGGATCCGCGCCGACCTCGCTGTTGGGGTGTCCCAGGGGGTCGGTCGCCAGGTCGATGACCAACCAGCGCGTCGGCGAGGTGGTGCCCTCGAACGAGACACCCATCAAGCTTCGGGTCGCACTTCGTCCGCCGTCGCAGCCGATCACGTAGCGGGCAGTCACCGCGGGAGCGCCGGCTAGCTCGACGGTCACGCCGTCGGCGGTCTCTGTGAGTGACTCCATGCGCGCGTCCCACGACACCTCGACGCAGTCGAAGCGCTCAAGACCGCGCAGCAGTTCGGCGTCGACCATCGGCTGAACGAAGCCATTGCGCTTGGGCCACCCGAAACGTGCATCGGGAGGCGCCATCTCGGCGAGCAGCCTGCGATTGCCGTCGAAGAAGCGCAGGATCTGGTTCGGCACTGTGTGGGGCAGAATGCGCTCGACCAGACCGATCGACTGGAACGTCCGCAGCGCCTCGTCGTCCAGACCGACACCACGCGGGTAGTCGATGAGACTGTCCCGCTCGTCGACGACACGGGTGGCAACCCCCTGCTGGCCAAGGATGTTCGCCAGCGTCAGGCCCACCGGCCCGGCCCCAACGATGAGCACGTCCACCCGGTCCGCGGTCCCGCTCACTGCGGCGTGCCCAGCAGGAAGTCGATGTGCAGGCGGTTGAACGTCTTGGCGTCCTCGTACTGCGGCCAGTGACCGCAGTCGGGCATCACCTCGAACCGAGCACCCGGAATCATGGTGGCAATGCGATGACCCTCGCTGATGTCGGCGGTGGGATCGTCACTGGTCCACAGCACCATCGTCGGTGCGGTGATTGCGCCGTACTCCTTGGGACCGAGCAGATTTCGCGCCCGGATCACGGGATCCTGCAGCGCCATGATGTCGCTCATCGCCGAGACGAAACCAGGCTGGCGGTACACGCGCTGCCTGCTCGCGACGATATCGTCGTACTCCTTGGTCTTATCCGCCATCAGCCACTTGATGCGTGCCTGGACGGTCTCCCACGACGGGTTCTCCGCGGCGGCCATCGACAGGGTGATGATGCGCTTCATCACCTCGGGGTCGGCCTGTGACCCGCCCGCGGTGTTGAGCACCAGGCGGTCGATGCGGTCGGGATGGTCCGATGCGGCGCGGGCTGCCACCCAGCCACCCAGCGACTCGCCCGACAGGTGCACGCGCTTGGCACCGATCGCGTCGAACACCGCGAGCAGGTGGTCCACGTAATGCGCGACCTCCAGCGGATGGCCGGGCTTGTCGGTGTAACCGTGCCCCAGCATGTCGATCGACCACGTCGAGAAGTGCTCGGCGTGGGACGCCAGGTTGCGGACGTAGGCCTCAGCGTGACCGCCGGACCCGTGCAACAGCACCAGGGTCGGCTTGGTCTCGTCGCCGGCGTGCAGATACCGCGTACGAACGCCACCCGCGTCGAGATAACCCTGCGAGAACGCGACGCCCTGGAGGTCGCTCCATACGCTCTCGAAGACTGGGGACTCAGCCATTTCGGCGCCCTTCCAGATCCATTTTGGAAATCACATTCTCTTGTAGAGCGAGCGATATGTGCTAATATCGCACATCAATGTGCACTATCTATAGAGCATCCTTCTCACGATGACGTCTGTCAAGGACGCGTCTGCCAACGACGGCGGCCCCGCGGAGCGGCTCACAGCCGGTTCGCAGACACTGGCGCGCGGGCTGACGGCACTGCAGGCGGTGGCCAACTCCCCCACGGGCGTGACGGCGCAACAGGTCGCCGACCATGTCGGGGTGCACCGGACCATTGCCTACCGGCTGCTGAGCACCCTTGCCCAGCAGCGATTCGTGGTGAAGGGCGAGGACGGCAAGTACCGGCCGGCCGCCGCACTGGCGGTGCTCGGAGCGGCGTTCGACAACAACCTGCGACAGCTCAGCGTGCCGACGTTGCGCACCCTGGCCGACGACCTCGGCGCATCGGTGTCACTGCTGGTCGCCGAGGGTGACCAGCAGGTCGCGGTGGCGGTGATCGTGCCGACGCTGGTGTTCTACCAACTGTCGTTCCACGAGGGCAGCCGATACCCGCTGGACCGGGGCGCCGCGGGTATCGCGCTGCTGGCCAGCATGGCGCCGCGGCCCAATGAGCGTGATCTGGTGCCGCTCACCCGCGAACAGGGTTGGGTCATCACGCACGGCGAGATCGAGCCCGACACCTACGGATTGGCCGTCCCCGTGCGGCGCCGCCCCCCGTCTCCACCAACGTGCATCAACCTCATCTCCCACCGCAAGGACGTTCTGATCGAGGGACGCGACGCGGTGATCAGGGCAGCCGGCAGGCTGTCGGACATCCTCGGCTGACCTCGTCGGCCGGCGACTGAAAGGGACCGGGCACTTGAGTTCCGAATGGGATCACGAAGTCGACGTCGTGGTGCTCGGCACCGGCGGTGCGGGGCTGACCGCGGCGTTGACAGCCGCGACCGGCGGCGCATCGGTCGCCGTGTACGAGAAGGCACCGACGGTCGGTGGCACGACCGCGGTGTCCGGCGGCATCGTCTGGATCCCGGCGCATCACCGCTCCCCCGACGGCGAGCTGACCGTCGACGACGCCATGCGCTATCTGGAGGCGCAGTCGCTCGGCGCGATGGACACCGAGCTGGTGGAGACGTTCGTCCGCACCGGGCCCGAGATGCTCGACTTCGTCGAGAACCACAGCGAATTGCAGTTCGAGATCGCCGCGGGCTTCCCCGACTACAAACCCGAACTGCCCGGCGGGCGGCCATCGGGGGGCCGGTCGCACAACGCCAAGCCGTTCGACCTCGACCGCCTCGGCGACTGGAGTGACCGCATCACCTCCTTCCCCGTCGACTTCAGCAATGTCGGGATCGACGCCGAGACACGTGCGCGCATCCACGCCTCAGTCGACGACATCGACGGGAACTACTGCGTGGCGGGCACCGCGTTGATCGCCGGACTGCTCAAGGGGTTGCTCGACCACGGCGTCGTACCGGTGACCGAGGCCCGGGCCGTCGAGCTAGTGGCCGCCGACGGGCGGATCGTCGGCGTGCGGATCAACCACGGCGGCAAGGATCTTCGGGTGCACGCCCGCCGCGGCGTTGTGCTCGGCACGGGCGGCTTCGAGTGGGACGAGAAGCTCGTCGACGCCTATCTGCGCGGCCCGATGCACGGGCCAGTGTCCCCGCCCAGCAACACCGGTGACGGCTTGCGCATGGCCATGGCGCACGGCGCCGACCTCGCCAACATGGGTGAGGCATGGTGGGTGCCGATCGTGCAGATCCCCGGCGACACCATCGATGGACATCAACGCAGCCGCAGTGTGCGTCTGGAGCGCACCAGGCCGCGGAGCATCATCGTGAACCGGGCCGGCAGGCGCTTCCTCAACGAGGCGGGCGAGTACAACTCAATGGCGGGCCCCTTCCACCACCTCGACCCGCGATTCGGATACCTGAACGACCCGGCGTGGATCGTGTTCGACTCACTACACCTGAAGAAGTACGGCTTCCTCGGTGTCGAGCCCGACGGTGTGGTGCCCGACTGGTACTGCAAGTCAGCCGACCTGGCCGAGTTGGGCGCCAAGACTGGAATCGACTCGGATGGGCTGGCGCGCACGTTGGAGGCGTGGAACCGCAACGTCGCTCATGAGACCGATCCCGACTTCGGCCGCGGCTCAAGCGCTTACGACGGGTACTGGGGTGACACCAACGCCGCAACGCCCGCACTGCAGACTCTCGGCCCGATCGACACCGCGCCGTACTTCGCCGTGCCGGTGACGGTCGGCGCGATGGGCACCAAGGGCGGGCCGCGCACCGACGGTGACGCGCGCGTGCTGCACGTCAGCGGCGATCCGATCCCCGGCCTATATGCGGCGGGTAACGCAATGGCTGGCGTGACCGGAAAGGCCTACGGGGGCGCGGGTGGAACACTCGGCCCCGCAATGGTGTTCGGCTACCGCGCGGGGCGGGCCGTCACGACCGACTGACGGGCCCACTCCGTTGAGATAGCGCCCACGCACAGTCGCACTCGAACTCTTGCGACGTGGTTGCTATCTCAACGTAAGAGGAATCAGGGCTTGTCCTTGACCGCGGGCACCACCGGGGGCGCCTCGCGCCAGTTGGGCAGGCCGTCCGACTCGTTGGCCACCGGGAAGCCACCGCCGTGCACCTGCGACCAGTGACTGTGGTTGAGCTGGTGCAGCGTGAAGCACGCGTTGATCGAGTTGTAGAAGCCCTGGTTGTCCTGAGTCTGGTTGACCGACTCCTTGATCAACAGCGCTGCCATGGTGGGTACCTTGGCGATGCGTCGCGCGAACTCCAGTGTCTTGTCGGCCAACTCGTCGGCGGGGAAGACCTTGGACACCATGCCGAGCGCGTGGGCCTCCTCCACCGACAGTGAATCACCGGTGAGCATGAGTTCCTTGGTCTTTCGTGCGCCGAACTCCCAGGGGTGGGCGAAGTACTCGACGCCGCACATGCCCAATCGGGTACCGACGACGTCGGCGAAGGTGGTGTTGTCGGCCGCCACGATCAGATCACAGGACCACATCAGCATCAGGGCCGCCGCGTAGACGTCACCGTGCACCGACGCCACGGTGATCTTGCGCAGGTTGCGCCACCGGCGGGTGTTCTCGAAGAAGTGATGCCACTCCTGCAGCATCAACTTCTCGGCACCCTCGCGGGTCGCCCCGTTCTCACGGAAGCTCGGATGCTGATCCGGACCCGGCTGGTACTCCTGCATCATCGCCTTGGAGCCCAGGTCGTGACCCGAGGAGAACATCGGCCCGTTGCCGCCGAGGATGACGACGCGCACGTTGTCATCGGCCTCGGCCTTGAGGAACGCATCACCGAGTTCGACAAGCAGGCCACGCTGCTGGGCGTTGCGCTGCTCGGGACGGTTCAGCATGATCCGGGCGATGGTGCCCTCGTCGAGCGTCTCGTACGTGACGTAGCGGTAGTCAGCCATGAATCGCACTCTATTCCTATGAGAATGACGTTACCGCGCGGGGTCGCGGCGCCGATTCAGAGCGACAGGATGGTCGCCGAAGCGGTACCCGGCGCGCCGTAAACCTGTGCCAACCCGACGCGCGGGTTACCGGGCACCTGCCGGTCGCCTGCCTCGCCGCGCAGCTGGCGGACCAGTTCGTGCATCTGCCGCAGACCCGACGCACCGATGGGCTCACCGTTCGCGATCAGACCGCCGTCGGTGTTGACCGGAATCGAGCCGCCGATCTCGGTGGCACCGTCGGCCAGCAGCTTCTCCTGGTCACCGTCGGCGCACAGCCCGGTCTCGGCCATGTGGATGACCTCGGCGCCGGCATCGGTGTCCTGCAACTGCGCGATGTCGACGTCCTCGGGTCCGATGCCAGCTGCCTCGTAGGCGGCCTTGGCGGCGTACACCGTCGGCGAGGGGTCCTCGTCCAGTGGCGCTGAGGTGGCGTGCACCTCGTAGGCACCGAAGGTCCGGGTGCGAATCTCGCTGGCCCGCACGTAGACCGGCGTCTTGGTGTACTTGTGGGCGAGGTCGGCGCGGCACATGATGACCGCGGCCGCGCCCTCGTCGGGTGCGCAGAACATGAACTGCGTCAGCGGGTAGTTCAGGGCCGGCGAGTTGAGGATGTCGTCCTCGGAGATTGGCTTGCGGCGGAACGCGTTCGGGTTGAGCTCACCGTTGCGGAAGTTCTTGGCGGCGACCCTGGCCAGCGTGCGCTGCGAGATGTTGTGCTTGTGGATGTAGTGGTTGGCCTTCATCCCGAAGAACTTGGTGGTAACGAACTGCCCGTTCTCGGCGTACCACTGCGGCAGCGCGAGCTTCGCGGGGTCGTCGGTGAACGCGCCGCGCGGGTGCTTGTCCAGCCCTATCGCGATGCCGATGTCGTACTTGCCCAGCCGGATGGTGTCCGCGGTCTGCTGGATGGCGCTGGCCGAGGTGGCGCATGCGTTGAACACGTTGGTGAACGTGATGCCGGTGAGCCCGACGAGTCGCGTCACCGAGTCGGGATTGGACACCTCATAGCTGCCGCCGAACCCGAATTGGATGTCCTGCCAGCTCAATCCGGCATCGGCCAGTGCGAGATGGATGGCCTCGGCCCCCATCTGAACGGCAGACTTCTCGAACCGGCCGAACGGATGCAGCCCGACACCGATGATCGCGACGTCATAACTCATGCGTTGGCTCCTGTCGGCTGGAACGCGAAGGTGACGATCTCATTGCCATCGGAGTCGGTGGCGAACGGCAGGAACGTCAGCTCGACCTCCATGCCGAACTCGAGCTTCTCCGGGTCGTTCTCGGTGAGCCGGCCCTCGACGCGCACCACGTCCCCGAGCTGCACCAGACCGACACCGAAGGGCACGAAGTCCTTGCCCGTGGGGCCGGCGTAGGGCGCCCCGGGCGGAAAGCCCTGCGTCGTCCACGCGATGACCGTGCCGCGACGCGGTAACAGCACGTCGCTCATCTGAGCCTTGCTGCACTTGGGGCAGTGGCTCTGGACCGGGAACACCGTCGCCGAGCAGGCCCCGCAGGAACTGCCGATCAGCTGCGGATTCTCCTGCGGCCACGTCGAGATCGTCGGGTCGATCGCCTTCTGCATCGAGGCTCCTCGCGGTGAAGATGTTGCGACTCCGGAATACGTTCACAAAATCGTACAACATCATTACTGCAAAGCGGAAACGTCATTCTCATTCGGGCCGCGCGCCTGGTCAGGACCAACGGAGCCGGTGCCGAAACCAGCCTGATCAAGCAGTGCCGCGGTGGCCGCGTAGATGTCGAGGTCGCCGGTTGCCACTGAATCAGCGAGCGCGTCCAACCCGCCGTGCGCGCGCAGCGCACTCTGGGCCAGCGACAGGATCTGCGCACGGGCGCGCGCCGCACGGCGCCCCGGACTGTCGTCGCGGTGATAGGCATCGATCACCGCGACGAGTTCCTCGATGCCCTCGTTGCGCGCTGCGATGATCTTGAGGATGGGCGCATCGGTCTCCGCGTGCAGGTCGCGCACCGTCTGATCGGCGCCCTCGCGGTCGGCCTTGTTGATGGCGACGATGTCGGCGACCTCGAGCAGACCTGCCTTCGCCGCCTGAACTGCGTCTCCCGCACCGGGGTTGAGGATGACGACCGTGGGATCGGCGACCGCGGAGATCTCGATCTCGGACTGCCCGACCCCGACCGTCTCCAAAAGCACCACATCGTAGGCAAGTTCGGCGAGCAGACGGATGGCCGCGGGCACCGCCGCGGCCAGACCGCCGAGATGTCCGCGCGCGGCGACAGATCGAATCAGCACGTCATCGTCGTTGATATGGGCGGCCATCCGGATTCGGTCACCCAGCAGCGCTCCCCCGCTGTACGGCGACGACGGATCCACGGCGAGCACCGCGACGCGTAGGTCCCGCTGCCGGTAAGCCGCCACCAGCACCGCGATAGTCGTCGACTTTCCGGCGCCGGGCGGCCCCGTCACACCGATGACGCGTGCGGTGTTCGTGCCGATGACGGCAAGCACCTCATCACGGCGCGGACTCTCGACGAGGCTCAACAGTCTGCCGACCGCACGGGTGGACCCGTTGCGCGCCTTCTCGAGGAGATCTTCGATGGTCATCGTGCGAGTCAGCCTATCGGCGCTGTCGGGGGCGACCTCGGGCATCGACTGACTCCTCTGTCCGCTGCATGGAAATGCTATTCTCGCCTCAAGAGAGTCAGCGTTGCAACAAGGAGAACCACATGCAAATCGCCGGTAGCTCAGCGATCGTTGTCGGAGGCACGGGCGGTTTGGGAGAGGCGACGGTGCGCCGCCTGCACGCTGCGGGTGCCAAGGTCGTGATCGCCGACGTGGCCGACGACAAGGGCAGCGCGCTCGAGAGCGAACTGGGCGTGCGCTACGTCCACACCGACGCGACGTCTGAGGAGTCGGTGAACGCGGCAATTGCCGAGGCGGAGGCGCTCGGCCCGCTGCGTATCTCGGTGGACACGCACGGCGGTCCGGCCAGTGGCGGCCGGCTCATCGGCAAGGACGGTTCACCGCTCGCCCTCGACGGTTTCAAGAAGACCATCGAGTTCTACCTGACAGCTGTGTTCAACGTGATGCGCCTGTCGGCCGCTGCCATCGCGAAGACCGAACCCCTCGACGAGGGGGCACGCGGCGTCATCGTCAACACCGCCTCGATCGCCGGCTACGAGGGCCAGATCGGCCAGCTGCCCTACTCGGCGGCCAAGGGCGGCGTCCTCGGCATGACGCTCGTCGCCGCGCGTGACCTGTCGCCGCTCGGTATCCGCGTCGTCACCATCGCCCCCGGCACGATCAACACCCCGGCCTACGGCAAGGCCGGCGATCAGCTCGAGCAGTACTGGGGCCCGCAGGTTCCGTTCCCCAAGCGCATGGGTCGCTCGACCGAGTACGCCCAGCTGGCCCAGAGCATCATCGAGAACGACTACCTCAACGGTGAGATCATCCGTCTCGACGGCGCACTGCGATTCCCGCCGAAGTGACGCAGTCCCTCGCCGCCAAGGTCGCGTTCGTCGCGGGCGCCAGCCGCGGTATCGGCGCGACCGTGGCGAAATCGCTTGCCGCGGCGGGCGCTGCGGTGGCCGTGGCGGCGCGTTCCGAGCAGCGGGGCAAGCTGCCGGGGACCATCTCCTCGGTGGCTGACGACATCGTCGCCGCGGGCGGCCGGGCCATACCGGTTCCGTGCGACGTCACCAGCGAGGAGTCCGTCAACGCCGCGGTCGCCGCGACGGTCGCCGAGTTCGGCGGCATCGACATCCTGGTCGCCAACGCGGGCGTATTGTGGCTCGGCCCAGTCGAATCGACACCGCTCAAGCGCTGGCAGCTGTGCCTGGACGTCAACCTGACGGGTGTCTTCCTGGCCACCAAGGCGGTCATCCCACACGTGCGCGAGCGTGGCGGTGGCTCGCTGATCGCTGTCACCACGACCGGCGTCAACATGATCGACCAGGGTGCCAACGCCTACTGGGTGTCCAAGGCCGCCGCCGAGCGCCTGTACCTCGGACTGGCTGCGGATCTGCGGCCCGACAACATCGCCGTCAACTGCCTCAGCCCGTCGCGGGTCGTGCTGACCGAGGGCTGGCAGGCCGGCGGCGGTGGCTTCGAGATCCCGCCCGAGATGGTCGAACCGCCCGAGGCGATGGGTACTGCCGCAGTATGGCTCGCCGGGCAGGACGCCACGGGGATCACGGGCACCATCCAGCGCTCCGAGGAACTCACCCCCTAGCTCGCCGCAGTACGGCGGGCTAGCTCTTGGCGATCAGCCCGTCGACGATCCGGTTGAAGTCGGCGGTCCCGAAGGACACGTACTCGGACAGGTTGGCGTAGTCCAACGACGCCATCACCGACTTCTCCAGCTGTATGTTCATCAGCCGCTTGGTGGCCTCGAGCGCCTGCTGCGGCAACTCCATGATCTTCTTCGCGCAGGCGATCGCCTCGGTCAGCGGGTCGGCCACCACGTGGTTGGCCATACCCAGTTCGAGCGCACGCGCGGCCTTGATCCGCACGCCTGTGAATGCGAACTCCTTGGCCTGCAACAGGCTTATCTGCGACGGCCACACCAGTGGCCCACCGTCGGCGGCCACCAGACCGATCGACACGTGCGGGTCGGCGAAGAACGCGGTCTCGGCCATGTAGACGATGTCGCTCAAGGCGGCCAGGCTGCAGCCCAGGCCCACGGCAGGCCCGTTGACCGCCGCGACCACGGGGATGCGGCAGCGCACCATACCGATGACGAGATCGCGGCCGTGCTTGATGGTCTTCTGGCGCAGCGCCTCGTCATTGCGCAGCTCGTCGAGGTAGTTGAAGTCACCACCGGCCGAGAAGGCCCGGCCCGCACCGGTGATCACGGCCGCCCGCGCGCTGGCATCCTCATTGAGCGCTTCCCAGATCTTGGCCAGCCCCACGTGCAGCGGGTCGTTGACCGCGTTGAGCTCATCGGGCCGGTTGAGCGTGATGATGCGCAGTCCGCCGTCGGCTTGGACGTCGATTTCGTCTGGCATATCGTACATTTCAGCTTCTCTTTCTCTTCGCGCAAGCGCTCATCGGTCGCCCAGTCCCAATATTCGCTGCGCGATGATGTTCTTCTGAATCTGCGATGTGCCGCCCATCACGCTCTGGGCCCGGCTGTAGAGGTAGGCGCCGAACAGCTCCTCGTCGGTGGTTCCGACGGTCGCCAGCGTCGCATGGCCCACGGCCTGCTCGGTCCAGGTCATCAGGAGCTTGTCCAACGAACCGTTCGGCCCGTGTGTGATGCCGTCCAGTTGTTCGGACAGTCGGCGCCGCACGTGCAGGCGCAGCATCTCGGTCTGAACCCACGCCCAGGACAGCTCGTCGGACACACGCCCCTCACTGCCATCGACACGGGAGGCCAACTGACGCACCAGCTTTCCGTAGCGTGCCGAGAATCCCAGGGTGGACGGCTCGCGCTCGTGGCCGACGACGGTCATCGCCAGTTTCCACCCGTCGCCCGGCTCGCCCACCATGTTCTCGGCGGACACCCGGGCTCCGTCGAAGAGAACCTGACCGAATTCCTTGGTGACGCCGCTGATCATCTGCAGCGGCCGCTGCTCGATCCCGGGTTGATGCATGGAGACGATGAATGCCGAGATGCCCTTGTGCTTGGCCGCGTCCTTGTCGGTGCGTGCCAGCACCAGACACCAGTCGGCGACATCGGAGTAACTGGTCCAGACCTTGTGTCCGTGAATCACGTAGTCGTCGCCGTCACGAGTGGCGGTGGTCGTCAGCGACGCCAGGTCCGAGCCCGCGCCGGGCTCGCTGAAGCCCTGGCACCAGCGTTCAGTGCCCTTGATCATGCCGGGCAGAAACCGTTGCCGCAGTTCCTCACTGCCATGGTGGCTCAGGCCGACGACGAGGTAGCCGAGGCCCGGCCGGGCGGGGGCGCCCGCCTTCGCGATCTCCTCGTCGACAATGACGTCGTACACCGGCGGCAGGTCCTGCCCGCCATACGCCTTGGGCCAGGACGTGCCGAAGAACCCGGCCTCGTACAGCGCCACGTGCCACTCGCCGGCCTTGGCCCAGTACTCGTCCCCGGACGTCGGGAACTTGCCCTTCTGTTCCTTCAGCCAGCCGCGCAACCTGTCCCGGAACGCGGCCTCCTCCGGAGAGTCACGAAAGTCCAACGGTCAACTCCTCCAACTTCACTGGCCACAGCTCGGTGGCGCTCAGAACTCGACGCAGGTAGACATGCGCGAGGCAGTCCCAGGTGTTGCCGATTCCGCCGTGCACCTGGATCGACGTCTCGCACACGGTGAGAGCGGCCCGGGCGCTGTAGATCTTGGCGATGCGGGCAGCCTCGATGGCCTCGACGGCGGGCAGTTCGTCGACCGCCCATGCGGCATGGCGCAGCACGCTGATGGAGCCCTCGATGAGCGCCTGCCCCTCGGCCAGCATGTGCCGCACGGCCTGATACGAGCCGATCGTCGCACCGTACTGCTCGCGCACCTTGGCGTACTCGGTCGCGAGTGCCAGCGTGCCGCGCGCGGCACCCACCAGGTCCGCGGTGGTCGCCGTGAGGGCCAGCGCGTACCAGCGACCGGCGTTCTCATCGGACAGTTCGACGAGGGCCTCGGGCGACTCGACGACGCCAACGAGGCTTCTCGTCAGGTCGACCGACCGTGGTGCGGATGCCGGCGGCGACACCTCGCGACCCAGCCTGCGGCTCAGGTCGTCGGCCAGTACCGGCCCGAGGAACGCCACGTCGACCAGGCCGCGGGCGAACTCCTCGGCGACGATGGCCACCTCGACACCTGACGCCTCGTCGGTGCGCAGCGCGCGCCAGCCAGTGGCCGCGACGTTCTTCTCGAGCCGGGCGACGCGGCCGTCATCATCGAGATCAGCGACCGAACCCGGCCCCAGATCGTCGGCCAGTTTGGCGGCCGCATCGCGTAGTTGTCGTTGTTCGGATGTCAGTCGGACGTCCACAGCCGCTCCTTGAGCACTCGGCGCAATACCTTTCCGGATGGAAGTCGGGGGATCTCCTCGACGAACACGACCCGGCTGGGTCGCTTGTAGGAAGCCAGACGGTCGGCCACCAACGCGGTCAGCTCATCGGATTCCACTATCTGGCACCGTGATACGGCGGCGACGACGGCCTCGCCGTTGGCGGCGTCGGGGATGCCGAACACGGCGCAGTCGGCGACCGCGGGATGTCCGTGCAGGACGGCCTCGATCTCGGCGGGCGCCACCTGGAAGCCCCGCACCTTGATCATCTCCTTGGACCTGTCGGTGATCCGCAACCATCCGTCGGCGTCCAGATGGCCGACGTCACCGGTGCGGTACCAGCCGTCGCCGACCGGGCCGGCGAAGGCGTCGGCAGTTTCGTCGTCGGGCAGGTAGCCCGCCATCACCGATGCGGAACGCACCTGGATCTCACCGGTCTCGTCCACGGGAACCGGCTCGCCGGTCTCGAGAGACACCACTCGGATCGTCACGCCCGGCACCGCGCGGCCGACGGTGTCCAGGCGCCCGCCCACCAGGGAGTTGCAGGCGATGACCGGCAGTTCGCTTGCGCCGTAGGCGGTCACCCAGTTAATACCGACGCGGGCGGTGACCTCCTCGGCCACGCTCTTGGTCACCGGCGTCGCGCACCACATGACGTACCGCAGCGACGACAGGTCGTAGCTCTCCAGACTCGGGTGCGCGGCGAGCGCCAACGCGATGGGCGCGACGGCCATCTCGATCGTGATGCGGTCGGTCTGGATGTGGCGCAGCATCGCGTCGACGTCGAATCGGCGGTGCAGCCGCAGCCACGCTCCCGCCTCGAAGGCTGTCGCGATGTTGAGCAGACCGAGGATGTGCGACGGCGGCGTCATGATCTGCATCCGGTCGTCTGCCGAGAGCCCCAGGGCTGAGCGCCAGTGTCCGACGGCCGTCGCGAACGCCCGATGCGTGTGCCGAACGGCCTTGGGCATGCCGGTGGTGCCGGAGCTGAACACGAACAGCGCGTCGGCGTCGAGACTCGGCGGCGCGAACCGGCGGAGGCTCGGGGTGATGGGCTCGTCGAGGTCGAGCATCGGCATCGCCCCGGCCAGCATCGGGTTGTCTCCGACTGCGTGCGACGGTGTCGTGAGCGCCAGCGCGTGGTCGACTTCGGCGCGCCGCCACGCGGTGCTGAGCAGCACGACGGCGGCCTCGAGACGCCAGATGGCCTGCAGTGCGACGACGAACTCGGGTCGGTTCGACGACATCAGCGCCACCCGGTCACCGGAACGCACACCACGTTCCTCGAGGTGCGTCGCCATGCCGCTGACCAGCGCGTCAAGCTCGGATCGGGTGTACTCCCGGTCCTCGAACGCAAGGAGGACCGGCTCAGTCACGTCTCGGTCCCTCCTGGCTCAGCACCCGTACTCAATTGCAGTTGAGAATAGACTATCTATTATGGAGAATAGTATTCTCGCAGATACAGAATCTCAATGCCGATTGGGATGTTGAACGTGCCGCCGAACGTGATGTCAGGAGTGAGAGCGATGAGCGCAGACCCCGCGCCGTCCGATGTGGACGCCGACGAGGTGACGATCGTCCTCGACCGCAAGACCGTCTCCATCAAGATGGTCGAGGGCGAGACGCTCCTCGAGTCCGCGAGGCGTGCCGGCATGGGCCCACCGTTCTCCTGCGAGGCGGGCAACTGCGGCACATGCATGGCCAAGATCACCGAGGGCAGCGCGACGATGCGGGTGAATGACGCGCTCGACGATGACGAGGTCGCTGACGGCTATGTGCTGACATGCCAGGCCGTGCCGGACACCTCGTGCGTCAAGTTCAGCTACGACGAGTGAGGCTGAGCCGAGTGAGGCTGAGCCGAGTCAGGCTGAGCTGAGTACTCGTCCAGCGTCGGCGCCGGGCGATACTCGGCCTCGTGGCCAACGACCCTGATCGATCCGCGGACCAGACGCTTGTCGCCCGCGGTGACGATCACGTCCGGTGTCGCCTCAAGGGCCTCGGGCAGCGAGCGAACCGCGGCGGCGGGGATACCGAGCGGGCTTAGCCGCGCCTCCCAGTTGCGTGCGGTGTCCTTGGCCAGTGTCGCGGTCACCAGATTGAGCACCTCGTCGCGGCGCGCGGCGCGCTCAGCCATCTTCTCGAAGCCGTCGATACCCGCCTCCCCCGCAAACGAACGCCAGAAGCCGTCGTGCGTGATGAAGAGCGCGAGGTAACCGTCCGAGGTCGGAAACAGTTGCGCCGGAACGTAGTACGAATGTGCGCCGAACGGGTGGCGCTGTGGTGCCGCGCCGTCGTTGAGATAGGCGGCCGCACGGTAGTTCAACTGCGACAGCATCACATCCCGCAATGACACGTCGATCTGCCCGCCGCGGCCCGCGACGACCTGTGCGAGCAGTCCCAGCGCAGCGGTCAGTCCCGTCGAGTTGTCTGCCGACGAGTACCCGGGAAGTGTCGGCGGCCCGTCGGGGTCACCGGTCATCGCCGCGACCCCGGTGGCGGCCTGCACCACGTAGTCGAATGCCGGGTCATCACCGCCCTCGAGGCCGTAACCGGTCAACGCCACACACACGATCTTCGGATTGAACTGCGATAGCGCGTCATAGGTGAGGCCGAGCTTGCGGATCACCGACGGTTTCATGTTCACCAGCAACGCATGGGATTTCGCGACCAACTCGCCGAGCCGACGTCGCCCCTTATCGGATGTCAGGTCGAGGCACACGCTGCGCTTGTTGCGGTTGAGGCTGGCGAAGTAGCTGTCGCTGACCTGACGGGATATCTCGCCGCCAGGTGGCTCGATCTTGATCACCTCGGCGCCGAGGTCGGCCAGCATCATCGTGGCGTACGGGCCTGCGAGCATCACGCCTACCTCGAGGACACGGATGCCCTCGAGCGGTCCGCCGGTGGGCGTCACCTGTGCCCTCGGCTCGTCGCGCAAGCGCTCATCGCTGCGTTCTGGCTCTTCGCGCAAGCGCTCATCGCAGGCGCTTCCCCAACTCCGCGATCACCTCACGCGTGCGGTACTTCGACGCGATGAGCTCGTCCCGGGTATCGCCGATGGGCAACAGGCGCACGGACAGGTCCGTCACACCGGCGTCGGCGAATGTCTTGAAGCGCGCCAGGATCGACTCCTCATCCCCCGCGGCGCACAGGTCGCCGACGTTGCGAGCCTCACCCCGGTCGAGCAGCTTCTGGTAATTGGGCGATGTCTCGGCCTCGGCCAGAATCCGGTTGGCCCGGTCCTTGGCGGCGTCGATCTCGGAGTTGGCGCACAGCGTGACGGGGATGCCGGCGACAATGCGCGGCGCGGGCTTGCCCGCCTCCGCCGCGGCCTTGTTGATCTTCGGCGCGATGTGCTCACCGATGGCCTTCTCGTCCGCCATCCACAGCGACGTCCCGTCGGCGTGCTCGCCGGCGATCTGCAGCATCACCGGGCCTAGCGCGGCCACCAGCACAGGCATCGGCGTCTCGGCGCCGAGAGCTGTCGGGTTGTGCACCGTGAAGTTGTCGTTCTCGACGTCCACCGGGCCGGGCCCCGCGGTCGCGGCGTTGAGCACCTCCAGGTAGTCGCGGGTGTAGGCGGCCGGCTTGTCATAGGGCAGCCCGAGCATGTCGCGAATGATCCAGTGATGCGAGGGGCCGACGCCAAGGGCCAGGCGGCCTCCCGACATGGCGTGCACCGACAATGCCTGGCGCGCCAAGGCGATCGGGTGCTGTGCCTGCAGCGGCACCACGGCGGTACCGAGCTCGATCCGGGTGCTGTGCGCCGCCATCAGCGCCACCATGGTCAGAAGGTCGAAGTCGTCGGGCACCTGTGGCATCCACGCGGTGTCCAGGCCCGCCGAGTCGGCCCACTCGATATCGGCGATGAGCTTCTTGACCTTGCGGGCCATATCGCCGCGCTCGGCCCCGATCATCACACCTAGTCTCATGCGCACTCCAGTTGCTCAGTCGCCGAGTGTGCAGCCACTGCGAGAAAACCGTCGAATCCTCGCAGTGGGCTCACGTTCGGTGCACCCGGGGTCATTGTTCAGCTCCGTCGGTCAAGGCCCGAACGTCACGGACGAGCGTGTCGAGCGGAGTGCCGGTCGGGAACACCGCCGCGGCACCGGCATCGAGCAGCTTCTGCACATCGGACTCGGGGATGGTGCCACCCACGACGACGGCGATGTCCCCTGCGTCAGCAGCGCGCAGCGCATCGACCGTCCGGGTGGTCAGCGCGACGTGCGCGCCCGACAGGATCGAAAGTCCCACCAGAGCAACGTCTTCCTGCAGCGCGATGGACACGATGTCCTCGATGCGCTGCCGGATTCCGGTGTAGATGACCTCGAAGCCCGCATCACGCAGCGTGCGCGCGACGATCTTGGCGCCCTTGTCATGTCCATCAAGACCGGGCTTTGCCACCAGTACTCGAGTCGCCATTAGAACACCACCGGTTGCTGGAACTCGCCCCACACGGCCTTGAGCGTGGAGACCATCTCGCCCACCGTGCAGTAGGCGTTGGCGCAGTCGATCAGCTTGTGCATGAGATTGTCGGTGCCCTCCGCCGAACGTGCCAGTGCGGCCAGAGCGTCCTTGACCGCGACCGGGTCTCGGTCGGCCTTGACCCTCGCGAGCCGCTTGAGTTGAAGATCGCGCCCCTCGGCGTCGAGTTCGTAGGTGTCGATGTCCGGTGGCGGCTCATCTGCGACGAACCTGTTGACGCCCACGACCGGGCGCTCCCCCGACTCGATCTCCTGGTGAATCTTGAACGCCTCGTCGGCGATCAAGCCCTGGAGATAGCCGTCCTCGATGCACCGAACCATGCCGCCGTGCTTCTCGAGATCGTCCATGATCTCGATGATCTTGGCCTCGGTCGCGTCGGTGAGCGCCTCGACGAAATAGGAGCCGCCGAGCGGGTCAGCGACCTTGGTGACGCCGGTCTCGAGCGCCAGGATCTGCTGGGTGCGCAGGGCCAACGTCGCCGACTCCTCGCTGGGCAGTGCGAACGGCTCGTCCCAGGCGGCGGTGAACATCGACTGCACGCCGCCGAGCACCGAGGCCATCGCCTCATAGGCGACGCGGACCAGGTTGTTCTGCGCCTGCGGCGCGTACAGAGAGGCCCCGCCGGACACGCAGCCGAAACGGAACATCGACGCCTTGTCGCTGGTGGAGCCATATCGCTCGCGCACGATGGTGGCCCAGCGCCGACGTCCGGCCCGGTACTTGGCGATCTCCTCGAAGAAGTCACCGTGGGTGTAGAAGAAGAACGAGATCTGCGGCGCGAACTTGTCGATGGACATCCGGCCGCGCTCGACGACGGTGTCGCAGTAGGTGACGCCGTCGGCCAGTGTGAACGCCATCTCCTGCACGGCGTTGGCACCGGCATCACGAAAGTGCGCACCCGCCACCGAGATTGCGTTGAACCGCGGCACCTCCGCGGCGCAGAACTCGATAGTGTCGGCGATCAGGCGCAGCGACGGTTCGGGCGGCCAGATCCAGGTACCGCGTGAGGCGTACTCCTTGAGGATGTCGTTCTGGATCGTGCCGGTGAGCTTCTCGCGCGGGACACCCGACTTCTCGGCGGCGGCGACGTAGAGCGCCAGCAGTATCGCGGCGGTGCCGTTGATCGTGAAGCTGGTGCTGATCTTGTCCAGCGGAATGCCGTCGAACAGGATCTCGGCGTCGGCCAGCGTGTCCACCGCAACACCTACCCGACCCACCTCCTCGCCGTACTCCTCGTCATCGGAGTCGTATCCGCACTGAGTCGGCAGATCGAGGGCCACCGACAGGCCGGTGCCGCCCTGGTCCAGCAGGTACCGGTAGCGGCGGTTGCTCTCCTCAGCGGTGCCGAATCCCGAATACTGGCGAAATGTCCACGTCTTACCGCGGTAGCCGGACGCGAAGTTGCCACGGGTGAAGGGGTACTCGCCGGGTGCCGGGGGATCTCCCACGCGGTCACCGGGTCCGTACGTGGGCTCCAGGGGGATGCCCGACGGGGTTTGAACGACGTCACTCATCGGTTGATAACGTACTTGCAAAAAATGAGAATGCCAATACCGCAGAGTGGAAACACAGCGGGGGCCTGGCATTCCTTGGCACGTCAGCAGGCATGTGAGCGCGCGTACCGTTCCCGCATGCCAGGCAATACGGCCCGTGTGCGAGCATGGCATTTGCCCAAAAAGAGAATGCCACTGCCGGTCGGCTACCATCGAGGGCACCTGAGTCACGAGGAGTCACATGACGGACCAGCGAGAAGCGGAGCGGGATCGCGCATGACGGACCAGCGAGATTCGCTTGCCGATCGGACGCTTGTGGTGTCCGGCGGTAGTCGTGGCATCGGCCTGGCGATAGCCCTTGGCGCCGCCAAGCGCGGCGCCAACGTCGTCCTGCTGGCCAAGACCTCCGAACCCCACCCGAGGCTTCCGGGCACCGTCCACACCGCGGTCGCCGACGTCGAGGCGGCCGGGGGCAAGGGGCTTGCGGTCGTCGGTGACGTCCGCAAGGAGGAGGACGTGCAACGCGCGGTCGACGCGGCCGTCGAGCACTTCGGTGGCATCGACATCGTCGTGAACAACGCCAGCGCCATCTCGACCGAACCGACCGAGCACCTGTCGGCCAAGAAGTTCGACCTGATGATGGACATCAACGTGCGCGGCACGTTCCTGCTCACCAAGGCAGCGCTCCCGCATCTGCGCGCGTCGAAGAACGCGCATGTGATCACGCTGGCGCCACCGCTGAACATGAACCCGTACTGGCTGGGCGCGCACCCGTCCTACACGGTGTCCAAGTACGGCATGACCCTGCTGTCGCTGGGATGGGCCGCGGAGTACGGCTCCGCGGAAGACGGAACGGCCATCGGATTCAGCTGCCTGTGGCCCCAGACCTATATCGCGACATCAGCCGTGACCAACCTGGCCGAGGGCGACGACCTGGTGCAGAGGTCACGTAGCACCGACATCATGGCCGACGCCGCGGTCGACATCCTGACCCGGCCCGCCGCCGAGTCCAATGGCCAGACCTACATCGACGCCGATGTCCTGACCGCGGCCGGCGTCACCGACCTGTCGCGCTACGGCGGTGGCGACGATCCGATGTGGGATATCTTCGTCGACAAACCATGAGCGAGCATTCATGAGCATCTCGTTGTTGCTGGAAATGGCCCTAGAAGCGGCCACGACGGCCAATCCGGACCGCACCGCCGTGGTGTCCGGTGAGTTACGGCTGACCGTCGATGAGTTGAGCGCGTTGGCCGACGGCGGCGCGGGTGTCATCGCGGCCTCGGGCGCCGAGCACGTCGCCTACGTCGGTGCCGGCGGTGCGATGCTGCCGCTGCTGCTGTTCTCCTCGGCGCGGGCGGCCGTGCCGGTCACCCCACTGAACTACCGGTTGTCCGCTGACGGGTTGCGCGCACTGATCGGCCGGCTGCCCAATGCGTTGGTCGTCGTCGACGACGAGTACCGCGATGCGGTGGGCGACGCTGGTGTGCAGGTTCTCTCCTCGGCCGACTTCCTGGCCGCGGCGCGAACCGCGGAGCCCGCCGCCGAGTTCGCCGATCCCGACTCGGTGGCCGTCGTGCTGTTCACCTCCGGCACCACCTCGGCGCCCAAGGCCGTCGAGCTGACCCACAACAATCTCACCAGCTACGTGATGGGCACCGTCGAGTTCGACTCCGCCGCCGACGGCGACGCCGCGCTGATCTGCGTCCCGCCGTACCACATCGCGGGCGTCGGAGCGGCTCTGTCGAACCCCTACGCCGGCCGAAAGATGGTGTACCTGACCGCCTTCGACGCGGACAAGTGGGTGCGGCTGGTCGACGGCGAGGGCGTCACGGCGGCGACCGTCGTCCCGACCATGCTCGACCGCATCGTCAAGGTCCTCGAGACCGAACGCGCGACCCTGCCGTCGCTGCGCACGCTCGCCTACGGCGGCTCCAAAGTTGCACTGCCCCTGGTACGCAAGGCGTTGTCGCTGCTGCCCGACGTCGGATTCGTCAACGCCTACGGTCTGACCGAGACCAGTTCCACGATCGCGGTGCTCACCCCCGACGATCACCGCGCCGCGCTGGGCTCGCCCGACGAGGCCGCCGCTCGTCGGCTGGGATCGGTGGGCCAACCGGTGCCGAGCATCGAGGTGCAGATCCGGGCCGAGGACGGAACGGTGCTCGGCGCAGGCGAGACCGGCGAGCTCTTCGTCCGTGGCGAGCAGGTGTCGGGCCGCTACACCGGCATCGGCTCGGTGCTCGACGAACAGGGCTGGTTCCCCACCCGCGATGTCGCCTACCTCGACGACGAGGGCTACCTGTTCATTGGCGGCCGCTCCGACGACACCATCATCCGCGGCGGAGAGAACATCGCACCCGCCGAGATCGAGGACGTCCTCGTCGAACACCCGCACGTGCACGACTGCGCCGTCGTGGGCGTCGAGGACCCGGAGTGGGGCCAAATCATCGTCGCCGTAGTGGTTCCCGCCTCCGACAGCACGCCCGACACCGAGGACCTACGGTCCTTCGCCCGCGGCCAGCTCCGCGGATCGCGCACCCCCGACCGGGTCGTGTTCCGCGCCGAACTGCCCACCAATGCGACCGGCAAGGTACTGCGCCGCGAACTTGTCGCCGAACTCAACGCCGAACAGAGCATCTCGAAGGAGTCAGCATGATCAAGAACGGCACCCGCCTCCAGAGCCAGGTCTGCGACACCCAGGTGATCGTGGTGCGCAGCGCCGACAGCCTCGATGACCTGCGTGCTGGCGGTGCACCCCTGGTCCCGGTCGGCTCGGACGTTGATGCCGGCCTGTCGATCGACGAGTCGCTGGCCGAGGGCAACCTGATGGGCAAGCGCTACGTCGACGAGGCGGGCGCCGAGGTGCTCGTCACCAAGGCAGGCAAGGGCACACTCAGCATCGGATCCACTCCCCTGGCCATCAAGGAGGCCAAGCCGCTGCCCGCCAGCGACTAGGTCGGCATCCGGGCTAGGACTGCATCAGACTCGCGGCAACGGCCGCGGCCTCGGCCGCGCCGGTGGGCAGTGGAGTCGCCGCGGCGGCGCGTAGACCGTCCAGCAGCAAGGCAATCTGGCGGCGGGCGACCGCAGCGGCATCCGGGCCGCCATGGTCGGCCAGGCAGGCATTGAGCCAAAGCGCTGTGAACAGGTCGTCGACGGTGACGTCAGCACGCAGCGATCCGTCGGCCTGAGCGGCGGCGATCAACCGTGAGCCGAGTTCCAGACTGGCGTGGCAGATCTGCTCGATCGCCGGCGAGGCGTACCGCGAGGTGCACATGGCATCACTGAAGGCATGATCGCCGGCCTGCAGATCACACAATCCAAAAATGAAGGTGGCGAAGCGATCCCACGCCGAGTCGGCGGATAGCGCGCGCTCGGACAGGTCCTCCAGTGTCTTCGCAAGCAGGGCAGGCAACGCTGCGTCGATGAGGTCCTCGCGAGTCGCGAATCGGTTGTAGAGCGTGCCGATGCTGACCCCGGCGCGCGCCGCGATCGCCTCCAGCGGAGCGCCGAGCCCGCGCTCCTGAAACTCGGCCTGTGCGGCTTCGAGCAGCTTCTCGCGATTGCGGCGCGCATCGGCGCGCAACGCGCGTTGTGCAGGCATCGCACCTCCAGATTTAAGTTGACACGCACCCTCAATATAGCGCTAAGCTGGTCTGAATAACTTGAGCCCAATCCTCAATTTGGAGACATCGTGAAGCTGCCCTGGTACATCAAGCCCGGCAACAACGCCATCGTCGCGCTGTCCCGGCTCGGACTCCGCTTCGGCGCAAAGGGTCCCGTGATCCTCACGGTCACCGGACGCAAATCCGGGCAACCCCGCGCGACACCGGTCACACCGATGTTCGTCGACGGCAAGCAGTACGTCGCGGCGGCACCGGAGGCGGCGTGGATCGCAAACGTGCGGGCCAACCAGGCCGCGACGCTGAGCCGAGGTCGTCGAGTCGAGCAGGTACGGGTGGTCGAACTCTCCGACGACGACGCCAGACCACTACTTCGCCTGCTGCCCAGCCTGATTCCCGGCTGGGTCGGCTTTCTACGCCAGGGCGGACTGGTGACCGACGGTGGCCCCGAGGAGTTCGAGGCGCTACTGGGGCGGATGCCGATCTTCCGGATGGATCCCGCGTAGGCGCCCTGCGCGCTCAGACCCTCTAGGTCAGCAGGTGCGCCGCTCATGCGGCTTTGCACCACGCGCGGCGCGCACCACATCGTCGGTGAACCGTTCCAGCAGCAGCGACTGGGTGGCGGCCAGGTGCTTACGAGCAATGCGTTCGGCCTCGACGGCGTTACCCGCGGCGATCTCGTCGACGAGGCGACGGTGGGTGCGCACTGCACCGCGCGCCTCGGCTGGTGAGGGGTACTCACCCCGTTTGACGACGTAGTCGGCCCACTTCTCCTCCTGCGCCGACCACAGCGCCACCAGGCTGCCCACCACATGCCGAACCGTGGCATTCGGGGTGTATTCGACCACCAGATCATGGAATTCACGCGCGATCCGGGTGAAGGCCGCACCATCGGCGACGACTGCTGCGGACGCATCGACATTACGGGTGAGCACGGGCACCACGACCTTGAGCCGATCGGCGCGGCGCGCGACCTCGGCGACGCAGAGCGGTTCCAGCAGCTGCAGGCCGGCCGCCAGGTCGCCGAGCGGTACGGCGGATCCCTGCAGGGCCAGGCCCAGGTGGTACGCCGCCGACGATTCGTCGGGCCGATGCACCTCGGCGCCGCCGACGCTGCCGCGGCGAACCGTGATCAGGCCCTCGGTCTCCAGGATCCGCAACGCCTCGCGCACAGACGGATAACTGACACCGAACTCGGTGACCAGCTGGTCCTGGGTCGGCAACCGGTCGGCGCCCGCCAGGATCCGATCCCGCAGTTCGCCCGCGACAGTCTCAGCGATGCGCTGCTGGGGAGTCCGCCGAGAGGCCATATCGAGAATACTAGCAATCCTTATAAGGATTGCCCTACGATCGGCTGGTGGACTTCGACATGAGCGGCGCGGCCACCGCACTTCGCCACGAGCTGCGTGCGCTGGTGCACGCCAACGTGCCGGACGGCTACCTCGGCGCCTTCACCGACGACCCCGCCGATCTCGAGGTGGCGCAGGCCTTCTGCCGACTGCTCGCCGAGCGCGGACTGCTGTGCATGTCCTGGCCGGAGGAGTTCGGCGGCAAGGCGTCCTCGGCGTGGGAGCAGACCGTGGTCCGCGAGGAGATGTGGGCCCACCACGAACCGCGCGGCGCGCAGTACATGGGCGTCAACTGGGTGGGCCCGACACTGATGCGGCACGGCACACCCGAGCAACAGCGTCAGCACCTGCCGCCCATCGCGCACGGTGAGGTCATCTGGTGCCAGGGCTTCAGCGAGCCCGAGGCCGGTTCCGACCTGGCGTCACTGCGCACCACCGCGACCCGTGACGGCGACGGCTGGCGCATCAACGGGCAGAAGATCTGGACGTCGTACGCGACCATGGCGCAGTGGTGCTTCCTGCTGGCACGCACCACCCGGGTGGGTGAAGGTGCCGTCACCAAGAAGCAACAGGGTCTGACGATCTTCCTGGTCCCGATGTCCGATCCGGCGATCACCGTGCGACCGATCGGCACAATGTTGGGGCCGCACCACCTCAACGAGGTGTTCTTCGACGACCTTCGCGTCACCGACGCCGACGTGCTGGGAACCGTGGACGACGGCTGGTCGATCGTGCAGAACGTGCTGGCCTTCGAACGGGTCGGCATCGCCCGCTACGCCCGGTGCGAACGCCTGCTGCACATGGCGCCCGACGCTCTCGGCGACAACTGGGATCGGCTACCCGCCGAACTGCGGGCGCGCTGGGCGCGCATGCTGACGCACTGTCGCCGCGCTCGGCTACTGGCCTACCGCGTCGTGGCACTGCAGGCCAGCGGCCAGGTGAAGCCGACCGATGCGGCGTCCTATCGCATCGCCGTCACCAAACTCGACCAGGACAGCGCTGAGGTACTGATGGAGATCAGCGCCGAGATCCCTGCCCAGGCAACCGGTATCGCCGCGGTGTTCCGCGGCGAGGCCGAGGATCACTGGCGCTACTCGCAGGCCTCGACGGTGTCCTCGGGCAGCATCGAGATGCAACGGATCCTGTTGGCTCGAACCCTGTTGGCGGCGAAGTGATCATCGACCTGAGTGATGAAGCGAAAGAGTTCGGCGTGCAGGCGCGCCGCGCCTTCGAGGCCGCTGGCGGCGACGACCTGGTGCAGCGCGCCGAGGCAGATCCCACCGTCCGCGAGGCGCTCGTCGGATGTGTTCTCGCCGAACTCGGCGCGTGGGATCTCGAACCGCGCGATGACGCCGACTCCCTGGAGGCCGCTGCCGCACTGTGCCGCAGCGCGGGCTACTGGGCGCTCCCCTACCCCGTCGCCGAGCGCCTGGCGCGACCGCGTGACCTCGACGTCGACGGCCTACTCGTCATCGCGCAACCCCGCCCGAGTGCGACCGTCACCGGTATCGACGGACGCTGGGCCGCAGTGACATTGGATGGCCGCAGGCACACCGTCACCGGGACGACCCACCCCGGTCCCGCCTTCACCAGCGTGCTGGAGTTGGCCGCGCTTGACGACGACGGCGCGGCCGACCTCCCGCTGTCCTTAACGCTGCCCTGCTGGACGATTCTCGGAATGCTGGACCGGGCAATCGAACTCACGATCAACCACGTCCAGATGCGCCAGCAGTTCGGCCAGCAGCTGTCGTCATTCCAGAGCGTGCAGTTTCAGCTGACGGACGCCGAGGCGGAGCGCGCCGGCCTCGACATGCTGGCCAAGTACACGCTATGGAGTGTCGGCACGGGACGCCCCGAGGCACTCGACGACGCCCTGGCCCTGCGGATGGCCGCACTGGAGGCCGCCGAGGTGGTCTTCCGCGTCACCCACCAGCTACACGGCGCCATCGGCTTCTGCGACGAGACCACGCTGTCGTGGCTGTCGCGCCACAGCCAACCGCTGCGGCGCCTGCCGCTCGGCCTCTCGGCGACCCGCGATCTGCTGACCACCCGCGTCGACCGCCGCGGCCTGACCGGCCTGTACACACCCGAGCGGGATGTCGCGCGATGACAACCGACCTGGAGGAGTTCCGAAACCGGGTGCGGCAGTGGTGCGTCGAGCACGTTCCGTCTGACTGGCGGGCCCGGCAGACAGGCGTCGGCGACGAGGAGTTCGTCGCGTTCCAGAAGTCGTGGTTCGCCGAGCTGCACACGGCGGGCTTCGCCGTGCCGCACTGGCCCACCGAGTGGGGTGGCGGTATGTCCGTCGCCGAGCAGATCGTGCTCTACCAAGAACTCGCAGCGCACGATGCGCCACGGCTTGTGTTGGCGTTCGTCGGGATTCACCATGCTGCATCCACTCTGCTGGTCGCAGGCACTGACGCGCAACGAGACCGGCACCTGCCCGCAATCCTCGATGGCGAGATCTGGGTGCAGGGCTTCTCCGAGCCCGAGGCCGGCTCGGACCTGGCCGCCCTGCGCACCACCGCCCGACGCGACGGCGACACCTTCGTGGTCAACGGCCAGAAGCTCTGGGCCAGTGGCGGAATGCACGCCGACTGGTGCCTGCTTCTGGCCCGCACCGATCCGGATGCGCCCAAGCGCAAGGGCATCTCGTACTTCCTGATGGACATGACCTCCCCCGGCATCGACGTACGCCCCATCCGCAACGCCGTGGGTGACTCACACTTCTGCGAGGTGTTCCTCAACGACGTGGTGATCCCCGCCGAGAATCTCGTCGGGCCGGAGAACGACGGATGGCAGGTGGCGCAGGCGACGTTGGGCGCCGAACGCGGCACCACGATGCTGGAACTGGCCGAGAGGCTCGGCCACGCCGGCTTCCGATGGTTGGTGCAGGAGTGCGCGCGCGTACGTGAGGACGGCACACGCCCACTCGACGACTCCGCCGTAGCTGATTCCCTGGCCCGGTTCGAGACCGAGATCAGCGGGTTGCGCGGGCTGTGCCGCAAGGTCGTCGAGGGACACGACGGCGGCGCCGTGGGTCCCGCCGACGCGTCGATCGTGAAGCTGTTCTACAGCGAGTTGCTACAGCGCATGACCGACTTCGGCGCCGAGATCAGTGGTCTGCAAGCGCACACCGTGCTGGCCAAGCCGATGTCGAGCGGGTGGGAGTCGGGCGCGTGGATGCTCGACTTCATCGGATCATGGGAGTGGACCATTCCCGGCGGGGCCAGCGAGATTCAGCGCACCATCATCGGTGAGCGCGGACTCGGACTGCCGCGAGAGCCGGTGACGCCGTGAGCGAGGACTTCCGCGAGATCCACGACGAACTACGGGCCGTGTCACGCGACGTGCTCGCCCATGCCCCAGTCGACTGGGCGCAGATCACCGCCGCGGGATGGCCCGGCCTCGAGGTTCCGGACGCGATCGGCGGTGCAGGTGCGACCTTCGTCGAGACCGCGATCGTGCTGGAGGAGATCGGCCGCGCCGCAGCGGCCAATCGGTTCCTCGGCACCACTCTGGCCGTCGGCGCGCTGACGGCGCTGTCGCCCAACGAATCCCGGGACGCACTGCTGGGACGGCTGGCCGCAGGCGAGAGCGCCGCGTTGGCATCCGGGTTCACCCTCGAGCGCGGCATTGGTGGCCTCGTCGTGTCGGGGCGGGCGGAGTTCGTCCTCGACGCCGACGGCGCCGACCATCTGCTGCTGCTGGCCCGCGACCCCAACGGTGCCCACGTTCTCGTCGCGCCCTCTGCGGCGACGGTCACGCCGCAGCCGGCGCTGGACGAGACGCGTTCGTTGGCAGTCGTCACGACCGATCGGACACCGGTGTCACAGTCCTGGTCCCCGATCGTCGATCCCGATGCGCTGGGCCACCGCGCGGCGGTCTCCGTCGCGTGCGACAGCCTCGGGTTGGCCGAGGCGATGCTGGCACGCACCGTCGACTACACCAGCGTGCGCATCCAGTTCGGCCGGGCCATCGGATCGTTCCAGGCGGTCAAGCACGCGTGTGCGGACATGCTGGTGCACATCGCGGTGGCACGACAGTTGGTCGAGGCGGCGGTGGCAGAGGTGGCCGCGGGAGTCGATGCGTCTGTGACGACGGCGATGGCCAAGTCGTACGCCACCTCCATGGCGGTTGACGTCGCGGGCAAGGCCATGCAGCTGCACGGTGGAATCGGCTACACCTGGGAGAGCGGTGTGCACGTGTACCTCAAGCGCGCCGCGCTGAACCGCGCACTGTTCGGGTCGCCGTCTGAACACCGCAGGCGACTTGCCGCGCGGTACGGCTAGGGCCTGTTTCTGATGACCGCGCCCGGACCGAGCACGGGGCCTGTCGTCAGACCCGGAAACGATCCTCCGCTGGCCTGAGTCAGCGCAATGCAGACACCAAGGTGATTGCCCGTACAGGGGACGCCCTGCACGGTCGGCACCTGCCCGGCGGGGCGGCTGACACCGGGATTCGTGATGTGGCGAGACGACCCGTTCTCCGTACACCGCACCAGGTAACCGTCCGCACAGTCATCGGCCCACGCGGGCACCGCCGGGCTCAGCGCACCGAGCGCGGCGGCCGCGATGACTCCCCACCCGAGGGCCGCTCTCACACCGTGCACTCTACGCCCGCACCCCGAACTCTCTTGCATACTGTATGGCTTTCGATAAGGTGGGGCGGAACTCGTTCCCAGGAGGACCAGATGGCGGCTGTCGACGACGACACCCGGTACGACGCCGTGATCATCGGCGCGGGCTTCTCGGGCCTCTACATGCTGTACGAACTGCGTCGCCGCGGCCTGCGCACGTGCGTGCTGGAGCGCGCGGGCGCCGTCGGCGGCACGTGGCTGTTCAACCGGTACCCAGGCGCGCGCTGCGATATCGAGAGCATTGAGTACTCGTACAGCTTCTCCGAGGAGATCCAGCAGGAGTGGGTCTGGACCGAGTCGATGCCTGCGCAGCCCGAGATCGAGCGCTACCTGAACTTCGTCGCCGACCGTCTCGACCTCCGCAGGGACATTCGGTTGCACACCGAGGTCGTCGCGATGACATTCGATGAGGACGCCGCGCAGTGGTGTCTGGACACCGCAGAGGGTGAACCTGTCGTCGCCCCGTATGTCGTCGCCGCATCGGGGATCCTGTCGGTGCCGCTGGAACCCGACATCGATGGCATGGACACGTTCGCCGGTACCTCCTTGCACACCAGCCGTTGGCCCGCTGACGGCTTCGACTTCACCGGCATGAGTGTCGGTGTCATCGGAACCGGTTCCACCGGAGTCCAACTCATCCCGGTGGTGGCGAGGGAGGCTAGCCAACTCACGGTGTTCCAGCGCTCGCCGGCCTTCACGCTGCCGTGGGCAGTGCAACCGATCGCGCCGGCCGAACTCGACGAGATGAAGGCGAACTACGACCAGATCCGGGAGGCGCAGCGCAACAGCGCCGTCGGCGCGGCGCGCCTATCGGCGTTCTCGGTCCTCATCGACATGCTCAGCCAGCCGCCCATCAAGTCGGCCTCACGCGAGGATCAACTGGCCGCCATCGAGGCGAATGGCGTGATGGGCGCCCTCAACTGGGGTGACATCTTCTTCGACATCGAGGCCAACCGGATGGCCACCGCACTGTACGGCGAGGCGATCGCCCGCATCGTGGCAGACCCGGAGACCGCGGCGGCACTGGTGCCCACGCACCCGTTCGGCTGCAAGCGCCCGATCATCGACCAGGGCTATTACGAGACCTACAACCGCGACAACGTCACCCTCGTCGACCTGCGCAGGGGACCGATCACAGCGGTGACGCCGACTGGCATCGCGACCGAGCAGGGCTCGTTCGACCTCGACGTGATCGTCTACGCCACCGGCTTCGACGCCATGACGGGCGCGTTGACCCGCATCGATGTTCGCGGCCGAGATGGCGTGCTGCTCAAGGACTTCTGGGCCAGCGATGGTCCACTGTCCTACCTCGGCCTCGCGGTGGCCGGGTTCCCGAACCTGTTCGTCGTGCAGGGGCCGGGCAGCCCGTCAGCGGCCACGAACTTCCTCACCGCGCTCGAGCAGCATGTGGAGTGGATCGCCGATTGTCTGGATCACCTGCGCGCCAACGGGTATCGCGAGATCGAGGCGCTTCCCGAGGCGCAGATCGAGTGGATCGAACACGCGACGTCGATAGTCGAGGCGACGGTGCTCATGGATCCGTCGTGCAACTCCTGGTACAACGGCGGCAACGTGCCCGGCAAGAAGCGGATGTACATGGGCTACACCGCAGGCATCCCGGAGTACCGGCGTCGCTGCGATGAGATCGCCGCGGGCGGCTACACCGGCTTCAAGTTGAGCTGATGCGGTCAGAGGTCGAGGACGACCTCTTCGGCGGGAACCGAGCAGCAGATCAGGACGTTTCCCTGCGCGGGTGGTTCGAGCGGTTCGGGGTCGTAGCGCACCGATCCCGACAGCAGCGCCGTCTCACAGTTGTGGCAGACCCCGGTTCGGCACGACCATCTGGTGGGCACATCGCACGCCTCGGCGAACTCGAGCAGGCTCTCGTACTGCGGACCCCATGGCACCGTGAGGCCGCTGCGGGCGAAGCCAACGCCGGGACCCGAGCCTGCAGGACCTGTTGGCGCATGCGGTGCGATGGACGCTGTCGCAGTGATACCCGGGGTGAGTGCTGCTGCAGCACCGAAGGTCTCACTGTGAATGCGCGCGGCCGCGAGGCCGTAGTCGACCAGACCTGCGCTCAGCACCCCCATGAAGTCGGCGGGGCCGCACAGGTACGCGTCGCAGTCGCGCGGCGGTCCCAGCGTCGCGAGCGCCTCGATCGACAGCCGGCCGAGCGCCGTGTAGTCCGAGCCCAGCCGGTCTGATACACCGGGGCGACTGTAGAAGACGTGCAGATGGCCACCGGGCAACTGGCGCAGAACATCACGACATTCGGCGGCGAACGGATGCTCCGTGCCGTCTCTGGCGCCGTGCAGCCACCAGACCTCCCGCGGGGAGGCCGACTCCGCGAGGGTGTGCAGCATCGACAGCACCGGCGTGATCCCGACACCCGCCGACAACAGGAGCACCGGGTCGTCGCCGTCGGCGAGAAAGAACGTGCCCCGCGGCGCGGCGACGTCGAGCACGTCGCCGACCGCGACCCGGGTGTGAAGGTATCCGCTGCCGCGCCCGTTCAGTTCCCGCTTGACGCCGATGCGGTAGGCGCCGGAGTCCGGCGCGTTGGACAGCGAGTAGTTGCGGAGCACTGTGCCGCCATCCGGCTCGGACCGCAACCGTAACGCAATGGACTGACCGGCAAGCCAATTCGGTAACCGCGCCCCGTCGGGATCGGCCAACACCAGCGATCGGACATGGGCGCTCTCATCGTTGATCGAGGTGACCCTCAATGGCCGGAAGCCGGACCACACCGGCGGCGGACTGGCCGCCGCGCCGGTGAGTCCCGTGTTCCCATTCGACGTCGCCGAGCCCTGCCCCTGTTTGATCAGGTTCTCGAGCGAGGCCTTCCACCCTGGGCTCAGCGCGGGTACCCGCAGGGCACGCTCGAGGGCATCGTGGGGATGACCGGGCAGGTAGAGCAACGCGTCGATCTCTGCGACCGTGACCGACTCGGGACCGTCGGCGATCTTCACGATCTCCTGGCCCGCCGCCACCTCGCCTTCGGTGACGACACGGAGGTAGAAGCCCGGGCGTCGGTGAGATACCAGCAGCGAGGCCATGTTCGGCACTGCCAGCCGCATGCCGACGCGGTAGCAGGTGACTCGGGGCTGGGTGACCTCGAAGACAGCGTCTCCGATCCGGTAACGGTCGCCGATGCATACCTCGTCGTCGGGTAGACCGTCGACGGTGAAGTTCTCGCCGAAGTGCCCCGGCGCCAGGTCGTCACGTCCGAGTTCGGCGATCCAGTGCCGGTAGGACGCGTCCTGATACACCAGGACGGCCCGGTTCTCACCGCCGTGCCCACCCAGGTCCCCCTGGCCATCACCGTCGACGTTGAGCCGTCGCACCATCCGAGGTCCATCCACGGGCCGTTTCCACGCGCCGGTGCGGACGACCCGGCCCCTCCACTCGACATCCCTGGGCGCTCCGACGTTCAGTGAGAGCAGAGTGGCCATGGCTGTCAGCCTTCCGCCAGGCCGACTTCGAGTTCGGCGAGCAGCGTCAGCGCCGAGTCGAGATTACGCCGATCGGCACCGGCATTGCCCAACATCCGCGACCAGTTCGCCCGCAGCCGACGAAGATTGGCCTGCGCGCGCGGGGTCGGGTTCAACTGGGCCTGCCGTGCGTCATCCCCGCCGACAGATCTGGAGACCAGCCCCTTGGTCTCCAGGGCGCGCACGGCGCGGCTGAGATTGCTGCGCTGCAGGCCGGTGGCGGCCGCCACCGCAGTGGGCGATGCGCCCGGGTGGCGGTCGATGAATCGCATGACGTTGATCTCGGTTGCCGTGAGTTCCACGACCTGAGCATCCAGATGTGCCTCGGTGCTGATCGTGCGGGCCAGCGCCAGGATCAGGTCGGCCAGGTCCGCCATGCGGTCATCGGTGTGACCATCATCGCCCTCGCTCATCTGGCCAAGACTACCCCGATTGTTGTACTTTAATAAGTATCATTTGATAACTAATTGGAGGTGATCCGTGACGGCGGCCCTAGACACGTCCCCCCGGACCGAACGCGAGCGGACCATCACCGCGACCCTGCTGGTGACCCTGGCGCTGCTGTCCGCGGTCGCGCCCTTCGCCACGGATCTGTATCTGCCCGCGTTCCCGACGATGGTGACCGACCTGGGCACCTCCGCGACGGCGGTGCAGCTGACGCTGACTGCGTTCCTGCTGGGGCTGGCCTTCGGTCAACTTCTCTTCGGCCCGTTGTCCGACCGGTTCGGCAGGGTGCGGCCCCTGCTCGTCGGGGCGACGGTGTGCGTAGTCGCCAGTGCCGCAACCGTGTTCGCACCCACCGTCGAGGTGCTGATCGGAGCGCGGTTCGTCCAGGGCTTCGCCGGGGCGGCGGGCATGGTCATCGGGCGCGCCATCATCGCCGACCTCGCGACGGGCAAGGCCGCAGCACGGGCATTCAGCCTGATGATGATCGTCGGCGGGGTCGCACCGGTCATCGCACCCCTGGCGGGTGGATTTCTGGTCGGGCCCATCGGCTGGCGCGGGGCACTGGCCGTCATCCTCGCCCTGTCGACGCTGATGCTGCTGGCGGTGCTGTCGATCGTTCGCGAGACGCACACGGAGCATCGGCGCGCCGAACTGCGATCGTCACGTGCCGCACTGGGGTCACCGCTGCGCGATCTGGCGAGCCGGACCTACCTCGGCAACGCCGCGGCATTCTGCTGCGCATTCGCCACGATGATGGCCTACATCTCCGCGTCGCCGTTCATCTACCAGACCATGATGGGGCTCAGCGCCGGCCAGTACGGCGCCATGTTCGGTGTGAATGCCCTTGCGCTGCTGAGCATGAGTGCGCTCTCGGCGCGCCTGACCACCCGGCACGACGTCCGGCGCCTTGCCGGAATCGGTCTGGGCCTGGGCCTGGGTGCGACCGTGACGCTGCTGGTGTTGGCGACATCGGGTGTCGCCGCGGGTTGGCTCGCCCTGCCACTACTGGTGACGGTGGGCAGCATGGGCCTGGTCTTCGGCAACACCACCGCGCTGGCACTGGGCGCGGCGCCCCGCGCCGCGGGCACGGCGTCGGCGGCACTGGGCGCGACACAGTTCGGACTCGCCGCAGCGGTCACTCCCCTGGTCAGCATCGCAGGCGAGGCCACGGCCGTCCCCGCGGCGATCGTCATGGTCTCCGCGAGCACGCTCGCCGTGCTGGCCTTCGCCTGCGCCGGTCGGCGCGAGTCTGACACTCCGTCACCGCCAGACGTTCGATGATCGGGCGGCCGCTGGCTAGCCTCGAGGGGTCATGACGAAACGTTGCGCGCTGGTTCTGCTGATTGGTCTCATACTCCTCGGATCGACGGGATGTTCGCTGTTCTCCAGCAGCGGCCCGGACGACGCATTGCGGGCATTCGCTGAAGCGCTGCAACGCAAGGACGCGGGCGCCGCAGCCGCCGCAACCGACGACCCGGACGCAGCGACCCCCGTCATCACGTCGATGTTCGACGGTATGGGCAAGAACGCGTCGGTCACCGTCGACGTCACCGAACCGGATGACTCGGCCGAGAACCAGGCAACGACCAAACTCGGCTACACGTGGACGTTTGGGCCCGACCGCACCCTGCACTACGAGGCGACGGCCACCGCCACCAAGGACGGTGATGACTGGCATGTCCAGTGGTCACCCACCGCACTACATCCCAAGCTCGCGCCAGGCGTGTCGTTCCAGTACAGCGACGACAAGAACTTCCTCACCCCGGTCGTCGACCGAGACGGCCAGCCACTGCTGACCTGGCAGACCGTCGGCGTCATCAACCTGACGCGCGACCACCTCACCGCCGCGCCCGCCCTCGCGCCGGTGCTGCAGCAGTTCGAGCCGACGATCACCCCCGAGACCATCACCGCCCAGTTCGACGGCAACTCCGACGACGTCGTCACCGTGATCAGGCTGCGGCAGGCCGACCTGGACGCGGTGGCCGACCAGCTCGCCCAGATTCCCGGCGTCAGCGTGGCCGAGCAGGGCGCCCTGCTCACCGCCAACCGCGAGTTGTCCTCCCCCGCAATCAGCGGGCTGCAGGAGATCTGGCAGAAGACGATCGACGCGACCGCCGGTTGGTCGGTCCACCTGGTCGACGCCAAGGGTGAGCCGGTTGACGTGCTGGAGTCGACACCGCCCGGTGACACCAAACCGATCCGCACCACCCTCGACACCCGGTTGCAGATGCTCGCCCAACAGGCTGTGGCCGCTGAGCCCAGGGCCGCGGTCGTCGTGGCGATCTCACCATCGACGGGCGGGATTCTGGCCGCGGCGCAGAACCCAGCCGCCGACGCGCAGGGGCCGATCGCCTTCACCGGCTCCTATCCGCCGGGTTCGACGTTCAAGACCATCACAACGGCGGCGGCGTTGCAGGCGGGCCTTGCCACGCCGGACACCCCGGAACCGTGCCCGGGCCGTGTCACGGTCGAGAACCGCACCATCCCCAACGACGATGAATTCGACTTGGGCACTGTGCCGTTGACGACGGCGTTCTCCCACTCCTGCAACACGACGATGGCGGTGCTGTCTGACAAGCTGCCGGCCGACGCGCTGCCGAACACGGCCAGGATGTTCGGGATCGGTGTCGACTTCGTCATCCCCGGACTGACCACCATCACGGGCAACGTGCCCAATGCCGACACCCCGGCGCTGAAGGTGGAGAACGGGATCGGCCAGGGCACCGTGACCGTCAGCCCGTTCGGACTCGCCGTCGCCGAGGCGAGCCTCGGACATGGGTCGACCATCACCCCGACCCTGGTCATCGATGAGAAGACCACCGCCGACACCCCATCCGAGCAGATTCCGCCCGCCATCGGCGACAGCCTGCGCGCGATGATGCTGCAGACCGTGTCCGACGGCACGGCCACCGAACTGCGGGACGTGACCGGTCTGGGCGGCAAGACGGGCACCGCCGAATTCGGTGACAACACCCATTCGCACGGCTGGTTCGCCGGTATCGCGGGTGATATCGCCTTCGCGACGCTGGTGGTCGGCGGAGACTCATCGGCACCGGCGATCGCGGTCTCCGGCGCCTTCCTGCGTCCAGCACTCACCCCCTGACCGGCGTTTCGCACCCAATAGCACCGCCCGGCCAGGGATGCTGAGGGCGTGCGAGTCGACGGCCGGGAGATCACAGTTGCAGGCAGGCTGCTGCAACCGCTGACCCGGCGAACCAACGACATCCTGCGACTCGTCGTCGCGACGGTGCTGCTGGCCGTCGTGATCACCAGCTCCCTGATCACCCGCAACGACTGGGTCGGGCTGGAGAAGTCGATCTCCAACATCGTGGGAGTGCTGACGCCCACGCAGTCCAACCTGGTGTACCTGGCGTACGGCATCACCATCCTGGCCCTGCCGTTCGTGATCCTGATCGGGCTGATCATCTCGCGGCAGTTCAAACTGCTCGGGGCCTACGCGGCGGCCGGGATGGTCTCGATCCTCGCGCTGTCCATCACGGCGAACGGCATCGCAGCACCTCGTTGGCACTTCGATCTGTTCGACCGGCTCAACACCACGCTGTCGCAGTTCCTCGACGATCCGCGGTGGATCGCCATGCTGGCCGCGATGCTCACTGTCTCGGGTCCCTGGGTGCCCGCCCGCTGGCGCCGCTGGTGGTGGACTCTGCTGCTGGCATTCGTGCCGATCCACCTGGTGGTCAGCGCCGTCGTGCCTGCCAGGTCGGTGTTGGGCCTCTCGGTCGGTTGGTTCGTCGGCGCGTTGACGGTTCTGTTGGTCGGCACTCCGGCGCTGGAAGTGCCACTCGTGGACGCGGTCCGGGCGTTGGGACGGCGCCGATTCATCGTCACGGCATTGCAGGTACTACACCCGGCCGGGCCGGGACCCCTGGTGCTGTCCGCGACGTGTGAGGGCTCCGACGAGCCCGCCATCGTCGAGTTGTACGGCCCCAATCAGCGCAGCGGCGGCGCGTTGCGGCAGATCTGGCGCTACCTACGCCTGCGCAAGAGCGAGACCGGGCCGCTGCAGACGTCGATGCGCCGCGCCGTCGAGCACCGGGCGCTGATGACGATCGCCATCGACGACCTCGGCCTGTCGAACACCACCACGATGTCGGTGGCGGCCCTGGATCGCGGCTGGACGCTGTACGCGCACACCTGGCCCCGCGGCGACGCACTGTCGGCCGATGATCCGGTGGAGACGGCGTGGGAGTCATTGCGGCAGTTGCATGAACACCAGATCTCCCACGGTGACCTGCGTCCGGCGAAGATCACCCTCGATGAAGACAAAGCGCGGTTCGGCGGGTTCGACAACTCCGAGTACGGCGCATCCGACACCCAGCTGCAATCCGATATCGCCCAGTTGTTGGTGACGACAACGGCGCTGCACGGCGCGAAGCCGGCGGTGACCGCTGCGATCACCTCCTTCGGCCGTGACACCGTTTTGACCGCATCACGGCGGTTGACCAAATCGGCTATGCCACAACGGATCAGGAAGTCCGTGATCGATATCAAGACATCGGTCACGAGCGCGCGAGACGAGGTGAAGCGCCAGACCGGCGCCGACCAGATCCAGACCGAGACCATCACCCGGTTCACCCGAAACCAGTTGATCCAGATGGTGCTGCTGGTGGCCCTGGTCTACGTCGCGTATCCGTTCATCAGCACAGTGCCCGCGTTCTTCGCCGAACTCCGGACCGCGAACTGGTGGTGGGCGCTGCTCGGCCTCGCGGTGTCCGCGTTGACCTACGTCGGCGCGGCGGCCGCACTGTGGGCCTGCGCCTCGGAACAGGTGAACTTCAAGAACCTCACAATCATGCAGGTGGCCAACACGTTCGCGGCCACCACGACACCCGCCGGGGTTGGCGGCCTTGCGCTCAGCACCCGCTTCCTGCAGAAGTCCGGCCTCGGCGCGGTGCGCGCCACGGCGGCCGTGGCGCTGCAGCAGTCGGTGCAGGTGATCACCCATGTGGCGCTGCTGATCTTCTTCAGCGCCGTGGCGGGGGCGTCGGCGAACCTGTCTCACTTCGTGCCATCGGCCACGGTGCTGTACCTGATCGCCGGCGCGGCGTTGGGTGTGGTGGGCACGTTCATGCTGGTGCCGAAGGCACGGCGCTGGCTGGGCACCGAGGTGGGGCCGAGGCTCAAGGAGGTCGGCCAGGATCTTGCCGACCTGGTTCGTGAGCCCAAACGCCTGGCGTTGATCGTGCTGGGTTGTGGCGCAACCACTCTGGGTGCGGCACTGGCACTGTGGGCCAGCGTCGAGGCGTTCGGCGGTGACGTCTCGTTCGTCACCGTCACCGTGGTGACGATGATCGGCGGGACGCTGGCCTCCGCCGCGCCCACCCCGGGCGGCGTCGGCGCCGTGGAGGCCGCGCTAATCGGTGGTCTTGCCGCGTTCGGGGTCCCGGCGGCGGTGGCCGTTCCGTCGGTGCTGCTGTACCGCGTGCTGACCTGTTGGCTGCCGGTGTTCATCGGATGGCCGGTGATGCGGTGGTTGACGCGCAACGACATGATCTGAAGCGGGCCGGGCATTCGCGAGTCGGACGCACTGCCACCCGCGATGGTGTTTGATGGGTGCCGTGTCGGTCATCACCCGCGATGCCACGATTTCTGCCCCGCCTCAGGCGATCTGGGACGTTCTCGCCGATTTCGGTGCGCTCAGTTCATGGGCGGACGGCGTCGACCACTCGTGCATCTTGAACCACGGTGCGGACGGGGTGTCACCGGGCACGACCCGCCGCGTCCAGGTTGGCCGCAACGTCCTGGTCGAGCGCATCACCGAGGCGGCTGCACCGGAAACCCTCGCCTACGACATCGAGGGACTGCCACGCCGACTGCGCCATGTCGCCAACCGCTGGACGCTGCGGCCCGCCGGCACGGCGACCGTGGTGACTCTCACCAGCACCGTCGAGGTGGGAGCCAACCCGCTGGCACGCGCAGCCGAGCGAATCGTGTGCCGCGTCATGGCCAAGCAATCCGACTCGATGCTCGCCGGACTGGCTCGACATCTGGAGAAAACGCATGGCTCATAGGCCCGACATCGTCATCCTCATGACCGACGAGGAGCGCGCCACACCGCCGTATGAGTCCGATGACGTGCTGTCCTGGCGCCAGCGCACGCTGACCGGCCGACGCTGGTTCGACGAGCACGGCGTGAACTTCACCAGGCACTACACCGGGTCGCTGGCCTGCGTGCCGAGCCGCCCGACGATCTTCACCGGCCAGTACCCGGATCTGCACGGGGTCACCCAAACCGATGGCATCGGCAAGCGCTACGACGATTCGCGACTGCGCTGGTTGCGCCGCGGCGAGGTGCCCACGCTGGGCAACTGGTTCCGCGCCGCGGGATATGACACCCACTACGACGGCAAGTGGCACATCAGCCACGCCGATCTCGAGGATCCGGCGACCGGTGAGCCGTTGGCCACCAACGACGACGACGGCGTGATCGACCCCGTCGCCGTCACCCGCTATCTCGAGGCCGATCCCCTCGGGCCCTACGGCTTCTCGGGGTGGGTGGGCCCGGAGCCACACGGTGCGGCCATGGCCAACAGCGGTTTTCGGCGCGACAACCTGTTCGCCGACCGGATCGTCGCGTGGCTGAGCGATCGCTATGAGCGTCGCCGCGCCGGTGACGAGGAGGCGCTACGCCCCTTCCTACTGGTGGCTAGCTTCGTCAACCCGCACGACATCGTGCTGTTCCCGGCCTGGGTGCGCCGCAGCCCGATCGAGCCCTCGCCCCTGGATCCGCCGAGCGTGCCCGCACCGCCGACCGCGAGGGAGGACCTGTCGACCAAACCGGCCGCGCAGATCGCCTTCCGCGAGACCTACTACTCCGGATACGGACCGGCACCCGTCGTCGGGCGCACATACAAGCGCAACGCGCAGCGCTACCGCGACCTCTACTACCGCCTCCACGCCGAGGTCGACGGCCCACTCGATCGGGTGCGACGCGCCGTCACTGACGGCGGTTCCGAGGATGCGGTCCTGGTCCGCACGTCCGATCACGGTGAGCTGCTCGGTGCGCACGGCGGGCTGCACCAGAAGTGGTTCAACATGTACGACGAGGCCACCCGGGTGCCGTTCGTCATCGTCCGCACCGGCGCGCACGCGACGCAGCCACGCACCGTCTCCGCGCCGACATCGCATGTCGACCTGGTGCCGACACTGCTCTCGGCGGCGGGTGTCGACATCGACGCGACGGCCACAGCGCTCACCGAGACGTTCACCGAGGTGCATCCGCTGCCCGGCACGGACTTGATGCCGGTGGTCGACGGCGCACCGGCCGACGAGGGCCGGGCGGTGTACCTGATGACACGCGACAACGTGCTCGAGGGAGACACCGGGGCGTCCGGGGGCGCCAGGCAACTGGGCGTCACCGAGAACCCGCCAGCACCGCTGCGCATCACGCTGCCCGCGCACGTCGGCGCGAACTTCGAGGGACTGGTGGTCCGAGTCGATGACGTCGACGCCCGCGGCGGCGCCGGGCACCTGTGGAAGCTGGTGCGCACGTTCGACGACCCGGCCACGTGGACGCAGCCCGGTGTGCGTCACCTGGCGGCGAACGGGATCGGCGGCGAGGCGTACCGGACCGATCCCCTCGACGATCAGTGGGAGCTCTACGACCTGACGTCCGATCCAGTCGAGACCGACAACCGGTGGCCCGACCCCGACCTGCACGACCTGCGGGCTCACCTGCGCATGCAGCTCAAGCAGGCGCGGGCGACGTCGGTTCCCGAGCGCAACACGCCGTGGCCCTATGTGGACCGGCACCCGCCCATCGCGTCGACCTCGGTGGCGCGCCAGGTGCTGGCGCGGCTGCGGAGGTAGCCACTCACCGGCGGTGACCAGCGTGTACCGCGGTGACCTGACCGACACGATTACGGGTTTGATGGGCGCCGCCAATATCATCGTTACTCAATGATCGAAAACGCCCCGGTCGTCCCGGCAGCCGCCGAGGGACGCGCGGCAGAACGCATAGCCACCGAAGCCCGTCGGCGCAGGACGTTCGCCGTCATCAGCCACCCCGACGCAGGCAAGTCGACGCTCACCGAAGCGCTCGTCCTGCACGCCAACGCCATCACCGAGGCCGGTGCCATCCACGGCAAGGCCGGGCGTCGCGCCACCGTGTCGGACTGGATGGACATGGAGAAGGCCCGAGGCATCTCCATCACGTCGACGGCACTGCAGTTCCCCTATTCCACCGCGGGACGCGACTGCGTCATCAACCTGCTCGACACCCCGGGCCACGCCGACTTCTCCGAGGACACCTACCGCGTCCTGACCGCCGTCGACTGCGCGGTGATGCTGATCGACGCCGCCAAGGGCCTCGAGCCGCAGACCCTCAAGCTGTTTCAGGTGTGCCGTCACCGCCGGATCCCGATCATCACGGTGATCAACAAGTGGGACCGCCCCGGTCGTGACCCACTCGAGCTGATGGACGAGATCGCGGCCCGGATCGGCCTGCGCCCAACGCCATTGACGTGGCCGGTCGGTATCGCCGGTGACTTCAAGGGCGTGCTGGACCGGCGGACCGGGAACTTCATCCGGTTCACCCGCACGGCCGGTGGGGCGAAGGCCGCGCCCGAGGAGCACATCACCCCGGACAACGCCCACGCCTCGGCGGGCATCGACTGGGACCGCTCGGTCGAGGAGTCCGAACTTCTCGAGGCCGACGGTGCCGACTACGACCAGGAGACCTTCCTGGGCTGCGAGTCCACACCCGTGCTGTTCACCTCCGCGGCGTTGAACTTCGGCGTCAACCAGCTGCTCGACGTGCTGGTCCAACTCGCTCCGGCGCCCGACGGACAGGTCGATGTCGACGGCAACCGGCGCGCCACCGTGGCGCCGTTCAGCGCCTTCGTCTTCAAGGTGCAGGCCGGTATGGACTCGTCCCACCGCGACCGCATCGCCTACGCGCGGGTCTGCTCGGGCACGTTCGAGCGGGGCGATGTCCTCACCCATGCGACGACGGGCAAGCCGTTCGTCACCAAGTACGCACAGTCGGTGTTCGGCCAGCAGCGCTCCACTCTGGACACCGCGTGGCCGGGTGACGTCATCGGGTTGGCCAACGCCAACGCCCTGCGACCGGGCGACACGCTCTTCCGCGATGTCCCCGTGCAGTACCCGCCGATCCCGAGCTTCTCCCCTGAGTACTTCTCGGTGGCCCGGGGCACCGACCCGAGCAAGCACAAGCAGTTCCGCCGCGGCATCGAGCAGTTGGAGCAGGAGGGCGTGGTGCAGGTGCTGCGCTCCGACCGCCGCGGTGAGCAGGCGCCGGTACTCGCCGCCGTCGGACCCATGCAGTTCGAGGTGGCCACCCACCGGATGGCGACCGAACTGAGTGCGCCGATCTCGCTGGAGTCGCTGCCCTACACGGTGGCGCGGATCGTGGATCCCGAGGATGCCGACTTCGTCCAGCGCCAGCCGTCGGCCGAGGTTCTGACGCGCACCGACGGCGTCATGCTCGCGCTGTTCTCGACCAAGTGGCGGCTTGAGGGCTTCCAACGCGACAACCCCGACGTGCATCTGCACTCGCTGGTGGCCGCGTCCGACGATTAGGTCGTAGCGATTGCGGCGTGGCGATTGGGTCGACGACCGCCAATTGTGAATCTGGCGACGCCTGACCAGGGGTCTGCGTCGCCAGATTCACAGTCGGCGGGATGCTCCTACCAATTGTGCGGGCGGTGGGACTCGAACCCACAAGTTCTTTCGAACACCGGCACCTAAAGCCGGCGCGTCAGCCAATTGCGCCACGCCCGCGAACGGGCCAATCCTAGCGCGGTACCGTTAGGGCATGTCCACTACACGGCGTAGGAGACCGGCGCTCATCGCGCTGGTGTGCCTCGGCGCCGCCGGCTGCATGGCACTGGCGTGGTGGCAGTGGACACGCTACGAGTCCAACTCGGGCAGCTTCGTGAATCTCGGCTACGCACTGCAGTGGCCCATGTTCGCCGGCTTCTGCTTCTACGCGTACTACAAGTTCGTCCGCTACGAGGAGGCCCCGCCTCCTGCGGCGAGCCATGGCGAGCTGACCGCGATCCCGGACGGGCTGTTGCCCGAGCGCCCCAGCGCCGCCACACCCCGCGACGACGACGATCCCACCCTGCGCGAGTACAACGCCTACCTTGCCGAACTCGCGAAGTCCGAAACCGATGACAGGACCACACCATGAGCAGCCCTGACCCCGAGGCTCCCGCCGATCGCCCCGAGGCCGCCGACCCGGCACCCGCGACGCCGCCTGCCGACGCGATCCGCAAGCCGCTGCTCGGCTACCGCGTCCTGGCATGGGCGACGGGTATCTGGCTCATCGCGCTCTGCTACGAGATGGTGATGAAGTACGGCTTCAACGACGACTCGTTGAGCTGGATCGCCGTCGTCCACGGCTGGGTGTACTTCGTGTACCTGCTGTTCGCCGCGAACCTCGCGGTCAAGGTGCGCTGGCCCATCGGCAAGACCATCGGCGTGCTGCTCGCGGGCACCATCCCGCTGCTCGGCATCATCGTCGAGCACTTTCAGACCAAGAAGATCAAGGCGCAGTTCGGCCTCTGACGCGACGGGCCTCTAAACGCGACGGGCCTCTAAACGCGACGGCCTAAGCGCGACGGGACATCAGTCGCGCTGCACCAGGAGCGGCGCGGTCACATCGGCGGCGGCGTCGTCAACGACGATGCTCAGCGCCAGCCGGTCGACGTACTCGGATAGCGCCTCGACGTGTGCCGAGGACCAGGCGTGCTCCGTCGAGTACGACTCCCGAACGTCGCGCTGTCGGTACAGCCGCTCGCACCCCCGCGGTGTCAGGTAGAACACCGGTGACCGGCCGCTCTCGACGCGACCCGTGCCCGAGGCCAGCCCATCCCGCAGCAGCGCGGCGACGTGTCGGCTCGCCGTCGGTACGTCCCCTCCGATGGCGGCCGCGAGGTCGGCCAGTGACATCGAGCCCGCCGCGTCGATGTGGCTCATCACCTGATGCGAATCGCGATCCATGCCCACCGACTCGTCGGCGTACGGGCCGTTCTCCGAATGTCTGCTCAACAGCGACAGTGAGGACTCCAGCCGATGCGGCGGAACGGGGTCGGCGACGGGTTCACCGAGACCGTCGTCATCGACGAAGTCCGCGGTGGCCCCGGGCGGTTGCACCACCGGGATCAACAGCGCCAGCACCGCGGCCAACGCCGCGACGCACGCCGCCACCACCAGCGCCGTCCGGAACCCGGCCATGGTCGGGACCTGAGTGCCGGCGTGTGACACCACCATGCCGGCGAGGATCGCGCCGATCACCGCGCTGGACACCGCCGTGCCAAGGGAGCGGGCCAGCGCATTGATGCCGTTGGCCGCCGCCGTCTCCGACACCGGCACCGCCGCGTTGATGAGGGCGGGCATGGACGCGTACGCGAACCCCACGCCCACGGACACCGCGATGTTGAGCAGCATGATCTGCCACGGTGCCGCAAGAAGCACCAGCCCGGCGGAGTACGACACGGCGATGATCACCGCTCCGGTCACCAAGGTGAAACGCGGCCCACGCACCCCGGCGATTCGCGCCGCGATCGGCGACGTCACCATCATGGCCAGGCCACCGGGCGCCAACCAGAGGCCCGTCGCCAGCATCGACTGGCCCAGTCCGTAGCCCGTCTCGGTCGACATCTCCAGAATCTGGGGCGCCACCAGCGTCAGCCCGAACATGCCGAAGGCCACCGCCACCGAGGCGACGTTGGTCGCCAGCACCGGCCGCTTCACGGTGGTCCGCAGGTCGACCATCGGCGAGGAGATCCGAAGCTGCCACCACCCGAACACCGCGAAGATCACCAGCGACGAGACGAACATCGCCAACGTGGCACCGCTTGTCCAGCCCCAACTCTGGCCCTTCGAGATGCCCAGGAGCAGCGTCACCAGGCCGCCCGCCAGGAGCAGCGCACCCAGCGGATCGAGCCGGTCGTCCGTGCGTGACGGGACGTGCGGAACAAGGAATATGAACATCACCAGGGCCGCGACACCGAGACCGGTCGCGAACCAGAACAGCATGTGCCAGTCGAAGCGCTCCGCGATCACGGCCGACAGCGGCAGCCCGAGCGCACCGCCTACACCCAACGATGCGCTCATCAAACCCATTGCGCTGCCGACGCGCTCGGCTGGAACGCATGATCGCAGCACGCTGATACCGAGCGGGATGATCGGTATCCCGAAACCCTGAAGGCCACGGCCGACGATCATCGGCAACAGCGACGTCGTCGAGGCTGCGAGCACCGACCCGCCGATCAACATCAGCGCACACGTGATCAGCATCGGCTTGGGCCCGTACATGTCGCCCAGTCGGCCGAACACCGGTGTGGCGACGGCCGCGGTCAGCAGCGTCACGGTGATCACCCAGGACGCATCGGAGGGGCTGGTGTTCAACAGCCTCGGCAGTTCGGGGATCAACGGGATGATCAGCGTCTGCATCATGGACACGCTGATGCCCGCCGCCGACAGCACGGCGATAAGCACGCTCGGATGCCGCGGGGTCAGCGAGGACGGGACCCCAGCGGCAGCACGACGAAACACCGCGCGAACACTACGCGTTTAGTAGCGCTACATAAAACTACGGATTTCCGGTGCTCAGACGAGCGCCCGCAGGGCCGGAAGCAACAGTGCCAGCGCCCGTCCGCGATGCGACGCGGCGTCCTTCTCCTCGCGGGTCAGTTCGGCCGCCGACCGCGACTCCCCGATGGGCACGAACACCGGGTCGTAACCGAATCCGCCGGCCCCGCGTGGTTCGTGGGCCACCGTGCCCGGCCACTCGCCACGGACCACCGTCTCACCGGCCGAGGACACCAGCGCGCACGCCGACACGAAGGCAGCGCCGCGCCGCTCCTCGGGCACATCCCGCAGCTGGCCCAGCAGGAGCGCGGTGTTGGCCGCGTCGTCGCCGTGGGCACCCGACCACCGTGCGGACAGCACACCCGGCATGCCGTTCAGCGCGTCGACCGTGATCCCCGAGTCATCGGCGACCGAGGCCAAGCCGGTGGCGCGAAAGGCGTCCCTGGCCTTGGCCAAGGCGTTCTCCTCGAACGTCGCACCCGTCTCCGGGGCCTCGTCGAAGGGCGCCACGTCGTCCAGTGACAGCAGGGTCAGACCCGACACCCCGGCGGTGTCGAGCACGCGATGCAGCTCGGCCAGCTTCTTGGGGTTGCGGGAGGCGACCAGGACGCGAGACAACCCGGTCAGCTTCCGAACGCCTTCTTCGGCGGGCCGGACGGCTCGGGAAGCTCACCGGGATAGGGCAACTCCAGCGCCGCGTTCTGGATCGCGAACAACTGCTCGCACGAGGCCATCGCAAGGTCGAGCATCTTGTCCAGCGTCGAGCGCGGGAACGTCGCACCCTCACCCGTGCCCTGGATCTCGACCAGCGTGCCCGTGTCGGTCGCCACGACGTTCATGTCAACCTCGGCGCGCGAGTCCTCGGTGTAGGGCAGATCCACCCGCACCCGGCCGTCGACCACGCCGACCGACACCGCGGCGATCGCACACGACAACGGGCGGGGGTCGGACAGCTTCTCCGCCGCGGCCAGATACGTCACCGCGTCGGCCAGCGCCACGTACGCGCCGGTGATGGCCGCCGTCCGGGTACCGCCGTCGGCCTGCAGCACGTCGCAGTCCAACGCGATGGTGTTCTCCCCCAGCGCCCCCAGGTCGATGCACGCGCGCAGCGACCTGCCGACGAGCCGGCTGATCTCCTGTGTGCGCCCGCCGACCTTGCCCTTCACCGACTCACGTTGCGAACGGTCGTGGGTGGCCGCGGGGAGCATCGCGTACTCGGCCGTCAGCCAGCCCTGGCCCGACCCCTTGCGCCACCGGGGCACGCCCTCGGTGACGCTGGCCGTGCACATGACCCGGGTCTGGCCGAACTCGACCAGCACCGAACCGGCCGGATGTGAGGTGAAGCCTCGGGTGATGGTTACCGGTCGCAGCTCGTCATCGAGGCGGCCATCTTCTCGTCTGGACACGGGCCAACCCTATCGGCCCAGGGCAACTCTGGCGTCGCGTGGTTCAGGGGCGCGTGGTTCAGGAATGCGTGACGTCGAACGTCTCGTCGCACACCACGGCGTGCACGGGACCGTCGAACTCGGCCTTGGCCTCGCTGATCACGTCCTCACGCGAGGTCCACGGCGGGATGTGAGTCAGGAGCAGCTCGCGCACACCGGCTCTCGCGGCGGCACGCCCCGCCTCGGTACCCGACAGGTGAAGTTTCGGCGGACGGTCCGGCGCGTGGGTCCACGACGCCTCGCACAGGAAGACGTCGGCGCCGCGGGCCAGCTCGATGAGCGCGTCGCAGTACCCGGTGTCACCGCTGTAGACGAAAACGGCCCCGGACGGGTCGGTGAACCGCATTCCGTAGGACTCGGTGGGATGGCACACCAGACGCGGCTCGACGGTGAGCGTGCCGATCTCAACCGGCTCGGCGTCGACCCAATTTCGGACGTCGAAGATGTCGGTGAAGTCATCGATCTCGCGGCCCTCGGGAGACGACGCGGCGCCAAGTCGGGCCCAGGTGGCCTCCGGGCCGTACATCAGGGCACGCCCCTTAGGCGGGGTCGGGTGATAGCGACGCCAGACGAACAGACCGGGAAGGTCCAGACAGTGGTCGGCGTGAAGGTGCGACAGCAGAACACCAACGGTGCCGGGATCGGCGTGACGTTGCAGTGCGCCCAGCACACCACCACCGAAGTCGATCACCAGCGGTGGCGTATCGGGTGCGGTCACCAAATATCCGGATGCTGGCGAATCAGGCCCCGTCACACTGCCGGAGCAACCCAGTACGGTGATTCGCACGTTCACTAGCTTGCCATGCCCGATGGGCGTGTGACGAAAACATCAGCGCTTTGGGCGTCGCGTTTCATCAATTCGTCGCAATGTGCTGCCTCACCTGGTCAGACGCCGATTGAGACGCAGACCGCCCGCAGCCCAAAGTGTGGCGCAGGCCTCAATCAGCAAAGCGCAGCACATGGCCCGCCACAAGACCGTCTGCGCCCTCAGAGACCGATTGAGGGTGCGGTCTTGCCCTTGCGTTGTTCGCGGGCCTTCCGCTCCGGACCGGACAGCAGATAAGCGGCGAACACACCCGCGATGGCACCGCACAGGTGGCCCTGCCACGACACCCCCGGGGTGCCCGGCACCACACCGAGCAGAACGCCTCCATAGATGAAGAGGACCACGACGCCCACGACGATCTCCCACACCGTGCGGGTGAAGAACCCGAACACGATCAGGAACGCCAACCAGCCGAAGATGAGGCCTGAGGCGCCGATGTGGGTGGACGTGCACTGCACGCCGACATAGGGACAGTGCAGCCCGACATTGCCGATCAGCCAAGTACCGAACCCGCCGACGATCCACACGATCGCAGTGGCCGCGACGAACCTCCCGATCCCGGCCAGCGTCATCAGGAATCCGAGGACGAGGGCGGGCAGAGTGTTGGCGATCAGGTGCGGCCAACCGCCGTGCAACAGCGGCGCCCAGAGGATGCCCCACAGTCCATCGGTCTCGAGCGGTCGAATGCCATCCTGGTCGAGCCGGTGGCCCATCACCACGTCCACGACCTCGATGACGTAGAGCAGGGCGACGAAGGACAGGATCGTCACGCCGCCGACCAACCACGCCGGCCTCTTGCTCGGGCCCGGTGTGATCGCGGGCGGATACCCCGGCATCGTCATGCCCGGTCCGCCCCTTGTCGGCGATCGACCGTCATGCCCATAGCTGCCCTTCCAATGCGTCCTCGGCATCGTCCAGGCTACCGGCGTAGGCGCCGGTCGACAGATACTTCCAACCCGCATCACACACCGTGAACGCGATGTCGGCGCGCTCACCGGCCTTGACCGCCTTGGCGGCCATGCCGAGCGCGGCGTGCAGGATCGCCCCGGTCGAGATGCCGGCGAAGATGCCCTCCAGCTGCACGATCTCGCGCGTGCGCCTGATGGCGTCGAACGCACCCACCGAGAACCGAGTGGTCAGCACGTCCGGGTCGTAGAGCTCGGGCACGAAACCCTCATCGATGTTGCGCAGCGCGTAGACACCCTCGCCGTAACGTGGTTCGGCGGCGACGATCTGGACCCCGGGGACGTTCTCGCGCAGGAAGCGCCCGACACCCATGAGCGTTCCCGTGGTGCCCAGCCCGCCGACGAAGTGCGTGATCTCCGGCAGGTCGGCCAGGACCTCGGGTCCTGTGCCCTCGTAGTGCGCGGCGGCGTTCGCCGGGTTGCCGTACTGGTAGAGCATCACCCACTCGGGGTGCTCCTGCGCCAGTTCCTTGGCGGTCGCGACGGCGGTGTTAGACCCGCCCTCGGCGGGGCTGTAGATGATCTTGGCGCCATACAGCTCCAACAGCTGACGGCGTTCGATCGACGTGTTCTCGGGCATCACGCAGATTAGGTTGTAGCCCTTCAACAGCGCCGCCATCGCGAGGGAGATGCCTGTGTTGCCGCTCGTGGGTTCCAGGATCGTGGAACCCGGGTGGATCAGCCCGTCACGCTCCGCCTGCTCGATCATGCGCAGCGCCGGGCGGTCCTTGATGGAGCCGGTGGGGTTGCGGTCCTCGAGCTTGGCCCACAGCCGCACGTGCGGGGTGCCGTCCTCTCCCTCGTCCCACCGGGGCGACAACCGCTGTAACCCGACGAGCGGCGTGTTGCCGAGCGCGGACAACAGCGAGTCGTATCTCGTCATGTCACCGACTCACCCGCCCGCAACGGCGGGCAGGATCGTGACCGAGTCACCGTCGGAGATCACAGTGTCCAGCCCGCCGGAGAAGCGGACGTCCTCGTCGTTGACGTAGATGTTCACGAAGCGGTGCAGCTTGCCGGCGTTACCGGCGTCGATGAGCCGCTCGGAGATGCCCGAGTAGTTGGCCTCGAGGTCGCTGATCACGGCCTGCAGCGTGGCACCGGATGCGCTGACGCGCTTCTCGCCTCCGGTGTGAGTGCGCAGGATGGTGGGGATGGAGACGGTGATGGTCATGGGGGTCGGCCTTTCGGGGGCTGTTTCTCTGGTCTACTGCTCGACGATGTTGACGGGTTCCTCGGTGACGACGCCCTCGCGGATGCGGTAGCTCCGCAGCTCATGCTCGTCGGGGTCGCGGGTGGAGATCAAGACGTAGTGGGCGTCGGGCTCGGACGCCAACGCGATGTCGGTGCGGCTCGGATACGCCTCGGTGCCGGTGTGCGAGTGATAGATGACCACGGGCACCTCGTCGGCGTCGTCCATCGCTCGCCACACCTTGAGCTGCTCTCCCGAGTCGAATCGATAGAAGGTCGGCGACCGCTCGGCGTTCTCCATCGCGATGAAGCGCTCGGGCCGGTCGGAGCCCTCGGGACCCGCGACGATGCCGCACGCCTCGTCGGGGTGGTCGGCGCGGGCGTGGGCGACCATGGCGTCAACCAGGTCCCTACGAATCACCAGCACGGGTCAGGCTCCATTTCGGTTCGCGAACGCTCCGGGCAACATGTCGCGGTAGGTGGGTATTCCGGCCACCGATTCGGCAGCCAGGATTCCGGCCATCACCGCCTGGGCGAGACAGTCCGCCGCCGCCGCGCCGATGGTGGTGGTCAGCTTGGTCTCGGGCGACATCGCGGCCGGAATGTCGCTGGCGGGCTCGACCTCGATCGCGCCTGTCGCGAGCACGAAAACGGAGTCGCCGTCGAGCGGGGTGTGCGCTGGCCGGATGGTGCGGGCCAGTCCGTCCTGCGCGGCGACCGCGACCCGCCGGCAGGCGGCGGGGCTCAGTAGGGCATCTGTGGCGACGACGGCGATCGTGGTGTTGAGCGGTGAGAGTTCGGCGTCGAGCGCCGCGAAGGCCGATATCTGCTCGGCGGGCGGTGGGGTCAGGTCGAGTTCGGCGATGTACTCGGCCATCCACGGCAGCCCGGTACGGGGATCGGCGATATTGCCCGCCGAGTTCACCGCGACGACGGCGCCGACCGTGACACCGATGGCCTCGAGCCGGATCGACGCCGTGCCGATGCCGCCCTTGAGGACGCCCGCGCGTGCTCCGACACCCGCACCCACGGTGCCGATGGCCACGTCGGTACCCGCGGCGTTGGCTGCGGCGAAGCCGAATTCGGCGGTCGGGCGGCACTGCCACCCGCCGACGGGCAGGTCGAAGATCACCGCCGCGGGAACGATGGGTACCAACCCGCCGTCCATCACCACCCCGCGGTCATGCTGCTCGAGCCACGTCATCACGCCGTCCGCCGCGGCGAGCCCGTAGGCGCTACCGCCCGTCAGCACGACGGCGTCGACGTAGCGCACGCTGTTGGCCGGATCGAGCAGGTCGGTCTCGCGGGTACCGGGAGCACCGCCGCGCACGTCCACCGCGCCGACCGTGCCGGGTGGGGTGAGCACGACGGTGGTGCCGCACGCCCAGCCCGCGCCCAGCGTCGCGTCGTCGTCCAGGCGCTGGTGGTGCCCGACGAGAATGCCCGCGACGTCGGTGATGGAGCCGCTCATCGCTGTCCTCTGCTCTTCGCGCAAGCGCTCATCGCTGGGTCCCCCGGCTCATGAGACCCAGCACGAGGTACTCCTGCAGCACGGTCAGCCACTGATACACGTCTAGGTGTCCGGCCATCGGATGCTCGGGCGGCAGCCGGTCGGGACCGTCGGGTCCGATCTCGAGCATGGTGCCCAGCGCCAGCCGAAGGTCGTTGACCGCGGCGGCCCAGCTGTGTGCGGCATCCTCGGTGAGTTCGAACTTCCCGCCAGCGGCGGGCAGGGTGTCCAGCAGACATTGGCACGCTTGCCGTTTGGCATCGATGATGGCGGGCTCGTGGAGGCTGCGCAGCGCACTGTTCAGGCTCTCCGCGGTGCCCGAACCGGCCGGATGATCTCGGGCGGCACGGTAGAAGTCCGGCAGCAACCGGCGCATCGTGTCGTCCTCGGGCGGCCGCGAGTTGCCGGTACGCATACCGGTCAGCTCCTCGAGTTCGTCTGTCGGCGAGTCAGATTCGCGGTCGTTGAGCATCTCCAGCATCGAGTTGGCCAGACTCTGCAACAGTGCCGACTCGTGTGCTGCCATCGCCGACCGGTACCGCACGCCGTCTACGGTGTCGACCCTCTTCCACTTACGCACCCGTCGCCTCAACGGTCCTGTTGCATCGAGGCCCACAGCCCCGCGGCGTGCAGCTTGGACACATCGACCTCCATGGACTCCCGACTGCCCGCGGAGACCACGGCCTTGCCGTCTTCGTGCACCTGCATCATGAGCTTCGTCGCGTGCGGCTCGCTGTAGCCGAAGAGCTTCTGGAACACGTAGGTCACGTACGACATCAGGTTCACCGGATCGTCCCAGACGATGGTCACCCACGGGCTGTCGGTGGCCACCTCGTCTTGCGGAACACTCTCACTCGCGTGTTCCTCGCGGGTCCCCGGCCGGGTCCTCGCTGGCGTAACCATGTCGCCAAGGATAGCGAGTCGCTGCAACGGCTATGTTTGGGCGTGTGACCTCGGCGTTGCTCACTGACAAGTACGAACTGACGATGCTCGCGGCAGCGCTCCACAACGGCACCGCGCACCGTCGCACGACGTTCGAGGTATTCGGTCGACGGCTGCCCGAGGGCCGACGCTACGGGGTCGTCGCGGGCACCGCCCGGCTGGTGGAAGCATTGCCGGAGTTCACCTTCGACGACGCCGCGCTGACGCTGCTCGCCGAGTTCCTCAATCCGGCCACCCTGGCCTATCTCGCCGACTACCGGTTTCGCGGTGACATCGACGGCTACCCCGAGGGTGAGCTGTACTTTCCCGGCTCGCCCGTCCTGTCGGTACACGGCAGTTTCGGCGAGTGTGTGATCCTCGAGACCCTGGCGCTGTCGATCCTCAACCACGACTCGGCCATCGCGTCGGCCGCGGCCCGCATGGTGAGCGCCGCCGATGGCAGGCCGCTGCTCGAGATGGGTTCGCGGCGCACGCACGAGGAGGCGGCCGTCGCCTGCGCGCGCGCCGCCTACCTCGCCGGATTCGCCGCATCGTCCAACCTCGCCGCACAACAGCGCTACGGCGTACCCGCCCGCGGGACCAGCGCGCACGCCTTCACGCTGCTGTACTCCACCGCCGACGGGCCCGACGAGAGGGCGGCATTCGCCGCGCAGGTCGACGCGCTCGGCGTGAACACCACACTTCTCGTCGACACCTATGACATCACCACCGGCGTGGCCAACGCGATCGCCGTCGCGGGGCCGGAGCTGGGCTCGGTGCGCATCGACTCCGGCGAACTCGGCGTGCTGGCGCGCCAGGTCCGTGCGCAGCTCGACGACCTCGGCGCCACGACCACCCGAATCGTGGTGTCGGGCGACCTCGACGAGTTCGCGATCGCGGCCCTGCGTGCCGAACCCGTCGACACCTACGGGGTCGGCACGTCGGTGGTCACCGGCTCGGGCGCCCCCACCGCGGGCATGGTCTACAAGCTCGTTGAGGTGGACGGCCTGCCCGTCGCGAAACGCAGCAGCCGCAAGGAATCCCACGGTGGCCGCAAGCAGGCGCAGAGACTGTCCAAGCCGTCGGGCACCATCGTCGAGGAGGTCGTGCATCCGGACGGACAGGCACCCGAACCACCAGCCGGCCTGGTGGCCCGCGAAGTCGCGGTGCCCCTGGTCCGCAACGGTGAGGTGGTCGCCGACCTCTCGATCGCCGCCGCCCGTGAGCGCGTAGCCGCCGGATTGCGCAGCCTACCGTGGGACGGTCTCAAGCTCTCCCGCGGCGAACCGGCCATCGCGACGCGGATGGTCACGCACTCCTCATGACCACCGAACCCGACACCACCCGCGTGACTGGCCTGCTCGCCGCCGCCGTGACAGCCCTCGGCGGTGCCGAACGCAGCGGTCAGGTCGACATGGCCCAGGCCGTCGAGCGCTCCTTCAGTACCGGTGAGCATCTCGCCGTGCAGGCCGGCACCGGCACCGGCAAGTCGCTGGCCTATCTGGTGCCGGCCATCGCCCACGCCGTCGAGACCAACCGACCGGTCGTCGTCTCAACCGCGACCATTGCCCTGCAGCGCCAACTCGTCGACCGCGACCTGCCGCGACTGGCCGATGCACTGGCCCCCGAGCTGCCCCGTCGACCCGACTTCGCGCTCCTCAAGGGGCGTGGAAACTATCTGTGCCTCAACAAGATTCATGGCGGTGTCACCGACGACTCGGCCGAGGACAGGTCACAGGAGGAACTGTTCGACGCCGTCGCGTCGACGCAATTGGGCCGTGACGTCAAACGCCTCACCGAGTGGTCCTCGGACACCGAGACCGGGGATCGCGACGAGCTGCTGCCCGGCGTGCTCGACCGGTCGTGGGGCCAGGTCAGCGTGTCGGCCCGTGAGTGCATCGGCGCCACCCGCTGCGAGTACGGCTCGGACTGCTTCGCCGAGAAGTCGAAGGCCAAGGCCGGGGAGGCCGACGTGGTTGTCACCAATCACGCGCTGCTGGCCATCGACGCCATCTCCGACGTCAACGTCCTGCCCGAGCACGAGCTGCTCGTGGTCGACGAGGCGCACGAACTCGTCGATCGGGTGACGAGCGTGGCCACCGGCGAGCTGTCGGCGACGTCGCTCGGCGTCGCCCACCGCCGTTCCGCGCGGCTCGTCGAACCCGAACTGGCGCAACGGTTCGAGGCGGCCATCGCCACATTCACCTCCGCCATCTTCGACGAGGAGCCGGGGCGCAAGGACAACCTCGGCGACGAGTTGACGACCTACCTGACGGTGCTGCGCGACTCCGCCGACAAGGTTCGCGCCGGCATCGACATGGCTCCGGCCGACCCCAAAGCCGCGTCCGCCCGCAACGAGGCGGTCACGTCGTTGAATGACGTGCGGGACACCGCGACCCGGGTGCTGGACTCCTACGGCCCGGCGATTCCCGACCGCACCGATGTGGTGTGGCTCGACCACGACGAGAACCGCGGCAACAAACGAGCGATCCTGAGGGTGGCCCCCCTGTCGGTGGCCAGCCTGCTGCGCAACCGATTGTTCGATCAGTCGACCGTGATCCTCACGTCGGCCACCCTGACCGTCGGCGGGACATTCGATGCCATGGCGCGGTCGTGGGGCCTGCAGTTCGGTGCCGACGATAACGCCAAGTGGCGCGGTATTGACGTCGGATCGCCCTTCGCACACGCGAAGTCGGGCATCCTCTACGTCGCCAAGCACCTTCCCCCGCCGGGACGTGACGGCACCGGATCGTCGGAACAACTCGATGAGATCGCCGAGCTGGTCACTGCCGCGGGAGGCCGCACGCTGGGCTTGTTCTCCTCGATGCGCGCCGCCAAGGCCACCGCCGAGGTGATGCGCGACCGCCTCGACACCCCGGTTCTGTGCCAGGGCGAGGACACCACGTCGGCGCTGATTCGCCGCTTCGCCGCGGACGACGAGACGTCATTGTTCGGCACGCTGTCGTTGTGGCAGGGCGTCGACGTGCCCGGCGCGTCACTGTCCCTGGTGCTGATCGACCGGATTCCGTTCCCCCGCCCCGACGATCCGCTGATCACCGCGCGCCAACGCGCGATCGCCGCCCACGGCGGCAATGGGTTCATGGCGGTGGCCGCGAGTCACGCCGCGCTGCTGCTCGCCCAGGGCGCGGGCCGGCTGCTGCGCCACGTCGATGACCGCGGTGTCGTCGCCGTACTGGACTCCCGGATGGCCACCGCCCGCTATGCCGGGTACCTGCGGGCCTCGTTGCCGCCGTTCTGGACGACCACCGACGGAGCACGGGTCCGGGCGGCCCTGGAGCGCCTGCGGAGCGCCTGACCGTCCTGCCTCGAGGTTTCGGCTCCGCCTCCACGTTCGTTCACTAAGCTGCTCTGGCAGTAGTGCGCGCCGCCACGGCCGCCCCGCGAAACCTGAAAGGCGGCGTCCATGGGTCGTCGGCATCTTGGGTCACTGGCCGTCGCCGCGTGTGCGGCAGTCCTTGTCACCTCGTGCGCCTCGACCCTGTCGGGCAGCGCGGTGTCGGTGTTCAACGATCCATTCAGCGTCGCGGGCATGCCCGCCACCGACGGGCCAACGGGGCTGCGTGATGACGCCGCCGAGCCGTCGCGTGACGTGGTGGGAACCGACGGCGGCGATATCGATGAACTCGCGCGCCAGTCCATCAGCGATATCGAGGAGTTCTGGGCGACCGTCTACGGCGAGACATTCGACGGCGAGTTCACGCCCGCCTCCGAGCTCCACTCGTGGGACGCCGAGGACTTCGACGGCGTGTTCTGCGGTATGGACACCGTCGGGCTGGTCAATGCCGGGTTCTGTTTCGACGACGAGAGCATCGGCTGGGACCGCGGCGAGCTGCTGCCATCGCTGCGCCGGGCCAACGGCGATATGGCGGTCACGATGGTGCTGGCACATGAGTACGGCCACTCGATCCAGCATCAGGCCGGGCTCGTCGACGATGACACACCCACGTTGATGAGCGAGCAACAGGCCGACTGCCTGGCGGGCTCCTACATGCGCTGGGTTGCCGAGGGCAACTCCCCCCGATTCACGGTGAACACCGGCGAGGGGCTGAACAACCTGTTGGCCGCGATGATCGCCTTCCGCGACCCGCTGCTCACCGAGAGCGACCCCGAAGTCGGTGCGGACGAGCACGGTTCGGCGTTCGAAAGGGTGTCGGCGTTCCAGTTCGGCTTCACCGACGGGGCGAGTTCGTGCAAGGGCATCGACATGCAGGAAATCGATCAGCGCCGGGGCGACCTGCCCGTGTTGCTGCCCGACGATGAGACCGGCGAGCTGCCCGTCACCGAGGACTCGGTGCGCTCCATCATCGACGCGCTGGGCATCCTCTTCGAGCCGGCCAATCCGCCAGAGCTGGCGTTCGAGGCGCAGGACTGCCAGGACGCCCGGATGCGCCCACCCGTCTCCTACTGCCCGGCCTCCAACACGATCATCGTCGACGTCGACAAGCTGGCTGCGGTCGGAGCCGCGGGCGGCGAGGAGGACGGCGGCGGACTGGTCACCGGCGATAACACCGCCTACTCAATCCTGGTGTCGCGCTACATGCAGGCGCTGCAGCACGAGCACGGCGACGTCGCACTGAACACCGCGGAGGCCGCGCTGCGCACCGCCTGCCTCACGGGCGTCGCGACGGCGAAGATGACGCAGCCGATCACCACCCCCGACGGCGACACCATCGCTCTCACGGCGGGCGACGTGGACGAGGCGGTGTCGGGCATCCTGCTCAACGGCATGGTCGCCAGCGACGTCAATGGCGACTCCGTGCCGTCGGGCTTCTCGCGCATCGACGCGTTCCGGGTGGGTGTCCTCGGTGACACCGACCGCTGCTTCAAGCGCTTCGACTAGCCCCACCGTGATTTCGGCGCGGTTTCGTTCGCTCAGCGACGGTTTTCGCGCCGAAGTCGCAGCGTCAGACGACCTTGGTCTCGCCGTAGTAGGCCAGAATCGCGTCGGACATGCTGGTGGAGCGGGTCAGGAACGCGTACGAGCGGATGAACGACTGACCGACGCAGCCGTCGATCTTGACGTGGAAGTTGCTGATCATCACCCACGGTTCGGAGCCCTCGAACTCCTTCTTCGTGACGGGGACGATGTTGATGATGCCGGGTTTGAGGCCGACCGTGACACCACCGCCGATGTTGGCACCCACCCCGGGCAGAATGCCCTCCGGCAGGGGCGAGGCGACGTCGGTCCCGAGCACGCCGATCGACGAGTTGAGCCCCGCGGTCCCGGCCAGCGTGACGCCGTTGGACGTGCTCATGTCGATACCGCAGCCGATCTGGTAGCCGACCTCGATGGTCCCGCCGGGGTCACCATCGGCACCCGGTCCGACCAGCGAGCCGTTGAACGTGCCGCCGACGACGTACTCCCGCGATGACAGGGCGGTGGTCAGTGGGGCGCTGGCGACCTGGGTCTCGTCCTTGGCCGCCAGGGTCAGCGTCCACCCGTCGGGCGTCGTCAGGGTCTGTGCCGGCGGCGAGACCACCACGCCGTCGGGCGGCGCCCCCTCGAGCGGGGCCTCGGCGGCGACGGGTTCAATTGCAACTACTTCGGGATCGGCTACCGCCGACGGTGCGGTCGCCATCGCGACCAGCACACATCCGACCAGGACGGTGAGACGTTCCCTCGGCACAGTTGGCCCCCTTGTTTCGTTCTTCGGAACCTACCGCGCCGAGACGGCCTCCGAACGTGGGGTTTGGAAAGTACGTCAGTTAGTCGGCAGCCGGAGAACATAACCGGCTTCCAGCGCCACCCAGAGAGCACCGTCGCGGCCCACCGCCATCCCGTGCGGCTCGCTCCCGCCGGGCAGGTCGATGGTGTAGACCTCGCCGTCTGCACTCACCCGGGCGATCTGGTCGGCACCCCAGAGGCTCACCCACACCCCGCCGGTGGGATCGGCGACCACCGCGTGCGGCTTACCCGGCAGATCCATCTCCTGAATCGCATCGTCCATCGGGATCCGGCCGATCTTGTCGGCCAGGATCGCGGTGAACCAGACCGTGTCGTCGTGAGTCGCGGTGATGCCCACCGGCCCCGCTCCGCGCGTCGGCAGTGCGCGCACCGTCAACTCACCCGCGAGGTCCAGCCTGCCTATCGCGTTGGCCTGGTTCATGGTGAACCACAGGGCGCCGTCGGGCCCACTGGTGATCATCGACGGCCTGCCGCCGACCGGCCACTCCTCGACGACGCCGTCGGCGGAGACCCGACCGACCGTCCCGGTCTCCATCGCGGTGAACCACAGCGCACCGTCGGGTCCGACCGTAAGCCCGAACGGCGAACTCCCGTTGGACAATTCGACAGCACTCAGCTCACCGTCGGTGGTGATCCGGCCGATGCGGTCATCACCGGAGCGGGCGAACCACAGCGCCCCGTCTCCCCCGGCCGTGATGATCGTCGGCTTGGCGTCACCCGCGATGGGAAACTCACGCAGGTCCCCGTCTGCCGTCACGCGGGCGATCGCGCCGCGGCGCGCCAGCGTGACCCACATCGCGCCGTCGGGCCCCAGCGCCAGGGCATATGGCCCGCCGTCGATCGCAACCTCGAGAATTCCACTCACGCCAGCGTGACCAGACCCAGCTCGGTGGGTGCGGCCAACAGACGATGGTGCGGGAGCACGCGCACCGTGTAGCCGACCGGTCCCGCAACGGGCAGAGGGGTTCTCGTCGAGAACACCTCGTTGCCGTCGTTGGCCGTCCCGGTGTGCGCCATCCGCACAGTCTCCGGGTTCACCAACGCGTCGGTCGCGTCCACCCGCCCGACCACGGCCTGCACCACCACCTCGTCAGGTTGCAGCCCGGCGAGGTGCACGGTCGCGGTCAACGTCAGCTCCGAGCCGAGCAGCGGGGTGTCGGGTAGGCCGTAGCTGTCCACGTCGGTGATCTGGATCTTGGGCCAGGCGTCCTCGGCGCGCTGCCGATAGGCCGCCAGACCACGGGCCGCACCGAACGGCACGCCGTCGAACGGCTCGATCGTGCGATGCAGCGACTGCGCGGCCGGTACGTAGTACTTCTCGGTGTAGTCGCGCACCATCCGCGACGCGAGGACCTTGGGCCCGAGCGTCTGAAGCGTGTGCCGCACCATCTCGACCCAGCGGTTCGGGATACCCCGCTCGTCGCGGTCGTAGAACTTGGTCGTCACCGAATCGGCCAGCAGGTCATACAGCGCGGCGGCCTCGAGATCGTCGCGGCGGGTCTCGTCGGCGAGGCCATCGGCGGTCGGGATCTCCCAACCGTTCTCGCCGTCGTACCACTCATCCCACCAACCGTCGCGGATGGACAGGTTCAAACCCCCGTTGAGCGCACTCTTCATGCCCGACGTGCCGCAGGCCTCCAACGGCCGCAGCGGATTGTTCAGCCACACGTCACAGCCCCAGTACAGCAACCGCGCCATCGACATGTCGTAGTCGGGCAGGAAGGCGATGCGGTGTCGCACCTCGGGCCGGTCGGCGAAACGCACCACCTGCTGGATCAGCGCCTTGCCGCCCTCGTCGGCGGGGTGTGACTTGCCTGCGACGATCAACTGCACCGGCCGCTCCTCGTCGAGGAGCAGTTGCTCGAGCCGCTCGGGATCGCGCAGCATCAGCGTCAACCGCTTGTAGGTCGGCACCCGGCGGGCGAACCCAACGGTCAGCACGTTCGGATCGAACGCACTTGCAATCCAACCCAACTCGGCTTCCGAAGCACCCCGCTCCTGCCATGACCTGCGCACCCGCGCCCGCACGTCGGCGATCAGTCGCTCGCGCAGCTGGGAACGGATCGACCACAGGCGAGCGGGGTCGACCTGCTGCAACCGCTCCCAGGTCGCGGGCTCCGACAACGAGTCACCGGCGGCGAGTTCGCGCCCCAGTTCCAGCCACTGCGGGGCCGCCCAGGTGGGGGCGTGCACACCATTGGTGATCGAGCCGATCGGCACCTCGCCCTCGTCGAATCCGGGCCACAGCTCGTTGAACATGCCGCGGCTGACTTGGCCGTGCAGCAGCGACACCCCGTTGGCTCGCTGCGCCAGACGCAGACCCATGTGGGCCATGTTGAACTTCGACGCGTCGTCCTCTGCGCCGAACGCCAGAATGCGGTCGATCGGAACACCGGGCAGCAGAAGCGAATTCGCACCCGACGGGCTACCGGCCGGGCTGCCGAAGTAGTGCCGCACCATCTCGACCGGGAACCTGTCGATACCCGCGGGCACGGGGGTGTGCGTGGTGAACACGGTGCTCGAACGGACCACCGCGAGCGCGGTGTCGAAGTCCAGGCCGCCGTCGGTGACGAGTTCCCGGATGCGCTCGGCCCCCAGGAACCCGGCGTGCCCCTCGTTCATGTGGAAGACCTGCGGTTCGGGCAGGCCCTCGACCGCGGTGAACGCACGAATGGCACGCACGCCGCCGATCCCGGCCAGGATCTCCTGCTTGATTCGGTGTTCCTGGTCACCTCCGTAGAGGCGGTCGGTCACACTGCGTAGATCGTGCTCGGTCTCTGGAATGTCGGAATCCAAGAGTAGCAACGGGATTCGTCCCACCTGCGCGATCCATACCCGCGCGTTCAGCTCGCCGGCGTCCGGCATGGCCAACCGCACCAGGACCGGCGCTCCCGACTCGTCGGTCAACAGGCGCAGCGGCAGACCCTGCGGATCCAGAGGCGGATAGGTCTCGTGCTGCCAGCCGTCGGCGGTAAGCGACTGCCGAAAGTAGCCAGATCGGTAGTAGAGGCCAACCGCGATGAGCGGAAGCCCCAGGTCAGATGCGGACTTCAGGTGGTCGCCGGCCAGGATGCCCAGACCTCCCGAGTAGTTCGGCAGCACCTCGGCCACGCCGAACTCCATCGAGAAGTACGCGATCCCCGTCGGCCAGGGCGAACCGCCATCCTCCGCCTCCGCGGCGCACTCCTGGTACCACATCGGGCGGCTCAGATAGTCGTCGAGATCGGCAGCGAGATCATCCAGGCGCGTCAGGAACGAGTCCTCCACCGCCAACTCATCGAGCCGCTTGGGGCTCACCGCGCCAAGCAGCGCCACCGGGTCCCTGCCCACCTGCTTCCAGAGGTCGGGTTCGATTGTGGCAAACAGATCCTGCGTCGGCATGTGCCACGACCATCGCAAGTTCACCGAAAGTCGCTCCAGCGCGGCGAGACGCTGCGGAAGGTGGGCGCGGACCGTGAATCTGCGAAGGGCTTTCACGCGATCTCACCTTACCGACGAATTCACGCGTGGCACCGGTGTCGATGACCGCATCGGAGCACCTTTGGTTCGGCCGGACACTACGGTGGGTATAGAGCGACGGGGCTGTAACGGAACAGACGACACCGCGCGGCCGAGCCGGCCGCGTACAACGTGAGGAGTTGGGTGGTGGTGGTCGGTCGTATCGGAATCGATGACGTCGCGCCTGTGGTCTCGGGTGGCCGTTTTCCGGCAAAGGCGGTGGTCGGCGAGATACTGCCCGTGCGGGCGACGGTGTGGCGCGAGGGCCACGATGCCGTCGCGGCAACGTTGGTCGTCCGGTACCACGGCACCGCCTACCCGCGGCTGGCCGAGACGCCCACGGGCCTGCGGCCGGCCGAACTCGAACCCGTTCCGATCGAGGCCGTGGTCGGCGCTTCCCAGCGGGTCAAGCCGCAACGGCTGCCGATGCTGCCCGGGTCCGTCCCCGATGTGTTCCACGGCCAGTTCACGCCCGACGCCGTCGGGCTCTGGACGTTCCGAGTGGACGGCTGGGGTGACCCGCTGAGCACGTGGCGGCACAACGTCACCGCCAAGCTCGAGGCGGGCCAGGGCGAATCCGAGCTGGACAACGACCTGCTGGTGGGCGCGCAGCTCCTCGAGCGGGCCGCTATGGGCGTGCCGCGCCAGGACCGCTTCCCGCTGATCGATGCCGCGGCCCGGCTGCGCGCACCCGGCGATCCGTTCACCAGGGCGGGCGCCGCGCTCGCCGTCGAGGTCACCGACCTGCTCAAGCGCTATCCGCTGCGCGAACTGGTCACGCGCGGAGACCAATTCGGGGTCTGGGTGGATCGACCGCTGGCGCGATTCAGCGCGTGGTACGAGATGTTTCCGCGCTCGACGGGCGGCTGGGACGCCGCCGGCAACGCGGTACACGGGACGTTCGCGACGGCGGCCAAGGCGCTGCCCCGAGTGGCGAACATGGGCTACGACATCGTCTACCTACCGCCCATCCATCCGATCGGCAAGGTGCACCGCAAGGGACGCAACAACAGCGTCACGGCGGCACCGAACGACGTCGGATCCCCGTGGGCCATCGGCAGCGACGAGGGCGGCCATGACGCGGTGCATCCGGAACTGGGCACCATCGACGACTTCGACGACTTCGTCGCCGCCGCCCACGCCGAGGGCCTCGAGGTCGCGCTGGATCTGGCGCTGCAGTGCGCTCCGGACCACCCCTGGGCCACGTCCCACCCCGAGTGGTTCACCGTGTTGCCCGACGGCACCATCGCCTACGCCGAGAACCCTCCGAAGAAGTACCAGGACATCTACCCGATCAACTTCGACAACGACCCGGCAGGAATCTACGCCGAGGTGCTGCGGGTGGTTCGGTACTGGATCAGTCACGGCGTCAAGGTGTTCCGCGTCGACAATCCGCACACCAAGCCACCCAACTTCTGGGCGTGGCTGATCGGCGAGGTGAAGAACACCGATCCCGACGTGCTGTTTCTGGCCGAGGCGTTCACCCGGCCGGCACGGCTTTTCGGTCTGGCCAAGCTCGGCTTCACGCAGTCCTACACCTACTTCACCTGGCGTACCGCGAAGTGGGAGCTGACCGAGTTCGGCGAGCAGCTCGCCGCGCACGCCGACTACGCCCGGCAGAGCCTGTGGACCAACACGCCCGACATCCTGCACGAGAGCCTGCAGTACGGCGGCCCGGGCATGTTCGCCATTCGCGCGACGATGGCGGCCACGATGAGTTCGACGTGGGGTGTGTACTCCGGCTACGAGCTGTTCGAGCACGCGGCGGTCCGCGAGGGCAGCGAGGAGTACCTGGACTCCGAGAAGTACCAGTTGCGTCCCCGCGACTTCGAGGCGGCGCTGGCCAGGGGCGAGTCGCTGGAGCCGTTCCTCACTCGGCTCAATGAGATTCGCAAGCTGCATCCGGCACTCAGCGAGGTGCGCACCATCAAGTTCCATCACCTGGACAACGACGCCCTGCTGGCCTACAGCAAGTTCGACCCCGCCACCGGGGACTGTGTGCTGGTGGTCGTCACGCTCAACGCCTTCGGCGCCGAGGAGTCGACTCTGTGGTTGGACATGGCTGCCCTGGGTATGCAGGATCACGACCGATTCTGGGTACGGGATGAGATCACCGGGGCCGAGTACCAGTGGGGACAGTCCAACTACGTTCGCCTCGACCCGACCCAGGCGGTCGCGCACGTGCTGAACATGCCGTCGATCCCATACGAGAAACGGCTCAATCTCTTGCGGAGGGAGTGACATATGACCCGCACTAACTCGCTCAACGGCGTGCACCTCCGACCCGATGCCGCGGACCTGCGCAGACTGCTCGCCGGCGAGCACCACGATCCGCACTCGATTCTGGGTGCGCATGAGTACGGCCAACACACCGTGATCCGGGCGCTACGGCCATGGGCTCGCGAGGTCGTCGCCGTGATCGGCGACGAGCGCTACCCGCTCAACCACGTCGAGGCCGGTCTCTTCGCGGTGGCGGTTCCGTTCACGAACCTGATCGACTATCGACTCGAGATCAGCTATCCCGGCGCCACGGAGGACGACGCGCCCGTGGTGTACAGCACCGCGGATGCCTACCGGTTCCTGCCCACGCTTGGCGAGGTCGATCTGCACCTGTTCGCCGAGGGTCGGCACGAGCGGTTGTGGGAGGTCCTCGGCGCACACCCCCGAAGCTTCACCACGGCCGATGGCGTCGTCGACGGTGTCTCATTCGCGGTGTGGGCGCCGAACGCCAAGGGCGTCAGCCTGATCGGCGAGTTCAATCACTGGGACGGGAATGAGGCGCCGCTGCGCGTCCTGGGGTCGACCGGCGTGTGGGAGCTGTTCTGGCCGGGTTTCCCCACCGACGGCCTGTACAAGTTCCGCGTGCACGGCGCTGACGGTGTGACCACCGAGCGCGCCGATCCGATGGCGTTTGCCGCCGAGGTCCCACCCGCGCGGGCATCACGTGTCACCAAGAGCGAGTACACCTGGGGCGATGCCGAATGGATGTCGCAGCGTGCGTTGCGCAATCCGGTCTTCGAACCGATGAGCACCTACGAGGTGCACCTGATGTCGTGGCGGCCCGGCCTGAGCTACCGCGAACTCGCCACTGAACTCACCGAATATGTGGTCGAGCAGGGCTTCACACATGTCGAGATGCTGCCGGTCGCCGAGCATCCGTTCGGCGGATCGTGGGGTTATCAGGTGACGTCGTACTACGCGCCGACATCACGGCTGGGAAGCCCTGACGACTTCCGGTACCTGGTCGACCAACTGCACCGCGCGGGGATCGGCGTGATCGTCGACTGGGTTCCCGCGCACTTCCCGAAGGACGCCTGGGCACTCGGCCGGTTCGACGGCACACCGCTGTACGAGCATTCAGATCCGCATCGTGGCGAGCAACTCGACTGGGGCACATACGTCTTCGACTTCGGCCGGGCCGAGGTGCGAAACTTCCTGGTCGCCAACGCCCTCTACTGGCTGCAGGAATACCACATCGACGGCCTGCGCGTGGACGCCGTCGCCTCGATGCTCTATCTGGACTACTCACGGCCTGCCGACGGTTGGACACCCAACATTCACGGTGGGCGCGAGAACCTGGAGGCCGTCCAGTTCCTGCAGGAGATGAACGCGACGGTCCACAAGGCCACGCCGGGCATCGTGACAATCGCCGAGGAGTCGACGTCGTGGCCGGGTGTGACCCGTCCGACGAACCTTGGCGGACTTGGCTTCTCAATGAAGTGGAATATGGGCTGGATGAACGACACGCTGGAGTTCATCAAGCGTGACCCGATTCACCGCAGCTTTCACCATCATGAGATCACCTTCTCGATGCTCTATGCGTTCAGCGAGAACTTCGTCCTGCCGATCAGTCACGACGAGGTGGTACACGGCAAGGGCACACTGTGGACCCGGATGCCGGGCGACGACCACGCCAAGGCAGCCGGGCTGCGCGGCCTGCTGGCCTACCAGTGGGCGCACCCGGGCAAGCAGCTCCTGTTCATGGGCCAGGAGTTCGGCCAGCGCGCCGAGTGGTCCGATGAGCGGGGCGTCGACTGGCATCAGTTGAGCGAGAACAGCTTCTCCAACGGTCTTGCCCGTTTCGTCCGCGATATGAACGGTATCTACCAGGACCGCCGCGCCCTGTGGTCGCGCGACACCAGCCATGAGGGCTATTCGTGGATCGACGCCAACGACTCCGCGAACAACGTGCTGAGCTTCCTGCGCTTCGGTGACGACGGCTCCGTCATGGCGTGCGTGTTCAACTTCTCGGGAACAGAGCACGCGTCCTATCGGTTGGGCCTGCCGCACTCGGGGTCATGGCGCGAGGTGCTCAACACCGACGCGACGACCTACAACGGCACCGGCATCGGCAATCTCGGTGCGGTCGAGGCCACCGACGAGCCGTGGCACGGCAGGCCGGCGTCCGCGGTGATGGTGCTGCCTCCGCTGGCGGCGCTGTGGTTCGAGCCGGCCTGACGCCTCCAGTTTCCCTCGCGAGCTAGTAGAGCGCGTTGGCGAGGTTGCGCCGACCGGCGATGACGTCGGGGTCGGCGGGATCGAACAGTTCGAACAGCTCGATGAGCCGTGTGCGCACCCTGGTGCGGTCGTCGCCCGCGGTGCGCTTGACCAACCCGATCAGGCGGTCGAACGCGGCCGCGGGATTCTGCGTCACGGTCTCGACGTCGGCCGCGGCGAACGCGGCGTCGATATCGTCGGGGCTGGCATCGGCGAGTGCGACGGCCTCCGGCGGCTGCGCCGTCGCCCGCTGCAGAAAGACAATCTGACGGATGGCGCCGGTGGCCTCGTCGTGATTGGGCTTGGCGTCGAGGATCGCCTGATACGCGGCGAGTGCGGCGTCGAAGTCGCCCGCGTCGAGGTGCGCACGCGCTTCCTCTAGCTCGGGGTCGACCGCCTCGGCCTCCTCGGGCCCGCCCTCCAACTTGCCCGCGGTGGCGTCCAACAGCGAGTCGACCCAGCGGCGCAGCTGCTCGGGGGGCTGTGCGCCCTGGAAGCTGGACAGCGGCTGCCCTGCCGCCAGCGCGACGACGGTGGGCACGCCCTGAGCGCCGAAGGCCTGCGCGACCTGTGGCGCGACGTCGACGTTGACAGTGGCCAATGCCCACTTGCCGCCGTCGGCATCGGCCAGCGCCCCCAGCATCTCAGCGAGTTGCACGCTGGACGCACTGCGCGGAGTCCACAGCAGCACCACGACGGGCACCTGGTTGGACCTGGCGAGAACCTCGGTCTCGAAGTTCGCCTCGGTGACCTCTACGCCAGGAACGGTCGGATCCGCTCCGCCCGCGCCCGTCGGCGAGGCCGGGGGTGGGTTCTTCAGCGCCGAGAGATCAACCGCTCCGGCCAATGCGGGGCCGATGGAAGGACGGGGACGTGTCACACCCTCAGTTTGTCACGCCGCTTCGGTGGCCGTCTGAGCGGACGCCACAGAATCCTTCGCTGCCAGGCCTTTGTCTCCCAGGCGGCCCGTGCGATCTGCCCAGATGACGAAGATCACACTGGCTAACGGCACGACGCTGCCCAGCGCAGCGAGGATCCAGGTGAGCGCGCCCCACTTGAACGCGATCCCAGCCAGCACGGCGACCACGACGAACGCCATGAAGATCCCGCCGTGCAGCGGGCCGAAGATCTTCACGCCGATCTCCGTCTGGGGCGAACCCACGTACTTGAAGTACATCCCGACCAGCAGGCCTACCCAGCTGAAGGCCTCGGCCAGGGCCACCAACCGGAACCAACCTGCGACCTTTGCGCCAGCGCGTGGGCCACTCAAAAAGCTCGTCATGGCCGCCATTGTGCCCGAAACCGAGGCGGACTACTACGTAGCGTCGTTGATCACGCTGAGGGCCCTCTCAGCGTTCAGGGCCTCCGCAGGACCAGCGCGTCGCCCTGTCCGCCGGCACCGCACAGCGCCGCCACGGCATAGCCCGACCCCCGTCGCGCCAGTTCAAGCGCGGCGTGCAGCGTGATCCGAGCACCCGACATGCCGATCGGGTGGCCGACCGCGATGGCACCACCGTTGATGTTCACCTTCTCGGCGTCCACGCCCAGCTCCTTCGTCGAGGCCAACGAGACCGCGGCGAATGCCTCGTTGATCTCGATGACGTCGAGCTGCTCGACGGTGATGCCCTCCTTGGCGATCGCCTTCTTGATGGCGTTCGCGGGTTGGCTCTGCAGGGTTGAGTCGGGGCCTGCGACGACGCCGTGCGCACCGATCTCAGCCAACCAGCTAAGCCCGAGCGCCTCTGCCTTCGCCTTGCTCATCACGACCACCGCGCATGCACCGTCAGAGATCTGCGATGCCGAGCCCGCGGTGATGGTGCCGCCCTTGCGGAACGCGGGCTTGAGTCCGCCCAGCGACTCGGCGGTGGTGTTGGCGCGGATGCCCTCATCCTCGTTGAACTCGATCGGGTCGCCCTTGCGCTGCGGGATGGACACGGGAACGACCTCATCTGCGAAGACGCCGTCCTTCCACGCTGCGGCGGCCTTCTGATGGGACCCGGCGGCGAACTCATCCTGCTGTTCGCGGGTGAACTGGTCGACATCGTTGCGCTGCTCGGTGAGCGCGCCCATCGGCTGGTCGGTGAACACATCGTGCAGGCCGTCGTAGGCCAGATGGTCCACCAGCGTGGCGTTGCCGTACTTGAGGCCCTCGCGGCTCTTGGGCAGCAGATGCGGGGCCTGGCTCATCGACTCCTGACCGCCGGCGACCACCACCTCGAACTCCCCGGCCCGGATCAGCTGGTCGGCGAGCGCAATGGCATCGATACCCGACAGGCACATCTTGTTGATGGTCAGCGCGGGCACGTCCCAGCCGATACCCGCGGCGACGGCGGCCTGACGAGCCGGCATCTGACCCGCACCCGCGGTCAGCACCTGACCCATGATGACGTAATCAACCGCCGAGGCATCGACGCCCGCCTTCTCCAGCGCGCCCTTGATGGCGACGGCGCCCAGATCAGTGCCCGAGAAGTCCTTGAGCGAACCCATGAACTTGCCCATGGGAGTACGGGCTCCAGCAACGATCACCGACGTCGTCATTTCTACCTCCAAGAGTTGGGATCCGCGCCATGTGGCCGATCACACATTCCTCAAACATTCAGGTAAAGGTTACCGTTACGAGATGACCACCGAGCATCTAGATGCCCGTCCGGCGCTCGCAAGTGCGCTGGTGACGGCGATCGATCACGTCGGGATTGCAGTCCCCGATCTCGATGTCGCCATCAAGTGGTACCACGACCATCTGGGGATGATCGTGCTGCACGAAGAGGTCAACGAGGAGCAGGGCATTCGCGAGGCGATGCTGTCGGTTCGCGGGGCGGCCAAGGGCAGCGCGCAGGTGCAGTTGATGGCACCTCTCGACGAGACGTCGACCATCGCCAAGTTCCTCGACAAGCGCGGCCCCGGCCTGCAGCAGTTCGCCTATCGCGTCAGCGACATCGAAGCCCTCAGCGACCGCCTGCGCGAGCAGGGCATCCGCCTTCTGTACGACGTCCCGCGCAAGGGCACATCGAACTCGCGGATCAACTTCATCCACCCCAAGGACGCCGGCGGCGTGCTGGTGGAACTCGTCGAGCCCGCGGCCGACGCAGAGCACTGATCCCCTAGGACCACCTTCGGGTGGGATTCCGGGTCATCCGGTTGGCCCAGCACGCGGTGTGCCAGTGCCGGCGATCGTCGACGGCCGACTCCCCCGCATCGGCGGGCCACGCCACCACATGCGCCGTACCCGGCCTGATCTCGTGGTCGCAGCCCGGGCATCGGTAGATCTTGGTGGCCCGCGAGCCCGCGACGGGCTTCACCTCGTAGTCGTAGCCGTCGGGTCCCTGCTCGATGCGACGCCCGGCCAGCGACGGCGGTAGCGTCCGCGGTTTGCGAGGCGGGGGTCGACGCTTGGGCATGCCTGGAGTCTAGGCGCTCAGAACAGCCGGAACTCGTTGCTGTCCAAACCCCGCATCTGGTCGTAATCCAATGTCACGCAACGGATTCCGCGGTCAGTGGCGAGTGTGCGCGCCTGCGGCTTGATCTGCTGGGCGGCGAACACGCCGGCGACGGGTGCGATCACGCTGTCCCTGTTGAGCAGGTCGAGGTACCGGGTGAGTTGTTCCACACCGTCGATCTCGCCCCGTCGCTTGATCTCCACGGCCACCGACTTGCCCAGTTCGTCACGACACAGCAGGTCCACCGGCCCGATGGCCGTCATGTACTCGCGACGCACCAGCGTGTAACCCACACCGAGAAGCTCGACATGCTCGGCGAGCAGCTCCTGCAGATGGGCCTCGACACCGTCCTTGACCAGACCGGGGTCGACGCCCAACTCGTGGCTCGAGTCGTGCTCGACGTCCTCGACCGTGATGCGTAGCTGCTCACCCGCCTTGTTCTCCACCACCCACACCAGCGCACCGTCGTTCTCCTCGGTGACCCAGCACGGCGGGCTCATCCAGTTGAGCGGCTTGTAGGCGCGGTCGTCGGCGTGCACGCTGACCGAACCGTCGGACTTGAACAGAAGCAGCCTCCGAGCCGATGGAAGATGGGCTGTGAGGCGACCGACGTAGTCGACGGTGCACGAAGCAATGACGAGGCGCACCGAACCACCATAGTTTGTGCCGCGACCATCACTAGGCTGGCGCCACGATGACGGACAGAAAGAGCAGCGCGCAGCGTCTTGGCCGGGTGCTCGAGAAGGTCACCAACCAGAGCGGTCGCGGGCCGGCGACTCCCGAGTACGGGTCGTGGATCCTGGGCCGGGTCTCGGAGAGTCAGAGCCGTCGCCGTGTCCGCATCCAGATAATCCTCACGACGTTCGTCCTCGGCGCCAACCTCGTCGGGATCGGTGTCGCCTTCCTCGTCGTCACGGTCACCTTTCCGGTGCCGAGCGTCTTCGACTCACGGGTCCTGTGGATCACGTTCGCGGCCGCGCCTGCCTACATCGCGCTGGCTTTCGTGGTCGGGGTCATCTGGGCGACCAACCGAGTCATCAATAACGTCCGGTGGGCGCTCGAGGAACGCGAACCGACACCCGAGGACCAGCGCAATACCTTCTTCGCGCCGTGGCGCCTCACCCGCGTCCTGCTGGCGCTGTGGGGTGGCGGCACCGTCGTGCTGACCGTTCTCTACGGGCTGCAGGACACCAGCTACATCCCGAAGGTCCTGCTGGGCATCAGCTTTCCCGGCATCGTCGTGTCGGCCAGCTGTTACCTGTTCACCGAGTTCGCGCTCCGCCCCGTCGCCGCGCAAGCCCTCGAGGTGGGGCCCCCGCCTCGCCGTTTCGCACCCGGCATCATGGGCCGGACGCTGACCGTGTGGGCGTTCGGCTCCGGCGTGCCCGTGCTGGGTATCCTGCTGGCCGCCATCATCACGCTGTCACTGCACAACGTGACGCCGACACAGTTCACGGTCGCGGTGATGATCCTGGCGTTGTTCGCGCTGGTCTTCGGCTTCATCCTGATGTGGATCCTGGCGTGGCTCACCGTGACACCGGTCCGCGTGGTGGCTGCGGCCCTCAACCGCGTCGAGCAGGGCGACCTGGACACCAACCTGGTGGTCTTCGACGGCACCGAACTCGGCCAGCTACAGCGGGGTTTCAACTCGATGGTGGGCGGTCTGCGCGAGCGCGAACGGGTGCGCGACCTGTTCGGCAGGCACGTCGGCCGTGAGGTGGCCGCGCTGGCCGAGAGGGAGCGGCCGCAGCTGGGCGGCGAGGAACGGCATGCCGCGGTGATATTCGTCGACATCACCGACTCGACGAAGCTGGTCACCAGCAGGCCCGCCGTCGAGGTGGTCGAACTTCTCAATCGGTTCTTCGCCGTCGTTGTCGACGAGGTCGACCGTCACCACGGTCTGGTCAACAAGTTCGAGGGTGACGCGGTGCTTGCCGTCTTCGGCGTGCCGGTGTCGCTCGACAACGCCGAGGCTGAGGCACTTTCGGCCGCGAGGGCGATGGCGGAGCGGTTGCGCGCCGAGGTACCCGAGTGTCAGGCGGGCATCGGTGTGGCCGCCGGCCAGGTGGTGGCAGGCAACGTCGGCGCCAAGGAGCGGTTCGAGTACACCGTGATCGGCGAGCCCGTCCACGAGGCGGCCCGGCTGTGCGAGCTGTCGAAGAATCTGCCGGGCCACCTGGTCGCCACGGCGGAGATGGTCGGCAACGCGGGTGACGCCGAAAGCGCCCGTTGGCGATTGGGCGACATGGTGACTCTGCGAGGTCACGATGAGGCCACAAGACTCGCCACGCCGATCTAGAAGCCCTCAACGCGTTGGCGCGGGCATTACCGTCTGGACAGTCTCACAGCCAAGACTCAGGCGTTCTGAGTTCCACCGAGAGGGCTCCGACATGTCCGCAATGCGACACCTTGCACCGGCATTTGCCGTCCTTGCCTTCGCGATGACCGTCACGCACACCGCCACGGCGGACCCCGACATCGACACCGAGTCGGCCTCCGCGGTTATCGAGGAACTCCAGGAACAGGGTTACGTCGTGGACGTGAACGGAGTGCCGAGCGGTAACACGGCGCTGCTCACCACATGCACCGTGACCTCGATAAAGAACCCCGGCACCGCCACGCCGAATCAGACTGGGACGACGACGGTCTCCGTCGACGTCGCCTGCCCAATCCAGCGCTGACCGCGCTCAGCGCTGCGGCCTGGCTTCGGCTTCGGCTGCGGCAACGGCGTCGTCGACGCTGAGGTAGCGCATCGCCTCGAACTCCGAATCGGCCGGGATCACGATGCGATCCGGGTCGACGACGTAGCCGACCCTGCCGTACGCCCGAAGCGCGGCACTCATTCCCGACAGCATCCCGCGTGCGGCGTCGTCGATATCGTCCACCCGGGACACGTCGAGGATGGCGACGTCGAACTCGCCCTTGTCCCGTTCGACCGTGCGAATCACCTGCTCCGCGCCGCAGAACAGTAGATCGCCATGCGTCTCGTAGACACGGATGCCGGCGCGCGGCTGGTACACCGCACGCAGCGTCGCCCGCGAGTCGCGGGACACGGTGAGGAAGTGCAGACCGAGTTGCTCGGACAGGCTGCGGCACAGGCGGACTCCGCGAACACTGTTTCCCTTGGCGTCCAGCAGCGGCGAGTAGACACCGATGCCCAGTTGCCCGGGCAGGACCGCGACGATCCCGCCGCCGACGCCACTCTTCGCGGGCATGCCGACGGCGCTGACCCAGTCCCCCGTCGCGTCGTACATGCCACACGTGACCATCACCGACAGCGTCCGCTTCACCACCGACGCGTTGGTGACTCGGCGACCTGTCATGGGGTTGACGCCACCGCGGGCGAGTGTGGCGGCCATCCGTGCCAAATCGGTCGACGTGACGTTGAGTGAGCACTGCCGGAAGTAGACGTCGAGCACGTCGTCGGGATCATCGTCGAGAACGCCGAAACTGGCCAACATGTAGGCGATCGCGCGGTTTCGATTACCGGTTGCCTTCTCCGAGGCGTAGACCTCGGCATCGAGTTCCAGGCGCCTGCCCGCGAACCCGGAGTAGAAGTCACGGATCGACTCGAAGCGCTCGTCGGGCGTGGCTGCGGGCACCAGCGAGACCGCGGCGATCGCACCGGCATTGATCATCGGGTTCTTCGGCGTCTTGGTGATCTGGTCGACACTGATCTCGTTGAAGGCCTCGCCCGAGGGCTCGACGCCGATCTTCGCATCCACCGCGGCGGTGCCGATACGGTCGAGCGCCAGCGCGTAGGTGAAGGGCTTCGAGATGGACTGAATGGTGAATTCCACTTCGGCATCGCCGGATTCGTAGACGAAGCCATCACCCGAGGACAGCGACAGCGCGAATCGGTTTGGATCCACGCGAGCCAGTTCCGGAATGTAATCGGCCAGCGCGCCGTCGGTCACGTCGGCGTGCTCGGCACGGATACGGTCCAGGTACTGCTGCACCAGTTGGGCCACGAGCCCGAGTCTAGGTTCAGGGCTGCGGATACGGTGCGAAGCGGTTGTCGAAGCCCGCCTTGCGCTCCGCCAGCTGCGCCGCTCGCTGCGCCGGTGTGTAGTAGACGGTGCCGTCGGGCAGGGCGCTGTCGAGCTCGCTGAGCTTGACGACGCGAGACGTCACGGTCGGCAGATCGTCGGGCGCGTTGGGATCGAGATCCTGGAATCTCATGGAGATCGTGCCCTGGTTGAGGCCACCGGTGGACACCCAGTTCGCGACGCCGGGATCGGATTTCGAGATCACGACGGTGTAGGTGGTCAGGTCGTCGTTGACGAGGGCCTGCGCGTTGTTGAGGCTGGTCTGCTGATTCCAGTAGTCCTTTGAGATCGTCCAGTCGTTGGTCACCGGAACGACGAAGTAGCCGGCGTTGCCCGGATCGATCGTGACGACCAGCGCCTCGTCGTCGGCCAGCTGGAAGTAGCCTGCGCTCTGCAACTGTGTGGCAAGGAATTCCGCATTGCGGGTGGGGTTCTTCAACACATTCGGCGGGATGCGCTCACCGGTCACCGGATCGGTCGTGGCCACCGCCATGTAGGTGGCCTCCCGCTGAATACCCAGCGCCATGATCACCGCTGTGAAGATGCCCCGCAGCAGCGGCGGCTCATACGGCAGCGGCGGGATCAACGACACCAGCGAGGTCAGCAGCGGATTCTCCACCACGAACTTCCCCAGCCCCGGGATCGCGAATCCGCCGAGCTGGCTGAACAGACTGTTGGGCGGACCGCCGACCCGCTTGATCTCCAGACTCATGGGCACTTCAGTCCCCCAGTCGGCCAACGTGTTCCGCGTCGCGATGATCGTCGAGTCAGATGTGAGTTGAAGATGGTTCACCCTGCCATTGGCGGGATTCCTGTCGGCGGTGATGGTGAACGTGCCGTCGGGGTTGATCACCAACTCGTCCTTGGTCAGGACCGAGGCGGTGTTTCCGGTCAATCCGGTCAGCACGCTGAACGTCGTGTCCGCGGGGACCTCCCCCTCGAAGCGGCCCCGGATGACGTACGACGACGCCCCGTTGACACCCATGAAGCGGTACACCGTGTCCGGGTTGTCGTAGAGGATGCGCGAACCGGGCACCCGCTGGCCGTACCAGGTGTGCCCGGGCGCCACCTGCATGACGACCGTCGGCGCGTTCGAGTTGAGGAGCTGCTGCTGAAACGCCGCGGCCATGGCGTACTCGTCGATCGCGGCCCCCAGTTGACCGAGGTTGGCTCGGTCGGGTCCGCCGACTTCGGAGAACTGTTGATTGGCCGCTGCCTGGAATCCGGCCAGCAGCACCACCTTCATCAGTGCGACCGGCAGCGTGTTGACGGTCCGCCACGCGATCCGCTCAGCGTCGAGTTGCTGTTGGGTGCCCAGCGGGCTGGTGGCGGTGATCGACACGGCGGGCTCGACCGGCGCCGTCGAGGCCGTCGAGGTCGAGGTGCCTGCCGTTGAGGCCGTTGCCGCGACGGTGCCCGTCCCTGCCGGATTGGGTGACGGATTGGCTGCGGGATTGGCTATGTGCCCGATCTCGCGGCGCGCCCAGGCCAGCGTCGCCCAGAGCGCCGGTGCTGGCGCGGGCGCGGCGGGTGGGGCTTTCGCAGCGATGGTCTCGGCGGCGCCCGCGGTCCCTGTGGTGTCTTCGTCGGCCGCGGCCAGTGTGTGGACGACTACGTCTTGGGAGTCAGGCGCGTCATCGCGCTCCGCCGGCTCGGATGACGGGTCCGCCGCGGTCTCTGCCACGCGGTCTGCGGTGGCAGACGTCCGAAGTGTCGGTTTGGTCCGCTTGTTGGGCGTGCGGGGCTTCCCGATTTCCTCGGTGTCCGCGTCAGCCCCGGCCTCGGATGCGCGGTCTCCGGCGGTCTCGGAGTCAGCCTTCTGATCTGGCCTCGTGTCCTTGGTCTTGGTCGTCTTGGTTGTCCCGGTGGGCGCGGCGTTGTCATTCGACGCGCTCGATGAGGACGTCCCCGCCGAGGACGACGACGAATCCGATCCACCGTCGTCGGCGAACGCTACGGCGGGGTTGTTGGCGATGGCCACGCCGATTCCGAGTGCCACTGCCAGTGCGCCGACCCGGCCCACGAATCTGGCGGCACCGCGCGATGCCTTGGTCGTCGAGAGAGTCGCTGACATAGCGCGGGCGCCCCTTACTGTGGCGTAGCTAATATCCGATTTCTCGTTATACCAGCGCCGGCGGCGATGCGTGCCCAATCCAGCTACGTCACGTGGTTGCAGGCGCGGTGTGCTGGACGATCCACGTCTGCCCCTCCTTGGCGGCCCGCACGAGCGCGCCGTACTCGCCGAGGTAGTCCGCGACCGCACCCACCGCGGGCAGCATGCCGAGATAGCGGAAGACCGCCCGCGGACGATGCCGCTTGACCAGTTCATCGTTGGCTGCGCGGGCGACCCCGACGAAGTGCCAGAGCCTGCTCACCAGGTTGGTGTCCGCCGGGCGTGACTCGTCGGGCTCCCCTGTGTCGGCCTCGGCCTCCATCGCGGTCAGCTCGCGATCACACATCACCGAGGCGAGCAGTCGAACCTGGAGATCGCGGTCCTCGATGCCATGCTCGCGGGCCACCGCGCACAACACGATCGACTGATTGGAGAAGCCCAGCAGATCCTGAATCGGCAGCCGATCGGCGATCACGCCGAACACACCCGGGAAGGCGACCAGCAGCGTGTCGAGTGCTCCGACCCGCCGTACCCACCAGTCGACACGGGCGTCGAGGTCCTTCTCGTCCCAGGCCTTCGTGCCCGGCACGTCGGCCGTGTTGAGCACCCAGGCCAGCACGTCCAGCGCTTTGTCGACCGCGTCATCGGAGGCGCCGAGACGGTGCGTCCGCTTCTTCAAGCCGAGAAGGTCGATACCCGCCAGCGCGTCGAGAACCGGATTGATCAGCCCCACCGATCGCTCGAGGGCGTTGGCCACCTCGGCATCGTCGAGCGTCGCGGTGGGCAGGGTGAGCAGGCTCATGTAGCGATCATGTCCGTCTCGCCGGCCACGCGCTAATGATCCGCGGCGTCAAGCCGATGCAACGGTGCCATCATTGGTCCGTTGGGCCCCGGGAAGAGGTGCCGAGCCCGTCGATGCGTCTGGATGATCATCACCACGGTGGCGATCGTCGTCTCCACGACGGACACGATGGTGGCGACGACCAGCAAGGTCCCTGGCGCTGCCTGGGTTGCTGCGGCGGTGGAATTGTGCCCGCACCCGGGTATCGACCAGTGGGCTGCGATCATGGCTAGGTTCATCACGGCCACCATGCACCACGTGCGTAGCGAGGCGTCACGCCAGAGTTCGCGCGCACACATCAGGCAGGCGGCAGCCATTAGCGCCACGGGTAGAGCGGCGAGGGCGAAGACAGACTGGCTCAGCATCGTCAGATGTAGGCCCGCCGAGCCAACGGCCATGATGGCGCACGTCCTGCGGCCTATTGCCGCAAAGCGCGCCGAGGTGTGATGGAGAGTCATGGAGCCGACCTCCCTGTCGATAACCGGGACGACGCACACCGTGATTCCCAGGATCTGACTGGCCCGGGAACCACCGTGTGAACGTGTCAGCGGGTCCGTGGAATCGCCGCGGCGTCGGATGTCGGTTGAGGATCGACGACCACCGCGTCGGTGTCGAGTTCCGGTGGTGGCCTGCGGAACCCACGGGTAAGCACCAGTAAGTAGACGAATCCCAGTCCCACCCAGATGCCGCCCAGGACCTTGGCGGTGCTGTCCAGTGACAACAACAGGAAGATGTCCACTGCCGCGCCGATGATGGGGCACACGACATAGATCAAGGGATTGAGCTTCTCTTGGGCGCGGTGGCGTAGGAAGTACGCCAGGACCGACACATTGACCATGGTGAAGCCGAGGAACGCACCGAAGTTGATGAATGACGTCGACACCGTCAGTGTCAACCAGATCGCTCCGAGGCCGATGACACCACAGACGAGGATGCCGTTGATCGGTGTGAGGTAACGCTCCGACAGCTTGGCGAAGAACCGTCGTGGAAAGACCCCATCGCGCCCCATGGCGTACATCAGTCGTGCCGAACTGGCTTGAGCGGCAATACCCGCCGTGAACTGCTGGCATACCAGGGCCGCCAAGAAGATGGCAGCGAAGAGGTTACCGCCGATGGTCTTGGCGATATCCGACCCGATGGAATCGGAGAGTTCACTGCCTGGCTCGATGATCGACAACAGATAGAGAGTGAAGATGAAGATTGCGCCACCGATCAGCGCGATGAGCACGATGCCTCGGGGAATGTTCCGCTCGGCGTTCTTCGTCTCCTCGCTCAGGGTGCTCACCGCGTCGAATCCCAGGAACAAGTACGCCGCCACCGCAGCGCCAGCTGCGATGGGGCCCAGTTGCTCGACCACGCCAATGAACGGTTCCAGGGTGAGCATCGCCCCCGCGCCGCCTCCGCCCCAGATGTGAGCCATCGAGAACACCAGGTAGAAACCTAGGACCAGGACTTCGAACAGCACGAACAGGAAGTTGGCCCGGTCAGCCACCTTGATCCCGAAATAGTTGATGAGGGTGGTCAACGCGACGAATGCGATGACCCATACCGCCTTGGGCACACCGGGGAACTGCGCTGACAGATACTCCGCACCGACCAGCCATATGACCAGCGGGATGAACAGGTAGTCCAGCAGGATCGACCAACCGACCATGAATCCGACGCGGGGGCCGATCGTCTTGCGTGCGTACGTGTATGCACTGCCAGACGCGGGGTGGCGTCGCGCCATCGTGCCATAACTGATGGCGGTGAACAGGATCGCGACGGTGGCCAGAACCATGGCGCCCGCGGCAGCGCCCTGACTCTTGGTCGCGATGACCCCAAAGATGCCGATGCCGATGAGCGGGCCCATGTAGGCCAGACCGAAGAAGACCACCGATCGCAGCCCGAGAGTGGGCTCCATATGCGGCGTGGATGCCGATTGATTCATTACTGCTCCTGATCGCAGCGAAGAGAATGTGGCGCCGAGACGTCGGCGAAGTCGGCGGCGCAGGAGTCTGCCGCGGCGGGGAGTGGCGTGAGCGTTGTGTCCGGCCGATCGACGGCGTGACCGGCCGGACGGGCCGAGCAGACTAGTGGCAGGTGTCGGCGCCTCCGGAATTGCAGTGGCCGCCATCCTGTTTGGGGATGTTGAGCACGGGACTGCGGTCGAAGAAGCCGTGCGGCTTGAGCGCGAACTTCACGTAGTCGACGGGCATGACCGGCCAGTCCTCGGGCCGCGGGAAGTGCGTGATCGCGAATGCGTGCCACAGCACGACGTCGGCCTGCTCGAGATTGCGGTCGTTGGCCATCCACTGCGGGAGACCCGCGCCGCCAGGATTCTGATTGACGAGATCACCTGCGGGATAGCGTTCCTCGGGGTCATAAGCGGTGACCCACAGGTGCTTCGTGGCATAGTTCGCGCGGGCACTGATGCTGGAGTTCTCGTCGGCGAGCATGGTGGGGCTGTCATGCGGGTAGAGCGCATAGGCCGGATGCTGGTCGAGACGATTGGTCTTGTCCTTGTTTAGGACGTGCCATGTCCGACTCCGTGTCGAATCGGCCAGCCGACCACCCTCAGACTCCGATGCGATCGGGGTGACGGTGTTCGTGAATGCGTTGCCCCACGGGTTGTCTGGGCCCATCGGGATACGCTTGGCATCGATCTCCACCACGCTGTTGTTCACACCGTCGACCATCATGTCCAAGCGTGCGCAGAACATGTGCTGGTGATACGGCGCCCCGACACCGGGGCCGACTTCACTGGCATACGGGTAGTCAGTTCCGGGATACGACGACGGGAACAGCACCCCGGTGAGCTTCGCCTCGCATTCGATGGTGCCGTCGAGGTACAGGTACCAGTAGAACCCGTAGTCGTAGTTGCCCACGGTCGTGAAGGAGCTGATCACCAACCTTCGAGAGCGCCGCACGTCGGACGTCTTGGTGTAGTGGTCGGTGTGCTTCCACAGCGTGCCGAAGTCCTCTTCGTGCATGCAGATCGCATTCGTGATGGTCTGCGGGTTGCCGGACTCATCGGCGAGGGCAGCATCGAAGTAGTGGATCTCACCGAGACAGTCGCAGCCCAGCTTCAACGAGTTGGTGAATCGGCCGAATAGGTACTCGCCGGTGTCGAAGTAGTTCTGCCAGTATCGCGTTGGGGAGGGATCCGCGTAGGGAACCACCATCTCGGCGATCGACGCGCGGTAGAGAACCGGCCTGTCCACCCCGCCGTCGGTGAAGCTCAGCTGACGCAGGATCAGACCCTCGCGCGCGTCGAACGACACCCGGAACTTCCAGTTCGCCCATTCCACGCTGGCGCCGTCCACGGTGAACGACGGTCCCTCGGGCTGGGTGATGTCGATCGGCTTCAGCGTGTCCAGCGTCGGGCCGCAGTACTCGGCCTGGTGAAAGTTGGTGGTCTCCTCGGGAACCGGCAGATGGCGATCATCGACGACCTCGATGACCTCCTGGGCGACCGTGTCGACGTAGGCGCACACACCGTCGACGGGACGGGCCCAGATCATGTCGTCCGGACTCTCCCGATAGAAGCCGAGACAGCGGATGACGCGGCGTCCGTGCTCATTGGCGTGTCCGTAGTGTCCCGCCGAGAGGCCGCACGGCATCACCTTGTCGGGATCGAGTCCGCGCGCACTCATCGCTGCGCGCCATGTCTCATCAGCCTGCAGGATCGGGACGATCATGTCGTTCTCTTCGATCAACATCGGCACGTGACCGTCAGCACCGTCTACGACTGCCTCTGCCACCACAGCCTGCGCGGTGAGGTCGACCCGTAGGTCCTGCGCCAGTCCCGACCGCAGGTCCAGGAGCATGACGCGCGCGATCCGTGGCGGGCATGGTGCGGTGCCGGCCTCGTAAGCCAAGACGTCGCGCTTCGATGGTTCGATCAATCCCACGTAGACGAAGCGCGTGTACGCGCCGATGCGCTCCGGCGTGGACACGATGGTGCGCACCGCGGCGATTTCCTCAGCGGTCAGACTGGCCAGTACATCAGCCGTCGGGGCCGTTGCCCGTCGTTCCTCGAGTGCAGTCACTGGCGTGTTCCTCCAAGGGTCGAGATGGATTGGGGGGTGTGAGGCACGTCATGCCAAACGTTTGGTAAACGATAAGTCCGAAAGGTCGATCACACAACCCCGCAGTTGCAAACGCTTTGCGATCGGGCTCTCCGCGAGGGCGTGTTGGAGTCCTGAACTGGCAGTTCGATCGCCTGCGAGACGTCTGCGCACACAGGTCGACTTCCGTTGGCGAGCACGCGGGCAGGTACCGTGCGCGTGCCTCGCTGACGGCGACCGTGTGGCGCCAGACGCGCTGCCCACATCGGCTGCGACCACCGGAGTGCAGGCAAGTGACGACGATCCCGTCTTTATAGCTGGCCAACCCGTCGACGGCAACGCCGTGGCGGGCGACGTCGTGGCCGTTGACGTCCTGGAATGCTGAGTTCAAGCACTCACGCACTCAAGTGGCACAGGCGATCTCGTCTCCCGTGCCAGCACCGGCACGGAGCTCAGCAGTGCATCACGAAGTCGAGGAGCACCTCGACGCCGAACTCCAACGCCGAGATCGGCACCCGCTCATCGATTCCGTGAAACAGGGCAGCGAAGTCCAAATCCGCCGGCAGCCGCAGAGGAGCGAACCCGAAGCAGCGAATCCCCAACCGCGCGAACGCCTTCGCATCTGTACCCCCGGACAACATGTACGGTACCGGCCTAGCGCCGGGGTCAGCGCGCAACAGGGCCGCGGTCATCGCCTCGACCAGCTCACCGTCGAACGTGGTCTCATACGTCGGCAAGTCGGTGATCCATTCCCGAGTGACGTGTGGACCAAGAAGCTCGTCCACCGTCGCCTCGAAGGCTGCTCGACGACCGGGCAGAATGCGACAATCGATGATCGCCTCGGCGCTGGCGGGAACCACATTCGCCTTGTAGCCCGCCTGCAGCATCGTCGGGTTCGCGGTGTCGCGCAGCGTCGCTCCGATGATCCGCGATATCGACCCCAGTTTGGCGACGGCACCGTCGAGATCGTCCCCGTCGAATCCGTACCCGGTCTCCTCACTGATCGCGGCGAGCAGCTGCGTCACGGGTTCGGTCAGCACGACGGGGAACTCGTGCTCGCCCAGCCGCGCCACCGCCTTGGCCACCGTGGTCACCGCATTGTGGTCGTGGGTGAACGAGCCGTGCCCCGGTTGACCCCGCGAGGTCAGGCGCATCCACGACATGCTCTTCTCCGCGGTCTCAATCAAATACAACCTGCGGTCGTCACCGTCGCGCCGTGGGATCGTCAACGAGAAGCCGCCCACCTCACCGATCGCCTCCGTCACCCCGTCGAAGAGGTCTGGACGATGATCGACCAGCCACTGCGCACCGTGCTTGCTACCCGCCTCCTCGTCGGCAACGAATGCGAACACCAAATCCCTTGGCGGTACGATGTTCTCGCGCTTCAAATACCGCGCGACCGCAACCGTCATACCCACCATGTTCTTCATGTCGACCGCGCCGCGGCCCCACACGTAACCGCCCTCGACCGCCCCCGAGAACGGATGCACACTCCAATCGGCGGCTTCGGCGGGCACAACGTCAAGGTGCCCGTGAATCAGTAACGCGCCACGCGTTGGATCCGAGCCGGCCAGTCGGGTCACCAGATTGCCGCGACCAGGTGCACCACCCTCGACGTACTCCGTGCGATACCCCACCTCTTCGAGCTTCGCCGCCACCCAGTGCGCACAGTCCCGTTCGCCGTTCGTGGTCTCGGGATCGCCGGTATTGGATGTGTCGAACTGAATCAAGGTGCTCACAAGATCGACCACCTCATCGACAGCACTCGCCATCCTGACCACCTCCAATAATCGACGCACCGGATGCCGCCGCCCGGACGCTCGACGCGCACAACGCACCCGTCGTCGAAGTACGGAGCTCGACTCGACGTCGGACACACGGTAGATCGACGCCAAACGATTGGCAAGTGACTGAATGCTTGCTACGTTTACTCGTGTCACACCGCGCCGGATTCGAGGAGAAACGATGACCGCCAGTAACGCCGCCCCGACCGACCTGGTGACCGAATCGTGGATCGACCGCGAGTGGAGATCGGGTGACCGCGTCTTCGACACGATCGACCCCTCGACGGCCCAACCGCTTGCCGCAGTCGGCGCCGCGAGTACAGGCGACGTCGACCTCGCCGTCAGCGCCGCGCAGAGAGCGTACGGCAGGTACGCCCGCGAGACTGCCCATACCAGGGCAGGATGGGCACGCTCAGCGGCAGCGGCCATCCGGTCGAACGCCGAGCGTCTGGCGACGGTCCTGTCCAGTGAACACGGCAAGCCGATCACCGAGGCACGCGGCGAGATCGCCTTCGCCGCTGCCGGTTTCGACAGCGCCGCCGACGCGGCGCTGTCCGCCTCCGGCGAGGTGCCTCATGTTCAGGATCCGCACAAGCGGGTGCTCGTACGCCGCACCGGAATCGGTGTCTGGGCCGTCATCACGCCGTGGAACTTCCCGGTCAACATCCCGGTCGAGTACATCGGCCCCGGTTTGGTCAGCGGCAACGCGGTCGTGTGGAAACCGGCGCCCACCACCGCTGCTGTCGCCGCCGAACTTCGAAAAGTGCTGCTGGAGGCGGACTTTCCGCAGGAACTGTTGCAGTTGATTCTGACCGATGAAGTGGCCACCGCCAACCACCTGGTCACGCACCCAGGAGTCGTCGCCGTCGGTTTCACCGGCGGGAGCACCACCGGGCATGCGATCGCCAAGGCCGCCTGGGACAAGCGCCTGCTACTTGAGTTGGGCGGTAACTCACCCATCGTCGTGCTCCCCGACGCCGACCTGGAGCGCACCGCCGAGGCAATCGGCGCGTCCGCGTTCTTCAACGCCGGGCAGGTCTGCAGCGCCGCAGGCAAGATCCTGACCACCGCAGCAATCGCCGACGATCTCGCTGCGGCACTGACCGAACAGGCCATCCGGAGGGTCAGCGGTTCACCGCTCGACGACTCCACCACCCTCGGGCCGGTCCATCTGGCCGCCAGCATCGACCGATTCGACGCCCTCATCGAAAACGCCGTCACCAACGGAGCCACGGTGCTCACCGGCGGGGCGGCGATCACCGGTGACGGTTACTACTACCCCGCCACGGTCTTGACCAACGTCGCCAACGACGCCCGGATCTTCACCGAGGAGACGTTCGGGCCGGTCGCCTCGATCTCCGTCCTCGGCGACGAGGATCAGCTTCTCGCCGCTGCGAACTCCGGCGACTTCGGCCTGGTCGGGGCCGTGTTCACCACCAACGTCTCCAAGGCGTTCGCGATGGCCGAGCAGATCGACTGCGGTCTGGTCGTCGTCAACGACACCACCAACTACTGGGAGTACAGCGTCCCGTTCGGTGGCGCGGCAGGTCGGCTGTCGGGCCGCGGCCGTCTCGGCAGCCGGTACGCCCTCGACGAGTTCACCCAGGTGAAGGCCATAGCGGTGGACATCCGGTGACCGTTCACGCTCCAGCCACCCTCGTCGAGCCGACCCGGATCGACGAGGACTTGACTCAACTGGCCTCGTTGATCGATGACACGGCGCCCGGCTACACCCGCCAGGCGCTGACCGACATCGACATCGCCGGCCGTCAATGGGTACTGCGCCGCTTCCGGGACGCCGGTCTCGATTCGAGGATCGACGCCGCAGGCAACGTCATCGGAATCCTGCCCGGTGACAATCCGGCCGCCGGCACGTTGATGACCGGTTCTCACACCGACACCGTCGAGGGCGGTGGACGCTTCGACGGCAACGTCGGCGTCGTTGCCGCACTCGAAGCCGTGCGCACGCTGCGCGAGACAAGCACGACGCTCACGCACGACCTGATGGTCGTCGACTTCTTCGCTGAGGAGCCCAACCGGTTCGGACTCAGCTGTCTGGGTTCTCGCGCACTCATGGGACACCTGAGCGCGGTAGACCTGAACCGTCGCGACGAGCACGGCACCCGACTGGGTGACGCACTGCCAGGCGCCGGCCTCAACGCCGCCGACATGCTCAGTGCCGCTGTGGAAACCGGCACCATCCGGGCCTTCCTCGAACTGCACATCGAGCAGGGCCCTTACCTGGAGGCCCACGGCAGCCAGATCGGTCTCGTCACCTCCATCACCGGCATCACCCGATTTCGCGGTCTGTTCAGTGGTCGGCGCGATCACGCAGGCACGACACCAATGAGCCATCGCCGTGACGCGGGCTGCGCAGCCGCCGGAACCGTGCTGGCCATTGAGGCGATCGCCTCGTCGCACCCCAACGGGCGGGGCACCACAGGCGCGGTGACCTTCTCCCCCACTGCCGTCAACGTCATCACCGAGATCGCCACCCTCACGGGCGAATTCCGCAGCCCAGACCTGGACTGGCTCGCCGACGCCGCCTGCCAGCTCGACGTCGCTGCGCAGGCTCAGGCGAGCCAACGCGGTGTGGAACTGCAGCTCGACTGGATCCCCAGCGAGAGCCCGGCGCTGATGGACACCCCGCTGTTGGACATCTGCGCGGGTGTCACCGACGACCTCGGCCTGCGTCAGTCCCGCCTCTACAGCGGAGCCGAGCATGACGCCGCCATCATCGCCAAACGGATCCCCACCGCCATGATCTTCATCCCCTCCCAAGACGGTCGCAGCCATTGCCCCGAGGAGTTCACCCACGCAGCGGAGATCGTCGACGGGGCCACCGTGCTCCTCAACGCTCTGATCCGCATTGACCGGGCCGCCACTGCGGGGCTGGCGCGTTAGGATCCACCAGCAACCACGACGAATACGCACATGACGACACCATCCCGAGGACGCACCCTGCCTCAACTGAGCATGAAACAGCTCGCCGAACTCGCCGGCCTCGACGTCTCCACCGTGTCGCGGGCGCTTCGGGGTGACAACAAGCGAGTCGCCGCAGCCACCATCGCCCGCGTTCAACAACTCGCCGAGCAGACCGGTTTCGTCGCCGACCCCAACGGTGCGAACCTGCGCAGCGGCCGCACACACCTGCTGGGTGTCGTGGTCTCCCGGCTCACCGACATCGTGATGGGCATGGTCGTCACGGCGATCGACGAGGCCGCCCGCAGCCGCGGCTACCTCTCCACCGTCGTCGCCACTCACGACAACACCGACACCCGCACGACGGCGATATCGACCCTGCTCGGGCGTCGAGTCGATGGACTCATCCTCTGCGATTCCCAGATCGGCAACGAGATCCCGCACCAACTCGCCAATCATGCGATGCCCTTCGTGTTCGCCATGCGCGGCTGCGACGATGAGCTCTCCTTCGCCGCCGATGACGTGTACGGCGGCCATCTGGTCGCTGCGCACTTCCTGGAGAACGGCCACCGCGACATCGCCGTCATCCCCGGACCTCCGCAAGCCCGCACCGCCGTCGACCGCGTCCAGGGATTCACCGCCACGATCAGGGCCGAATCGGGCGCCCGCCTGCGGATCGCACCACACGGCGGCTTCCAGGTGGAGGACGGTTTCGACGCCGTCACAGCACTACTGGCCGACCGCGCCGCACCGCCGACCGCCATCTTCTGCACGAATGACCACACGGCGATCGGCGCCTCACGTGCACTCGTCAACGCCGGACTCAAGATCGGCCGTGACACCGCCGTCGCCGGCTACAACGACCTGCCCCAGTCCGCGTACCTCGAGACACCGCTGACAAGCGTCCGCACCGACATCACCCGCATGGGCCACGCCGCGGCAGAACAACTCATCGAACTCATCGAGAAGCGCACCGCGACCTCACTCATCATCAAGCCCAAGCTGATCGTCCGCGATTCCACCAGCACTCCGCGCCGATGAGGGACCACCGCACCAGCAGCCTCGGCAGCACGACCGTGGCGAGCCGCGCGGCGGCCGCCAATACTGCAGTCCCGAAACACTTCACGTAGTCCGTGGTTCTCGAGATCCTGCAGTGGGTGAGTCTGGTCGCCTTTGCGGCCTCGGGTGCACTGGTGGGTGTGTGCAAGAGACTCGACCTCTTCGGGGTCTGCGCCGTCGCAGCCTTCACGGGAGTCGGCGGCGGTGTGCTGCGCGATGTCCTCCTAGGCATCAGCCCACCGACATCACCGAGTAGCTGGCCGTGCTCGGCGAGTAGCTGGCTGTGCTCGGCACCGTCCTCGGCGCAGCTCTCACTTGTCTTTCAACCACGGCAACGGCAACGGCGTGACGTCTCCGCGATGGGTCGACTGCGTTAGGCCAGTCCCCCAGAAAAGCTGAACTAGCCCGCGTGCCCCACATCGATGTCGGTTTTCCGCCAGTGATGTCAGAGCAGACGTGTAATTGTCGAAGCATGCACGAAGATTTCGACCGCTGTTACCGGGCAGTCCAGTCCAAGGACGCCCGGTTCGACGGGTGGTTCGTGACGGCCGTGCTGACCACGAAGATCTATTGCAGGCCGAGTTGTCCCGTGCGGCCGCCGTTCGCACGCAATGTGCAGTTCCTTCCGACGGCTGCGGCCGCACAGGCCGCCGGGTTCCGCGCGTGCAAGCGCTGCCGGCCCGATGCATCCCCGGGATCCCCTGAGTGGAACGTCCGCGTTGACGCTGTGGCCCGCACGATGCGGCTCATCGCCGACGGCACCGTCGACCGCGAGGGAGTCACCGGTCTGGCCGCCCGCGTCGGATACACGACGAGGCAGCTCGAGCGACTGCTGCAGGCCGAGGTGGGGGCAAACCCATTGGCGTTGGCCCGTGCCCAGCGCACGCAGACCGCCCGGATACTCATCGAGACGACAGACCTGCCCTTTGGTGACGTCACCTTCGCGGCGGGATTCTCGAGCATCCGCCAGTTCAACGACACGATCCGCGAGGTTTGCGCACTGACACCCACCGAACTGCGGCAACGCGCCCGAACCAAATTCGGCCGCCATGAGCCTGGCGGGTCGGGCACGCTATCGCTGCGCCTGCCCGTACGGGCTCCGTTCGCGTACGAGGGCCTGTTCGGTCACCTCGCCGCCAGCGCCGTGCCCGGTGTCGAGGAGGTGCGTGGCAGCGCCTACCGCCGGACACTCCGACTGCCGTCCGGTCACGGCATCGTCAGCCTGCAGCCGCGGGTCGATCACGTCCAGTGCGACCTGGTGCTCGACGACTTCCGCGACCTGTCGACCGCGATCGCCCGGTGCCGCCGCCTCCTCGACCTGGATGCCGATCCAGAGGCCGTCGTCGACGCGCTTGGCGCCGACGCGCACCTGAACGCCCTCGTCGCCAAGGCACCGGGACAGCGGATCCCCCGGACAGTGGACGAGGCGGAGCTGGCCGTTCGTGTTGTCCTCGGCCAGCAAGTGTCGATCAAGGCGGCCCGGACGCACGCCCGCCGTCTCGCCGAGGCCTACGGATCACCGGTCAACGACGCCAACGGCGGCCTGACCCACACTTTTCCGGACGCCACACAGCTCGCCGAGATCGATCCGGTGCACCTCGCGTTCCCGAAGTCGCGGCAACGGACACTCATCGCCCTCATCGGCGCGCTGGCTGATGGCGAGATCGCGCTGGGTCCGGGCTGCGACTGGAACCGCGCCCGTGAGCAGCTCCTGGCCCTGCCGGGCGTGGGGCCCTGGACCGCGGAGGTCATCGCGATGCGCGGCCTCGGCGATCCCGATGCGTTTCCAGCCAGTGATCTCGGCGTGCAACTCGCCGCCAAGGCGCTCGGACTGCCCAGCGACGTCCGGGCACTCACCGAGCACAGCCTGCGCTGGCGACCATGGCGGGCCTACGCCACACAGCACCTGTGGACCGCGCTCGAACACGAGGTCAACGACTGGCCGCCGAAGGCCCCGCAGAAGGAGAAGTGATGGAAACACTGCAATCCCGTGTCATCGACAGCCCGGTCGGACCACTCACGTTGGCCGGCACCAACGGTCAACTGCGGCACCTGCGCATGATCGACCAGACCTACGAGCCGAGTCGAGAGGGATGGGACCCCGATCAGGACGCCTTCTCCGACGCCGTCGCTCAACTCGACGCGTACTTCGCCGGCGACCTGCGGGAGTTCGATCTCGAGCTGGACATGGTCGGCACCGACTTTCAACGGCGGGTGTGGGCGGCTCTGCTGACCATTCCGTACGGCGAGACACGAACATATGGCGAGATCGCCCAGCAGATTGGGTCGCCCGGGGCGTCGCGTGCCGTCGGCTTGGCCAATGGCCATAATCCAGTCGGCATAATTGTGCCGTGCCATCGGGTCATCGGCGCGAATGGCAGTCTCACCGGCTACGGCGGCGGACTCGATCGCAAGAGGCAATTGCTCGATATGGAAAGGAATAGTGTCGCACCAGTTGCAACGCTATTCGATTAGCCATTATCGGCCATTGAATGGAATTCCAAACAAATAGAAAATGCCCGGGCCCCCCAATCGAAATTGGGGGGCCCGGGACTTAAAGGGTGTTCGGCGGTGTCCTACTTTTCCACCCGAAAGGGTAGTATCATCGGCGCTGGTAGGCTTAGCTTCCGGG
>NZ_JBVAXF010000011.1:0-134236 GCF_055419205.1 Mycobacterium sp. IDUB_39
ACCATCACCATGACTGTCAGCGATGTCCCGAGACATATGTGTCAACGATGTCCCGAGACACCACAGTTCGCTGAGCGACGGTTTGCGCGCCAAAATCACTTGGCTCACCCGTGAATGGGTGTCCAGCCGAGTTCGGCCCTGGCCTTCGCGTTCGACAGCGGCAGCCACGTCTTGCCGAACGCCGTCGCCGGATACGAGGCGACCAGCCCGACGAGCTTCGGTGAGATCGGCCACGGCCTCGGCCTGTGCAGTTTCGCGTTGAGTTCGCGGATGTAGTCGCCGAACGATCGCGGCCGGTCGTCGACGATGTTGTAGATCTGGCCATTTCGGCCGTTCTCCACGGCGTCGGCCGTCGCCCTGGCGACGTCATCGATGTGCACCCACGACAGGATTCCCGTACCCGTCATCGCGGGCACCGCCCACCATTTCGCGAGCTTGACGAACAGTTCGTCGTGCGTCACGCCGGGGCCGTAGAACACGCCGTACCGCAACACGATTCCGTCCGCCGCGAGCACTGTCTGCTCCATCTCCCGCAGCGCGGCGAGAAACCCGGCGCCCTTCGGGGGCGGCGGGCCGGGATACGGGTCGGTCTCGTCGATCAGCGCCGGACCGGTGGGGGCGTACCCGTAGGCGAAGATCACCGATTCAGCCACCACCCGGCGAACGCCTGCACGCTGTGCGGCCGCCACCAGGTTCGGTGCACCGATACTCCACAACTTGGTCGCGGGTTCAAAGTCCTTGGCGCGCTTGGGCCCCCAGGCAGGCAGTGTGGTGAGCAGGCTGACCACCGCCTCAGGGGCGATCTCGGCCAGCACCGCGTCGATCTGGGTCGGGTCGAACACGTCGGCAACCACTGGTTTCGCACCTGTGGCGGCGATCTGCGGCGTCTTCGACGCTGACCGGGTCAGGCCCACCACGTCGTGACCGCGGGCAGTCAGCTCACGCAGCAGCGGAATGCCGGGCACGCTCGTCGCTCCCGCCACCAGAATCCGCATCTACTGCGCTCTCTTCCCGGGCTACGTCATTGCGCTCAGCCGGGCTGGCCGTAGACCGCGACAACGACGCTGCGGTCGAGCCGGTTCTCCGACCACACCCCGATCTGAGTGTTGGCGCAGTTCGACATGATCGCCATGTAGTCGGGCCGGTTAAACCACTGGTTCATGATCTCGACACCATTGATGGCGAGCGCGGGGTTGATGGCGACGGTCTCGGCGACCACACCTTTGAAGCCGGCGGCGTTCGCGCGGTCCTGCGTCGTCGAGCCGTCGGATCCGATGTCACCGTCGAGCGCGCGATTGTTCAGGACGTCGTTGGTGTGCCACTGCGCGGCCAACCGCAGCTGCGGGTTGATCTTGAGGTCCGTTTGGCAGCCGGCCTTTTGCTGGATGGTGTAGACGTTGGCGGCGACGCTCTCGTTCAGCCGCTTGTTGTCGGCGGTGGCCGTGGGTGCCGCGATGACCGCACCGCCGATGACGGCCAGTGCGGGCAGGGCGCGGGCACACCGGCGTGCGACATCGCTGGTCTTCATGTTCGGCGACATTACGCGCTGCAGCAGAGCCCGGTGAGCGATCCGGTCTAACCTTCGCCCGCCGATTCCCACCACGGATCGGGCTGTCTTGTCGCCCAGTTGCCGATGGCCTCGAGTTCGGCGGCCAGCGAGACCAACAGGGGTTCGCTGTTCGCTGGACCCATCAACTGCACGCCGATCGGCAGGCCATCGGAGGTGAAACCCGCCGGGATGTTGATCGAGGGCCAGCCCAGCACGTTCCACGGCCACGTCACCGGGCATTCGCGGATCATGGCGCGGTCGGTGGCCAGGCTGCTGCGCCGGTCGTAGGCGTCGACCCGCGGCGGGGGCAGCGCCGTGGTGGGCGCCAGGACCACATCGGCCAGGTTGAAGATCCACCCGATCCGGCGCTGGGCATCGGCCTCGTGCCTGCGGGCCTTGTGCAGCACCCGTTCGGACAGCAGACGGCCGGTCCGCATGTTGCTCGTGGTGCGCACATCCAGGTCGACCAACGGGCCGAGGCGATCGGCCCAGTTCAGCAGACCCGATGTCGAGCGGGACAGGAAGTCCCAGGACATCCGGAGTCCGTAGTTGGGATCGGCTGCCCGCACGGTGTGCCCCAGTTCCCCGAGCTGACCGGCGATCACCTCCATGGCCGACCGGATCTCGGGATGAAGCGTGGCCCGAAAGAACGTGAACGGGAACGCCGTCGACATCGCGACCGTCAACGGGCCGGGTGCCTGGGCGACGTGCTCGGTGGCGCGGATCGGCGGCGGCTGGTGCAGGTCGCCGTCGACGTTGCCCGACGCCGCGTCGAGGACGAGAGCGGCGTCGGTGACCGTGCGGGCCAACACCCCGTTGACGGTGATTCCGTTGAACGCCTCGGGCAGCGGCCAGGTCGAGATGCGTCCGCGCTGCGGCTTGATGCCGACGAGGTGGCTCCAGGCCGCGGGGATGCGAACGCTTCCGGCGCCGTCCGAGCCGATGGCCGCGGTCACCAACCCGGCTGCGACGGCAGCGGCGCTGCCTCCCGACGATCCGCCGGGGGAGTGCTCTGCCGACCATGGGTTTCGGGTGTGACCGAAACCCGGCCCGCTGGTGAACGGCCACTGTCCGAGTTCACACGTGTTGGTCTTGCCGACGATCACAGCGCCCGCCGCCCGCAGGCGGCGCACGACCTCACTGTCGGCGGCGGCGGGAGCCACCGGGCCCGATGTGCCGAACCGGGTGGGAATACCCGCGATGTCGACGTCGTCCTTGACCGCAAGCGGGATGCCCAGCAGCGGAAGGTAGTGCCCGGTCGCCCGTTTGCGATCGGCCTCAACTGCATCGGCGAGGGCCTGTTCGGCCAACACCACCCGGAACGCGTTGAGGCTGTGTTGGCTGGCGGCGATGGCGTCCAGGGAACGTCGTACCAGCTTGACCGACGTCGTCTGGCCGCTGGCGAGTTGATAGAGCTGCTGGGTCAGGGTGGGGAACCGGTTGGAGGAGTTGCGTGTCGGGGAGGGAGTGCGTGGCATGTCGGTTCCGAGAATATCCGGCCCCGCGACGGGCGGGCCTCGGCGGCGTTGTCGCCTTCTGATGGGAGACTGTCCCGATGCGGTTGTACCGAGATCGGGCTGTGGTGCTGCGCCAGCACAAGCTCGGCGAGGCTGACCGGATCGTGACCCTGCTCACCCGGGACCATGGGCTGGTCCGCGCCGTGGCCAAGGGTGTGCGCCGAACCCGGAGCAAGTTCGGGGCCCGGCTGGAGCCGTTCGCGCACATCGACGTCCAACTGCACCCAGGGCGCAATCTCGACATCGTCACGCAGGTGCAGGCCATCGACGCCTTCGCCAGTGACATCGTCAGCGACTATGGCCGCTACACCTGCGGGTGCGCGGTGCTGGAGACCGCCGAGCGGATCGCAGGCGAGGAGCGCGCTCCGGCGCCCGCGTTGCACCGTCTGACGGTCGCGGCGTTGCGTGCGGTGGCCGACGGGGCGCGGGCGCGGGAACTGGTACTCGACGCTTATCTGTTGCGCGCCATGTCGATTGCGGGTTGGGCGCCTTCGCTCGTCGAATGCGCCCGGTGCGCCACCCCGGGCCCACACCGGGCGTTTCATGTCGCCGCGGGCGGCAGTGTCTGCGTGCACTGTCGGCCGTCCGGTTCGGTCACACCGCCCCAGGGCGTCCTGGACCTGATGGCCGCGCTGCACGACGGCGACTGGGAGGCTGCCGAGATCTCGTCGGCATCGCACCGGAGCCAGGCCAGCGGTCTGGTGGCCGCGCACCTGCAGTGGCACCTGGAACGGCAGATGCGAACATTGCCGCTGGTGGAACGCGTCTACCGCGCGGACACCACGGTCGGCGAGAAAAGGGCCGCCCTGGTCAGGCAGGATGAGGCGCATGGCATCCATCCGGGGCAAGGAGACCTTCCCGCAGCTGCCTCCAGCGCCTGACGACTATCCGAGCTTCCCGGACAAGTCCACCTGGCCGGTGGAGTTCCCGCAACTGCCGCCCAACACCAACGGCAGGTTCTCCCGTCCGCCGCAGCACACGTCGAAGGCGGTGGCTCCGCAGATCCCGGCGGGTCAGGTGCCCAACCACGTCGCCGTGGTGATGGACGGCAACGGTCGCTGGGCCACTCAGCGTGGCCTGGGCCGCACCGACGGGCACAAGATGGGCGAGGCGGTGCTCATCGACATCACCTGCGGTGCGATCGAACTGGGTATCAAACACCTCAGCGTGTACGCGTTCTCCACGGAGAACTGGAAGCGCAGCACCGAGGAGGTGCGCTTTCTGATGGGCTTCAACCGGGAGGTGGTGCGCCGCCGCCGGGAGAACCTCGACGCGATGGGCGTGCGGATGCGCTGGGTCGGGTCTCGGCCTCGAATGTGGCGCAGCGTCATCAAGGAGTTCGACATCGCCGAGGACATGACGGTCGACAATGACGTCATCACGGTCAACTACTGCGTGAACTACGGTGGCCGCACCGAGATCGTGGAGGCCGCACAAGAACTCGCGCAGCAGGCGGCGGACGGCAAGATCAATCCAGCCAAGATCACCGAGGCGACATTCGCCAAGCACCTGCACCGCAACGACATTCCCGACGTCGACCTGTTCATCCGGACGTCGGGGGAGCAGCGGGCCAGTAACTTCCTGATCTGGCAGGCCGCCTACGCGGAGTACGTCTTCCAGGACAAGCTCTGGCCCGACTACGACCGGCGCGACTTGTGGGCGGCGTGCGAGGAGTACGTCAACCGCAACCGCAGGTTCGGCAGGGCCTGATGGCGTCCGGCGAGTTGCTCGGGCGCCTCTCGTCGGTGCTCGGCGCGGTGACCACGCTGCTCGAGGAGGACGACGAGGCCATCACCGTCGGTCACGAGGGCACCGTCGCGTCGCTGCGCGTCGTGTTGATCGCCGACGGACTGGAGATGGTGTCGCTGACCCAGCCGTTGGCGTGGGACCTGCCGTTGACCAACAAGCTCCGCGAACGCGTCGGTGGCCACGCGGGCAGGACGATGCTGGGCACCGTGGTGCTTGTCGAGAAGCTCGTCGAATCACCGGTGAACGGATCCTCGACCAAGTCGGCGACGGGGCGGTCGTCGGCCAAGAAGGTCGCCGACGTCTTGCTGCGCTACAACTTTCCGGCTGCGGGGCTCGGCGACGATGCGCTGCGCACCCTGGTGATGATGGTGCTCTCGGCCGGCGCGGAAGTCCGGGCGGACCTCACCGGCTGACGCCTACGCCGAGACGCACTCGCCGCACACACCGAAGATCTCAATGGTGTGGGTGACATCGGTGAAGCCGTGCTCGCTGGCGACGTCGGCGGCCCACTTCTCGGCGGCCCCGCCCTCCACCTCGATGGTGGTTCCGCACGCGCGGCACACCAGGTGATGGTGGTGATGTGCCGAGCACCGTCGGTACACCGACTCTCCGGTGTCGGTACGCAGGGTGTCGACCGCTCCTGCCGCGGCCAACGACTGCAGCGACCGGTACACGGTGGTGAGACCGATGACCTCGCCGCGGCGGCGCAGTTCGTCATGCAGCTCCTGCGCGGAGCGAAACTCCTCCACGCTCTCCAGCAGGGCGGCGATCGCTGCGCGCTGTTTGGTGGCGCGGACCGCGACCTTGGTCGACTCGTTGGCCGGCTTCTCCACGGTCCCCGTCACCGGTGGTCCTCGGCGGAGTGTGCGACGGCGGCGAGCACGATCTCGCACAGGTGGTGGTCCACCAGCCGGTAGTGCACCTCGCGCCCGGACCGCTCACCCGAGACCACACCGGCTGACTTGAGGATCCGCAGGTGCTGGCTGACCAGCGGTTGGGGCACCCCGAGCGCGTCGACCAGCTCGTGCACGCAGCGCGGGGACGCGTGCAGTTGCAGCACGATCGCGATGCGAACGGGCGCCGCGAGGGCGCGCAGCAGTTCACCCGCGGAGTCGAGGACCTCACGGGCGGGCAGCTCGACTGCGGGGATGCCGTCGTGCTCGTGGGGGTCGTGCGGCTGATCGGCCCGACCGGCTAAACTGGAAACCGTTTTCATTAGTAGTGAGGATACATGCGCGATAGTGCATGTCAACGTGTACGTCAATCCAGTGGCGCGGCGCGAGGGACTTTGGCACGTGACTACGCTGTGCACCCGTGGCATCCATCATCGACACCGTTGCGAACCTGGCGAAACGTCGTGGGCTGGTCTTTCAGTCCGGTGAGATCTACGGCGGCACCAAGTCGGCGTGGGACTACGGTCCGCTGGGCGTGGAGCTCAAGGAGAACATCAAGCGGCAGTGGTGGCGTGCGATCGTCACCGGCCGTGACGACGTCGTCGGCCTCGACAGCGCGGTCATCCTGCCGCGTGAGGTGTGGGTGGCCTCCGAACACGTCAAGACCTTCAACGACCCGCTCGTGGAGTGCCTGAACTGCCACAAGCGGCATCGGCAGGACCACATGCAGGAGGCGTACGCGGCCAAGAAGGGGCTCGACGACCCGGACGCCGTTCCGATGGCGGAGATCGCGTGCCCGGACTGCGGCACCAAGGGGCAGTGGACCGAGCCACGCGACTTCAACATGATGCTCAAGACCCACCTCGGTCCGATCGAGACCGAGGAGGGCATGCACTACCTCCGGCCGGAGACTGCGCAGGGCATCTTCGTCAACTTCGCCAATGTGGTGACGACCGCACGCAAGAAGCCCCCGTTCGGAATTGCCCAGACGGGCAAGAGCTTCCGTAACGAGATCACCCCGGGCAACTTCATCTTCCGGACCCGCGAGTTCGAGCAGATGGAGATGGAGTTCTTCGTCGAGCCGTCCACCGCGCCGGAGTGGCACCAGTACTGGATCGACACCCGCCTGCAGTGGTACGTCGATCTCGGTATCGACCCCGAGAACCTGCGGCTCTTCGAGCACCCCAAGGACAAGCTGTCGCACTACAGCACCCGCACGGTCGATATCGAGTACAAGTTCGGATTCCAGGGCAACCCGTGGGGTGAGCTCGAGGGCGTGGCCAACCGCACTGACTTCGACTTGTCGCAGCACTCAAAGCATTCCGGAGTGGACCTGTCGTTCTACGACCAGGCCACCGAGGCCCGGTTCGTGCCCTACGTCATCGAGCCGGCAGCCGGCCTGACGCGCTCGCTGATGGCGTTCCTGGTCGACGCCTACACCGAGGACGAGGCGCCCAACGCCAAGGGCGGCGTGGACAAGCGCACGGTGCTCAAGCTCGACCCGCGGCTGGCCCCGGTCAAGGCGGCGGTGCTGCCGCTGTCGCGGCATGCGGATCTGTCGCCCAAGGCCCGCGACCTGGCCGCCGAACTGCGCACGTCCTGGAACGTCGAGTTCGACGACGCGGGTGCGATCGGTCGTCGGTACCGACGTCAGGACGAGATCGGCACCCCGTTCTGCGTGACGCTGGACTTCGACTCGCTCGACGATCACGCGGTCACCGTTCGCGAACGTGACGCGATGACACAGGAGCGCGTGGCGATCGACGCCGTGTCCGATTACCTGGCGGTGCGCCTCAAGGGCTGCTGACCCCCTTCCGCTGACCCACTTCCGCGAGCGCGCGTGTTTGCGGGCGACACGCCGTCTGGAAATCGGACTTTGCGCGCTCTCGCGCTCGGTCGATCTGTCCACAGACGGGCCGTCATCCACAAATTGGGCCAGAGGTCTGTTGCGGACGGTCGTCCGGCTGGAACATCCGACATGTGGATGATGCGGTGCAAGCGGTACTCGACGCCCACGGTGGCGTGGCGACGTCGGGTCAGCTACGGGATGTGTTGAGCCGAAGCCAACTCGACACCAGGATCGCACGCGGCGATCTGATCAAGGTGTGGACCGGCGTCTACGCCAGTGCTGAGCCCGATACGAAGACCCGGCTTCGTGGCCTCGACCTTCGTGCGGGCGCGTCTGTCGCCATCTGCCTTGGTACCGCGGCGGCGGCGCACGGATTCGACACCGAGGAGGACGACGACCTCCACGTCCTCACTCCGCCTCGACATCTGTTGCGCGACTCGGACGGCTTGAAGGTGCACCGCCGAGACGGGGCGCCGCTGGTGATGGTTGACGGTCGGCGGGCCACCTCGCCGGCATGGACCGCGGTCGAGGTGGCCCGCAGTCTTAGGCGACCACGGGCCCTGGCCACCTTGGATGCAGCGCTGCGCAGTCGGACGTGTGTTCGGCAGGACATGCACATGGCTGCTGTCGAACAGTTCCGACGTCGAGGGATCGTCCATGTCCGTGAACTCATCCCGCTCGCCGACGCGCTCGCCGAGTCGCCGATGGAGAGCGAGGCGCGACTGATGATGCTTGATGGTGGCTTACCCTCGCCCGCATTGCAATACGAGGTGATCGACGCGGACGGCCGGCTGTGGCGGCTGGACTTCGCCTGGCCAGGTGTCAAGGTCGCCGTCGAGTACGACGGCTTCGATTGGCATAGCGATCCCGTCGCCTTCCGGCGCGACCGGCTGAAGCGCGCCGCTCTGCTCGAGATGGGATGGTCTGTCATATCGATCGTGTTCGACGATGTCAGGCGGCGGCCCTGCGAGACGGTGCGTCGGATCGAGACCGAGTTGAACCGCTCGCATGCGGCATGAGCGCGCGCAGAGTTCGATCTAGGCTCGGCGTGTCGCCCGCAAACACGCGCGCTCGCGGGGGAGTTGGAACCTAGAAGCGGCCGCCGCCGCCGCTGAAACCACCACCGCCCGAGCCGCCGAATGTCGTTGAACTCCAGCCGCCTCCGGCGCTGCCGCCGAGCCCGCCGCCCAGGGCACCCGACAGGATGTTGCCGATGATGATGCCGCCGAGGATCGCTCCGGAGTTCCCGCCACCACCACCGCCGCGGTAGTTGGAGTACGCACGCTGCGCATTGCTGACGTCGGTGTGCGCCAGGGTCTGCGCCTGTTCGGCCAGCATCGCCGCACCGTTGGCGTGCGCGATGGCCTCGGCCAGGTCACTCGTCCGCTTGGACTGCGCGGCCCCGAGCTGACGGACCGCCTCCGACAGCCGGGTGCGCGCCTCCGGGCCGACGCTGCCGCGGCGGGTGTCGATGAAGTCGGTCACCGCCCGCACCCGCGACTGCGCGCTGAACAGCGCCTGGTCGAATGCGCGGCTCATGCGCTCCGCGGTCTCGCGCTCCTCGGTGATGGTGGCCAGCAGTCGATCCAGGTCGGCGTCGGCCTGCGTCAACTGTGTGAAGGCGCCCAGCGGGTCGGCGCTGCCGCCACTCTGCGCGACCGCCACTGCCGCGGCGGCCGCGTCACGGGCGGTGCGCAGCTCGTCGGCCCGGGGCGTGCCAGGTTGTGCGAGCAGTTCACCCGCCTGCTTGACGCCGTTCTGAATGTCGGCGATCGCGGCGGGCAGGCCCGCGACCGCACGATTGATATCGGTGGAGGCGCTGTCGATCGCGTCGAGCATCGTGCGCGCCTGACCCAGCGCGGACTCCGCGGCCCGGATGGAGTCGACCAGACCGCTCTGGCTTCCGGCGGGCCGGGAGACAAGCGTCCTGGCATTGGTGATGTTCTGATCGGCGAACGTCAGTCGCTGGCTTGCCGTTTCGACGTTCCCGGAGACCGAGGTCAGGGCGGTCTCGGAGAACTGCGCTCCCAGCGCGGCCAAGGTCTGGCGTGCCGGTTCGATTCGCGCGGTGAGATCCACCATCTGCTGGGTCAGGCTGTCGAGGCGGCTGGGCGCATTGATGACCAGATCTCGAAGTCCCTGGAAGGCATCGCGTTGGGCGTCGAGTTCGCGGTCAGCCTTGGCCGCGGCCACCACGACGCGCGTGAGCAGGTCGCGGCGCTCCGCGGGCGTCTCGGGGACGGCGTCGTCGAGGATCTGACGCACGTTGAACGCCTGGGTCAGCGTCTTCTTGGCGGCGGCGACCGCCGCGCTGAAGGGTGCGGTGTCCTTCTCGCCGAATTCCTCGACGGCCAGGACCAGTTCGTTGTCGCTGGTTCGGACGGCATTGTCGACGTCGACCACGATCGAGCGGGAGAGATCGTCGAGCGCGTCGAGCGAGAGCGCCGCCAACGCGGCGGGGTCGGCCGGGTTGACGCGTTGTGCCGCCGCGAACTCGGCCGCGCGGCGCTTGCGTCGCCGCCAGCTCCGCCACCACAGCAGCAGCGCAACGGCGATGACGATCACGGCGAGGATCGCGAGCATGCCCACCCAGGTGATCTCGCTGCCGCCCGAGCTGGTGGCGTTGAGGCCGGTTGCCGCGGCGACCGCCGCCCCGGCCCAGTCGCCGCGCCGCAACGCCGGCTCGACCTCGTTGCGGCGCAGCGTGTCGACGTCGATGCTGCCCGCCGCGGCCTTGGGCACCAGCAGTGCGTAGGCACGGTCGGTGGTGGCCACCGCCAGGATGGCGTCCTCATTCTGGAAGTCACTGATCCGCATGGTGTTTCGCGCCCAGGTGTCAGCACTCTGGCCTGAGAACGAGTCCACGTAGACCACCCACAGTCGAACGCGGCGCTGCGCGTAGAGATCCTCGACCGCGGTCTGCACCGCCGAGGACTGGGCGCGGTCGAGCACCCCGGCGTTGTCGGTGACGTAGTTGGACAGCCGCAGCGGCGGGTCGGCCCAGGCGGTTGGGGCAGTGGGCACCAGCAGAGCTGCGGCGAGCACCGCGAGCACCAGGCTGAAAAGGCGGGTCACCCGAAGTCTCCTGCGCATGATCGTCAATCTAGTGGTCGGCACGGCCCGGGCACCCGAGACCGAACAACGGTGCTGGCAGACTGTGCGTCAGTGACTACCACCAGCGACATCTACGACGACTTCGACCGGCAGCGCCTGGTGGTCGAGGCGCCCAAGGCTGCGGCACTGGCGGGTACCGACAGCGAGCACCGCACCGATTTCGCCAGAGACCGGGCCCGGGTGCTGCACTGTGCCGCGCTACGCAGGCTCGCCGACAAGACGCAGGTGGTCGGGCCACGGGAGGGCGACACCCCGCGCACCCGGCTCACCCACTCCCTGGAGGTGGCCCAGATCGGCCGCGGGATGGCCGTCGGTCTGGGCTGCGATCCGGATCTTGTCGACCTGGCCGGGCTGGCCCACGACATCGGCCACCCGCCGTACGGGCACAACGGGGAACGCGCGCTAGATGAGATCGCGAAGGCCTTCGGTGGTTTCGAGGGCAACGCGCAGAACTTCCGGATTCTGACCCGACTGGAGCCCAAAGTCCTTGACGACGAGGGGCGTTCCGCGGGCCTGAATCTGACCAGGGCATCACTCGACGCGGTGACGAAGTATCCGTGGGTACGCGGCGACCGCAAGAAGTTCGGGTTCTATGACGACGACGCCGACGGGGCCGCCTGGGTGCGCGACGGCGCGCCCGCCGAACGGCCGTGCCTGGAAGCCCAGGTGATGGACTGGGCCGATGACGTCGCCTACTCGGTGCACGATGTCGAGGACGGTGTGATCTCCGGGCGCATCGACCTGCGGGTGCTGGCCGACACCGCCGAGGCCACCTCGCTGGCCCGTCTCGGCACCAAGTCCTTCCCGGCGGTGCGCCACGACGATCTGCTCGAGGCCGCACAGCGGCTGTCGCAGATACCGGTGGTGGCGGCGGTGGGCAAGTATGACGGCACCATCGCGGCGTCCGTCGCGCTCAAGCGGCTGACGAGTGAACTCGTCGGCCGGTTCGCCAATGCGGCGATCACCGCGACCCGCGCCGTGGCCGGTGGCCGCCCGCTGAAGCGCTTCGACACCGACCTCGCGGTGCCTGCGCTGGTGCGCGCCGAGGTCGCGGTGCTCAAGATGCTGGCCCTGCAATTCATCATGTCCGACCACCAGCACCTGCAGGTCCAGGCGGACCAGCGGACCCTCGTGCACGAGGTCGCCCTGGCCTTGTGGGCGCAGGCGCCGAGCAGTCTGGACCCGCAGTTCGCGCCGGAGTTCGTCGCGGCCGCCGACGACGGAGCCCGGCTGCGGGTGGTGATCGACCAGATCGCGTCCTACACCGAGGGGCGGTTGGAACGAGTGCACGAGGCGCGCTCGCCCCGGCCCCTAGACTGAGCCGATGGTCGGTTCGACGGGTAGGAGCGAAGCGACACGGGGTGGTCGAATCCCCGATCGCGATATCGCGGCCATACGTGAACGCATTCGCATCGAGGACATCGTCGGTGACTACGTTCAGCTGCGCCGCGCCGGCGTCGATTCGATGAAGGGCCTGTGCCCATTCCACGACGAGAAGTCCCCGTCCTTCCACGTCCGGCCCAACCACGGCCACTTCCACTGCTTCGGGTGCGGTGAGGGTGGCGACGTCTACGCCTTCCTGCAGAAGATCGAGCACGTCACCTTCGTCGAGTCGGTGGAATTGCTGGCCGACCGCATCGGCTACACCGTCACCTACACCGGCGGGTCGACCACCAACGTCCAGCGCGACCGCGGCAGTCGCAGTCGGCTGATCGCCGCCAACGCCGCCGCGCAGGAGTTCTACGCCGAGGCACTCAAGTCGGATGAGGCCGCCGCGGCGCGGCAGTACCTGCTGGACCGCAACTTCGACGCCGAGGCGGCCGCCCGGTTCGGGTGCGGGTTCGCCCCGTCCGGGTGGGACACGTTGACCAAGCATCTGCTGCGCAAGGGATTCGAGTTCAAGGAGCTCGAGGCGGCGGGGCTGTCGCGCGAGGGCAAGCGCGGGCCGATGGATCGCTTCCACCGCCGCCTGCTGTGGCCGATCCGGGTGTCGGCCGGTGAGGTGATCGGGTTCGGGGCGCGTCGGTTGTTCGACGACGATCACATGGAGGCCAAGTACGTCAACACACCGGAGACGGTGTTGTACAAGAAGTCGAACGTGCTGTTCGGTCTTGACCTGGCCAAGCGTGACATCGCCCGCGGGCACCAGGCGGTGGTCGTGGAGGGCTACACCGACGTCATGGCGATGCACCTGTCCGGTGTGACGACGGCGGTGGCGTCCTGCGGTACCGCCTTCGGTGACGAGCATCTCTCGATGCTTCGGCGACTCATGATGGACGACAACTTCTTTCGCGGCGAGCTGATCTACGTCTTTGACGGCGACGCGGCGGGCCGTGCGGCTGCGGTCAAGGCGTTCGAGGGCGAGCAGAACCTCGCCGGGCAGTCGTTCGTCGCGGTGGCCGACGACGGTATGGACCCGTGCGACCTGCGACTGCGATCGGGCGAGGGTGCCCTGCGCGATCTGGTCGCGAGGCGAACACCGCTGTTCGAGTTCGCCATTCGCACCGCTCTCGGTGAGCACGACCTCGACAGCGCCGAGGGGCGCGTGGCCGCACTGCGCCGCTGCGTGCCGATCGTCGCCAAGATCAAGGACTCCTCGCTGCGCGACGAGTACGCGCGACAACTCGCCGGCTGGGTCGGCTGGGATGACGTCGGTCAGGTTCTCGGCCGGGTGCGCGAGGAGGCCGGCCGCGGTGGGGGACGGCAGGCGGGCCGGCGGCCCTCGGCGGCCCAAAACGCGTCCGCCGTTGCGCGTGCCGTACCGCCGCCGGTGTCACGCCCGGACCCCCGCGACCCCACGCTGTGGACGCAGCGCGAGTCACTCAAGGGCGCGCTGCAGTATCCGGCCATCGCCGGACCCGTGTTCGACGCGTTGACCACCGAGAGCTTCGCGCATCCGGCCTACCTCGGCGTGCACGCGGCGATCGTCGCGGCGGGCGGAACCTCAGCGGGGCTGTCGGGCGCGGACTGGATCGAGGCCGTGCGCGCGAAGGTGCCATCGGTCGAGGCGGCCAACCTGGTCAACGAGTTGAGCGCTGAGTCCATCAACGTCGTCGACGACGAGCGGCTACCGCGCTACATCGGGGCAGTGCTGGCCCGGCAGCAGGAGGTCTGGGTCGGCAGGCAGATCGCCGAGATGAAGTCCAAGCTGCAGAGGATGTCGTCGGTGGACCACAGCGATGAGTATCACGCCCTGTACGGCGACCTGATCGCACTCGAGACGTACCGCAAGAGCCTGATCGAGCGTGCGAGCGGCGACGACCTCACTGCGTGAGCAGAGCATTCGCGCTATGGTGAGGGCGCTGTCTCAGCACGTCGACCCATCTGGAGGGCCCACCCCATGACCATCCGAGCACACCGTCTCGTCGCCGCCGGCTCGCTGGCCGTCGCCGCCCTGGCCGCTCCGATCGCCATTGCGCTGACCAGCACCGACGCCTCCGGAGCCATTGCCGGCCCCAGGTGCCTGTCCCACGTTGGCAACATCGAGGACGGCGTGTGCGCCGGATACTCCAGCGGTAACGGCATCAACGTGGGCACCCCTGAGATCGGCGTGTACGGACCCAACAGTGGTGCCGCCAACGGTCGCGGCGGCGGCATCGGCGTCACCACCGGCCCCCTGCTGCCGGGCCAGACCTGGACCATGCCGATCGGCTAGCGGTCTGCGGCCGTTTCCGGCCGCAACACCGAGGTCGTGGCGTCAATGGGCGTTAACTTCACCAAGTGCGGATCGGGTGACACCCGGTCCGCTACCTTGCGTCGCCCTGCGTCGATCAACGCCTTGGTTCGCGGGCTCTCCGTGACGGCACGGTAGGTGCCCGCAATCTGCTCATAACGTTGTCTGCCGGCCTTGCTGCCCAGCACGTAGCCGACTGCCAGGACGGCGGCGAAGCGGATCACAGGAGTCCTCCATCGAGACGGTGCATCGCCTCCATCCTGCCTCACCCGAGGCGAGTGCGGCGGGATGGTGTTGGGCCGCGCGCGGATAGCCCCGGTCACTGGGCGGTCGCCTGCCCGGTTCCAGAGTTTCGGCCCGCATGCGCTAGAGTCATGCCTCGGTTCGCGGGCAGGTTTTCGCGCACCAGACGGGCAATCCCCTGTAGCTCAATTGGCAGAGCTTCCGACTGTTAATCGGACGGTTCCTGGTTCGAGTCCAGGCGGGGGAGCCACCCGTAAACTCGCGTTCATGCGAGCATTCGCGGCCGCGGTCATGATCCCGATGGCCTCCGTCTTCATCCTGGTCGCCGCCGGCTGCGGCTGGAGCCCATCGAGCGGGAACCAGGCGCAGCCCAACACCTGCACGGCCGAGCAGGGACCGTCGACTGACACCGTCAATGCCGAGATCGCCAAGCTCTCCGGCGGTCAGCAATGGCGGGAGTCGGCGCGGGGCAACACCACCGACTGCCGCCTGTACTGGGTGCAGGTCGCCTCGGCTGCGCCCGCCTCCGATGCGCCGGGCCAGGTGCTGTTCTTCGACGGTGGCACGCCGATCGGCACGCCGACGCCCGACCCGCGGCCCTACATCGCAGTGGTGAACTCCAGTCCTGACACCGTGACGGTCCAGTACCAGTGGCGCCAGGGCGCGGACAAGGCGTGCTGCCCGACGGGTATCGGGACCGTGCGCTTCCAGCTGGCTGACGACGGGCTGAAGGCGCTCGACCCGATTCCCGGGCCGCAGCCCTAGTCGGCGTCCTGCTGCTCGCCCTCGTCGGCGTCTGGGATGTGTTCTGGGTGCAGCATCTCGGCGTAGCGGAGTTGCTCGGGAATCCCGAACCCGTCGACCAGTAGTTCGGCGTGCGGGCGCAGCTTGCGGCACCGGTCGTTGATGCCGCGGGTGACGGCCTTCGCGCGCTCGGTGGACAGGAAGCGGTGCTCGACGAACCAGGCCTTGTCGGCCTCGATCACCGTCAGCGCGTACAGATCGCACACCAGGCCGAGGATCTCGCGGGCCTTCGCGTCCTCACAGGCGTCGATACCGGCGACGAACGCCTCCAGGACTATCCGGTCGATGTGTGCCTGGGCGGCGTGCAACACGTGGTCCTGTACGGCGTTGAACGCATCGAACGGGGACATCTCCTTGGACTTGCCCTGAAGGCGGCGGGCCACGGAGGCGATCATGTACTCCTCGCGGTCCTCGAACATCTTGACCTGCGTGCCGCGGTTGAAGAGGCTGCCCTCCTCCTCGTTGTCCTCGCGGGTGTCGATGATCGTCTGCATGATCGTCTGCGCCGCGGTCCGCTTCATCACCCGCTCGCCTGCGAAGTTCGCCGCGAAGCGCACCCACTCGACCGGGCTCATGCCCTTGACGTCGTCGGCGTAGGCCGTGAGCAGTTCCTTGGCCACCAGCTGGGTGAGCACGTGGTTGTCGCCCTCGAACGTGGTGAACACGTCGGTGTCGGCCTTCAATGCGATCAGCCGGTTCTCGGCGAGATAACCTGCGCCGCCGCACGCTTCGCGAGCCTCCTGAATGGCGCGTGTCGCATGCCAGGTGTTGGCGGCCTTCAGCCCCGCGGCGCGGGATTCCAGCTCCCGCTGCTCCTCGGCGTCAGGGCTGTCCGACGTCTGCAGTTCGTGGCACTTGGCGACGAGCTCATTCTGCGCGAACTGCAGTGCGTAGGACTGCGCGACAAGGGGGAACAGGCGGCGCTGATGCACCAGGTAGTCCATGATCAGCACCTCACTCTCATCTCCGGGTGCTTCGAACTGCCTGCGCTCCAACGCATATCGGACCGCGATGTCGAGGGCGACGCGGGCGGCCGCGGCCGCGCTGCCGCCGACGGTGACCCGCCCCCGGATCAGGGTGCCGAGCATGGTGAAGAACCTGCGGTTGGGGTTCTCGATGGGTGAGGTGTAGGTGCCGTCCTCGGCGACGTCGGCGTACTTGTTGAGCAGGTTCTCCCGCGGGACACGCACCTGGTCGAACTGGATGCGGCCGTTGTCGACACCGGGGAGGCCGCCCTTGTAGTGACAGTCCGATGTCGTCACGCCGGGCAGGTCGTTGCCCTCGTCGTCGCGGATCGGCACCACCAGGCAGTGCACGCCGTGCACCACGGGGTTACCGTCCTCGTGGGTGATCAGCTGTGCGAACACGGCTGCCACGCGGGCGGTTTCGGCCGCGCCGCCGATGTAGTCCTTGCGCGATGTCCGGGTGGGGGAGTCGATGACGAACTCGCACGTGGCCGGATCGTAGGTGGCGGTGGTCTCCAATGACTGGACGTCGCTGCCGTGCCCGGTCTCGGTCATGGCGAAGCAGCCCAGCAGTTCCAGGTTGATGATCTTCTTCACATAGGCCTGGTGATGACGTTCGGTGCCGAGGTTCTCGATGGCGCCGCCGAACAGACCCCACTGCACGCCGGCCTTCACCATGAGCGACAGGTCCGACATCGCGAGCATCTCGATCTGGGTCACCGCGGCGCCCACGTCGCCGTTGCCGCCGTGCTCCTTCTTGAAGCCGTCCTCCGCCGCACCCCTGGCGGCCATGATCTTCAGTTGCTCGGCCACCTTGGTCCGGGCGATGACGGTGTTGGGTGTGTAGTGCGGGCGGAAGATCTCGGTGGAGAGTTCTTGGCGCACGCGGTTCTTCACATCACGCCAGCGTCCGTCCAGCGTGTTCCGGAGATGATCGGCAGTCGTCGTCATACCTCGACGGTAGCCCGCGAACGCATCCCTAAAACCGTGATGTGGCAAACGCAGGGGATCCTGGGTCGACGCGGCGATCGGTGAAGGCGCATGATCAACGTCATGGTCGAGCCTCGCGAAGCGCAGCCGGGGGCCGGCATGCCGCACCAGATTGATCATCGGCATGCGGACGTGTCAGGTGGGTGGCTGCGGGCGGCCACCTTCGGGGCGATGGACGGGTTGGTGAGCAACACGGCGCTCATCGCGGGTGTCGCGGCCAGCGCCGACGCCAGCACCGTCGTGTTGTCCGGCGTCGCCGGACTGCTTGCCGGTGCGTTCTCGATGGCGCTCGGCGAGTACACGTCGGTGACCACGGCCAACGAGCAGGTGGAGTCAGAGGTCCGTGTCGAGCGACGTTCGTTCCGCAAGCATCCGCATGCCGAGCAGGCGGAGTTGGTCGAGACGCTCATGAGCATGGGGATGACTCAGGCCACCGCCACCTCGGCCGCCGAGGAGATCCACCAGGACGAGAACACCGCACTCAACTTCCACCTGGTGCAGGAGCTGGGTGTCGACCCGAGGTCGAAGCCGTCGCCGTGGACGGCCGCGGGATCGTCATTCCTGATGTTCGCGATCGGCGCCATCATTCCGTTGATCCCGTACCTACTCGGCTTCGGCACGCTGTGGTTCGGGCTGGCGTGCGGCGGTGTGGGCCTGCTGATCGCCGGCGGGGTGGCTGCGACTTTCACCCGCAAGCCGGTGTGGCAGGGGTCGTTGCGGCAGTTGGCCTTCGGCGGCATAGCCATCGGCGCCACCTATGTCGTCGGCATGCTCATAGGGACGACCGTCACCTAACTGTCGCTGCCCACCGTGATCGCGGTGGCCTCGTCGGTGAGTTCGTCGATCGACTCCTCCTCGGCGTCGACGTCCGCGAGCTCCGGGTCGTCCCGCTTGAGCCAGCGTCAGGATGCCGCCCGTTCACGGCCCGACGTCGCGCCATCGTGAGGGTGGCCAGGCGATGAACCGCACCTTCCCTATGACACTGTCCACCGGTACGGATCCAGCCATAGGGTCGCCGGTGCATAACAACCCGCGTACGGCGTCGGCGGGCGTACTCGTGCAATGCGCGCGTGAATCGGCCGAATGAGTGCGGTTGTCGCCCATCACCCACAGTCGGCCCTCCGGTACCTCAACTGGGCCGAAATCGTTGCCCAAACACGGGTAGACGCTGGTGTCGGCCATCATCGTGGTGGGATCGAGATAGGGCTCGTTGAGTCTCTTGTCGTCGACGGTCAGCCCTGTGGCCGCGCTGCACTGGACGGTCTGGCCGCCCACCGCGATGACCCTTTTGACCAGGTCGTTCTCGTCGGTCGACTTCGAGCCGACGTTCCATGCCGACGGAGCTCGGAACACGATCACGTCACCGGGCTGCGGTGAGTTGAAGCGGTAGGTGAATTTGTCGACGGCGACATGGTCATCGGCGCAGCCACTGCAGCCCAGAAGGGTCGGTCCCATCCCCTCCGACTGGATCGTGTACGTCCGAGCAAAAAACATGACGATGACGAAGTACAGAACCGCGAGAAAGGCGATCAGCAATCCCACGACGACAACGACCTTGCGCAGCACGCTCCGCTTTCGTTTCGGCGGCGCAGACGTCCCGACATGCGTAGCCGCAGCGCTAGAACCGAGCTTGGACGGTGAGTCGTCGCGCGAGTCCGCCGCGTCGATGCTGTCAGTCACGGCGTCAACGTTGCCATACGAGTTTGCCGCCCCCGACGTGTTTGGGCGGACAATGACGTCCTGCGTCCAGACGAAATACGCCGGTGCCCGCCGTCCCAGCTGTCCGCGCCACTGTGTGCGGCCCGACGGCTGGGGTCGGGCCATCGGCGCCACCTATGTGGTCGGCATGCTCATAGGGACGACCGTCGCCTAGCTGTCGCTGCCCACCGTGATCGCGGTGGCCTCGTCGGTGAGTTCGTCGATCGACTCCTCCTCGGCGTCGACGTCCGCGAGGTGGCTGCGTGTGGCGAACAGCACCGCCGCGCCCAGCAGGACTGCGCCCGCGCCGACCCAGAAGGGGAGGTGGGCGTTGAATCGCTCGCCGAGGAAACCGGCCAGCCAGGGCGCGGCGGCGGCGCCGCCGAAGCGCACGAAGCTGTACGCCGCCGACGCCACACTGCGCTCAACCGGCGCGGCCTTCATCACGGTCTCGGTGATCAACGTGTTGTTGACGCCGATGAACAGACCAGCCACCACGACGCAGGTGGCCAGCACGGCCTTGTGGTCGGTCCACACGGCCATCGCCGCCAGCGTCGTCGTCATCAACAGAAGGTTGACCACCAACGTCGGGATGGTGCCGAACCGGCGTTGCAGGCGCGGCGCCACCACGACCGAGGTGAATGCGAGCGCCACACCCCACCCGAAGAAGATCAGCCCGATTTGGTGGGCGGTCATGTCGAGCGGGAACGGGGTGAAGGCGAGCAGCGTGAAGAAACCGAAGTTGTAGAGAAGTGCCGTCATCGCGACGCCGAACAGGCCGCGGTGGCGCAGTGCACGGAATGGGTCGGCCAGCGTGGTGGCCCGCTCGGGGCGTGGGCTGTCGGGTAGCAGGAACGCGGTGATGACGAGGGCGATGGCCATCAGCGCCGACACCCCGAAGAACGGGCCACGCCAGGAGATCGAGCCCAGCGCGCCGCCGACCAACGGGCCAACCGCGATGCCCAGGCCGAGGGCGGCCTCGTACAGGATGATCGCCTGGGCCACCGACCCGCGCGCCGAGTTCACGATGGTCGCCAGCGCGGTGGCGATGAACAGGGCGTTGCCCAGACCCCACAGCGCCCGCCAGCCGACGATCTCCATGATGGTGCCCGACATGCCGGCCAGGCCCGCGCCGACGATGATCACCAACAGGCCCAGCAGCAGAGTGCGTTTCGGCCCGATCCGACTCGACACCACCCCGGTGATGAGCATCGACACGCCCATCACCGCCATGTAGCTGGTGAACAGCAGCGACACCTGTGACGGCGAGGCGTCAAGACCGTCGGCGATCGGCTTGAGGATGGGGTCGACGAGGCCGATTCCCATGAAGGCGACTACGGAAGCGAACGCGACCGCCCAGACGGCCTTGGGTTGGCGCCACATGTGGCGGGTCCTCCTGATGGTTGGTGTTTCGTGGATATCGGGGTCAGCGACGCTGGGCCTCGTCGAGCAACTCGCGCATCACCCGGACCGCGTCGGCCAGGGTCTGACGGTCTGTCGCGTCGAGTCGCTCGAGGTAGGGGTCGAGTGCCGCGCTGCGGTCCGCGCGTACCGAGGCCAGCACCCGCACGCCCTTTCCCGTAATGCTGATGAGCACGGCGCGCGCGTCGGCGGGGTCGGCTGTGCGGGAGACCAGGCCGGCGTCCTCGAGCCTGCGAACCTGAGTGGTCATCGTCGGCTGAGAGCAGTGGTCGAGAGCCGCGAGGTCGGAGATGCGTGCGGCGCCCTGGTCCTCGATGGCGGCCAACAGGCGCGCCTGGGCGACGGGGAGTTCGAGCCGGACCCGTTGACTTGCCAGGCGATTGATCCTGGCGACCACGGTCAGTAGATCCGACGAGAGTGCCGTTTCAGCCGAGGCAGGTGGAATCATGGTCCCCATATTACATAGACATTCTATGTAGGTGGCGGGGGTGACCCTGGCAACGCTCACAGGCGGCGATGACAGTTCTTGGCTCGCGGCTGGCAGAATCGAGAAATGGTCCTGACCGGCGCACGCGAAACTCGACGTGCTGGGTCCTTGCAACCCGCCGAACTCGCGCACGCCGCCGTCATGGCCGCGCTGTGCGCCGCGACCGCGATCATCGCCGTCGTGGTGCCGTTCGCGGCGGGGCTCTCGTTGCTCGGTACCGTCCCGATGGGCCTGCTCGCGTACCGCTACCGGCTGCGGGTTCTGGTCGCTGCCACCGTCGCGGGTGCGATGATCGCCTTCCTCATCGCCGGTATGGGCGGTTTCATGACGGTCGTGGACTGCGCCTACATCGGTGGGCTCACGGGTGTGGTGAAGCGCCGGGGGCGGGGCACGCCAACCGTGACCCTTGCCGCGTTGGTCGCGGGCACCGTGTTCGGTCTCGCCGCGATAGCGGCACTGACGGTCCTCTCCCGCCTGCGCAATCTGGTCTTCGACGCCATGACAGCCAATGTCACCGGCACCTCCAGGGTGCTGGAGCAGATCCCCGGCATGGAGCCCTTCGCGCTGCGGTTGCGCGAGGACTTCGCCACGATGCTCAACTACTGGCCGTTGCTGATCCTGGCCGCGGGCATCGTCAGCATCACGGGCGTCAGCCTGATCGGGTGGTGGGCACTCTCGCGCGTGCTGTCGCGTCTGTTCGGCGTCCCCGATGTCCACAAACTCGACGCTCCCGCCGCTGACGCGCCGGCGGCATCACCGGTACCGGTGCGGCTGCGCGACGTGCATTTCCGTTATCCCGGTGCCAACCACGACGCCCTAGGTCCGGTGTCGCTGAGCATCGAACCGGGCGAGCACGTCGCCATCACCGGGGCCAACGGGTCCGGCAAGACCACGCTGATGCTGCTGCTCGCCGGACGCGAACCGACGGCAGGGGTGATCGAGCGGCCCGGTGGGGTGGGGCTCGGTCACGTCGGAGGAACCGCCGTGGTGATGCAGCACCCGGAGAGTCAGGTGCTGGGCACCCGCGTCGCCGACGACGTGGTCTGGGGGCTGCCCGCCGGCACCCACCCCGATGTCGACCGTCTGCTCGCCGAGGTGGGCCTCGACGGGCTGGCCGAGCGCGACACGGGCGGACTGTCCGGCGGTGAGCTGCAGCGCCTCGCCGTCGCAGGCGCACTCGCCCGTGAACCCCGACTGCTGATCGCCGACGAGGTCACCAGCATGGTCGACCAACAGGGCCGCGAGGCCTTGATATCGGTGCTGGGCGGTCTCACACAGCGGCATCAAATGTCGTTGGTGCACATCACCCACTACAACGACGAGGCGGACTCCGCCGAGCGGTCGGTGAACCTCGTCGGCAACGGCGGTACCGCCGACAACGTCGAGATGGTGCCGACCGCACCCGCTCCCGCCGCGAGCACGGCCCACCACGCGGGCAGGCCGCTGCTCGAACTGCGCGGTGTCAGCCACGAGTACGGCAGCGGGACACCGTGGGCGTCGACGGCCTTGCGGGACATCGACTTCGTGGTGCACGAGGGTGACGGTCTGCTTATCCACGGCCTCAACGGATCCGGCAAGTCGACGCTGGCGTGGATCATGGCCGGTCTGCTCGAACCCACCACCGGCAGCTGCCTGCTCGACGGCGTTCCCGTGGCGGATCAGGTTGGCGCTGTTGCCATCTCATTCCAGGCCGCGCGCCTGCAGCTGATGCGTGGCCGGGTCGATCTCGAGATCGCCTCCAGCGCCGGGTTCGACTACCACGACCATTCGAAGGTCGTGCGGGCGATGACGCGCGTCGGACTGGACCCCGCGCTCGGATTGCGGCGCATCGATCAACTCAGTGGCGGCCAGATGCGCAGGGTGGTGCTGGCCGGACTGCTGGCCAAGTCGCCGCGTGTGCTCATCCTCGACGAACCGCTGGCAGGTCTGGACGCCGCCAGCCAGCGCGGTCTGCTCTCGGTCCTGGAGGATCTGCGTCGCAACTCCGGACTCACCGTGGTGGTCATATCGCACGACTTCTCCGGCCTTGAGGAACTCTGTCCACGCACACTGCACCTGGACAGCGGCGTGATCGCGCATACCCCCAGTAGCACCACGACAGGGGGTATGTCGTGAGCGCCGAGACCAAGCGGCAACGCCGTCCCGTCGTGCTTCTGCGGCCGGTGCCCGGCCGCTCGCCCGTGCACGAATTGTGGGCTGGCACGAAACTTCTCGCCGTCGCCGCGGTGGGCCTGCTGATGACCTTCTATCCGGGATGGATCCCGATCGCTCTGGTGGGCCTGCTGGTCGTGGCCACCGCACTGATCGCCCGGGTGCCGCGCGGCGCGCTTCCGTCGATTCCGATTTGGTTGTGGTTCATCGTCTTCCTGGGCGGACTGACGGCAACGTTCGCCGCGGGAAGCCCAGAGATCACCGTCGGCACCATGACCGTGGGGCTGGGTGGACTCTTCAACTTCCTGCGGATCACCGTTTTGTCGATCGTCCTGCTCGGCCTCGGAGCGCTGGTGTCCTGGACGACCAATGTCGCCGAGATCGCGCCGGCGGTCGCCAAACTCGGGCGTCCGCTGCGGATTTTCCGGATTCCCGTCGACGACTGGGCGGTGGCGCTGGCGTTGGCCCTGCGCGCCTTCCCGATGCTCATCGACGAGTTCCGCATCTTGTTCGCGGCCCGTCGGCTCCGGCCGCGTGACGCGGCGACCCGCGGGCGTGCGCGCAGCCAGCGCTGGGCCGCCGAGACCATCGATCTGCTCGCCGCGGCCATCACCGTGGCATTGCGCCGCGCCGACGAGATGGGCGACGCGATCACCGCACGTGGTGGGGCGGGCCAGATCTCGGCGCAGCCGTCGAGGCCGAAATGGCGCGACGCCGTGGCGCTCGTGATCGTGGCGGTGATGTGCGCAGTCTCGATTTACGTCGAGGTCTTCACGCCGCTGGCGACCAGCGCCTAGCGGACTGACGCCAGCGAATCGCAACACTCCAGGGCCGCCGCGGTGGCCGCCGTGCTGGCCGCAAGCAGCGGTAGTCGGACGTGGGGGCACGGAATCCGGCCATGAGCCGCCAGCACGGCCTTGATCACCGCGGGATTGGGTTCGGCGAATAGCGCACGGGCCAGCGGAACGAGCCGGTTGTTGAGGCCGCGTGCATGGTCGAGCGCGCCGCCTCGCCACGCTGCGAGCAGGTCGGCGTATGCGCGGGTGGCCACATTGGCGCCGGCAAGGATTGCCCCGCTCGCCCCGAGTGCCATCAACAGCCCGGCGTAGAGGTCGTCGCCGGCGAGGACTGAGACATCGGTCGACACGTTGCTCATGAAAGTGACAGTGGCCTCGTCGATTCCCCCGACTGCGTGCTTGAACCCTGCAACGTTGGGTAGCGAGGCGAGCCGTGCGAGGGTGTCGGCTCCCAACGGCCTGCAGGTGCGGTGAGGGACGTTGTAGATGAGCAATGGCACCGGACTGGCTGACGCGAGTCGCCGGAAGTGCTCGACGACGCCATCCTCGGACGGGCGCGAGTAGTAGGGGACCACTGTGAGGGCCGCAGTCGCTCGGGGGTCGATGTCGGCGAGGGCGTCGATTGAGCCCGTGGTCGAGTTTGACCCGGTGCCGACGATCAGGTGGGCGCCGCGTTCACTGCACACACCGGCGCAGATGTCGACAACCCTGCGGCGCTCCGCGAACGTCAACGTCGCCGGTTCGGCGGTCGTGCCCAAGGCGACGATGCCGTCCGCCCCGTCATCGAGTACGCCATGGGCGAGCGTCTCCAATGCGTGGCAAGCGAGTTCGTCCGCGGTTGTGAACGGTGTGACGAGTGGAACGAAGAGACCCGTGAGCGACATATGTCGACGATCACTCAATCCTTTATGCAGGTCCAGTTCGCATTTCTTCATTCGAGCATAAGCTGAGCTTATGCTCGATGTGCGCAAACTTCGGCTTCTTCGTGAGCTGGCCCATCGCGGGACGATCGCGGCCGTTGCTGAGGCGCTTGCATACTCGCCATCAGCGGTGTCTCAACAGCTCACCGCACTTGAACGCGACACCGGCGTGCCACTGTTGGAACGAACCGGGCGGCGAGTGAGGCTCACTCCGGCGGCTCGCGATCTCGTCGAGCACACGGAGTCCATCCTCGCGCTCCTGCAGGAGGCCGCCGCCGGACTCGCATCGTCGACAACGACGCTCGCGGGAACGCTGCGGATCGGCGTCTTCCCCTCGGCGGTCCCGACCATTCTGACGCCCGCGATCGTCGCACTGAGTAGTGACTATCCGAGCCTGGATCTGATGGTCACCGAACTCGATCCGGCATCAGTTCCCGATGCACTCCGTGAGGACAGCCTCGATATCGCTCTCGTCCAGGAATACGACTATGTACCGCTCCTGCGCCATGCCGGTCTGCAGACCGAACCGCTGTTCGAAGAAGTCGTCCACCTGGCCGGGCTGGCCGCCGATCCCCTGACCGCTCAGCGTGATTCGCCCTGGATCTCGGGCACCCCGGGCACGCTCTGCCACAGGTTGACCGTCAGAGCCTGCGAGGCTGCGGGATTCACTCCGCGCATCCGTCACCACGCCGACGACTTCGGTGCCGTCCTCGCGTTGGTGGCAGCCGGTCAGGGTGTCGCTCTCGTTCCCGACCTGGGTGCCGTCGCGCCACCTGCCGCTGTGGTGTTGACCCCGCTATCCATCCGGCGGCGAACTCACTTGGCCTACCGGCGCGGCACCGGCACCCATCCCGCGATCTCCGCCGGACGCGTTGCCCTGCAAGCGGCGGCGAAACTCGGTTGCGTGGTGGCGGGTGAGCATGGGTAGTGTTCGTGACATGTCGAGCCCTGAGTCGGACAAGGTGGGGGCTTTCGGTCACGCCGCCGTCAGCCCCCTGAATCGCTGAATTCCCAGTCGGCTTCCCAGCTTCGGGGCCACCGGCCGCGGTGACGAGACGTCTCCTTCTCGTTCTCACTCACCTCGGAGTCCGCAATGCCTCTTTCTCTGTATCTCCTTGCCGTGGCGGTATTCGCCATGGGCACATCTGAGTTCATGCTCGCCGGTCTGGCACCAGACCTCGCCGCATCCCTTGACGTGTCGATCGGCGCCGCCGGTCTACTGACCTCCGCGTTCGCGGTCGGGATGATCATCGGCGCGCCGACGATGGCGGCGCTTGCCCGGCGATGGCCACCCCGGACCAGCCTGCTGGGGTTCGTGACGGTGTTCGCCGTCGTGCATGTCGTCGGCGCCCTCACAACGAGTTTCGCGGTTCTGCTGGTCACCCGGGTGATCGCCGCCCTGGCCAATGCGGGCTTCCTGGCCGTGGCGCTGAGTGCCGCGGTCGCCGTCGTCGCGGCCGATCGCAGGGGACGGGCGCTGGCGGTGTTGCTCTCGGGTATTACGATCGCCACCGTCGTCGGTGTTCCCTGCGGCGCGGTACTCGGCGCGCTGTTCGACTGGCGGGCGACCTTCTGGGCGATCGCGCTGCTGTGTGTTCCCGCCGCCGTCGGCATCGCGATGGGCATTCCGGTCAGGGCCGCACGGTCCACTCCAGACGCCGTCTCACTGCGCACCGAGATCGCTGCGCTGGCGCGTCCCAGGCTGGCCCTGGTCATGGTGCTCGGCGCACTGGTCAACGGGGCGACATTCGCCACGTTCACATTCCTGGCGCCGATCGTGACCGATACCGCCGGCCTGGGGGCGTTGTGGGTCCCGGTGGCGTTGGCCCTCTTTGGTGTCGGCTCCTTCGTGGGTGTCACCGTCGCGGGCCGTCTCTCGGATCAGCATCCCGCCGTCGTGATCGGCGTCGGTGGTCCCATCCTGCTGCTCGGGTGGATCGCGCTGGCGGCCCTGGCCGCCCAGCCGGTGGCGCTTCTGCTGCTGGTGTTCATGCAGGGGGCCCTGGCGTTCGCGGTGGGCAGCACGTTGATTGCCAGAGTGCTCTATGAGGCGGTGGACGCGCCGACCATGGGCGGGTCCTATGCGACCGCGGCGCTGAACATCGGTGCGGCCGGAGGCCCCCTGGTCGCAGCGGGGACGCTCGGCGCGAACGCCGGTGAGCTGGGTCCGGTGTGGGTGAGCGCCATCCTGGTTGCGGTCGCACTGCTCATCGCGCTGCCGCTGCTGCGGGTGATCGGACCTCGTGCCGGGGCGTCGCAGCGCGGGGCTTAGCGCTCAGCCGCGGCGTTGGCTGCGGCCTGCGCGTCGGTCAGGGTCTGTGCCACGTCGGTGCGGCCGAGGAACATCTCGTCGAAGAACGGCTGCAGCGCCGCGTATCCCGCCGCGAAGCCGGCGCCGCCGGGGGCGGGGATGCGCGGCCCGTCGAGTACCTGGAAGAACGGTGTCACGTCCACACCGCGGCCGGCCCAGTATGCGAAGTACGCCTGCTGCGCCGCGATGACGGCCGGAATGGCGGCGCCCCGTGCACCCAGGTACTGATTGCCCTTGGCGCTGCCCATCCACGCCAGCACCGCGCGCACCGCGTCGGGATGCCTGGTCGCCGAGTTGGCGGCCGCGGCAATGCCATTGGTGACGCTCACCCTTCCAGCGGGTCCCGTCGGCAGCATCGCCACCCCCCAGCGAAACCGCGCCTGATCGGCGATCGCGGCCAGGTTGTAGGTGCCGGACTGGAACAGCGCCATGCGCCCGGCCAGGAACTGGTTGCGGGAGAAGTCGCCGTTGCCGTTGGTGTTCGACGCCGGGGGAGCGACGTGATCGACGTTGATCAGGTGCACGAGGTACTCGAACGCCTGTGTCGCAGCGTCATTGTCGAAGGCGAACCGGTCGCCGTCCTGGAACACCCCACCTGCCGATCCGATGTAGTTGAGGTAGATGCCCTGCAGGTCGTTGGCGGCGTTGTACCCCCACTGCCGGATGCGGTCGGCGTTGAACGCCGGTGTGTCGGCGCGATTCCCGCCCGCGTCCACGGTCAGCCGTGCCGCCAGCGACCGCAGGGTGTCACCTGCGTCCGGCCCGCCGGGTGACCACCGCAGGCGCGCCATCTCGCCGAGGCTCACTCCCGCCGCGTCGAGCAGATCGGCGTTGTAGTACACGGCGATGCCCGCATCGGTCAGCTGCGGTACACCCCACAGCGTGTCGTTGCGCGTGAACTGCGCGACCACCGCCGGGTCCCACGATCTGACGGCGCCGGGCAGTGTCGCGCCGATATCGAGAAGCCTGCCGTTGTCGGCGTAGCCGGCGAAATAGGCGTTGGACAACCAGAACACGTCGTCGGCGCTGCCGCCGGCCACGTCGGTGCGCAGTGTGTCGAAGTAGGACGAGTAGGGGACGACGTTGACCCGCACCTCGATATCGGGATGTGCGCGGGTGAACTCGTCAAACGACTCTCGGTAGGCGGCGGCCACCTGCTCGTCCCACAGTCGCACCGTCACCACGGCGCGGTCATCGGGTTCCGTCGATCGGCCGAGCAGGACGGCCACCGTCAGCAGCACGGTCATCAGCAGCGCGACCGAGCCCGCGAACAACGTCGACGACCTGGGCCGCAGCTGCGCGGATCGCCGGGCGCGGGGGAGACTCACTTCAGGCCCGTCACCACGATTGATGAGGTGATGTGGCGCCCGAGCGCGACGAACACCACGATCAACGGCACGATCGCCACGGTCGTCGCCGCCATCACCAGCGTCCACTGGGCGTCGTACCGCGACTGCAGACCGGCCGTGGCCACCGTCAGGACCTGCCAGCGCCCACCACTGGTGATGACCAACGGCCACATGAAGCTATTCCACTGCGACACCACGGTGATCAGCCCGAGCGTGACGAGGATGGGCTTACTGGCCGGAAGCACCACGTGCACGATGACGTCGAGGGTGTTGGCTCCGTCGACGCGGGCGGCGCGGATCAGGTCGGCCGGGATGGTGCGGAAGTACTCGCGCAACAGGAAGATCGCGTAGGGCGAGCCGAACATGAACGGCAACACCAGCGCCCAGAACGTGTTGCGCAGACCCGTCTCGGCCATCATCAGATACAGCGGAACCACCGTGACCGTGGCGGGCACCATGAGTGTGGCGACGTACACCCAGAACAGCGCGTCGCGGCCGGGGAACTCCAGTCGCGCGAACGCGTACGCGGCGAGGACCGATAACGTCAGCTGACCCACCAGGATCACCGCGGTCATCAGCGCCGTCACCACGATGGCGCGCCCGAACCCCGCATCGGCCAGTCCGGTGTAGTTGCTCAACGTGGGCGGATTCGGCAGGGACAGCGGCGATCCGGTGTTGAACTGTTCGGCGGAGGTGAACGACGTCAGCAACCCCAGCCCGAACGGGACGAGGGTGATGAGCGCGCCGAGGATCAGCAGGGGGTAGACGACGGCGCCGCTAGACACGGAGCCGGAGGCGCCCCTAGACCAGGTCATAGCTGATCCGTCTCCTGAAGTACCGCTGCTGGAGCAGGGTCACACCGACCAGCAAGACGAACAACACCACCGCCATGACCGACGCTCGCCCGATCGATGCGGCGCCGAACGCCTCGGCGTAGATGCGGTGCGCCACCAGATCGGTGCGACCCTGCGGACCGCCACCGGTCAGGGCATAGACGGTGTCGAAAACCTGGGCCGCGCTCACGATCCCTGTGACCAATACGAAGAACAGCGTCGGGCGCAGCATGGGGAGCGTGATGTGCCGGAAGCGCTGCCACGAGCCGGCGCCGTCGGTGCGTGCCGCGTTCTGCACCTCGGTGGGGATGGCCAGGATGCCGGCCAGGAAGAACAGCGTCACGTAGCCGACGTTGGTCCACACCGTTACCGCCGAGACGACGGGCAGCGCCAGCGTCGGATCGGTCAGCCACTCGATCGGGCGATCCAGCAGGGTGCTGACGGCGCCGTCCGTGGGGGCCAGGATCCATCGCCACAGCACCGCGATGGCCAACGGGGAACAGATCCACGGCAGCACGTACAGCGTCCTGAAGAATCCGCTGCCCGGCAGACCGCGCGCCAGCATTGCCGCCGCGAACAGCCCCAGCGCTGTCTGTATCGGCACCACCAGGGCGATGAACAGCGCGGTCACCCCGAGCGATCGGGCGAACGTGGCGTCGGTGAGCACCGCGCGCCAATTGGCCAGTCCGACATATTCGATGGGGCCCAGCAGATCCCAGCGCTGCAGGCTCAACCACGCCACCACGAGCATCGGCAGCAGCAGGAACGTGACCATGCCGAACAGGCTGGGCGCGAGCAGGGCGTAGCCCCGGACAGCCGCTCCCACCCTCCGACGCGTCACGGGGTCATTAAAGCCTCTCCGGAGCACGTGCCACTACGGTGTAGGCGTGACAGCGCACCGACGTGTCGATGCCGACTTCCTCGCGCTGCCCCGGCATGAGCTTGCTGACGCCGCGTTGACCGCGGCCGTCAATGCCGGTGCCAGCTACGCGGACCTGCGCATCCACCGCATCACCACCGAGATCATTCAACTCCGCGATGGCGAGCTGGAGACGTCCGTTCTGACGCGTGAGCTGGGGCTGGCGGTGCGGGTCATCGTCGACGGCACCTGGGGGTTCGCCTCGCACGCCGAGCTGGACCCGCGGGTGGCCGCAGACACCGCGCGGCGCGCGGTCGCCGTGGCGACCACCCTGGCGCCGTTGAACGCCGAGCGCATCGAGCTGGCGCCCGAACCGGTGTACGCCAACGCCTCCTGGGTGTCGGACTACCGCATCGACCCGTTCGAGGTGGCCGCTGCCGACAAGATCGCCGTGCTCGACGAGTACTCGGGCAGGCTGCTGGCGGCCGACGGCGTCGACCACGTGTCCGCAAGCCTCTACGCGGCCAAGGAGCAGACCTTCTACGCCGATACCTTCGGATCGTCGATCACCCAGCAGCGGGTCCGGGTGCAGCCGACCCTGGAGGCCATCGCCGTGGACGCGGCGGTCGGCACGTTCGACACCATGCGGTCGCTGGCCCCGCCAACGGCGCGCGGGTGGGAGGCCGTCGCGGGTGACGAGATCTGGGACTGGACGACCGAGCTCGCCGAACTGCCGACACTGCTGGCCGAGAAGACCAAGGCTCCCGGTGTGATCGCGGGTCCCACCGATCTGGTGATCGATCCGTCCAACCTGTGGTTGACCATCCACGAGTCCATCGGCCATGCCACCGAGTACGACCGCGCCATCGGCTACGAGGCCGCCTATGCGGGAACCTCGTTCGCGACGCCGGACAAGCTGGGCAGCATGCGGTACGGCTCACCGCTGATGAACGTGACCGCCGACCGCACCGTCGAGTTCGGTTTGGCCAGCATCGGTTTCGACGACGAGGGCGTGCAGGCGCAGAGCTGGGACCTGGTCCGCGACGGCATCTTCGTCGGCTACCAACTGGACCGGGTGTTCGCGCCGCGCCTCGGCGAGGCCCGCTCGAACGGGTGCTCGTATGCCGACTCGCCCCATCACGTCCCGATCCAGCGGATGGCCAACGTGTCGCTGCAGCCCGCCGCAGAGGATGTCAGCACCGAGGATCTGATCGCCCGCGTCGATGACGGCATCTATGTCGTCGGTGACAAGTCGTGGTCGATCGACATGCAGCGCTACAACTTCCAGTTCACCGGCCAGCGCTTCTACCGCATCCGCGACGGCCGCCTGGACGGACAGGTCCGCGATGTCGCGTACCAGGCCACCACCACCGACTTCTGGGGGGCGATGGAGGCCGTGGGCGGCCCGTCCACCTGGCGTCTCGGGGGCGCGTTCAATTGCGGCAAGGCCCAACCCGGCCAGGTCGCGGCGGTCAGTCACGGATGCCCGTCGGCGCTGTTCCGCGGCATCAACGTGCTCAACACACGCGAAGAGTCGGGGCGCAGCTGATGATTGACGCACCACGGGTCGTGGAACTGGCCCTTGCCGAGGCCAGGCGCCTGGGCGCCGCCGACGAGACCATCGTGCTGGTCACCGACCGATCGACGGCCTCCCTGCGGTGGGCAGGCAACTCGATGACCACCAACGGCGAGTCGCTCGGCCGCGACACGACGGTCATCTCGATCGTCCGGCGGGGTGAGCGCGCGTTCGTCGGAGCGGTCACCGCCAGTGAGGTCGATCCCGAGTCGGTTGCCGGGCTGGTGCAGGCCTCAGCGGCGGCGGCGCGTTCAGCACCCGAGGCGAGAGACGCCGCGCCGGTGCTGCCCGGAACCGACGCGCCCGCCGACTGGCACGCGCCGGTCCCGACAACCGGAGCGGGTGTGTTCGGCAGTGTGGCGCAGAGCCTGGCGCGCGGATTCCGCGGCGCCGACACGCTGTACGGCTTCGCCCGCCACGAACTGGAGACGACGTTCGTCGCGACGTCGGGCGGCCTGCGGCGGCGCTACACCCAGCCCACCGGCACGGTGGAGATCAACGCCAAGCGCAACGGCGCCAGCGCGTGGTCGGGCGTCAGCACCGCCGACTTCGTCGATGTGCCAACCGATTCCATGCTCGAGGACCTGTCGATGCGGCTGGGCTGGGCCAACCGCACCGTCGAGTTGCCGGCCGGGCGCTACGAGACCCTGATGCCGCCGTCGACCGTGGCCGACATGATGATCTACCTGACCTGGAGCATGGACGGCCGCGGTGCCCAGGAGGGTCGCACCGCGATGTCGGCGGCCGGCGGCACCCGGGTGGGGGAGCGGCTCACCGACCTCGGGCTGACGCTGTACTCCGATCCCGGCGCGGCCGACCTGCAGTGCGCACCCTTCGTCGCGACGAGGAGTTCCTCGGAGCGGGTGTCGGTCTTCGACAACGGGATGGACCTCGGACGCGTCGACTGGATTCGCGACGGCACCGTCAACTCGCTGGCCTACCCGCGCGCGGCGGCCGCCGAGTTCGGCGTGCCGGTCACTGTGGCCGCTGACAACCTGCTGATGACGGGCGGTTCGACCACCCTCGCCGACATGGTCGCGGCCACCGAGCGTGGGCTGCTCCTGACCACGCTGTGGTACATCCGCGACGTGGATCCCACGGTGCTGCTGCTGACGGGTCTGACCCGCGACGGCGTGTGCCTGGTCGAGGACGGGGAGGTGACCGCCGCGGTCAACAACTTCCGGTTCAACGAGAGCCCGCTGGACCTGTTGCGGCGCGCCACCGAGGCGAGCGTCAGTGAGGTCACACTGCCGCGCGAGTGGGGCGACTGGGCGACCCGCGCCTCGATGCCCGCACTGCGAATTCCCGACTTTCACATGTCATCGGTGAGCCAGGCGCAATAATCGCGTTCGTGGACCACGCGCCCTATGACCTGCTGAGCCAGCTGACCGCACTATCACCGCAGCGCCTCGGAGCGGTCAACGCGCAGGTGCGCCAGACGTGCGCGGGGGCCATGACGCTGCCGCAGCTGCCGGCCGAGGACACCCCGTCGACCGATGCGGCCGTGCGCGACTTCGCCGAACAGTTCGCCGTCGACGTGGCGGGGGTCAGCCCCGCCCAGCGGGAGGCGTTCCTGGCCGCACTCGGCGCCGACGCCTTCGCCGGGACGGCCCTGGTCTTCGTCGCCGACTTCGTGCCACGCGTACTCGCAGGCATAGAGGCCCTGGGCCTTCCGGCCGTGCCGGAACCCGATGGTTGGGACCACGACACCGATCCGATCGACCTGCTGCTCAACCGGTTCGCCCCGACAGTGGGTGCCCTGCGATCGCTCGATCCCGTGACAACCGAGGTCGTCCGACTGCGCGGCGCGGTGGCGCACAACTGCCGACTGTGCCGGTCGCTGCGCGAGGGCGCGGCCCTGGACGCAGGCGGGACGGAGTCGATGTATGACGACATCGAGCACTACGACACCTCGACACTGCTCGACGAGCGGCACAAGGCGGCCCTGCGCTATGTCGATGCGCTGATCTGGACGCCGTCGCGCATCGATGCCGACGTGGCCGCGGGTGTGCGGGCACACTTCACCGATGTCGAGGCGACTGAGCTGACACTCGACGTGATGCGCAACGCGGCCAACAAGATTGCGGTGGCCCTGGCCGCCGACGCCCCACGGGTGGCAGAGGGCACCGAGCGCTACCTGCTGGGTGCGGACGGCCAGCCGGTGTACGCCTGACTATTCGGACTTCGCGGGCTTACCCGTCTTGGCCGATGCCACCTTGCTCTTGAGGAACAGCGCCGGAAGGACGACCGTCGCGATCGCGGTGATGAGCCAGACCACGATGGTCGCGCCGATCCACGAGCCGATGCCGCGGATTGATATCCCGCTGGCGAACAGTGAGGCCAGCAGCAGCGCGGCGAACGTCGACACCAGGCCGATGCCGCCGAGGAACGCCGACGCGTACCGGCTGGCCATCTTGAGGAAGAACGGCGAGAGGATCGCCTGGGCGACGGTGAAGATGACGACGGCGGCCAGGAAGCCGAGCGGTCGGATGGTCACACCGGGCACCAGCCACGCCGCGGCAAGCAGGCCCAGTGCCGAGGACCCGAGGAATATGGCGATGCGCAGCAGAAATCGGATCACGGCTGGCAGCCTAGTCGGGCAATGCCGAGCATGATCAGCATTCCGATATCACCTGGGAGGGCTCGAGCAGGCCTGTGCGACCATAGTGGCCGCGCAGATGCGCGACGGGGCGGTAGCTCAGTCGGTTAGAGCCGTGGACTCATAATCCATTGGTCGCGGGTTCGAGCCCCGCCCGCCCCACTTCAGCGGATGCCGCTCATCCTCACGTCGACTCCTCCTCACCCGGGGTCACGATCATCGGCACCTGCAGGACCCGCAGGATTCTGGCGGCCGTGGAACCGATGAACAGGCGGCGGGGCGGGGCTAGCCTGCTGGAGCCGAGCATCAGCAGATCGCCGTCCTGCCAGTCGAGCTCCTCGACGGCGGCTTCGATCGTCGCGCCGTCGGCGACGACGGCTGTCACGTCGGCACCCTCCGGAAGGGCCGCCTGCACGGATTCGAGGGTGGCTTTGGCGTGTTCGCGGGCGGCCTCGAGACCCTGCTCGCCGTGTTTGTCCAGCGCGACGAGCGACACCAAGCGCAGCGGCGCGCCGGTCGCCCTGCTCACACCCACTGCCAGCTCGAGGAGTCGACGCGCGCCGGGACGATCACCGATGGCGCACGTGACGGCGCGGACGCGTTGTACGTCGGAGTTGCGGGTGCCTCGCGGAGCCACGGCCACTGGGACCGGGGCGAAGTGCAGCAGGTCGTCGACGAGTGTGCCGAGCGACAGGCTCCTGGCCAACCCGCCGCCCGATCCGCCGACCACGATGGCCTCGGCCTCGAGCCGAAGCGCCTCCGCGCTGAGTGCACCGGCGACCGATTCGTCGACGAGTATCGCGCCGTGAGCCGTAACGTCGTCGGGCACCAGACGCATTGCCTCGTCGAGCCACGCCGAACCCCGTTCGGCGAGGACGTCGTGGAACTTGCCTGACGTGACGCGCGGTGTCGTCACGTCGTCGGGGGCCAGGACTATTCGCAGTTCCAGCTCGGCGCCGAGGGTGCGGGCGAGCCGAACACCGAGTGAAACGGCGTCCGCGCCACCGGATGTCGCGAGATAGCCGACGACCAGCTTCATCGGGGCTCACCTGCCTTGCCGTGCTCGATGTGGGGGATCGGGGTGCCCTCCTCGGCGAGGGTCTCCTCCTCCATCTTCATGGTGAGAGGCTTGCGCAACCCGCGGGTGGCGTACACCAGCACGATGACGCCGACGGTGAACCAGATCGCGCCGTAGAGGAGCGCGTCGAAGTGCAGGTTGAGCCACAACACCACTGTCAGAGACATGCCGATGACCGGCAGCAGGATGTTCGTGAGGATCTCTTTAGGCGTGTTTCGCTTCTTCAGGCGGACGGCGTAGTACAGGAGCACGGTCAGGTTGACGACGGTGAATGCGATGAGGGCGCCGAAGTTGATCATCGCGGACACGAACTCGAGCGTGAAGTTGACCGCCAGCAGGGATACCGCGCCGACGATGAGCACCGCGTGCAACGGCGTCAAGAATCTCGGGTGGATGTAGGACAGGAATCGTGGGATCCGGCCCGTGCCGTTGCGCCCCATGACGTAGATCAGTCGAGAGACGCTGGCGTGCGAGGACAGGCTCGACGCGAACATCGCGGCGAGCGCGGCTGAGACGAACAGGATCTTGAAGAACTCGCCGCCGACCTTCAGCGCGAGTTCGGGGAGCGTGTCGTCGGTGACCTCGAAACCGTCGAGCGTGGGGAAGGCGGCCTGGGCGAACCATGCGCCGAGGAAGAAGATCGCGCCGCCGATCAGCAGCGCGAGCACGATCGCCTTCGGCACAGTGCTCGGCGACTTCGCCTCCTCGCTGTACATCGTGATCGCGTCGAATCCGATGAACGAGAAACACACCACCGTGGCGCCCGCCGCGACGGCGCCCATGTTCACGCCCGCGTGATAGAGCGGCTCGAGCGTGAATATCGTGCCCTGGCCCAAGCCGTTGCGGATCGAGTTGTACGCGAGCACGACGAACACCAGGATCAGCACGATCTGGAACACGACCAGCACGGCGTTGATGTTCGACGTGCCCTTGATGCTCCAGGCGTTGAGCGCGGTGACGATGCCGACATAGACGAGGACGAATATCCACGACGGAGCTTCGGGGAAGAACGACTCGAAGTAGATCCGGCCGATGACGGCGTTCACCATCGGCAGCAGCAGATAGTCGAGCAGCGACGACCAGCCGACGAGGAACCCGACGTTGGGGTGGATCACCTCCGAGGCGTAGGTGTACGCCGATCCCGCCGACGGATAGACACGCGTCATCCGGCCATAGCTGATCGCGGTGAAGATCATGGCGATCAGCGCGACGATGTAGGCGAGCGGGACCACACCGTCGGTCTCGCCCGAGACGATTCCGAACGTGTCGAACACGGTCATCGGGGTCATGTAGCCGAGACCGAGGCCGACGATCGCCCACAGGCCGAGCGAACGCCCGAGATGCGGAGTGCTGGATGGTTGCACGCGAGCGCCTTTCAGTCGACGGTTGTTCGGGTCAGACGGTGCGCCAGTGGGCGTCGTCGTGAACCCCGGACGATCACGCTATCCCTGAGAAGGCGACCGGCGCGGGGTATTAGTGAGCCCGCGGAAGCCCGAGTTGTGGTGTCCTCACGGCAAGTTCACAGCAGATTCGCAGCTAGGGGCTGGCTGCCCGGCCTAGAACGCCGGCGCGCCCGGGGGAGGTGGCTCCGGCGGGGGAGGCGGCGGGGGTGGGGGCGGCGGCGGAGCCATGCCGGGGATCGTTATCGGCGGCAGCCCGGGGATCAGGATGACGTTCTCAGGTGGCGGTGGTGGTTCCCCGGGTGGGGGTGGAGCGCCCGGAGGGGGAACGACGACAGGGGGCGGCACATAGCCGGTGCTGGTGTTGATCGTGATGATCGAGCCGGGGATGGTCCTGCCGCGTGGGGTCGTTCCGACCACGGCACCCTTCGAGGCGCTGTTGTTGACCGGTGTGGGTTGGTCGGCGACCTGGAACCCGGCGTCTTGCAGGCGTTTACGCGCCGCGTCGAGCTTCAGGCCGGTCACACTGGGCACCTCGCTGCCGGGGCCGCCGTCGACGTAGCGCGGATCGGTGGGCGGCATGACCACGGGCCCGAAGTCGTCGGCGATCGGATTCATCGCCCGATACCAGGTCAGCGCCGGCTCGGTACCTCCGTACAGATCGCCCTCACCGCACTTGCGTAGCGGGTACGAGCACAGACCTGACGGCGTGGGGGAGTCGTCGAAGATATAGTTCGCTGCGGCGTACTGGTTGGTGAAGCCGAGGAATCCCGAGGACCGATGCGACTCGGTGGTGCCGGTCTTGCCGGCCATCGGCAGCGTCCAGCCGACCGAACCCGCTGCACCGGTGGCGGTTCCACTCGTGTGATCCTTGCCCAGCGCGTTGGCCAGTGTGTTGGCAAGACCCTCGGGTACCGCTTGTTCGCACGGGACGGTTTCCACGCCGACCTCACGGCCATGGCGGTCGAAGACCTTGTCGATCGGTGTCGGTGGGCACCATGTGCCGCCCGAGGCCAGCGTCGCTCCGACATTGGACAGCTCGAGCGCATTGAGCTCGAGCGGACCGAGTGTGAAGGATCCGATGTTCTGCCGCTTGACGTAATCGGCGATGCTCTCGTCGGAGTCCGGGTTATAGGCGTGGGCGCTACCCGGTTCGGCGTAGGACCTCAACCCCAACCGGACCGCCATATCCACTGCGCGCGGCACCCCTATCTGGGAGATGAGTTTGGCGAATGCCGTGTTGGGGGATTGGGCCAGCGCGTCAGTGACACTCAACGGACTGGAGTACCCCCTGGCGTTTCTCACGCACCAGGTCTCCCGCGGACACCCGGGGGTCTCACTGCTGCCGAGGCCCTTGCCCTGAAATGTCGAGGGAACGTCGAGTTGAGCATTGATCCCCATCCCCATCTCGAGTGCGGCGGCAGTGGTGAAGATCTTGAATATCGACCCGGCACCGTCGCCGACCAGGGAGAAGGGTTGCGGTTGCACAGTCTGGTTGGCGTTGAGGTCGAGCCCGTACGTGCGGTTATCGGCCATCGCGATCACCCGGTGCGCGTCCTTGCCCGGCCTGATCACGCTCATCACACTCGCGACGCCGTCGGCGGTGGGGTCTGCCGCCCTGTCGACTGCCGATTTCACGCTGGCCTGCACCGTGGGGTCGAGGGTGGTGCGGATCAAGTAGCCGTTGCGCGCGACCTCCTCCATGCTCAGGCCCGCGCGCGCCAGGTAATCAAGGGCGTACTCGCAGAAGAACGCGTTGTCTCCCGCGCCTATGCAGCCCTGCGGCAACGGGTCGACCACTGGGAGCACTCCCAACGGCTGGGCCTTGGCGGAGCGGAGTTCGTCAGCCCTGTCGGGCAGATACTCGATCATGGTGTCGAGCACGGTGTTGCGTCGCTCCAGGGCACCGTCCGGGTTCGTGTACGGGTTGAGCATGCTGGTGGATCTGAGCAGGCCGGCGAGCAGTGCCGCCTGCTGCCAATTGAGCTGCCGGGCGTCGATGCCGAAGTAGGTGCGCGCGGCGTCCTGCACGCCGAAGGCGCCGTTGCCGAACGACACGAGGTTCAGGTAGCGCGCCAAGATCTCCCCCTTGGGGAGTTCCTTGTCCAAGGCAAGGGCTATCCGCATCTCGCGCAGCTTGCGTGCTGGGGTGATCTCCACGGCCGCCCGACGCTCGGCGTCTGTTTTCGCCTTGACCAGAAGGTTGTAGTTCTTCACGTACTGCTGCTCGATGGTCGATCCGCCACGCATCTGCTCGACGCCCCGCATGTAGCCGAAGAGTCCGTTCAGCGTCCCCTGCAGATCCACCCCGTTGTGTTCAACGAAGCGTTTGTCCTCGACCGATACGATCGCCAGCTTCATGGTGTCGGCGATCCGATCGCTTGGCACCACCCATCGTCGCTGCTCGTATAGCCAGGCAATCGGCTTGCCCGCGGCGTCGACCATGGTGGAGACGGTCGGGGCGTCGCCCTGCAGTACCTCCGACGAGTCCTGCGCCACGATGCTGGAAAGCCGCGACGTCAACATCCCGACGCCGCCGACGACGGGGAATAGCAATGCGGCCGTGAGAAATCCGGCCAGCACACAATGTGTGGCCAGTTTGGCAACCGTAGCCCCCCACCCCGGGCGCGGGTCGGACATGGCGTCAAGAGTAGGACCTTCGCGGGCCCGTGGTGTGGAGATCGCCCGCGTTTCATCAAGCGCGTTGGTGTCTCGGCGCGATCCTTCCCGATCTCGGCTGCTCCACTGACCCTTCAGAAGCCAGGGGGTGCAGTCGAATCACCGTGTATGGGAACCGCTTCCGCAGCGCAGAGTTACCTCAATTGCGCGAGGACGTCAACGATGGCAAAGGGCTGAAGTACTTTGCCGTTGACGAAGCGGAGGATGAAGACACCTCTTTGAACGCAGCGGGCCACCACAGGCGGTGCGTGAGGTCTAGAGACCGATCGCGATCGGCGTCGGCGGCGGACCGTCGGCCAGGATGGCACGCAGAAGAGTCGGCAAAGCCCTCGGCGAGAACAGCACACCCTGGGCCCGGGCGGTGTCGATCTCGGCCAGCGTCCACCAGCGTTGATCGAGGATCCCCTCCTCGGAGGGGTGGCCTGCCCTACCGGGAGCGACGCCGCTGGTCGGCTCGAAACTGTCGGCGTGGATGAGGAAGTAGTGGTTGGTGATGCCTGCGTAGCCGTCCTCGCGCATGCTGGGAAAGGCGACACTCTGGACCCACACGAGCCGGGGTGCATGAGCGGCGGTGATCACTAGGCCGGTCTCCTCGTGCAGTTCGCGGGTTAGTGCCTGCAGGTGGTTCTCGCCGGCCTCGACCCCGCCGCCGGGTCCGACCCACACAGTGAGTTCGTCGTCGATACGGTGCTGGGCGAGCAGGACTCGGTCGCCGTCGACCAGTAGACCGCGGCACGAACGACGGAACGGCAGGCCGGGCATGGGTCCACCATAATCCGAGGTACCGGCGAGAACCCGATCGACTAAGCGCTCACAGCGGCACCGAGCGGATCAGCTTGTGATTGATGAACTCTCGGATTCCGAGTGATCCCAGCTCACGGCCTGAACCCGAACGCTTCGTCCCGCCGAATGGCAGGTTCGCCGCATCGAGGCCGACGCCGTTGATGTAGACCATGCCGGTGTCGAGCGCGTCGGCAACTCTGCCCGCCTGCTCCGCGTCACCGGTGAAGACATACGACCCGAGCCCGTAGGGCGTGTCATTGGCGATCTGCACGGCGTCGTTCTCGTCGGCCGCGCGGTACACGATCGCGACGGGCCCGAAGAGCTCCTCGCGGTGCACGGGATTGCTCGCGGCGACGTCGGCCAGGACTCCGCACGAGTGGAAGGCGCCGTCGCGTGAACTCCTCAGCAGCGCTGTCGCGCCCGCCTCGATCGCCCGGTTCACCTGTGACTCAAGGATCTCAGCCGCGCGCACCGAGGACAGCGGTCCGATGGTCGTCTGCTCGTCCATGGGATCGCCCGGCGTCACAGCGGCGAGCTTATTGACGAAGCTCTCCACGAAGTCGTCGTACACGCTGTCGACGACGATGATGCGCTTGGCGCCGTTACACGACTGGCCGGTGTTGTCCAGGCGTGCCTCGACCGCCGCGTCGACCGCTGCCGGGAGGTTCGTGCCATCGAGCACCAGGAACGGATCGGAACCGCCGAGCTCCAGGACGACCTTCTTGACCGATCCGCCCGCGAGGCGCCCGACCACCGCGCCGGCACGTTCGGACCCGGTGAAGCTCACCCCGGCGATGCGTGGGTCCTCGATCACACCGGCGAGGTCGCTCTCCGAGGCCAGGATCCTGGCGAAGACGCCCTCGGGTGTCGCCGCCACGGCGAAGGCGTCGGCAATCCTGCGGGAGGACTCCAGACACTGTGGCGCGGGCTTGAGCAGCACGGTGTTTCCCACCGCAAGACTCGGCGCCGCGAACCTGGCCACCTGGTAGTAGGGAAAGTTCCACGGCATGATGCCGAGGACGACGCCGATGGCCTGCTTCCTGATGAGTGCGCTGCCGTCGCCGTCGGCGAGTTCGATCGGTTCATCGACCAACATGCTCTCAGCGTTGTCCGCGTAGTAGTCGTAGATGTCGGCGCTGAACTCCACCTCAGCTCGCGCTTGGGCGATCGGCTTACCCATCTCGCGGACCGCCGTCTCGGCGAGTTCATCCAGTCGGTCGCGGTGAAACTGCGCGACCTTGCGCAACGCCGCCGTCCGCTCGCTGACGGGGCGACTCGCCCAGGGCCTTTGTGCCGCATGCGCGGTGTAGACGGCGGCGTCGAGTTCGGCGGCGCTCGCGAACGGATGCGGGGCGCCCGCCTCGCCGGTGGCCGGATTCACGACCTGAAAGGGAACTGCTGAGGACATCGTCGATCTCCAGGGTTGGGAGTTGTGGATCTGGGACAGCGAGACCTCGGGCGTCAGCCCACGGGCTGTTCCTCGGTGGCCGCTCCGTCGTCGAGCTTGTCGTAGACGTCTGGGCGACGGGATCGGATGATCATCGCCCCGACAGCTCCGATCACGAATGACGCCAGCACGAAGCCCATGACGCCGTAGGCCTGGGCCTGGGTTCCGGTAAGCAGGCTGAAGTTGGTGACGACGAGCACCAGGATCACCCCGAGGCCCAGTGTGGACACGGCCGGCGCGATGACGGTGTGCCACATGCCCTTTCCGGTGTCGACCCGGCGGAAGAACACCAGCATCGCGACGCTCACCAACGTCATGAGGATGACGACACCCAACGACGATGCCGCGCCAGCCAGGGTGAACACCACGGTGACCGGATCGAGTCCCGCGGCGATCGCGGCGACCAGGCAGGCGGCGGCGAACGCCGACACCAGCAGCGACGCCCGCGACGGAGCGTGGTGCTTCGTGCTGACCTCGCCGAATGCTGCTGGGAGGACGTTCTTTTGGGCGAGCGCGAAGACGTACCGGGTCACGATGTTGTGAAACGACAGGGCGCAGGCGAAGAAACTGGTCACCAGCAACACGCGGGCGATATCGGCCAGGATGGCGCCTGCGACACTCCCCATCAGGTTGAGCACGACGTTCTCCGGGTCGTCGGCTGAGGCCGCAACCACGGTGTCGACGCCCACGCCGGCGACGACACACCACGCGGAGACCGCCGAGAACAGGCCGATGACGATGACGGCGACATAGGTTGCCCGCGGGATGGTGCGATCCGGGTCGCGCGCCTCGTTGCGAAACACCGCCGTCGCCTCGAAGCCGATGAAGCTGTAGAACGCGAACATCACACCGAGGGCCGGGACGCCCGCCCCGAGGGTGCTCAGCGGCACGGAGAGCGATGAGCCAGCACTGCCGCTGTGGACGAACACCCCGATGTTCATCGCCACCACCACGATGATCTCGAGAACGAGCGCGATGACGAGAACCTTGGAACTGAGCTCGATGTCGCGGTAGCCGAGGAGCGCGACGAGCGCGAGAAGCCCCAGTGAGAACACCCACCACGGAATGCCGGTGGACAACAGGTTCTCTGTCGCCACCCCGAAGTACGCAGTGACGCCTATGAGCAACATCGAGTAGGAGCAGACCGCGACCGCGGCCGCCCCCGTCCCGGTGATGCGTCCAAGACCGGCCTGGATGTACGAGTAGAACGCGCCTGCATTGGGAACGTAGCGGCTCATCAGCGTGAACCCGACCGAGAACACCCCCAGCAGGATGGTGCACACGAGGAAGTAATACGGTGCGCCACCGTTACCGCTCTGGGCGATCAGGACCGGCAGGTTGGCGGCGACCACGGCCAGCGGCGCAGCCGCCGCGACCACCATGAAGACGATCGAGGGAACACCCAGGTTGCGGCTGAGCAGGGAGAGCGGTGCGGTGCCTTTCGGCGTGCCGGCCTCGGCGATCGGAGCTGAAGAGTTCGGACTGTCCATCGTGCATGTTCCTTAGCGGGTCGGTCGGATCAGTGCTGATCTGGGATGAGCAGGGTGCGCAGTGCGGCGCCGGTGGCGAGTTCCTCCAGTGCGGCCGCGGCGTCCTCCAACGGGCGCCGCGCAGTGACCAGTTCGTCGATCTTGAGGTCGCCCGCCATGTAGCGATCCACGAGTTCCGGGAAGTCGATGGCCGGGCGGACGCTGCCGTAGTTTGAGCCGAGGATCCGCTGGTCGGCCTCCGCCAGCACCAGGGGCTCAAACGACGCTGTGGCGCCAGCCTCTGGAAGCCCGACGACGACGGCGGCCCCGCCAAGACCGAGCATGCGGATGGCCTGCTCGGTGGTGGTCGTCTTACCGATGGCGTCGAAGACGTAGTCGGCCCCATCCGGGAGGATCTCGCGAAGCGCCGCAACGGGATCGACCGTGGATGCGTCGATCTCGTCGGTGGCCCCGAGGGTGAGAGCCAGTTGCGTCTTGGAAGGCTGGACGTCGATGGCGACGATTCGGCTCGCACCGGCCATGCGCGCCCCCTGCACGACGGACAGACCCACCCCACCGCACCCGATGACAGCGACGGTTGCGTCCTTCTCGACCTGTGCGGTGTTGGTCACGGCGCCGACGCCGGTGGCGATCGCACAGCCGATGAGACAGATGACGTCCAGGGGCGCATCCTTGCGCACGCGAATGGCACCGCTGGCGGGCACGATCGCCTCCTCGGCGAACGAGGACACCCCCTGGTAGTGGAAGATCGACTCGCCGTTGTGGCGAATCCGCGAGGTGCCGTCTTGGAGAACGCCGCCGGGGGCGACGAGATTCATCGCCACGGAGCACCGGGCCACGTGGCCTGACTTGCAGTACCGACACTCGTTGCACGGCGCCACCCACGACAGCACCACGTGGTCGCCGACGGCGAGGTCCGTGACACCCGCGCCCAGTTCGGTCACCGTGCCACTGCCCTCGTGGCCCAGGACCATTGGCACCGGAAGTGGCCACTCATTGCGAATGATGTGCAAGTCGGAGTGACAGACGCCGGTCGCGGCGATCTTGACCCTGACCTCACCGGGGCCGGGCTTGTCGAGATCCACATCCGCCATCTCGACGTCGCCGAACTTGCCTGAGAACAACACTGCGCGCACTACTTCTCCTCGGTTTTGGGGGGATTTGATTTCACGTCAACGACTTGCTCTGGCCTCGGCGGTCAACACGGCATCCAGAGTCGCCAGCAGGTGATCGGCGTGTTCAATCTGGAATGGGAGCGGGGGCCGGATCTTCAGGATGTTCTCCGAGCGTCCGGTCGCGCTGATGAGAATTCGGCGTTCCCGCAGCTCGTTGACGATGTTCGAGGCGGCGGGGGCGTTCGGCGCGCGGCTCTGTGGGTCGGTGATGAACTCGGCGGCGATGAACAATCCACTGCCGCGGACATCGCCCAGAATGGTGTGGCGCTCGGCGAGCTCGGTCAAACCGGCGAGCAACCGCTGACCAACGGTGTGCGCATGGGCGATCAGGTCGTCGGCCTCGATGACGTCGAGGACCGCCGCGGCCGCGGCGATGCTGACCGGGTTACCCCCGAAGGTGTTGAAGTAGCGGATGTCTCGGCCGAAGCGGTTCATCACATCGTCCGTTCCGATCACAGCGGCGATGGGGATGCCGTTGCCCATCGGCTTGCCGAGGACCACCAGGTCCGGCTCCAGCCCGTGGCGGGAGAACCCCCACCACCCGGTGCCGAGCCGCCCGAATCCTGACTGCACCTCGTCGGCGATCCACAGTCCGCCCGCGTCGCGTACGGCTCTCGCGGCAGGTGCCAGGAACCCGGCGGGGTCGCACTGCAATCCGTCGCTGGACAGCACCGAGTCAACGATCATGCCGGCCAGGCCGACACCACGTTCCTCAAGCGTTGTGATCGCGGCCTTGACGCGCTCGGCGAATGCCGCCCCGGCGAGGTCTGGGCTCTCCCGATAGAGATCTGGAGCGTCAACGAGCACGACGTTGGGTCCGATCTCATTGTTCGGCCCCAGGCTTGGAGAGATTTGCGCGGCTGCCGCCGTCGTGCCGTGATACGCGTGCGAGGTGCAGATGATGCCTTGAGCGCCAGTCTGATACCGCGCGATCCGCAGCGCTAGGTCGACGGCCTCACTGCCGGTGCAGGTGTAGGTGACCTTGGACAGCGGGCGCGGGAAGAGCGCAAGCAGTCGCTCCGAGTATGCGATGAGAGGTTCCGTCAGGTACCGCGTGTGGGTGTTGAACGCACCGAGTTGCTCGCTGACGGCCTGCTGAACATGGGGATGACTGTGGCCGACCACCGGCACGTTGTTGTAGGCGTCGAGGTACTCGTTGCCGTCGGAGTCATAGAGCCAAACACCCTCGGCCCGTGCGATGTTGACGGGTCGCCGGTAGAACAGCCGGTAGCTGGGCGCCAAGACCGCTGCGCGTCGTCGGTTGAGGAGCTTGCCGGGTTCGTCGAGCACATCCTCGTCGCCACCAAAGGCATTGGCCATGTACGTCGGTTGCGAACTCACTGTTGCTGCACCTTCTCTGAAGTCGACAGTCCGCATACGGCATTCAGGTGCGCCCGGGCGTCGTCGGGATGGATGGCGAGGACCAGTTGAAGCGTTGGCAGTGTGTGACGCATCCGCATGCTGCCGTACGCAGTCGGGTTCGTGCGCCCACGGGTTGTCCAGGTCAGCGCCTGAACGCACAACCGCGCCACCGCCATCGGGTAGATCACGGCGAGCTCGTCCTCGGTCAGCGGGTTAACTCCGTGATAGCCGGCCACGACATGTCCCAGGGCGGTCAGCGGTGCGTCCTTGCGCAGCATCGCGTATGCGCCCGCGATCGCGACCTCGGCGACTCTGACACTGAACAGTGCGTCGTTGAAGTCCAGCACGCCCGCGATGGCCTGGTCGCCGCCGTCGCGAGTCTCGACCAGAACGTTGTTGTCGTTGAGGTCTTGGTGCACCACCGATGGTGGCAGTGTCGACAGGAGCGGCTCGATCTCGTCGAACCACTGCAGAACGGTGTGGATGTATGGCTCTTCCGCGAGGTAGGGATCGGCGTCGATGCACTCTTGAATGGCCGCGCGGGACCGCGTGATGTCCCAGTGATGCGTTGTGGGCAGATCTGCTGGCGGAAACCCGTTGAGTGCGTTGGTGACTCGCGCGGCGGTGGCGCCCAGCTCGGTCAGCAGAGCGTCGGAGTGATCGTCCACCCTCGCCAACTCGGTTCCATGCACCCAGTTGAGGACGGAGAGTCGACCATAGGCAGGACCTGCGTCGACGACGGTGCTGCGCGCACCGCTGACGTTGGGAACGACTGTCGGAACCGCGACCGCCAGGTCCTGGTCGGCGACGTGGGCCAGGATGTCGTCCTGCCACTTCTTGTCGGTGCGGGATTCCCGGCGGACCTGGAGCTTCGCGAGGTAGAGGTCGCCGGTGGTGGTGGACACCCGGTAGTTGCGATCGAGTTCGCCGCCGAGGAAGGCCAGTTTGACGGCCGAGATCCCGTAACACCCACTGAGGCGCTCTGTGAGAGCTGACACCCAGGCGTCGTCTGTGACGGGCGGTTCAGCTGGCGTGTGGGGCATCAAACTTCCTTCCGCTGCTCGGGTGACAGGTTCTCGAGCAGCCGTTGCGGTGTGGGGCACCACACATTCAAGAAGGTCAAAACGTCCTGGTCAATGCCCGGTACGGCGCCAGAAATCCGCCTACACTGTGCATATTGCACAATTACGAGAGTTTCGGTGACTGAGCCGGACAGCCAATCAGACGGAAGGGGAGGCGATGGGTGAGGACCTCACGACTGAGCTCATCCGCACGACGGCTCGTCGGTTACTCGAGGTGCGCATCGACGAGATCGTCGACATGACTGTGCAGCGGACGATCGACGACGAGCCGACCTACACCGGAGGGCCGGTCAGCCGTGACGACCTGCGTTATCACATGGACCGAACCATGCGACTGGCGCTGACCAGGCTGGCCGGCAGTGCCATCCCCGATTCGCTGCAGTCGGCCGCACTCGATGTTGGGCACATCCGCGCCCAGCAGGGGGTTCCCCTGCCCAGCGTCCTGCACGCGTTCCGAATCGACCTCAAATCGCTGTGGGAGGCACTCATTGCCGAGGGCCGTGCCATCGGCGCCAGCGCTCGTGCGGATTTCCTGGAGCGCTCGTCGTTGATGGTCTGGGAGGCAGTCGAGCTGAACACCGAGGAGGTGGTCCACGGCTACCAGAAGGCTCAAGACAGTCTTGACGAAATCCGTTCCGCCGCATTCGATCGGCTGCTCCTTGACTCGGATCTGCACCCGCAGGTCGTGGAGCACGCGGCCACGGTGCTCGGACTGCCGGTCGCAGGTCACTACGTGTGCGTTGTCGGCGCCTTCCCGATCCCTCGACCGGAGCTCGTGGCCGAGTGCGCCACCCGCCTGCAAGCGCGCGGGTACCCGTTCTACTTCAGTTGGTTCGCGCAGGAGCTGAGGGGAGTCGCCCATGTTCCTGACGACCGTTCCGATGTAAGCGATGACCTCGTCGCACTGAGTGACCACGTCTGCTCGATCGCCCACGCAGACGGTCTGGGCTCTGTTGCTCAGTCAATCCGCCTTGCGCGCATGGCAGTTCGCGGGCGTGCGCACCCTGGGATCCAGTGGCTCAACGACAACTGGCTCAATGCCGTAACGGCTGCGAACGCCGAACTGTCCGAGGCAATACATGCCGCCGTCTTTCAACCGCTGGCCGCATTGAGTGCGGGGGAGCGCAGCGGGCTGCTGGAGACTGTCGGAGATCTCGTATCGCATGGCGGAACCATCGCCATGATCGCCGAACGAACGTATCGGCACCGAAACACTGTCCGCGCACGACTGCGGACGTTCACGGCGCTCACCGGACTGGACCTCACGACAACCAATGACTTGGCCACCGTGGCAATCGCCTTCACTGTCGACGCCGCGAGAGTCACACCCTAGCGATAGTCGTCAGTTGCCGAGCCCGGCGAGGTAGCGCAGCGCGTTGATCCCCGGCAGGAAGAAGTACGCCCCGCCCAACAGCGTCGTGAAGGCGGGCAATCCCTTGTGCACCTGGCGGATGGGGCGCTTGGGAATCGTGAAATCCAGTGTGCCGTCCTGGGTGCCGCAGATGGGGTCGTGCTCGTTGCCCAACTCATGGAAGGCCTTGTCGTTGATCCACACGTTCTGCGCGAACTCGAACTGGCGCACCAGGCTCGCGCAGATGATGAACGCGGCGATACCGCGATCCTCGCCGTCGTCCGGTGAGCCCTCCGGCAGCGCCGGTCCGTAGGTCGCACCGCGGCGGATCATCCGGCGGCGGTTCATGTTGTGGGCGGTGTCCCGCGGATTGAGCCTGCGCGCATGCGATCCCAGTGGGCAGGCATAACCCAGCGGGTCCATCTCCTTGTAGTTGAAGTCGTTGTTGCGCATCGGATCGGCGCCCAGCTCGGGATCGTCCTTGTCCGGTGCGAGCACCAATGGTGCTCCGCTGCGCCAGCGGCCCATGAACTTGGCGGCCAGCAGTTCCTGGCCGTCGGCGGTGTCGGCGTACTCGCTCAGATGATCGCGGAAGACACCGACGTGCTCCTGCAGCCGCCGATACGCCATGTAGCTTCCGTTGCGTGACAGCACCTCGGGCTCAGGGAGATTGGCGACCGGGCCGTTCTCATCGGGATAACCGAGGATGAACTCGCCGGGTTCCAGCGCCGCACCGGAGCCGGGAGTGGGCTCCTCGCCAGAGCCCTTCATCACCGGCTGCGACAACCGGTCCCGGAAGCCGAAGTGGTCGTGCGCGTAGTTGAACGGTGGTGTCGCGTTGAGGTCGAGGTAGGACAGGGACCGCACACCGTCGGTGCGAGCAAGCAATTCGTCGTGCGCCTCGATGGAGCGCTTGCACTGCTCGTCGGTGCGGGAGAACAGGATCGCGATCGCGTGACAGTCCTCGCCGGCCAGACCGCCCACCCAGTGTTCGGGTGCGCTCGTCCCGGTGTCGCCGAGGATTCCCGCACGCGACACCATGCCCTCGCGGAACTCATCTGGGAAGGTGGCCAACGACTCCTCTGGCACGCCGAGCGCGCGCAGGCCATTCCAGGTGAACGCCAACGTAACCCAGCGATCTGATTCGTCCATCGTGTCCTGCGCGGCCGTCGCTGACTGGACCTTGTCGAGCAGCTCGGTCAGCCAGGCGCGCCCGCCGTCGGGTGTGTCGAACGTCAGAAACTCGTACCGGCCCGTGATCGCTGGAGTGCGGGTCAGCAGGATGTGCTGGATGTCGTCGAACTCGAGCATCTACTGCATCTGATCGAGCATGGTCGAGAAGGCCGCCTTCAGCCGTAGCGCCTTCTTGATCTCGTCGGCCGTCGCGTACGGGTACTCGCCGTACTCCAGGAAGCTGGGGTAGTGGTGATCACGGACGAACTTGATGAACGCGTCCGGGTTCTCCTTCCAATCCTCAGGGAAGCCTTCGAGATTCGTGAAAACCGTCGTGATCCCGGTCGCGCTGAACAGGGCGACCGCGTCCTCGGTGTACTTGTCGAAGTCGGTGTCGAAGATGCCCTGGTACTGAAAGTGCAGGCCGGAGCCGACGTCGAACAGCACCCACCGCAGATAGTGCAGGCGCAACGGTGCCAGTGCCTCGGGGCTGGCGGCAATCGTCTCCTCGATGGTCTTCCCATAGGCGCGGACGATCTCCTCGCGACCCTCCTTGACCTTGGCGATGATCGAGAATCCGTAGCAGGCCGGCGTGCGCGGGAAAATCGGGCCGTACCGACCCCGCTCGAGTTCGAAATACCCTTCCTTGGGTATCGCCATGGCGGCGGGCTTGGACCAATCTGCATCTGCCATTTCGAGACCCCCATTTGACGGCTTTGGTGAGCCGAATGTAGCACCGGCGTAGTACTGGACAGGCCGTTTTGGCGCCCGCTGAAGTGCGTACTTCGTGAACAGGCCACCCTCACCGGGCGACCATTGAATGTTCGGCACGCAATTGTTTGCTCCCTTTTCAAGCACATGCAATTTGGCGGGCGCCGGGGCATTGCAGGGGCCGATTTCAGTGCGACTGCTATGCGGCCGGCGGCCTGGGCGAGTAGGCTATGACCAGATGACCAAAGGAGTCATAGATATGGCTGTGGCGTTCACTGACCGCGAGAAACAAGGCATTGCAAAGGTTCTCGTCGACACTGCCGAGGACCTGTTCGCGACACAGGGACTGAAGAAGACCTCGCTCGAGGAGTTGGTGGGTCCCGCGCGTATCGCCAAGGGCAGCTTCTATGCCTTCTTCGACTCCAAGGAGACGCTTTACCTGGAGGTGATGCTGCGGCGTGCCCCGCGTATCGCCGCGCGATTCACCGGCCTGCTCGACCGGCCGGTCGATGAGGAGGGCCTGGTCGCGGTCATGCACGCCATCGCCGACGTGCTCGTCGCCGATCCCTTCTACCGCAGACTGCTCTCCCATCCGGACGAACTCGACGCGGTGACCCGTCGCGTCGGCCGAGAACAGATCGCACGCATCAGCCCGCAGCTGCTCACCCCGCTCGTCGAGTATCTGGCCGCAGGTCAGCGCGACGGCGCCGTCGTCGACGACATCGACCCCGAGGTGCTTGTCGACGTGATCCGCGCTGCCGGTCTGATCGTGATGCACCGCGACCGCTTCACCGACTACCGCCAGGTTCTCGATGCCACCGTCCGGTCCCTGGCGAGGGGAATGCTCCGATGAGAATTCTCGACAGATACGCACGCATGGCCGGCATGAGCGAGCAGGCCTGGAAGCGCCACGCCAACCCGTGGAGCGTGTGGACCCGGTTCGCCGCGATCCCGTTGTTCATCCTGTCGATCTGGAGTCGCGTCTGGATCGGCTGGTGGGCGCTCGCGCCACTTGCCCTGGTCATTGCCTGGCTGTGGTGGAACCCGCATGCCTTCGCACCGATCGACAAGCCGACCGCCTGGTCGTCGAAGGGTATCTACGGTGAACGGCTCTGGCTGCAGCGACAGTCGGGTATGCCGGTCGGGTTCTCTGTGGTTCAACGGTTCTGGAGTGTTGGCGCCGTCGTCGGCGCCGCGCTGCTGGTCTGGGGGCTCGTTGCCCTCGAGGTTTGGCCGACTGTGTTCGGCGCGACGCTCATCGTCTACGGCCAGCTGTGGCGAATCGACCGACTCGGCATCCTCTATGAGCAGGAAGGTAGCCCCCAATCTCCCGAGTCGCTCGGTTAGGGTTCGCCTGTTAAGGCGATGCAACTCGGCGTAGGAGCACCAAGAAGACATGGCGTACAAGGCGATTCGACGTTCCTTCGGTGCCGGAGTGGCGATCGTGGGGGCGAGTGCCATCACCTGGTCGGCGGTCGCCGTTCTGCCCGCCGACGAGCCCGTGGTTGTTGCGCACCGGGTCGTCACCGCCACGGTCACCCCGGCGGGGTTGGCCAGCTCGTTACAGCTGCTTTCCGAGGCCGCCGCCGCCACCGTCCAGCAGAGCGTCGACGGACTGGTCACCAAACTTCCCGCGCTGTGGAATCAGGTGGACGCGCAGTGGGCCGACGTGGAGCTGACGCACTGGAACTACGCGCTCGTCGCTGACTCCTTCCTGATGCCGGTGGCTCCACTGCTGTTCGGCCCGCTCAACGACGCGGTCGCCGAGGTTGTGGCGCGCCAGTTCCCGGTGCTGGGGGACGAGATTCGGGCCATACCCGGACTGATCGAGTACGGCGTGATCAGGCTGATCGGTCCGCTGCTGAGCGCCATCGGCGGCGCCGGCGCCGCACACGCCCAGATCTTCAAGTCGATGTCGAACTGGGAACTCCAGCCGTTCTTCGAGGCGCTGGCCGCGGCGCCGGGCCATGTCATCGACGGTCTGCTCTTCGGCGGGTACGGCGACCTGCGGCCGCTGCTGACCGGCGAGATCGGCGGCACGCCGATTCCCGCCCCCGGCCTTCTGACCCCGTGGGGACAGCCGCCCGCACCGCGCGACGTCAAGTGGGCGCCCGACGCGCCGGCGGTTGTGGTCGAGTCCGAGGCGGTCGCCGAGGAACTCGCCGACACGACGATCGTGCTGGACGAGGTCGACGTGGAGCCCGTCGCTGAGCTGGTCAAGACGGTTGAGCCGGTCCCTGAGACAGTCGAGACGGTAAAGATCGCTGAGCCAGTCAAGGCCGTCGTCGAGGAGGAGACGACCGAAGACGAGGCGCCCTCCGCGGGAGCCGACACCTCCACACCGGTCAAGAAGGCAGACGAAGCTGCCAAGGACTCCGAAGCTGCCAAGGACTCCGAAGCTGCCAAGGACTCCGAAGCTGCCAAGGACTCCGATGCTGCCAAGGACACCGACGACGCGGAGTCCAAGCAGGCTCCGCCTCGGAAGCGATTCGGCGACAGGAGTTCTCGCAGCACCGTACGCGTCGGTGCCGCCAAGGCTGACGCATCCAGTTCGAGTGACTCCGGCGGCGCCTCGTCGAGTGACGCCGGCGGCGAGTAGACCACTCTCGCTGCGCCCAACGTGAACTCGATGTCGAGGATCGGGTCAGATCTCACCATCGACTTCACGTTCGGCGGATCAGTCGACGGTCGAGCGTCTCCGCCACGCGCGGTAGCCACGGTGCGCGGTGAACGCCCCGATGATCGCCGTGACGCACCACACCGCGATGGCCGAATAGGCCAGTGGTGCAGACAGATCGCCGATCGACGCGCCCAGCGCGGTGTAGACGAAGGCCCGTGGCGCCGACCCGATGAACGCGCCGACCGCCATCTGCCACAACGGAACGCCGAATGCGCCGAAGGCATAGGAGGCCAGTGCATCCGAGACCCCCGGGACAAATCGCTGACCGACCACCGCCCACAGCCCCCGCCGCTGGATCTGCTGATCGAGCCGGTCGGCACGGTCGGTCCCGAGTAGTGCACGCGCGCTCTCGCGGCCGGCGCGGCGACCGATGAGGCTGGTGATCACCGCGGTGCCCATCGCCGAGCCCAGCGTGACGAACGTCCCGAGGACGGGGCCGAAGAGCACACCGCTGCCGGCGGCCAGGATCGGGCCCGGCACGAATATCGCACCCAGGGCGGCGGACATCACGACGTAGGCGAGTGGGGCCGCAGGGCCTGCGGCGTTGACCGCGTTCCGCACACCCTCGACGTCGATGACACGCGTCACCGCGACGAGATAGAACAGTCCGAGCAGGAACGCCGCGAACAGTGCCAGTCGCAGGATGTGGCGCCGTCGGGACGGGCCGGGCGCTGGGGCCGGGGCTGGGGCGTCGTCGGGGTCGGAGGCGGAGTCGGAGTCCGGGTCGGAGTCGGTCATCTTGACCCGATTCTTTCCCATCGCCGAAAAACCATTTGCGGCAACCTCGTCCGCACTCGTTGAATCGACCCCATGGGTGAGGGCAGCGGCGCGACAGGGTGGGGCTGGCGGCGGTTGTGGTGCATACCGCAGATGTCGCGTGAGGTCCGCCGGGAGAACGACTTTGGGCATCTCGAACTCGACGCCATCGGTTCGGCGTTCGGGAGAGATCGAACCCGTCGGGCGCTGTCCGGACTGGACTCACGCGTCGAGACCTGGTCGTCGACGATCGTCGCCGACCTGACCCGCTGACGTCAGACCCGCACCCCCGAGGACGCGCCGACCAGGCCGCCGTCGATCACGAGGTCCTGCCCGTTGACGTAGGACGCCGCCGGGGACGCCAGGAACACCACGGCCGCGGCGACGTCCTCGGCAGTGCCGAACCGCGCTGCGGGGATCGCAGAACGGATGTCATCGTGTGCGTCGTCGGCGACGTTGTCGTGGAACATCGGCGTCGCGATGTACCCGGGGCTCACCGAGTTGACCCGGATCCGCCGCGGGGCGAGTTCGGCCGCCAACGTGCGGGCCAGGCTGTGCACCGCGGCCTTGGTCGCGGAGTACAGCGTCGCACCCGCCATCCCGCGGTGCAGCGTCCACGATGCGTTGACGATGATCGCCGAACCGTCGGCGAGCAGCGGCAGGGCCTTCTGGATCGTGAAGTACACGCCCTTGAAGTTGATCCCGACGATGCGGTCGAACTCCGCGTCCGTGACCTCGTCGGCGGGCTGGAATGCCGCGACTCCCGCGTTCGCGAACAGCAGATCGAGGCGGCCCAATCGTTCGGCGACCTCAGCCATCGTCGTATCCAGGGCTTCGGGATCGGCGGCGTCGGCGGCGATCCCGAGCACACGGTCGCCGCCGCCGAGGTCGGCCAGTGCCGCCGCCAGACGCTCGGTGTCGCGTCCGGTGATAACCACCCTGCCACCGGCCTGGAGTAGGAGGCGTGCGGTCTCCAGGCCCATCCCGCTGGTGCCACCGGTGATCAGGGCCGTGGTCGGAGCGTGAAAGTCGTTGTCGGTCATCACACCAGCGTGCGTGGTGTCGGCCGCCGCAACCAGTGCGGACTCAACATGGGACCGCCACCACCAGGATGATCACAGACGCGGGTTGTACATCTCCACAAACCACTGTGGCTGGTCGACGATCCGCATGGTGGTGGTGTCGAAGTAGAGGTCGCCCAGTTCGGGATGGCGGACGGCCTTGACGGACTGGGATGCGACGCCGACGTCGTGGCGCGCCCACATCGCCGCGAACTCCGGGCTCCGGGAGCGCAGGTCGTCGATGATCCGGCCGAACTCGGGGTCGCCCGGGAAGTGCGCGGCATCGGCACGGAACGCCGCCACCACGGCGGGAGCGGCGGTGGCCCACGACGCGTGGACACCGCGGTACCGCTCGTTGGTGAAGAACGCCACCAGACAGTTGCGGTCGTCGTCGCCCAGGCCGAACACCGTGCGGGTGGCGTCGTTGACCGCGAGCACGTTCCAGTACATGTCCCGCAGAATGGCCGGCCTGGGCAACCACGCGTCGAGCAGATTGCGTAGTTCGGGTGGGATCGCAGTCTGGCGGTCGGTCGCGACCGGAGGTGGGTTGAGCCCGGCGAGCAGGTAGAGGTGCGTACGCTCGGGCTCCGCCAGCAGCAGCGCACGGGAGATCGCGTCGAGGACCTCGGGTGAGACCTTGATATCGCGTCCCTGTTCGAGCCAGGTGTACCAGGACAGGCCGACCCCGGCCAGCGATGCGACCTCCTCGCGTCGCAGGCCTGGCGTGCGGCGGCGACCGACGTCGACGATGCCGACGTCTTGTGGTGTCAACCGCTCGCGGCGAATACGCAGGAAATCGCGGAGCTGACTGCGACGGTCGTCCCTCGTTGATGTCGGCTCCACCATCGACAGGTTAATGTCACGCCGCGCCGACGTCAGCCGCGCACCGAACCCTCCAGCGGTCCGCCGTCGGCTGCCTGAAGCAGGCAGATGACGGTACTGGGCAGGGGAATCGCGCCGGTTCGATCCTGCTTCGAGTCGATGAGGTAGGTGACGGACAGGGTGCGTTCGGGGGCGCCGCCCGTGTACTGGTCGACACCCGCGGCACATGCCCGATCCGCGACGTCGGCGATGGCGGCGTTGACCGCGACGGGCGCCAACAGGTACACCTCGGCCCGGTGCGGGCCCGAGCAGTCGACGGCGGTGACGGTGGCCTCGCCGACATCGACGGCGGGCACCTCGGCGACACACTCACCGACCTGCAGGTCGACCCACTGCTTCGTCTGTGGCGCGGACATCCCAGGAACGGCCGAGGCGGTCGATGACACCGAAGCGGGTTCCGACACCGGTGCGGCGACCGACGATTCGCCAGACCCGGAGTCACTCGCCCCACAGGCGGTAAGTAGTGCGACGGCGGCGAGTAGCGCCCACCTGCCGCAACGAGTCCGACTTCGCATGCCCGCCTCCGATCCGCGCCGGTCGACTAGCGGTTGAGTCTAGGCCCGGCACTCACTGTCACGTCGTAACTGCGGCCGCGATCCCATGGCGAAGGTGTGGAAATCGGGTCAGTGGGTACAGACGTCTTGCGTAGCACCGGCGCCTCGTGAGGCGCTGCCCACCGACTGAGCCCGAAAGAGAAGTGAATGCGACGACCAGCGGCCGCGACCGCCGCGATGGTCGCGCTGCTCGTGGCGGTTCTGGTGTCGGCGTCATGTGCCCCCGCGCAGCGAGTGAATCTGGGCGACTCCGCGGGCAATCTGATCGCTGCGATCGCCGGTGAGCCCGATCAACTCGACCCGCAGAAGACCAGCTCCTACTTCTCCTTCGAGGTTCTCGAGAACGTGTTCGACACGCTCGTCGAACCCGATGCGAACCTCGAGATGCGGCCCGCTCTGGCCGAATCGTGGGAGGTGACACCAGATCAGCTGACGTGGACCTTCCACCTACGCAACGGTGTGACGTTCCATGACGGCAGCCCGCTGCGCGCCGACGACGTCGTGTACTCCTACCGGCGGATCATCGACGAGAAGCTGTCCAACGTCGACAAGTTCAGCGCGGTCGCCGACGTCAGCGCGCCCAACGAGGACGCCGTCGTGATCCGAGTCAAACAGCCCACCCCGAATCTGCTGACCAATCTCGGCGGGTTCAAGGGCATGGCGATCGTGTCGCGCGCCAACGTGGAGTCCGGCCAGATCGCCAGGCATCCAGTGGGTACCGGACCGTTCGCCTTCGTCGCACAGCGCAGTGGTGACTCGATCACGTTGGCGGCCAACGCCGACTACTGGGGCGGCGCCCCCAAGGTGCCGGGCGTGACGTTCCAGTTCATCTCCGAACCCTCAACCGCGCTGTCGGCGCTGCAGGCCGGTGAGATCGACTGGACCGACTCGATACCCACCCAGCGGGTCGCGCAGCTCGCCGGCGACGACTCGATTCACCTCGCGGTGACCCCGAGCAACGACTACTGGTACCTCGCACTCAACGAGGCCCGTCAGCCCTGGAACGACGTACGGGTTCGGCGGGCCATCGCATACGCCATCGACCGCGACGCCATCGTGGCGGCCACCAGCTACGGCACGGCCGTGGCCAATCAACTGGCGATCCCCGAGGGCAATCCCTGGTACATCCACTACGACCCCTACCGCTATGACATCGAGGAGGCCAAGCGCCTGCTGGCCGAGGCGGGCAACGCGCCCACCAAGATGGACATGCTCGTCACCAGCGAGTACCCGGAGACCGTGACAGCGGCCCAGGTGATCGCCGACAACCTCAAACCCCTTGGTATCACGGTCAACATCCGCACAGTCGACATGGCGACCTGGCTCGACGAACAGAACACCGGCAACTTCGACATGCTGATGATGGGCTGGCTCGGGAACATCGACCCCGATGACTTCTACTACGCCCAACACCACACCGGTGGGTCGAGCAACGCACAGAAGTTCTCCGACCCGGAGGTCGACCGCCTGCTCGACGCCGGCCGCGTGCAGACGGCCCGCGACGCGCGCGCCGATGACTACGCCAAGGCCGCCACCCTCATCGCCGATCAGGTCAGTTACATCTACCTCTACAACCCGTCGGTGATCCAGGGGTGGACGCCGGCACTCACCGGCTATGAAGCGCGCCGCGACGGCGCGATCCGGTTCCGCACCGCTGCCCTGGCCGGAGATGGCGACCAATGACCATGCCCGCGTTCATGTCTCACCCGGCGATACGATTCCTGGCGCGACGGGTGACGTACTCGCTGGTCGTTCTGGTGGGTGTGCTGATCGTCGTGTTCGCCCTGGTGCACCTCGTCCCCGGTGACCCGGTGCGTATCGCGCTGGGCACGCGCTACACACCCGAGGCCTACGACGCACTGCGGGCGGCAAGCGGACTGGACCGGCCGATCGTCGAGCAGTTCTTCGGCTACATCGCGTCGGCCGCGCGCGGTGACCTCGGCGTCAGCTTCCGCAATGGCGATCCCGTCGCCGAGATCCTCATCGAGCGACTGCCCGCCACGGTGTCGTTGGCCGTCGTCGGCATCCTGATCGCCCTGTGCATCGCGCTGCCCGCAGGCATCTGGTCGGCCCTTCGGGAGGGCAGGCTCAGCGACGCCATCGTCCGCGTCACCAGTCAGTTCGGTGTCTCAGTACCCGACTTCTGGATGGCGATCCTGCTCATCGCGCTGTTCTCCACGACGCTGGGGTGGTTGCCGACATCGGGATACCGACCGCTGTTCGGTGATCCCGCGGGCTGGCTCAGCCACATCGTCCTGCCCGGTCTCACCGTCGGACTGGTGGCGGGTGCGATCATGACTCGCTACGTCCGATCGGCCGTACTCGACGTCGCCGCAATGGGTTACGTGCGCACCGCCCGATCCAAGGGACTGTCGCCGGCGGTGGTGACCTTCCGCCACACCGTCCGCAACGCTCTGGTCCCGATCCTCACCATCACCGGGATCCAGCTCGCCACGATTCTCGGTGGCGTCATCGTCGTCGAGGTGGTGTTCGCGTGGCCGGGCCTGGGTCGGCTGGTCTACAACGCCGTATCCGCGCGGGATTACCCGGTGATCCAGGGTGCGGTGTTGTTGATCGCCGCGTTGTTCCTGCTCATCAACTTGGTCGTGGACCTCCTCTACGCCGTCGTCGACCCGAGGATCCGGCTGTCATGACCGACGAGACGCTGAATCAGCCGCGCATCACCTCGTGGCGGCTGCTGCTCGGCAACCCCGTCACGGTGGCCAGCGGCGCCCTGCTCGCGATCGTGGCAGTGATCGCCGTCGCCGCGGAATGGATTGCGCCGTACGCAATCAACGACGTCGACGTTCCCAGCGCGTTGCAGGGACCCAGCGCCGCGCACTGGTTCGGCACCGACGAACTCGGCCGCGATGTGCTGTCGCGCGTCCTGGTGGCAGTACAGGCGTCGATGCAGGTTGCCGTCGTCAGCGTGGCGTTCGCCGTCGTCGTGGGCGTGACGGTCGGGGTGGTCGCCGGATATCGAGGTGGCTGGCTCGACACGGTGTTCATGCGCGTCGTCGACGTCATGTTCGCGCTCCCCGTGCTGCTGCTCGCCCTGGCGATCGTCGCGATCCTGGGGCCCGGCGTCACCACCACGATGCTGGCCATCGGTGTCGTCTACACGCCGATCTTCGCGCGGGTGGCGCGAGCCAGCACGCTGTCGGTGCGCGTCGAACCGTACGTTGCGGTATCGCGCACCATGGGCACCGGCCACGCGTACGTCCTGGCCCGCCACATCCTGCCCAACATCGCGGGCCCGCTCATCGTCCAGACCACGCTGTCCCTCGCGTTCGCCATTCTCTCCGAGGCCGCACTGTCCTTTCTGGGCTTGGGAATACAACCTCCGGAGCCGTCACTGGGGCGGATGATCTTCGACTCGCAGGGCTTCGTCACGCTGGCGTGGTGGATGGCCGTGTTCCCCGGCGCGGCGATCTTCGTCATCGTCCTGGCGTTCAACCTGTTCGGTGACGGACTACGGGATGTCCTGGATCCCAAACAGCGCACGATGCTGGAATCGCGGAGGAATCAGTGACCTCGACACCGGGGGAGACCGGCCCCATCCTTGCCGTCAACGATCTGCACGTGCGGATCGGCCGGCGCGACATCGTCCGCGGTGTCACGCTGAGCGTCGCCGCCGAGCAGACGCTGGGAATCGTCGGCGAGTCCGGATCGGGCAAGTCGATGACGGTGCTCGCCGCGACCGGCCTCCTCGACGCGCCCGGCGCCGTCGCCACGGGGTCGAGCACCCTTGCGGGCACGGGCGGCTCGGGGCGGACTGAACTCGTCGGAGCCTCCCCGCGGGTGCTGCGTGGCGTGCACGGCAGCCGGATCGGCTTCGTGTTCCAGGATCCGGGCACCTCGCTCAACCCGCTGCTGACACTCGAACGTCAGATCACCGAATCGGTCGAGGCGCACCGTCGGGTGACGCGCCGCGAGGCCACCTCCCGTGCCCTTGAACTGCTCGAGGCGGTCGGCCTGCCCGACCCACCGGCCCGACTGCACTCCTACCCGCATCAGCTCTCCGGCGGGCAGCGCCAACGGGTGATGGTGGCGATCGCGCTGGCGTGTGACCCCGAACTACTGGTCGCCGACGAGCCGACGACATCACTCGACGTGACGACGCAGGCGCAGATCATCGAACTGATCCGCACCCTGCAGCGCGACTTCGGCACCGCCGTGGTGTGGATCAGCCACGACCTCGGTGTGATCGGCCAGGTCGCCGATGACGTCACGGTGCTCCGCGACGGTGCCGCCGTTGAGCAGGCGCCGGTTCTTGACGTGTTCGACCGGCCCACAACGGACTACACCCGCGAGCTGCTCGCCGCCCGGCCATTAGTCGGGACGAGTGGCCCACCGCCTCCCGCGCCGGACGCCACGGTGCTGCTCGACGTCCGTGATCTCGACGTCCGCTTCCCGGTGATCACGCCGACTGGCCGCAGCACCGTCCACGCCGTGCAGGACCTGTCCTTCCAGATCCGGCGTGGCACCACGCTCGGTCTGGTCGGCGAGTCGGGCTCGGGTAAGTCGACGGTGGCGGCCGCGCTGACCGGGCTGGTCGCACCGGACCACGGCCGGGTGTCCCTGGACGGCACTGACGTCCTGGCGGTGCGGGGCCGCGCGCAGAAGGAGCTACGTCGCCGGATCAGCCTGGTGTTCCAGGACCCGTTCTCGTCGCTGGACCCACGCCGGACGGCGGGCACGGCGATCGCGGAGCCGCTGGCGGTGCACCGCATCGTGTCGGACCGGCGGCAGCGTGCGGCGCGCGTCGCCGAACTGCTCGATCTCGTCGGACTGCCCGCTTCGTTCGCGTCGCGGTATCCCCATGAGCTCTCCGGTGGCCAGCGTCAACGGGTGAGCATCGCCCGGGCGCTCGCCCCCGATCCCGACCTGATGATCCTCGATGAGTCCACCGCGTCGCTCGACGTGTCGGTCCAGGCGCGCGTGCTCGATCTGCTGGCCGACCTGCAGCGCGACATGAGCCTGACCTACCTGTTCATCGGCCACGACCTGGCGGTGATCCAACGGATGAGCCACGACGTGTTGGTGATGCGGGCCGGACGAGCGGTGGAGTATCGACCCGCAACGGAGCTGTTCGCCGCACCCGAGCAGGAGTACACGCGCGCGCTGCTCGCCGCGGTGCCACCCGCGCGACCCGCGACATTGCCTCGGCTGTAACGGATCCACCGAATCGACGATGGATGTAGTGAAGCCGCGGCAGCTGCTGGTTCAGGGCCAGCGTTGGGGGAGATGGCTGCGCATGGAAGCACTGGCGGAGACGTCATGCTCCGTGAACTCAGAGGAGTAGACGCACGATGCGTGCACCAAACTGGGATCTTCGTAACCGGGCTGTCGCCATTCTGGCGTCGGGTGTCGTGGTCGCGATGACGGCGCTCAACGTCGGCCTCGCGCCGGCGTCCGCCGATCCGGACGATGGCCCCCGCGCGCCCACGACGACGGTCGCCGTGCCCGAGCCGGAGGCCGCGGCGCCGGAGACGCAGGAGAAGCCGGCCAAGCAGGAGAAGCCGAGCGCCGTCGAAGAGGCGCCACCGGCATCGTCCACAGCCACTGCGCCAGCGGTCACTGCGCCGACGGCCCCGCCTGCCGTGGAACAGGCCCCACAGACGCAGACGCAGACGCAGACGCAGACTCCACAGACCCAGGTGGCGCCTGAGACGCAGATCGAGGCCGAACCGGAGACGCAGACGCCCAAGCCCGCGCCGCAGACGCAGGCGCCCAAGCCCGCGCCCGAGACGCAGGCATCGAAGCCGCCGACCACGACAGCGACCAGCGTCGTTCCGTCGGCGACCCCCTCGGTCGAGCCCTCGGCCACGCCCGACCGTGAGACGGCCACGTCCGCCCCGGAGACGTCCACGCCCCCGGCTGACCGCGGGACACCGGCCTCGGAGCCCAGCGAGGCACCCGCCGCTCCGACCTCTCCGACAACGCCGACGTCTCCCACAACGCCGACGTCGCCCGCCACCGAGACGAGCACCGCACCTGAGGCCGCGGACGCATCGAGCCCGGATCAGTCGACCTCATCGAGTGTGTCGCGGGCGGCTCGCGAGATCGAGGCCGTGACACCCGAGACGGTGGAGGCGCCCGCACAGGACGTCGAGATCGCCAAGACCGCGAAGGTCGTCGAACAAGCTGAGCCGGCGCCCGCAGAGGTCGCCGACGTCGCAGCCATCGCCAGGATCATCGACGTGCCCACGCTCGACCGCCAACGGCGCGACAACGACCTGCGCGCCAACGACAGGGTCCGCCTGGCGGGGGCGTGGGACCGCAATGTGCGGCAGTGGAGCCCGGACTGGGTGCAGTACGACGACTACTACCGGCCGGTGTTCGCCAACCCGTATCGCGATCCCGTGCAGATCATCTACGTGTATCAGAATGCGCAGCGCATCCTGAGGATTCCGCCGCTGTCGCGCATCGTGCTGGAGGTCGCCCAGTACGCGGCCTACAGCTTCACCGCCGTGGTGATGAACGCCGTCAACACCGCGGTCAACGTGGCGGTCGGCAGCTTCTTTGGAGGTGGCTTCTTCCCAGGAATCGGTCTGCCGCTGCCGCCCCCACCGCCGCCACTGCTGCGGTATGACAACGTGCCGGTCTTCGTCAACTACTCGCAGCAGCGGTACGAGCCGTTCCGTGTGCAGCGCATCGTCGACGTCGGCCCCGACACCCGGTACGGCGAGCACAAGGTGCTGCTCGACGGCGTCACTCCGGCATGGGGTCAGTGGAATCAGACGCCCAGCGGCGAGCGGCAGTTCGAGGTGCACCGGACTCAGCAGTTCCCGGGTCTCGACGAACCGCGTGAAGCGCCACTGCCAGGTGACTACCAGCTGCGGCTGGCGTCCGACGACTCGGCGTCGAGCGGATTCACCGGCCGCGACGTGTATCTGATGGCCGCGGCCGTGCTGTGCGCCCTGCTCAGTGCGGGCGCGGTGATGCTCAGCGTGGCCATCGGGCGGCGCCGCAACACCTGATCCACCAGGCGATTTCGGCGCGCTAACCGTCGCTCAGCGAACGAAACCGCGCCGAAATCGCACGGGTGGATACGGTCAAAACGCAAGAGCCCGGATGCCAGTCGGCATCCGGGCTCTTGTGCGTCTCGGGGTGTACTACCGGGCGACGGGCCAGCCCCAGACTGACATGTCGCCGCGTGGGTACTCCATGCACACGTCGGTGGCCTTGGCCACCACGCCCTTGTTGTTGAAGAAGATCTTCGCCCAGTTACCCCACCGGGTGGCCACCTGCTCGTAGTACACGTTGGTGGCGGTGTTCTCGGAGTACTGGCGACGGCCGGCTGCGTCGAGCGAGTAGAACCAGTGGATGCGGTCGACGGCCATCTGCTGGATCTCCGGCGGCCGGTTGTTCTTGTCGATGATGTAGCGCTCGAAGTACACCGGGCTGGTGTCACGCGCGGCAGCCAGGAACTGCTCTGCATCACACTGGGTTTCGATCTGCCGCTTCGGGATCGGGTAGTCATCGGTCGAGTCGGCGGTGGCCATCGGGGCGAACGTCGTCGCGGCGATGGCACAGGCGGCAGCGGCGAGGCCACTCCGAAGCGAGAGACTGCGCATGCTTTTCATAATGCTCCTTGTCGTCATGCGGTCGGAACCGATTCGGGATTCTTGTTGGCGGTGGGTGGGGGAGTTGGCCACGGTGCGGGCAGCGGTCGGGTGCGCACGTTCTGCGGCCACCAGAACCACCGTCCGAGGATCGCCGCGATGGACGGCATCATCAATGACCGGACGATGAGCGTGTCGAACAGCAGGCCCAGGCCGATAGTCGTGCCGACCTGTCCGATCACTGTCAGTTCGCTTACCGCCATTGACATCATCGTGAACGCGAACACCAGGCCTGCCGAGGTCACCACCGACCCGGTACCGCCCATGGAGCGGATGATGCCCGTGTTCAAGCCGGCGTGTATCTCCTCCTTGAAGCGCGCCACCAACAACAGGTTGTAGTCGGCGCCCACCGCAAGCAGGATGATCACGGCCATCGCCATCACCATCCAGTGCAGCTCGATGCCCAGTAGGTGCTGCCAGATGAGCACCGACAGGCCGAACGACGCACCAAGCGACAGCACCACGGTACCGACGATGACAGCCGACGCCACGACGCTGCGCGTGATGAGCAGCATGATGATGAAGATCAACGCCAACGCGGAGATGCCGGCGATGATGAGGTCGTAGTTGTTCCCGTCGGACATGTCCTTGAACACCGCCGCGGTGCCGCCCAGATACACCTTGGAGCCCTCAAGAGGGGTGCCCTTGATGGCCTCCTTGGCGGCCATCTTGATGCTGTCGATCCGCGCGATGCCCTCGGGGGACATGGGATCGCCCTCGTGGACGATCATGAACCGCACCGACTTGCCGTCGGGCGAGATGAAGTTCTTCATACCGCGCTTGAAGTCCTCGTTGTCGAAGATCTCCGGTGGCAGGTAGAAGGAGTCGTCGTTCATCGAGGCGTCGAACGCCTCGCCCATGGCGGTCGAGTTCTCCTGGCCCTCGGCCATCTGATCCTGCATGCCCTTCTGGGTGGCATACATCGTCAGCATCATGGTCTTCATGGTCTTCATCGTCGAGATCATCTCGGGCATCAACGCGACCATCTGCGGCATCAGCGTGTCGAGCCGTTCCATGAGTGGCAACAGCTCTTGGATGTCGTCGGTCATCGTGTTTATGCCGTCAAGCGTGTCGAAAACCGATCGCACAGCCCAGCAGACCGGGACGTCGTAGCAGTGCGGTTCCCAGTAGAGGTAGTTGCGCATCGGACGGAAGAAGTCGTCGAAATTGGAGATGTTGTCTCGCAATTCGGCGATATCGATCGTCATGTCCTTCATCTTGCCGACCATCTGATGGGTGGTATCCGCCATCTGAGCGGTCAGGCTCGACATCTTCTCCATCGTGTTGACGGTTTTTTCCATCTCGTTCGCCTGAACGAGCATGTCGGCCATGCGGTCCTGCAGATACTTCTCGTTCATCGTCTGCGTGGTGCCCTGCATGCTGATCAGGAACGGGATCGAGCTGTGCTCGATCGGCTTTCCGTCCGGGCGCGTGATCGTCTGCACCCGGGCGATGCCCTCCGTCTTGAACACCGCCTTGGCGATCTTGTCGATCACCAGGAAGTCGGCCGAGTTGCGCAGATCGTGATCGCTCTCGACCATCAGCAGTTCGGGGTTCATCCGAGACTGGGAGAAGTGCCGGTCGGCAGCCGCGTAACCCTCGTTCGCCGGAAGGTCGGCTGGCAGGTAATTCCGGTCGTTGTAGTTGGTGCGGTAGCCCGGCAGCGTCAACAGGCCCACCAGAGCCAACGCAACGGTTCCGATCAGAATCGGTCCCGGCCAGCGCACCACAGCGGCGCCGATCTTGCGCCAACCCCGGGTCCGCATTGCGCGCTTGGGCTCGAGCAGCCCGAACCGGGTGGCGATGGTGACGATGGCCGACCCGAGCGATAGCGCGGTCATCACACAGACCACCATGCCGATGGCGAGCGGAACGCCGAGGGTCTGGAAGTACGGCAGCCGGGTGAACGACAGACAGAACGTCGCACCGGCGATGGTCATGCCGGAGCCCAGCACTACGTGCGCGGTGCCACCGAACATGGTGTAGAACGCTTGTTCTCGGTCCTCGCCGACACTTCGAGCCTCCTGATATCGGCCTATCAGGAAGATGGCGTAGTCCGTGGCCGCGGCTATCGCGAGTGTCACGAGAAGGTTGGTCGCGAAGGTCGAGAGGCCGATGATCTCGTGGTAGCCCAGGAATGCGACGACACCGCGCGATGCCGCCAGCGAGAGCACCACCATGACGAGCGTCAGCAGAACGGTGACGATCGACCTGTAGACCAGCAGCAGCATCACGATGATGACCGAGAACGTGGCCAGCTCGATCATGGTCATGCTTCGGTCGCTGGCGATGTGCTGATCGGCGGCAAGAGCGGCGGGTCCGGTGACGTAGGCCTTCACGCCAGTGGGCGCCGGAACGCTGTCGACGATCTCTTGGACGGCCTCGATCGACTCGTTGGCCAGGGTCTCGCCCTGGTTGCCCGCGGTCTTGACCTGCACGTAGGCGGCCTTGCCGTCGGAGCTCTGGGAGCCCGTGGCGGTGAGCGGGTCGCTCCAGAAGTCCTGGATGGACTGAACGTGGGTCGTGTCCTCGCGCAGCTTCTTGATGAGTTCGTCGTAATAGGCGTGAGCGTCGGCGCCCAGGGGCTCCTGGCCCTCCAGGACGATCATCGCCGAGCTGTCGGATTCGCCTTCGTGGAAGTTCTGGCCGACGCGCTTCATCGCGATCATCGACGGCGCGTCATCGGGATTCATCGACACCGCACGCATCTGTCCCACGGTCTCCAGCTGCGGGACCGAGACGTTGAGGAATGCGATGAGGACGATCCAGCCGAGCACGATCGGCCACGCGAAGGTGCGGATTATCCGCGGGACGAATGGACGTTCAGGGTGTGCAGTTTGCGTGGGAATTGCGTCGGTTGGCGGCTCGGATGTAGGAGCGCTCATGCGGACTTCACCAGGCAATAGGTCTGGGCGTTCAGGCCGGTGGAGGTCCGCTCGGCCTTCAGGACGTCGTCGACGATGACACGGCACGTAATCGAACTGCCGTCACCCTGCGCCACGATGTTGGGCTGGGCCGCGGGCGCAGTTGTGCTCAACGTCAAAGTCCACGGCAGGGTGACGCCATCGAGGCGTTGCGGCTTGGCGTCGAGGTCGAGGTAGTTGATGTCGGCGTAGGCGCCGGGCTCCCCGGTGATCTCGTAGGTGACGATCTTGGGCTCGAAGGGTTCGGGATCGTCAGCGAACTGCACGGGCGTGACGATGATGCCCTCCGCGCCGAAGAACGTCCGCATGCGCGCCACCGTGAAACCGGCGACCACCACGACCACGACGATAAGGAGCGGTATCCACGCCCTCTTCAACAGGCCCGTCACCGTACTCCTCTTCGCTCGCGTCGATTCTTCATGCGTCCGACCTGCTTGTTCGCCACCGGTTAGCTAATGTAACTTAGAGCTTAGCTCGGTTAAGTTAATCATGGCGACCCCCACATCACCGCGCGCCGTGTGGCGCACGCCACTCAGCGCGGTAGGGCGGGATCAAAGGGGTTGGAAGCCAAGTCAATCACGTCGTGCGTGGGATAGGGTATGTCCGCAAATGAGTACAAAGAAAATTCGCTGGATTCAGGCGGCGGCCTTGGCGACTCTTGGCGCGGCGTCGATCGGCCTTGCGGGGCCGGCGAACGCGGACGTCGACACAGACTTCGCCAACGAACTGCACGTTTACGGTATCTACGGTCAGCGTGACTACAACGCCTGGATCGGCAAGATCACCTGTAAGCGACTGCGTACCGGGCTCGACGCCAATGCGGGCGAGGCCGCTGTCTTCTTGAAGAAGAATCTGCACAAGGACAGCACCGAGCAGCAGGTGTATCAGTTCCTCAACGCGGCGATCAACTTCTACTGCATCGACCAGCGGCCGGTCGTGGACAGCATCGCGGGCGTTCCTTCCGCGGCGCCGCTACCTGCCGGTGCTCCGTTGCCGGCAGAGCAGGGCTAAGGCATACCCCTGCGAAGCTAGGCGGGGTTTGCGGCCATGACGGGCCTCGACATCGGCGTGTATGTCCCGCAGATGGCCTTCTCCTACGCCGACATCCTGCACCGCGCCAAGCGCTGCGAGGACCTCGGGATCGGCTCGCTGTGGCTTTACGACCACATGTACGGGCCGGGCGTGCCCGGCGCTCCGTCGCTGGAGGCATGGACCCTCGCGACGGCGCTACTGGCGAACACCGAACGGCTTCGGGTCGGACACATGGTGCTGTGCAATCAGTTCCGTCATCCGGCCGTGCTGGCCAAGATGGCCACGACGCTCGACCAGATCTCGGGCGGGCGGCTGGCACTCGGTCTCGGCAGTGGCTCCATCCCCGAGGAGCACGACCGGATGGGGCTGCCGTGGGGCACGTTCGGTGAGCGATCCGAGCGCCTCGGCGAGACGCTGGAGATCCTGACCCAGGCCTTCACCAATGAGGTGGTCGACTTCGCGGGCACGCACTACACCGTGAAGGACATGCCGATCGTGCCCGGCGCTGTGCAGCGCCCGCGGCCGCCGATCGTCGTCGGCGGTGTCGGGGAGCGCTACACCCTGCCCCTGGTCGCGCGCTACGCCGACGTGTGGAATGTGCCCACCTACGCGCTCGGCGATCTGGAGCACAAGGTCGACGTGCTGCGCTCGCTGTGTGCCGACATCGGCCGCGACCCGGATGAGATCGTGCTGTCGGTGGAGGCCGTCATGGCACTGGCACCCGACGATGCCTCGCTGCCCAGGGTTCGCGAACTCGCCGAGAAGCGGTTCGGTGCGCCGATGTTCGGCCTGCGGGAGGGCGGCCTTGTCGGCACGGCACCGCAGATCGTCGACCGGATCAAGCAGTACGAGGCACTGGGCTTCGGTCAGATCGTGCTCTTCACCCACGATCGCGCATCCGATGAGACGCTCGATCTGCTGGCGTCAAAGGTGATCAGCGCACTTCAGTAGTCCACTTCGATCGTCACGGGGCCGACGTTCCAGATGTCATCGCAGTATTCGGCGATGGTACGGTCCGACGAGAACTTGCCGCTGCGTGCAGTATTCAAGATCGACATGCGTGACCAGGCGTCTCGGTCCTGCCACGCCGCCGCCACCCGGTCCTGGCACTCCACGTATGACGCGTAGTCGGCCATCACCAGGAACGGATCGTCATGGACGAGGTTGTCGACCAACGGCCGGAACACCTCGGTGTCGCCGTGGGAGAACTGCCCCGACGAGATCAGCCCCAGAACCGCTGTCAGCTCGTCGTTTCCGTCGATGTAGTCCGACGGGCGGTATCCATCGCGTTTGACCTGTGCCACCTCGGACTCGGTCAACCCGAACAGGAAGAAGTTCTCGGGCCCCGCCTCTTCGCGTATCTCGACGTTGGCACCATCCAACGTGCCGATGGTCAGCGCACCGTTGAGCATGAACTTCATGTTTCCGGTACCCGAGGCCTCCTTGCCCGCGGTCGAGATCTGCTCCGACAGATTCGCGGCGGGATAGATGAGGTGAGCGTTCTGCACGTTGAAGTTCGGCACGAACGCGACCCGCATGAAACGACTGACGTCCGGGTCGTGGTTGACCGTCTCGCCGACGGCGTTGATGAGCTTGATGATGCGCTTGGCCATGAAGTAGCCCGGCGCGGCCTTACCGCCGAACACGTAGGCGCGCGGCGCGATCTCCAGTCCGGGGTTCGCCTTGAGCCGGAGATACTGCCGGATGATGTGCAGCACGGACAGGTGCTGGCGCTTGTACTCGTGGATCCGCTTGACCTGAATGTCGAACATCCAGGTTGGGTCCAGCTCCACCCCGGTGGCCGAGTGGAGGAACTCGGACAGCCGAGCCTTGTTGGCGCGCTTCACGTCCCGCCACTTCTGGCGGAACTCGGGATCCTCCACGTAGTCCTCCAGCCCGCGGAGGCGCTCCAGGTGAGTCAGCCAGCCGTCACCGATCGTTTTGTCGAGCAGATCGCGAAGGCCCGGGTTGGACAGGGCCAGGAAGCGGCGCGGTGTGACACCGTTGGTCTTGTTCGAGAAGCGTTCTGGCCACAGCTCGTAGAAGTCCTTGAGCACACTGGCCTTCAACAGGTCCGAGTGCAGCGCCGCGACCCCGTTGATGGCATGGCTGCCGACCGTCGCCAGATGCGCCATGCGCACGGTCTGGCCGCCTTCCTCGCCGATCAGCGACATGCGTCGCACACGTTCGACGTCACCGGGGAAGTGTGCCCGCACCTCGTCCAGGAAGCGGGAGTTGATCTCGTAGATGATCTCCAGGTGCCGCGGTAGGGATTCTCGGAACAGGGCGAGCGGCCACTTCTCCAGCGCTTCCGGCAGGAGGGTGTGATTGGTGTAGCCGAACGTGGCGACGGTGATCGCCCAGGCCTCGTCCCAGTCGACCCTGCGCTCGTCGACAAGGATCCGCATGAGTTCTGCGACGCCGATCGACGGGTGGGTGTCGTTGAGCTGCACCGCAAACCGCTGGGGCAGGTCGTGCAACGAGGCGTCGGCCAGGTCGTCCATGATGTGGACGATGTGCTGAAGCGAACACGACACGAAGAAGTACTGCTGGAGCAGGCGCAGCCGCTTGCCCGCATCGGGTTCGTCGTTTGGATACAGCACCTTGGTGACCGTCTCGGAGGTGACCTCCTCCTCGACTGCCCGGTAGTAGTCGCCGGTGTGGAAGGCATCCAATGCGAACGAATCGACGGCTCGGGCGCTCCACAGCGTCAGCGTGTTGCAGGTGTTCACGCCGTATCCCTGAATCGGCGTGTCGTAGGCGACGCCCTTGATGACCTGCTTCGGCAGCCAGCGCACACGGACGGCACCCGCGTCGTCGACGTACTGCTCGGTGTGGCCGCCCCAGTTGATGAGGTAGTTCACATCGGGTTTGGCTATCTCCCAGGGGTTCCCGTTCGCCAGCCAGTTGTCGGTCTTCTCGACCTGCCAGCCCTCTGCGAACTCCTGCTTGAAGATGCCGAACTCGTAGCGGATGCCGTAGCCGATCGCCGGGCGCTCCAGCGTCGCCAGCGAGTCCAGGTAGCACGCCGCGAGACGTCCGAGGCCACCGTTGCCAAGCCCGGGCTCCACCTCACACGCGAGCACCTCGTCGAACTCCTGGCCGAGCGCGTTCAGCGCCGCTCGGGCGGCTTCCTCGATCTGCAGATTCAGCAGGTTGTTGCCCAGCTGCGGTCCCATCAGGAACTCGGCCGACAGATAGCAGGTCACCTTCTTGCCGAGGTCGAGCGAGGTCTGCGTGGATGCGACCCGGTTGTCCTGCATGCGATCCCGCACGGCCAGCGCGAGTGCCCGATAGTAGTGCTCGGGTGTCAGGGCGGCCGCCGGTCGGCCGATCGAGTACCGCAGGTGATCGGCGATCGCCTCCCGCAGATCCTCGGCGTCCAAACCGGTGCGGATGTGCGAGGGCTCGGCGGGAATCCCGGTGTGGGTACCTACGACGTCGGTCATATCGTCCTCCAGTCCCTCGTGGCGATCGCAGTGTGGCAGCGCTGCGTGCACACCGGACGAGTATGCGTCGACGGCCGCGTGAATGCGCGGCGACGGGTGCTGAGCGCGGATTCGCCTCAGCCAGCACCCTTGCCGTTGTCGACGCGGTACACCGCACCGTGGATCGCCGCGGCGTCGTCGCTGGCCAGAAACGCGATGGTCTTGGCGACGTCGTCGGTCTCCATGAATCCCCGAGGTGAGGCGATGCGCATGATGAGATCCCAGTCAGCCCCCTCCGGCGCAACGAACTCGGTGCTCTGCGCCGTCGGCATGCCGCCCGGGCACACGGCATTGACACGCAGTTTCTCCTTGGTGAACTCGATCGCCAGCGCGCGGGTCAAGCCGATCAGACCGTGCTTGGCCGCGCAGTAGCCCGCCGAGTAGACCTCACCCTCCACGCCCGCGATCGAGCTGACGTTCACGATGTTCCCGCCGGTCTCGAGAAGATGCGGCAGCGCGGCCCGACACAGATAGAACGGGGCGTGCAGGTTCACCGCGAGGTCGCGCTCCCACTCCTCGTCGGTCATGGTCGGGGTGTGGCGCATCTGGTGAAATCCCGCGACGTTGACCAGAATGTCGAGCCTGCCGAACTCCTCGATGCAGTCCGCCACCGCCTGCCTGCACGCCGCAGACGTGGCGATATCCACCGACGCGAACTTCCCGCCGGGTACATCGGCGAACACCTCGGTCATCTTCTCGGCGTCCCGCGCGATGCCGAAGACAGACGCGCCTCGCTCGGCGAAAACCTTCACCGTCGCCGCGCCGAGTCCTGCCGATGCGCCGGTGATCAGCGCGACCTTTTCCGTGAGTGCAGTCATGGCTGCACCCTCTCATGCCGGAATTCCGCTGATCTTGGTGGACAAGCTGCGATACTGCGAACATGTGGATCACCCGTGCCCTCGCTGTCGCCGCCGCGTTCGCCACCGTTGCGCTAGGCGTAGCCAGCCCCGCCAGTGCTGAACGCGTCATGGAGGGCATCTACACCTACACCCAGGGCGACGTCGTCGCCGAGTGGACCATCTACCCGAGCTGCGTGCCCACCGTCGGTGACCTACGCGAGGAACTGCGCCTACCAGTGGCCTGCCGGCTGCACGTCGCGTCGTCCACGCCGGACGTGCAGGGCGGTGATGCTCGGCCGAGCAGCGCGAAGTGGCTGTTCAACAAGCCGGTGCCGGACGGCTTCAAGTGCTCGGACGGTAGCACCGCGCCGATCCTGGAGACCTACGAGTTCGACGACGGTGCCATGACTGGCACGCGCACGGTGTCCTACGGCAACGTCTGCAACAACGAGGTGCCCGCAAGCCTCAACAAGTATCCGTTCACCCTGGCCTTCAATCGGCCACTGCCGATGCCCGTCCAGCAGTACCCGCTGTACTGCGAGCCCGGCGGCCTGAAGCGCTGCTTCTGAGTCCTTCCGCGGCGGCAGGGGGCAAGCTCGCCGACCTGACCGGGCCACGCCAGACTCGGCGCTGGGGTGCCACATGCACCGATCTCGGCGCCTCGGTGACGGCCCCGAACGGCAGGCTCGTCTCGGTTTTCGGCGACACCTTCTCCGGCCGCAAGGTGGGGCGCGGCGACTGGCGTTCGCCGGTCGTCCTGATCGGCACCGGAGATGCCACCGCACGGATCACCTACGACCGCGCGGGCGGCCCGGACCCTCGCTACGCCAGGCAGCTGTGGCACTACGACCACGACAACGTGGCGTCGGGCTGGACCCGCAGCGGCATCAGCACCGTCATCCCCTCTGACCTGCTGCGCGTTGAGGACACCCTCTACCTGCACGTGATCGTCAACCGCGGTTTCGGCAACGTGGTGTGGACCGAGATATGGACATCACAGGACTCGGGGACCAGCTGGTCCCATCTGGGTGATGACGCGGTCTTCCCGGCCGACCTCCACGACGGGCACGCACAGTGCTGGTCATGGGACTACGACCCGTCCGACGGCTGGGTGTACGTCGCGTCCACGGGATTCCAGCGCGACAAGGGCATCGTGCTGCAGCGGGTGCGACCCCAACACCTGGCTGACCGCTCGCGGTATGCGGCATGGGGTCAGGCGGGCGGACGGTGGACGTGGGGGGAGCAGGCCACCGCGATCACGCCGGACGGCGAGGCCTGGGGTGAGCTGTCGCTGCGCCGTTTGGACTGCGGCCGATGGGTTCTCGGCGGCTTCGCCGCTTCGCGGTACGCACTGGGCTACCGGGTGATCGCCGCACCCACCGTGCGGTTGGACACCATGCCGCTGCAGACACCCGTCATCGGCACGGCGTGGCGCGATGAGGACCACCGACGCAACGCGGTGGCCCAGCTCTACGGCGGCTACGTCCTGCCGGGTTCGGTGCTCGACGTGCCCGGCGGCGTCGGCCTGATGGTGTCCCAGTGGCACACCGACAGCGGATGGCCCTACCGGGTCATGCAGTTCAAGGCGACTCTGCGGAGCCCCGATGCGGGCGGCTAGGGTCGGCCCGTGATGGTCGAGCAATCCCGCCTGCAGCGCTACGAACTCCGGATGGAGTGGCCGCTGGCGGCCATCGCCCTGGCCTTCCTCGCCCTGTTCTCCGTTGACGTCCTGTACCAACCACAGGGCACCGTGGACCACATCGTCAAGTACGCGATGTTCCTCTGCTGGGGCGTGTTCTGCGCGGACTATCTGATCCGACTCGGGCTGGCCGAGGCGAGGCTGAAGTGGTTCGTGCGCCACCTGCTCGATCTCGCGATCATCGTGTTGCCCGCGTTGCGTCCGCTGCGGCTGCTGAGCCTGACCGTGGTGATCAACGTCCTGCAGCGGGCCATCGGGCACACCATCCGCGGCAAGGTCATCGTTTACACAGTGTGCGGCGCCGTCGTCATCGTCTACTCGGCGTCACTGGCGATCCTGGAGGCCGAACGCGGCGTCCATCCCGACCACGCTTTTGCCAACCTGGGTGACGCGCTGTGGTGGTCGGTCACCACTGTCACGACCGTCGGATACGGCGACACCGTGCCCTCGACCGTCACGGGCAGATTCGTCGCGGTCGCGCTGATGATCGCCGGTGTCAGCCTGCTCGGTGTGGTCACTGCGACGCTGGCGTCCTGGATCGTGGAGCGGGTCGCGGCGGAGGACACCACCATCCGTGCCGCCACCGCGGCCCAGATCGACGAGCTTCGTGACGAGATTCGCCAGCTGAGCGAGGCGCTGTCCCGTTCGACACCCGGCGACCCGAGCCGCTCCAACGGTGAATCGGGCAACCGGGGTGACCACACTGGATCTACCGCTCATCGCGGGGACGGGCACAATTCGTTGACGTGACGCAAGGTGTGGGGCTCTCGGTTGGTGCCGGCAACCTGACCGCGGTGGTGGTGGGTCGCACGGCCGTGCGGCGCACCGCGGTCCTGACCAAGTTCACCCACCGGCCCTCGGAGGTCGGGCTTCCCGGTGAGAACCCGAAGCTGGACGAGCGCGGCCTGGTCATCACCGACTTCGTCGACCGGGTCGGCGACCCCATCGGATTGCTGGCCCCCGACGGCTCGTCGCACCGCGCCGACGCCCTGTTGGCCGACGGTCTGCGGGCGATGTTCCACACCGTCGCGCGCCCGGGGTCCGGGCCCGTGGGGGTGAGCCACCCGGCGCACTGGCGGGCCCCGGCCGTCGACGCGCTGCGTCGCGCGCTGTCGACGATGCTGGAGTTCGGTGCGCCCAACCCGGTGCTGCTGACGCCCGATTCCGTCGCCGCGCTCACGGCGGTGCAACAGGACCCGGGCGTGCCCGCGCGGGGTGTGATCGTGTTGTGCGACTTCGGCTCCACGGGTACCAGCATCACCTTGGCCGATGCCGCCCGGGACTTCGCTCCCGTCGCGCCGACACAACGCCACGTCGACCTGTCGGGTGACCTCATCGACCAGGCGCTGCTCACCCACGTGATCGGCGGCCTGAGTTCTGCGGGGTCGGTGGATCTGACGGGTACCTCGGCGATCGGCTCACTGTCACGGCTGCGGGCGCAGTGCCGGGCGGCCAAGGAGCGACTGTCGACGACCGCGGCGACGACGGTGTCGGCGGACCTACCCGGTCACCGCGGTGAGATCCGCCTGACCCGAACCGAACTCGACGACGCGATCCGGAAACCGCTCGCAGGATTCATCGAGGAGTTGCAGGACATCCTGCAGCGCAGTGGGATTCGGCCCACCGACCTGGTCGCCGTCGCAACGGTTGGCGGTGGAGCGCGCATCCCCATCATCACCACCACGCTGTCGGAGAACCTTCGGGTACCCGTCATCACCACCGCTCATCCCGAGCTGGCGGCGGCCATCGGCGCCGGGCTGCGCGCGGTGCGCGGCACCGTCGTCGAGGGTGCCACCGCCATGGCTCCAGCGGCTCCCGCCGCTCCTGCCGCTCCCGCCGCTGCCGCGGCCACGGGCCTCGCTCCCGCTGCGCCCGCACCGAGCGCGGCTCCCGGCCCGGTGGGCGGGCTGGCCTGGTCGGATGCGGGCGACGACATCCCCGACGTGGCCGCGCCTCCCGTCGACGAACCGCCCGTCGACGGCTGGGACAGTGCTCGGCCCCAGGTCGAGTTCGCCGCGCCCGAGGAACCCGAGGAGAAACCTGCGCCCTGGTACCGCAGTCCATTTGTGATGATGGCCGGCGGCCTGGCCGTGGTCCTCGCGGCCATCGCTGCGGCCGCCGTGTTCCTGGTCGGCGGCGGCGAACCGGCGTCGACCATCACGACCACCACCACCCCCACGGCGACGACCACCACGGCGACATCATCGGCACCACCGGCCCCCGCCCCGGAGGCACCCGCGCCGGTGCCCCCGTCGGAACCCGCGGTGGTGAACCCGCCACCACGCACGGTCACCGTGACCGAGGACGGGCCGCCACCGCCCGCGCCACCAGCGCCGACGGTCACTGAGACACCACCGCCACCACCGCCGACGGAGCCACCACCGCCCCCGCCGCCGAGCAGCCCACCGCCGAGCAGTCCGCCGCCACTGATCCCGACGCTGCCCTACGAGACCATTCCGGGGCTCCCGTTCGTTCCATCACCGTTCCAGCCGCCGCAGTCATAGGCTCGCGGTCATGGACGGTCTGCTCTTCGATCCGAACACCTATGACCCGCAGCAGTTCGACGCCGAGACGCGCAGGTTGTTGCGGGCGACCATCGACTGGTTCGAGGGGCAGGGCAAGAACCGCATCCTCGACGACGATCTCACCGCGCAGTGGCCCGCCGACTTCGTCGACTTCGTGAAGCGGGAGAAGCTGTTCGCGACGTTCCTCACGCCGTCCGAATTCGCCGGTGCGGACGCGAGGAGCAATTCGGGTGCAGTGAACCCGAACAAGCGCTGGGACGCGGCCCGCAACGCGGCGCTGGCAGAGATCCTCGGCTTCTACGGGCTGACTTACTGGTACACCGAGCAGGTCACGATCCTCGGCCTGGGGCCGGTCTGGCAGAGCGAGAACAAGGACGCCAAACTCAGGGCCGCCGACGATCTCGAGGCCGGTGAGGTGATGGCGTTCGGACTGTCCGAGCGCGAGCACGGCGCCGACGTGTACAGCACCGATATGGTCCTGACACCCGCCGGAGAGGAGGACCGGGCCAATGGCATCCTGTACCGGGCGACGGGGGAGAAGTACTACATCGGCAACGGCAATGTCGCCAGTCTGGTGTCGGTGTTCGGTCGCCGCGATGACGTGGCCGGGTCCGGCGATCGCGACGACGCCTACGTCTTCTTCGCCGCCGACAGCCGCCACGACAACTACCGGCTGATCGGCAATGTCGTGCACATGCAGATCTACGTGAGCACGTTCCGTCTCGAGAACTACCCGGTACGCGCCGAGGACATCCTGCACACCGGCGTGGAAGCCTTTGCCGCGGCGCTCAATACGGTCAATGTTGGCAAGTTCAACCTGTGCTCGGCCTCCATAGGGATGGCCGAGCACGCCTTCTATGAGGCCATCACCCACGCGCAGAACCGCATCCTCTACGGCAACCCGGTCACCGACTTCTCCCACGTGCGGGCCAACTTCGTCGACGCGTACTCGCGCCTGGTCGCGATGAAGCTGTTCAGCAGGCGCGCCGTCGACTACTTCCGCAGCGCGAGCCTCGAGGATCGCCGGTATCTGCTGTTCAACCCGATGACAAAGGCCAAGGTCACGATGGAGGGCGAGACAGTGATGCGGGCCCTGCACGACGTCATCGCCGCCAAGGGCTACGAGAAGAACACGATGTTCCGTGAGGTCGCCCAGTTGATCGGGTGCCTGCCCCGACTGGAGGGCACGGTGCACGTCAACGTCGGCCTGGTGCTCAAGTTCATGCCGAACTACATGCTCAATCCCAAGCAGTACCCGCCGATTCCGGTCCGCGACGACCCGAGCGATGACGTGTTCTTCTGGAACCAGGGGCCGACCCGCGGGGCGGGCAAGGTGCAGTTCGCCGACTGGGCGCCGGTCTACGAGCAGCACACCCGGATTCCGAACGTCGCGGTGTTCTACGAGCAGGCCCAAGCATTCCGGGAGCTTCTCGTCACCGCCGCGCCCGACGCCGACCAGCAGAAGGACCTCGACTTCCTGCTCAACGTCGGGCACCTGTTCTCGCTCATCGTCTACGGCCAGCTGATCTTGGAGCAGGCCGAGCTGACGGGTCTCGACGACGACATGGTGGACCAGATCTTCGACTTCCAGGTCCGCGACTTCAGCACTTACGCCGTTGCGCTGCACGGTAAGCCGACCGCCACAGCCGCCCAGCAGGAGTGGGCGCTGTCGGCGATCCGCAAGCCGGTACCTGATCCCGGTCGATTCACGCGGATATGGGAGCGGGTACGCGCCTACGACGGCGCCTACGAGATGGCGCCCTGACCGCGGCGGTGCCAGAATTGATACATGGACTCGGGCCCGTCCGGGCCGGATAGCGTGTTCCGTTCGGACCTCGGTCGGAATGGAGACACCATGATCACCATCTACGCACTGGCCGCGGCGGCAAGCCTGGGCCTGCTGTTTCTCGGGCAGAGCATTCGCGTCGTGAAGCAGTTCGAACGAGGTGTCGTGCTTCGGTTCGGCCGGGTGAGGCCGAGCGTCAAGGGGCCGGGAATCGCGATGCTGCTACCCGTCGCCGATCGCCTCCAGAAGGTGAACATGCAGATCATCACGCTGCCCGTGCCCGCGCAGGACGGCATCACCCGAGACAACGTGACCGTTCGGGTGGATGCCGTCATCTACTTCAACGTGGAGGACCCGGTGCGCGCCGTGGTCGACGTGCAGGATTACCACTCCGCCATCGGGCAGGTCGCGCAGACGTCGCTGCGGTCGATCATCGGCAAGAGCAACCTGGATGACCTGCTGTCCAACCGCGAGCGACTCAACGAGGGTCTTGAGCTGCTGATCGACAGTCCGGCACTCGGGTGGGGAATCCACATCGACCGCGTCGAGATCAAGGACGTGGTGTTGCCCGATTCGATGAAGCGGTCGATAGCCCGCCAGGCCGAGGCGGAACGCGAGCGACGTGCCAGAGTCATCACCGCCGACGGCGAGCTTCAGGCGTCGACGAAACTGGCGCAGGCGGCAGAGGTGATGGCCGAACAGCCGGCGGCACTGCAGCTACGTCTCCTGCAGACGGTCGTCGAGGTCGCGGCGGAGAAGAACTCCACCTTGGTGCTGCCGTTCCCCGTCGAACTGCTGCGGTTCCTCGAACGGTCCACGCCACCGGGGTCCACGCCAGCGGTCGCCCAGGATACCGAGGACACCGAAGACACCACGGATCGCTCGGTCGCGGCATCGGATCCGCCGCAACTGAGTGCACCGCAGCCGGACGGGCTGGCCGTGCGGTCAGGCCATCTCAGGGACGCGTAGGTGGGCTATCACCAACTCGAAGTCACGTTCCTCGAAGATCAGGGCGGCCGCATCCTCGGACACCGAGCCCTTGAGTCGCTCGATCTCGTCGCGGTTGCGCTCGATCGCCTCGGCGCTCTCGAAGGCCACCGATGTCACCCCGCGGCCGGTTGCCTTGTCCACCAATAGGCTTGCGCTGCAGAGTCCGTCAAGTTCCTGCATGGCCGGCAGGGATGACCTGAAGACCTCGATACCCGCGTCGACGTTTGCGGGCTCGACGTTGGCCCAGGTCACTCGGACACAAGCGCCCTCACCGGCCTCGTGCTCTCGGTGCATGACCGCGATCTCCCACTCGTCGACGGTGGGGCTGCCGCCGTCACCGAAGATCTCGGCGGCGCGGTTGCGGACTTCCTGGACAGCCGGTCCGCTCGCGCGCATCGCGTCCTCGGACTCCCAGGCGCTGGTGGTGATGCAGCGGCCGGATTTCCGGTCCGCCAACACGGATAGGCCGATGTGGCCATCTAGGCCTTCGAGCAGGGGCATCACAGTCTCGCGAATATAGGCAATGCCGGCATCTACAGATGAGGGCGTGGCCTCAACCGTCGTTGTTCGTGCATACACAATCTGCTCCCTCTGACGGGGCAGCGTCCCGACGGCGCCGCCGTCGGGTCTCATAGTCCTCCGCCGAGCGCCGAGTGGCAATGGGTGGCCATATCTCGGCACGGTGGCGATCAGCGATCGCGCCCGCGCTGACGGTCAGTGGGTGGGCGACTTCTTCTCGATCACCAATTGCGCCAGGGGAATTCGAATCTGCACAGGCGCGGCGGCCAGACGTTGGGCGACACCGGTCTCCAGTGCGTCGAGAAATGAATTCACAGTGTGGGCGCGAGTGTCATCGAGTGCCAGCGCCAGCGTCGGGAACAGCGAGGCCCGCAGGAACGCGGCCCAGCGCGTGCCGAAGGTGTCCGTGCTGCGGTCGCTCTGGTACAGCTTCCAGAACCGATCCTCGGCGTCGAACAACTCCATGTGCGTTATCGACAACTTCTCGAATGTGCCCGACGGCGCGAACGGCGACTGGAAGTCCTTGGCGGTGCGTCCGACGATCGGCACCGACATGCGACCGTGTTCCTCGGCGGTGAGCGCGGCGGTGCCGGCGAGTTCGGCGAGCGTGTCCATCAGGGCGTCCAGGACAGGACCGAAACCCAACTGACCGTCCTCGTCGACGCCCATCGTGGTCACGACTATCTGCCCGCCGGGGCACAGCTCGCGACCACGGAACGCCACGAACTCGTGCCAGTCGTGGGCGGCCTGCCTGGCATACGCCGCGCGAATCCGCTCGTCACCGCTGTAGGCCGCCAGGAGGTGACCGTCGACAGGCATGGGTACCTTGGCCAGCCACTGCAGTGCCCACGACGACCAGCCCAGGTTCACGCTGTTCGACGGCAGGATCTGCGAGTAGTACGACCGTCCGACGGCCGACGCGAACGATGCATGATCTCGCTGCAGGTAGCTGTCCGGGTCGTCGGTCAGGGTGCGGAACAACGCGGTGAAGTCGTTCTCGGGCACGTCTGTGTGGGTGACCAGGATCGAATGCTCGGGCCGGGTGCGCTTGCGCAACACCGCGATCGCCGCGCCGATCGGAAGAACCGAGTTGTACCCGGTTCCGGCGCCGTAGTCGGCGATCACGATCGGACGTGGTGAGCGCGGGATGGGCACCACCTCGGCGACGTTCTCGAAAAGCGTTATCGCCTGCCGCAATCCGGCTGCCTGGAGCCGCGAGGCAGCGCTGTACCACGCGCTGTCCTTGGCCTCCGGCCGCACCACGACGCTTGATTCGCGCATGGCTGAGACGGTAGTCCGTCAGGTGCCGGTCACGCTTGTCAGTTGACGAGATGGCGGTGCGTTGGCCGGCGTGTCAGACTGCGGACCATGAGTCGGGGGACTGCACCACGTGTACTCACGCTGGTAGCGGTGCTGACAATGCTGGTGTCGGCCATCGGCTTCGTGGTCGCGCTGATCCTGAACGCCTTCGTCTTCGACGAGTACGACGCCTACGGCGAGGTGCCGATCCCCGGTTCGAGCAGCCTGGTGCTGCCCGAGGGCGAGGTTCTCATCACCTTTCACACGGTGGTCATCGGGGGCACCAGCGGTAGCGGGCTACCCGTCCCACGGATGTCGATCAACATCGTGCCGCCCGAGGGCGTACCCGACCCCGTCCTCACCGAGGACATCGGGGGGACCACGACGGTCAACAACGACGCCCGGGTGCGGGTGTGGGTGGCGCATGTCCCCGCCGCGGGCACCTACGACATCACCACCAACGGCAACGTCAGCGCCTTCCTGGATCCTCGACTGGCCTTCGGCCATTCGAGCAACCACGGCTACCTGCCGGTTGTCTTCGCCGTCGTGTTCGGCATTGCCGTTCTCGACCTGGTCATCGCGCGAGTCTGGGCCGGCCGGGTCAGGTCGCGCCACGGGCCACCGCCAAATCCGGAGCAGCCGATCAGCTCGTATATCCCCACCGATCAGGGCATCCGCATCGAGCAGTTGAACACCATTGCCCGGCTGCGCGATTCAGGCGCACTCACCGAGGATGAGTTCGACGGTGAGAAGAAGCGAATCCTCGAAGGTCACTAGCAACACAAAGTTGACTGAGGCGTCAGTGCCCGCGGGCGACCCACTCGTCGTAGTGCACGATCTCGTCGCCGATCTTCGTCGTGTCCCCGTGGCCGGTGTAGACGACCGTCTCGCCGGGCAGCATGCCAAGGCGCTTGGAGATGGAGTCGAGGATGGTCGGGAAGTCTGAGTAGGACCGTCCGGTGGCGCCCGGCCCGCCCTCGAACAGTGTGTCGCCGCTGACGACGGCGTTCAGGTCCGGTACGTACCAGCACACCGAGCCCGGCGAGTGCCCGGGGGTGTGCATGGCCTTGAGTTCGACGCCGCCGACGGACAGGGTGGCGCCATCCTCGAAGGAGCGGAACTCCTTGTCCGGGTGCGTCATCCGCCACAGCACGTCGTCGGCCGGATGCAGCAGCACCGGCGCGTCCAGCGTCTTACCGAGTTCAGGAGCGACGGTGATGTGATCGTTGTGGCCGTGCGTGCACACCACCGCGACGACGTTGCGGCCGCGCACGGCGTCCACGATCGGCTGTTCGGCGTGGGCGGCGTCGAAGACGATGACGTCGGAGTCGTCGCCGATGAGCCAGATGTTGTTGTCGACGTCCCAGCTGCCGCCGTCGAGTTCGAACTTTCCGCTGGTGACCAGGCGTTCGATGCTGACCATTAGAGGATCACCACCGAACGCAGGACCTCGCCGGCGTGCATCTTGTGGAACGCGTCCTCGATACCGTCCAGGCCGATGCGCTCGGAGACGAAGCGCTCCAACGGAAGTCGTCCCTGGCGGTACAGGCTGATCAGGGTGGGGAAGTCACGCTCGGGCAGGCAGTCGCCGTACCACGACGACTTCAGCGAACCGCCGCGGGAGAAGAAGTCCACCAGCGGCATCTCGAGGGTCATATCCGGTGTCGGCACGCCGACCAGGACGACAGTGCCGGCCAGATCGCGGGCGTAGAACGCCTGCTTCCATGTCTCGGGCCGTCCGACCGCGTCGATCACGACGTCGGCGCCGTTACCTTCGGTCAGGTCCTGGATGGTCTCGACGACGTCGAATTCCTTGGCGTTGATGGTGTGGGTGGCGCCGAAGTCGCGCGCCCAGTTCAGCTTGGTGTTGTCGGTGTCCACGGCGATGATCTTCTTCGCGCCCACCAGTGCCGCACCGGCGATGGCCGCGTCACCGACGCCGCCGCAGCCGATCACCGCGACGGTGTCGTCGCGGGTGACCGCGCCGGTGTTGATCGCCGCACCGATACCGGCCATCACGCCGCAGCCCAGGAGCCCGGCCACGGCCGGGTCGGCCTCGGGGTCGACCTTGGTGCACTGTCCCTGATGCACGAGGGTCTTGTCGGCGAAGGCGCCAATGCCCAGCGCGGGGGTGAGTTCGGTGCCGTCGGTCAGCGTCATCTTCTGGGTGGCGTTGAATGTGTCGAAACACAGCTGCGGGCGGCCGCGTTTGCAGGCCCGGCATTCCCCACACACCGCGCGCCAGTTCAGGACGACGAAGTCGCCGGGGGCGACATGCGTGACGCCCTCGCCGACCGCTTCCACGGTGCCCGACGCCTCGTGGCCGAGCAGGAACGGATACTCGTCGTTGATACCGCCCTCGCGGTAGGTCAGATCGGTGTGACACACCCCGCAGGCGATGATGTCGACCACGACCTCACCCGGACCCGGATCGGGGATGACGATGTCGACCAACTCGACGGGTTGTTTCTTGCTCCGGGAGATCACACCGCGCACTGTCTGACTCATGCCTACAACCTAGTGGGGCACACTTGTCGGGTGAGCGTTCGACCTCCCGCGGTGTACCTCTCGCATGGCGCGCCACCGCTCGTCGACGACGAGCGCTGGGTGTCGGAACTTCGGCAGTGGTCGGCCGAACTGCCCAGGCCCACCGCGATCCTGATGGTGTCGGCGCACTGGGAGGCCGCTCCTCTGACCATCGGCTCCACCACCACCGAAACCCCTTTGACGTATGACTTCTGGGGTTTCGCGGACCGCTATTACGACGTCACCTATGACTCGCCCGGCGCGCCAGGGCTGGCCGCCGCCGTCGCGGCCGTGATGCCCGACGGCGTGCCTGTCGTACACGATCCGGACCGACGGCTGGACCACGGCGCCTATGTGCCGCTGACGGTGATGTACCCACAGGCCGACGTTCCCGTCCTGCAGATCTCCATGCCGACCCTGGACCCGCAGGGACTTCTCGAGCTCGGTGCCCGTCTGCGCCCGCTGCGGGACGAGGGCGTGCTGATCGTCGGATCCGGTTTCACTACGCACGGCCTGCCGTACCTGACCGACCCGGCGCCGGACGCCACGCCACCGGGGTGGTCCGTCGAGTTCGACGCGTGGGCCTCTGAGCGGCTGGCGGCCGGCGACCTCGACGGGCTGGTCGACTTTCGCGCCAAGGCGCCGGGAATGCCGTACGCCCATCCGACCATCGAGCACTTCGCGCCGCTGTTCGTCGCGCTCGGGGCATCCGACGATCCCGAGCAGGCGCCGCGACAGGTGATCGACGGCTACTGGATGGGTCTGGCGAAGCGATCGATCCAACTGGTGTGACGGTATCGGCCGCGCCACGAGTAGCATCCAGCGCGTGACCGCGCTCGACGTGATCTCCGAATGGCCGGTGCCGACCGCCGCGGCAGCGGTGCTCGGGCCGTCCGGTGTGCTGGCCCAGTACGGGGACGTCGGGCGCCGGTTCACGCTGGCGTCGGTGACCAAGCCGCTCGTGGCGCGCGCCGCGCAGGTCGCGGTCGAGGAGGGCGTCGTCGATCTGGACACGCCCGCGGGCCCACCGGGGTCGACGATTCGCCACCTGCTCGCGCATACCTCCGGCTACTCGATGCGCTCGGAGACGACGCAGGCGGAGCCGGGCACGCGGCGGATCTACTCGAACTACGGCTTCGAGGTTCTGGCCGAGGCCATTGCGCAGGCGTCGGACATTCCGTTCGACCGCTACCTCGCCGAGGCTGTGTTCGAACCGCTCGGGATGACGTCGTCGACGTTGTTGGGTGGGGCGGAGGCCGCGGGCTTCGGTGGCGTGTCGACGGTCGCCGACCTGGCCCTGTTCGGGGCCGAACTGCTCCGTCCCGCCCTGGTGTCGCCGCAGATGCACGCCGACGCGACGTCGGTGCAGTTCCCGGGTCTGGCCGGCGTGTTGCCCGGGTATGGGAGCCAGCGCCCCAACGACTGGGGTCTGGGCTTCGAGATCCGCGACGGCAAGACGCCGCACTGGACCGGTGCCGCGAACTCCGCGCGGACGTTCGGGCACTTCGGCCAGTCGGGCACTTTCATCTGGGTCGATCCGGCCGCTGACCTGGCACTCGTGGTGCTGACGGACCGTGATTTCGATGCGTGGGCCCACCCGCTGTGGCCAGCGTTATCTGATGGAGTGCTGAGAGAATTCGAACGACACTAGCGCAACACGGGTCCCACAAGGCACAATAGACACGCGCGAAACAATTGCATCTATTCGGTAACGCCAGGCCGTTGGGGAAGACGTCCCAGGTGGAGCCGAAGGAGCAGAGTATGCGTGCGTCGAACCAATTCGCCGACGCGACGACAGGTGTGGTGTACGTGCACGCCTCACCCGCGGCGGTATGCCCACATGTCGAGTGGGCGCTTTCGTCGACCCTGTCGGCGCGAGCGAACCTGAAGTGGACGGCGCAACCGGCCATGCCTGGCCAGTTGCGCGCGGTCACCAACTGGATCGGCCCGGTGGGCACCGGTGCGTCGCTGGCCAATGCCCTGAGGTCGTGGTCGGTGCTGCGCTTCGAGGTCACCGAGGACCCGAGTGAGGGAGTGGACGGGCACCGCTGGTGCCACACTCCTCAGCTCGGTCTGTGGAACGGCGCCATGAGCGCCAACGGTGATGTGATGGTCGGCGAGATGCGCCTGCGCGGTCTGATGAACTCGGGCGCGGAGACGCTTGCCTCCGAACTCGACACGGTGCTCGGCACGGCGTGGGACGAAGCGCTGGAGCCCTATCGTGGCGGCGGCGACACCGGCGAGATGACCTGGCTCAACCGCGGCGTCGGCTGATCCCCTAGCGACGGGACTACGGCCGCAGGATCGTCAGCGCGCCCGGCACCGCGGACACCTCGACAGGCAGCGGGCAGACGAATTCCCCGTCGGCATAGGCGTTTATGCCGGGGCACTCGACGGTGATCACCTTGGCGCGTTCCGTGCGCACCGCGTCGAGGTTGACGTGGGTGCCCTTGAACACCGTCGGGAACAGTCGGATCAGCTTGGTGCGCGAGGCCGACTGCACCATCGTCACGTCCAGCATGCCGTCGGAGTGGTCGGCGCCCGGGGTGATCAGCATGCCGCCGCCGTAGCTGCGGGTGTTTCCGAACGCCGCCAGGGTGAGGTCGATGGCGAGTTCCTCGCCGCCGTCGAAGGTCAGCCGGAACGGCAGGAGGCGCAGCTTGGACAGCTCGGCGATCATGGCCAGGTTGTAGCGCATCCGTCCGTGCGGCCACGTCATGCGGTTGGTCCGGTCGGTGACCAGCGAGTCGAATCCGGCGGCCATCACGGTGCCGAACCACCGGTCGGTTCCATCGGTGCCGCGGATGCGACCGAGGTCGATGGTCTCGGCTCTGCCGTCGAGCACGATATCGGCGGCTGCCGCGGGATTGTCTGTCGGCAAGCCGAATTCGCGGGCGTGGTCATTGCCAGTGCCGGCAGGGATGATGCCCAGCGGAACATCGCCGAGCGCCAACGCCTGCAGGGCCACCGACACGATGCCGTCACCCCCGATGACCACCAGGGCATCGGTGCCACGCGCGAGTTCCTCGTCGAGCAGTCGACGGGCGTGGGCGGCGTCGTGCCCGACGATCGCGCAGACGTCGACACCGCGCTGCTGGAATCGCGCCACCGCCCGCTCGGCCGCGTGCGGCGCGCTGCCGTGCCCCGATGCGGGGTTGGTCAGCACGGTGACGCGGCCCGGTGGTGTGCGGGTCACGGGATCAGCTTGCCCGGGTTCAGGATTCCGGCGGGGTCGAGCACCGCCTTGACGGCGCGCAGCACCTCGACGCCGAGGTCGCCGATCTCGTCGCGCATCCACGGCCGGTGATCGGCGCCGACGGCGTGATGGTGCGTGATCGTCGCGCCGCAGCTGACCATCGCGTCCGATGCCGCCTGCTTCGCCTTGCGCCACTGCTCGATCGGGTTGCCCCGCTGCCCGGCGACGACGGTGAAGTACAGGGACGCCCCGGTGGGATACACATGGGAAATGTGGCACAGCACCAGAGCTGGAGTGCCGGATTCGGCCAGCGAGGTGGTGAGCGCCTCGGTGACGGCGGCCTTGAGTGCGGGCACGCGGTCCCAGTTGACCGCCGTCTCAAGGGTCTCGCACAGGGCGCCTGCCGACAGCAGCGAGTCTCGGAGGTAGGGCGCTCCGAATCTGCCGTGCTCCCACGCGCGTGCCGGACCCTCACCGAGTGACGTCGCACCCTGGCTCTCGAGCAGTGCACGCGTCTCGGCGTGCCTGCTGTCGGCATGCGCTGCGGTGCCCTCGAAGACCGTGATCGCTAGGCAGCCACCGGTGATCGACTGCTCGCCGATGTTGTCGGTGGTGGCGAGGTTGACGCCGGTCTCGGCCTCGTCGGACAGCCGGATCACCGTCGGTCCGGTGCCGGTCTGCGCGACTGCCCGCAGCGCGGCGGCGCCGGTGGCGAAGTCGGGGAAGGACCAGGCCTCGTAGCGGGTGGCCTCGGGGACGGGGTGCACGCGAACGCGTACCCGGGTGATGACGCCGAAGACGCCCTCGGATCCGAGGATCAACTGGCGCAGATCGGGACCCGCCGCAGATGCCGGGGCGCGGCCCAGGTCGAGCACACCCGCCGGTGTCACCACGCGCAGGCCCCGGACCATATCGTCGAATCTCCCGTAGCCCGCGGAGTCCTGGCCTGAGGACCGCGTCGCGGCGAACCCGCCGATGGTGGCGAACTGGAAGCTCTGCGGAAAGTGGCCGAGCGAGAAACCGCGTGCGCCGAGGAGGCGTTCGGCGTCGGGACCGGTTACACCAGCGCCGAGTTCAGCCTCACCCGACACCTCGTCGAGGCCGTGCAGTTGGTCGAGACGTCGGAGGTCGAGCGAGACGACGGCCTTGAAGTCACCCCGTAGCGGGTCGAGTCCGCCGACGACGCTGGTGCCGCCACCGAACGGTACGACCGCGATGCTGCGCTGCGCGCACAACGACAACACGGCGGCCACCTCGTCCTCGTCGCCGGGCAGCAGCACCGCATCGGGTGCGTCCTGGACTCCGGTATCCCTGCGGCGCAACAGGTCGAGTGTCGACTTTCCTCCGGCGCGCAGCAGCCTGCCGATGTCGTCGGAGACACAGTGCGCCTCACCGACTATGGCGATCAGAGCCTTCGCGTCAGCGGCCGACAGTGCCGACGGCCGCAACCGGACCTCCTCGGCCGTCAGTTCGGTGCCCGCGATGGCCTCCACGCCCAGGGCCTGGTTCAGAAGGGTGCGAATGCCGTCGGAGAGCGGCTTGGCGGCGGCGGGGTCACCCCACGCGTTCCACGACATCGGGGGCAGCATCTGGTCGTCCGATCGAGTCATGCGTTACAGTATTACAGATGATGTCAATCAGTAACGATGACATGGCGGAACCGGTCGGCGATCGCATCCTCGACGCCGCCGCGAGCTGCGTGCTCTCCTACGGCGTTGACCGCGTGACCCTCGCCGAGATCGCCCGCCGCGCCGGCATCAGCCGGCCCACGGTTTACCGGCGGTTTCCCGATACCCGCTCGATCCTGGCCGCCCTGCTCACGCTGCGGATCACCCGTGCGCTCGACGCCGTGCCGTCTGGCGGCGTGGGCCGCGAACTGCTGGTCGCACGTGTCGTCGGGGTGGCCGATCTGCTGCGGCGCGATGAGGTCATGATGGCCGTCCTACACCAGGCGCCGGACATGGCGATGGTGTACCTGTCCGAGCGGCTGGGCACCAGCCAGCAGATCCTGCTCGACACCGTCGCAGGCGAGATCAAGTCCGCCCAGGACGAGGGCACCGTCCGATCCGGTGACGCCCGCGAACTCGCCGCGATGAGCCTGCTGATCGCCCAGTCCACCATCCTGTCGGCCGACCTGATCAGGCCGATCCTCGACACCGAGCCGCTGGCCACCGAGCTGGCGCACGCCCTGAACGGATACCTCAAGCCATGACCAGAAGGAGCGAAGCGACATGGGAATCGGCACTGTGACTGCCCTGTCTGCCGCCCGCCGCGCCGCCGACCTCGCGGCACTCGGCGACGGCGAGACCGTCGACGTCGTCGTCATCGGCGGCGGCATCACCGGCACCGGCATCGCGCTCGACGCCGCCACCCGGGGCCTGTCGGTGGTGCTGGTGGAGAAGCACGACCTCGCGTTCGGGACCAGTCGGTGGAGTTCGAAGCTGGTGCACGGCGGGCTGCGCTACCTGGCCACCGGCAATGTCGGCATCGCTCGCCGCAGCGCCATCGAGCGGGGAATCCTGATGACGCGCAACGCCCCTCATCTGGTCAAGTCGATGCCGCAACTCGTTCCGCTGCTGCCGTCGATGAACGCCGCGTCACGGGCGTTGGTGCGCGTCGGTTTCGTTGCGGGGGATGGGCTTCGCAAGCTCGCTGGCACGCCTGCGGCGACCCTGCCGCGTTCGCGTCGTATCGACGCCCGCCGTGCCGTGGAGCTGGCTCCGACCGTGCGCCGCGCCGGTCTGCAGGGCGGCCTCCTGGCTCATGACGGACAGCTGATCGATGACGCCCGCCTGGTCGCGGCGGTGGCGCGCACCGCCGCGCAGAACGGTGCGCGCATCCTCACGCGGGTCGCCGCGTCGGAGGCCACCGGGACGTCGGTGCGGTTGACCGATGAACTGACCGGTGAAACCGTCGACCTGCGGGCGCGCGCGGTGATCAACGCCGCGGGCGTGTGGGCGGGTGACGTTGACACCGCCATCCGGCTGCGGCCCAGCCGCGGCACCCACCTGGTGTTCGACGCCGCGACGTTCGGTAATCCGACTGCGGCCCTGACGATTCCGATTCCCGGTGCGATCAATCGCTTCGTCTTCGCGATGCCCGAGCAGCTCGGCCGGGTCTACCTGGGGCTCACCGACGAGGATGCGCCGGGGCCGATCCCGGACGTGCCGCAGCCGACAGCGGAGGAGACCACGTTCCTGCTCGACACCGTCAACACGGCCCTCGACGTCGCGCTGACTCGCGATGACGTGATCGGCGCGTACGCCGGTCTGCGGCCACTTATCGACTCCGGATCGGGCCACACCGCCGACGTGTCGCGTGAGCACGCCGTCGTCGAGTCCGCCAATGGCGTCATCAGCGTCATCGGCGGCAAGCTCACCGAGTACCGGTACATGGCCCAGGATGTCCTCGACCGCGCCGCCGCACTGCGCGGACTGGACGCCGGACCCTGCCGGACGCGCAACCTGCCCCTGGTCGGCGCACCCGCCAACCCGGTGTCGACCCTGCGCTCGCCGGCCGAACTGCCCGCGGCGATGCCCTCGTCGCTGGTCGCCCGCTACGGTGCGGAGGCGCCCAACGTGATCGCCCGGGCGACCTGCGATCGGCCCACGGCACCCGTGGCCGATGGAATCGACGTCATCCGAGCCGAATTCGAGTACGCCGTCACCCACGAGGGTGCGCTGAGCGTCGATGACATCCTCGACCGGCGCACCCGCATCGGCCTGGTCGCCGGCGACCGCGAGCGCGCCGTGCCGGCCGCGGAGGAGTTCGCAGGCCTTACACGCGGCTGAGGTTAGGCGTTGATCAGCGCGTCTCGCACCGCGGAGACGGTGTGGCGTTGCCAGATCGCCTGAACCGGCACGAGCAACGGCGGTTCGAGGTCGACAACGGTGATTCGACCCTGCATCGCCAATCCTGTGTCTGCGGTGACCAGGGCGATGGCGCCAGTTGTGAGGGGAGCCGCCACCATCGCGGCACCCTGGACGCGACTGACGACGTAGTCCGGCTCGAATCCCGCGCGTCGGCATGCACCCATCAGGAAGTCGGTGAAGTACGACGCACCCGGCGGCGCCCACAACGCGAGCCGCTCACCCTTGAGGTCGGTGATATCGACGCTCGACACCGCTGCGAACCGGTGATCTGATGGAATCGCCACGCGCACTCGGTGATATCCGATGACGGCCGCTGCGAATTCTCCTGTCGGGACGACGCCGCGTCGCAGTCCGAGCTGGATGGTCCCGTTGAGCACTGCCTCCGTGAGAAGGTCGGGATACATCTGTCGCAGGGTGAACGACACCTCGGGGAACGCATCGATCGCCGGCTCGAGGAGGGCGTAGACCTCAGCCCCGCTGAGTGCGGGACTGTGCCCCACGGTCCAGGCCTGCTGGTCGACAGCGGCGAGCCGGACGTGGTCGCCGATCGTGTGAGCTGCCGCTAGAAGTGGTCGCCCCTCGTGGAGCAACGCACGACCGGCGGGGGTCAACGAGATGCGGCGGCCCTCGCGGTTGAACAACGTTGTGCCCAGTTCAGATTCGAGCTGCCTTACCGAGCTGCTCAACGCCTGCTGGCTCAGGTGCAGTTCGACCGCGGCGCGGGTGAAGCTGCCTGCCTCAGCGACGGCGATGAACTGCTGGAGCCGCCGAAGATCAGGTATCACAACTACAAACATTACTTGTGAAAACATCGGATTGTCGTGTTTTTCATTTGTGAAATGGGTCGTTAGCGTCGAGGTATGAGCGAACTCGCAGGCAAGTCAGCAGTCGTCGCCGCCGGAGCCAAGAATCTCGGTGGACTGGTCAGCACCACCCTCGCCAAGAGGGGAGTCAACGTAGCGGTGCACTACAACAGCGACTCGAGCGCAGCCGATGCAAACAGCACCGTCGCCGCCGTCGAGGCTGCGGGAGCGCGAGCGATCAAGGTGCAGGGCGACCTGACCAAACCGGCCAACGTCACCGCGCTCTTCGACGCGGCAGTCGGGGCCTTCGGTGGGGTCGACATCGCGGTCAACACCGTAGGCAAGGTGCTCCGTAAGCCGATCGCGGAAACCACTGAAGCCGAATATGATTCGATGTTCGACATCAACTCGAAGGCCGCCTACTTCTTCCTCCAGGAGGCTGGCAAACGACTCAATGACAACGGGTCGGTGATATCCATCGTGACATCGCTGTTGGCGGCCTACACCGACGGCTATTCGACGTACGCGGGTGCCAAGAGCCCGGTGGAGCACTTCACCCGCGCCGCATCAAAGGAGTTCGGCGTGCGTGGCATCAACGTCAACAACGTCGCACCAGGGCCCATGGACACACCCTTCTTCTACCCGCAGGAGACGCCGGAACGCGCCGAGTTCCACAAATCGCAGGCGATGGGCAACCGGCTCACCGATATCTCCGACATCGCCCCGTTGGTCGTGTTCCTCGCCGGGGATGGGCACTGGATCAACGGTCAGACGATATTCGCCAACGGCGGCTACACGACACGCTGAGACTCTGTCCTGCCGAGCAGACACAAACTCCCCTGATACACCGGGTATCAGGGGAGTTTGCGACTGCTCGCGGCTAGCGCCGCAGGCAGATTACAGCGGGATGTTCTTGTGCCGGCCGCGGCGCGCAGGTGCCTCGGCGAGAGCCTGAGTCACCACGCTTCGGGTGTGCGCCGGGTCGATCTTCTCGTCGACGACACCGATCTCGACGGCGCTGTCCACACCACCGGCGATCCGTTCGTGTTCGAGGGCCAACTCCTCGTGCAGGGCGTCCCGATCCTCGGGCGCGGCGGCGGCCAGAGTGCGCTTGTGCAGGATGCCGACCGCTGCCTTGGCACCCATCACGGCGACCTCGGCATCCGGCCAGGCGAACACCTTGGTGGCGCCGAGCGAGCGGGAGTTCATCGCGATGTAGGCCCCGCCGTAGATCTTTCGGGTCACCAGGGTGACGCGGGGGACCGTCGCCTCGCCGAAGGCGTGCAGCAGCTTGGCGCCGCGGCGAACCACGCCGCCCCACTCCTGGTCCACACCGGGCAGGTAGCCGGGCACGTCGACGATCACGATCAGGGGAATGCCGAACGCGTCGCACAGACGCACGAAACGTGCTGCCTTCTCGGCGCTTTCGGAGTTCAGGCAGCCACCGAGGCGCAGCGGGTTGTTGGCCAGCACGCCAACGGAGCGACCGGCGAGGCGGCCCAGCCCGACCACCATCGACGGCGCCCACTTGGCCTGAAACTCCTCGAACGGGGTGCCAGCGTCAAGCAGCGCGTCGATCAACGGGTGCACGTCATAGGCCCGGCGCGGCGAATCCGGCAGCAGGGCATGCAGGTCGGTGTCGCCGGCCTCGGCCTTGCTGCGGTCGAAGTGACCCTGCTGGCTGAACAGTCCGACCAGACGCTGGCCGCGCGCATAGGCGTCGAGTTCGTCGGTGGCGACGATGTGGCACACGCCCGACTTCTTGTGGTGAGTGTCGGGGCCGCCGAGCGACGCCATGTCGACGTCCTCGCCGGTGACGCTGCGCACGATGTCGGGTCCGGTGACGAAGACCCGGCCCTCGGGCGCCATGATCACGACGTCCGTCAATGCGGGACCGTAGGCCGCGCCGCCCGCTGCGAACCCCACCACGATGGAGATCTGCGGGACGTAGCCCGAGGCGCGGATCATGGCCTCGAAGACCAGGCCCACTGCGTGGAGCGCCTTGACGCCCTCGGCCAGCCGCGCGCCGCCAGAGTGCCAGATGCCAACGATCGGGCTCTGCTCCTCGATGGCGGTGTCGTAGGCATTGACGATGTGCTTGCAGCCCTCGATGCCCATCGCACCACCCATGACGGTGCCGTCCGTGGCGAACGCGACGGTGCGCACACCATTGACGTTGCCTGCGGCCGACAGCACGCCGGACTTGTCGCGCTCGTGCAGCAGCTCAACGGTGCCGTCGTCGAAGAACGTGCTCAGCCGCAGTAGCGGATCGCGCGGGTCGAGCGACTCAGCAGCCGTCTCTGGGGCCATGATCGTCATCGAAACCTCCTGTAACCGTCGAACTTCGGCGTGCGCCTTCGTGAGAAGTCAGTGCTTCCCGAAGACGAGCGCAACGTTGTGCCCGCCGAATCCGAACGAATTGTTGATCGCGTACTGGTAATTGCCCGTTCGTGGTTCCCCGGCGACGACGTCCAGATCAATCTCCGGATCGAGGTTTCGCAGGTTCAACGTCGGCGGGACGACTCCGTCTCGCAACGCCAGCACGGTCAGGATGGACTCCACCGCGCCGACGGCGCCGACGGAGTGGCCCAACGCCGACTTCGGCGCGTAGACCGCGGGCCTGTTGCTACCCAGGGCATTGTTGATGGCCTTGCCCTCGGCCACGTCCCCAACCGAGGTTCCGGTCGCGTGGGCGTTGACGTGGTCGATGTCATCTCGCGTGAGCCCGGCGAGTTGGATCGCCCGGGTCATCGCGTGTCCTGCTTGGCCACCGGTCGGATCGGGCGCCACGATGTGGTAGCCGTCCGAGGTGACGCTGGCACCCATCAGTCGGGCCAGAATGTTCGCGCCACGCGCCTTTGCGTGGTCCTCGGTCTCGATGACCAGAAGCGCGCCGCCCTCGCCGAAGACGAAACCGTTGCGATCCCTGTCGAACGGACGACAGGCACCCGCCGGATCTTCATTAGTGGTGGAGAGCACGATGCGCATCTGGGCGAACCCGGCGATGGGCACCGCTTCGATCTTGGTCTCCACGCCACCGCAGATGGCGATGTCTGCCTCGCCGAGCACGATGCTGCGCCATGCGTTCGCGATGCCCTCGGACCCCGACGCGCACGCCGAGACCGGCGTCACGATGCCGGCCCTGGCATTGCGCTCGAGACCAACCACCGCCGCAGGCGAATTGGGCATGTACGTCTGCACGGCCAGCGGGGATACGGCCTTGTAGCCCTTCTCCCGCAAATCGTCATAGGCGAACAGCAGTTCCTCACTGCTGCCGATTCCGGTGCCGATCGACACCATCAGACGACGGGTGTCGACCTCGGGTGCACCAGCGTGCGCCCAGGCCCGCCTACCGATGACGGTGGACATCTTCTGCAGGTACGAGAGGTGACTCTGCTCCGCGGGGGTCAGGTCGCTGTCGAAGTCCTCCAGGAGGTGGCCACCGATGCGAACCGGTAGGTCGTACAGCTCGACGAACGGGTCAGTCAACGTGCGGATGCCGCTCTCGCCGTCCAGTAGCCGCTTCCAGGTGCTGTCGGCATCGGTCGCCAACGCGGTCGTCATGGCGTAACCCGTGACGACCACGTTGGGGAAACCGCTGCCTGTAGTCAACCCTGCCATTACTGCTCCGAACGTTCCCCTCTACGCCTGAAGATGATCAGTAGCGCCCGAAGGCTAGAGCGACATTGTGTCCACCGAAACCGAACGAGTTGTTGATGGCGTACTGGTAGTCGCCATTTCGAGGCTCACCCGCGACGACATCGAGATCGATCTCGGGGTCGGGTGTCTCGTAGTTCAGTGTCGGTGGGATGACGCCATCCCGCAGTGCGAGCACTGTGAGGATGGACTCCAGTGCGCCGACGGCGCCGATGGAGTGCCCCAATGCTGACTTCGGTGCGTACACCGCGGCGTGTTGCACTCCGGCTTCCCGGATGGCGTTTGCCTCGGCGACGTCACCGATCGAGGTGGACGTGGCGTGCGCGTTGACGTGGTTGATGTCCGTCGGCGAGAGGCCCGCCGTCTCCATCGCCCGCTTCATCGCGTGAGCGGCCCGCAGGCCGTCCGGTGCCGGAGCCACCATGTGGAAGGCATCGGAGGAGATGCCCGCGCCCAGCAGCCTGGCCAGCGGCTTGGCGCCACGAGCCTTGGCGTGCTCCTCGGTCTCGATGACCATGAGCGCACCCGCCTCGCCGAACACGAACCCATCACGGTCCTTGTCGAACGGACGCGAAGCCGCTTCCGGATCGTCATTGCGAGTCGACATGGCCCGCATCATCGAGAACGCCGCGATCGGCAGCGCCTCGATGGTGCCTTCCACGCCGCCACAGACGGCGATGTCGGCGTCACCCATGACGATCTGTCGCCACGCGTGTGCAATGCCCTCCGAACCCGAGGAACAGGCCGACACGGGGGTGATGACCCCGGCGCGTGCCCCGAGTTCCAGGCCGACGACAGCGGCGGCACCGTTGGGCATGACCATCTGAACCGCGAGCGGGGACACCTTGCGGGGCCCGCCGTGGTTCATCGCGTCGTACATCTCGACGATCTTCTCGCCGCCACCGAGTCCGGTTCCGATGACCACCGAGAACCGATCCGGGTCGACCTCGGGGCTACCCGCGGACTCCCAGAGCTGGTTGCCGAGGTACTTCGACATCCGCTGGACATACGACATGCGTCGCATATCCAGTCGACTCATCAGCGGATCGAGCGGCTCCTTGAGGTGCCCACCGATCTTCACGGCGAGGTCCCACTTGTCGACGAACTCGTCCTCGAGGACGCGGATGCCGCTCTCGCCTGCAAGCAGACCCTTCCACGTGCTCTCGATGTCCGGAGCAATCGACGTGGTCGCCGTGACGGCGGTCACGACGACGTTGGGGAAACCGCCGTTAGCAGTGGAAGGCCTGGTCACTGGGTGAACTTATCGCGCAGTGCGGCGGCGGCCTCGGGGTTCTCTTCCTCGAGCTTCTGGATGTAGGCGACGACGTCTCCGACGGTGCGCAGACCCGCGAGGTCCTCGTCGGGGATCTTCACGCCGTACTTGTCCTCGGTCTGCACCGCGATCTCAACCATCGACAGCGAGTCGATGTCCAGGTCGTCGACGAACGACTTCTCAGGGGTGACCTCGGAGGGCTCGATGCCCGTGACCTCTTCGATGATCTCGGCAAGTCCGGCGATGATTTCCTGCTGATTGGCGGCCACGATGGCTCCTTCTATCTCTTCGGTGTCCCGCGCTCCACGGTGGAGGGCGGGAATGAATGTCTTGCGGTTGTACTGGTTAGAGCTCGGCGAGCCCGTCCAGGTCTGCGGGGGTCTTGACGGCGTGCGTCGGTACTCCCCGAAGCTCTCGTTTCGCGATCCCGGTGAGGGTCCCGGCGGGCGGGAACTCGATGATCGCGGCGACCGGGCCCTGGGCGGCGTTGCGCAGGTACTCGGTGCACAGGTCCCAGCGGACCGGCTTGGTCAGCTGGGCCACCAGCTTGGTCATGGCGTCGTCGGCTGAGGTCACGGGTTGACCGTCGGCGTTGGACAGCAGGGTGGTGGTGGGCTCATTGGTGCTGACGCGCTCGGCGGCAGCGGCGTAGCCGTCCAGCGCCGAGGCCATGTAGCGGGTGTGGAACGCGCCGGCGGTGGCCAGCTTGCGGACACGGGCCTTGGCGGGAGGATCCTCGATCAGCTTGTCCAGCGCGGACAGTGCACCCGCGGCGACGATCTGGCCCGCGGCGTTGCGGTTGGCCGGCACGAGGTCCAGTGCTTCGAGGCGTGCGAGCACCTCGGTCTCGTCGCCACCGAGAACCGCGGCCATACCGGTCGGCTCGACTGCACAGGCCTTGGCCATCTCGGCGCCGCGGATGGCGGCGAGCCTGACGGCGTCGTCTGCGGAGATGACGCCGGCGATGGCGTACGCCGCGATCTCGCCGACGGAGTGTCCGGCCACGACGGTCGGGGCTCCCGACAACAGGCCGCGCTTGGTCAGTTCCTCGTAGGCCAGCAGCGTCGCCGCGACCACCAGCGGCTGTGTGACCGCGGTGTCGGTGATCTCGTCGGCGGTCGCCGTGGTGCCGAGGGTCGTGAGGTCCAGGCCGCTGATCTCGGACCAGGTCGCGAGACGCTCAGCGGTGCCGGCCAGTGCGAGCCACGGCTCGAGCATGCCGGGGGTCTGAGACCCCTGGCCGGGGGCAAGCAGAGCAAGCGTGTCTTTAGGCACGAATTAAGAGAACACTGTGAAGACGGGTTTCCGCGGTGTAAGAGATTATGAACCTCGTCTTATGTTTTTGTAGGTAGTCCACAAAACCGCATGTGAAGCGACACGTTCGATATCTGACCGCGACCTTCAGCCGAGGACGGTGGGGGCAGATGTGCCCGCGCGAGGGCGGATCGGCGGGGCCATACCACCATTTAACGAGTTGGTGTGTGATCCATGACGGCCGAGTCGGCCCACGGTGGTGGCAACGCGCAGTACATAGGCATCCCGCGGCAGGGTCGGATCTCGCCCGGTGAAGTCCGCGATCCGTTTGAGCCGGTAGCGCACGGTGTTTGGATGAACGAACAATTTGCGTGCGCAAGCCTCTATGGCGCCCCCGGAATCGAGGTACGCGTCCAGTGTTTCGGCGAGCGCGGGTCCGGCGTCGGCCAGTGGGCGCATGACGTCGGTGTCCAGTGCGGAGATTGCTGACGGGTCGCCCAGCAGCGCGCGCTCGGGCAGTAGTTCGCGGGCGGTGACGGGCCGCGGCGCGCCGCTCCACCCGGCGACGGCGTTCATGCCGGCAATGGCCTCGGCGGCGCTGTAGTGCGCCGCGGAGAGTGAGGACGCCACAGGCCCGATCACGACCGGTCCGTCGGAGAAGACCTCGAGCAGTTCGTTGAGGAACTTGTCGGTGGGGGACAGGCGGCCCGACACGATGGCCACCAGCCATGTGCCGTGCACGTCGGTCAGTGCGCTGCGGCCGTGTGCCGCGACGATCGCGTGGATGTCCTCGCTGGTGTAGTCGATCCGTCCGGGTTGCGGCAGGCCGACCAGGACAGTGGCGGGCGCGGTGGCATCCCAGTTCAGCGCGGCCGCCTGCGACGAGAGTTCCGGTCCGACGTCACCTCGCACAACGGCGTCGACGACGTTGGCCTCCATTCTGGTGTCCCAGGCGCCGCGCGACTCCGCGGCATCGGCGTATCCCGATGCCGCGGCGAACGCGAGGTTGCGGCTGTAGCGCAGGATGCCCACGGTGAGTGCCGTCATCTGGTCGTCGTTGCGGGCCAGCATCGGCACGGCTTCCTCGAAGTGCTCCATCGTGACCCGCACCATGTCCACGGTCTGCCGTAGCGCGATCCGCCGGGTGAGCTCCTGAGGAACCAGGGCGAACGCATCGGCGGTCAGCCCGACGTCGCCGCGTGGGTTGCGCATCCACTCGGCGAAGTTCACCAACGCCGTCTGGACGACGAGCTGGACGCTGGCGCGCTGAGACGCCTCGAGGTCGGCGAAGAACGGCAGCCGTTCTCCCATCACGTGGACGGCCTCGGTGGCCAACCGCCCCGAGTACTGCTTCACACGGCGCAGCAGGGCCTCTGGGACGGAGTCCAGCAGCTCGAGCGACGACCGCGCCGCGTCGGGCAGTTTGTCGGTCATCCCTAAAAGATACGCGCCTCGTCTGGCAGTTTCCTACAAACCGGGGAACCCGCCCTCAGGCGCTGCCGGTGTCCTTGAAGGAGACCCCGGCAGCCAGCACGTCATCGATGCGGTACTGCTTGGCCGCCGCGACGGCGACCGAGGGGTCGATCTCACCGTCGCGGGCCAGTGCTTCGAGCACCGCCACCACGACCGACTCGGCGTCGGTGTTGAAGTAGCGCCGCGCGGCCGGCCGGGTGTCGGAGAAGCCGAATCCGTCGGTACCCAGCGTGACATAGGTGTTGGGCACCCACGGCCGAATCTGCTCGGGCACCGCGCGCATCCAGTCCGAGACCGCGATGGCCGGTCCGACGGTGGAGCCCAGCACCTTCGTCAGATAGGCCTGGCCGGCCTCTCGGTCGGGATGGCGCAGCGCCTCCCTGTCGACCGCCACGCCGTCACGGTTGAGCTCACCCCAACTCGTCACCGACCAGACATCGGCTGCGACGTCCCAGTCGGCGGCCAGCATGTCGGCTGCGCGCAGCGCCTCGGGCATCGCGACACCCGAGGCCAGGATCTGCGCGACGTTGCTGCGCTTCTCCTTCGCCGCGCGGAAGCGGTAGATGCCGCGCAACACGCCCTCGGGGTCGAAGTTCTCCGGCTCGGCCGGCTGGATGTAGGGCTCGTTGTAGATGGTGATGTAGAAGAAGACGTTCTCCGGCGTGTCGCCGAACATCCGCTCCAGGCCGTTCTCGACGATGTGGGCGATCTCGTAGGCGAACGCCGGATCGTAGGTCACCACAGCCGGATTGGTCGACGCCAGCAGAAGCGAGTGGCCGTCGGCGTGCTGCAGCCCCTCACCGGTGAGCGTCGTGCGTCCCGCGGTGGCGCCGAGGACGAAGCCACGGGCCATCTGATCGGCAGCTGCCCAGAACCCGTCGCCGGTGCGCTGGAACCCGAACATCGAGTAGAAGATGTAGATCGGGATCATCGGCTCGTCGTGGGTGGCGTAGGAGGTGCCCACGGCGGTGAAGGACGCGGTCGATCCGGCCTCGTTGATGCCCTCGTGCAGGATCTGCCCGATTTCACTTTCCTTGTACGCCAACATCAGTTCGGCGTCCACGGCGGTGTACAGCTGGCCGTTGCGGTTGTAGATCTTCAAGGACGGGAACCACGAGTCCATCCCGAAGGTGCGCGCCTCGTCGGGGATGATCGGCACGATCCGCTTGCCGATCTCCTTGTCCCGCAACAACTCCTTGAAGGTACGGACCGTCGCCATGGTGGTGGCGACCTCCTGGTTGCCCGAACCCTTCTTCAGTGCCTTGTAGGTCTCGGTTGGCGGCAGGTTCAGCCGCTTGGTCTTGGTCCGCCGCTCGGGAAGGAAGCCGCCAAGCGTGCGTCGCCGATCCAGCATGTAGCGAATCTCCGGCGCGTTGGGGCCCGGGTGGAAGTAGGGAGGCAGGTACGGATTCTCCTCCAGCGCCGCGTCGGTGACCGGAATCCGGATCGCGTCGCGGAAGCTCTTGAGGTCCTGCAGCGCCAGCTTCTTCATCTGATGGGTGGCGTTGCGACCCTCGAAGTGCGCACCCAGCGTGTAGCCCTTGATGGTCTTGGCCAGGATCACCGTCGGCTGGCCCTTGTGCTCGGTGGCCGCGCGGTAGGCCGCGTACACCTTGCGGTAGTCGTGCCCGCCGCGCTTGAGGTTCCAGATCTCCTGATCGGTCATCGGCTCGACCAGCGCCTTGGTCCGGGGGTCTCGACCGAAGAAGTGGTCGCGGACGTAGCCGCCGTCGTTGGCCTTGTAGGTCTGGTAGTCGCCGTCGGGCGTGGTGTTCATCAGGTTCACCAGCGCACCGTCGCGGTCGGCGTGCAGCAGCGCGTCCCACTCGCGGCCCCACACCACCTTGATGACGTTCCAGCCGGCGCCGCGGAAGAACGACTCCAGCTCCTGGATGATCTTGCCGTTGCCGCGCACCGGGCCGTCGAGGCGCTGCAGATTGCAGTTGACGACGAAGGTCAGGTTGTCCAGCCCCTCATTGGCGGCGACCTGGATGAGGCCGCGAGACTCCGGCTCGTCCATCTCGCCGTCACCGAGGAACGCCCACACGTGCTGATTGGAGGTGTCCTTGAGGCCGCGGTCGTGCAGGTAGTGGTTGAACCGGGCCTGATAGATCGCGTTCATCGGGCCAAGGCCCATCGACACCGTGGGGAACTCCCAGAAGTCGGGCATGAGCCGCGGGTGCGGGTAGGACGGCAGTCCGCCGCCGGGATGGCTGTGCTCCTGGCGGAAACCATCCAGTTGGTCGGCAGTTAGCCGACCCTCGAGGAATGCGCGGGCGTAGGCGCCAGGGGAGGCGTGACCCTGAATGAAGATCTGGTCGCCGCCGCCCGGGTGGGACTTGCCTCGGAAGAAGTGGTTGAAGCCGACCTCGTAGAGCGAGGCCGACGATGCGTATGTCGAGATATGGCCGCCCACACCGACACCCGGCCGCTGCGCGCGGTGCACCATGATCGCGGCGTTCCACCGGATCCAGGCTCGGTAGCGGCGCTCGACGTCCTCGTCACCGGGAAACCAGGGCTCGAGTTCGGTCGGAATTGTGTTGACGTAGTCGGTCGACGTCAGTGCGGGGATGGCGACTCGTTGTTCGCCGGCGCGCTCCAGAAGCCGCAGCATGAGGTATCGGGCCCGGGCCGGGCCGGACCGCTCGAGCAGGGCGTCGAACGACTCAAGCCACTCGGCGGTCTCGTCGGAGTCGATATCGGGTAGATAGGAGGCAACACCTTCGCGTATGACTCGAACTCGGTCCGGTTCGCTTGGGCTGCCAGAGTTTTGGGCCAGATCTTGACGCGCGAACTCGGTTGTCACTGCCGCTCCTTGGTTTGGCGGAATCGATTGCTCGCGACAATGAGGGTGGTCATCGCGAACTACTTCATCCTGCCTCAATCGTGCGCCGGAAGTGCGCCCGGGTTGGCCTATGCCATGACTCGGTAGGGAGGGCGGCAAACCGGTAACGTCTGTAGACCGTGACCGGGGGAAAGCTGCAGGCGGGACGCCTGCGCGCCGTGGGCGTTGTCGCGGGATGCGCGGCTGGACTGCTCATGGTCGTCGTCGGCTGCCAGAGCGTGACCCAGGGTGACGCGACCGTGGATGCCGCGGACCCGCCGGTCTACCGGGCGTCGGTGTCGGCTTCGAGCGAGGAGTCCGCGGCCAGCTCGAGTGCCCGCGAATCCCAGCGGCAGTCGTCGTCGTCGACGAAGGCGGTGCACACGGCCTGCGACGCGTTGAGTTCCACCAGCGTCGATGCGGTCGCGGCGCTCAACGGCTACGTCGGGGCCTACAACGACAACGCACCCGATGTGGTGGCCAAGGCGGTACCCGCGATCGATGCCCTGAACCGCAGTGCCGACCAGGTGGCGGGCAGTATCTCCGAGCCGCTCTCGCCCGAGCTGAAGGCCGCCCTCACCGGCTGGGTTGATGCAGCTAGGGCCCTTGCGGCGGCTGTCGGCAAGGACGCGGGGATGGATGAGTTCAACTCCGCCGTCGGCCGACTCAACGATTCCCAGGCGGCGGCATTGGGTCTCTGCGACGCTGCATATTGAGCAACTTGCGTGCCTGTGACGTGCACATCGGCCGCAGCGTGCGACTATAGGGCCGACGCACCTAGTGCATACCCGCAGGCTGAAGGAGGACAGGGTGGTTACGGCGGATTCGCCGCGCTATGCCAGCAGGTTGGGCATAGAAAAGGATCTGGTTGTCCAGGAGCTTGGCTGGGACGAAGACACCGATGACGACATCCGGGCGGATATCGAGGACGCCTCTGGCAGCGAGCTGCTCGACGAGGATTCCGACGAGGTCGTAGACGTAGTGCTGCTGTGGTGGCGCGACGACGACGGTGACCTCGTAGACCGCCTGATGGATGCGATAACTCCGCTGGCCGAGGACGGCGTGATCTGGGTGATCACACCGAAGACCGGCAAGCCGGGACACGTGCAGCCGGCGGAGATCGCCGAGTCCGCACCTACCGCGGGCCTCATGCAGACGTCTTCGGCGAATCTTGGTGACTGGATCGCCAGTCGCCTCGTGCAGCCGAAGTCGAAGAGCGCCGGGCGCCGATAGGGACGACATGCTGGAACCAGGCGCTTTGGCGCCTGACTTCACCCTGAAGGACCAGGCGGGCCAGCCCGTATCCCTGCGTACCTTCCGCGACGATCGCGACGTGCTGCTGGTGTTCTTTCCGCTGGCGTTCACTCCGGTCTGCCAGGGGGAGTTGGCGCAGATCCAGGAGAACCTCGCGAGTTACCAGAACGCGGACACGCAGACGCTGGCGATCTCGGTGGGGCCTCCGCCGACACACAAGGTGTGGGCGAATCAGAGCGGCTTCACCCTGCCGCTGCTGTCGGACTTCTGGCCGCACGGGGAGGTCTCGTCGGCCTATGGCGTGTTCAACGACGACAGCGGCTACCCCAACCGAGGGACGTTCGTCGTCGACCGGGGCGGTGTCGTCAGGTTCGCGGAGATGAAGTCACCCGGTGAGATGCGCGACCAAGCGGTGTGGACCGACGCACTGGCGGCGCTGCGCGGGAGCTGACGGATTTTTCGGGGACGCGTTTCGACGTGTAGCCTCCCCCGAGCACGGGCGTGTAGCTCAGTGGTAGAGCTCTGGTTTTACACACCAGCGGTCGGCGGTTCGATACCGTCCGCGCCCACCAACCAAAGTGCCATGTAAAGAGTGGTATTCGGGTTCCTCGGCGTCTGTTCCGCCGACCCCCCGCTAGGCCGAGAATAGGCCTACGGTCTAGGCGGTGCTCTCCGACGGCAACGGTGCCGCTTCGGGACGCCTGGGCCGTTGCCACATCAGGTGGAACTCGGTTTCGCCCGTCAGTGCGCGCATCAGTGTGTCCGGCGCAGGGATGGCGGCGTTCGGGTTCGGGTTGTAGTCGTTGAAGTACGCGAAGTCGGATGGCGGGGCGACGCGGCTGCGCCGGTGGTGGAGAACGCCCGACAACCACCTATATCGGGGATTTGGCCACAACCGCTCCTCAATCAGCGGGCCAAACACGTCCCAAGTGTCGGCAAACTCGTTCGGCCCCACCGCAATCTGCGAGAAGGTCGAGGCCAGGGCAACGAAGTGCGGCAAGTTGGGGTCTCGCTGGCGCTTCTTGCGGTCGATCGAGTTGCGGAGAGACGCGAGCGCGTCATTCCGATCATCGTCGCCGATACATGGGTTGATCGAATATCCGAACATCTGCCCGATGTTCGGTCCGGCGGCGAAGGGCAACCCGCCGTTGGCGGCGACGGCATCCCAGTCGATGTCATCGGGGTCTGGGAAGTGCAGCATCGGACGCCAGGATGCTCGGATCGGGCGCGGCGCAACTCCATCGGTAGTCACGATGTCGCCGAACTCGGTGTCGCACACCCGGTCGCAGAACTCATGGCTCCATAGGTATTCAACGGCCTCCTGGGGTGAGCCAATCGGAAGCTCGATGCGCACGTTTCGTGCCACGCCACGTTTCAGCATGCGTGCCGACAACGCAGTATTGATCGTTTGGTTCATCCGGTGCCACGCCGCGTAGGCCTCCCAGTGCCACACCGTGACCTCGACGGTGACCAGTCCTTCGGGCACCCGCACCCCATAGTCGGGGGACATCGGTTGCTCACCGTGGCTTGGCCTCCACGTGTCGGGCACCAGCGGTTCGAGCAGCACTGGGGTGATGCGGTTCGCGATCATGCCGCCGATTTCCAGTTCGACCAGCGCCTCCTCATACGCGTGATCGTCGGTCGGTCGGAGCACCGTCTTGAGCCGCTGGGTGATCGTTCGACCGACACCCGGCGAGGCGTTCCGCATCAACTCCCACAGCACCGTCGCGACGTTCATCAGGTAGTAGGTCGATTGCGCGCCACCGACACCGCGCCACTGGTCGCCGAGCGGACCAGCCGGTGCGCCGGGCCACGCTTCATCCTCGACCAGCTCGAAAATCTGCCGGTAGAAGTCCTGCACGCGCTCGACTTGCAGCAGACCGTTCTCGCCAAGGTTGGCCTGGTCGGCTATTTCTGATGGGTCGCGTTCATGGAAGCCGGGGCGCGGGGGCTCCTCGGTGCTTCCCGATGAACCGTCATCACCGGGGTCGGCGTCCGCTAACTGTGTGGACATATCGCCATCGTATTGACGACCACCGACGAGTCGGCGCAGCCGCGCCTGTCACTCAGCGGTCGCCGGTAGCACGCGAGCGCCCCAGCAGCGCATCGCCCGCCGACGCCAGCGCATCGTCATAGACGTGGCCGTACACCCGCAGCGTGATCGCCGGGTCGTGGCCCAGCCACTTGGCCGTCGCCGATGGCGTGGTGCCGCCGTCGAGCAGCATCGTGGCGGCGGTGTGCCGAACGTCGTGCAGCCGGATCACCGGCACCCCCGCTGCAGCGCAGTGCGCGGCGAAGGCCTTCGAGTACGTCTCGGGCCGGATGGGGGAGCCGTCAGCGTTGACCGCCACCAGGCCGGTGTCGGGCCAGCCGCCGCCGAGCGCCAGGTGCTCCTCGGCTTGGCGCGTCTTGAACGCCCGCAGTGCGGCGAGCACGTCACGCGGCATCGGCAGCGTCCGCGCCGAGCGCGTCGACTTCGGTGCGCCGGTCACCGTACCGCCGCCGACGACGACACGCCCCTGAGCGACGGTGATGGTCCCGGCGTCGAGGTCAACGTCAGCCCACCGCAACCCCAGCACCTCCGACCGGCGCAGCCCGGCCAGCGTCAGCAGCCAGCACGCGGCCAGCCGGTCACTACTTATATGTGCGCGAAAGGTCGCGGCCTGCTCCGGTGTCCAGGTGGCCATCTCGGCGTTGGTGACCTTGGGCCGCTTGACCAGCCGGGCGACGTTGCGGGCGACCAACCCCTGAGCCATCGCGTCATCGAGCGCCGAGGACAACACCACCAGCATCGAGACGATCGTGCGGGCGCTGATGCCTCCGGCGACCTTGGGGCGCTCGGGGTCGGCGAGCCGGGCGGCGGCGTAGCGCCCGCGTGCGGGCCGGACCACCTCGCCGGAGGCCATCAGACGGCTCAGGGTCTTCTCTCCGGCGTTGCCGAACTCGGCGTACAACTCGCCGAAGCTGGCACCCTCGGGCCGCGCCCGCAGCCACGCCAGCACCTCGGCGCTGCGCCGCCCGCGCTTGTCGCGCTGGGCCACCGGCTCACCCGCCATCCGCAACGTCACCAGGGCGTCGATGTCGGCGGTACGCAGCTGCTGCAGCGGGACCGAGCCGAGATGGTCGATGACGGGCTTGAGGTCATAGCGGTACCCGGCGAGTGTGTTGGGTCGCACGTCGCGGCGACCGTCCAGCCACTCCGTCAGGAACACCCCGACGGTGGTCTTGTCGCGCTTGACGAAGGTGCCCGCCTCGACCTCGGTGCAGATCCGCCGGTACTCCTTGCGTGCCTCCGCGAGGGTGGCGTAGGTGAACCACTGTCGCTCGCGGCTGCCGTCGGGCCGGGTGCCGACGTCGAGCCGGAAACGGTAGGTGGTCTTGCCGTTGACGGCGGTGTGTTTGGTGATTGGTTCACTCCGGCGGGCGCGCCGGGGCTGCGGGTCGGTGGTCATGACGGGTCGGCCTTCTCGGTGTCGGTGGTGTTGCTCCAATCGCGGGGGAGGAACCCGCGCTTCTTCGCCTCGGCGATCCAGCGGTCCAGCGTCGGCAGCGCCACCCCGAAGTAGTCGGCGACGTGCTGCCGGGGTGGAACGCCGATCTCACGCGCCTCTTGCAGCAGTGCGGCAACTTGGCGGTAGTGCTCGGGACCGAGGTTGCGTCGGCGCTTGCCCGGTTCGAGGTCGGGCCGGGTGGAGCCGGTCGGGTCGAACAGGTCGCCGACGTTGGTCACGCCGTGCTCGGTCATGGAGATGAATTGCGCCGCCGCCTTGGCCAGTCGACGCACCGGCACCTGCTTCACGGCGGCGGGGTCAATGTCGCCGCCGTCGTCAGGGGCGACCATCCGCAACTCGGTGAGGTGCGGCGTGCCGGTGCTGCGGTCGATGCGCACCTGATAGCGCAGATCGTGCCCGTACAAGGGGATTTCGATCAGGCCGTCATCGCTGCCGGGCGTGCCGTCGCAGCGGCGGATACCGTCGGCGATCACGTCGCCGAGGATCGGAGCAAACGAAGGGTTATCGGAAGTCACGAAAAGACGATAACCCTAACGATAGCTAACCGTCTAGACGGCTATCATTATCTAGGCGATTCTATAGACATGCCTGAATTAACCGACACCAAGAACCCCTGCCCGTCACTGGAACGCCTGCGCGAGGGTCCACCCACGGTCAGCATCGACACCGCCGCCGAATACCTCGGCGTGTCACGCGGATTCGCGTACACGATGGCGAAGTCGGGCCACCTGCCGGTGATCCGGTTGAGCGGGACGCGGATGCGGGTGCCGACCGTGAAGCTGCTGCGGCTGTTGGAAGGGGAGTCCGACGCGGCGACCGGCGACGGCGGCGACCGTTAGCGCGTCAACCGGCTGCAGGTTCGTCCTCGTCTGCTATCGCGACGACGGGCACAAGCTCAGCGCCGAGTGGACCTATTGGGCGTCGCGGCAGGACGCCGAACAGGCTCGGGATCAGCTCACCCCGTGCGGGCCGTGCTGCATCGGCGTGCACTCGATCGCAGCGGTGAGGCACGAAATCGACACGGCGACAACCCCTCCCATGTCGGGGGACTCCGCTGCGGCTCGCCCAAGGCCTGCATCCCAGACCCGTAACGTCAGTTAGCACAACAGGTTCGGGCCAAACGAGAGAGGACAACGGACGTGACCACAGCCACCGCCCCCGCGCCGGAGTACCTAGACGAGAAGCAGACCGCCGCCAAGATCGGGATCAAGCCGGGGTCGTTGCGGGCCGACCGGCACCGTGGCGTCGGGCTGCCGTACGTGCGCATCGCGCACCGGATCAGGTACCGCGTCGCTGACGTGGAGGCGTACCTCGCCGCCCACACGATTACGCCGGGAACGCCAGTGCCGCAACAGGAGTGAGATAAGTGATGCCGCCGGGCACCAGTCCCGACGGCATCACCCCCAACGATTCAGTGCCCGCGACGCCCACAACCACGAAGGCCACCGCACCCTCTCCGAGTCACCAGTTCAGAAAGGCAACACCATGTCTCGCAAGGAGAACGCTGCTGAGTCTACCGGCAGCGGTGCAGAGCAGGCCAGCGGAAACGGCGACAACGGGTTCGTCATCGACCTGCCCGCCGACTTCGGTGAGCGCCCGCGCAAGCTCAACGAGCGCCCGCCCGGCGAGCACAGCCCGTACCCCGACCGCTCCGCAACGGTCGCCGAGGACGCGGCGAAGCAGCGGATCAAGCTGCAGCGCATCGACAAGTTCAGGTCTCGCCGGTACGCACTGAGCAGTCTCGACGGGCGCACCGAACCGTGGGCGCGCAAGATCGCCGCCGACTTCGACAACTGGAACGCTCGGCGTGATCCGACCAAGGACACGCCCGTGCTGATGTTCAGCGGCGAGAAGGCCGTGAAGGTGGGCATGTCCGATGCCCAGATCGAGGCCCTGACCGAGATGACCAACGGCGAGGTCGCCGCCTTGCGATTCGAGGCGGCGGCGGTGCGTGAGGACTGCCGCATACAGGCGCGTGAAGCCGGGCAGAGCCTCGCCGCGCAGCGCCGCAACACCAACCCCGTGCGCGACCGTTGGATGACGCTCGATCAGCTTGCCGCGCTGCCCGCGCCGGTCGACCTGATTCCGACGCTGATGGGCACCGGCACGCTCGAACGCTGGGTCGGCATGTCCGGCACGCTCAAGAGTTTCCTGGCCCTCGATGCTGCTCTGTCGCTGGCGACTGCCACCCCATTCCTCGGTGGGCGGCGGTTCGCGGTCGGGGGAGCCGAGCCAGTGCACGTCGTCTACGTCGTCGGCGAGGGTCTGGCGGGCATCAACGACCGCGTGGAGGGATGGTGCCAGGAGCGCGGGGTGCCCCGCAGCCAGGCCGTGGAGAACGTGACGTTCCTCAACGGCGCGGCGCAACTGGCCTCCGATGCCGACATGGCCGACATTCGGGCGACGGTCGAGGCGCGGGGTACCGCCTTGGTCGTCTTCGACACGCAGGCGCGCTGCACGGTCGGCCTCGAAGAGGACAGCGCCACGCAGCAGGGCCTCGCCATCGCGAAGGTCACCGAACTGGTCAACGACACCGGGGTCACTGCGCTGCTGCTGCACCACACGCCCAAGAGCAACCCCGAGGTCGGGCGCGGCACGATCGCGTGGACCAATGCCCTGGACACCGAGTGGGCGGTGCTGCGGCTCGACCCCGGCAAGTTCGCCGTCCGGTTGGAGAACCGCAAGAACAAGAACGGTGCGGACGGCCACGCGGTCGCCGTCACGGCCACGAAGGTCGACCTCGCCGGAGGGCGCAGCACCCTAGTGCTGGCACCGGAGGCCATCGACCCGGCTGCCATCGAAGTCGACCTCACCACCGCCCCGATCGAGGAGTGGACCGGCCACGGTGCGCAATTCGCGCTGCCCATGCTCAAGCTCGCGCAGGCCAATTGCATCCCGAGCGTCGGTCTGACCCAAACGCGCCTCGCCGAGATCGCCGCCGAGGTGGTCCGCGAGTACACCGACCACAAGGGGCGCACCAAGAAGGAGCGGCGGGTGTGCAGCACGGGCACCGCCACCACGGCGATCAAGCTGCTCGCACAGGGCGGCAAGTTGGTGGTCGCCCGTGTCGACTCCCTGCAGCACACGTACTGGCAGCCCAAGGTCGACGTCGAACTCACCGATGCGGAGCGTGTCGCGCTGCAGGCGACCGAACCCGACGACGCGGCCAGGGATGCCGCCGGAGACGCTGCGTAGGCCTCAACCGAGGGGGGTCTAAGTGCGATTTAGAGGGCTTTAGACCCCCTCCGAACAGCGGTTTATGTTTGAAGCAGTGGCCGATCGGGGTCAGCGGAAGCGAGATGGACCGCTCCGGCCCACCGCCGGGGCGCAAAAGCGCAGGTCAGAGTGGGTGAGGGGTCTAAATGAAGCCACTTAGACCCCAGGTTAGTTAGGCAACCGGGGGTCTAAAGCCCTCTAAATGGGGTCTAAACGCTCTGACCTGCATGTTTATAAGCCCTCTAAGCGGGGGTCCAAATCGAGGCCTACCCCCTCTAAGTGTCGTTCCCCCCCTTATAGGGGGGACTTAGAGGAAGGGATACCGACGACGAGACCCCGCCCCCTGCAGTCCGTTACCGAGACCGACTCCGACCCGGCAGCAGGCGGCGTCGAGGCGAGCAGCGGCGGCGGTGACCCTCTCGCATCGCCGGGCGGGGATCGGCGAGAAAAGCAGCGGCACAACCCTTTTCCCCTCCGTTGTCGGGTACTAGAGGGATGAGTGTTTTGTTGACATTCTGTTGACGTGACCAATCGACTGGACGCCCGCGCCCGCGCCGAGGCAGCCGAGCGCATGGCGGCGACGGGCGCGACGTGGCAGGAGATCGCCACCCAGCTGGGCTACCGCTCGCGGCAGGCTGCACAACAGGCCGTGCGGCGCTTGGGCGACCGCACTCCGCCCGAGTCGGTCGAGGCGGCGCGGCGCAAGCACGACAACGCGCTGCGGCTGCTGCAGCGCAGCGGATTCACCCGTTACCTGACCGCCCTGCAGAGCGGCGACGACGACATTGCGCTGCGGTACGCCAAGGAGCTGCGATCCACTGTCGCCGAGCGCGCCAAGTTGAGCGGCGCGTATCCGCCCCAGCGCGCCGAGGTCGACGTCAACGTGAGCGCCAACCCGGCAGCGATCATCGACCGGCTGGAAACCGACCTGTTGGCGCTGGTTTCGCAGCGCCCTCCGCAGACCGCTCTGGGCGGCAACATCATCGACGCCGAAGTCGAGGAGATCACCCGATGACCACCATGACCCCCGAGGACGCGATCAAGGCGGCGGCATCGGTCGCTCGCGACGTCGCCGACGGCAAGCTGTCACCCGCCGACCTCGAAGCGCAGGCCGTGGCGGAGTGCCGCGAGTTGTTCGGCTCCGTTGTGGGCGAGGGTGATCCGTTGTGGAGCCTGCACGCCGACGTCGCCCGGCAGGCGGTGTCGCTCGGGGCACTGAGCGCCGATGAACTGTCCGAGTGGGCGGCGGTGATGCGCCACAAGGCCGGAGAAGCCGTGGAACCGCCCGCCCCACACGATGACCCCTTGCCGGCGGTTCCGTTGGCGAGCGTTGACGAGAGCCAGTCAGAATCGACCGACGATGACGGCGGGCCGGACGATGAACCCGAACCCGCTGCGCTGCAGGGCGTGTCGGTGGCCGGGGCGCTGGCCGCACTCGCCTCCGCTGCCCAGCAGGCTCACGCTGAGCCTGCACCGCAGCGCCGGGCCGACGGCGGCTCATACGACCCGTTGCGCGGCTTCAACCCCGGCGCAACTCGACGGCTCTGAGTTTCACCCCGATAGAGGAGGATCAACACATGGCAAACAACAGTGGACTGGGATCGGACTGGCGGGCCACTCGGTCGAACCGTGGCTCGACGGCTGCGCCGACGACCGACCTCGGCGACGACTGGCGCGTGCAGCGTCCGAACGATGCGTTCATCGGCTCGCTGGCGACGACGGGTGAGCCGGGGTGGCGTCCGAGCCGCGCCGGTTCGTGAAGCGCGCCGACATCGCCGCCACGGCAGGGCAATTGCGGCTGATCCTCGGCGCGATCGAGCGGGGCGAGTTGGAGGCCACCGCGACCGAGCGCACCCGGCTTGAGGGCGCGGTGGCGGCGCTCGACGCGCTGGCCGGAGACGCGCCAGCCGTTTAACCCAAACGGTCGATTGCGTTATAGGATCGGGGTATGACCGCGCCCCGCACCCGTCGCCGCCGCACTCAGACCGCGCCCGCTGGCACCGTCGCCGCCTACATTCGCGTCTCCACCGAGGAGCAAGCCGCCAGCGGTGCAGGCCTCGACGCACAGCGCGCCGCCATCTCCGGCGAGTGCGAGCGTCGCGGGTGGACCGTGGTGGCCTGGCACGCCGATGAAGGCGTCAGCGGAGGTAAGGCAGTCGACGCCAGGCACAAGCTGACCGCCGCGCTGCGCGCCGTGGAATCCGGCGCGGCAGCGGTGCTGATGGTCGCCAAGTCCGACCGGCTCGCACGGAGTCTGCCGACCTTGCTCGACGTCCTCGACCGGACCGAGCGTGCGGGCGGCGTGGTCGTCGCGGTCGATGGGACGGTCGACACCAGCACGGCAGCAGGACGGTTCACGACTCAGATCATGGGCAGCGTGGCGGAGTTGGAGCGAGGTCTGATCAGCGACCGGACCAAGGCCGCGTTGGCGGTCCGCAAGGCGCAGGGCGTACGCCTCGGTCGCCCGACGACCGTGCCGCCGTCGGTCGTGGCCCGCATCGCCTCGGAGCGCGCTGCAGGCGCGACGTGGGCTGCTATCGCCGACGGGCTCAACACCGACGGCACACCGACCGGCCAGGGCGGCTCGAAGTGGTTCCCGAACACCGTTGCCCGCATCCATAAGCGAGCGGCGGTATAACCCGACTAGCTATGCGGGTGGCTGAGCTACCAAGTTCCCGTCGGCTGCGTACGGCGGTCCGAGGAATCGACGCACCATCTGATGCTCGGCATCGGCGTCTTGGAGGGGCCAGTACCACAGGGCTAGGAATGCTCGGATCAACCATTGTGCGGCAAGGGGATCGGGCGTGCTTAGCCCTACCATCTCGTTGGCGAAGCGGTTGACCATGGGTGAGTCGCTGAGCCATTCGTCGGCGGGGACTGTGGCCATCGAGCGCATGATCTGTGCGAGCGGATCGGCTCGCAGGCGTTGCAACGCGACTGTGGTGGCGGTGACGATGCGCTCTGATCCGGTCAGCCCAGCGATGGCTTCGCGAACCGAGTCGAGGATGCGTTCGGCTTGCCGGCCTAGAACGGCGTCGCGGATTGCTGCCTTACCTCCGGTGTGGCGGTAGATGGTCGCTGGTGAACAGTGAACGGTGGCGGCCAAGGTGTCGATGCTGAATGCGTCGTAGCCCTGACGCGACATCAGGTCGGCGGCGGCGGCGTAGATCCGTTCGGCAGCCTCGCTGTGGCGGTCGCGCCCAATCAGCCAGTCGTCAGTCGCCATTGGTCAGTTGTCCCTTCGCCGCGAACGCACGAAGTCGTTTTATCACCGTGAGAAGGATGGTGGCCGATTTCTCAGCGAAGGCGCTGGTCGGCTCACCGGACTGAGAAAGCGCCTCGCAGTATTTACTGAGATGGGTTTTCACGTTCGCCGTGCACCGTTGACGCAGGTCTACACCGCGTTCAACCCTGAGCGCATGACCCTCTTGGCGGACGCGAAAGACTTCTTCGGAACCGACGCCCTACAGGACCCCTACCCGCTCTATGACCGGATGCGCCACCAAGCACCGGTGCACCGCATCGGTGACTCCGTCTTCTACGCCGTGTGTGGCTGGGACGCCGTGATGGAGGTCGTCAACCGCGTCGAGGACTTCTCGTCGAACCTGACCGCGACGATGGTGTATCACGACGATGGGACCGTTACCCCGTTCGACATGGGGCCCCTTGGTGGGCCTCAGAACGCGCTGGCCACAGCGGACGACCCGGTGCACGACGCGCATCGCAAGCTGCTGTTGCCCCACCTGTCCGCCAGGCGAGTACGTGTCATCGAAGAGTTTGCTCAAGACACTGCTCGGCGGCTTTGGTCCGAGGGGTTGGCCGACGGGCAGATCGAATGGATGAGCGCCATGGCCAATCGGCTCCCGATGATGGTGGTCGCCCGCTTGCTGGGGTTACCAGACGAAGATGTCGACAAGCTGATCCAACTGGGCTACGCCACCACCACCCTGCTCGATGGGATTGTCAGCCCGGAGCAACTCGACGCCGCAAGCGCGGCGGCAATCGAATTGGCCGGGTACGTCATGGAGCACTTCACGAAGGCCGGTGAAAGCCCTCAGCCGGGACTCATTGGCGACCTTGCTGCCCGCTACGCATCCGGTGAGTTGGAGCAACTTCCAGCGATGGCGATCATGCTCACATTGTTCAGCGCAGCAGGCGAATCCACTGCCTCCTTGCTGGGTAGTGCCGCGTGGATTCTGGTGAGCCGTAGCGACATTCAAGAACAGGTTCGCGCCGAGCCCGAACTGCTGGGTGCGTTCATCGAGGAGACGCTGCGTTTCGAGTCGCCGTTTCGCGGTCACTACCGCCACGTAGTCAGAGACACCACGCTGGCCGGGGTCGATGTGCCCGCCGATTCCCGCCTGCTGTTGATGTGGGGGGCCGCAAACCGCGATCCCCAGCAGTTCGACAGACCCAACGAGTTTCGGCTCGACCGCAGCGGCGCAAAAGGGCACGTCACCTTCGGTAAGGGTGCACACTTCTGCGTCGGGGCCGCACTGGCACGCCTGGAGGCTCAGATCGTATTGCGGATGCTGCTTGAGCAGACCGAGTGGATTCGCGCCGCCGACGTAGGGCAATGGCTGCCTAGCATCCTGGTCCGCCGACTCGAACGCCTGGAATTGGTGGTCTCATGACCGATCAGGCAGAGATCATCGCGTATTGCGAACTGTCCCAAGCGAAGGCCAAGTACTGCCGCGCTCTCGACACCCAGGATTGGGCCGCGTTAGCCGCGCTGATGACCGAAGGCATCGAATTTGGCATGAGTAACAGTGAATCCGAGCCTCACATGACCCTCGGACGCGACGAAACGCTGACGATGCTGCGATCCCTGGTCGCGGGCGCAAGGACCGCTCACCAAGTCCACACACCCGAGGTCGACCTCAACGGAGAAGAGGCGCGGGTGATTTGGGCAGTGCAAGACCGGGCCGTGTTCGACAACGGCACGTCGGTCACCGGCTACGGGCACTACTACGAACGCTGGGTGCGCCAAGCGGGTGCATGGAGGATTGCGTCACTGACGCTGGTTCAACTCATCACCGACGTTCAGCACGCCAACATGTGACCAGATGACCTGATCAGTTCAACTACGCGCCTTGATTGGTCAGTACTTACCCGACAGTGACGGGTTATCTTGCTATCCTGCAACATAATTCGCGACTCGCCAGCCGTCTCAGCCTGCACCGTCGCTGCACCGTTGGCCTCTATCGTCGGTCATATGCAGAGCACGATCGTTCTTACCGAACCGGCCGCGCTGACCCCCGCGCAGTGGTCGGGTCGACTGGCCGCGTACCTCGCTCGCGGTCGCGGCAACGATGATCCCGCCGTCACCGCTTGCCGTGCGGCGCTGAGCTATTGGCGGTGCCGCCGGGTGATCGACGCCGAGGCCGATGCGCTCAGCGCCGCGCACGCCGACGCCCTTGCCGCCCGCCTCCGCACGGCGGTGCCCGCATGATCGCGATGCGCGGCAAGCCGCTGTCGACTCCAAAGGCACCGACGCCGGTCCGGCCCGATCGGATGACGCCGCCCACCACTCCCAATCTGAACCGCCCGTCGAGAGGACGACTCGCCATGAAGCAGGCCGATATTCGACGTCGCCGCCGCGCCCACATGCTGGTCGTCAACGACGGCGACTGGTCGCTGAGCCGCGAGATCGCCGAGGTAGCCGGACCTTTCGCCGCTCGCATCGCCGCCCGGCCCGGTCCGTTGCAGCTGCGGCGGCAGGTGCTCGCCTACGCCGATGCGGCTCACGAACTGGTCGGTACCGTCACGGGCTGGTTGGCGGAACGCGACGCTCGCACCAAGACGGTGCACCTGGCTGACGACCCCGGCAAGCGCCGCTATGCGACCACGACGCTGGTCGACTTGGTTCCGCGCCCGGCTCTGCCCGAGATCACCGACGCGATGATCGCCGACGGTTCGTGGGCGGCGGCGCTGGTCGAGATGGTCGAGCCGATAAGCGGTGCGCTCAGCGGACTGCTGGCGAGCGCCTTCCCGCCCGGCGCGCCTCCACTGCGCGGCCAGCCTTCGCGCTCCGACCGGCTGGACCACCTGTTGCGGGAGACCGTCGACCGGGCCGCGCTATCGCTCGAACGTGCGCTCACCGTCGCCGCCGAGAAGCAGACCGCCGCACCGACCGTCAACCCCGACCCTCGCGCCGAACTCGCCGCGTTGGGCATCAAGGTCTGAGACCCGCAAATCGGCAGAGAGGAACACGACTTCCGATGACTGATCCGACCACGTATCGCGGTCCGCGTTGCCGGTCCTGCAACGGCCCGTGCTGGCAGTACAAGGGCGACGTCTGGGGTTACACCTGCTCGGCGTGCATCGGCCACCACCTCGACGCGGCTGCAGCACGGGCCGACGCCCGCGACCGCAAGTCCCGCGAACGACTGCTCTCGAAGCGGTTCAACCACAACGACTCTCCTCGCGTCTCGAAGGTGGGCGTCGGGGCGGTGATCTGAGCTATGTGCCGATCGCCCCGACGTCCCGCCGGAGACCAATCACCCGACCCTAAAGGACACCCGATGACCCAGACCAAGGCCCGGCAACCCCTCACCCGTGCTGACCTGACCGACGGTGAGCGGCAGCACCTCGCCGCCTGCGTCCATGAAGCGGGACACGCCGTGGCCTGCGCGATGCTCGGCGGCGAAATCCGTTCCGCCGTCGTCACCAACGGCAAGGTGTCCGGCCTGCAGGGGTTCACCACCTTCGCGCAGCTGTCCGAGCACCTCGACCCCCGTGTGACGTATGCGGGCATGTTTGCGGAGGCCCGGTGGGAGTACGGGCCGCGCCCGACAGCGATGCAGCTGCGGCATCTGCGCATCGCCAACAGCAGCGACGATCGGCGGCTGTGCGCTGCGGGCGTGCAGGACATGTACGGCAACCCTACGGCGGAGGCGCGCAATGCGGTGCCGCCCCTGCTGGATCGCGCCTGGCCCGCCGTCGTGCGGGTCGCGCAACAGCTGTTCATCAGCGGCGAGGCGACCAACGACGACGTGTTGAAGGCGCTGGGCGTCACTGACGGCGGTGGAACGGGCAGCAGCCAGATTGCCAGTCTGCGTGCCGGATTGCGCACGGTTCCCCCGATCGCTGGATCGGCCTAATCCAACTCACCCGGTCGCTGCTGAGCCTCGGCAGCGGCGACCGGATTGCTTCACCGACGTCACCAACGACACCGACACCGAGGAGAAACCCGTGATCACCATCGACAGGCACTCTGCCCGCCGGAGCATCGACTACCTGCCCGACTACTGCCCGCACTGCAACCCGGCTGGGGACCAGGGCGACAGCCGGGTTCGGCTGGCCTCGTTGACGGAGCCGACCTCGATCACCTGGCCGGGTGGTCGACGCCTGATCTGCCGGTACCGCTGCGACGGCTGCGGTCACCAGTGGACGCGCACTGATCTGTGGAGCGCAGCGCACGCCGGTCTCGACCCCAAGCAGAGGAGTGCCGCATGAGCGTCGAGGCGATCACCACGTTGACCGCAGGCCGTGTGCTGAGGGCCGGACGGAGCCGCCAACGCCCCAGTAGCCCTGCCGATCTCGCGATGATGTTGGACCCGAAGTTCCGCATCGTGCCCGTGACCCGGTTGCTATCTGACATCGCCGTCAGCGCCATCGAGGAGCCTGATCAGCGCGACGTGGTGACCATGCCGCCCAGGAGTGGCAAGAGCCGCCTGCTGGCTATCTGGACGCCCGTGTACGCGCTGATGCGCAACCCCGACATGTCGATCATGGTCGTCAGCTATTCAGATGAACTGGCGCAGGCCCACTCCCGCGAAATCCGGCGCATCGTCAACGAGCACTCCGACTACCTCGGGTATTCGATCGCTGCTGACAAGTCCAGCGTGGGCCGGTGGGCCGTGGAAGGTCGACGCGGAGGCCTGCTAGCCGGGGGAATCCAGAGCGGCGCTACCGGCTTCGGAGCCGATTTGCTCATCATTGATGACCCGGTGAAGGATGCCGCCGAGGCCGACTCCGCCGCGCATCGCAAGCGCGTGCTGAGTGAATATCGGTCCAGCCTGTCCACTCGCCTGCACCCCGGCGGGTCCGCGCTACTCGGAATGACGCGGTGGCACGAACGCGACCTTGCGGGCGAACTGCTCGACGCCGAACCCGACGTCTGGACCCACACCAATGTGCCCGCCGTCGCCGAGACCGGCGTGCCCGACGTGCTGAGCCGCGAACCGGGTGTAGCGATGACCTCGGCGCTGGGCTTCACCGCTGACCACTTCGCCGCCGCTCGTCGCACCTCCGGTGAGCGCGCCTGGTATGCCCTGTACGAGGGGGTGCCCTCGGCACCGGAAGGTGGCCTCGTCAAACGGGAGTGGCTGGAACAGTGGCGGCTGCCCGCAGCCCCGACCGGCCCGGTCAAGACCGTCATCGGTGTCGACCCGGCTGACTCCGGCTCCGGTGACGCCTGCGGCATAGTGGCGGCGAGCCTCACCGCTGAGGGTGTGGTGGCGGTGATCGCCGACGTCTCCGCTCCGATGACGAGTGATCAATGGGCCAGGGCGGCTGTCGATCTGGCGGTCGACGTTGGTGCCTCGGAGATCGCCGTAGAAGGCTTCTCCGCTCGCGAGACCTACCGCCGGGTGGTCAACGACGCGCTGCGGCGGGCCAAGCTCCGCCGCCCCATCAGCGTCACCACCTGGCCTCCCAAGGGCAGCGGGCGTGGTGGTGGCGACGCACTCGCCCGCTCGGCTGCGCTGCTGCAGGGGTTGGAGACCGGCACGACTCGCATCGCCGGGCACCTGCCCGCGCTCGAACAGGCGGCGGTCAGCTGGCAGGCCGGACAGCACCAGCCCGACAGCCTCGCCGCCGTCGTCGTGGCCCACGATGTGCTGGTGCACTCGATCGGTCGGCAGATGGGCTTCGCGTCGCCGCTGGACACCGCCCGCCGCGCCCGCGAGGCCACGATCACCTCGATTCCGGCGTGGATGAGCCGCCGCATTCCTGGGTAGCGGCCTCGAACACACGGGCGAATCAACCCCCCGCTAGGCCGAAAATAGGTCTAGACGCGGCGATACGGGCTGATACGAGACGATACGAGAAAGACGATAATCCGCTGTCGCGCTTGCGATTTCGAAGACTACGGCTATCGGCGCGATATGCCCTAGACATACCGATATAGGTTTACACACCAGCGGTCGCAGGTTCGATACCTGTCGCGCCCACCATTAAAGTCCCAGGTCACAGTGATATTCGGCGGTGACGGCACCGGCCAGGCGGCCTGGTGATCGGGGCCAAGTTGCCAAGAAGTTGCCAGTGGGTCGCGCGGCGTCCCAGCGGAGCGTCTGACCTCACTGATATAGAAGTGACATGCGCGTGCCCCTGTCAGCCATTGCGGGTGTGGGCGTAACAGCCTTCGGAGTGGCGCTCTATTGCGGTTACCGGGCTTTCGGTGCCTGGCGCGGCTGGCCACCGCCACGTATCGAGCTAGGCAATCTGTCCGAAGCGCTCGCCGCACTGTTCACCGTCGCGGCGGTAATCGCCGCTCTGGTAATCGCAGGCCGCGACCGCAGAGTACGGATGACCGAGCGGCGTGACGAGGAACAGACCCACGCTCGGCTGGTGTTGCTCACGGTGGAACCCCAAGAGCGACCACCAGCCTCTGTTGTGGTCGAGATGCGCAATTTCGGCCCTCTGCCGGTTCTCGATATTGAGTTGGTCAGTGCGGCGTGGAATGAGCACCCGGCCGCGCGCTGGGAGGTGGGCTTCGGCCAGTTCTCTGGTGTCGCATTTCCGGCGACCGCCAGGCGTCGACCCGTACTAATGCCAAGCCGCGAGTACCAGCGAACAAACACAACAGCGGTGGATTTCGTCGTGACCTTTAAACACGAAACTGATGATCGCCCCCTGACTGAGCCGACGGCAGTAACTGCCGGGTATCTAATGCCGAGCTATATGCCGATCGACCGGTCGAACGTCGTGGTGAAGGTGCGATTTACAACCGCAGACGGTGTGCGTTGGGAAACGCCGACTGTGGGCAATGGCTCGGGGGAACCTGTTCGTCTCTAGGTGTTCACCCGAACAGCGACGCGCCCACCGCGCGCAGCTCGTCGGCTTTCACATCGAGATAGATCGACAGCGCCACCGCCGGGTCGTGACCGTGCCACACGGCGACGACGTGCGGAGAATGCCCCTGCTCACACATCAGGCTCACGCTGGTGTTGCGCAGGCCGTGCAGCTTGATCCGGCGCAGCCCGGCGCGCGAGCGCAGCCTCTGGAACTCGTCGGTGTAGGACTCGGGCCGCAGCGGTTCGCCGTCCTCGCGCACCGCCACCAGACGGTCCTCGGTCCATCCGACGCCGAGCGCCAGGGCCTCGGTCCGCTGGCGCTGGCGCAGCGCCCGCAGTGCCTCGGTCACGTCCGCCGGTAGCGGCAGATCGCGGTGGCTGCGGCGCGACTTCGGTCCGCCCTCCATCGACTCACCGCCCACGGCGACGCGGCTGCGCTCGACCGACAGCACGCCGGTGTCGAGATTGACAGCCCGCCATCGCAGGCCCAGCACTTCCGAGCGGCGCAGCCCGTAGCAGCTCAGCAACCAGCACGCGAACAGCCGGTGATCGCGCACCGCTTCGCGGAACTGGCCGACCTCGGCGAGCGTCCACGACTTCGCGGTGGGCTCGGTGCCGGGAGCGGCTTGGGTGACCGGGGCGGCGTCGGCATCCTTCGGGCGCTCCACCAGTGCAATCACGTTGCGCGGCAGCACGCCCTGGTCCATATAGCTCTGCACGACCGCGCAGAACGTCGTCAGCGTGGACCGGACGGTCTGCGCACTCAGGCCGCGCTTCTCGGCGGCGGCGGTGATGACCTTGGCGGCTGGTGCGTACACACCACGCCGAACGCGGGTGACTCGCCAGGTGCGGACCAGGCCCGCGAGGCACGTGTGCACGTCACCACCTGGCAGCGCGGCGACGAGTTCGGCGGCGGTGATGCCGTCGGGGTGCTGGGCCACCAGTGCGACCGCCCGGCCCGCGAGCGAGTCGGCCCGGTAGTGGCGTGGCGAGGTGCGCGCCTCGGTCAGCATCCACCGCACCAGGGCGTCACCGTCGGCCTTCGTCAGCGCCTGGAGCTTCTTGCCGCCGAGGTAGCGTCGGACGGGCTTGAGGTCCATCTCGTAGCCGTAGAGCGTCACCTGCCGGATACCGCGCCGACCGGCCAGCCAGGCGTCGCACGCCTCCTCCACGGTGATGGCGGTGGGCTTGTTGTAGGTACCCGCGGCGACCTCGCTGGTAATGCGCCGAAATTCGCGCCGCGCCTCGGCTTTGGTGCGGAACGTGAACTTGCGGCGGTCGCGCGACCCGTCGGGCTTGGTGCCCACATCGACCTGGAACCAGTAGCTCACCGTGCCGTTCTTGGCGGTGTGCTGAGTGATCGGCTCGGCGCGCCGGGTGCGCTTGGCTGGCTGCTCGGTGCTCATCGGCCGTTCTCCTCGTCGGTGGTGGACATGCTCCAGTCGCGGCGAAGGTGGCCGCGTCGTTTGGCCTCGGCAATCCAACGGTCGACGCTCGGCAGGGACGTGCCGAGGCGGTCGGCCACGTACTCGCGCGGCGATTCCCCGGCCTCGCGTGCTGCGGTGAGCAGGTCGGCCACTCGCCGGTAGTGAACGTCATCGAGCTTGCGGCGTGTCCCACCGTTGGCCGGTACGTCGGGGCGCAGTTCCAGCGTGGGGTCGCGCAGCTCCTGGACGCCGATGAACGCACCGTCGGCGCGTGCGATGAACCGGGCAGCAGCCTTGGCCAGACGGCGCACTGGCACCAGCCGAATGGTGGCGGGGTCGATGTCTGCCGCCGCGTCGGGGTCGAGGGGGAGTAGGTGCAGTTCGGTCAAACGTGGTGCACCCGTGCCCATTTCAACCCGTACTTGGTAGCGATGGGGGTGGCCGACCAGGGTCACCTCGATCAGGCCGTCGTCGGTGCCAGGCGTGCCGCTGACGCGCCGGGTACCGCCCGGCGCGACATCGCCTTTGATCAGCTGCTGGTGGCGGCTATCACTACTCATGCGAAAACGATAACAGAATGTCTAGACACCTATTACTTAAATCGGCCAAGGTTGTGTCTATGACTACCGACGCCAGCACACCCGCGCCCACACCGTCTCTGATGCCTGTACTGGACGAACTGCGCAGCGGGCCACCAACGGTCAGTGTGGAGCGCGCAGCCGAGCTGCTCGGCATCAGCCGCGCCTACGCATACCAGCGCATCAAGAGCGGCGACCTTCCGGTGATGCGGCTCGGTGTGCGCCGCGTGCGGGTCTCTGCGCTGTGGTTGCTGCGCACGCTCTCCGGCGAAGACTGAACGACCCGGCCCGGTGAGGTGACTCATCGGCCACCTAACGCAACGCCTTCCGTCACACGCCCACCGCCCAACGCGCACCAACGACACCAAACGCCAACCGAGAGGACCAAACTCCAATGATTGCTGCACAACCTGGCACCGTGGCCCACATCGTGACCGACGACGGAGACCGCGAGTTGTTTCCGGTCGTGGCCTGGGATGACGACGGATACGCCCTGATCCCCGACGACATCGGACGTTTGGTGCGCGCCGTGGACGCCGATGGCTTCGACAAGCTCGCGCTACCGAACAAGGTGATGAAGGCGGTGCGTGTGCGAGTCAAGAAGCGCGCGGTACTGGCCACCGCGTAGCCGTCACCGAGACCGGGATCGGACCTGGCGCGCACCCTGGCCCGCCCGCAGCCCCAGGGTAGTCGCGCCGGGTCCGGTCCCTTTGTCGCTGGGCCACGAATTGCCAAGCTGCACAATACGTTTACACGGCGGCATTACGGACGCGCCCGGCGGCGATGACCGATGAGTTTGCACCCCCGTCTGCAAATGTGGACACCACACCACAACCGATCACACCGACCCTGGAGACCCACCCATGACCATCACCACCACCACCGTTGTGCCGGTGCTGCTCACCGAGGCGCAGGTCTCCGAAATGACCGGCCTACCCGTGGCATCGCTCAAGACCGAGCGCAGCCGCGGACTGGGCATGCCCTACGTCAAGTTCGGTCGTCGTGTGCGCTACCGCGCCGACGACGTGACGGCCTACATCGCGGCCCACACCGTGACGCCGGGATCGGAAGGGCCGCGCGTGATTCCACCGCCTTAACGCGATGCGCCCGGCGAGCACCACCCCGCCGGGCAACCATCGACACCACTCCCACAACCACAACCACGCGGTCCGGCAGCCCCGCCCAAAACGAAAGGACTACCTGAGAAATGGCTACCACCGAGGATATCAGTGTCGACGGCACACGCGCCGGATCGTCGACGGTGAACGGGCACAACGGCGTAGGTGACCCGTTCAGCGCGCCGAGCGCGACCTACGTGACCGAGGCGGGCACACAGCCGGTCGAGGCGGTGGAGCCGGATCTACCCACCGCACTCAGCGGGAGCCACCACGCGCACCTGACCGGCTTCGATCTGGATACAGCCGCCGGTGACGCACTCAACGGTGACGCGCTCGCCGTGTTCAACACCTACACCGCCGCGCTGCGCAAGGTCCGCATGGTGTCCTACGACCTCACCACACCTCTGTGCGACATCCCGGCGCTGCCCATCGCCGTCGCCCACTACGCGGGCCAGGAGCCGACCCGTGAAGAGGTCGCCCGGTGGTCGGTAGAGGCCCTGGAGGATGACCCGCACGACCTGATGGCCGACTTCGAGGCGGCCAGGGCGCGATTCACCGCCCAGCGCAACAGCGAGCGCGACGCTGAGAACGCCGCCGCCCGCCAGCTGAGTGGCACCGGTGCGCTGCCAGGGCAGCGGTTCACGCTGGAGACCATCGAGGCCATCCCCGACATCGGGCCGCAGGTGGCACGCAAAGCACGGGCGTCGGTGCTCAAGGAGAACCGCCGCGCCTGGAGCGCCCCCAAGCCGAACTATCTGCCCGGCCGCACCGACCTGATCACGGCGGCCGAACTGTGCCGCCTCGGTGTGGACCCGGCGGTGGTCGGTGCGCTGGTCACCGACGAGCGTGTCGCCACCGACGACGACGAAATCGAGGCCGCCGAGCGCCTGGTACGCGCCCGCAAGCACTACGAGAAGTTCGGCAGCGCCGAGGTGATCGACTTCGTCGGCGGGCTGGTGTCGCCGTCGCAGATGCAGCACAAGGAGCCACCGCGCCGCCTGCTCTCGCACTGGCTCTACCGCGGCCAGCTGTCGGAACTGATCGCCAAGCCCGGCGGCGGTAAGACGTTCGTGGCGTTGGGGTGGGGGCTGGCGCTGGCCTCCGGCACCACGCACAAGACGCTCGGCGTGCCGGGCGGTCGCGCGAAGGTGCTCTACGTCGCCGCCGAGGCACCCGAGAGCGCATACCTGCGCGTGCTCGGCTGGTGCGTGCACCACGGCGTCGATCCCACTGCCCTGGACGGCTGGTTCGCCGTGTTCCCACAGCCGGTGCAGCTGGCCGACCCCGAGCACATGCGCCAGGTGCGCAAGTTCGTGCAACAGAACGGGATCGAGTTGGCGGTGTTCGACACCCGCGCGATGGTCACGCTCGGAACCGACGAGAACTCCTCGGGCGAGCAGGGCGTGGCCATCGCCGCAGTCAAGGCATTGAACGCCGACGGTGCGGCCACGCTGGTGGTGCACCACACGCCCAAGGACGGCAAGGTCGGTGACGGCGGCCGAGGATCCGGCGCGTGGTTCGGCGCGGCCTACACCTCGATGTACCTCAAGGAGGATGACAAGCTCGGCCCGGTGCTGGTGTGCGACAAGAGCAAGGACGGCACGTCGAAGTGCAAGCACCCGTTGACCTATGCCGCGGTCACCGTCCCCGAGGCGGTGATGCCGAGCGCTCGCCACGATGAGCGCGGGACGCTGGCGTTGACGCACATCGACCCGTTCAGCGACGCCGCCGCCAAGACCGCCGAGCTGTCGACCAAGGAGCTGAACACGCTGCTGGTGCTCGCGCTGAAAGCTCCGTACAAGGGCATGGACGGCAAGGCCGTGTTCGCGCTCGCCGCGACCGAGGAGAACCCGAGCGGGTTCGACGTGGGATCGCGCGGGCTGGTGTACACCTCGCTCGGCGTGCTGTGCGGCGAGAAGACCCTTGGCGCACCTACATACGCGCGCCTGGTCAGCGAGAAGCCGACCAAGCACTACCGCGTCACCGACGAGGGCTGGAGCCTGCTGGTGGAGCGGGAGATGGTCGCCGAGGAGTTCGCCGACGCGCACCGACACAGCGCCGAGGACGTGGGGACGCCGCGCTACGAGGCCGCCGCCGAGAACGTGGCCACCGCGATGGAGCAGCTGATCGGTAGCGGCGACATCATCCCCGGCCGCACGCAGACGATGACGCAGCGCAAGAAGCTGGTCGAGTCCCACATGCAGGGCGAAGGCCAGGAGTTCAGCGAGGCCGCGTGGTCGTCGCTGTACCCGCGCTGGGTCGAGGACGGCTGGCTCGACAAGGTGGAGACCGCCGCCCGAGCCAAGGCCGCGCAATCCAAGGCCAAGGCCGACCGAGCAGTCAAGGCCAACGCCGCCGCCGACGACTGACCCGCACCGCGCGCCGCCTGCCAGTCCTGCCCGTCCAGTGCAGTCCACAAGGCACCGCTGGACGGGCAGGACTGCCTTCGGCCGATGCCTGCACGCGGGCGGTGCACCACAGCCCTGTTCAGCGCCGAAATATGGCTTGACCTGCGCGTATGGAGTTGTCCAGTGCTGTCCAGCCGATTCACTGGACTGCGCTGGACAATCTCGCAAACCCGCAGGCCAGCGCGTCTTCGGTGCACTGGACTGGCGCTGGACAGCCTTGGTCACCGTCCAGCGAGTCCAGCAGTTGTCCAGCGCTCTGACCTGCGAGTCCAGTGCTGTCCAGCAGTTGTCCAGTACCCATACCCAAACCGTCCACCAGCCCCCGTTTCTAACGGGGCGGACGGAGGGCGACGGTTGAACGAACGAACACCGAACACCGACCAACGACCACCGATGCGAGGCGAGGCGGTGGAGCGGTGGTCCCCTGCACGCCCGGTCGGTGGCGGTGGGAGGCGGTGGAGGCTGTGGAACCCCCACGCGCACAACAGACAATGCCGCCTTGTGCACGTATTACTGTCTGGCACAGCCGCTCCCGCGTTACCTGCAAGGGCGGCGCGGCACCTCGCCACCTACCGCAGTTCTGCGGTACAACAGCGGTATGGCCCGCCGCACGATGTCGCACTACGCCAGCCGCGAGCGCGCCAAGGCGGCGTTCGATCTTCGCTCCCAGCGGCACTCATGGGGCGAGATATGCGAGCAGCTGGGCTACCGCTCTGTCGGTGCGGCGCAGACCGCCGTCAACCGGCATGTGACACGCAACCGTCGCGACAGCGCGACCGAGACGACCGTCGAGGCGCACAAGGCAGGTATCGAGCTGCGCACGCGTGCAATGAACCAGCGCTTCGTGGCGGCGTTCACGGCCAAGGACGACGACACCATGGTGGATCTCAACCGCGAGATTCTGCGCAATGAGTCCGAGCTGGCCAAGCTGGCGGGCATGTACGCGCCCGACCGCCAGGAGGTCAACGTGAACGTCACGCAGACGCCAGCCGCGATCATTGCCGACGCGCGCGAACGCCTCCTGGCCGTGGTGGACGCCGAAGTCGTTGAACTACCAAGCAACCAACACAAGGAGCTGACCGCATAACCACACCCACAAAGCGCGACGCCATCGAGGCGGCGATGAACATCGCCGACGACGTGGCGCAGGGCCGCCTGGACCCCGCCGCCCTGGACGCCGAGCTGGTGGCGGCGTGCCAGGAGGTGTGCGGCACCGTTGTCGGGCCGGACGATCCGCTCTTCGATCTACAGGTACAGATCGCGCGCGGTGTGCTCGCCGCTGGCGGTATCGCCCCCGACGAACTTGCCGAGTGGCTGGCGGTGCAACGCCGTCGTGAGAACCCCGACGGCGACACCGTTTTGCCGGCTGCGGACGGCCAGGGCGGCGCAGGAGCTGCCGAGGGTGCGGATGTGCTGACCGTGGCCGATTCGATCGCCACGGAGCCGCACAGCGCCGAATACGTCGCCACGCCAGCCGATGCCGCCGTTGGTCTGGTGGAAGTGCTGGTCGCCCCGGCGGCCGAGCCGGAGCCCCAACCGGAAACCAGCGCGGGGTGCAAGTGCGCATCCGCGCCGATCCACCGCGGCCCGAAGTTCGGCGGCACGGTGCTGGCCGTCGGTCGCGGCGTGCCGACCGTCAACGGTCTGCGCCCGTTGTAGGCACAGCGGTAGGCGCGCCGAATGGTGCTGCAATTCGGGCCATCTGGACCGCCTGCTGGCAACCCCTTGGCAACTTGGCCCTGTCTCGCGGCCAAGAGCGGGGGAGCGGTGGCCACGATCTGCGCTGGCCAGAGTCACTTTCGGCGTGTATCGCACAACCTGTCACCGCTTGATCGGATATCGAACGGCGGCCCAGATGGCTAGCCGAATCAGACGACTTCCGACGGAGATGTCAGTGGCACCTGATTGGCTTGCGGTCAAGGATTGGAGATTGACCCATGACGAACGAGTGCCAGGCTGACCCCAACGACGTTGCGGCATGCGCGATTGATGGATGCACCTACTCCGACCCGGAGGGATTCCTTGCGCGCGGTGGCATTAAGCGACTCCGCGAGTTCCTTACCGCCAACCCCGAACCCCCCGGGAGCGACGGTTATGGCTGTGGGTGCCGCAAGTGCACGGGATTTGAACGACCACTCTCTGCCGACGACGTTGAGACGGTGTTGGCCCACGTTTCGCCACGCTTGGCAACGCTCTACGGAATTGGCAAGGTCGACCTTCACAGCACCGAATGTGAAGGGTGCGGGGAGATCGCGCCGCAATTCACCGACTCGGCGGGCTCGACTGCCGGTGCGTTGGCGCGGCGACGATGCCCATATCACGACCATCTGCTGAAGGTCGTGGATTGTCCATAGTGTCTAGTAAATCTACTGTGGCACAACGCGTCTGATCGACACGCCGGTGCTGTTCTAGACGCCGTACCGGTGCATCGTGGGGTCGTACGGTTTGACGCATGACGACAACCTCAGTTGATCCGGCAAGCCGGTCGGCTTCGAGCTGGTCGGCGCTACTGGCGTCGCTCAAGGCGCGTGGCGCTCCAGACACCGATCCGCGTGTGGTTGAGTGCCGCCAGGGCCTGGCATTCCACCGTGTGCGACGCAGCGTCGAGCGCGATGCAGGCGAACTGTCCGCACCTGGTGTTGACCGCCTGGTGTCCACGCTGCGTCAGGCGGTGGCCCGATGATGCCGCGACGCCTGGGCCGCAGCCAGCCCGCGCCGCTGGCACCCTCCGGTGCACCGGCTCCGAAGGTCCGAGCTACCGACCAGGCCGAGCTGCGCGAGCGGCGGCGTAAGCGTCTACCCGTCCACTACACCGGCAAGAACTTCCGCCAGTCCGTCGAGGTCTGCGCCGTCTGCCGGTCGGTCGGCGTGGACGTCTCGCGCCTGCCCGCTCCGCGCGCCATGCGCAACGAGGTCGAAGCGGTGGCCGATGCCGTGGCGGAGGTGCTCTCGGTGGCGGTCGGAATGATCGCAGGCGACCGGCACCAGACCGCCGAGACCCGAGCGCGCACCGCACGGGCCGTCGCCGACCTGGCCGTGCGGCCTCGCGTACCGAACATCAGCGACGAGCAGATCATCTCCGGCTCCTGGGTGCAGGCGCTGGCCGATTGGCTAGCACCCTACGACGGTGACGTGGCCGCTCTACTCGCCCGCGCGTTGCCGCCGGGCCACGACGGCCTGCGCGGGAGTCCGTCGGCATCCGAGCGCATCGAGCGGGCACTACGCATCCTCGACGGCGCTGTGCTGGACCTGGAGCGTCGCGTGCCCAAGGCTGCTGCGCGCCAGGCGCTCCCGTCCATGGCCGACTACAACCGCCAACAGCGACAGCGTCACGACGCCGAACGTGCGCAGCACACCCTGGCCAAGCTGGGAGCGGTGTAGGGCCATGTCGGAGATGGCACGCCGATCCGCACCGGGCACCTGTCCGGACTGTGGCGGCCCATCGCTCCAGCACAAGGGCGATCACCACAAATGGCGGTGCACCGCCTGCGTGAACGCCGCAATCCGGCTGCATGAACCACCCAAACGCAAACCATTTCGCTGGCCCACCACCACGACCGAAGACACCACGACTATGGAGGCATCCCGATGACCCTCGGCACGCTGACGGGCGACCCCGCCCGTGTCACCACCCTTCCGCCGACGACCGGCACGCCGCCACCGCTCGGCACCCTGACCGCTGAGAACTCGGCCCTGCCAGTGCCGTTCGAGGCACCGCTGCTCAACCCCAGCCCGCAGGGCCTGTTCGCGGCCACTGTCTGGACCGACACCCCCGAAGGCGCGCCATCGCGGTTCCTGATCTCCGGTGTGGAGATGCGGGTGCACAACTTCGGCGGCGACGCGGCGTTCGGTGTCTGGGGCGCGAGCTGGTGCGCCAGTGCCGATGACCTCACCGAGAACGACGTCAAGGACGGTGTGCGACCGGCGTTCCTGGACACCTTCGCGCCAATGACGGTGTGGGCCTATGACGAGTGCGACCTCACCGAGCCCTCGCGCGCCGAGGTCGTTGCCCGCGTGCGCCATAACCTGCGCATGCGTGAGCAGGTGGCCGTCGAGCGCACGTTCGCCGACCGGCTGTTGAATGACGCGGGCACGCCCACCGCGGTGGGCGACATCGTGGCCGCGGTGGGGCAGCTGGAGGGCGAGCTGGCGCGCGCGAACACGCTCGGGTGCATCCACGCCAGCCCCACGCTGGTGGCGGCGGCGAGTGCGGCCAACCTGGTCATCCGCACCGGCGCCAAGCTGGTCACACCTCTCGGCCACACGTGGGTCTTCGGCGGCGGCTACGTCGATGGTCTGGACACCGCGCTGGTGGCCACCAGCCCGACATACGGCTGGCGCGACCAGGTGGCGGTGCGCGACACGATGAAGGTAGAGCACAACCTGTTCGTCGCCATCGCCGAACGCTCGCTGCTGGTCGCCTACGAGGCCTCCCTCGGAGCTGTCTCGATTACGGGGTAGGTGTCGGGGTCGGTCGTGGCGGCATGGCTGCGGGTCTCGTCCGACCGACCCCGACACCTTCACCACCAGTCACCAAACAACAGAAGGGAATCACCACCATGACGACGACCGCGACGCCGCGCGTCATCACCCGGCGCGACCTCGCCAAGAAGGTCACGGCCACCGAACTCGGTGAACTCGACGTATGCCTCCACGAAGGACTGCACTCCGTGGCCGTGGCGTTGATGGGCGGACAGCTGCGGGCAGCTGCGGTGACCCGGCCCAGCAAGACCCACGCGCATGCTCACGGCCTCACAAGTTTCGATCCCAGCATGAGCCGTGACCGCAACGCAGCGGTTGGGTTCGCCGGGCCGTGGGGTGACGCACGCTGGTTCGGCGGCACGCGCCCCACGCGGCACCTCCTCCAGGCTGCGCTCGACGGCGCATCACCGGAGGACCGTGCGCTGATGACGACACCGGGCGGCGCGGCCATTGCCATCAACCCCCAGCTCGCCAACCTGCTGGAGCGCTGTTTTCCCTCCGCGCTCGCGCTAGCCGGTCAGCTGTTCAGCCGAGGCGAGGTCCGGCACCGCGACGTGCTTGCCGCCCTTGGCCTGACGGAGGAGAACGCCGCCTTCGGCCTGGCGTCCATCCGTAGCGGTGCCCGACCCAACAGCTTCCGCATCGACGGCCCGGTGCGATTCTGACCCACCTTTAGGCAACTTCCCGCGGGCCTCGACGCGGGCAATGGATCACCAAATCCGTTCGACACCAATGACACCGACCGAGGAGACCAACCATGACCACCGCTGCACCCACCGCGACACCCGAGACCGCAGAGGACCAGATAGACGCCGCGATCCTGGCGGCCCTGACCCCGACCGGCACCACGCTGGTGGCCTGGCGCACGATCCGCCCCCAGCTGCCCGGCACCTGGTGGCAGCAGACCCGTGCGCTCACCCGGTTGTTCGAGTCCGGCGGGGTGTACGCCGTGATGATCGGCGGCCGAAACTACGTGTGCCTGGAGCACGGCCGCAGCGCGCCCGGCCCGGTCCTCGACCAGCCGCGAGAGCTGCGGGTGCTCTGATGGTGGCGGCCAACACCATTGCGCCCCTGACCGCGGCCCGCGCCCTGGCGGCGGTGCGATCCCGACGCCGACCGGCCAGCCCCGCAGAGCTGGCGGTGATGCTCGATCCCACGTTCGTGGTCACGCCGACGATCCGGTTGCTCTCCGATGAGCTGGTCCGTGCTGTGGCGGAACCCGACGCCCGCCTGATCGTGACCACACCACCGAGAACCGGGAAGTCGACCCTGGTTTCCCGCGTGTTCCCGGTCTGGCTGCTGATGCGCGACCCCGACGCCGAGGTCATCCTCAAGAGCTATGGCGACACCCTGGCCGAGGAACACTCCGCGGCTGCCCGGCGGATGATTGCCGAGCACGGCGACCTGCTCGGGTTCGAGCTGGCGCAGGATAAGAAGTCCATCGGCCGATGGCGTGTGCAGGGGCGGCGCGGCGGCATGCTCGCCGGTGGAATCCTGAGTGGCACCACAGGGTTCGGTGCCAACTATCTGATTGTCGATGATCCGGTCAAAGGCGCACAGGAGGCCGACTCCGACGCCTACCGCCGCCGCCTGATCGGCGAGTTCCGCGCCTCACTCATGACGCGATTGATGCCTGGGGGCAGCGCCATCTTGGTGCTCACCCGCTGGCATGAGCAGGACATTGCCGGGGAACTACTGGCCGAACCGGACAGTCGGTGGCGCGTCGTGAACATCCCCGCCATCGCCACCAGCGGCGTGCCCGACGCGCTGCACCGTGAACCCGGCGTCGCCCTCACCAGTGCCAACGGATTCACCCTGGAACGGTTCACCGAGATCAAGGCCGAGGTCGGTTCGCGGCAGTGGGCCGCGCTCTACCTGGGCACCCCCACCAGCCCCGAGGGCGGCCTGATCAAATCGGCGTGGATCGACGGCCACCGCCTCATCGCGGCCTCCCGCGGTCCCACGTTGACGGTCGTGGGCGTCGATCCCGCCGAGTCCGGCGAGGGCGATGAGACCGGCATCGTCGCCGGGTCGGTGGGCCGTGACGGCCAGATCGCGGTAACCCACGACATCTCGGCACGCCTGACCTCCGAGGGCTGGGTGAACCGAGCTGTGGAGCTGGCCGTCGCTATCGGTGCCTCGCGCATCGTGGTGGAGGGATACAGCGCGGCGACCACTTACGTGCGCCTGTTGCGGGAGGCCGTGCAGCGCAACGCCGCCGAATACCAGATCACGGTGAGCACCTGGCCGCCGAAGGGCCAGGCCCGCAAGGGCGACTCCCTGTCCCGGTCCCAGGGCCTCATCGCGGCGCTGGAGACCGGACGTTGCCGGATCGCGGGCCAACTGCCGCACCTGGAGGCCGACATGCTGGCCTGGGAGGCCGGACAGCATCAGCCGGACAGCGTGGCGGCGGCCACCATCGTCTTCGAGACCCTGGCCGCCAGCGCAGCCGGACAGGTCACCATCGCGACGCCGGATGCCAGGCGACTGGGCCAGCGCGGCGGACCCGCCACTCCCGGCAGCGACGCACAGGTGCTCCCGTTCGGCAATCCCTTGGCGCGCCGCCTGGACCGGCGAACCTCATGACCGCCACCGCATTACGGCGGTGCCGCCCAGCGTTTGATCGCCCGGTGTGCCGGGTGCGGAGCTGTGCCTACGCCGATCCCGAAGGCCGCCTGGCACGTGCGGCCCGCGCAGAGCTGCGCACGATGCTGGCCGCACCGCCCCAACCGCTAACCGACATTGAGGCTGGATACGCGGTGCGCCACGTGACCGACCGCCTGGCGGTGCTTCACCACCACGGTGCGGTAGCCCTCGGCGGGCTGACCGACTGCGGCGAGTGCGGGCAGTGGGTGCCGTCGTTCCACGCCGCAGATCCGGCCATGCGGGCGGCGCTGGAGACCGGGCGCTGCCCGCAACACCCCTAGTCAGGCCCGTTTGGCGGCTGTGCGCCGCCGTGGCGGCCTGTCCTCGGCTGCGGGTGCAACGGCCTTGACCCGGCGGCGTTCGCGCGTATGCACGGCGCACAGCGGTGCAGTTTCGGTGGAGGTCAAACGCTGCCGAGCGTGGAAGCGAGCAACTCGGCGAATCCGAAGTAGAGGTGGCTGAGACCGACGATGGACAGCAGCGCGGCGTACTTGTAGTACGCCTCGTGAAACGGGTCAGCCGTAAGGTCGTCCAGCTGTGCCCTCGCATCGCCGAAGTGCAACGAGTCGCCGTAGTTGAACGTGCGGATCAGCGTTTCGGGATTGACGTTGCCGTAGCTCACCGGGTTGTCCAGCGTGGCGTTGCCCGCCTTGAGCGCCGTCAACGTCTGGAGCGTGTGGTTCATCAGCTCGCCGCGTGCATCCTTCCATTGCAGCACAACGCTCTTGGCCGCGTCCCGCTGCTCATCGGGCAGGGTTTTCATTGCTTTGAACAGGGCGTTGTGTGCGTTGGTGAAGCAGGCAGGCTCACCATCGTTGTGGATCTGCCGGAACAGCGCCGACGCACCCAAGAAGCTCTCGTCGCTGGGGTAGTCGGATACCTGGAGATGCCACTCGCCGTCTTCGGTGTCCTTGTAGCTCCGCAGCCTGGTGTCGTCGTTGATGATGCTGAACTTGGCCAGCCGCAGGCACATCTCGATGAAGCGCAGCACGCTGTCGCGGTCGTCGCCTTGGATGCTCAGCTGCGGGAACGCGCTGGGGTCGGGTAACCCAAATACGTAGTCCAATTTCTCCCAGTAATGCCGGAACCCCTTTGCGCCGTCCTTGCCGAATCGCTGTAGCGGTGGATCGAAGCTCAGCTCGCGGGGATGGATGGTGTCCTCGACCGGCTTCATGTCGAGCGTCAGTGTCTCGCTGGTGAGGTTGACGGTGCGCTTGGTGAGCTTGAAGAGGAACTGGATCGAGGGCGCTCCCGGCGGTGCGTCCTCGTCCGGCGGCCATTCCATCGACAGGTACTCGGACTCGGACACCTTGCGCGGGGTGAGCGGGCCTTCCGGGCTCTCGGGGTCGGGTGGCTCCGGTGGTCCCATCCACCGCGACTGCTGCCCCTTGGCTGCACCGGTTCGCGTCGGTTCGCGCCGAGGCTTTGGCGCGCGCGGGGGAGCGTCGGCCGGTCGGCGGCGCTGTGCTTCCGCGCGCTGTTTCTCTCGCTGCTTGAGGCGCTTCTTGTCGCCCTTCTTGCTCACGGGTCAGAAGGTACGCGGCCGGGCAGACAACTCCGACGACCCGACACCGTGTGTTCGAATGCATGTTCGCCAGGTTGCCGCCAAGTTGCCAAGACGCGCACATACAGCGATGCACAGCGGACTACGCAGTTGACACAATCAGTGCACCTACCTGCACGTATGTGACGCAGTCGAACACAGGTGCACTATCTCCGGTCCCTTTACACACCAGCGGTCGCAGGTTCGATACCTGTCGCGCCCACCAAGTTTTCCCAGTTCAGACGGACGCGATGCCCGTCGCGGGCTGGCGCTCACGGCAGTGGTGCAGAACTCGCGAGGACTGCGCCGAGATCTGCGTGAGCGTTGTAGATCGCGCCTTGCATTCAGGCGGTCGCTGCAACGAATGTGGAGGGGTCTGAGAGTAATCGGTCGAGTTCTTCGGCGGGGGTACGC
>NZ_JBVAXF010000012.1:0-69670 GCF_055419205.1 Mycobacterium sp. IDUB_39
TGCTGCCCTGCCTACGAAACGCCATCGAACAACACCCCTAACCAACTCAGGTGTTGCAGCGACCGATTGAGACTGAGCGCAGAACCACGACGCTCACGCAGAAGTCGGGGCAGTTGTCACCGCGTTCCGGCGCTCAGCGCGCCAGATGCTGTCGGACGGCGAGGCCGATGCGCCCCATGGCCGCCAGCACTGGGTCGCGATGGTCCTCACCCCATGTCCAGTTGGCCAGGACGGCGTAGGCGACCCTGCGCCCGCTGGCGGTGTGCCCGACACAGCCGATATCGATCCGCGCGTCCGAGATGGTTCCGGTCTTGTTCCACAGCTCGAAACCGTGGTCGGCGTCGGTGTGAGCCAGGGGGTCGAGACCGAACGCCTGCGCCACCATCGACAAGTCGGTGTTCACGCCGAGCCAGCGCCGCACCCGCTCGGATACTGCGGCGCTGTGGATGGTGCCGGCGTCGACGCGGGCGACGAATTCGCACAGCTCCGCGGCGTTGCCTCGGGAGAGGGTCAGTGGATCGTTCTTGGGACGGTCCAACCGGACTATGTCCCGTAGTCCGCTCTCGGTGAACCCGAGATCCCGTGTCGCGCTTTGCACGACCTCAAGCCCGAGTCGGCGTAACAACATGTTCGTTGCCATGTTGTCGCTGACGGCCCCGACCAACAGGCAGAGGTCTTCAATCCGTTGGTGTTGCTGCCGCAGCAGGTAGAGGATGCCCGAGTCAGCCACCCGGTCCTCAGCCGTGGCGACGACGATCTCGTCCGGGTCCAACGTTCCGTCCTCGAATCGCCGTGCCACCTCTGCCAACAGGAATACTTTTCCAACGCTGGCTGTCTTGAGCACCCGATGCGAATCGTGTTGCCACAGAGTCTCGCCGGTGGTCAGGTCCTTGACGTGCACCGACACCGTCGCCGTGTTGGGCAGCCAGGATGAGGCCTGAGCGAAGAGGCTCATGCGACTTCGTCGAGTTCCGGCACCTCGGCGTCGACGGGGACTCTGCCGAACCGCTTGCGCAGCGTGTACGCGATCAGGACCACGATCAAGCTGAACACACTGGCGGCCAGCTGCACGCGCTGATCGGCGTTGAACACCATGGCTGCCAGGACGATCGCGTAGGCCACGATGACCGCGTAGGTCAGATACGGGAAGAACCACATCCGCAAGGTCAACTGGGAGGGGTCTTCGCGCTCGATCGTGCGACGCACCCGCAATTCCGACACGGCGATCATCACGTACATGAAGATCGCGACCACGCCACAGGAGTTCACCAGGAACAGGAACAGGGAATCGGGGGCGAAGTAGGCGAGCCCCACCGAGATCCATCCGATCACCGTGCTGGCGAGGACGGCACGTGCCGGAACGCGGCGGGTGTCGGTCTTCACGAGCCACTGCGGTGCGTCACCGTGCGACGCGAGAACCCGCAGAATGCGAGACGAGGTGTAGATGGAGGAGTTCAGCACGGAGAGCACGGCGGTGAGGATGACGAAGTTCATGATCATGGCGGCCCCTGGGATCTCCAGCTTGTCCAGGGCGGCGACGTAGGGACTGGACAGCACCGATCCGTCGCTCCAGGGCAGGATGCACACGACCAGGAAGATCGAGCCGACGTAGAAGAGGATGATCCGCCAGATCACGCCGGTGGTGGCCTTGGCCACCGACTTGGCGGGCTCGGCGCTCTCCGCGGCGGCGATGGTGACGATCTCGGCTCCACCGAACGCGAAGATCACCACCACGACCGCACCCAGTATCGATCCGAATCCGTTCGGGATGAACCCGCCGTGGTTGACCAGATTGCCCAGGCCACCCGAGTCACCCGGCCAGACCCCGAGCACCCAGAGCACGCCCAGCGTGATGAACGCGACGATGGCCGCCACCTTGATGCTCGCGAACCAGAACTCGAACTCGCCGAACCACTTCACGGAGATGAGGTTGACGGCGGTCATCACAACCATCAGCAGCATGGCCATCACCCACAGCGGTAACCCGACCCACACGTGCAGGATCTGTGCGCCGGCCACGGCCTCCACCGCGATGATGATGACGTAGTAGTACCAGTACAGCCAGCCGATGGTGAACCCTGCCCACGGTCCGATGCCGATGCGGGCGTAGTCGGCGAACGACCCGGCCTTGGGCTTGGCGACCACCATCTCGCCAAGCATGCGTAGCGAGCACAGAACCAGAGCGCCTGCCAGACAGTACGAGACGATGGCCGCGGGTCCTGCGGTCTTGATGACCGCTCCGCTACCGACGAACAGCCCGGCACCGATGGCGCCTCCGATGGCGATCATCGTCATGTGCCGCGTTTTCAGCGACCTGGCGAGGCCCGACTGGGGCTCGGTGGTTGAAGACACGTGAGAACTCATTCCGATGGGGTTGACGGGGACAGTGATGCAGAGGGCAGGGGCACGAGAGACGGCTCGCCGGACTCGGCGACGATCTGGTCGATGGATTGAGCGCGACGAGCTAGTGACCAGCGCCGGTGGCCGGCTGCGTCGGAATCAGAGGGGGTCTCGATCGTGTAGACGGCCGGTCGCCCCAGCGCGTTGTAGGAGAAGTGGCTGGAGAAGTAGTAGCCGCCGGTCTCCGGAATGGCCACCAGGTCGCCGGAGTGAATGCGCGGGAGTTCGCGGCCGACGGCCAGCATGTCACCGCTGAAGCACGCGGGGCCGGCCACATCCTGGACTAGTCGCTCGTCGTGCCGACGCCGCCCTGCTGCGTCGTAGACGTCGATCCGTAGCGGCCACGCGTCCGGCGCGAAGACCGTGCGGGTGGCGACCTGCACACCGGCGTGGGTGACGGCGATCGGCCGGCCGCCGGTGACCTTCGTGTACTCGACACGGGTGACTGTGGTGCCGGCCTTGGCCGTCAACGCCCGACCGAACTCGGTGATCAAAGTGTATGTCCCATCGAACAACTCGGGTGCGACGGACTCCAGGGCGGCACGGTGATCGGCGAAGGTCGGTGTGATGTCGTCCGAGTCGAAGTTGACCGGGAGCCCACCTCCAACATCGATTCGCTGAACTTGCTGGATACCGACGCGGATGGCGATCTCCTGGGCAAGGTCCACGAGATTGCGCACACCCTCGGCGGCGTGCCTGAGGCTCAGCCCTTGGGAGCCACTGTGCACGTGCAGCTGGGTCAGCCACGGCCGGGAGACGAACGCATCGATGAGGCGTTCGCGGTGATCCGCCAGCCCGATACCAAACTTGGACGTCGTAGTCGCGGTACTCATGGCGTCAATGGCACCCGCTCCGGTCTGCGGATTGATCCGCACGCCGATGATCGATCGGTGACCTCCCACTCGCCCGATCGCTTCGTCGACCCGCGCGAGTTCCTCGAAGTTGTCGACGTTGAACGAGATACCCAGTTCGAGGGCTCTCGTGATTTCCGTTGTGGTCTTGGCTGGGGAGTCGAGCACGATCCGATCCGCAGGGAAGCCGGCGGCCAGGGCCAGCCCCAGCTCGCCCGGACTGGCTACTTCGCATCCGAATCCCGCCTGCGCGAACCGCGTCAGGACCGGGCGCAGGGTGATCGCCTTCGCCGCAATGGTGTGCAGCGCCGGCATACCCGCCGGGTAGGTCTCGCTCAGAGTGCGCATCAGCTCATCGAGTGTGTCCAGGTCGATGACCCCGCACAGCGGGTGCAGGTCGTCGAGGAACCCTCGCCCCGCCACACCGGCTACGACCTCGTCGCGGCGGCGCAGCAGCGTGTCGGGGTGGGGTAGGACGTGTCCACCACACGTTGTTCCAGAAATCACAGCTGAAACCCTATGAAGAAGGACCATTCTGTGCCGGTCGCGTGGGATGAGGAATTATCCACGGATCTTCTGTCGATACTGAGGGTCACTCATGACAGCTGGGTCAGCATCTCCGAAATGCACTAAGGGCGACCACGATTTTCGTCAGATTCCACGGGGGGCTCAGCCCGACGAGCCTGATCCCGCCCCCACACCAGCAGGCCGAGGGCAACCCGAAGCCGCGCCACCGATGACTGCACTTCGATACCGGAGACCACGCCGATCCGCTCCAGTCGGTACCGCAGTGAATTGGCGTGAATCCCCAACTCGCGGGCCGCTTCGGCGAGATTTCCCGGATGTGCAAGAACTGCCGCGACGGTGTCGACGTATGAGGTTCCGTGGTCGCTGTCGTGCTGGCGGAGCGTCTCCAGTGGTTCGGCGATGGCGTGTGCCATCGGAGCCAGGAGGTCGGCGGCCAAGATCAGGGTCAGCGCGTCCGGCACGTCAGCTGCCGTGATGACCGTGGGACCACCGCGCGCCGGGGGCAGCTGGGCCGCATCTTGCAGCGAAGCGGCGTCGAGGACCTGCCGAGCGACCCGTGCGGAAACCTGCAGGTCCGACAGGGCGTAGACAGCAGGTCCGACCGACACCAAGCCCGCGCGGCCGCGTGAAACTCGAGCCAGCTGCTCCGTCAGCCAACTGGCCAGGTCCGGCTCCCCGGCCTCGCCGGCCAGAAGCGGTAGGACGACGAGCAGGTCGGAGCCCACTTGTGCCGTCCTCGCCCCGTTTCGCAGCGCCTGAATATGGAACATCAGCGAACGAGACGAGGGAGTGTCCAATCCCAGCGCGACCACGGCATGTCTGGCATCAGGTTGCAGCCCGAGCAGCGCAGCGGGAACCCCGGGATCGACCCCATGCGAAAGCAGGTCGACCAGCGCCGACTCCTGAAGCCGCCTTTCGTATTGGTCGCGGTGAACCTCTCGGAGCAGCATGGCGGCGGCGGGCTGGCGCACCTGTAAGAGCAGCTGTCGTAGGTCCTCACGGTCGGTGTCGTCGTTCAGCGCCGCCCAGATCGTGCCCAGGGTCTCGCTTCCGGACCTCAGGGCGACCACCATGCGCGCCGGGTCGTCGGCCTCGGCATTGCGTACCACCACGTCGTCGGATCGCCAGATCGCGGGCAGGAATCCTGTGGCCATCAACCGCTCGACCCGCCATGCGGGTACCGCACCCCCCAGGATCGTCTGATTCCGGATGGGATCGACGTCGTGGTCGACGACCGAGTATGCGAGAACACGCGAATCCAGGTCCTCGATCGTCACTGGTGCCCCGCTCCTGGTGCTGATCCAGTGGGCCAGCGCCTGCAAGTTGTCCACCTGCGGGGCCGGTGTGACGATGCGCCCGGCCCCGAGAAGCCGAATGAGGGCACTGAAGAGCTCGGTCCATCCGACCCACGGGGACCGCCGGAACAGATGGATCTGATTGTCCTGCAGCAGCGAAATATCTCTCGTCGCGTCCGGCGGAAGGACGAGGGCCGCGGCCGTCCCAACCTCGTCCAGTAGTGACCCGAGTGCGAAGCGATCCTCGATGCGTGCGCTGACCAGCACAATGCTGCCGCTGTAGTCAGACTGCGTGCCGGGCTCATGTAGGACCACGTCCCGCACCACTGGATCAGCTTCCGGTTCTGCTCCTGCTATGAATGGCACCAGCATGCCGGCTGCACCGGAAACGAGTGCAGACAACGGTTGATCAGGGTCGGGGTCACTCACGGTCGCCGATAGTCAAGTGCCACAACCGAAAACTCTACAACCTGCGACCCGCGCCAAGCGTGAACCGCCGAGATGGCAGAACTCTCATGTCAGATTTGGGATGCCGCCTTGCTGCCGCACGAGGCGGGCGATGACGGAATCTGACATCGGAATGGCGCCCCGCGCGAGTTCGACCGGCACCGGCGGCAGATCACCATGCACGTCGCGATGTAAGCGCTCCATCTCGTCATCCAATCGCGCAGCGGTGGCCGCGGCATCGCTGAGGCTGCGTGAGATGTCCGGCGGCACTTCGCCATCGAACTTGTAGTAGATCTTGTGTTCCAGGCTGGCCCAGAAATCCATGGCAACGGTGCGTAGCTGCACCTCCACCGGGACGGTGACGGGTCCGGTGGACAAGAAGACCGGGACTTCCAGGATGAGATGCAGGCTGCGGTAGCCGTTCGCCTTCGGCTGACGTACATAGTCCTTGACCTGTAGAACTGTGAGGTCGTCCTGCCGGGTGAGGGCCTCGGACACCCGATAGACATCAGAGGTGAAGGAACACGTGATGCGGACACCGGCGATGTCGGTGATCGTCTCGCGGATTGTCTCGAACCGGGACTCGCAGTTCTTGCGCTGGATCTTGTCGAGGACGCTCTCGGGCGTCTTGAGCCGGCTGGTCACGTGCTCGATCGGGTTGTACTGCTGCAGGTGCTGGAACTCCTGTTGAAGGATTCCGACTTTGGTGGTGATCTCCTCCATGCCGAACTTGTACGAGAACATGAACCGCGAGAACTCCTCGCGCAACGACCGAAACTCATCGAGGTCGAAGTCGAGGAAGGTCGCGGGATCCGTTTCAAGCACATCGTCCATAGAGACCAGCATGCCTGTGATCGCAGAATGCCCTGGTCGCCCTACTTTTTTGTGAACACAGCCGGGATGGTCAGTGGGCCGCGGATGGCGGGGGTGTCGCGCCAGGTGGGGTCACCCGCGAGTACGGGCCGACGCCGCAGGATGTGCTGCAGGGCCGCAGTCGTTTCGAGCCGCGCCAGCGCAGCGCCCAGGCAGTAGTGCGCGCCGTAGCCGAAGCTCAGCGGTGCGGGTCCGGCTCGGCCGGGGCGGAACTGGTCGGGCTGGCGGTAGACGGCGGGGTCTCGGTTGGCGGCGGCGATGCACACCAGAGCTGTTTCACCACGGCGGATGTCGATGCCGGACACGGTCTGGTCTGCGGTGGCGGTGCGTGCGGTGGCCTGTACAGGAGCGTCGAGCCTCAGCAGTTCGGTGAGAACCGCGGGATCGGCCTGGTCGATGTGGTCGGCCAGGCGGGTGCCGTCGGTCGTCGGTGTGAGCAGCCGGACGAGGCTGGCGCCGAGCAGATTGGCGGTGGTCTCGTGGCCGGCGACGGCGATCAGGATGGCGGTGATGACGACCTCGTCGAGGGTGAGGTCGGCGTCTGCGGCCAGGAAGCTCAGTAGATCGTCGGTGGGATGGCTGCGTCGGTCGGCAGCCGCGGGCAGGAAGTCGGCGATCAGCGCCGCGGCCGCGGCCAGACCTTCCTCGAGGTCGTGTTGATCGGCGAAGCCGCCCAGGATCCGGACTATGGCCGGGGAGTGCTCGCGCAGCGCGGCGCACTGCTCGGGGTCCAGACCCAGCCAGGCTCCGATGACGGCGACCGGTAGCGGGAGCGCGATCTCCGACATGACGTCGACGGGAACGTCGGTGGGAGTCCTCGAGACCGCGTCAACACAGATCGACTCGACACCCGCTTCGAGTCCGCCGATGAAGGAGCGGCTGAACACATCCCGCACGGCGCTGCGCAACCTGTCATGGACCGGGCCGTCAGTGAACAGCATGCTGGCGTCCACGAATGCCGAGCTGATCATGGGCGTCGCGGCGGATATGGCCGCGTTGGCTCGGGGGTCGCTGACCCAGTCCCGTCCGCCGAGCACGTCGCGGGCGGCGTCGTGGCTGAGGATCAGCCAGGCGTGCGCGGTGTCGTCCCACACGACATCGCCGTCGCGGCGCCGTGTCTCGTAGAACGGATAGGGGTCGGCGGCGTCCCAGGGGAGTCGCGGCGCCGCGATCTCAGGGGTGGTCATGCTGATCCAGGGCGCCGGGCAGGCCGCGTTCGCGCACCCATGCGTGGTGCAGCTTGCCGAGTTCGGTGATCGGCTCGGTGACACCGTCGATGTCGTCCATGATGGCGCGCATGGGCAGAGTTGCGCCCAAGCCGGCGGTCACCGCGTTGAGGGCGAAAGTGCTGCGGCCGGCGAACACGTAATCGTCCGGCGCGTTCATGCGGCCCATCGGATGGTCAGGGCCACGCGCGCCGAAGTAGCCATGGAGGACGCGCCGCGTTGTCTGCGGTGAGTAGGTCGCCGGCTGAGGCGCCTCGAAAATCTCATACAGCGCCTCCGCCTGCCACTGGTACAGCTCGTCAGCGGTGAGGTCCGACTCGTTGTCGAGGAAGCCGGCCTGCACCATGAGGTCGCGGTAATCGTTGGTGCGCCCCTCCATGACTGCGCGGAACATGGCGACCACTCGCCACCGCTCCAGTTCGGGCAGGATCTTTACACAGCCGAAGTCGACGAAGCCCACGGCGCCATCGGTGTTGAAACGGTAGTTGCCGGGATGCGGGTCGGCGTGCAGAAGATTGGCGTGACGGAAGTTGCTCTGGTTGAACCGGATGATGGCTTCGGCCCACGTGTTCTTCAGGTCCTGATCGGCCTGTTGGGCGGCGGCCCAGTCCATCCCTTCGAGGTAGGTCATCGTCAGCACCCGATCGCCGGACGCCTCGGGGACGACGTCGGGAACCCGGATGAACGGGTGGCTGCGGTATAGCTCGCTGAATGTTGAGATGGTGGCTGCTTCGTGTCGATAGTCCACCTCCTCGGAGATCCGCGCCGCGGCCTCGCGCGCTACGGCACGAATGTCCATCTTCATCCCCGCCGCCGAGGTCATGAAACGCAGAAACGTCGCCAGAAGCTCTGTGTTGGCCAGATCATCGCGGATGGCCTGCGCCACACCGGGATACTGAATCTTGACCGCAACCGCACGGCCGTCGCGCAGAACAGCGCGGTGGACTTGTCCGATGGACGCAGCTGCCATCGGAGTTTCCATGAACTCGGCGAAGTATTCGACGGCGGAACCGAGTTCGGCATCAAGAACCTCACGGACCAGCGCGGGATGCATTGGCGGAGCGTCAGCCTGCAGTCGGCTCATGGCTTTCTGGTAGGGCGCGAATCCACCCGTCCCGAGCTCCTCGGCCTCGACCATCGACATCATCTGACCGGCCTTCATCAGCACTCCCTTGGAGTGACCGAGCAGGTCGGTGTAGCGCTCGGCGGTGCGTTCGTGGAAGCGGTCGACCGCGTCGTCGTCGCCCGCCCGTTTCTGGAGACCGGCGATGAGACGACCGCCGGCCGCGCGGGCGGTGAATCCGGCCAGCGGCATGGTTCGTCGAATCCGACCCTGCGTAACGGGCTCGTCTCGAGATGGCAATTCGGTCCCTCCCACTTCCACGAACAGTCAAGTAAAGTGGTTCCGTACAGACGGTAAGTGACCACTTTGGAGGAGTCAATGACTGCACCGGCATCCACACGGGAGCGACTGCTCACCGAGGCGATGCGGTTGTTCAGTGACAAGGGTTTCGAGGCCACCAGCGTGTCTCAGATCGAGGCGGCCGCCGGTCTGGCGGCAGGCTCGGGCGCGCTGTATCGCCACTTCAAGTCCAAGGACGACCTGCTCGTCGCAGGCATCGACCGGCAGCTCGACCGGCGTGCCGCGATGGCTGACATTCGCGCACTCTTCGCGGGTCTGGGGGACCTGCACAGTGAGTTGACCGTCCTGGGCCGCTACCTGCTCACGGTGATCGACCAGGAATCCGAACTGCTGCAGATCGCCGCGCGCACGCCCGCGGGACTGTCTGAGCGCCTCGACACCGCCTATGCCGCGCTCGTCGACTCGCTCATCGAGGAGCTCTCGGGCTGGATCACCGCGTGGGCGCCACGGGCATCGTCCGAGCAGGCCAAAGTCCTAGCCGCACTTGGCATCAACAGCATCCTCGGCGAGCGGTTCGCGACGGATCTCTTCCGCCGGAGCGAGGCGCCGATATCCGATGACCGGTACCTCAGGGAGTGGACAGCGGTATTGGCGGGGCGCGTGCAATCCTTCAATTGAGCGGCTTGGGTGCATCACTGACGTGTCAGACGACCCGCTTGCCGCGGCGTGCCCGAGATCGCATGTCCCACAGGTAGGTCTGGTAGCCCAGCAGCCAGACGTCGCGGGGGATGACGCGGTCGGCGAGACGAAGTGCCGACAGCAGCCACTCGAAGCGGCGCTGCTGAACCGGCGTCCAGTCCAGCTGCATCAGCGTGCGGAACTCCGCGGGCAGGAATCCCGTCGTGGCGAAGAGATTGAACGGCCCGGCGAGGGCTCGAAGCGGGGCAGGAAGAAACGCGAACGCCGCGACTCCGCGCAGATGCTCGCGGACCGGTGGGTCGATCTGCAACCCATCCAGCGAGTGCTTCCAGTACTCCTCGAACGCGACCCGGTCCGCGGGCCACATCGACTCGCGCACCTGCAGGGTCGTGCCCAGCTTTCGGGCGTCGTCGTACACCGCGTCGGCAGCGTCGTCGCTCAGTGGTCCGTACAGGAACTCGTGCATGTCGACGTAGTACCGATAGAGGCAGGCGGCCACCCACAGCTGCAGCTGCGGATCGAACGCGTTGTAGCGCACCGGACTGGTTGCGCTGGAGCGGACCTGGGCGTGCGCCCTGTTGACCTCGGCGCGAATCAGGGCCCGGTCGGCATCGGTGCCCATCGTGGCGACCGCGAGGTACGTGCCGGTGGTGCGGGCGCGCTTGATCGGATGCTTGTAGACGTTGCCGCTGTCGACGGGGCTCTCGAGCACCCCGTAACCGACACCGGGCGCCGACAGTTGCATGATCACATTGGCCGCGGGCAACAGCGCGGCGGCGGGGTTGAGTAGGTGCACGACGCGCGACGGCTTCGAACTCGGTCCGAACCTCATGAAATCGAGTACACCACCTCGTGAGACGCTGCCGGGGTGCTTGCGCCGAGATCCCGCGGTCGCGCGGCGGGTCTCGCGCTCGGATACCTGATCGATCTGGCCCTCGGCGACCCCCGCCGCGGCCATCCGGTGGCATGGTTCGGTACCGCCGCTGCGAGCCTGGAACGACTCACCTACGCCGACCGTCGTGCCGCGGGTGCCGCGCACACCAGCGTGTTGGTCGGCGCACTGCTCGCCGCGGGCCTCGCGGTCGATCGCTCCGCGGCGCGGCGCGGCCCGATCTGGACGACGGTGTCGACCGCGGCGGCGACGTTCGTCGTGCTGGGCGGTACATCGCTGGCGCGCACCGGAGCCCAGATGTCGGACCGAGTCGCCTGCGCCGATCTCGATGGGGCGCGCGAACTGCTGCCGTCCCTGTGCGGACGTGACCCCGCCTCGCTGGACTTCGATGGCCTGACCCGGGCCGCATTGGAGTCGGTGGCGGAGAACACCTCCGACGCGGCCGTCGCACCGCTGTTCTGGGGTGCGGTCGCAGGGGTCCCCGGACTGCTGGTGTACCGCGCAGCCAACACCCTGGACGCGATGATCGGGCACAAGTCGCCGCGCTACGCCAAGTTCGGCTGGGCCGCAGCGCGATTCGACGACGTGCTGAACTACCTGCCCGCGCGGGTATCGGGTGTGCTGGTGGCCGGGTGTGCGGCAGTCACGGGCGGTTCACCCTGCGGGGCATTGACGGCGTGGAGGTGTGACGGGGCACGTCATCCGAGCCCCAACGCGGGTGTCGTGGAGGCGTCCTTCGCCGGCGCCCTCGGGGTGCGCCTCGGCGGACCGACGCAGTACGCGCACCGCCTCGAGATCCGGCCGACACTCGGCGATGGCCGACCACCAGAAGTCGCGGACCTGTCTGCCTCGGTGCGACTCTCGCGGGCGGTGCAGGCGGCCGCGGCGTGCGGTGCGGTCGCGACGGCGTCGTTGATCGCCGCCGTCGGCAATCAGTGCCGTCGGCCGTAGCGGTCGGCGAGCTTCTCGTCCTTGGTGCGCGTCACCGGCTCACCGGCGGCCGACGCCGATGCCGCGGCTGAGGCCGAACTATCGGCGGCGGCCTTGTCGCGGCGGCGCTGTTTGTACTCGGCGACGACGAAGTAGCCGACCCCGAGGGGTGCGATGATGCCGAACGCGATCCACTGGATGCCGTAGGACAGGAACGGGCCCGAGTTGAGATGCGGCAGCCCGATCACACCCAGACCGCCGGGCTGGTCCTCGACGAGCTGCAGGTATGAACCCGCGAGCGGAATGTCGGTGACCTGGGCTATCTGGTCGGTGTTGATCGAGTACACCTGCAGCGCGCCGTCCTGGTGGAACGGCTCCTTGCCGAGCGCGAGCAGCTCGGAGTCCCGCAGCCGCGCCGTGATGGTCACGGTTTCGGTGGGGGCGGCGGCGAACTCGGGCACCTTGTTGCCATCAATGGGTTTGATGTAGCCGCGGTCGACGAGCACGTTCGGACCGCCGTCCACCGCGAAGGGCGTCAACACCTCGAACGCCGGTTCGCCGTCGATGGAACGCAGCCGCGCGAGCACCTGGCCCTGGGGGAGATACCGGCCTGTCGCCGTCACGCGTTTCCAGGCGTCGTCGGGCGCTTTCGAGTCCTGCTGCGGCAGGACGCTCGTCACCGGCACAGGCTCTGACGTCAGAGAACTCGAGATCTGCGCGTTCTCACGTGTGGTCTTGGTGTTCTTGCCCAGCTGCCACGGCGCGAGCACGGTGAAGCACAGATAGGCGAAGCCGATGACGACGACATAGAGGGCCAACCATTGCGGCCGCAATAGGAACGCCCAGCGCTTCATCGGTCCGCCACGCTCCGGACGCTCAGTTGCTCGTCGACCCAGTCGTGCAGCCCGGGCAGCGACGCCTCGATCACGGTGAACACGTCCTCGAAGTCGACTCTCGTGCCGTAGTAGGGGTCCTCGACATCGAGCGCGTGAGCGCCCGACCGCGGGTCGAACGCCCGCAGCATCCGCAGCCGATCGGCGGGCACACCGAGGTCGCGCAGGATCCGAACGTGGTTGCGTCCCATCGCGACGACGAGATCGGCGGCCAGGTGGTCATCGTCGACCTGCGCGGCGTTGTGCGTCGTGGGATACCCGTGGCCGGCCAGCACGTGGTTGGCGCGCTCGTCAGCCGGGTTGCCTGCGTGCCAGCCGCCGGTACCGCCGCTGCTCACGCGTACCGCGCCGGACAGGCCGCGCTCCTCGATCTGATGGGCGAACATCTTCTCGGCCATGGGGGAGCGGCAGATGTTGCCCGAACACACGAAGGTGACGTGCAGCACCGCCGGACTGGAGTCAGACACCGAGCACCTCCCGAAGGTCGGCGACCGTCGAGACATGGCGACGGTCGGTCATCTCATCTTGCCCGTCGAAGTCGTCAGCGCCGTAACCCCAGTCCACCACCACGGTGCCGATGCCGTGGGCGGCTGCCCCCTCGACGTCGTGGCGGCGGTCACCGACCATCACCACGCCCGGCGGTAACGGCTCGAGTTGCGCCAGTGCATGTGCGACGACGTCGGCCTTCGAGGAGCGGACACCGTCGACGCTGGCGCCCGCCACCACCTCGAAGTGATCGTCGAGGCCGAAGTGCTCGATGATGCGGCGCGCTGTCGGCTCGGCCTTCGACGTCGCCACGGCCAGACGCACACCGGCGGCCTGCAGGTCGGCCAGCAGCGCCGGGATCCCGTCGAAAACGTAGTTCATCGACCAACCGCGGGAGCGGTAGTCGGCGCGGTAGGCCGCGATCGCCTCATCCGCCCGGTCACCGAGCCCCATCGAGGCCAACGTGACATGCATCGGGGGTCCGACGATCATCTTCGCCAGATCGACGTCGGGGACGGCGCCGACCGTGGCGCCCACCTGTTCCAGGGCATGCCGAAAGCTCGCCACGATGCCGCTGGCCGAGTCGGTCAGCGTGCCGTCGAGGTCGAAGATCACCAACTGAGCGCTCACGGCTCCATTGTCCCCGATGTCGCCGGTCGTCCCCGTGCCTGGCCCCGGCAGCCGCGCACTAGGGTCGTGATGTGGCAAGTCGGATCCGTACGGCGGCGCGCTACCACGGCGATGAGGCCGCGGCGCCCGGCATGCTGGACTTCGCCGTCAACGTGCGTGCCGCGGGCCCGCCGACGTGGCTGCTCGACCGGTTGGCGGCCCGGCTCGGTGAGCTGGGGCGTTACCCCAGTGCCGAGGACCAGCGACGGGCCACCGAAGCCGTCGCCGCGCGCCACGGCCGCGACCCCGATCACGTCGCACTGCTTGCAGGCGGTGCCGAGGGCTTCGCACTGCTGCCGCATCTGCGGCCCGCGATGGCCGCACTCATCGCACCGTCGTTCACCGAACCCGAGGCGGCGCTCGCGGCCGCGGGGGTGCCGTTCGAGCACGTCGCACTCCGACCGCCGTTCACCCTGGCCGACGCCGTCGTGCCCGATCACGCCGACCTGGTCGTGGTGGGCAACCCGACGAATCCGACGGCGGTGCTGCACACGCGGGAACAGATCCTGGCGTTGCGCCGCCCCGGACGCATCGTGGCCGTGGACGAGGCGTTCGCCGACGCGATCCCCGGGGAGCCCGAGTCGCTGGCCGGCCTCGCCCTGCCCGACGTGGTGGTCCTGCGCAGCCTCACCAAGACGTGGTCGCTGCCGGGGCTGCGCGTTGGCTATCTGCTGGGTGACCCGGAGGTGCTGGCTCGCATGACCGCGACCCGCCCACACTGGGCGCTCGGGACGCTGCAGTTGGAGGCCATCGCGGCGTGCAACGAGCCGGCGGCCGTCGCGGAGGCCGCCGATGCAGCGGCCCGGCTGGCGGTGCTGCGCGGCGAGATGGCGGCTGGTTTCACCGCCGCGGGCATCGAGGTGATCGACGGCCGCGCGCCGTATCTGCTCTTCGTCGTCCCCGATGCCGAGCTTGTCCGAAAGAGGTTGGACACCAAGGGGATCGCCGTCCGTCGCTGCGACACATTCGTCGGCCTGGACGGTTCCCATCTGCGTGCCGCGGTGCGAGAGGAATGGCCGGTGCTGCTCGAGGCGATCGTCGAGGCGATGCAATGAGCGCGCGGCTGTCCGACGTCATCGACGTGCTGAATGCGGCGTATCCGCCTGCCCTGGCGCTCGACTGGGACTCGGTGGGCCTGGTCTGCGGTGACCCGGCCGACGTGGTCGAGTCGGTGACGGTTGCGGTGGACGCCACGGCCGAGGTCGTCGCCGAACTGCCAGAGGCAAGCCTGCTGCTCGCCCACCACCCCCTGCTGCTGCGGGGCGTGGACACCGTCTCGGCGGGCACGGCCAAGGGAGCGCTGGTACACCGGCTGATCCGTGGTCGAAGCGCGCTGTTCACCGCACACACCAATGCCGATGCCGCCGCCCCCGGGGTGTCCGACGCGTTGGCTGAGGCACTCGGGCTCGAGGTCCGCGGCGTGCTGTCACCCGCAGCCGAGGGGCGCCGTCTCGACAAGTGGGTCGTCTACGTGCCCGCCGAGAACGCCGACACTGTCCGCGAGGGCCTGTTCGCCGCGGGTGCGGGCAGCATCGGCGACTACTCGCACTGCAGCTGGACTGTGGCCGGGACGGGCCAGTTCCTGCCGCACGACGGCGCCTCGCCGGCGATCGGACGGGTCGGGTCGATCGAGCGGGTGCCGGAGGACAGGGTCGAGGTGGTCGCGCCCGCCGGCCTGCGCGCCGACGTTCTGGCCGCGCTGCGGGCCGCGCATCCCTACGAGGAGCCGGCGTTCGACGTGTTCGCCATGGCGCCACTGCCCACCGGCGTGGGAATCGGCCGAAGCTGCGCGTTGCCGCAGCCCCAGCCGCTGTCGACCTTTGTGTCCCGCGTCGCCGCGGCGCTGCCCGCGACATCGTGGGGAGTGCGGGCGTCGGGTGACCCCGATGCGATGGTGTCGAGCATCGCGGTGTGTGGTGGTGCCGGTGACTCGCTGCTCGATGCCGTAGCGTCGGCCGGGGTGCAGGCCTACCTGACGGCAGACCTGCGCCACCACCCGGCGGACGAGCACCGGCGGACCTCTGACGTCGCGCTCGTCGACGTCGCGCACTGGGCGAGTGAGTACCCGTGGTGTGGTCAAGCAGCTGAGATCCTGACGCGCCACTTCGGCGCATCGCTCCCGGTGCGGGTGAGTTCCATCCGTACCGACCCCTGGAATGTCGAGAGAGAAGTATGAAGGCAGAAGCCGCCCAGCAACGTTCGCTCATCGAGTTGACCGAACTCGACGCCGATATCAGTCGGCTCGATCACCGAGCCAAGAAGCTCGCGGAGCAGGAGCGGCTCGACGTGGTCGCCGCCGAGCACCGCGATGCCAGTGACAAACTGGCGACCCTCCAGCTAGCCCTGGAGGACCTCGACGGTGAGGTCGCCAAGTTCGAGTCGGAGATCGACTCCGTGCGCCAACGCGAGGATCGCGACCGGGCGATGCTCGACGCGGGCAACGTCAATGCCAAGCAGCTCACCGAACTTCAACACGAGTTGGAGACCCTGCAGAGGCGCCAGTCCAGCCTGGAGGACGCGCAGATCGAGGTCATGCAACGGCGCGAGGAACTGCAGGACGAGGAGACTGCGCAGCTGCGCGCGATCGGCGAACTTCAGGGTCTCGTCACCGAGGCGCAGGTGGCCCGCGACCAGGCGCTCGCGGAGATCGACGCCGCGCGACAGACGATGGCCCTGCGCCGCGCCCAGATCGCAGCCGTGATCGACGCGGACCTGGTGGCCCTCTACGAACGGCAGCGCGCCCTCGGCGGTCCGGGAGCCGGTGTCCTGCAGGGCAGGCGGTGCGGCGCGTGCCGGATCGAGATCGACCGCGCCGATATGTCGAGGTTCGCTGCGGCGGCCGAGGACGACGTGCTGAGGTGCCCCGAGTGCGGGGCGATCCTTCTGCGGCAAAAGGGTTCGATGTAGTGAAGGTATTGGTCGAAGCCGACGGCGGATCGCGCGGGAACCCCGGGCCCGCCGGATACGGTGCAGTGGTGTGGTCCGCGGACCGGCAGAGCGTGCTCGCCGAGCGCAAGGAGGCCATCGGGATCGCCACCAACAACGTGGCCGAATACCGAGGTCTGATAGCGGGTCTGGAAGCCGCCGCCGATGTCGGCGCCACGGAGGTCGCGGTGTCGATGGACTCCAAACTCGTCGTCGAGCAGATGACCGGCCGTTGGCGGGTCAAGCACGTCGACATGATCCCGCTGCACGGGCGTGCCCGTGAGCTGGCCGCCGACTTCGACCGGGTGACCTACTCCTGGATCCCGCGCGCCAAGAACTCGCACGCCGACCAATTGGCGAACGAGGCGATGGATGCAGCAGCGGACGCGGCAGCGAAGGCGCTGACGTCCCAGCCGGCCGCCCCGAAAACCGCTGCGACGGCGGATCAATCGACATCATCTCCAGGATGGACGGGAGCGATGGGCGCTCCGACGCGTTTTCTCCTGTTGCGCCACGGCCAGACCGAGTTGTCGGTTGAGCGGCGCTACTCCGGTCGTGGGAATCCGGCGCTGACCGATCTCGGTCAGAGTCAGGCCGACGCCGCCGCGCAGTACCTCGCCGGGCGGAGCGACATAGCCGCGGTGATCAGCTCACCGCTGCGGCGTGCCACGGTGACCGCAGAGGCCGCGGCCAAAGCCCTGGGTCGGGACGTCACGATCGACGCCGACCTGATCGAGACGGACTTCGGCAAGTGGGAGGGTCTGACGTTTCGTGAGGCCGCCGAGCGTGATCCCGACCTGCACAGTCGGTGGTTGCGCGACACCAGTCTGGCGCCGCCGGACGGTGAGAGCTTCGACGAGGTCGCCCACCGGGTGCGTCGGGCCCGCAACCGGATCATTGCCGAGCACGGTGACGCGACCGTCCTGGTGGTGTCGCACGTGACGCCTATCAAGACCGTCCTGCGGCTCGCGCTCGACGCCGGTCCGAGTGTCCTGTACCGGATGCACCTCGATCTCGCCTCGCTGTCCATCGCCGAGTTCTACCCCGACGGCGTGGCATCGGTGCGACTGGTGAATCAGACCTCGTACCTGTAGTCAGGTCTGCACGTGCAGCTTCTCGCCGCGCGGCCCGAATATCGCGAGCGCCTCGACCGGGCCGTCAACGACGCCGAACCAGTGCGGTGTCCACGTCGAGAACTCCACCGCCTCACCGGGTTTGATGGTGAAATCGCGATCGCCGAGGATGAGGCGCAGGTTCCCCGACAACACGTACAGCCACTCCTGCCCGTCGTGCACGGGTAGCTCGTCGGGGGGTGTGCGGCGTCGCGTGCTCACCCGGATCTTGAACGTGTGCAGGCCTCCCGCGGGGCCGCTGCGCGTGAGCGGCCAATAGGTGACGCCGTCCCTGGTGTGCGAGGCGCCGCGGACCCGGGGGTCGTCGGCCTCGGGTGCGCGCATCAGGTCGTCAGTGGTGACCGACAGCGCCGACGCGAGGCGGGGCAGGTGATCGAGTGCCAGTCGGCGCTTGCCGGATTCGAGGCGGCTCAGTGTCGACACGTCGATGTCGGCGCGGGTGGCCACCTCCTCCAGCGTGAGTCCACGCTGAGTGCGCAACTCGCGTAGTCGGCGGCGGACGCGAGTGTCGACGTCATCCTGCGGCTTTGCCTGCATGGCAAATCAGCTTGGCAGTTCTGAAACGCGGGGGCAAGCTCTAGGGCATGACTGGTGAATGGGATTGCATCGTGGTGGGCGGCGGCGCGGCGGGATTGAGCGCCGCGTTGGTGCTGGGTAGGGCGCGTCGGCGCACGTTGGTGGTGGATGCTGGAGCGCCGAGCAATCTCGCGGCCCACGGCATCGGTGGTCTGCTGGGACATGACGGCCAGCCGCCAGCAGCACTCTACGAGACGGGCCGCGCCGAGCTGGACGAGTACCCGAACGTCGAGGTGCGTACCGGCGAAGTGGTCCGTGGCGAAAGGGGTTTCACCCTGGAACTGGCCGACGGCACGATCGAACGGAGCCGGACAGTCCTGTTGGCCACCGGCATGGACTACCGGCCGCCCAGCATTTCCGGCCTCGAAGAACTCTGGGGTCGTTCGGTGTTTCACTGCCCGTTCTGCCATGGCTGGGAGGTGCGCGACGCGCCACTGGCAGTCATCGCCAAGGGGGAGCGCGCCGTGCACTCTGCCCTGCTGCTGCGGGGCTGGTCCGATGACGTGGTGCTCCTGACCGACGGCGACGATGGGCTCGATGACGCCCAGCTCAAGCAGTTGGACGCAGCCGGTGTCACCGTCGATACGCGGTCAGTCACTCGATTGGTCTCGGAGAGTGGCGAACTGACCGCTGTCGAGTTCTCCGACGGCGAGCGGCTGGCGCGCCGCGCCGCGCTGGTCGCCACCACGCTGCACCAGAGATCCACTCTGGCGGCACAACTCGGCGCGATGACCGCGCCGGGCCCGGTCGCGGTGGACGGCCTGGTCGTCGATGCGCTCCAGCGCACCACCGTTCCAGGACTCTTCGCGGCGGGTGACATCGGCGCGCAGATGCCCCAGGTCGCGGCCGCAGTCGCGACGGGAAGCATGGCGGGCGCATCCATCATGCAAAGCCTGCTCGGCGACGACGTCGGTCTGCCCGTGCCGCCGTGGCCCACCCACGGGCTCACGGCGACGGAGTACTGGGAACGGCATTACGGTCAACGTCAACGCATTTGGAGTGGACGGGTCAACGCACAGCTGTCGAAGGTGGTCGCGGACCTGCCCACCGGTCACGCGCTGGACCTCGGCTGCGGTGAGGGTGGAGACGCTGTCTGGCTCGCCGAGCAGGGGTGGCACGTCACGGCGGTCGACATCTCGGAGACCGCGATCGCGCGGGCGGCCGCCGAAGCCGAGGCGCGGGGTGTGCGGGACCGGGTGAACTTCGAGCGCCACGACCTGTCCGACAGCTTCCCGGAGGGCACCTTCGACCTGGTGTCAGCCCAGTTCCTGCACTCCACAGTGCGTCTGGAGCGACCGCAGATCCTTGCCAATGCCGCCCGCGCCGTGGCGCCGGGGGGACATCTCGTGATCGTCGACCATGCCGGGATGCCGTCGTGGGCGACGAACGTGCCGCACGACCATCCGTTCCCGAGCGCCGAGGAGGTGCTGGCGAGCCTTGACCTGTCGGCGGGCGAATGGGACCGCGTGCGGATCGAGACGATCGAGCGTGAGGTCACCGGACCCGACGGCCAGGAGGCGACACTGGGGGACAACCTGATGGTTCTGCGGCGCACGGTCTAGCCGAGTCGCAGGGAGGACCCTGCCGTTTGTGGGCCGTCATCGAATGTTGACGGCCCACAATGGCAGGTGCACCAGTGGAAGCCCGCTCCAGTGGCGAGGGTTTGCCCGACTCCGGCAAACCCGCTGAACCTAAGGCAGTTTCACGGGCGTCGGCGTCGCATCTGACGAAACGTTGAGGTCGTGGTCCGTCCGGATCGGACCGTCGACGATGGCGCGCAGCGCGGCGACGTGACCGTCGAACGCGATCCGGCCAGCGTCGGTCAGCCTGGCGTGCACCCTGCGGCGTCTCGCCTCCAGGCGGCGTTCGGTGGTGACGTATCCCGCCTGTTCCAGAATTGACAGTTGCTTCGACAAGGCAGAATCCGAAAGTCCCAATGTCTCTTTGAGATAGGAGAACTCGACCCAGTCCACGGCGGCCAACATGGCCACCAATGTCAAGCGCGTGCTGGGGTGGATCAGTTCGTCAAAGCGCGGCGTCGTCGTCATGCATGGACCCAGCGGCACAGAGTCCGCAGAATCTCGGGTCCGCCCAGGCCGACGATGGCGGCGACGAACACGGCCGCGGCGATTCCGGGATGACGGGCACCGTCGGCGTGCAGGGCGACCGCCGCCGCAATCGTCACAGCGACCAGAGCGAACAGCATGCCAATCACCACCAGCGGTATCCGGTGCCCAACCGTATCGGCGCTGACCTGCATGCGGTCGGTCCTTCGGCGACCGCTCAGTCGGCGCGACGCAATCGCGGAATGAACGACTCCGAACCCGACCGTGGCCCCAATGACGAGCCACTGCGGCCCAACGTCGCCGATGAGTCCGATCACGACCCAGCCCGCCGCCAGGAGCCACCAGTACCACCGGGGCAGACCCACCTCATCCACCACGTGCGCTTTGGCGCGGTCAACGGCATCCAGCGCGGCGCGCGCGTCGGCCGGCGTGACGTTCTCCATAACCCCATCCTCACTTTCCCGCATGGAAAGTAGAATCCACTTTCCATGCGGGAAAGTCAAGCGGTAACCACCGTCCTAGTCGGTGCGCTGGGTGAGCCGGATGCTGTTGCCCGAGGGGTCGCGGAATCCGGAGTCAATGCCGTAGGGCATCTCGGTGGGTGGTTCGGTGAACTCCACGCCGCGCTCGGTCAGCTCCTTGTAGGACGCTGCGGCGTCATCGGTGAGCAGGAACACCGTGCCCGCGAAACCCTTCGCGGTCAGGTCGAGCACCTGCTTGCGCGTGTCCTCGTCCATCACCGGAGGACCCGGCACCGCCATCAGGACGATGCTGACGTCGTCCTGGCCCGGTGGGCCTACGGTGAGCCAACGAAAGTCGCCCATCTCCTCGGGGAACGAAACGTCCTCCCGCACCTCCATGCCGACCTGATCGGTCCAGAACTTGAGCGCGACCTCTTGATCATGAACCCACAGGTGTGTGCTTGCGATTTTCATCATGAGGCCGACGCTACGGCCGAGGTCAGGTGCCCGTCTTCTCCCGGTGTGCTGTCTTGACCCGGCTGTCGGCCGGTGGCCGGGTGTCTCGCGCCACGATGCAGCTCGGAATCCGTGCGCGCGATGCTGCGGGCGGCATGCTGGCCCGATAGGCCGCCGGTGGCCTGCCGTACACGCGGGCGAAACTGCTGGTGAATGACCCGACGCTCTGCAGCCCGACCATCACACAGATGTCGGCGACCGAGCGGTCGGTGTAGCGCAGCAACGATGCGGCCCGTTCCAGCCGCCGGGTCTGCAGGTAGGCGCGCGGGGACTCGCCGAACGTGCGGGTGAACATCCGGGAGAAATGCGCGCGTGACAGGCCCGCCGCCGCAGCGAGGTCCTCGACGGTGATCTGCTCGGCGTAGCGGGCGTCGACCAAGTCCTTGGCGCGCTGCAGATAGCGGGCCGGCGGCACCTGTGCCATGGGGATCAGAGTACGGTGATCAGCGCGGACGAGTTGGCCGGACGGCCGCGGACCCCCTCTGGGGATTCGAGGAAAGTCCGGACTTCACAGAGCAGGGTGATTGCCAACAGCAATCCGAGGTGACTCGCGGGACAGTGCCACAGAGAACAGACCGCCACCCAGCCTTCGGGCAGGGGGGTAAGGGTGAAACGGTGCGGTAAGAGCGCACCAGCATCCCGGGTGACCGGGGTGGCTAGGCAAACCCCACCCGAAGCAAGGCCAAGAAGGCCGCAACCTGGTTGCGGCCGCGCAGGCGTTTGAGGGCTGCTCGCCCGAGCCTGCGGGTAGGCCGCTCGAGGCACCCGGTGACGGTGTGTCCAGATGGATGGTCGTCGCCCCGCCACCAGTAATGGTGACGGGGAACAGAATCCGGCTTACAGGCCAACTCGTCCGCCCCAACGGGTCAGCCTGTCGCGAACGGGTCAGCCCGCCGCGCGAACCGCCTTCTTGAGCTTGCGCAGCGCGCCCTCGAGAAGATCCTCGGACCGCCGGGCCAGTTCGTCCTCCAGTTGAAACAGCAGCCCGTAGGTGAAGGTGTCCTCACCGTCGGCGTGCGCGGCGCTGGCCTCGGTCGACAGATGTGCGCGGCTGACCACGCTGTCCTGATGATCACCCAGCAGCGTCTGAATGAGCTTCGCCCCGTCCGCGACGTTCCGCGCACCGGTGGCTGCGGCGGTGTAGCGAAGCCGCTTGGCGCCCTTGCGGATCCGGTGCAGGGCCTCGTCCTTTCCCTGGATGCTCACCGCGGGGTCCGCCTTGGCGATGAGTGCCGCCTTCGCGGCCTTGCGCACCTTGCGGTACGCCGAGGCAACGGTGGTCTGCCGCGGCGGCTCACCGGAGGTCGACGCCACCGGCTCGGCGGTCTTGAGGTCATCGAGCGCGTCGAGCAGCCGGAAGTACCGCTCCGAGCGCATCGCGGCCAACGACCGCTTCAGCCCGGCCTGGTATCGCCGATTCGCACCATCGACCAGCCGTTCGCGGACGGGGCCGCGGACCAGGTGCGCGGGTAAATCGGCGAGTGCACGCTCGAAGCGCTCCGCGAGCACCTCGGCGTCGCGCGCCACACCGAGGACTCCGGCCAGCAGCTTGAGCTCTTCGAGCACCCACGCGTCGTCGGTGAGGCCGAACGACTCCTCGGAGCCCTTGACCAGGCTGCGGATCTTGCGGGTGACAACCCGCATCTGATGCACGGAGTCCCACGTGTCAGCGCGTACGGCGCGGTCCCACACCAGAAGCTCTTCGATCTGCTCGGCAACGGCGCGGTGCACCGGATCGTCGTGACGGGGCGCCTGGTCCGGTGCGGAGGTGGCCAGCACGCGCGCCAGCTTCGACCCGTGCCCGGCTGATTGCGCGCCCGCGTCGAGAAGCCGGTTGGCGAGGCGATCCAATAGATCGGCGGGTACCTCGGCGCCCTCGACGAGTTCGAGTTCCCATTCCCGCCAGGTCTGTTCGGCGCCGCCGACCGCCGACGCGGTGACCTGGTCATCGCAGAACTCGGCCAGCGGGGCACCCGAGTGGCCGTGCAACTCATCGACGATGCGCACGGTGGAGATGCGCGCCACGGGTGCGAGCGCGCGGTCCCGGACGATTGCCAAGACCACATCGCGCAGCTCGTCGGGCACCGCCTCCTCGGCGTCGCCCAATGGCAGCCGTACCTCGGTTCTCGAGTCCGGTCCGGCGGGCAGCTTGAGATGCCACCCTGCATCAGGACCGCCTGTGCGGCGGCGCAGCGTCACGCGGTGCGCGGCAAGGTGATGGTCGGCCGTGTCGTAGTAGACAGCGTCGAGGTGCTGTGGGTCCGAACGCTCGACCCGGGCAACGGCGGACAGCCCCTCGAACGAGGGGGAGACGGTGTCCTCGGTGACGGCGAACTTCCGTTCGGTCTCGATGTGACGGGACGCCTTGCGTTTGTCGGCTGCCATCTTCGCTTTCGATCTCCAGTGAGCACTGTCGTTGCTGAAACCTGTGAACAGGTTCCCACATTCAGGTGAACGAATGATGTTCGAGCCAAATCGCTGCGCTGAACGTCCGGCGGCGCGCCATTACAGATCGGCGCATGGCCGTAAGGCCGGTGACAAAGCCGGTGCGATAACGTTTGCTGCATGCCTGAATTCGACACGCTGACACTCGACCAGACCGGACCCGTCGCCCGCATCGTCCTGAACCGGCCCGACGCCGCTAATGGCATGGACGACAGGCTGACCCGTGAACTGGCCGTCGCCGCGGCGCTGTGTGACAACGCCGCCACCAAGGTGGTCACCATCACCGGCGCGGGACGCTTCTTCTGCGCGGGCGGCGATCTGAAGGCCATGGCCGCCGCACCCAACGCCGGCGAGTTCGTCAAGGGCATCGCATCCGATCTGCACCGCGCGCTGTCGACTTTTGCCCGGATGGACCCCGTGGTGATCACCGCCGTCAACGGCACCGCCGCGGGCGCAGGCTTCAGCCTCGCCGTGGCCGGTGACCTGGCACTGGCCGCCGAGTCGGCCAAGTTCACCATGGCCTACACGAAGGCGGGCCTGAGCCCTGACGGCGGCGCCTCCTACAACCTGCCCCGGCTCATCGGCATCCGCCGCACACAGCAGTTGATGATCACCAACCGGACGCTGTCCGCGGCCGAGGCGCTGGACTGGGGTCTGCTCACCGAGGTCGTGCCCGACGGCGAACTCGCCGCTCGTGTCGACACGCTGGCCCAGGAACTGGCCAACACGTCGCGGACATCCAACGGCGCCGTCAAGCGGCTGCTTCTGGGCACCTACCGCACCGGCCTCGAGGAGCAACTGGAACTCGAGGCGCGTGCCATCGCGGAGTGTGCACAGTCAGCCGACGGCCAGGAGGGCATCGCGGCCTTCCTCGGCAAGCGCGCCCCCGCCTTCGGCTGAGCCGAACAGTAGATGTAGCGGCTGAGCCGAACAGTCGATGTAGCGGTTAGTAGGAGTGCTCCTCGGCGGGGAACGCGCCGGAGGCAACCTCGTCGGCGTACTGGATTGCCGCCTGGCGCAATTCGGCGCCGACGTCTCCGAAGCGCTTGACGAACTTCGCGGTCTTGCCCGACGTCATGCCTGCCATGTCCTGCCAGACCAACACCTGGGCATCGCAGTTGGGGCCCGCGCCGATGCCGACCGTGGGAATGGTGAGCTTGCCGGTGATCTGGGTGGCCAGCTCTGCGGGCACCATCTCGAGTACGACGGCGATCGCGCCGGCCTCGGCCACGGCGATCGCATCGTGGATGGTCTGGTCGCCCGCGTCGCCGCGGCCCTGGATGCGGTAGCCGCCCAGCCCGTTGACGCTCTGCGGGGTGAAACCGATGTGCGCCACCACCGGAATGCCTGCCTGGGTCAGCGTGGCGATCTGTTCGGCCACGCGCTCGCCGCCCTCGAGCTTGACCGCGGCCGCACCCGTCTCCTTCATGAAGCGGGTGGCGGTCGCCAATGCCTGCGCCGGACTGGCCTCGTAGCTGCCGAACGGCAGGTCCGCCACGACCAGCGCATGCGGTGCACCACGCACCACGCCGCGTACCAGCGGGATCAACTCATCGATGGTCACCGGAACCGTGGTGTCGTAGCCGTACACGACGTTGGCGGCCGAATCGCCGACCAGGAGCACCGGGATCTCGGCCGCGTCGAACACGCGGGCGGTGGAGTAGTCGTAGGCCGTGAGCATGGCCCACTTGTGGCCCTCGGACTTCCACTTCAGGAGGTGGTGCGTGCGGACTTTCGTGCGCGGAGCTTGCTCGGGCGTGGAGGCACCGTAAACAGACTGTTCAGACATCGTCGTCCCTTGTGTGGTCGGTTCGATCCTCGAGGCCCAATCCGGGTCCCCGGGTTCGTTTGACGGCAACCAGTCTGCCATCCATCGACACGAAGATGAACCGTGAGTGAAGTGCATTTCCTCACACGGAGCCATCCGGACCGGCCTACGATCGCCGCATGCAACGGCTCAGCGGTCTAGATGCCAGCTTTCTCTACCTCGAGACCGCTGATCAGCCACTTCACGTGTGCTCGATCCTGGAGATCGATCCCTCGACGATCCCGGGCGGCTACACGTTCGACGGGTTGCGTCACGCGCTGAGGCTGCGAATCAAGGCGATGCCCGAGTTCCGCGAGAAGCTCTCCGACAGCCGACTTAACCTCGATCACCCGGTGTGGGTGGAGGACAAGGACTTTGACGTCGACAGGCACCTGCACCGGATCGGTCTGCCATCGCCCGGCGGTCGCGCCGAACTCGGCGAGATCTGCGGTCACATCGCCTCGCTGACGCTGGACCGCAGCAGGCCGCTGTGGGAGATGTGGGTCATCGAGAACGTCGCGGGCACCGAGGAGAACACCGCCGGTCGGCTGGCGGTGCTGACCAAGGTGCACCACGCCTGTGTCGACGGCGTCACCGGAGCCAACCTGATGTCACAGCTGTGCACCACGGAGGCCGATGCGCCGGCGCCGGAGCCGGTCGAGGGCGTCGGGGGTGGATCGGACCTGGAGATCGCGGTCAGCGGGGCGATCAAGTTCGTCACCCGGCCCTGGAAGCTGGTCAATGTGGTGCCCTCGACGCTGTCGACCGTGGTGGACACCGTCAAGCGCGCCCGCAACGGACTTCACATGGCGGCACCGTTCAATGCGCCCAAGACGACGTTCAACACCAATGTCACCGGGCGCCGCAACGTCGCATTCGCCCAGTTGAGCCTCGAGGACGTCAAGACCGTCAAGAACCACTTCGGGGTCAAGGTCAACGACGTCGTGATGGCTCTGGTGTCCGGGGTGCTGCGGCGGTTCCTGCTCGACCGCGACGAACTCCCCGACAGCTCGCTGGTGGCGATGGTCCCGGTGTCGGTGCACGAGAAGTCGGACCGGCCCGGCCGCAACCAGGTGTCGGGCATGTTCGCCAGCCTGCAGACGAACATCGAGGATCCCGCAGAGCGACTCAAGGCCATCGCTGAGGCGAATTCACTTGCTAAGCAGCATAGTTCGGCGATCGGCGCAACGCTGCTTCAGGACTGGTCGCAGTTCGCCGCGCCCGCGGTGTTCGGTGTCGCGATGCGGGTGTATGCCTCGAGTCGGCTCACCAGCGCCAGACCGGTGCACAATCTCGTCATCTCCAACGTGCCGGGACCCCAGGTGCCGCTGTACTTCTTGGGCGCGCGAGTCAAGGCCATGTTTCCCCTCGGGCCGATATTCCACGGCTCGGGGCTCAACATCACGGTGATGTCGCTGGGCGGTGGACTCGACGTCGGACTGATCTCCTGCCCGGAGTTGCTGCCCGATCTGTGGGACATGGCTGACGACTTCCACCTCGCACTCGAGGAGTTGCTGGCCGCCACGCGCTAGCGCCCTCATCAGGGCCGATGATCACTCATGGCAGCATGGTCAGCCATGAACCTCAGACGCGGGCTGCTCGCGGCCGCCACGGTGACAATGGTGGTGGCCGGATGTAGCAACGTGGTCGCCGGCCGCGCGGTGATTGACGTCCCGCCGCCGGGAACGCCCGTGGCCTGGTCGGCGGACGAATGCGAGTCCTCGCCCAGCGACGTCCAGATCCCCGAGGGCGCCGAGTGCGGCAAGCTGTCGGTCCCCGTGGACTACACCAAGCCCGACGGCGAGGTCGCCCAGATCGCGATGATCCGGTTCCCCGCCACCGGTGACAAGATCGGCTCGCTGATCATCAACCCCGGTGGCCCCGGTGAGTCGGGTGTCTCCGCGGCGGCGTCGCTGGTGGGCAGCATGCCGGACGCGGTGCGTGAGCGCTTCGACCTGGTCGGCTTCGATCCGCGTGGCGTTGGACGCTCGACGCCCGCGGTGTGGTGCAACTCAGATGAGGACAACGATCGGCTGCGGGCCGACCCGCAGGTGGACTACAGCCCGGAGGGTGTCGCCCACATCGAGTCCGAGACCAAGGACTTCGTGCAGCGCTGCGTGGACAAGATGGGGGAGGAGTTCCTCGCCAACATCGGAACCGCGAACGTGGCAAGGGATCTCGACGCGATGCGCGAGGCCCTGGGTGACGACAAGCTGACCTACCTCGGCTACTCGTACGGCACCAGAATCGGGGCGGCCTACGCCGAGGCGTTCCCGGACAAGGTGCGCGCCATGATCCTCGACGGTGCCGTCGACCCCAACGCCGATCCGCTCGAGGCGGACATCCGTCAGGCCGCCGCGTTTCAGACCGCGTTCAACGACTACGCCGCGGACTGCGCGAAGAGCCCGAGCTGTCCGCTGGGCACCGACCCCGCCAAGGCCGTCGAGGTCTACAAGTCGATGGTCGACCCGCTGGTGGACGATCCCGCCAAGACCGACGACCCCCGCGGCCTCAGTTACGGCGACGCGGTGATCGGCACCATCCTGCCGCTGTACTCGCCCAACCTGTGGCGCCACCTCACCCAGGCGCTCTCGGAGATGCGGGCGGGCAGGGGCGACACGATGCTGGCGCTGGCCGATCTCTACATGGGACGTGACCCGCAGGGGCACTACAACAACTCCACGGATGTGCGGGTGGCCGTCAACTGCGTCGATGAGCCACCGATCACCGACCGGGACAAGATCATCGATCAGGACAAGCGTGCTCGCGCCGCCGCGCCGTTCATGAGCTACGGCGAGTTCACCGGCAACGCCCCGATGGGCACATGCGCGTTCTGGCCGGTGCCACCGACGTCGGAGCCGCACGAACTCAAGATCGAGGGTTTGCCGCCCACCCTGGTGGTGTCGACGACGAACGACCCCGCCACGCCGTATCAGGCCGGTGTCGACTTGGCCAAGCAACTCGGCGGAACGTTGCTGACATATGAGGGCACGCAGCACACTGTCGTGTTCCAGGGCAACAAGTGCGTCGACGACATCTCCGCGAAGTACCTCGTGGACGTCGTCGTGCCGCCAGCCGGTGGGCGTTGCTGACGCGACCGTTAGATCACCGTCGGGTTGCTGCCTAGTCACCGCTCGACATCGGATGCGGCTGTGAAGCCGGTTGCGTGCGAACATGTCTGCCATGTGGCGGGTGGGCAAATTGATCTCGGCACCGCTCGCCACTGTGGTGCTAGCCGGTGTCCTCTGCCCGACTGCGGGAGCGTCGCCCGAGGGCGCAGCCGTGCAGTCCTATGGCCAACCGCCCGTCTGGGGTAGCTGCGCGGCCCTGTTCGGAGACGTCTCCGCGATTCCGACCGCGGAGTGCGGCACCGTTGCGGTGCCGGTCGATTACGCGAATCCCGCTGGGCCGCAAGCACAACTGGCGGTCATCCGGGTGCCCGCCACCGGGGACCGTATCGGTGTGCTGATGGTCAATCCCGGTGGGCCTGGCGCCTCGGCGGTCGACACGGTCGCCGCCATGGCCGGCGGGCTGGCCGACACCGACATCACCCGCCGCTTCGACCTCGTCGGCTTCGACCCGCGCGGCGTCGGTCACTCGACCCCGCAGATCCGCTGCCGCTCGGATGCGGAGTTCGACGCGTTCCGGCGTGAGCCGATGGTCAACTACAGCCAAGCGGGAGTTGCGGCGATCGAGGGCGTGTACGCCCAACTAGCCCAGGGCTGCGTGGACAAGACCGGCGTCGACTTCCTGGCCAACGTGGGGACCGCGTCGACCGCGCAGGACATGGACGTCGTGCGCGCGGCGCTCGGGGAGAACCAGATCAACTATCTGGGGTTCTCCTACGGGACAGAACTCGGCGCGAAGTACGCCGAGCAGTACCCGGACCGTGTCCGGGCCATGGTCCTCGACGGCGCCGTCGACCCCGGTTCGGATCCCGTGGCCGAGAACATTCGACAGCTCGCCGGATTCCAGATGGCCTTCGACGACTACGCGGCCGACTGCGCCCGTTCGACCGACTGCCCACTGGGCCAGGACCCCGCCCTGTTCGTCGCGCGCTACCACCAGCTGATCAACCCACTGGCTTACGGGCCGGCCCGAACCTCGGACCCGCGCGGGCTCAGCTACCAGGACGCGATCACCGGCACCGCCAACGCGCTCTACACGCAGAGGTACTGGAAGTACCTCACCAGCGGACTGCTCGGCCTGCAGCGCGGCACCGATCCCGGCGACCTGCTGCTGCTCGCCGACGACTACCAGGGCCGTGATCAGGCGGGCCACTACTCCAACCAGCAGGATGCGTTCACCGCGATTCGATGTGTGGATGCGCCCTACCCGTCCGATCCGGCCGTGTGGGTCGACGCCGATCGGCAGGCGCGGGCCGTGGCGCCGTTCATGGCCTATGGCGAGTTCACCGGGTTCGCCCCCCGGGACGTGTGTGCGGCGTGGCCGGTGCCCCCGACGTCGGTGCCACACGATGGCATCTCGCCTGGCCCGGGAAAGGTCGTCGTGGTGTCGACCACGCGCGATCCGGCGACGCCGTATCAGGCAGGTGTCGAACTGGCTCGTGAACTCGACGCGTCGTTGATCACCTTCGACGGCACCCAGCACACCGTGGTGTTCAACGGGGACGCGTGCGTCGACCCCGCAGTGGTCGGTTTCCTGGTGGACTCCCGGCTGCCGCCGCCTGACCTCCGGTGCTAGGACCGACGGCTGATCGGCGTGCAACAGCAGCCCCCACGTAACACAGATTTAACAGCCGGTGCCTACGCTGCGCACATGGACCGCCAGAAGGAATTCGTGCTGCGCACGCTGGAGGAACGCGATATCCGTTTCGTTCGGTTGTGGTTCACCGACGTGCTCGGTTACCTCAAATCGGTCGCCATCGCGCCCGCCGAATTGGAGGGTGCGTTCGAAGAGGGCATCGGCTTCGACGGCTCCTCCATCGAGGGCTTTGCGCGGGTCTCGGAATCCGACATGGTGGCCCGGCCCGATCCCTCGACGTTCCAGGTGCTGCCGTGGACGACGAGCGGCGGCAAGAACCACTCCGCCCGCATGTTCTGCGACATCACCATGCCGGACAGTTCCCCGTCGTGGGGCGACTCGCGCCACGTGCTGCGCCGCCAGCTGGGCAAGGCCAGCGATCTCGGCTTCTCCTGCTACGTGCACCCCGAGATCGAGTTCTTCCTCCTCAAGCCGGGCGCTGACGAGGCTCCGCCGGTGCCTGCCGACAACGGCGGCTACTTCGACCAGACGATTCACGACTCGGCCCCGAACTTCCGCCGCCACGCGATCGACGCGCTGGAGCAGATGGGCATCTCGGTGGAGTTCAGCCACCACGAGGGTGCGCCCGGGCAGCAGGAGATCGACCTGCGCTACGCCGATGCGTTGTCCATGGCAGACAACGTCATGACGTTCCGCTACGTGGTCAAGGAGGTCGCGCTCAACGAGGGTGTGCGGGCGTCGTTCATGCCCAAGCCCTTTGCCGAGTACCCCGGCTCGGCGATGCACACCCACATGAGCCTGTTCGAGGGCGAGACCAACGCCTTCCACACTCCCGATGATCCGCTGCAGCTGTCCGATGTCGGCAAGTCGTTCATCGCGGGCATCCTCGAGCACGCCTCCGAGATCAGCGCCGTCACCAACCAGTGGGTGAACTCCTACAAGCGGCTGGTGCACGGCGGCGAGGCGCCGACCGCCGCGTCTTGGGGTGCGGCCAACCGGTCAGCGCTTGTCCGGGTGCCGATGTACACGCCGCGCAAGGCGTCCTCGCGACGCGTCGAGGTACGCAGCCCCGACTCGGCGTGCAACCCGTACCTGGCGTTCGCGGTCCTGCTGGCCGCGGGCCTGCGGGGTGTGGAGAAGAACTACGTCCTCGGCCCGCAGGCCGAGGACAACGTGTGGACGCTGACACCCGAGGAGCGCCGCGCGATGGGTTACAAGGAGCTGCCGGGCAGCCTCGGTGCCGCCCTGATCGAGATGGAGAACTCCGAGCTGGTCGCGGAAGCGTTGGGGGAGCACGTCTTCGACTTCTTCCTGCGCAACAAGCGCGCCGAGTGGGAGAACTACCGCAGCCACGTCACGCCGTTCGAGCTGAAGGCCTACCTCTCGCTGTAGGTTTCGGCGGGCAGGAGCGGAGCGACCGGGGGTGTAGGTAGGTGCGCTAACGTCAGAACGTGGCCAAACCCGCAACCCACCGTCCGACGCTGCCAGGTGTTGGCAGGCTGGGTCTGGTCGCGCCGACAGCGCGTGACGATCTGGACCGGCTGGGCTGGCACACCGATGACCACATCGAACTGCTGTGGTCGCTCTCGCGCGCACCCGACGCCGACGCCGCCCTGCACACGATGGTTCGCCTCGCCGAGTCGCTTGAATCCGGTTGGGACGAGCTGAACCACGCGCTGATCACGGATCGGGCGCTGCGCGGTCGACTGTTCAGTGTGCTCGGCTCGTCGTACGCGCTGGGTGATCACCTCGTCGCCGAGCCCAACTCCTGGCATCTGCTGGCGGGCAATGTGACACTGCCGTCCGCAGCCGATCTGCGCCGCGACTTCGACGCCGCCGCCGAGAACTCCACCGACGCGACCGCGGGGCAGGCGCTGCGGCTGATGTACCGCGACAGGCTGCTGGTCCTGGCCGCACTCGACCTCGCTCCCACGGTGGAGAACGAACCCGTCATTCCATTCCCCACGGTCGGTGAACACCTCGCGAATCTCGCCGACGCGGCTCTGGGTGCCGCGCTCATCATCGCGACGCGCATGGTGTGCGGTGATGACACGCCCCCGCCCCGGCTGGCGGTCATCGCGATGGGGAAGTCCGGCGCGCGCGAACTGAACTACGTCAGCGACGTCGACGTCATATTCGTCGCGGAGAACGCCGACACCATCGCGATCCGCGTGGCCGGCGAGATGATGCGGTTCGCGAACGACGCGTTCTTCGAAGTGGACGCCGCCCTGCGCCCGGAGGGAAAGCACGGCCAGCTGGTGCGCACGTTGGAGTCCCACGTGGCGTACTACGAGCGGTGGGCCAAGACGTGGGAGTTCCAGGCCCTGCTCAAGGCGCGGCCCGCGGTGGGCGACGCCGAACTCGGTGAGCAGTACATGGCCGCGCTGCGGCCGATGGTGTGGACCGCCTGCGAGCGGGAGGATTTCGTCCCCGAGGTGCAGGCGATGCGCCGTCGCGTCGAACAGCTGGTCCCGGCCGACGTCCGCGCCCGCGAGATCAAACTCGGTACCGGAGGGCTGCGCGATGTCGAGTTCGCGGTACAGCTACTGCAACTCGTCCACGGCCGTACCGACGAGTCGCTGCACGTGGCCTCCACGGTGGACGCCCTGGCAGCACTCGCGGAAGGTGGATACATCGGCCGCGACGACGCAGCCAACCTGACGGCGTCCTACGAGTTCCTGAGGTTGCTCGAGCATCGCCTCCAGCTGCAGCGGCTCAAGCGCACACACATGCTGCCGGAGCCGGGCGACGACGAGGCGCTGCGCTGGCTGGCCCGCGCCGCGCACGTCCGACCCGACGGCCAGCGCGATGCGCTGGGCGTGCTGCGCGACGAACTCAAGCGCCAGAGCATGCGCGTCTCGCGCTTGCACGCCAAGCTGTTCTATCAACCGCTGCTCGAGTCGGTGGGCGGCACCGCCGTCGAACTCGGGAGCGCGATGACGCCGGAGGCGGCCGAACGTCAGCTCGCCGCGCTCGGATACGAGGGCCCGCAGAGCGCGCTCACCCACCTCGCCGCACTCACCGGCAACAGCGGCAGGCGGGGTCGCGTGCAGCGGGTTCTGCTGCCGACGCTGCTGGACTGGCTGTCCGACACGCCCGACCCCGATGCCGGGTTGCTGGCGTACCGGCGCATCAGCGAGGAACTCGCCGATCAACGTTGGTATCTCGCGACGCTGCGCGATGAGAGCGCGGTGGCCAAGCGGCTGATGCGGGTGTGCGGCACGTCGGCCTACATCCCCGAACTCCTCATGCGTGCGCCCGAGGTGATCCAGCAGTACGCCGACGGACCCAACGGAGCCAAGCTGCTCGAGGTCGAACCCGACGGCGTGGGGCGATCACTGGTGGCCTCAGCTGGGCGACACCGGGATCCGGTCCGCGCCATCGCGGCAGCGCGCACCCTGCGGCGACGGGAACTGGCCCGCATCGCCTCGGCCGACCTGTTGGGCATGCTCGAGGTCACCGAGGTGTGCAAGGCCCTGACCGAGGTGTGGGTGGCTGTCCTTCAGGCAGCGCTCGACTCGGTGGTCCGCGCCAACACACCCGCAACCGGACCACCAGCCAAGATCGCGGTCATCGGCATGGGCCGCCTCGGCGGCGGTGAACTCGGCTATGGCTCGGACGCCGACGTCATGTTCGTCTGCGAACCCGTGGGCGACACCGAGGAGTCGGTGGCCGTGAAGTGGTCGGTGAGCGTCGCCGAACAGATCAGGGCCAGGCTCGGCACGCCGAGTGCGGACCCTCCGCTCGAGGTGGACGCCAACCTGCGGCCCGAGGGGCGCAGTGGTCCGCTGGTCCGCACCCTGGCCTCCTATCAGGCGTACTACGAGCAGTGGGCGGCGCCGTGGGAGATCCAGGCCCTGCTGCGGGCCCACCGGGTGGCAGGCGACGAGGACCTCGGACATCGGTTCCTGCTGCTCGTCGATGCCACTCGCTACCCGCCGAACGGCGTGTCAGCTGAGGCCGTGCAGGAGATCCGGCGAGTTAAGGCGCGCGTGGACGCCGAGCGGCTACCTCGTGGCGCCGACCCGAACACCCACACCAAGCTCGGCCGTGGTGGGCTCGCCGATATCGAGTGGACGGTCCAGCTGCTGCAGTTGCGACACGCGCACCGACTGCCGTCACTGCACAGCACGTCGACGCTGGACGCGCTCAACGCCATCGGCGCGGCCGAGTTGATCGCCGAGGGCGACGTGGATCTGCTGCGCCAGGCGTGGCTCACCGCGACGAAGGCCCGCAACGCGCTGGTGCTGGTCAAGGGCAAGGCCACCGACCAGCTGCCCGGCCCGGGCCGTCAGCTCAACGCCGTCGCGGTGGCCGCGGGGTGGGACAACGGTGATGGCGGCGAGTTCCTCGACAACTACCTGCGCGTCACGCGCAGGGCAAAGACAGTGGTACGGAGAATCTTCGGTGAATGAACCCAGTGGCGGCTATGCGTTCGACGTGATCACTGGCGAGGAGTACGAGCGGTTGCGCTCCATCTACGAGCCGTTGGCCGTGTCCATGCGCAAGCTCATCGAGGCGGGTATCCGCACCGGCGCCGACGAGGAGGCCGTCAACGCGGCCCGCGCGGAGATCGACTCGGCGACCGCGACATTGGAGCGGGAGCAGTGGGATGGCACCGCGGCGCGGCGGCATGAGGGAACGGGGCGTCCGCTCGTGTGGGCGAATCCGGCAGTGGGACTGCGCAACGCGATCGCCCCGCCTATGGAGGTCGTGCACGATCCCGACGGCGGGTGCTGGGCGGAGTTCACACTTGGCCCGTCATACGAGGGTCCTCCGGGGCTGGTGCACGGTGGCATCTGTGCTCTGGTGCTCGACCACATCCTGGGGGAGGCCGCCAGCGACGGTCTCACCAAACCGCTGTACACCGGCACCATCACACTTCGCTATCTGCGGGGCACACCGTTGGGTCCGGTGCGTGCCGAGGCGTTCATCGAACGCACCGAGGGCATCAAGACCTACGCCCGCGGCTATCTGAGCGATGCCCAGGGCCGCACCGTGGAGGCCGACGGTGTGTTCATCAGACCCGCGTGGGCGCGGGATGTCAGCAACCAGGAGCGGAGCGAGCAGGGGATGGAAACTGCATGAAGTTCTACGTCAGCACGGCATTCCTCGACATCAAGGAGGTCGTCGAAATCGCCAAGGCCGCAGACGATCTCGGATACGACGGGATGGGCATCGCCGATCACGTGGTCAACCTGGAGACGCTGCAGACGCCCTACCCGTACACGGACGACGGGTCGCGGCGGTGGCAGGCCTTCACGCACTGGCCCGATCCGTGGGTGATGATCGGTGCGCTCGCGCTGGCGACCACTCGCCTGAGGTTCGTCACAACCGTGTACCTGCCCGCGATGCGCGATCCGTACACCGCGGCGAAGGCCATCGGTACCGCCGCGTGTCTGGCCGACGGACGGCTTGAACTCGGAATCGGCGTCGGCTGGTGCGAGGAGGAGTTCACGTTGATGGGGCAGCGGTTCGACCGCCGCGGCAAGCGCACCGACGAGATGCTGGAATTGATGCGCGCGCTCTGGCAACCGGGCTGGACCGAGTTCTCCGGCGAGTTCTACACCACTCCGCGACTCGAGATGGAGCCCACACCGCCGCACATTCCGATCTATGTCGGAGGACTTTCGGATATCGCATTGCGGCGCGCCGCGCGTAACGACGGCTGGATCGGCGACCTAATCACCACCGACCGGGCGATCGCGTCGGTCGAGAGACTGCGGGAGCTACGGGCCGAAAAGGGGCTGACGATGGACGATTTCACCGTCCTGACGCCGCTGGCCGACGCATTCCTGCCCGAGCACTATGCACGGGCCGAGGCAGCAGGCATCCACGGGATCATCACCATGCCGTGGATGTTCTACGCCGGGCCCGATGCGACCACCGCCGACAAGATCGACGGTATGAAGCGCTTCCGCAAGGACCTGGCGCTCGACACCTAGGTCTGAGGGGGCGGGCCCGCGAACGTGACGCCACTGCGAAGAACTAGCCTCCCTTTCGCAGTGCGTTCACGTTCGGCGTTGTGGTGGAGTCACCAGGTTTAGCGCTTGCGCATGGCGTCCACCGCCCACGCGCCGCCGCCGGTGAAGACGAGTAGCAGGAAACCGAAGCAGTACAGAACCGCCAGCTCGCCGCCGTTCTCGATCGGCCAAAGGGCATTGGGCTGATGCTGCGTGAAGTAGGCGAACGCCATCTCGCCGGACCCCACGAATGCGGCCAGGCGCGTGACGAGCCCGACGAGCAGCAGTAGGCCGACCACCAGTTCGATGACGCCGGCCCACCAGTACGGCCAGGTGCCGAATGGCACCGACGGTCCGGTCAGTGTGCCGTCGGCAGCAGCGGTGCCGACCGGCCAGGCGAACAGCTTCTGCGTGGCGTGCACGGTGAGCAGCAGGCCGAACACAATGCGGAACAGACTCAGGATCTGCGGTGTGGCGGCGGTGAGTGTGCTTTCCAGTTTCCTCATGGGAAAACCCTAACGCCGGAAGTAGCCGTCAGACCTCGACATTCCGTCCCGTCGAGACGATCGTCACCGAGTCTCCGACCGGAACCACCACCAGCGAGCCGTCGGCGCTGACCGCGGCCGGCGCGACGGTGCCGTCGCCGACACGCGCCGAGGCGATGATCGTGTTGGTCGACGGATCGAACACCGACAGGATGCCCTCCTCGCGACGCGACAGGTAGATCCGGCTGCCGTCTGCGTTGGCGGTGACATAGGGGCCCGGCGACTCGACGCGGATCGGGACGTTGGCGCGCACGGTGTCGGTGTCGGTGTCGATGACGGCCATCGAGGTTCCGTGCAGTGCGGCGTAGACGCGTCCGGGCGCCGCGGTGAGGTTGTGCGACCCGGACGTCGTCCTGATCGTGGCGACCACCTCATCGGTGGCGGTGTCGATCGCCGTGACCGTGAAGTCACTGGTGGCGAAGTAGATTCGGCCGTCAGCGCCCGACACCATGCCCTCGGCATAGCCGCCGGTGGGGACGGCGCGGATGCGGGAGCCGAAGCTCTCGCTGCCCGGATCGACGTTGTGGACCGACATCTCGCCAGCCCGCAACGCGTAGGCCTTCAGACCGTCGGGGGCGAGCACGGCGTGATCGGCGCCCTCGAGTGCGGCGATGACTTCGTACGTGGTGGTGTCGATGACCATGACGTACTCACCGCCGGGTACCACCAGTCGGCTGCCGTTGGCGCTCAGGGATGTGGAGCCGCGGGGGTCGTCGGCCAGTGCCACGATCGCGAGCAGGTCGCCGCTGGTCGTGTCGAGCACCTCAACGCGAGATCTGCCGGCGGGGTCGATGATCGGGACGTAGGCCGTGGTGCCGTCTGGGCTGACCGCGACGCTGCGAACCTCACCGCCGACGGCCAACGTTGCGATGACGGTCGCCTCATCGGACGGCGCAACGACGTAGGTGCCGCGCACCGACGCCGAGCCGCCGTGCCCGTCGCTCACCGTGATCGACACGGCGTCGTGGACGCCAGGTGGCAGGTGGCCCGAGAGCGCGGTGTCGGGTACGAAGCGGAATTCTCCACCACCCAGGTTGGTCAGCGTGCCAGGAGCCAGCGGCGCCGCCGTGTAGAGGAGTTCGTCGCCGTCGGCGTCAGCCCCCGCGGCGGTGTAGGTGACACCGCCGGACCCGGGGTCGTCTGCCTGATCCACGTCCACAGTCGGAGCGAGGTTGGCGGTGCGCGCTGAAATGACTGCCAGCGTGCCGGTTTCGTACTGGGGGACGTACACGTGCCTCCCGTCGGGGCTCAATGCGATCTGATATTGGTCATTCGGCTTGCCGTGTATGTCGATTGTGTCGGCGCTCTTGGTGACCGTGTCGAGTACCGACACCGTCCCGTCGCCGTTCAGTAGGAACAGTTGCTGACCGTCGGGGGACACCGCGGCGTTGGTCGGATTTGGTCCGACCGTGACAGTTGTGTGCGTGAGCGTGGCGGTGTCGATGACGGCCAGGGTGTCGCCGTCGAGGCTCGCCGTGTAGAGAATCGACCCGTCCGGGCTGAACACCAGGAACAGGGCTCCGCCGAGGTCGGGGAACGACCGCACGAGCGTGTTGGTCTGCGTGTCGTAGACGTCGAGGTCCGGGACCGTCGAGGCGAACAGGTGACGGCCATCGGGACTGACGGCGAGGTGCGTGACGTCCCGCTCGGCGGGGATGTCGACGATCGAGAAGGTCGTGGTGTCGACCGCCCGGATGGACCTGGCGAGGGTGTCTCGAACAAAGAGTGTGCTCCCGCCGGGGGTGATCGCGGGCAGGTCGGCGTCTGGCCCTAGGTGGGTGCGGCCGATGACGGTGGCGGTGTCGATCACGACGAGTTCGAACCCGTCCTCGGGCGAGTTGACCAGCACGCATGCGCGGCCGCTGTTCGCATCGAGCACGAAGTCAGACGCGTATCCGTCAACGGGAACCGTGCCGATCACGGCATTGGTGGCGGTGTCGACCACGGTCATGGTGCCGTTACTGGCGTTCGCGGCGTACAGGCGCGAGCCGTCCGCGGTCAGCAGGGCGCGCCCGAGGGGAGCCGCGGTGTCGAGATAGGTGACGCTGCCTGTCCAGCTGTCGAGCACGCCGATCGCCGAGTCCATGGCGTGCGGTATGTAGACGTAGCGACCGTCGGGTCCCGCGATGACGTAATTCGGTCCGTTGCCGACTGGAATGCGTTGAACCTCTGCGGTTTCGGCAGAGATTGGGGAAAGCAGCGAGACCTGGACCGGGATCTCTGTGGTGGACCCGTTCTCCTCGCCGATCGACATCGTGAAGGTGTCCGTCGTCGTCGAGGCGGTCGCATCGGTGGCTGCGGCGGCGTGCAACGCCCGTTCGGTGGGGGCGTAGTTCCATGCCCCGTCCACGAACGTCACGTCGCCGTGCACCGGTCCGCTCACCGCGCACACGAGCGGTTCGCAGTTCCCGTTGGTCACTGGCTGTTCCGGTGTGGGCGTCGACAGTGTGTTCTCGGGTCGGGCCGACTCGCGTCGCCACGCCGCCCAGGCGAGTTGGAGCACGGGCGCGGCCCCGCCACCCGGCACCATCGGCCCGCCCGGGGCGAAGCCGAACAGGCTGAGCGCACCGACGATGAGCGCGACCCGCGTGCGTTCCGGGAGGGCCGGTGCCGGGGCGGGCACGTCGACGTCGGTGACTTTCGACGGCAACGTCCTGGCCCACTCGTTCCGGGTGGCCTCCGCGCTCGTGCTGGCGGTGCCCTCACGGATCGGTTCGGAAGCGGGCACCGCCGTCATGGAGATCTGGGTGATATCGGGATTGGTGCCGTCGATGACTGCCAGTGGCGGCAGCACGCGACCGTCGTCGATCCATTCGTACCCGTGGCCGCCCTGGTCTCCGCGGTCGACCTGGGGTCTGGGTCGTGTGGGTGCAGCCGGCGCGACGGGAGCGACGGGAGCGGGGACATCAGCTGCGGGTGCCTCATGGGTCACCGCCGCCGGTGGCGACTCGGCGGTGGTGGCGGCCGGCGGCTCTGCGCCGGTTACCTCCGATGAGGTCTGCGCGCCGCCGGAACTCGAGATGATGACGCCTGGCGCCACCTCCACGGTGTTGGCGGTAATGGACTGGTCCGCCGTACCCCCGTTGGGAGACGTGTCGACGGTGGGCGCAGACGATTGCGGCTCGTCGGCGGGCGGGGTCGGCGGAGTGACTGGCTCGGGCGCGACGCTGCTGGGGTTGTCGACGCCGTCATCGAGGGTGTCGGCCGTGGTGTCGGGTTCATTCGAGAGGGAGCCCAGGTCGAGGGGATTTGCCCAGGCAATACCTGTGCTTGCGGGGACGGCGAGGCCTATTCCGAGCGCGACCGCGAGGGCACCGATCCGACCGACGTAACTTGCTCGGCCCCCAATCTCGGCACACCGCACAGCTGTACCCCCACCCCTAGGCGCCGTCTCTTCGGGACGTTACGGAATCAGGGGGGCCGAGGAATCGGGGGATACCCTAGATCTGGTCCCCGATTGGTCGGGAAACGTGCTGTTTGGGGTGGATGAACACGCCGCTGCACTCCACGGTGACGCCGTCGTCGTCCTCGATGCAACCCGTCGCGAAGGTCTTGGCTCCCTCGAAGCGATCGACGTGCGCGCGAGCGCGCAGGGTTCGCCCGAGTCGTGTGCCCCGGAGATAGCGGATGGTCAGCGTTCCGGTGACAGCGGGCCGTCCCGGCAGATGAGCGGTGGCGCCGAGCACGTGGTCGAGGATCAGCGCGCACACACCGCCGTGCACGTGGCCCGCTGGGCCCTCGTAGGCCGCGCCCAGCGTGAACTCGGTCCACACGGACCCGTAGGAATCGTGGTGCACCGTCAGCGGGGGAGCCACGGGATTGCGGAGGCCTATGACGACATTGCCCCATGCGACGCCCTGGCCGTCTGATCCCTGCCTGATCCCGAACGAGCCGGGCATCATCGATGCGCTCAGTTCGTCGGCAGCCGCGTCGATTTTGGCCGTCGCCGCCGCCACCACATCCGCGTGAACCTCCGAGCGGATACTGACGTCGATCAGCCTGCGGAGCGACTCTGCGAGTGGTCGGTAGACCGTCGCGAGTGCATCCAGATCCAGTGGGGAATTGCGAATGCCGGCCTCGTCGATGCTCGTGCCTCTCCGTGCGTAGGGGACTTTCGATCCAGCGTGATCGTGTGGGCGGGGTGGCCGCAACGTGGGCTCCCATCCAGCGGTGAGTCGACGTGGGAGGCTGACCCGCATTGTTAGGCTGGCAAAGTGGAGAGCAGTGAACAGTCGGGCAAGCCGAGTCTCGCGGCGACGAGCTGGGCGCTGCTGGGCATGTTGTCCTACGAACAGGAACTGTCGGGCTACGACATCCGAAAGTGGAGTGACTGGAGCCTGCGCTTCTACTATGGCAGCCCGGCGCACAGTCAGATCTACTCCGAGCTGAGGAAGCTGGAGAAGCTCGGAATGGTGACGTCGCGGGTGGAGAACACCAGCGGTGCCCGGAGTCGACGCCTGTACAAGATCACCGAATCGGGGCTGGAGGCCGTGACTCGGTGGGCCAATGAGGCGCCGGTCGACCCGCCGGTGCTCAAACACAGCCCGCTGCTGCGTGTCACGTTGGGGCATCTGACCAACCCGACGAAGCTCAAGGAGATCCTCGCCGAGCACGTCGCCTACGCGGACGGTATGCAGCGCGAGGCCGCAAAGGATGCCAGGTGGGCCGGCGCCGATCCCGCCTGGGCCTACGCACGCGTAGCGCTCCAGTGGGCCGAGAGGTACTACGCCAACGAACGCGAACTCGCCCTGACGATGATCAAGGACCTCGATGAGGCGGAGGCCGCGTTCCCGCAGATCGCTGAAGGTACTACGGGCAAGGTCCCTTGGCCTGCAACGGAATACTGGTATGAGATCGAGAAGAGGGCGGACGCGGCCGAGCCCGATTAGCGGCGGAGCGTCATCGTTGCGCCGCGTCCATGGCGGCGATGTACCCGTACACCAGACCCTGCGCGATCGTGGCGCCCGCGCCGGGATAGGTCGCACCGAATGCGTTGGCGGCGGTGTTGCCGATCGCGTACAGGCCATCGATGGACGTACCGTCCTCGCGTAGCACCCGAGCCCGGTCGTCGGCGCGAAGTCCACCGCAGGTGCCGAGGTCACTCAGGACCATCTTCACCGCGTAGAACGGTCCCTTCACCAAGGGGCGCAGGTTGGGATTCGGCGTGATCGTGGGATCGCCGTAGTAGCGGTCGTAGGCACTCTCACCGCGATGAAAGTCGGCGTCGATGCCTGCGTGCGCACCATCGTTGAACCGGCGCATGGTCTGCGTGAACTGGTCCTCGGGAACCCCCATCTGGGTGCCGAGAGACGCGAGCGAATCTGCGCGGCAGGCGATTCCGGCGTCATACCAGGACTGGGGGATCGCCATCCGCGGGAACAGCTCCGCGGCGAAGACGTACCCGTTGCGGTACTGCTGGTCGAACACGATCCACATCGACTCGACCGGGTTCCCCGAGCGTTCGAGGTCCAGCATGCGTTGTCCGAACGACATGTAGTCGGTGGCCTCGTTGACGAACCGCTCGCCGCGCTCGTTGACGATGAGCGAGCCGGGCAACGACCGTTCGGCCAGCATGACAGCCGGCGCGCGGTCGGGCAGTGGCGCCACGGCGGGAAACCACCACGCCTGATCCATCAGGTCGGTACCCGCCCCGAGTTCCCCGGCGATACGGATCGCGTCGCCGGTGTTCGTCTCGGCGCCGAGACTGAGGTTCGCGCCGAGTGCCTCGGATTGGAATTTCCAGCGCATGTCCATGCTGTGGTCGAAACCGCCCGCGGCCAGGATGACACCGCGCTGGGCCGTGACTGCGATGCGTCGGCCATCGTGATCGACCACCGCACCGGTGACGCGACCCTGGTCATCCTCGGTCAGGCCCACCAGCGATGTATCGGTCCAGATCGGGATTCCCGCTCGCAGCACCCCGGCGAAGAGGCCGGCGGACAACGCCTGACCGCCCGCGGCGTAACGCCGACCCAGCAACAGTCCACCAACCCCCTGCGCGAGCCGCTTGGCAATGGTGGCAATGCCCTTACGTGGGACCCGGGCCATCAGATTCAACCACCGGTAATCAGCGCCGGTCGTGGGCATGGGGACGGTGACCTCCATGACCCCGGGCCGCAGTCGTGTCCGGTACTCGCCGAGCAGAGATGTGTTCAGCGGGCGACACTCGCACGTCCGACCTGCAGCGCTGCCACCCGACGCCTCGGGATGGTAGTCGGAGTAGTCCTTGGCCCAGAACAGCTTCATGGGAGTCGTGCGCCGAAGCATCTGCACGGTGGCGGGCAGCTGATCGACGAAGGTCGAGGCGCGCTCGGCGGGTGCGGTCCCGGCGACCACTGACTGCAGGTAGGTCCGGGCCCGCTCCGGGGTGTCTCCGGCGCCGGCGTCGGATAACACTGGACTACCCGGAAGCCACAGCGCGCCACCGGATCTAGCGGTGGAACCACCCACCGTTGACGACTTCTCGACGATCAGCACGGACAGCCCGAGTTCGCTCGCAGCGAGTGCGGCGGCCATGCCGGTACCAGAGCCGACGACGAGTAGGTCGACGGTGGTGTCGGCTACCGGTGCGCCGGCGGGGATGGTCATGCTGTGGTCGGTCACGGCCGCGACGGTAGCCGTGCCGCTCCGACGAGCGGATCCGTTGTCCTATTGAGCGGAACGATGCGTCCAACTGGACGTGTCAACGGGATTGAATCGGCCACGACGCCGACCCCGAAACGAAACAGCCCCTCATGATCAAGGACGGTCCGATATGACACTGCAGGCGAACACTGATGAAGTCCGACTCATCGAGGCTGGCGCCGCACCGACCCGGTTCGCTCGGGGCTGGCACTGCCTGGGCTTGGTACGCGACTTCGGTGACGGCACGCCACACGCGGTCAACGCGTTCGGCCAGAAACTGGTCGTCTTCCGCGGGTCGGACGGCAGGATCAACGTCCTCGACGGCTACTGCAGGCACATGGGTGGTGATCTGTCACAGGGACAGGTCAAGGGCAACGAGGTCGCCTGCCCCTTCCACGATTGGCGCTGGGGTGGGGACGGCAGATGCAAAAGCGTGCCCTATGCGCGTCGCGTCCCTCGATTGGCCCGCACCGCCACCTGGACGACCCTGGAGCAGGATGGAATGTTGTTCGTGTGGAACGACCCCGAGGGCAATCCGCCGCCGGAGGGCGTGACGATTCCACGCATCGAGGGCGCGACGAGTGACGAGTGGACCGACTGGCACTGGTACACGACCACGGTCGACACCAACTGCCGCGAGATCATCGACAACGTCGTCGACATGGCGCATTTCTTCTACGTCCACGGCTCCCTGCCCACCCAGTTCAAGAACATCTTCTCCGGCCACGTCGCCACCCAGTACATGAGCAGCGGATCGCGGCCCGATCTGGGAGGTACCGAGGGCGCTGTCATGCTCGGCACGACCTCGCTGGCGTCCTATCACGGGCCGTCCTTCATGATCGACGACCTCACCTATCACTACCCCGAGACCGATCACCACACGGTTTTGATCAACTGCCACTACCCGATTGACGCGCACTCGTTCGTGCTGCAGTACGGCATCATCGTCAAGAAGTCCGCCGACCTGCCCGAGGACGTCGCGATACAGACGGCGGTCGCGCTCGGCGATTTCGTCAAGATGGGCTTCGAACAGGACGTCGCGATCTGGCGGACGAAGGCCCGAATCGACAATCCGCTGCTGGTCGAGGAGGACGGCCCCGTCTATCAGTTGCGGCGTTGGTACGAGCAGTTCTACGTCGACGCCGCTGATGTGACCCCCGATATGGTGGACCGCTTCGAGTTCGAGATCGACACCACGCGCCCCACCGAGCACTGGAACAGAGAGATCGAGGCCAATATGGCCGCGAGGGTTTCCGGAACCGCGCCATGACCGTGCGTGCCGACAACCGCCTCGATGACGCGCCGATGGCACCGGTGCGGTGTCGGCGTTGCGCCGCATCAGTACTCGCGCGCAAGAGCAGCTGGCATCAGACCAGCGTGCAATGGTCAGCTGCGGCGTATGAGGGCTGTGCCGAGAGACGTGAGGCCGACAAGCTCGCGGCGCACGGGACGCGCGCGCTGTTCCTGGTGTGCTCCGCGTTGCGCACGTCGATCGCCGACGCTGTGTTGCGCGGTGAGTTGCCGGTAGTCGAAGACACAGTCGGTGTGACACCGTGACGGGATCCTCATCGACGTCGGTCGCCGACGAGTTGGAAGCCATCAGGCAGCTCAAGGCGCGCTACTTCCGCCTCATGGATACCAAGGCATGGGACTCCTGGCGCGATGTGTTCACCGACGACGTCGTCGGTGTCTTCGACAACGCGGTGTCACCCAATGGCGCCGACGGTCAGCCCGGGCCGACGTGGGAGGGCGTTGACGAACTCGTCTCCTCGATCCGCGCGGCGATCGAGGATTGCACAACAGTGCACCACGGTCATACCCCAGAGATCGCCCTGACCTCGCCCAACACTGCGACGGGTATCTGGGCGATGGCCGACATCGTGGTGTTCCCAAACGCTTACACGCTGCACGGCGCCGGTCACTACCACGAGACGTACACCAAGTCCGATGGCATGTGGCGGATCGCGTCAGTACACCTCACCCGAACCAGGATGGACTTCGTCCCACCGGCCGCTTAGGTTCTGGGTCGCTGGGTTGTGTGGGCCCAGAGTTTTGTCGGACCCCGCTGAGATAATGGTGTTATGTCCTCAGCCGCAGCCTCTTTGGCCGGCGAGGTGCGTCCCGATGAACGTCTTGAGGTGTTGTTCGACGAGTTGGCCGAACTGTCCGGTCAGCGCAACGCCATCGACAGTCGTGTGGTGGAGATCGTGGCCGAGTTGGACCGTGACGAGTTGTGCGGGTCCACCGGTGCGAAGTCGATCCCGGCGTTGGCCGACCGGAGAACGCGCCGACTGGTGGTGGTACCAACCCTTCCAACCACAACCCCCACCAACAACGAATTAGTGCCGCCATCAAGCTTTGCGGTCAGGCGTGCGCGCCGCCATCCACCCGGATCTCGGTGCCGGTGATGAAGCGACCGTCGTCGGAGGCGACCATGGCGATAACCGATGCCACCGCGCTGGGATCGCCGAGGATCTCGTTTTCCCGGCCACCGATCAGCGGGGTCTGCTTGGCCCACAGCCCGAGGTCGTAGCCCTCCGGCATCTTGTCGAGCGTGCTCATCGCCAGGGCGGTCGCCACTCCGCCCGGCTGGATGTTCACCGCACGAAGACCCTGTTTGGAGTACTCGAGGGCCAGCGCGTGGGTGAACGCCAGCACGCCGCCCTTGCTCGCTGCGTAGGCCGCCATGTACGGATGTGCGAAGGAGGCGGCGGTCGACGTGAAGTTGACCACGACCCCGTGTCCGCTGGCGATCAGTGCGGGCAGCGCCTGCCGGGTCATCAGGAAGGTGCCGGTGAGGTTGACCGCCAGGGTGGCGTTCCAGTCGGCCAGGGTGTGCTCATGGGTGTGCGCGCACCGTTGGATGGCCGCGGCATTCACCAGGACATCAAGGCCACCAAGCTCTTTCACCGCCGCGTCGACGGCCGTGGCGACGGCATCCTCGGACGAGACGTCGAGTACCGCGGTGGTGAGTCGCTCGCCTGCATCGGCGGCATCGGCGGCGGTTGCGGTCGCGGCCAGGCCCTCCGCGGAGACGTCGTAGGCCACCACCGTGGCGCCCTCGTCGAGCAGTCGCGCAACGGTGGCTTGGCCGATCCCTGAGCCGGCGCCAGTGACGATGACTGTGCGGTCGGAGAATCTCTGCATGGTCGCTCCTTCGGTCACGCTGGTTGCAATACGTTGAAGTCGCCGAGGGTGATGCTCACATCGAAGTGACGGTGCATGATTCGCCAGCCCTCGGGTGTGCGGATCAGCTGGTCTCGGTAGACGCCGATGGCCTCGTAGGGCGTGAGGGCGGCGCGCTCTCCCGCACCGACATGGATGACGCGAGCCTTGGTGGCGCACTGGGCCTGGTCACCGTCGATGTGGATCTCGTGGTTGCCGAGAAGATGCTGGGTGGCCCCACACCCATCCAGGAAACCGCGTATTGACTTCACGATCGCAGCCCGTCCGTCGAGAAATACTCCGTACTGGCCGACGGCGTCCCGGTGGAAGACGTCGTTCAGTCCCTCCCAGTCTCGCGCATCTAGCGACGTCGCGTACTTGTTCAGAACGTCGATGACGGCATGGCGATCAGCACACCTGCACATGGTTATGCCAGCGCGAAGGCGCTCAGCGGGGCCTTCTCGGGATACGCGGCAGGCCCGCCCAGGTCGTAAGCGGCGTTGAGGGCGCCGATGAACTCCGGGTCGTGCAGCGGTGCCGCGGGAATGTCGAGCTTGCCACCCTTCTTGTTGACGTCGTCGACGAGCATGTCGATCGCCTTGTCTACGGTCAGATCATCGGAGCCGTCCATGTTCTTCTTCAGCTCGTCGTAGTCGGCAAACACCTCGGCCGACCAATGCACCAGGAAGCGCAGTTCATCGGTGCGGTGGCGCGCGATCACGTCATCGCCATTCCTCAACAGCCAGTGTTCGCGATCCGCGGGGTCGCCCGAGAACACCGTGTCGAAGGCGAGACCGGCGGGCATCTGCTGATCGAGGGGTCCGTTGGCCTCGCCGCGGTGCATCATCATCTCGTTCTGAACGACGACGCCACGGTTGTTGATCGGCGGGAGCACACGCGCAGGGGCCCGCAGCGGTCCCTGGGGCCAGTAGGTGAATCCACTGCCCTCGTCGGCCGAGAACCACGTGATGACCTGTGCCATCTTGATGAGGTAGTCGGTGAACAGACCCGACTTACCCATGACACTGCACAGCCAGGTCGGGGCATTCTCGTGGCGAACGCCGCGGAAGCTGGGCGAATCCAGGTGTCCTGGATCGCGATTCGCGCAGGGGCCGTTGATGTTGAACAGCATCAGCTCGGGCTTGGCGTACGCGGCATTCCAGTATGACTTGGCCTTGGCGAGGAAGTCCTCGTTGTAGAAGACATCGTGCAGTTCGGGATACAGCACAGCGCCATAGTTGGCGAGGTAGCCGCGGAATGTCGGTGTCAGGAAGAGGTCCAGTGACGGTGTGAAGCCCTCGGGGAAAGCGCCACTCATCGTGGCAATGAGTTCCTCGGCGGAGGCGAAGTGCTGCGCGATGATCAGCTTCCACGGTCCGTTGGCGTGCACCACGTCGAGGAGGCGCTGCCGCTGATCGTCGGTGTAGACGTTGTTGACCTCAACGGGCGGCGATACGGGTCGCAGGACGTCGGAAAGCTCCATCCGGCGTGCGTCGGTGAGCATGCTGTCTCCTCTGGTCGTTCTGGTGCGTCGATTGTGTGGGGCGTCTGCGGGCCCCGATGCCGCGCTGTCCGGTGATCGGGACACGAAGGTGATCAAAACGGCAAGGTGATCAAAACGGCAGTGTCGTCAAAAAGGCAGGGGATGGGCGAACTTCGCCCGCAGTAGCGCGCCGATCTCCGCAATCGCCAGGCGACCGCGTGCGGTGGTGTGTGAGTACATCAGAAAGCCGTGACACACACCGGGATAGCGCGTCACGGTGGTCTGCACACCGGCGTCGCGCAGTCGGCCCGCGTACCGTTCGCCCCAGTCCCGGATGGGGTCGCACTCGCCGGTCACGACAAGCGCCTGCGGCAGGCCCGACAGGTCTGCGGCGTGGGCGGGCACCCGGTAGTGGTCGTGCTGTGACACCCCGCAGTCGGCGAGGTCGAGCATGTAGACGATGTCGTCGTGGCGCAGCATCGGCGCTTCGGGCATCGCCGTGATCGACGGTGCCCCCATATCGCGGTCCAGTCCCGGATAGAGCAGGACCTGCACGCTCAGTTTGGGTCCGCCGACGTCCCGTGCTGCCAGAGCGACCGCGGCGGCCAGCGATCCGCCGGCGCTGTCGCCGACCACGCCGAGTCGGTTGACGTCGACCCCCAACTCGGTGGCATGCGCGGCGACCCATTCGGTAGCGGCGTACGCGTCGTCGAACTGCGCTGGCGGCGGGGACTCCGGGGCCAGTCGGTACTCGACCGAGATGACCGTGGCGCCGCTGAGCGCCGCCAGGGTGCGGGCCAGCGGCTCGAATGAGTGGTTGGTGCCCATCACCATTCCGCCACCGTGGAAGTAGACCAGCGCCGGTGCGGCGGTGTCGCCGGACGGCCGGTAGATCCGCAACGGGATCGGCCCCGCCGGCCCTGGAACGACGCGGTCGACGATGGATGCCATGTCGGGCAGGTCCGCAGGCAGGGGAGTGGCCTCGATGGCGGCGCGGACCGCCGCGATGCCGCGCTCGCGCATGGGCGGTATCGGCCCGAATGCGGCGATCCGGGCCGCGGCGTCAGGATCCAGTGCTGGAACCGTCACAGTCACTCCGCCTCGGGGTCGAACCGGCGCCCGGTCCGCAGCATCGGAGCCCGTTGGCTGGCAAGAACATTGGCACGTTCGGTCATCGCCGACCCGACGTACTCGGGCTGCGTGAGAAGGTAGAACCGGCCTTCGGCGGCTTGGTCGAACACCACCTCGGCGGCGGCAACCGGGTCCATCGCGGCGGCTTTGATGTCGAGCATCGCCGAGCGTTGCGATTCGGCGGCCGCGGTGTCGCCACCGTGTGCGTCGACACCACCGGCGGACTCGAAGATGTTGGACACCACCGCGCCCGGCAACACCGCCTGGACGTGGATGTGGTCGAAACCGGCGTGCTGAACCTCGAGTTGCAGACACTCCGTCAGCGCGAGCACGGCGTGCTTGCTCATGATGTAGGGCGCCTGCAGCGGGACGACGGCGACGCCGCCGATCGAGGACAGGTTCCACACCCACGCCGGAGCCGCCGCCGCGATCATCTTAGGCAGGAACGCGCGGATCCCGTGAAAGACGCCGCTGACGTTGACCTCGACGACACGGTTCCAGTTGGCGACCGGGGTATCCCACAGGTAGCCGAACTGTTCGACACCGGCGTTGTTCACCAGCAGACGCACGGGGCCGACCTCGGCGTAGGTGCGGTCGGCCAGCTCCTGGACAGCGCTCGAATCGCGCACATCGCACGGGATGCTCACCGCCGTGCCACCGTCAGCGTTCAGTTCGTCCCGCAGCGTGCCGATCGCCTCCTCGTCGACATCGGCGAGCACCACCGTCATGCCCAACCGGTGTGCGTGCCGCGCGAGTCCGGCACCGATTCCTGCGCCTGCGCCGGTGATGACGGCGACACCGCCGCCGAACACGTCTTGGGCGGTCACGCGGGCGAGGCGGCGGACTTCGCGGCGGTGTATTGAGCGAACGGAACCGAGTCCTCGGCGTCGAGCACGACGCTCATCGAGGTGAACACCAGCCCGCACTCTCCACGCCGAATTCCAACGTCGACGACCCCGCTCGACACGTCGAACGGGACGTTGTTCGTGATCTGGTTGACGTACAGATAGAAGCGGGCAGTCGTGACCTCACCTCCCGGTCCGGCGCTGACGCCGGTGCGAAAGACGTTGGTCGCGTGGTGCCGGAGCGGGTAGGGGTTCTCGTTGCGATGCTCGGTGAGCCAGGCCAGCGTCTCGGCGCCGCCGTGCAGTTCGGCGGCAAGCAGTTCCTCGAACGGGCAATCACCGGAATCGGAACGGCTGAGGTACTCCATCTCGTCGCCGATGCGGATGGCCAACTCGTCGAAGTGGCCCTGGTCGTAGTGGAACCAGAAGCCGGCGATGAATTCCTGAACCTCGGCCAGGCTGATCTCGTTGCTCATGGCCACGAGTCAACTCGACGGTGTGGCAGGTCTCACCGGTGTTGCCCGATCAGTGGAACACCGAGGCGAACTGGCTTCGCATCTCCCGCTTGAGCAGCTTGCCGCTGGGGTTCTTGGGCAGGGCGTGGACGAAGAGGATCCGCTTGGGCGACTTGTAGCCGGCGAGGTGGTCACGGCAGTGGCCGATGAGTTCGCCCTCGTCGACGTTGGTGCCGTCCTTGATCACCACCGCCGCCACCACGGCTTCCACCCAGACCGGATGCGGCAGACCGAAAACGGCGACCTCCTGTACCGACTCGTGGCGATACAACACCTCCTCGACCTCGCGGCTCGCCACGTTCTCACCGCCGGTCTTGATCATGTCCTTCTTCCGATCGACGACGTGCAACAACCCGATATCGTCGTAGTAGCCGAGGTCTCCGGAGTGAAACCACCCGCCGCGGAACGCCTCTGCGGTCTTGGCCGCGTCGTCGAGATAGCCCAACATCAGGTGCGGGCTGCGGTGGGCGATCTCGCCGACGGTGCCCGCGGCCACCGGCATATCGCAGTCGTCGAGGATCGTCGTCTCGACGTTGAGCACCGGTCGGCCCGCCGCGCCGGCGTGCGCCTCCTGGTCTGCGGGTCCAAGTGCTGAGGCCAACGGTGCGATCTCGGTCTGGCCGTAGAAGTTCCACAGCGACAGGTTGGGCAGCCGTTCGCGGATCTCGTGCAGGATCTCGGTCGGCATGGCGGAGGCGCCGTAGTACCCCTTGCGCAGGCTGGAGAGGTCTACCTGATCGAACACGGGGGAGCGCAGCAGGCTTATCCACACCGTCGGCGGGGCGAAGTAGTTGGTGACGTCGTAGCGTTCGATGGTGCGCAAGACCGTCTCGGGATCGGGCCGGGGCAGGATGATGCTGGTCGCGCCGAGGTAGAGGTCGGTGGCCAGGAAGTTGTCGAGCTGTGCGCAGTGATACAGCGGCAGCGAGTGAATCTCGACATCGTCGGCGCTCATGGCACCCGCCGTGATGGTGCTGACGTACTGCCACATCAGACTGCGGCTGGTGTGCATGACACCCTTCGGCCGCGACTCGGTGCCGCTGGTGTACATCAGTCGCAGCAGCTGGTCGTCGGCGATGGCCAGGGTCGGCGCTGGCGAGGTGGTGGTGAGCCATTGCCTGAAATCAGCCCAGCCGTGCGGTGCCGAGGTGCCCGTCGCGGTGAGCGCGACACGTGAGTCGACCTCTCCGCCGAGCCGCATCGCCTCCTCGGCGACACCGATGAGTTCCGGCTCGACGATGAAACCCCTCGCTCGGCAGTGCCCAAGGATGTAGCTGATCTCCTCGGCGGTGAGCATGAAGTTGATCGGTACCAGCACAACCGCCGCGCGGGCGGTGGCGAAAGCGAGCACGGCGTACTGCCAACAGTTGTGCGCCAGTAGCGCCACGCGGTCGCCGGCACCGAAGCCGTTGTCGCTCAATGCGGCCGCGGCTCGGTCGACCAGGCTGTCGAACTCGGCGAACGTCATCACCACGTCGCCGTCGATTATGGCCACCTTGTCCGGGTAGCGGCGAGCCGATCGGCGAGGGACATCCCCAAGGGAGTGGTTGCGGGCGCTGGCAACGAGGTCGTCGAGGCTCACGCCGACGGCCCAGCCTGCGTCGGGTCCAGCGCGAGGTCACGTCCGATGATCTCGCGCATGATCTCCGAGGTGCCCCCGTACACACGGGTGACGCGCGCGTCGATCGCGGCGCGCGCGATGGGGTACTCGCGCATGTATCCGTAGCCGCCGAAGAGCTGCTGGCAGCTGTCGAGCACCCGGAACTCCATCTCGGTGGCCCACAGTTTGGCCTTCGCGGCGTCGGCCGGGGTCAGCCCGCCAGCGTTGAGTTGGGTGACACAGCGGTCGATGAACGATTCGGCGACGGTGACCTCGGTGGCGACGTCAGCGAGTGCGAAGCGGGTGTTCTGCAGTGCGCCAATGGGTTTACCGAACGCGCACCGTTGGCGAACGTAGTCGACGGTCCAGTCCAGCGCCGCGCGGGCCCGGCCCAGGCTGCCGACCGCGATCTGCATGCGCTCCTGGGCGAGGTTGCGCATCAGGTACTCGAAACCCCGGCCAACCTCGCCGATCACGTTGGACTTGGGCACCGCCACGTCGGTGAACGACAGCTCCGAGGTGTCCTGGCAGTGCAGGCCCAGTTTGTCGAGATTGCGTCCGCGCTCGAAGCCGGGCATGCCGCGCTCGATGACCATCACGGTCAGTCCGCGGTGCCGATCGGGCGATGTCCGCACCGCGGTGATGACCAGATCGGCGTTCTGCCCGTTGGTGATGAACGTCTTGGCGCCGTTGACGACGAAGTGATCGCCGGCGTCGACACCGCTGGTGCGGATCGCGGCGACGTCGGAGCCCGCGCCGGGTTCCGTCATGCCGATCGCGGCGATCAGGTCGCCCCTGACGAAGCCCGGTAGCCAGCGCTGCCGCTGGGCGCCGGTTGTGAACTCGAGCAGGTACGGCAGGCAGATGTCATTGTGAACGGCGAAGCTCAGGCCGACATTGCCTGCGCCGACCGCCATGAAGCGCTCGATCAGGATCTGGTTGTAGCGGAAGTCCTTGACGCCGACGCCGCCGAACTCCTCCGGGGCAGCGAATCCGAGCAGTCCAACCGAGCCCGCAGCCGCGAACACCTCGCGGGGCGCGATTCCGGCGTCCTCCCAGGTCTCGATGTGCGGGGCGATCTCCTTGGCGGCGAAGTCGGCGGCCAACTCACCGAATGCGAGGTGGTCGTCGTCGTAGTGGAGGCGGTGCATGCGCCGAAGGCTAGGTACCACCGACCGCAGCGGGGCGAACACCTCCCGCTCAGAGGACAACGCAGGACCGGAGTATCTGGCGCCCTGGAGATACTCGACGCCATGACAACCGATCTCGGCGAACTACGAGCGAACCTCCTGCTGGCCGACCCGGGTGTACTGGTCGCGGTGCTGGCGCAGCTCACGGGTGACCCATCGGTCATCGCCAGGTTCGAGGCCAGGATCACCCACGTACCCGATCCGCCGGAACGCGCGGGGACCACCGACGCCGATACCGCCGAGGAACTGGCCGACGCCGTGATCGAGGCGCTCACCGCGCAGCGCCGCACAGGTGCGATGGCAGCCGACGATCCGGAGTTGTTCACCCGGCTCCTGCCGGTGGCACTGGGCTCCGACGTCGACACCGAGCACGTGCCGCTCCTGCTGGAGCAGGGGGGATTCGCCCCTTCGCAGCCCACGCTGTCGCGCGAGGTCCCCATCCCGGGCACCGTGAACGTCGCGATCATCGGCGCGGGTATCGCCGGCATCAACGCGGCGCTCGCAGCCGCGGAGGAGGGTGTCAGCTACGAGATCTTCGATCGCAACGACGAGGTCGGTGGCACGTGGCTGACCACCACCTACCCCGGCATCGGAGTGGACACCCCGTCGGCGTACTACTCGCTGTCACGCGAGGTGAACCCCGATTGGAGCAACTACTACCCGCAGGGTGCGGAGTACCAGGCCTACCTGGTGGCCCTGGCCGACAAGCACGGGCTGCGCGGGCACACCCGGTTCGGCACCGAGGTCGAGGCGCTCTGGTGGGACGAGGACCACGACCGTTGGCAGATCCACTCGGTCGGACCCGACGGTGAACGCGATGTCAGCCATGCCCGCGTGGTCGTCACGGCCGCCGGCTACCTCAACCGGCCGCGCTGGCCGGACCTGCCGGGCCGGGACGCGTTCGGCGGTACCAGTGTTCACTCAGCACTGTGGGATCCCGCGCTGGATCTCACGGGCAAGCGGGTGGCGATCATCGGGGCCGGCTGCACCGCCGTCCAGATTGTCGACGCATGCGTCGACCAGGTCGAACATCTGACAGTGTTTCAGCGGCAACCACATTGGGTGGCTCCCCGGAAGCGACTGACCGACGAGGTTCCCGAGCACCGCCGCTATCTCGGTCGCCTTCTGCCGTACTACGCGAACTGGCACAGGCTCAAGTCCTACTGGGGCACCGCGGACAACAACTACCCGATCATCCTGCAGGACCCGGAGTGGGCGAAGACGCACCTGTCGATCAACCCGACCAACGACATCCTGCTGCAGATGTGCCTGGAGTACATCGACAGCACCTTCGGTGCGGGAACCGAACTGGCGAAGAAGGTGACGCCGGACTTCGCTCCCTACGGCAAGCGCATCATCCGCGACCCGGGTGGCTATTACGCGGCGTTGACCCGCACGCACGTCGACGTCGAGGCCAGCGAACCAGCCCAGGTCAACGTCAACGGCATCGTCACCGCGGATGGTCGCCAGATCGATCTCGACGTCATCATCTACGCCACCGGCTACCACCTGGACTTCCTGTCCACCGTGGACATTCGCGGCCGCGACGGCAGGAGGCTGGCCGACGTGTGGGGCGACAGCCCGAGTGCGTACCGCGGCGGCACCGTGCCGGGATTCCCGAACCTCTTCATCACCTCAGCACCGAACTACAGCCCGGGACACGGCGCCGGGGCCAACTTCTCGATGGAGGTGCTGGCCCACTACATCATTGAGTGCCTTCAGCTGATGGCCCTACGAGGAGCCGACACCATCGAGGTGACCGAGGAGGCCTTCGACGAGTACGTGGCGGCGATCGACGAGGCGATGAGCCGTACCGTGTGGTGTCACACTCCCAACGCGCACACCTACTACCGCTCCGGATCGGGGCGCGTGGTCGTCTCCACGCCGTTCCGGCTCGTGGACCTGTGGCATGAACACCGCGCGCCGGTCGAAGAGGACTTCGTGCTGAAATGACGCAAAAGCTCGCCGGTAGAACGGCATTGGTCACCGGCAGTAGTCGGGGAATCGGACGGGCGATCGCGCAGCGACTGGCTGCCGAGGGTGCCACGGTGGCGGTGACCGCCCGGTCGTACACACCGTCGGTGTCGAGGCGGGCGGGGATCAGCTCAGCGCTACCCGGAACGATCGAGGAGACGATCGCCCTCATCGAGGGGGCGGGAGGTGCGGCTTTCGGCCTGGCGGCCGACCTGGAGGATCCTGACCAGCGAGATGAGCTGGTGCAGCGGGTGGTCGATCGGACCGGCCGCATCGACATCCTGGTCAACAACGCCGGATTCGCCGACTACGCCGTTGTCGACGATATGGCGCTGGACACGTTCGACCGCACCCTGGAGCACTACATTCGAACGCCGTTCGTCCTGACGCGAGCGGCCGCTGCCCACATGCGCAGTCAGGGGGCAGGCTGGATCGTGAACATCGGTTCCGTCACCGGCCTGGCGCCTGCGCGGCCCTATCGCGAGTACAACAAGACCTCCGGAGACGTCGTCTACGCGTCGTGCAAGGCTGCTCTGCACCGCTTCACCCAGGGGATCGCGGCGGAACTGGTCGACGCCAACGTCGCGGTCAACTGTGTCGGTCCGTCGACGGCGATCCGCACACCCGGCGCGGCATCGCTCATCCCGGACACATTTCCGACCGAACCCGTTGAGTACCTGGCCGAGACGGTACTGGCGATGTGCCACGCGCCCGCCACGGAACGGACCGGGCTGGTGGCCTTCAGCCTGCACTATCCATGGTCACAACAGCTGCCAGTGCACACCCTGGACGGAGCCTCGGTGCTGCCGCCGCTGGAGCCGCCGGCCACCGCCAACCCCAACATCCTGCCCGCCGGGTTATAGCCGTCTGGCTCAGCCCAGCACGAGGGATCGCATCTCACAGAAGCTGTGGCACAACCGATCCCGGATGATGACGTCGGGGCACTCGGGGTCGAACCAGCGGTCGACGACCGCCCAGTGAATCGGATGCATCAGGTACGGACCCATCAGACCGTCGAGATTGGTGAACGCCTGCTCGAACACGTGCGTCCACGGCGTCGCGCCGACCGTGTCGGTGACGCGGCTCAGTTGCCACGCTGTGATGGCAGGCACGTAGCGCGGCATCGACAACAGGTCGTGCTCGAACCGCGCCACGGTGTCTGCGCTCGTGTGAGGAGACACCCGCAGGAGCAGGGTGCGGTAGACGGTGGCAGAGGCGTCGTTGTTGAGCGATGCGGTGCCGGTGTAGCCGGCACCGTTGACACGCGTGATCCGAGGATCGTTGAGAGTGTTCGTGAAATCGCCTGCAACAAAGTGCCATTGATCCTCGGTGTCGAACCGAAGATGGACCAGCACGTCACCGCCATTGCGTGCGCCGGGCAACGTGGGCTCGACGAGGCGGTGGCGTGCGCCGGTGGCGTCTGCTGCGTCGCGCACGTGCGCCAGCACCCCGGCTCTGTCGTGTTCGGCGACGTCGAGCAGGCGCGTGACGCTAAACATCGCACAACCTGTCCACGTCGCCGGCGGCCGCGGCCACGCTTCGGGTGCGCTCGAGGACCAGCTCACCGATACCGTCCCACCACGGTCCGAGGTCGGGATCCGGCCGGCCCCTCCACGTCATCTCCCACCATGCCCGTGGGCTGGGCAGCGTCCACGTGATCGTCACCGTGTTGGACCCGTCGTCGAGCCAGATGGGTGGGCTGACCAGTACTTCGCGCAACGTCATGCCGCGGGCGAGCGCACCGGGCACATACTCGTTCGCATACGTGTCGACGAACGCGCGTGCACAACCCGGTCGGGTGAGCACGCGGTCGATGACGAAGACCTCACCGTCAGCCATGACGCCAAAGGCTAGGAAGTCCTGCGCGCGTGCTGCGGTCACAGTCCCGGACACCGGGAGACTGCCGTTGACGGATGTCGCTCCCGGGGCAACGGTGGGCATCATGAGCGTGCCGCAGCTGGACCCGTTCGCTCCCGCCCGACTCGGCCCGGTGACCCTGCGCAACAGGGTCATCAAGGCGGCGACGTCGGAGGGCCGCTCACCCGATGGACTGGTGACCGACGATCTCATCGCCTTTCACCGAGCCTTCGCCGAGGGTGGTGTCGGGATGACGACGGTCGCCTACTGCTGTGTGTCGCCCGACGGAGCCAGTGCGCCCGGCCAGATCCTGATGAACGCCGCGGCGCTGCCCGGTCTGCGCAGGCTCACCGACTCCGTGCATGCCGCCGGTGCCGCGATCTCGGCTCAGCTGGGCCATGCGGGGGTCGTGGCGCCCAAGAAGCTCACCGGCGTCACCGCGGTCGCTCCGAGTCGATTCGTCAACCCGACGTCCTTCGCCTACTGCCGAGAGATCACCCGAGCCGAGATCGCCACGGTCATCGACCAGTTCGGCGACGCCGCGCAGGTGGCGGTCGAGGCGGGTTTCGATGCCGTGGAGCTGCACTTCGGTCATCTGTACCTGCCGAGCTCGTTCCTGAGCCCGCTCATCAACCGCCGCAAGGACAGCTATGGCGGGGATATCGACAACCGTTCGCGTCTCGTCCGCGAGATCGCTCACCGGGTTCGCGATATCGTCGGCGACCGGATCGCCGTCATCGCCAAGCTCGATATGGACGACGGTCTGCCGGGCAGCATCTGGATCGCCGAGGCGCTGCGCACGGTGCAACTACTCGACGCCGACGCGACATTGGACGCCATCGAACTGACCGAGGGCTCTTCGGTGTTCAAGCCGATGTACCTGTTCCGCGGGGATGTTCCGGTCAAGGAGTTCGCCGGTGTGATGCCGCCCGCGATGCGTCCAGCGGTACGGCTGGTCGGCAAGTGGGCCATGGGCAGCTACCCCTACGAGGATCTGTACATGCTGCCCGCCGCACGCCAGTTCGTGCCCGCCGTGGCCAACACCAAGCTGATCCTGCTCGGTGGCATCACCAACCGCGACCACCTCGAAACCGGTATGCGCGAGGGATTCGACTTCATGGCGATGGGCCGAGCGCTGTTGCGCGAGCCCAACCTGGTGAACGCGATGAGTGCCGACGCGAGCGTGCGTAGCCGATGCACCCACAACAACAAGTGCATGGTCACGGTGTTCGGCCGCACCCACTGCGTTCTCGACCCCGAACAGCGCTACGGGCCGCTAGCCGCCCAGCAACTCGGCTAAACCGCTGCTCGCCTGCCTGCGGGCCGCATGCGCGATATCGAGCATCGGCATCGTCATGAAACCGTGAATCCCACCCTCGAATGGGTATCGCACCGTCGGCACGCCCGCGGTCGACAGGGCATTCGCGTATGCCATGCCCTCATCGCGCAGCGGGTCGTGGCCGGCCAGCACGACGACCGCGGGGGGCAGCCCGGTCAGTGAGGCGTTGAGTGGCGAGGCGTAGGGATGCTCCCGGTCGGCGGTATCGGGCACGTATTGGTCCCAGTACCACTGCAGGGCCGGTCGGGGGTTGTAGTAGCCGCTGCCGAACAGGCGGTACGACTCGGTGTCGAAGTCGGCGGCGATGACCGGGTACAGCAGGAGCTGGGCTGCGAGGTCGGGACCGCCACGGTCACGCGCCATCAATGCGGTGACGGCGGCCAGATTGCCGCCCGCGCTGTCACCGCCGACGACGATTCGCGCCGGGTCACCGCCCAGCTCGGCGGCGTGGTCGGCCGCCCATGTGACGACGGCGTACACGTCCTCGGCCGCAGTGGGCCAGGCGTGCTCGGGTGCCAACCGGTAGTTCACCGAAACCACCACGGCGGGAGTGAGATTCGCCAAACTTCGGCACAGGCCGTCGTGGCTGTCGACATCGCAGAAGACGAATCCGCCGCCGTGCGCATACACCAGGACAGGTAGGCGGTCGGCGCCGTCGGGACGGTAGACCCGCACGCTGACCGAACCGTCCTTGACGGGCACCTGGTGGTCGCGAACCTCACCCACCGGCTCGGGTGCGGGATTCGGCACGAATCGCGACCGGATCGCGGCCCTGGCCTCGGCGCCGGTCATGGTGTGGACCGCAGGGAATCCCGCGTCGAGCGTGTCGATCAGCGCGGCGATCTGAGGGTCGAGGCTCATGCGCGATCGCGCTCCGCTTCTCGCTTGCCGTTCACGTGTACTGCAGCGCCGGTCCAGTCCGCAGCGGGCGCATGGGCTGCAGGGTCGGGGCGACGCGCTTCGGTCCGTCCTCGACGTTGCGCCAGATGTTCATCGCCGTCATCCGGACCGGGCCTGCGAGTCGCTGATCGAGCGCCATGCGGCTGACCGGTCCGCACACCGACACCGCTGCGACGGCCTCGCCGAGATTGCCTATCGGCGCTGCGACGCAACCGAATCCGGCAAGCGACTCCTCGCGGTCGAACGCGATGCCGTGCGAGCGGACCTTCGCCAGTTCCTGGGTCAGCTGGGCGGGGGTGCAGATGGAGTACTTGGTCCGCCGGGCGGTGAGATCGATGGTGCCGGCTTGTGCTGCGTACGCCAGCATGGCCTTGCCGACAGCGGTGCACTGCGCGGGGTGCCGTCCACCGACGCGGGTGGGGATCGCGGCCACCATCCGGTCGCCGACCTTGTCGAGGTACACCACGTCGGAGCCGTCGAGGACGGCGAGGTGCACGACGAGGCCGGTGGCGCGATGCAACTCGTGGAGGAGGGGAGCCGCGGCACGGTGTAGGCGGTCCTGGTGCACCGCCAGCGAGCCCAGTTCCACGAGACGCATGCCGAGTTCGTAGTCACGCCCGCTGCGCCGGAGCCAACGCAGTGCGACGAGTCGCTCAAGCATGCGGTGCGCGGAGGACCGGGGGAGCCCGGTGCGCCGCACGATCTGCGCCAGCGTGAGCCGACCTGGACCGTCGAAGGCTTCCAACACCAGCGATACCCGGTCGATGACGGCGCTCGGGGTGGCGGATTCTGGGCGTTCCGCGGTCACGGTCATGGTGTCTCCTCGCGACGGATTTCCTTGATGACATGACTAGTAGTCATATGACTGTTTGTACCATACTGGTGTGGCTGCTGTCACACGAAACACGGAAGATGATCCAGAGCACGCCAAAGGGCGCCGCACTGCGATTGCAGCGCGGCGCCCTCAGGTACGAGATCAGCCCTTGGCGGCGGCGCGCCCTGCCCGTCGCCCGTAGAAACTCCCATCGCCAAGGGAGACGCCACTGGCGTAACCCCATGCGGCGAGGCCGGCGGTGCACCGGCCCGCGGCGTACAGCCCAGGTATCGGCTTGCCCGCGACGTGCAGCACCTCACCATCCAGAGTGGTCTGCAGACCACCCAGCGTGAAGCCAGCGCAGCTGGCCCGCAGATCGATCGCGCCGACCGGAGCGCCGATGGGCTTGAGCCACTCCCGCTTCTTGTGCAGCAGCGGGTCCTCGCCGCGCGCAGCGGCTGAGTTGTACGCATCGACCGTGGCCTGCAACGACCCTGCGGGAAGGCCGATCGCACCCTCGAGCTCTGCGACCGTGTCACATACCCACGTCGCGGGCCGCTTCAGGAAGGGGGTCGCCGACGTCGCGGCCATGGCCTCGTCCTGCGCATCACTGTCGATGATCAGATAGGCGGTGTCGTTCTGGTGATAGAGCGTGACCTGCCCGATGCGGCCGGAGTACATGTCCTCGGCGACGTAGCGCTGACCACGCTCATTGACGAGGATTCCGCGGACGGTCTGTTGGGGGTCGATCAGGAACGCCACCTCAGTGGCGTCCATGTGGGCGAGGTCGGCGCCGAGCGCCTGGGCCATCCGGATGGACTGCCCGTCGTGCTGCTCGATCGACGCGGCGGGGCGACCGGCGAGCCGAGGGGCGTACTGCATCACCATCGCGTCGTTGTAGGCGAAGCTGCCGGATGCCAGGACGACGCCGCGGCGCGCCCGGATGGCGAGCGGCTTGCCGTACCGGTGGGCCATGAGTCCCACCACTCGCCCGTCGGCCTGCACGATCAACGACTCGGCCCTGACGTCGTAGGCGGCCCGCACCCCGAGCGACGTGGCGGTGTCGACGAGCGGCTTCATGAGCATGTAGCCACCGCTGCGCTCGCCCGCCTGCTTGTCGGACATCTGCGGGACGTGTCCGCGCGGAGCGGGCTGCGCAATGGTGTTGAACGGGAAGGCGTTCTCCCCGCCAGTGAACATCAAGCCCTGATCGCCCGGTGGCTCCCAGCCGGGTTCGCCCCAGAACTCCGGCTTGAAGGGCACGCCGCACTCGACCAGCCAGTCGAAGTGCTCGACGCTGCCCGCGCAGTAGTCGGCGATCCGGCGTTCGTCGGCTCCCGGTCCCATGGCGACGTTGAGGAAGGCCTCCATGTTCTGAGCCGAATCGTCGAAGCCGCAGGCCTTCTGGAGTGCGGTGCCGCCGCCGAGATAGATGAAACCGCCTGCCATCGCCGCGGCGCCGCCCCACCCGCCCGTGCGTTCGACAACGAGCACGTCGGCTCCGGCCGAGGCGGCTTCGACCGCGGCCGCCGCGCCCGCGATGCCGTAGCCGACGATCACGACGTCGGCCTCGAGGTCCCAGGTGTCGACGTCATCCGCCGACCTGGGGTAGACGTCGGAGCCCACAGCGTCTGCCGTCACGGTCGCATCGCCGCCGGAAGGTCGCTGACCCATTCGTGGCCCCAGTAGCTGTCGGCGGTGATTTCCTCAGCGGTGTAGTGGTTTTCGTCGACCCGCATACCCTCGGTGCCGAACTCGATATCCCAGTCCCCGGGGGCGCGCACGTAGAACGACACCATCTTGTCGTTGGTGTGCCTGCCCAGTGTGGAGGACAGCTGGAAGCCGTCCTTGTTCACCCGGTCCAGGGCCTGCCCAACCGCGTCGAGGGAGTCAACCTCCACCATGAGGTGGATCAGGCCGGGGTCGCGCACTGTCGCCGCCGGACAGATCGCCAGGCTGTGATGGCGCTCGTTGATACCGAGGAACCGGACGCGCACCGGCCCGAACTCTGGCGGCGTCGGCACGCGGAAGGCGCCGCGGGACCGAAATCCCAGCACTTCGGTGTAGAACTCGAACAGACCGGGGACATCGAGGGCCGGCAGCACGACGTGACCGAGGCCCTGATCACCCGTCAGGAACCTGGCGCCGAACGGGGTCACGACGGGACTGTGGTCGAGCACAGGTCCGTGGAACACCTCGACCGCTGTGCCCGCCGGGTCGTCAAAGGCGATGACGGCCTCGACGCGCCGAGCGTCGGCCTCTGCCAGCGACAGCTCCTTGAACGGCACACCCGCGGCATCCAACGCGCCCTTGACGCGCTGCAGGGCCGCGCCGTCGCGGACCTCCCAGCCCACGGACACGATCCTGTCGCTGTCGCCTGGCTGCACGATGATGCGCGCGGCGCGCTCGTCCATGCGTAGATACAGGGAGTCGGCGTCGGGGCCGGATCCCTCGGCGAAACCCAGGACGTCGAACGCGAAGCGACGCCAGCGGGGGATATCGGTGGCTTGGACCTTGACGTAGCCCAGGCTCTTCAGTTCGCTCATCGAGTGTCCTAGATCATCGCCCGCAGCGGACCCTGCGGATCGACGCCGAGCGCACTCAGCGCCGAGGCGTGGTAGACGGTTCCTGGCACATGGATCGCGTGCGCCATACCGGCATGGGCGTCGCGCCAATACCGTTGCAGCGGTTTGTCCATGCGCAGTGCGTTGCCTCCGGACCTGGCGAAGATCTGGTCCACCGCGGTCACCGCGCGCCAAACGGCCCGCACCTGCGAGCGGCGCACGGCGGCACGCTGCTCGAACGTGACCTCCGCTCCCGAGTCCACCAGGTCATAGACCATGTCGACGTTGCCGAGCAGCGCCTGGCGGGAGGCGTTGATCTCCGCGGCGGCCTCCCCGATCTCGTACATCACGTAGGGGTCGTCCTTGATCGCGGTGCCGCTGGCTCCGACGCGCTCGCGCTGGTAGTCCAGGTGTGCAGCGAGCGCGCCCTCGCAGATTCCGATGGTCGCCGAGCTGATGCCCAGCGGGAACATCGTCGACCACGGCATCTTGTAGAGCGTCTTGGTCATGCCGGCCTCGATCTGGGCGCTGCCGTCCATCACCTTGGTGCCGTCCATGGTGCGGTAGTCCGGGACGAACGCGTCCTTGACGATGACGTCCTTGGAGCCCGTGCCGCGCAGCCCCACCACATCCCACGAATCCGGAACGATCTCGTAGTCCGAACGGGGCAGGATCATGTGCAGCATTGTCGGCGGCATCAGAGGCCTGCCGTCGGCGTCACCGAGCATTGCGCCCAGGATGATCCAGTCACAGGCGTCGGTACCGGAACTGAACTGCCAGCGGCCGTTGAAGACATAACCGCCCTCAACGGGCCTGGCGACCCCCTGCGGGGCATAGGGCGAGGCCATCCACGTGTCGATGTCGTCGCCCCAGACCTCGTCGGCGACCCGGGGATCGGCGTACGCCAACTGGTAGGGGTGCACCCCGACGACGCCGTTGATCCAGCCGGCCGCGGGATCCAGTGCCGCCGTGGCCATCACCGTCTCGGCGAACTCCCGGGGATGAACCTCGAGACCGCCGTGCGAAGCCGGCTGCAGCAGGCGGATCGAACCGATCGCCTTCATGCTCTTGACGGTGGTGTCGGGGAGCTGGCCGAGCTTCTCGGCCTCCACCGCTTGTTCCTTGAACTGGTCGGCCAGTTCCATCACGCGGTCGAGTACGCGCTGGCTCATGCTGACGTCCTAACTGTGTGGGCTGAGGGAAGAGTTACTCGCACCAGGGATCGCCAGCCCGATCCGATCCCGGTGAGTGGACGGAAAAATGTGGTCAGAACTCGATGTGTACATCGTCGCTGACAGGACGGGCCTGGCAGGCCAGAACCAGCCCTTCTGCTATGTCGGCGGGTTCGAGGATGTCGCACTCGGCCATCGCGACCCGGCCCGACAACACCGTGGCGACACACGAGCCGCAGTGCCCCTCGCGACAGGAGTGCGGCACGTCGATGCCCGCGTCGAGCATCGTGTCCACGAGGCTGCGGTCCCGCGGCCACGTCAACCGGTGCTGCGTGCCGTCCAGATCGACCTCGACAACCGCCGCTGTGTGCGTCGCGCGTGCATCGACATCTGTCATGTCGGTCAGTGTCGACGGGAGATGGCAGCCGCTGGAGGTCCGCGCCCGCTGTCCGGGATGTCGACACGGCGTCGTCCGGTCAACGGGAATCTGACGGGCCGACTCCGACCCGTGGGCCTAGCTTGGCGGCTGTGAACGGTGACGGTGAAGTGGTTGACGCAGTGGTCGTGGGTGCCGGGTTCGCCGGCATATACGCCCTGCACAGGCTGCGCGCACAGGGTTTGTCGGTCCGCGTGTTCGAGGCCGCGCCCGAAGTCGGCGGCACCTGGTACTACAACCGCTACCCGGGGGCGCGGTGCGATGTGGAGAGCGTGGACTACTGCTACTCGTTCTCCTCCGAACTCGAGCAGGAGTGGGACTGGTCGGAGAAGTACGCGACTCAGGCCGAGATCCTGCGCTACCTGAACTGGGTCACCGACAAGCTGGACCTGCGCACCGGGATCACGTTCAACACGCGGGTCACCGCGGCGGTACTCGATGAGCAGACGCTGCACTGGACCGTGCGCACCGACACCGGCGAGGCCGTCCGCGCCCGCTTCTGCATCATGGCCACCGGGCCGCTGTCGGCGGCTCTGACACCAGACTTCGATGGGCTGAACACGTTCGCAGGCGATATCCACCACACCGCACACTGGCCGCATCGCCCCGTCGACTTCACGGGTAAGCGCGTGGCCGTCATCGGTACCGGATCATCGGGCATTCAATCGGTACCGCTGATCGCCGAGCAGGCCGAGCAGCTCTACGTGTTCCAACGCACGCCCAACTACAGCGTGCCCGCCGGAAACCAGCCGCTGACCGACGACGACCGCGCGCGGGTGAAGGCCGACTACGCCGAGCGCCGGCGGCTGTCCTGGCGCAGCGGCGGGGGCTCACCACACATCGCGCATCCGAGGCTCACGATGGACGTGACCCCCGAGGAGCGTCGCGAAGCCTTCGAGACGCGTTGGCAGCTCGGCGGCGTGCTGTTCTCCAAGACCTTCAGCGATCAGATGATCGACGCCGTCGCCAACGACGAGGCCCGCAAGTTCTATGAGCAGAAGGTGCGGTCGATAATCGACGACCCCGATGTCGCCGAGTTGCTGATCCCCACTGATCATCCGATCGGCACCAAACGAATCTGCACCGACACCAATTACTTTCAGACGTTCAATCGCCCCAACGTGAAGCTGATCAGTGTGCGCTCGACTCCTATCGAGTCGATCGATGCGACGGGGATCAACACATCCGACGCGCACTACGACGTCGATGCGATCGTGCTTGCCACGGGCTTCGACGCGATGACGGGCGCGCTGGGCAAGATCGACATCGTCGGGCGCGACGGCCATCGGCTGCGAGATGACTGGGCCGACGGCCCCCGGACCTACCTGGGTCTCGGGGTGGACGGGTTTCCGAACATGTTCCTGGTCTCCGGACCCGGCGCGCCTGCTGTGCTCGCCAACATGGTGCTCCATGCCGAGGCGCACGTGAACTGGATCGCCGACGCGATCGGTCACCTCGACGCGCACGGATACGGTGCGATCGAGGCCACCGTCGACGCCGTCGACACCTGGATCGCCGAATGCAATCAGCGCGCCGACGCGACGCTGTTCCCCAAGGCGAACTCCTGGTACCTGGGTGCCAACGTGCCTGGAAAGCCAAGGGTTTTCATGTTGTTCATCGGCGGCTTCGCGGTGTACCTCGACATCTGCCGCGACGTCGCGGACGCAGGCTACAAGGGTTTCAGCCTGCTGAAGGTGCCCTAGGTGTCGGGGCTCACGGACAAGGTCGTCGTCGTCACAGGCGCGGCCCAGGGGACCGGACGCGCCCACTGCGAGCGCTTCGCGCAGGAGGGTGCCGACGTCATCGCACTCGACAGGGACACGGCCACCGCTGATCTCAGCGCCACCGTGGCACTCGTCGAGCGGCACGGGCGCCGGTGCGTCGCGGCGACCGCCGACATCCGAGATGGCGACGCGATGACTGCGGCGATCGGCCAAGGCGTCGAGGAACTCGGCAGGCTCGACGTCATCGTCGCCAACGCTGGCATCCACACGACCGGTGCGCCGACGTGGGACATCACGGAGGAGGCGTGGCAGAGCACCCTCGACGTCAATCTCACCGGCACCTGGCACACGGTCACCGCGGGTGTTCGCCACATCGGTGCTGAGGGCGGCTCGGTGGTGATCATCAGCTCGACCAACGGCTTGCGGGGTACCGCAAACAGTGCGCACTACACCGCGAGCAAGCACGCAGTCGTGGGGTTGGCCCGATCGCTGGCAAATGAACTGGGGCCGCGTCAGATTCGGGTCAACACGGTGCACCCCGGTGCGGTGGGCACAGCAATGGTGCTCAATGAGGCGACCTTTCGGCGACTCCGGCCAGACCTCGAACGGCCGACTGCCGAGGACGCCGCGCAGGTCCTGCGTGCGCGCAATCTGCTGCCCGTGGCGTGGGTCGAGCCGGTCGACGTCGCCAACGCGGTGGTCTTCCTGGCGTCCGATGAGGCCCGCTACATCACCGGCACCCAACTGGTCGTCGACGCCGGCCTGACTCAGAGGACGACATGACGGGACGGCTCGCGGGAAAGGTCGCCCTGATCACCGGGGCCGCGCGCGGAATCGGCCGGGCACAGGCAGTGCGGTTCGCCCAGGAGGGCGCCGATATCGTCGCCCTCGACATCTGCGGCCCCGTCGACACCGTGTTGGTGCCCCCGGCCACCGCCGACGACCTCGCCGAAACGGCACGGCTGGTCCGTGCCGCCGGTGGTCACGTGAGCACCGAGGTGGTCGACGTGCGCGACACCGAGGGAATGCGTGGCGCAGCAGACCGTGGCGCCGCACACTTCGGCGGCCTCGACATCGTCTGTGCCACGGCGGGAATCACCTCGCGGGGTATGGCGACCGAGCTGCCCGAGCGTGTCTGGCACACGATGCTGGACGTCAACCTGACGGGAGTCTGGCGCACGTGCAAGGTCACGGCTCCGCACCTGATCGCGCGCGGCAGCGGCGCGATCGTCCTGGTGAGTTCGATCGCGGGCCTGCGCGGACTGGTCGGGGTGTCGCACTACACGGCGGCCAAACACGGCGTGGTCGGATTGATGCGCAGCCTGGCCAATGACATGGCGCCGCACGGAATTCGGGTCAACTCGGTACACCCCACCAACGTCGACACGCCGATGATCCAGAACGACGTGGTCAGCAGTGCATTCCGGCCCGATCTGGATCGCCCGCCGACCCGCGAGGAGTTCGCAGCGGCGGCAACGTCGATGAACATGCTCGACATTCCGTGGGTGGAACCGGTCGACGTGGCCAACGCCAGTCTGTTCCTGGCCTCAGATGAGGCCCGCTACGTCACCGCAGTTACGCTGCCAGTGGATGCGGGCAGCACACAACGCTAGGGGAGCAGACACATGGGTGTGTACGCAGTCACCGGATCGGCCTCCGGTATGGGTGCGGCGGCGGCCGACAAGCTGAGGGCCGCCGGCCACACCGTCATCGGGGTCGATCTCCGAGACGCCGACGTCATCGCCGATCTGTCGACGCATGACGGGCGACGTGCCGCGAGCCGCGAAGTGCTCGCAGCGGCGGGCGGGTGCCTCGACGGCGCCGTGCTCGCGGCCGGCATCGGGCCCGTTCCGGGAGCCGACCAGGCGCGGCGGATCTTCGAGGTCAACTACCTCGGTGTCATCGAACTCCTGGAGGCCTGGCGAACCGCGCTGGCAGCCAGTGGCAATGCCAAAGTGGTCGTGGTAGCCAGCAACTCGACGACCACCGTGCCTCTGGTGCCGCACCGGGCTGTTCGGGCGCTGCTCGCGCACGATGTCGAGAAGGCTGCGCGGACGATGCGACTGTATGGACCCGGCGCGCCGTCGCTGGCCTATGCCGGCTCCAAGATCGCGGTATCGCGCTGGGTGCGTCGGCAGGCGGTGACACCGCAGTGGGCTGGCGCCGGAATCCGACTCAATGCCCTCGCGCCCGGTGCCATTCTGACCCCGCTATTGGAGAAGCAACTCGCGACGCCGAGGGAGGCCAAGGCCATTAACGCCTTCCCGGTGCCCGTCGGAGGATTCGGCGATTCCGGTCAACTCGCTGACTGGATTCTGTTCATGCTGTCGGAATCCGCGGACTTCCTCTGCGGCAGCATCATTTTCGTCGACGGCGGGTCGGATGCGTACCTGCGCGCCGACAGCTGGCCACGACGGGTTCCGACGACCGGTGTGCCTCGTTATCTGTGGCGATTCCTGCGGTTCAAGCGAAACCGCTAGGACCGGGTCAGGAAGCCCAGGACGACACTCTCGAACGCAGCCTTGGCCTCGATCATTGCCCAGTGTCCGCAGTTCGGGAACACGTGCAGTTCGGCGTTGGGGATGGTGCGCATCGGGATCAGCGCCATGTCCAGCGGGCTCACGCGGTCGTCGCGGCCCCACGTCAAGAGGGTTTCCGCCCTGACCTTGTGCATGAGCGCCCACGGCATCGGCACGTCGGCGGACTTCATCATCGCCATCATCTGCGCGAACGCCGCCTTGCCGTACATCCGGCGGGCAGAGGCCAGCGTCTCCGGATCGGTGGCCAGCTTCCAGCGTTCCTCAATCAGTTGGTCGGTCACCAACGCGTGGTCGTAGACCATCGAGTTGAGCCAGTCGACGAGGCGCTGCCGCGTCGGGTCCTCGGTGAACTCCTGTAGCAGCCTGATGCCCTCGCTGGGGCCAGGGCTGAAGACATTCGTGCCAATGCCGCCGATGGTCACCAACTTGCCGATGCGGTCTGGGTTGTTGATCGCGAAGTTGATGCCGACACCACCGCCCATCGAGTTCCCGACGATATCGACGCGGTCGACGTTCAGCGCGTCAAGGAACGGTGTCACCGCTCCCTGCGCGGTGATCATCGGATGCCCACCGAAGTCGTCACTGACTCCGAACCCGGGGAATTCCAGGATGAGACAGCGGAAGTGGGCGGCGAACGTCGGAAGGATCCCGCGGAAGTTGCGCCAGCCGGTCACGCCGGGGCCTGATCCATGCAGGAACAAAAGGGTGGGGCCGTCGCCCGCGTCGTAGTAGCGCAGCACTCCCGCGGGAGTGGCGATCTCGCGCAGATCGTTCTCGACGTGTTCGGTGAACTCCGGTGTGGTGGGCACGCCGCCACACTGTCACATCGATCCTCCCGCGCCGATGCCGGTGTTCCGCTGATCGGTCGTCCCGTTAAGCGGGAAGTTGACGCTACCGGGGCACACCGGGCTGTCACTGTTGCCGATCGAGCCACCGTTCGTCCGCCCAGCAGCAGTTCAGCGAGGAGTGCCCATGCCACGCCAAGGTGCGCTTCTGCCTCGGGGTTTGGCGTCGCCGATGCAGGCGGTTGGTGGGTTGTTTGCGATGGGGGTGGATGCGTTCAGGTTCATCTTTGTGCGGCCG
>NZ_JBVAXF010000013.1:0-64144 GCF_055419205.1 Mycobacterium sp. IDUB_39
GCGTACCCCCGCCGAAGAACTCGACCGATTACTCTCAGACCCCTCCACATTCGTTGCAGCGACCGCCTGAATGCAAGCGCCTGACAACGACGCTCCTGCAGAAGTCGGCGTGCAGAACGCTCAGTTCAGGGCGGCCGTGACGCGTACGTCGTTGCGCGCAAGGCGCAGTCGGCGAGGCAGCTCCTCGATATCCCACTCACCGCGCTCCACCCAGTCGCGTACCCGGGCGGCGTCGTTGCGGTCGGTTATCGGCCCCACCAGGCGTGCCGCCCCCACCGGCGACCTGTCGTGAGTGCAGGGCTGCACGATGACCACCGCGCCCGGCCCCCGGTGCGGGTCCGCCGCGGCCACCAGCACACCGTGCCTGCAGCGTCGGATCGAACCGCGAAGCTCGTCGAGCACCGACCACGCCGCGGGCGGGAGACAGCCGGTGCACACCACCACGGTGAACGGGCGGTCGGTGGCGCCGGTGGTCATCGCGGCCGGCCTGCGGGGTAGGGCAACAGCGCCATCTCACGCGCATTCTTGATCGCCGTTGCCACCTGCCGTTGCTGTTGCACTGTCAGACCGGTGACACTGCGCGCCCTGATCTTTCCGCGGTCGGAGATGAACAGGCGCAGCGTGGTGGTGTCCTTGTAGTCCACCTCGTCGAGGCCGAGTCCCGCCAGCATGTTGCGTCGGCCCGGCCTGCTGTCGCCGGCCCGGGCTCGGGGCTGTCGCGGGGGCTTCTTCGCCATCACCAGCTCGACTTCCGCACACCGGGCAGGTGGCCGTCGTGCGCGAGTTCGCGGACCCTGACTCGTGACAGGCCGAACTTGCGCAGGTGCCCGCGGGGCCTGCCGTCGACGGCGTCGCGGTTGCGTACCCGGACCGCGCTGGCGTCGCGGGGTTGTCTGGCCAGTGCCCGCATGGCCGTGTCGCGCTGCTCGGCGGCGCTCTGTGGCGAGCGGATGATCTCCTTGAGCTCCGCGCGTCGCTCGGCGTATCGCGCCACGGTGGCGCGGCGCTTCTCGTTCTTGACGATCTTGGACTTCTTGGCCATGGTCAGCGCTCCTCTCGGAAGTCGACGTGCCGCCTGACCACGGGGTCGTACTTGCGGAGCACCAACCGGTCGGGGTCGTTGCGGCGATTCTTACGGGTTATGTAGGTGTAGCCGGTGTCCGCCGTGGAACGCAGCCTCACCTTGAGCCGGATCTCATTGCGCGCCATCAGATTCTCTGGCCGTCGCGACGCAGGCGCGCGACCACCGCGTCGATGCCGTCCCGATCGATGACCTTGATGCCCTTGGCGCTCACGCGCAGCCGGACACGACGACCCTCGGATGCCAGGTAGTAGGTCTTGGTCTGCATATTGGGCGTCCAGCGCCGCTTGCTGCGCCGATGCGAGTGGGACACCTTGTTTCCGAAACCCACTGTCCTGCCGGTGATCTGACATCTCGCCGACATACTTGACCCTCCCCTGCTCGATTCTCTTATTGAAAATGATTTTCGACAACACTCGGTTGGCACTGTAGCGTAGGCAGCCACTTGTTGAAAATCATTATCAATAGGAGTGATGTGCGGACACCTCTGCTGCTGGTCGCAGGCCAGGGCGCCACCGACACCGCGACCGGGGTCCTGCTGCGCACCCCGGGCACGCTGGTCGTCGAGCATCGCTTCGACGGTCACATCGTCCGGCGAACGCTGACCTGCCTCAGGGACGGCGTGCCGACCTCGACGGAATCCGCGCTGGAACTGGCCCACGGCTGCGTCGCCTGCACCGTGCGCAATGACCTGCTGACCCTTCTCCGCAAGCTGCACCGCCGCAGCGACGTCGACCGCATCGTCGTGCACCTGGCACCGTGGCTGGAGCCCGAGCCGATCTGCTGGGCGATCAACCACGTTCGGGTGCGCGTCGGCCCTGGATACCCCGACGGCCCGGCTGCCCGTGATGTCGAGATCGCCGGCGTGATCACCTGCGTCGACCCAGCATCGTGGCTGCCACGAGCGCTCGGCGACAACGAACTCGACGACGGGCGCACCATCGCGCAGGTCGTGGCGGGGCAGGCGGAGTTCGCCGACACCCTCGTTCTCAGCGCGCCGGACTCGACGACGTTGGATGTGCTCCGTCGACTGGCGCCGCGGGCCAGGATCACCGTGGGTGTCGAGCGGCTCGAACAGGCCCTGGCCCATCTCGAGCCGGACGCCCGACGCGGCCGCAGTGACGATCCGCACGGACCGCTGCTGGCGGGACAGCCACCACTGCGCGCCGAGGGGCGGGTCGAACTGCTCGAGTTCAACGCGGACAGGCCATTTCACCCGCAGCGTCTACACGACGCTGTCGACCTCCTACTGGACGGGGTGATCCGCACCAGGGGCCGGCTGTGGCTGGCGGGCCGACCCGATCAGGCGATGTGGCTGGAGTCGGCCGGCGGTGGCCTGCGCGTCACCTCCGCCGGCAAGTGGTTGGCCGCCATGACACCCCGGGAGATCGCATACGCAGACCCGGAGCGGCGTGCCATGGCGAACCTGATGTGGCGCAATGACTTCGGTGACCGGCACAGCGCCCTGGTGGCACTGGTCTGCAGGGCGCGTCCCGCCGAGATTCATGCCGCACTGTCGGGCGCGCTGCTCACCGATGCCGAGATGACGAATCCGGGCATCGCGTCCGGCTACGACGATCCGTTCGGCGACTGGCACGAGGACCCGTGCGGTCACCGCGCGGACGTATCCGAGGAGGACGCCGTGCCCGGCACCGGTGAGGGAGACCGGCGATGAAACCCGCACCCGTGATGTTCGTCGCCGTTATGGCGACTGCGGCAACCGCACGACCTGAACGAAGAACTCGTCGATCTGGCGCACCGCACTCATGAACTGGTCGAGATCCACCGGCTTGGTCACGTACGCGTTGGCGTGGAGCCTGTAGCTGCGAAGGATGTCCTCCTCGGCAGAGGACGTGGTGAGCACCACGATCGGGATGTGGCTCAGATCGGGGTCGGACTTCACCTTCTCGAGCAGCTGCCTGCCGTCGTACTTTGGCAGGTTCAGGTCGAGCAGGATCAGATCCGGCGTCGGAACGCCGACGAAGGATCCTCGCTTGTAGAGGAAGTCCAGACCCTCCTCACCATCGTGCGCGACGTGCAGATTGTTCTTGATCTTGTTGTGCTCGAAAGCTTCCCGGGTGATCAACTCATCCCCCGGGTCGTCTTCGACTAGCAGGACGTCTATCGCTCGACCAGCAGATGTCATTCGCGTGTTCCCTCCAGAACGGCCACGGGCACTTCTTCTGACTCAGCGGCGGTCTCGGCCGAGGCATTGGGCAGGGTGAACCGGAACCGCGTTCCGGCCGGGTAGGACGTGTCGATCCAGATGGTGCCACCGTGGTATTCGACGATCTTCTTGCAGAGCGCGAGCCCGATACCGGTGCCGCCGTAGACATCACGGCCGTGCAGCCGCTGGAAGATCACGAAGACCTTGTCCACGAACTCCTCGGCGATGCCGATTCCGTTGTCCGCCACGCTGAACGACCAATCGTCGTCGACGGCCTCACACTCGATCACGATCCGGGGAGCGACGCCCTCCCTACTGAACTTCATGGCGTTGCCGATCAGGTTCTGCCACAACATCGTGAACAGCGTGGGGTCACCGATCACCGTCGGCAGTGTCCCCGACGTCGAGATCTCGGCACCGGACTCCTCGATGGCCGTGCTCAAGTTGGACAGCGCGGCGTCCAGGGTGACGCCGAGATCGACGTCGCCGTGCGTGGTGTTCAGTCGGCCCACCCGAGAGAAGGTGAGCAGGTCGTTGATAAGCACCTGCATGCGCTTGGCGCCGTCCACCGCGAAGGTGATGTACTCCACGCCACGCCCATCGAGTTGGTCGCCGTAGCGCTTCTCGAGCAGCTGGCAGAACGACGCCACCTTCCGCAGTGGCTCCTGCAGATCGTGGGAGGCAACGTAGGCGAACTGCTCGAGTTCAGCGTTGGACCGCTGCAGCTCGAGGGTCTGTTCGGCGAGTGCCGAGCGGGCCGTCTGGGATACCTCGAGGTCGGCGACGATGCGCTGCCGCATGTTCTCGACGTCGGTGGCGATGGCCCGGATGTCCTTGGGTCCGCGAGGCACGATCCTCTCGTCGAATCCGCCCTCGGTGATGCGCCGGCACGCCGCGGCGAGCGTGGCCAGCGGGCGGGTGATCGCACTGCGGATCAGCACCGCCAGCAGTACCGCGGTGACGAAGAAGGCGACGACCATGCCCAGCAGGACCCGGTCGCGCCAGCTGCGCGTGGCGTCGAGGTTCGCCACCCCATGGTCGCGCGCTGCCGTCAGGTTCGCCGTCTGTGCATCGGACAGTTGGCGAATGCCGTCGAACTCAACCTTGCCGCGCTCGATGACCGCCGGATTGACGGCCCTGGGGGCGCCGACCTGGACGCTGGCGATGACCGGTTCGGCGAACCTGGCCCGCCACTGCGCCGCGGCGGTCTCGACGGCATCAAGGTCGGCCAGCAGATCCGGTCTGTCGGCCAGCCGTGCACGTATCGCGTCGGAGGCGGACTGCTCGGCCTGCAGGCCGTCGTAGTAGGGCGCCAGGAACTCTCTGTCGGCGGCGATCGCGTAACCGCGAACGGCGGTCTCCTGGTCGCGCAGTGCGGTCTGCAACCGATACGACGCGACGCGCGCGGGTTGGATGTCGTCGATCAGCTCCCGGGACACGTTGTCGGTGCGGTTCATCAGCGTCCACCCCATCAGCGCCCCGGCCAGCACCACCACACCCATCAGAGCGAGCACCAGGTTCTGCCAGCCGGCCACCGTCAGCTTGCGTTCGCCGGAGCCGCCGGATCCGTCGTCCTTGGTCATCGGGTCTTCCGCTCCACGCGGACGACGGCGATATCGTCGCTCAGACCACCGTGCGCCTCGGCGCGTTTCTCCGCACCGTCGACGAGAGCGGTGACGAACTCCTTACCGGGCAGCCCGGCCAGCGATCGGGCGAGTTCGAGTAGCCCGTCCTCACCGAGCCGTTCGTTGCCCTCACCGGAGTGGCCCTCGAAGAGGCCGTCGGTGAGCAACAGCAGGGCATGGTTCTCGGGAAGCTCCAGCTCGTTCAATGGCCAGTCGCTGGCACCCAGGCCGAGCGCGGGTCCGGCCGGCGGCTCCAGCCACTGCACCGTGTCCGGTCCGTGAACCAGCATTCCGGGATGGCCGGCGCGCACGGCGGTGAAGCGCCTGCTGTCCGGGGCGAAGGCGAGGCTCAGCACCGTCGCGAACATACCGGGGCGGGCGCGTTCGGCACGGAGCAGACGCTCGAGCTGCCACATCCGCTCATTGCCTCGCAGGTTGGCGAACGTCAGTGCCCGCCAGCCGATGCGCAGTGCCACCCCGACCGCTGCCTCGTCGGGACCGTGGCCCGCGACGTCACCGACCATCACGTGCACCGTGCCGTCGGGGGTCTGAACGAAGTCGTAGAAGTCACCGCCGATCAGCGCGTTCTGCGCGGTGGGTCGGTACTGGGTGAAGATGTCGACGCCCGGGTCCTCCGACAGCAGCGGTGACGGCAGCAACCCGCGCACGAGTCGCGCGTTCTCCGATGCGAGCAGCTGGCTTGCCCGCAGGTCCACGGCGGTGAGTTCGTGGCGCTTGCGTTCGATGGCGTACATCAGCGCGCGCCGCAGCGTCTCGGGTTCAACCCGACCCTTGACCAGATAGTCCTGGGCGCCCGACGCCAGCGCCAAGACGCCGAAGTGCTCGTCGGTCAAGCCGGTGAGCACCACGACGGGCACGGTGTCATCCTGTTTGGTGATGCGGTCCAGCGCGCTGATCCCGTTGGCGTCGGGCAGGTTGAGGTCCAGCAGCACGCAGTCCGGAGGTTCCGCGGCGAGAGCTCGTTCGGCCTCTGCCATGGACTGCGCCCACCGCACCCGGATGTCGGCGTTGGCGTCGGCGATCAGTTCCTCGACCAGCAGCGCGTCGCCGCGGTCGTCTTCGACGAGCAGCAACGACATGTGCCGCCCCGGTTCGGCGGCCATGGCGTCAGGTTTGGTCACGGGCACCAGCATGGGTGAGCACGTCGAACTTGATGATGATGAACAAACCATACCCAGGTTCATTGAGGACGCGGGCAGAGTCACACGGTCCGGTCGCCCCGCACTCCCCGGTAGATGCCCCTGCGGACGGCCAACGGCATCAGCACGCGTTCGAAGGACCACGCGGGGATCCGGAAGGCACGCCCGTTCGGTGCGAACACCTCCAGCCCGTCGCGCTGGATACCGAGCACCGAACCCCAGCGCGATCTCGGCGGCCGGTAGGAGCGCAGCGGACGGCCCTCGAATGCCGCCACGACGTTGTGGGCGAGCAGCCCGTCGGCACGGTTGCGGGCCGAGCTGCGCTGCGGATCCGTTGCGGCGATGTCTCCGACCGCGAAGACCTCCGGGTGCCCGGGAACCTGGAGTTCCGGTGTCACGCGCACGAAGCCGTCGTCGTCGAGCAACTCCGTCGGCAACCATCCGCTGTTGGGTCGTACCCGCCCGACGGTCCACAGCACGGCGTCGGCGTTCGCCGGCTCCTGCCCGGTGCTCCATTGCACTGGGCCGGTGGTGATCTCGTCGCCGGTGAAACCGTCGGGCAATACGGCGCGATGCCCCGGCCGCAGCGTGACGCCGGCCTCCTCGAGGCGACGGTTGATGCGCGCCCAGGTGCGGGGGTGATACTGCGTCAACGCCCGGTCCCCGGGGAAGTAGAGCTCGACCCGCTTGTCGGGCCAGGTGCGCGCGATGTTGGCCGCGCTGCTGACCGCTGCAGCGCCGCCACCGACGACGATCACCGATGCCGCCGCGGCGAGCCGGTCGTGCGCCGCGTGCAGGTCGGCACCGATCTCCTCGGCCGACTGAAGCGTCGGCTGCCGCCAGAACCCGTTGGTGACGCCGGTCGAGATGACCAGTGCGTCGTAGCCCTCCCGCATGTCCTCGCCGTCGGAGCCACGCACGGTGACGGTGCGGCTCGCCAGGTCGACCGCGGTCAGGATGCCGTGCACGGTGCGGACCCGGTCCAGGCCGCGGAACCTGTCGAACGATATCCAGTTGTGCGTCGCCCAGTGGTCGGGCCTGCTGATCCGCCAGCCGAGTTCCTGGCCGCTCACCAACGCGGTCTTGCCGGAGATGCCGACGACGTCGCAGTCCTTCGCCAGCCGGATCGCGGTCAGAACGCCGCTGTCACCGAGTCCGGCGACGACGACGCGCTTCACGGCGCCACGGGCTTCCGCGGCTTGGGCTGCTTCGGCGGTCGGGGCACGAACTTCGACACCCGGTCGATCACGAGCTGGTAATCGGGTCGGCGCGCGAGGCTGCGCTGCTCCATCATCGGGATGCTGGCACCCAGGAACAGGGCGAGCATGACGGCCGCGCCCGCCAGCAGCCACCACGCGTCGTTCGGTGCGGCGGCCACGCCGAACAATCCGAGGGCGAGCCAGAAGCTGAACTCACCGAAGTAGTTCGGGTGCCTCGACCACGACCACAGACCGCTCTCCATCGCCTCGCCGGGTTTGCGTGTCCGCGCGAAGCGATACATCTGTGCGTCGGCGACGAACTCGAGAGCGACGGCAGCGACCCCGATCACGAACGCGACCCAGACCAGCCAGGTCAACCCCGTGCCGGGGCGCGTCACCGCGACGTAGACGGGCACCATGCCGAGGAACACCTGCAGGGTCGGGATGAGGTGGATGGCGAACAGGTCGACGAAGAACTCCCACTTGCCGCCGCGCTCCCGGAACATCGGATAGCGCCAGTCCTCATGGTGCAGGCCGGGGAAGGCGTAGACCCAGTTGCCGGTCAGCCGCACGGCCCACAGCACAACGACGATCGCCACCAGCCAGGTCCGCAGTTGGTCGACATCGGGTCCGGCCTGGCTCCACCAGTACACGAGCAGCAGCGGTGGAATCACGCTCCAGTAGGCGTCGTAGAAGCTCGAGTTGCGGTATGCGCGGCTGAACGCGAACACCACCAGCGTCGCCAGCACGTCGGCGATCAGGGCGTCCAGCCACAGCCGGTCGGTGGTCGGACCCCACGCCAGCCAGCTGGCTCCGGCCGCGATGGCGATAACGTACGCGACGGTCACGATCGTCAGCGAGACTGCCTTGGACCTGGTGTTACTCATGATCTCCCTGCATCGGAGGTGGCAGAAATGTAACACGTTCTAGTTATGGGACGGCGTCGTTTCGCGTGCTCGCCGTACCCTGGCGGCGTGGTCGATCTGCATCCCGATATCGCCGTGCTGGCAGCACTGCTCGGCACCTGGACGGGCCGCGGCTCCGGCGAGTACCCGACGATCGAGCCGTTCGAGTACATCGAGGAGGTGACGTTCGGTCACGTCGGCAAGCCGTTCCTGAGCTACGGGCACCGCACGCGGTCGGTCTCCGACGGCAGACCGCTGCACGCCGAGACGGGATACGTGCGGGTGCCCGCGCCTGGCCGGGTCGAATGGGTGCTCGCCCATCCGACGGGCGTGACCGAGATCGAGGAGGGCACGCTGACCGTCACCGAGGGCGTCATCGAGATGGAACTGACTGCGACGACCATCGGGCGCACGTCATCGGCCAAGGATGTCAACGCCCTGTCTCGCTCGTTCCGCATGGAACGGGACCTCCTGACCTACACCGTCCGAATGGGGGCAGTCGGCCAACCCCTTCAACACCACCTGGCCGCGACTCTGCATCGAGTGCGACCGTGACCGCCGAGGCGGACACCGAGGGACGGATCCGGGTCCCGGCCGACCTCGACGCCGTCACCGCGGTGGCCGACGAGGATCACTCCGACGTGGATCGCGGTGCGGTCGAGGGAATTTGGGATGCCGCACGGCACTGGTACCGCGCGGGCATGCACCCCGCGATCCAGGTCTGCCTGCGGGTCGACGGCCGCGTCGTGCTCAACCGCGCGATCGGGCACGGGTGGGGCAACGGACCGCAGGATTCGCCTGACGCCGAGAAGATCCCGGTCACGCCGGAGACACCGTTCTGCGTGTACTCGGCGGCCAAGGCGATCAGCACCACCGTCGTACACATGCTCGTCGAGCGCGGGGCGTTCTCCCTCGACGACCGGGTCTGCGACTATCTGCCGACCTACACCAGCCACGGCAAGGACCGCACGACGATCCGGCACGTGGTGACGCACAGTGCCGGTGTGCCGTTGGCGACCGGCCCGCGTCCCGACCTCAAGCGGATGGACGACAGCGACTACGCCCGCGACATGCTCGGCAATCTCAGGCCGATCTACCGGCCGGGACTGGTGCACATGTACCACGGCCTGACCTGGGGACCGCTGGTCCGCGAGATCGTCTCGGCCGCGACCGGGCGCGATATCCGCGAGATCCTCGCGACCGAGATCCTCGACCCGCTGGGCTTCCGGTGGACCAACTACGGCGTGGCCGAGAGCGACGTGCCACTGGTCGCGCCGAGTCACGTGACCGGCAAGCCGGCGCCGGCAGCCATGGCGGCGGTGTTCAAGAAGGCCGTCGGCGGCACGCCCACCCAGATCATCCCGTTCTCGAACACACCGGCGTTTCTGACCAGCGTGGTGCCGTCGTCGAGCACCGTGTCGACCGCGGACGAGCTGTCCCGCTTTGCCGAGATTCTGCGCCGCGGAGGCGATCTCGACGGCGTGTGCGTGATGTCACCCGAGACCCTGCGCGCCGCGACCCGGGAGGCCCGCCGATTGCGGCCCGACGTGGCGACCGGCCTAATGCCACTGCGATGGGGTACCGGATACATGTTGGGGTCCAAGCGCTTCGGCCCGTTCGGCCGCAACGCACCCGCCGCGTTCGGACACACCGGCCTGGTCGACATCGCGGTCTGGGCCGACCCGGCCCGCCGGCTGTCGGCGGCCGTCGTCAGCAGCGGAAAGCCCGGCGGTCATCCCGAGGCGAAGCGCTACCCGGCGCTGCTGGACGCCATCACGGCGGCACTGCCCCCGTTCTGACTCGCTAGACGCCTGCGCCCAGCACGTAGTGCCCGTCGTCGGGGTGGTGATACCAGCCGCCCGCCGCCGATGTGCCGCCGTCGACGTGCAACGTCTGGCCTGTCACATACGAGCTGAGGTCGGAGGCGAGAAACACAGCCGCACCGGCCATCTCGTCGACGTGTCCGACTCTGGCCATCGGAATGTTGTGCCCGGTGCGTTCCTCCCAGCCCTCCGGCGCCAGCCGTGCGAGGCCCTCAGTGGCCGTCACGTCGGGAGCCAACGCGTTGACCCTGATCCCGTGCGGGGCCAGCTCGAGGGCGGCGGTCTTGGTGAAGTTCACGACCCCGGCCTTGGCCGCGGCGTAGGCGCCGTAGCCCGGGGCGGCCCGGGTGCCCTCGATGGACGTCACGTTGACGATGCTGCCGCCGACATCGGCGGCGGTCATGGCACGCGCGACGCGCTGCGTGCACAGCAGCACGTGGGTGAGATTGGATCGGATCAGGGCGTCCCATCCACCCGGCGAGGTGTCGAGGATTCCCGACCAGAAGACGCCACCGGCGTTGTTCACCAGAATCGTCGGCACTCCGAGGGTCTCGATGGTCGTGGCCAGTGCGACGTCCACCTGCTCGGGGTCGCGGACGTCGGTCGTGCACGCCAAGCCGCCACACTCGTGGGCAGCGGCCGTCGCGGTGTCGGCGTCGTGTTCCCAGATCGCCACGCGCGCACCGAACTCCGCGAATCCGAGCGCGATTCCACGCCCGATCCCCGATCCGCCGCCCGTGACCACGGCGACCCTGCCCTCGAGAGATGCGGCATCGCGCTTGAGCACCATCGGACTCTCCTGACGTGACGAGAATTATCTTCTCCTAATGCGAGAACTCTATTACCCGGAGGCTGGCCTTCGCGACGTTTCGGCCCCGGTGTCGTTTGACGGGTGTCAGTTTCCTATCGTGGCCAGATGAGCAACGCTGCTGATTCCGAACGGGTCGCGGATCTCGCGCACCGGGTCGTCGCCGACCACGACCCGAAGTCCGTCCCCATTCCCGAGTACCTCGCCGCCTGTTACGACGCGGGCCTGTCGTGGGTGCACTTCCCGGAGGGCCTCGGCGGCCTGGGCGTCTCGCGGGGTCTGCAGGCGGTGGCCGACAAGATTCTGCAGGGCGCGGGCGGGCCGGTCCCGCTCGGCCTGAACCCGATGGGCTACGGCATGGCCGCGCCCACCATCCGCGAGCACGCACAGAGCGAGGACGTCAAGAAGTCCTGGCTGCGTCCCCTGGCCACCACCGAGGACATCTGGTGCCAGCTGTTCTCCGAACCCGGCGCCGGTTCCGACCTGGCCGGGCTGGCCACCTCGGCGGTGCTCGACGGTGACGACTGGGTGATCAACGGCCAGAAGGTCTGGACCAGCCTCGCGCACCGGGCCCGGTGGGGCCTGCTGCTGGCGCGCACCGATCCGGACGTGGCCAAGCACAAGGGGCTGACGTACTTCGTCATCGACATGCACGGACCGGGTGTGGAGACCCGGCCGCTGCGCCAGCTGACAGGGCACGCCGAGTTCAACGAGGTCTACTTCACCGACGCCCGCATCCCCGATGCGCATCGCCTTGGCGCGGTCGGCAACGGCTGGAACGTCGCGATGACGACACTGATGAACGAGCGCAGCGCGCTCGGCGGCAGCGGCAGCAAGCGCGGCGCGGGCACCATCTCCGAGGCGGTGTCGCTGTGGGCGTCGCGGCCCGACCTTCAGACGCCGGTGCTGCGGGACCGGCTCGCGTCCCTGTGGCTGAAGTCGGAGGCGCAGCGGCTCACCGCCGAACGCTCTCGCGCCAGTGCGGGCGTCGGCGGACCCGGGCCGGAGGGCTCGATCGGCAAGCTCGTCGGTGCCGAACTCAACCAGCACATCTATCGGTTCTGCATGGATCTGCTTGGGCCCGAGGGCATTCTGTACCACGGCTACGGGTCGCCCGACCCGGACCGGGAGGAGGCAGACTGGCGCGGCCCGATCCAGCAACGGTTCCTGCGCAGCCGCGCCAACACCATTGAAGGCGGCACCTCAGACGTGATGCGCAATATCCTCGGCGAACGGATCCTCGGGCTGCCTGGCGACCTACGTGCCGATGCCGGCATGCCCTGGAAGGAGATCCCCCGTGGCTGAGTCCGTTTCCACCCTGAATCCCACGTTCACGTTCACCGATGAGCAGGGCCAGCTTCGGTCGGCCGTGCGCAAGTTCTGCGCCGACAACTTCGACGAGCCGACGGTCCGTGCACTCATGGAGTCCGAGCCCACGTTCGACGCCAAGGTATGGGCGCGGCTGGGCGGCGAACTCGGCGTTCTCGGCCTGTCGGTGCCGGAAGCCGATGGCGGCGTTGGTGGTTCGCTGGTCGATCAGGCCGTCGCGGTCGAGGAGCTCGGCGCGTCGCTGGCGTGTGGACCGGTGTTCGGCACCGTGTTCCTCGCCATTCCCGCACTGGTCGCCGCGTCGTCGGGTGAGGTGCGCGACGCCGTGCTGGCCGATCTGGTCGAGGGTCGTCGTACCGCGGCGTTCGCGGTGGCCGATCGGGCGGGCGGGTTCGACCCGGCCGATGTCGCGGTCACTGCCGCCGGCAGCGGTGCGGAGACCACGCTGAGCGGGACGCTGGAACGTGTCGTCGACGGCACCGCCGCCGATGACCTGCTGGTCGCCGCCAACGGCCCGGACGGCGTTGCGCTCTACGTCGTCGACGCCGCGGGTGCCGGTGTGCAGCGCACGGCACTGGTCACACTCGACCTCACCCGACCGCAGGCCACCATCGTGCTCACCGACGCGCCGGCGCGGTTGGTCGCCGGGCCCGACGAGGCGACCCGGGTCATCGAGCACGCCGTGGCGGTGGGCTCCGCGCTGCTCGCCGTCGAACAGGTCGGTGCCGCACAGCATCTGCTGGACCTGGCGGTCGAGTACGCGAAGTCACGGCTGCAGTTCGGCAGGCCGATCGGATCGTTCCAGGCCGTGAAGCACCGCCTGGCCGACATGCTGGTCGACGTCGAGCACGCCCGCTCGACGGCCTACCACGCCGTGTGGGCGCTGGCCGACGGGTCGGATGATCCCGCGTTGGCGGCCAGCATCGCCCAGGCGGTGTGCTCGGCGGCGTTCGCCCGCGTCGCCACCGACACCATTCAGACTCTCGGTGGCATCGGGTTCACGTGGGAGCACCAGGCGCACTTGTACTTCAAGCGCGCGACCACAGACGCCGCACTGCTGGGTAGCCCCGAGCAGCATCGGTCGCGGGTGGCCGCCATGGTGCTCGACACCGCATCCGCGGACCGGGCGCCTCGGGTGGCGGACGGCACCCCCGCCTGACCCCCACGCCGAACGTGAAGAAGTGTGCGAGATCCGGCCGTGAACTCGCACACTTCTTCACGTTCGGCGAGCCTTTCCCTAGGCAAAGCCGCAGTCGCGTGCTGAGATCACCCGATGAGTACCTACCACCCCGCCATGCAGAAGGCCCGGCTCGCCGACATTGAGAGCGATGTCCACGGACTGATCTCCAAGCGCACCGCCGAACTCGACGGAGTGTCGGTGACGGAGGTGACGTTCGGCAAGGGTGCTCGGTGGTCCCAGGACCTCAAGGAGTACGCGGGCACCGACCTGTGCGAACTGCCGCACGTCGCCGTGGTGACCAGCGGAGCGCTCGGTGTGCAGATGGTCGACGGCTCCGAGGAGGTGTTCTCCGCCGGTGACGTCATGCTGCTCCCGCCCGGACACGACGCCTGGAGTGTCGGCGACGAGGCGTGCACGTTCATCGAGTTCTCCAGGGGCGCCGACTACTACGCCAGCTGACCTCCTCCGACGCCGAGACTGCGGGGAGATCGCGATTTCGTCGAGTTTCGCGATCTCACCGCAGTCTCGCGGGGCGGTGACCTCAGTAGCGGACGTCCTCCAGCAGCGGCGGGTACACGCCGGAGGGCTCGCCGTCGATGGTGCTGCCCGCGAACTGCAGCATCGCGCGAATGCCACCGTTGAGTTCGGCGGGGTAGTTGAGCACCGGGGTCGACGCGTCGTCGAGGCGGCGGATCTGGTCGGCGCTGAGGGTGACGTCGAGGCCTGCGAGATTTCCGGTCAGGTGCTCGACGCGCCGCGCGCCGATGATCGGCACGACCGTGCCCGGCCGGGACCGCAGCCACGCCAGCGACACCGCGGCCGGGCTCGCACCGATCTCCTCGGCGACGGCCGCGACGACGTCGATGACGGCGAACTGCTCCTCGCTGGGACCGCCGACGAAGTCCGCCCGCGCGGAGTCGGTGACCTGTTCGCCGCGGCGGTACTTGCCGGACAGGAAGCCACCCTTCAGCGGACTCCACGGCAGCAGCGCCATACCGGTGTCGAGCGCGAGCGGCGCCACCTCACCCTCGACGGTGCGCGCGAGCAGTGAGTACTCCACCTGCAACGCGATGAGCGGCGTCCAACCCCTGAGCAGCGCGAGGGTCTGTGCCTGCGCCGTCACCCACGCCGGGGTGTTCGAGAAGCCGATGTAGCGCACGGTGCCGGCGCGAACCAGATCGTCGAGTGCCGACACGGTCTCCTCGATCGGCGTGTGCCGGTCCCAGTTGTGCATCCAGTAGATGTCGACGTGATCGGTGTTGAGCCGGCGCAGGCTCTGGTGCAGTTGGGCGCGGATCGACGAGCGGCCCGCCCCGCCGCCGTTCGGGTCACCGGGATACATGTTGGTGAAGAACTTCGTGGCGAGCACCACCCGGTCGCGAAGCCCGGCGCGGCTGGCGAAGTAGTCGCCGAGGATCTTCTCGGAGTGGCCATTGGTGTAGAAGTTCGCGGTGTCGATCAGGTTGCCGCCGAGGTCGAGATAGGTCGACAGAACGCGCTCCGACTCCTCGACAGTGCTGCCGGCGCCGCCGGGGTCGGTGCCGAATGTCATCGCACCGAGCGCGAATGGACTGACCCGCAGACCGGACCTGCCGAGGGTGACGTAGTGATCCAGTGACATGAAATTGCTCCTTTGAACAGTCGATGTGGTGTGCACTCATCGAATCGCGGAGCCCATCGACGGGGTAGACCAAAGCCATCACGTGATTGCACGATCCTGCTCGATTCGCGAGGATCGTCTTGCCGTTCGCCGTCCCGGGTGCTTCCGTGGATCCATGCAATCCCGCACCGACTTACTCGACGAGATTCGCCACCGCATCTCCGCACACGCGCGGCCGGACATGCGCACCGCCGTCGACGGCCTGCTGCTGTCGAGGGTCACCACCGACGCCGTCACCCCCGACTACACGCTGACCGAGCCACTGCTGGTCGTGATGGCCCAGGGCGGAAAGCGTCTGCTGCTCGGCGATCGGACCTACGAGTACCGCGCCGGTCAGTGCCTGGTGGTCACCGCGACAGTTCCGGTCACTGGCCACCACATCGACACCAGCGCAGAGTCGCCGTCCCTCGGTCTCGGTCTGGTCCTGCGACCTGCGGACGTCGCCGAGCTGATCCTGCAGGCGCCAGCGGGATCACGGGCCAGGTCGGACGACGCGTCGGCCATCAGCACCGGCGACGCCGGGGCGGACCTGCTCGACGCCGTTGTCCGCATGCTGCGACTACTCGACAACCCCGCAGACGCCGCCGTGCTGGCACCGCTGGTGCAGCGCGAGATCCTGTGGCGGACGCTCACCGGACCGCAGGGTGCGGCGCTGCGCGCCATCGGACTGGCGGACAGCAACCTGTCTCATGTCAGCCGGGCGATCACGTGGGTCCGGGACAACTACGCGGAACCGGTGCGCATCGATGACCTGGCGCAGCTGGCCGGGCTGAGCACGTCGGCCTTCCATCGCCACTTCCGCGCGGTCACGGCCATGACGCCCCTGCAGTTTCAGAAGCGCATCCGGCTACAGCACGCCCGTTCACTGCTGCTGGCCCAGCGCAGTGACGTCGCCACCGTCGGCCACGAGGTGGGCTATGACAGTCCGTCGCAGTTCAACCGTGAGTACCGCCGCCTGTTCGGCGCCCCACCGGGCCGGGACGCGTCGCGGTTACGCGTCGACGTCTGACCCCGCGCCGACTACTACGCCAGCTGACTCCCGCTGATCTTCTCGGCGATGAACACGAACTCTTCGCCGGGACGGTCGGGGGCGTCACGGACTTCGTGGACGCGGAACCCATGGGTGATCAAATCCGCCTCGACGTCCTCGCGCTCACGAAACCGCAGCGTCGACTCCGACACCAGAACATCGCCGCCGGAGCCAAACGTGTACGTGTATCGGAACGACACGACCGGAGACTGTATTGCCGTGACCTCGAAACGACGTGCAACCCGTCCGATTCCGGCGATATCGCGTATCTCGGTCTCAGTGTCGGCGGCCCAGTCCTGCCACGCGCGGCGGGCGGGACGCCTGGTTTCGAACACGAAATGACCGCCAGGGCGCAACGCTCGGTGTGCGGATGCCAGCGTCGTGGTCCACTCGTGGTCGGTAACCAACGCCTGGGCCACATTTCCGGTCATCACCGCGAGGTCGGCACTGATTTCAGGTACGTCCGCAGCATGCCCGTGCAGCCAGGTGATTCCCGGTGGCGCGCTTTTCGTCTTTGCGACCTCCAAAGACGCCTGGGCTGGATCGACGGCCACCACCGTACGACCGGAGCGCGCGAGCAGTACAGCGAGAGTGCCAGTCCCACATCCGATGTCGAGAACCAGCTCGGCGTTGAGCGCCTCGGCAAACGCCACATAGGCAAGGAGGTCGGCGCGGTTGTCCTCGAACTCGTCGTAGAGCGGCGCTAGTCGTGGATTCGCATAGATCGCATCGGACACACGGCGGGACTGTACCCACGTGGGTGCAACCGTTTCAACGGGTTTTCCGCGCCTTCAATGCGTCACGTCAACAGGGTCTCGCCGGAACCCATGCATCCCATCGTCAACACCCAGATAGGACCATCCGCGAGAGGTGAAGAAACCGAACGCGGGCTCATTGTCCAACTCAACGTACGCACACCAGAAGTTCGTGGGCGGATGCCCCGGCCACCGAGTCGTCATATCCACAGCCACTGAACCGAAGCCTTGTCGGCGCTGGAGCGGAGCCACTGCAAGATCGGTGATCGCGTGGCCCATCGCAGGTGCGCCCCACACACACCCCACCACTGCGACTGGATGGCCACGCTGCTCGACAACAAGCTGCACACCGTCACGCTCCTCCAGCACGTGCGCGAGCCATTCCTCATCTATCGGCCCAAGCCGACGATCGAGCTCACGATCAGCGAACCACTCGCGATACCAGTCCCAGTCCGCGCGTGAGAACCGCCGAACGGTCAACGCGAATTCCTCGACGTCTGCGTACCGTCCGGATGTCGGCCGTCGGGGGTGATGACCTCCCATCTGCCGAACAGGTGCAGACCCAGACTCGCCGCTAGATTGACCGAGGCAGTGTTGTCGAGCTGGCATCGGAACTGCGGTTCGTGGCCGTGAGCGAGCGCGTAGCGAAACATGGCGCGTACCACCTTGCTGGCGTATCCGCGGCCTCGGGCGGACGTGCGGGTGAGGACTCCGAGATCGACCATCGTGGACTCGTCGTCCCATGGATACATGCTGGCCGCGCTGACGAGATGACCCTCCTCGTCGAACACGCCGAAGACTGCCCAGTGATCTAGTTCAACGCTTGCGTCATCACGGTCCTGCTCGGACGTCCCGGCTTCGAATGAGGCGAACACATCGGCGTCGTCGTCAGTGAGCTGGCGGACACCGGGACCGTCGGTCTCTGCGAGCAGCTTGACCTCCGCAGATTCGGTCAGGCAGAAGATGTTGTCGGCGCCGTGCAAGACGATGTTCTCCGCGGCCAGCGCTGCGCGGATTCCAGTCTCGGACAGAGTTTCAGCAGGGCTAGAACGGAGGGCGATCGCGCCAGCTACAGCAGGGGTAAGCGCGATCGAAACGCGATCATCAGCTGCCGTCCACAAGACGGTGACCCGCTCGTCGTCGTCGAGGCTGGGGTTCACGAAGATCGACAAGCGTTCGTCGCCGTGCAACACGTCTCCGGTGAACGGCGCAAGCCAGCAGTCGGCTACGACCGGCGAGAATTCGGGCACGAGTCTCCTAGGAAGTTTGAGGTGGAAGCCGTGGGTCGGCCCCAAATCCGAGGCGATGCAACCAACTCCGCTCGCCGGGCCCGGCACCGAAGCAGAGTCCATCAGCAGCACCTCGGCAGGCGCATCGACCCGCCGCGACAGTGGCCGCAGACCGCCGTGTTTCAACGACCATGGACTCGTTCGCCTCGTTCATGCCCGGTTGGGTACAACCTCTAGATCCGACGCTTGCTATCCAAATCTGTTGTTGCTCCAAGTGTTGACAAGAACCGGAAGCATGGCAACTGGTTTTGTGTTCAGCCTGGCTGGCAGCGGAGAGCTCACATCGCAACCCCCGCGGATCATTGTGAATATCAGCCGAACTGCCGCGTGTCGAGGTTGGGGGTGCTGTCTGTGCCGGAACGGAAGGTTCGCAGCCGCAGGCTATTGCTGACGACGAAGACGCTCGAGAACGCCATCGCGGCGCCGGCGAGCATCGGGTTGAGTAGCCCGAGCGCGGCCAGTGGGATCGCGGCGACGTTGTAGGCGAACGCCCAGAACAGGTTGACCTTGATTGTCGACAATGTCTTGCGTGCCAGCCGTATTGCGTCGGCGGCCGATCGAAGGTCGCCGCGCACCAGGGTCAGGTCGGCGGCTTCGATTGCAGCGTCGGTTCCGGTGCCCATCGCCAGGCCGAGATCTGCTTGCGCGAGTGCGGCGGCGTCGTTGACACCGTCGCCGACCATCGCGACTACCTTGCCCTCGGCTTGCAGGCGGGTCACGACGTCGACCTTTTCCCGTGGCAGGACTTCGGCAATGACCTGCTCGATCCCGACCTGTTCGGCGACCTGCTCGGCGACGGTTCGGTTGTCGCCGGTCAACAGAACTGGGGTCAATCCCAGCGCCTTGAGTTGGCCGATGGCTTCGGCGCTGGTGTCCTTGACTGCGTCGGCGACCACCAGCACGCCGCGGGCGGCTCCGTCCCAGGCGACCACAACCGCGGTCTGCCCGGCCTTCTCGGCAGCCTCCTTGGCGGCGGTCAGGTCTGCGTTCATTGTGATTGACCAGTCCTCGAGCAATGACGCTCGTCCCACGACCACGAGGTGCCCGTCGACGATCCCCTGCACGCCCCTGCCTTCGATGTTCTTGAAGGACTCCGGGGTGGGCAGAGTGCCAACCCGCTGTGCTGCACCTTTTGCAATCGCCTGAGCGATCGGGTGTTCGGATGCGTCCTCGACGGCTCCGGCGAGCCGCAACACCTCGTCGTCGGTGGTGTCAGCGGCGGTCGTGACACCGAGCAGGGTCATCTTGCCGGTGGTGACCGTTCCGGTCTTGTCGAGCACGATGGTGTCGATCTTGCGCGTCGATTCCAGCACCTCGGGGCCCTTGATCAGAATGCCGAGCTGGGCGCCGCGGCCAGTCCCGACCAAGAGTGCGGTCGGGGTCGCCAAGCCGAGTGCGCAGGGGCACGCAATGATCAACACTGCGACCGCAGCGGTGAACGCGGCCGAGATTCCGAACCCGCCGCCAAGCCACACCGCAAGGGTGGCGACTGCGATACCGATCACGATTGGCACGAAGACACCGGAGATCTTGTCCGCCAAGCGCTGAACATCGGCCTTGCCGGATTGAGCGTCCTCGACCAGCTTGGCCATCTGCGCGAGCTGCGTGTCCGATCCGACCCGGGTGGCACGCACTACCAGGCGTCCGCCGGCGTTCACGGTTGCGCCGACCACGGTGTCGCCTTCGGTGACTTCGACCGGCACCGATTCACCGGTCAGCATTGACGCGTCGACCGCGGAGTTCCCGTCAACGATGACGCCGTCGGTGGCGATCTTCTCGCCTGGCCGCACGATGAACTCGTCGCCGACTGCCAGGTCCTCGGTTGGGATTCGGGTTTCTACGCCATTGCGCAGTACCGCAACGTCTTTAGCGCCCAACTCCAGAAGTGCCCGCATGGCCGCGCCGGCTTGGCGCTTCGATCGCTTCTCGAAGTAGCGTCCGGCCAGGACGAACGTGGTGACGCCGGCGGCGACCTCCAGATAGATGTTGGCGGACCCGTCCCCGGGGGCGATGGTGAACTCGAACGCGTGCGTCATCCCGGGTACCCCGGCGGTGCCGAAGAACAGCGCATACAGCGACCACAGGAAGGCCGCGGAGGTGCCCACCGAGATGAGGGTGTCCATCGTGGCAGCGCCGTGCCGGAGGTTGGCGAACGCGGCCTTGTGGAACGGCCATGCGGCCCAGACGATCACCGGCGCGGCGAGCGCCAGCGACGCCCACTGCCAGTAGGTGAACTGCAGCGCCGGCGCCATCGCAAGGACTATCACCGGCACCGACAGCACGATCGAGCCGATGAGACGGTTGCGCAGGGTCGTCAGCTCCGGATCCTCGCGCTGTTCATCGGCGTCCGACACTGAGTTCTTGGCGGCCGGCACGGCGGCGCCGTAACCGGTCTTCTCGACCTCGGCAATCAGGACCGCGGTGTCGAATCCGGGCGGGGTACTGACGCGGGCCTTCTCGGTGGCGTAGTTCACCGTCGCCGAGACGCCGTCGAGTTTGTTGAGCTTCTTCTCGATCCGCATGGCGCATGACGCACAGGTCATGCCGCTGATGTCGAGCTCGATGCTCTCTGCATCCGGCGTCTGCGGCTGAGCGGGCGATGTCGTCATGTGATCAGTCCTTCCATCGTGCTGTCGGTCAGTGACCGGCGCCGGAGTGGCCGTGCTCGGGCGAGCCGGCGGTGGCATTGCCGGCAGCCGCGGCTGGTGCCGCGGTGACCGTGAACTCTGCGGTGCGGACCTGTCCGTCCACCTTGAAGTCCAGGTACAGCAGGTACGTGCCGTCGGTGGGTGCGGCCGCCATGAACTCGATGTCGGGACCGGGCTGGGTGATTCCGTCGCCCGGCTCACCCATCGGGTGCACGTGCAGGTACCCGAGGTCACCGACGCGCAGCGCCACTAAGTGCCCGTAGGCGGCAAGATATGGCTCGAGCGTATCCACCGGCTGCCCCGCGCGGGTGACGGTGAACGTCAGGGTCGAGCTTGTACCGACGCCGAGCGATCCGTCGAGGGTGACGGTGAGATCGTCGACCGTGGCGACCGCGGATTCCGGCGGCAGCGGCCTCGGCACGAAGTCGCCGGCGACCGACGTGGTCGAGGTCAGCGTCACGTTGCTGCCAAGGTCCGTCGGAACGGCGTCGGCGAAGATCCGATAGGAGCCTGCCGCATTCCACCGCCACGGAATCGACCACGAGCCGTCACCGTCGTTGGTGGGGTGGACGTGCCGGAACTCGGCGCCGTCGCTACGGACGACGATCAGGTGCAGGTCCTTGTCGTGGGCGGTGTCGTACTCGGTGACCGCAGCTCCACCAGGGCCGGTCAACCGGAACGACAGCGTGCCGTCCTGTCCGACGACGCCGGGGGCTGCCACGTCGCGGATCTGGTAACCGCTCCGTTCGATCGACAGACCGGGCATCTCGACCGAGGATGGCGATCCGGTGGTGTCGGCGTGCTGTTGTGCTCCGTGGTCCATCTGCGCTGCCTCTGCTTGCTCTGTCCACGACGCGGACGCGTCCGTGGGAATGAATGCGCGGGCTCCGGCGAAGCCGACGACGAAGATCGCCACCAGGCCTACGACGTACAACCCGAGCTTGGTGGGTGCACGCATGTCAGGCACGCACCCCCGAGTAACCGGCTTCCTCGACGGCAGCCAGAACCTCAGCGTCACTGATTTCGCCCGCGCTGGTCACCGCGAGTATGCCGGTGGCTGCGGAGACGTCGATGTGCTCGACGCCTGCGATCTGGCTGACTTCCTGGGTGATCGCGCCCTCGCAATGTGCACAGGACATTCCGGTCACTTGGTACGTGGTCGTGGTCATCGACTCTCCTTCACATCCGCCACTATACCCTGTGGGGGTATATGGCATTACGAACAACACCATACCCCTACGGAGTATTTCGTCAAGAACTGGCGACGCTTCAATCTGTGCGATCGCAGATCTGTTGGAAGCGAGCGTGCAACGGGGACGGCGTGATCCGCGATGACCGTTTCACGCAGAGTCGGCCCTCGAGGATCTGCTTGCGACCGCGGCCCCCAGGGGCGGTTCATCCGGTATGGCGCTGATGGCCATTTGACCAGTTCGAGGTCTTTGGCGCAGCGGATGATTACCGCGCCCCGGCCGTGAACCACGACCGGGGCGCAGCGCCACCATCCAGACCTTCCCACCCAAATCCCCAGCGCCCAAGCCGAATCCGGGCGCGAGGTCAGTGGGCCGGAACCGGGATCTCGCTGGTGTCCTCGCCGGCGGAATCGTCGGGTTTGGCGGCCCTCCGACTGATCACCGAGGTGGGGAGCACCTTGATCGGCCACCAGAACCAGCGACCCAGCAGCGCTGCAACCGCCGGGGTCATGAACGCGCGGATCACGAAGGTGTCGAACAACAGGCCCAGACAGATCGCGGATCCCACCTGACCGATGGCGATCAGGTCGTTGGTGATCATCGAGCCCATGGTTATCGCGAACACCAGGCCTGCCTGCGTGGCCACGCTCCCGGAACCGGCGACCCCGCGGATGATCGACGTTTTCATGCCGGCGTGCAGCTCTTCCTTGAACCGGGACACCAGCAGCAGGTTGTAGTCCGATCCCACGGCCAACAAGATGATGACCGTGATCGGTAGCACGAACCAGTGCAGCTGCTGGCCGAGAATGTGCTGCCAGATGAGCACCGAGAGCCCGAACGACGAACCCAGCGAGATCGCGATCGTTCCGACGATCACTAGGGCCGCGACGATGCTTCTCGTCATGGCAAGCATGATGATCAAGATGAGACTGAGCGCCGCGATCACGACGATCATCAGGTCGTACTTCGTGAACTCCTCGATGTCGTGATACGTCGCGGCGGTACCGCCGAGATACAGTTCGGACCCCTCCAGCGGCGCGCTCTTGATGGCTTCCTTCGCCGCCGTCAGCTCCGCCGGTGTCGTGGCGAGCGCCGCAGGTCCCGCCGGATCACCCTCGTGCGTGATGATCATCTGCGCGGACTTGCCATCCGGTGATACCAGCAGCTTGAGGCCCTTCTGGAAGTCCGGGTTGTCGAAGGCCTCTGGCGGCAGGTAGAAGTAGTCGTCGTTCTTCGCGGCGTCGAAGGCCTGACCCATCGCAGTCGCTGTGTCGGTCATGCGACTGATCTGGTCGATCATCCCGTTGAAGCTGCTGTACATGGTCAGCATGGTGGACCGGATGTTCTTGGAGATTGCGATCATCGGCGGCAACTGAGCGACCAGCTGCGGCATCAGCGCATCCATTTTCTCCATATTGACCAGCATCGAAGCCATGTTCTCGCTGAGCTTGTCGATCCCGTCAAGGCCGTCGAACAATGACCGCACCGAGAAGCAGATCGGGATGTTGGCGCAGTGCGGTTCCCAGTACAGGTAATTGCGCACCGGCCGCCAGAAATCGTCGAAATTGGCCATGTGATCACGCATTTCGTCGGAAGTCGCTTGCAAATCCTTCGCATTGCCGACCATGTCGTGGGTGATGTCGGCCTGTTGCTGCATGAGGCCGTGCATGCGTTCCATGATGGCGATCATCGCACCGAGTTCGTCGGTCATCTCGAGCATGTCGCCCATGCGGTCCCTCATGAACTGCAAGTTCTCGGTCATCGATACCGACTGCATGCTCACCTGGAACGGGATCGAACTGTGGTCGATCGGCGCCCCCAAGGGCCGGGTGATGCTCTGTACCTTGTTGATTCCCTCGACGCGGAGGATGTTCTTCGCGATCCTGTCCAGGATCAGCATGTTGGCGGGGGTGCGCAGATCCTGGTCGGCCACGATCAACAGGATGTCCGGGTCCATTTTGGCCTTGGAGAAGTGCCTGTCCGATGCCTGATAGCCCTGAATGGAAGGCATCCTGTCTGGGACGTAATACCGGTCGTTGTAGTTGACCGTGTACGACGGCAGCACCCCCAGACCGATCAGCGAGACAACCATCGTCGCGACCAGAATCGGTCCCGGCCAGCGCACGAGGGCGGTGCCGATCCGGCGCCATCGCCGGGTCTTGAGCTTGCGCTTTGATTCGAGCAACCCGAAGCGGGTGCCCACCAGCAGCACCGCCGGAGTGAGCGTGAGTGCCGCGGCGACGATGACAAGCATGGCCACGGCGTTGGGAATACCCACCGCTGCGAAGTACGGCAGCCGGGTGAACGTCAGGCAGAGCGTCGCACCCGCAATCGCCAAACCCGACCCGAGGACGACATGCGAAACGCTGTGATATGTCGTGTAATACGCCGCAATTCGATCCTGGCCGGCCGCTCGCGCCTCGTGGTATCGGCCGAGGAAGAAGATTGCGTAGTCGGTAGCTGCCGCGATCCCCAGCATCGTCAGCAGGTTCACCGCGAGGTTCGACAGTTCCATGACCTGGTAATGCCCGAGGATGGCAACCACTCCGCGCGCGGCACTGAGCTCGACGAAGACCGTGATCGTGACGAGCAACATCGTCGCGAAGGAGCGATAGATGACCAACAGGATGAGAGCGATGATCGCGAAGGTGATCAACGTCATCATCAGCTGGCTTTCGTCAGCGGCGGAATTCAAGTCCATCGTGAGCGCGGCCGGACCGGTGACGTAGACCTTCAGCCCGGGCGGCGGATTGCTTCGATCGACGATATCGCGGACCGACTCGACAGATTTCTTGGCCGGCGTAGTCCCCTGGTCACCAACCATATTCAGTAGCACATAGGCTGCCTTGCCGTCCATGCTCTGCGACCCGCCCGCGGTGACACGGTCGCCCCAGAAGTCCTGAACGTGGTCGACGTGCTCATGGTCATCCTTGAACTGAGCGACCAGGCCGCGATAGTAGTCGCGCGCCTCGTCGCCGAGCTCGGTATCGCTTTCCAGCAACACCATGACCATGCTGTCGTAACCGAACTGATCGAACTCTTCGCCCAGCTTCTTGAGCGCCTTGTAGGACGGCGCATCCTGGGACGCCAGCGAGACCAAGTTCGCTTGCCCCACCTTTTCGAGCGACGGCACAACGACACTCACCGCCACCATCGCCACGAGCCACGCCACGATCATCAGTCCGGGCACCCGACGGATGGCCGACGCGACGCGGGACGGCTTGGCAGCGGCCATGAGTGTTCTCATGCGGACTTCACCAAGCAGAACACCTGCGCGTTATGGGCGGTCACCGACTGCTCGTCGCGGACCACGCCGTTGACGGTGATCCGGCAGCCAAGCGTGCCGCTGTCCCCCTGCGCGACCACATTGGCGAAGACCGACATCAGTTTCGTCGAGATCGTGTACGACCACGGCAATGTCGTGAAGTTCGCGTGCTGCGGCTGAGCATGCTCGTCGAGGAAGTTCGCCTGGCCCGTCGTTCCCGCGGGACCGAACACCTCATAGATGACGTCTTTGGGAATGACGGGTTCGGATCCATCCCTGATGGCGCTCGGACCGTCCGTTGTCGAACCGGCCACCCCATGCAGCCGAATCACCGCGAACACTGCGATCGCCACCACCACCACCACGACCATCGGTATCCACATCCGCTGCATGACCCCAAACATCTTTCGTCCCTTCAAAGCGTCAGCCATACCGGCTTAAACATCTGCAGAAATCGGCGCGCTGTCCGCCTTCGCCGAGCTGTCGATCAACTGCCGGGGAGCCTACACCCCATACCCCTATGCCGTATACACCCGATAGTCGCGCGGACGCACGGTCCAGCCTCGGACCCCCCTGCTGGTTTCCGTCAGCGGGTCGATGACGTTGTGCCGCAGTGCAAACCAGGCCGCATCCCAGGGTCAGCGAGTAGCGCATGCCCGAAGGGGAACTCGCGCAACAGTGTTCCGATAGTCGAGGATGCGCACGCACCGCCGAACAACGGCTTCATTCGTCCGCTGCGCACAATGCTGGCGCCGTCGATACTGTCCGCACCTGCGCACATGGCCGCGATCAGTGTGGCCAATTTCCTGATGCCTCTTGCGTGCTAACCATACCCTGGTAGGGTATGGCGATCGTCTTGCTACGGAGCGAGTCGACGCGAAGCACATGCCCCCGTTCAAACTCTCGGTGCCTGGCCAACGTTGACCAGATACCCCATACTGGTACGAGGTAACGAAATGTCAGTCGCATCACCTCCCCCCTCCCGGCGTTGGTGGGCGCTCGCACTGATCGCCACAGCTCAGTTCATAGTCATCATGGACACCTCGATCATCGGTGTCGCATTGCCCCGTATGCAGGAAGATCTCGGCTTCTCGCAGGAGAATCTGTCCTGGGTGTTCAACGCCTACGTGGTCGCTTTCGGCGGCCTGCTCTTGCTCGGCGGTCGTCTGTCCGATCTCTTCGGGGCTCGCCGGATGTTCAGCGTGGGATGGGGCATCCTGCTCGTCGGGTCTGCGGTGGCCGGCCTCGCTGGCACCGTGGGCGTCGAACTCGCCGGTCGTGCCGTGCAAGGCGCTGGCGCGGCTCTCATCGCGCCGTCGGCTCTGACTCTGTTGATGATGTACTTCGGTTCAAACCCGCGTGAGCTGACGAAGGCTCTGGCTCTTTACGGCGCCGCGGCCCCGGCCGGCGGCACGGCCGGTGTGTTTCTCGGCGGCGTGATCACCGAGTACGTGTCGTGGCCATGGGTCTTCTACATCAACATTCCGGTCGCGGTGCTCGCGCTGGTCGCCGCGCCAGCACTCATGCCGGCGGGTGGCACCAGTTCGAGGGGCGCCGTCGACGTAGCAGGCGCGCTCACAGTCACCGGAGGTCTCGGCGCGGCGGTGTACGCCATCGTCCGGGCTCCCGAGGTCGGATGGGGCTCCGTTGAGACGTGGGGCGTGCTCGCCATCTCGGTCGTCCTGCTTGGAATCTTCGTCGGAGTGCAGGCGTCCCGTCGTGAACCGTTGATGCGCCTGACCATCTTCCGTACGCCAAACCTGGGTGCGGCCAACATCGCACAGCTGCTGCTCGGCGGTGCGTGGATCCCGATGTGGTTCTTCCTCAACCTGTACCTGCAGCAGGTTCTCGGCTACAGCGCCTTCCCCTCCGGTGCCGCCCTGCTGCCGATGACCCTCCTCATCATGATCGGAATGATCGCCCTCGCGCCGCGAGCGATCAACCGTTTCGGACCCAAGACCATGATCGTGACCGGCCTGGTGATTCTCGCCATCGGCATGGGTTGGCTGTCCCTCATCCGGCCTGATGGCAACTTCTGGGCCGACGTGCTGCCCGCGTCACTCGTGGCGGCACTTGGTATGTCGCTCGCCTTCATCCCCTCGCTCGGAACTGCCATCTCGTCCGCCCGGCCCGAAGAGGGTGGCCTCGCGGCAGGGATCGTCAACACTAGCTACCAAGTCGGTTCCGCACTCGGCCTAGCGGCCATGACTGCCGTCGCCGCTTCCTACGGCGCGGACCAGCTCGGCGACCCGGCCGCGCTCACCGACGGCTTCTCGTCCGCCTTCCTCGGGGCCGGTCTAATCGCGCTGGCGGGTGCAGTGATCGCTGCACTGACCCTCCGCACGCCGCAGCCTGAAGGTCCCGTTCCCGGCAGCAAATCCGCTGCAGAGCACGTCTGAACACAGGCCGGCTCCAACCCGCACCTAGAAAGGCAGGATCACCATGACCACAGCGCCTGTTCTGATTGCGTACGACGGCTCTCCCGACGCGCGCACGGCAATTGACGAAGCCGCCAGGCTCCTCCCTGGCGCTCATGCGGTTGTCTTGTACGCCCGCCAGCCGATGGAAGGCCTCGCAGCTCACCTCGAAGGGCATCCTGCCCTGGAGGACCTTCGGGGTATCGAAGAAGCCAGCCTCGACGCCTCCGAACGGATTGCGTTCGAAGGCGCGGAGCGTGCGCGCGCCGCCGGTTTGGACGCCGAGCCGCGGGTTTTATCCAGGATGGCCACCGCATCGGAGGCGATCGTGCAGGCCGCCGATGAGATTGACGCGGCCCTCATCGTCCTCGGTTCCCGAGGCCGCCGTGGGCTGTGGTCGGCCGTGCTCGGCAGCACGTCGGTGAACGTGCTGCACCATGCCCGCCGACCAACCCTGGTCGTACCGTCCGAGGCAGTCGTCTCTGCCCGCCAGCGTCCGAGCAAGCCGGAACCCGGCGCCCGACACGCGTGAGCGTCCGGCAGCGTCAGCAGACCAACACGATCGGTCTGGGTCTGCTCTTCGTACGTTGGTGATCCCCGAGCCGGTTGCGCCCAAAGCTCCTCGCAGGAAACGAGTTAAAGATGTTCAAGACCAAGTTGGCTGTGTTGTCTGCCGGTGTCGCATCCGTTGCCGCACTCGCCCTGGCCGCTCCGGCGCAGGCCGATCCGGATAGTGCCTTCGCCAAGGAGTTGCATGGCTACGGGATCTACGGGCAGAGAGACCTCAACGCCTGGATCGGCAAGATCGCCTGCAAGCGCCTCGACCGCGGCGTCGATGTAACCGCCCGGGACTCGGCCAAGTTCGTCTCTGATCAACTGCTGCGCGGCACAAGCACCGAACAGTCCTACCAATTCCTCGGCGCGGCAATGAACTACTACTGCCCCGACAAGCGCGTCCTGCTCACCCAACAGTAGGGAAGATGATGAAACTCAAGAAGCTGAGCCTCGCGGCCCTGACCGCGGCCGCCGCCCTGGCTCTCGCCCCCACCGCGTCGGCCGACGCCACCGAGAACTACCCGATCCCGCGCAAGATCCTGCACACCCCGTGCACCGCGGAGCAGATCCTGGCCGCCACCCGCGACACCAACCCGGTCTACTACGAGCGCTACATGATCGATTACAACAACAAGTCCCCCGAGGTGCACCGCGCCGTGCAGGACCGCATCCACTGGTTCTTCGCGATGGACTACGCGGGCCGCCGCCAGTACTCCGAGGACACGGCCACCAACGCCTTCTATGAGCAACTGGCCTGGAACTGGCCCAACTGGGCCAAGATCTTCTTCAACAACAAGGGCGTCGTCGCAGCGTCCACCGCGGTCTGCATGAACCACCCTCCCGACGACATGTCGGTCTGGGTCTGGTGACGCTCTAGATTGACCCGGTGCGCAAGCATCGGAGCACAGCTGTCGCCGCCCTGGCACTCGTCGGCGCGCTCTTGTCGATCCGCTGATCAACGTTGTGGCGTGAGTTCAGGCGGGGCTGTACGTGTGCTCGGGGTTGGCGTGGGCCTGTTGCTCTACGATGCCGAAATGGCCTGTGGCGCGGGCCAACTCAGGAACGTACGAGTCGTGCGATGGCAGCGGAGGCCTCAGCCAGCTTCGCGTTGGCCTCGTCGCCCCCCTCGGCGACCGCCCGGGTCACGCAGTGGTCGAGGTGCTCATCGAGCAGGCCCAGTGCCACCGAGCGCATGGCACTGTTGACCGCGCTGATCTGGGTCAGGACATCGATGCAGTACTTGTCGTCGTCGATCATCTTGGCGATGCCGCGAACCTGGCCTTCGATACGGCGCAGCCGCTTAGCGTAGTTGTCTTTCTGCGCCGTGTATCCGTGTGTGGTTGTCATCTAGCCTCCCGGTTTCTTCTCCACCGTGCGGACTCGACCGTATTAGCCATCCCAATCGCGCCTCGGTGGTGGCCGGTAATCGACTGCAACTCCACCGATGCCAGGCAAGGGCCAGGACCGCGGGAGCGCAGAGGACCGGCAGGTGTCATGCAACCATCATACCCCGTAGGGGTACAATGGTGAAGGCGGGGTCGCTTGAGCGCTCGCCGAGCCCGGGCTAGGCCATGCGACTCGACGGTTCCGTGCCTGGGCGCGTTGTTCACTCCGCCGGTAGCGGCACACCCGACAGCGCATCGCGGCCGTTATCGGCCCTGCACTGCAGGTTAGTTGTCGCGGCGGCCGGACCGCCCATCCCCTGGATTTCCAGCCCCCGCGGTTTGAAGAATTTGACAGTACCGCTCCGCCCCCTTGGGCCTTCAGTCACGTTTAACCAATCCGGGCCAAGGGGGCGAAGAACCGTCGCGGCGCTTGCGTGTCGTTGATCAGTCGTTGCAGGTGCAAGAGGGGTGGCCGCACTGGCAGCCCGACCCCTGGGCGCACGAGGCGTCACCGCACTGGCAGGAGGCCGACGTGGAACAACAGGACTTACTCTCTTGTGTCTCGCTCATGCTTCCGACCATACCCCCGTAGGGTACTAGCGTCAAACGATCTGCGGTGCCGAAATGGCCTGCGGCGCGACCCAACTGTGGTGACGCATCGCCCGAACGGCGCCGGCCGACCCGACCCGCGGCGGTAGCCGCGCATCCGAGGGTGCGACGAGACCTCGCCGCAACCGAGGACCGCTATCGGCGGGCAAAACCGTTGCGGACAAATGGTTTCCTTCCTCCAAGTTCTCGCCACCCGAGGTGTGCGTCGCCACGTCCTGACCGGCTCGACGTCTGACCTGGCGACAGACCGGCAACTTGCCTTGATAACCCTGGGGGGTACCGTTCTGTCATACCCCCTGGGGGTATTTCCTAGCGGAGGCTTCGCCGTCTACGAGGCAATTTCACGTACGAAAGGCGACGTAGTGACCAAATCCAGACTCAACGCTTTCATCGCAACACTATTGGCCGCTGTATCGATCGCCGCCGCCGCTCCGTCTGCCGCGGCACCATCGGGCGCCCGGTCAGCCCAGGACGTCGTCGATTCTTTGCAGCAGAATGGCTACAAGGTCATTCTCAACAAGATCGGCACGGTTCCACTGGATCAGTGCGATGTTGCTGCCGTCCGGCCCGGCCGAGCGATCACTGCGATAGATGCAACGGGCGGTGTTCGGGAAGAGATACTCAGCTATACGACCGCGTATGTCGTCGCGCGATGCTGACGGAATCCTGACGGATGCCTGAACGCCATCGGACTGGTCTGACCCCCTGCCGAACGTGAAGAAGTGTGCGAGATCCGGCCGAGAATTCGACATCTTCTTCACGTTCGAGGTGGGTGAGACAGCCCCTCACCACAGGTCGGCGTAGTGCATCAGCGCATCACCGACGAGAACCAGACCGATACCCATGAACAGGATTCTGACCACCACCGGCCCGTAGCGCCCCAGTACGCGGACCAGCGTGCGTTGCAGTCGCCGCGCGCGCATCGTCTTGCGCACCGACAAAGCGAGCATCAGCAGTGCAGGCACCAAGGCCATTGCGCAGTAGCCGAATACGTAGAACGGCCAGCCCGACGGCAGCGGATTGCGGGCTGATATCAGCGCCAGCGCGGTCAGGAAGGGCACTGAGGTGGCCGCCTGCCCCAACCCCACCACCAGGCCGACGACGCCGAACAGCCACGGGTTGCGCCGGGCCGCCTGCAGCGCCCAGTCCGGCGGCTTGGGCCCCCGTACCGAACCCGTGAGGGCAGCGACGGCGATCAGCACCAGCCCCAGAGCGAGCTGCCCCCAGTATCGGACGGTCGGCGTCACCTCGATGTCGACCTGCGTGGTGAGGAATGTCAGGCCCAGCACCGCACCGACGCCGAAGGTCGACGTGGCGAGGAACACACCGCCCACGAAGCTCAGACCCGCGGGCAACGGAGAGCGACGGCTCAGCCGGCTGTCGTACACGACCGCGGTCGTCACGCCCAGGTTGAGGACGTTGAGCGAGTCGAGGAACGCGAACCCCGCGAGGGGCAGGAGAAGTGCCGGCATATCGGCACTGAACCTACGGGTCATGTCGGTGAGTTGCACCACCGGCGAACTCCCGAGGGTATGAAATCGCCGTCCGCGGGTATTCAAGATCGTCAGCCATCGGCCCCGGAAGGACCTATGACCGCAGCTCGAACACAGCTCGATCGGCGTGATCTCGATGCCGCGCAAGCCACGGTGAACGCCGTCGCCGCGGCGTTCTCCGCCAAGGTGGTGGGTCAGCTGCATCTGCGGGAGTCGATGCTGATCGCCCTGCTCGCGAGCGGTCACCTGCTGGTGGAGAGCGTGCCCGGCCTGGCCAAGACCCTCGCCGCGCGTGTCGTGGCGGAATCCGTCCATGGCGCGTTCCGCCGCATCCAGTGCACGCCGGACCTGCTGCCCAGCGATATCGTCGGCACCCAGATCTACGAGGCCGCCACCAACTCGTTCGTCACGCAGCTCGGCCCGGTGCACGCCAACATCGTGTTGCTCGACGAGATCAACCGGTCCAGCGCGAAGACCCAGAGCGCAATGCTGGAGGCGATGGAGGAGCGGCAAACCACGATCGCCGGTGTCGAGCACCTCATCCCCGAGCCGTTCCTGGTCATCGCCACCCAGAATCCGGTGGACCAGGAGGGCACCTACCCCTTGTCGGAGGCCCAGACCGACCGCTTCATGCTCAAGGACGTCGTCCGCTATCCGTCCGCCGAGGAGGAGGTTGAGGTCATCTCCCGGATGGACGCGGGTCTGTACGACCGGGAGCATCGGGCATCACCGGTGGTCGGGCTGGCGGATGTGCGCCACGCGCAGCACGTGGCGGGATCGGTGCACATGGACCGCTCGCTGATCGAGTACGCCAGCCGCCTGGTCGAGGTGACCCGGTTCCCCGACGAGTTCCTGTCCGCCGGGATCGCCCGTGTGATCGAGTACGGCGCCAGCCCCCGCGCGACCATCGCGTTCTGCCGCACTGCCCGCGCCCTGGCGATGCTGCGGGGCCGCGACCACGTCGTGCCCGACGACATCGCATCGTTGGCGCACCGGGTGCTGCGGCACCGCCTGATCCTCGGCTTCGAGGCGGCCAGCGCACGCATCACCCCCGACGTCGTCGTCGACGCCGTCCTGCACGCGGTGCGGGTGCCGTGAAGTGGGCAGACATCTCGACAGCGCCAAGGCGCACTTCGGCCGCGACACCGCGGGCCTGCTCGACGGTGGCCGGTACTCGTTGGTCCACACCCGCAGCCTGGAGTTCGACGACCTGCGGCCCTACGTCCCCGGCGACGACGTGCGCGATATCGACTGGAAGGCGTCGGCCCGCTCGGGCGACGTGCTGATCAAGCGGTTCGTCTCGGAGAAGCACCACAAGATCCTTGTCGTCGCCGACGCCGGCCGAAACATGACCGCGGTGGCCCCGTCCGGCGAGTTCAAGCGCGATGTCGCCATGCATCTCATCGGCGCCCTCGGACTGATCACGCTGCGTCGCTCCGATGAGATCGGCATGGTGTTCGGCGACACCAGGGGATGCGTTGACATCCGCCTCCGCCGCGGCGAGACCCATCTGGAGTACATGCTGGCGCACTACCTCAGTCACACGCTCACACACCCGGGCCGCAGCGACGTCATCACCCAGTTGTCCTGGGTGACAGAGCATTACCGTCGCCCACATCTGATCGTCGTCGTGTCCGACGAACCCGACGCCGACGAACGGCTGACCGCCACGCTGACGAGGTTGCGTCCCCGCCACGACGTGCTGTGGGCGATGGTGGCCGACGCCTCGGCGGTGGACTCCCCCGACGACACGACCGCGGACGACACCATCGGATACGACGTCTCCAACGGTCGTACGGTGCTCGGTGCCGCGGATCTCGGCGCGGACGTGATCGCGGCCTACCGCGACGCGGAAGCCGCCCGCCGGGAGGCAGTCTCGGAGTTGATGACCGCGCACGCGGTGCCGCACGTCGTTGTCCAGGGCAGCCGCGGCGTGCGGGCCGGGCTCGTCGGTCTGGCCGGAGTGTTCGCCCGTGCCGGATGACCTGCTGCGCTACGTCATCGGCCCCACGCCGGTGTCGTGGTGGTGGATGTGGCTGGCCCTGCTGCTCGTGGCGGTGCTGGCCGGCTGGTACATCGCGGTCATCCTGTGGACGCGGCCGCCGGAGTCGCGACACGTGCCACACGTGGTGGAACGCGTGCAGGCCGCGCTGGTCAGGCGCAGGTTCGCGACCGCGGTGCGCCGGGTGGGCGAACGTTACCGCGCGGGCGAACTGGGCGGCGCACAGGCGGGCGCCGCGCTCAGCGCCACCCTGCGCGACTTCCTGACCGCGGCCACCGGCGCACGCGCGCAGTACATGCAACTCGCGGAGATGACCGACGGCGAGGTGGCACGTGCGACGCCACTTCTGGCCCGTATCAACGACGTTCAGTTCAACGCGCACTCGGCCGAGGATGTCGCCGACTTGAGCGGTGCCACCGAGGAGCTGATCCTGACATGGACCTGAGGTGGTGGGTGGTCGTCATCGTGGCCTGTGTCGCGCTGGCCGCGGGCATCGTGGTGGCGGTGTGGCGTCCCGTCGACACCGATGCGCGGCGTTTCCGCCCCCTTGCCAACGTCGAGCGTCTCACCAGCCTGCCCGGCTACGTCCGCGCGGTCCGCCGCAGGGCATTGACGACGGCTGCGACGCTGGGCCTGCTCACTGTCGTATTCGTGTGCGCCCTGATCGCTGGTGCCCGACCGACCGGGCTGCCCACCGCGGCCCAGGACGTCGAATCCGGCCAGCCCGAGGACGTCATGGTGTGTGCTGGCGCGCCGGCAAGCGATGCGGCGGTGGAGGCGACAATGCGGTACTTCGCCGGGAACGCGACAACCCTTGGCACGCAACGCATCGGCTTGACGGTACCCAATCGACGGGTGATCCCCCTGACCCGCGATCACCAGTTCGCCTCGGCCCGATTCGGTGAGGCCGCCGCGTCCGGCGAGCCGTCGGACCTCGCCCCCGCGGTGCGCTACGCCGACTACGCGCAGAGCGTCTCGGATCTTCTGGCGCTGTGCTTGACCGGGTTCCCGGAGTTCGAAGAGCCCAGCGCGCAACGCCGTTCGGTGATCTACGTCGGGCCCGGCGACCTCCGCAGGGCGGACGATCCACGGCCCGCCCTGTTCGACTCCGATCAATTGCGGGCCATGGCGCATGCGGCGGGCGCGCAGATCAACGTGCTGGTGACCGGCCCCGGTGGCGACGACCTCGAGGCGCTGGCGCGCGACACCGGCGGCCGCTCGTTCGACGCCCAGTCCGATGTCGCCGGGCGCCTCGCGGAGATCCGCTCCAATCCCCCACCCCCCACGCCCGACGTCGCAGAGACCGTGCGAGCCGCGGCACCGGACTCACCCGATATCCCGCTGGCGGTGGCCATTCTTGCGGTGGCGGCGCTGTCGCTGCTTCCGATAGTGGTGCGGCGATGACGTTCTACCCGGTTCTGCCACCACTGCTGCTGCTCCTCGTCGCGGCCGTCGTCATCGCCGCGCGCGTCGTGACGCTGCGCCGCCTGCTGGCGGCACCCCGGCGGAGGCCGACGGCGGTGTGGCGGTGGGCCGGGGTCACCGCGGCGGCGCTGCTGCTCCTGCTGGCGGCGGCGCGCCCGGTCATCGGGGGCGATGCGCAGACCACACCTGCCGGATCAGCCGACGGCGAACCCAACGTGTTCCTGGTGGTGGACCGCTCCCCCGAGATGGGCGTCACGGATATGGCCGGCGAGCAGTCCCGGATGGACGCGGCGCGCGCCGACATCGCCGCGGTGATCGCGCGGTATCCACGTGCCCGGTTCGCGGTGATCGCGTTCGCGTCCCGCCCAGACCTGGAGTGGCCACTGTCGCCCGACACCTGGAGCCTGCGTCCAGTGCTGGCGGCCGAGACACCCTACGCCGCCGACCCTGACGCCGTGTTCGAGACGAACGTCGCCGCAGCAGGCAATGTGCTTCGTTACCAACTGATCTCGGCTCGTCAGCAGTTTCCGCGCGCGCAGAACCTGGTGTTCTACCTCGGTGCGGGCGCGGGAGCGTCGCGAGCGCCTCAGCGGCAGTTCGATTTGGCCGAGAACTCGGTGGACGGTGGCGCGGTACTCGGCTTCGGCACCGCCGCGGGTGGTGTGGTCCCGCAGAGCCCATCGGTGCGCTCGAGCGTCGACGAGGCGGCGCTGCGGGCGGTCGCCGAGCAGATCGGTGTGCCGTATGTCGCCCGTGACGGCAGGCCCGACAGCGAGGGCGCCCTGTTCGAGGGCACCGACGAACCCGCCGAGGCACCCGACGCGGTGACCGCGGCCAGCGCGGCCGTCGAGACGTACTGGGCACCGGCGATCGCCGCCGCGGCGCTGATCCTGCTCGAACTGACGCTGATGTTGCGCGACTACCGGCGCACTCGGCCACCTCCCGTGGACGTGATCACGTGAGCGCCTCCCGCCGCCGGCTGCTGGTGTGGTCGGCACCCATCGCGCTGCTGCTGGTCGTGGCGATCGTCTGGCTGTGCACCACCGGTATCGCCGGCCAGTCCGCCGCCGCCGAGTTCAAGGCGGGCGTCACGGCGGTTGCCGACCGCCGCCTGCCCGAGGCCGAACGGCACTTCGCCGAGGCAGCGGACCGCGACCCCGCCGACTCCTGTCCGGCGCTGGTGAACCTGGTCCTGGTCCGGGAGACCCGCGGCGACGACGCCGTCGCTACCGGCGACGGGCCGCGTGCGATCGACCGCTACCGCGACGCACTGGCCGTCGTCACCTCCGCTCCGGGCGGGTGCTTCGCGGGAAATGAGGACTCCGACGCTGAGCGTCGCACCGTGCGCGCCGACTCGGCATCCCGATTGCAGACCAAGCTCGAAAGACTTCAGGCGCCGCTACCTGCACTGCCACCGCCCGCGGCACCACCACCTCCACCCCCGCCGGCCGCGCCGCCACCGGCAGAGGGTCTGGTACCCGAAGAGCCGCCCGACGTGCGTCGGCTAGATCCCTCCGGCGGCGATCCGCTCGACAAGTTGGGCCAGCTGCTCGAGGACGCGGCCGAGGTACGCGGCGCGCCGTGACCGTCGGAACTAGTCTCTGGGTGTGGCAACGCGCGGTGGGGCAACAGTATTGACGGTGAACAGCGCCCATGTCGGTCCAGACGGATCGGCACCAAGGACGGGCATCGACAAGCGGCCCGTCGAGGGGGACGTCACCGTCCGGGCGCCCGGCCCGATGCACGGCGGCCTCGGCAGTGGCCTGGTCGGCGACGTCATCGGCAACCAGAGGGTGCACGGCGGTGATGACCAGGCGGTGTACGCCTACGCACGCGAGGATCTCGACGTGTGGGAGGCCCGACTCGACCGCGAGCTCACCAACGGCATGTTCGGCGAGAACCTCACCACCAGCGGCCTCGACGTCACGAACGCGGTCATCGGTGAGCGGTGGCGGGTGGGCGCGGACGGTCTGCTGCTCGAGGTGACCCGGCCGCGGATACCGTGCCAGACGTTCGTCCACCGACTCGGAATCGACGGCTGGATAAAGACGTTCACCCAGGGCGGCACCCCGGGCGCCTACCTTCGCGTGCTTGCTGGCGGAACGGTTCGCGGCGGCGACTCCGTTGAGGTCATCGACCGCCCGGACCACGGCATCACCATCGGTACCGTGTACCGCGCGCTCATGCTCGAACCCGACCTGCTACCCGGCATCCTGGCCGCCGACGCGCTGCCCGACGACGTCAGGGAACACGTCCGCCGGCGACTCCACGCCTGAGGCGCTCGCCACCACACGAAGAAGGGCACCCGGCGAACCGGGTGCCCTTCTCCTGCCGCGCGCTGGATTAGCGGCCGTTGCCGACCGTCGAGGTCGCGGAGCCGACGCTGGCCGTCTGCTGGTTGTTGTGCACCCACTCGTGGTGGTCGATGCCCGCCTGCGCCGGGGCGGCCAGGCCCACGACGGCCGCGGCTAATCCTGCGGCGGCAATGCTGGCAAATCCGAACTTCTTCATTTCTCTTCCTCTTCCTGATGCCCTCTGTGCGTTCGAACCGCCCTATGAAAATCGCGGTTCAAACCTTCTGTCGACCGGTGTTGGATTCCCTCATTCCGGTATGCCTGTTCTAACGCCCATGTCAGCGGTCTAATTCCCCTGGCAGCAATTGCCCGACGCGTGGCAGTAAGTGATCGAATGCGGGCCAGAATCGGCATCCAATCGATACCCAGGTGAGGCAACGCACCCAACGCGGCGGAATAAATCCGAGCAAACATGACAACAGATAGCCTCCGCGGACGGGGTCCGCAGCCTACGATGCGTTCGGACTGAGGAGGAGGCGTGGCCACGAACCCGGAGTCTGCGGCGCCCTCGCACGCACCACGCCTGTCGACACCGATCGTGATCGGTGCCCTCGGCGTCGTGTTCGGTGACATCGGCACGAGCCCGATCTACACCCTGCAGACGGTGTTCGATCCCGGGGACCCGCATCCGGTGCCCATCGCGAGAGACCACGTCTACGGCATCGTCTCGCTGATCTTCTGGTCGGTGATGCTGATCGTCACGCTCACCTACATCACGCTTGTCATGCGTGCGGACAACAACGGTGAGGGCGGCATCATGGCCCTCATCACGTTGTTGCGGCGCTGGACCGGCGCGGCGAGCCGACGCACATCGGTGATGCTCTCTGCCCTGGGGATCTTCGGCGCGGCGCTGTTCTTCGGCGACAGCATGATCACCCCGGCGATCTCCGTGCTGTCCGCTGTCGAGGGCCTCAAAATCGTTGAGCCCGAACTTGAGCCGTGGATTGTGCCCATCACCGCCGTGATCATCGTGGCGCTGTTCTCCGTGCAACGACGCGGGACCGCCGCGGTCGGCCGGTTCTTCGGACCGGTGATGATCGCGTGGTTCCTGACCATCGGTGCGCTGGGCGTCATCGGCATCACCCGCGAGCCCGAGATCCTCAGGGCACTGTCGCCCACGTACGCACTGGGTTTCATGGCCACGCACTTCCACATCGGCTTCTTCGCGCTGGCCGCTGTCGTCCTCGCGGTCACGGGCGCGGAGGCGCTGTACGCCGATATGGGGCACTTCGGCCGTAAGGCCATCACGATCGGCTGGCTGGGCCTGGTGCTGCCTGCGTGCACGCTGAGTTACTTCGGTCAGGGCGCGCTGCTGCTCGGCGACGAGCAGAAGGTGAATGCACCGTTCTTCCTGCTGGCCCCGGACTGGGCGCTCATCCCACTGGTCGTACTGGCGACGGCGGCGACGGTGATCGCCTCGCAGGCCGTCATCACCGGCGCATTCTCGGTGGCGTCGCAGGCGGCGCAACTCGGGTACCTCCCGCGGCTGCGGATCATGCACACGTCCGCATCGACGATCGGCCAGATCTACGTGCCGGTCATCAACGGTGTGCTGATGATCGCCGTCCTGATCCTGGTATTCGCGTTCCGTTCCTCGGGGGCACTCGCCTACGCCTTCGGCATGGCGGTCACCGGAACGATCACCATCACGACGACGCTCTTCCTGTACTACGCCAGGACCCGGTGGCGCTGGCCGTTGTGGGCGATTCTGATCGGCGGCGGCTTACTGCTCGCGGTTGACCTACTGTTCTTCGCGGCCAATCTGACGAAGCTGGTGCACGGTGCGTGGCTGCCGCTTCTCATCGCGGTCACGGCGTTCACGGTGATGACGACGTGGAAGCGGGGCCGCGCAATCGTCACGCGGAGGCGGGCCGAGGTCGAGGGCCCACTGCGACCCTTCATCGGTGGACTACTCGACCGCGATCCACCGTTGACCCGCATCCCCGGCACGGCGATTTTCCTCAACCGTGGTGGCGAGACCGCACCCCTGTCGATGCGGTCCAACGTCGAGCACAACCATGTCCTCCATCAACAGGTCGTGATCGTGTCGTTGGAGACCGAACCCGTCCCGCGCGTACTTGAGGCCGAACGCGTCTCGGTCGACGACCTCGACCTGTCCAACGACGGGATCATCCTCGTCAGCGCCAGGTACGGCTACATGGAGCGACCGGACGTCCCGGCGGCGCTGCGGCTGCTCGACCCGTCACAGACCGAGGGACCCGTCGATCTCGACACCGCGTCCTACTTCCTGTCGAAGCTGGAGTTGGTGGTCTGCGACAAGCCGACCATGTCACCCTGGCGCACCCGGCTTTTCATCGCGACGTCCTACATCACCGCGGACGCGGCAGCGCACTTCAACCTGCCCGTCCCCCGCACAATCATCATCGGCTCTCGCCTCGAGGTGTGAGCACGAGGCCTGCTCGTCAGCTCACGACGGCGTCGATCGCCCGGTAGATGCGCTGCTCGCTGACCGGACGCGGGGTGCCCAACTGCTGCGCCCACAGACTCACCCGAAGTTCCTCGATCTGGCGGGCGATATCGCGCACATCCGCGGCGGCCGCCCGGCTCGGCGACAGTGCGCCGAGCAGTTCCTCATACGCCCCGCGAACCGCGTGTACGCGTGCCATGCGTTCCCTGTCGGCTTCCACGCCATGCGGCAGCCGGTCCAGGCGCCTACCGATGGCCAGTAGGTATCGGTTCAGGTCGGCCAGATGCGCTGCGCCCGTGCGGGTGACGAAGCCGCTTGGCAGCAGCGCAGCCAACTGTGCGGTGATGTCACCGATGGCGGCAGCCTGCGCCCCAGGCGCCTTATCGGGAATCGCGACACGCACGTCATGCGCGGCCACCAGGACCCTCTCCACCCGCTTGAGCACGTCGAGAGTCGTCGAAACCAGACCCGCCGCCACACGCTCCCGCAGCGTTGCGAAATCGGTTCTGTTCCAGGCTGGTTCGCGCACCAAGGCGTCCGCCGCGGCATCGGCGCAGTCCTCGATGAGCGCACCCAGGGAGCCGTCCGGGTTGGCACCAAGCACCAAACGGGTACGCGTATCGAGCGCGCGCTCAACGGCTTTGACCGGGGATGCCACCTCCAGTCGTAGCAGCCGTCGGGTTCCGGCACCCATCGCCGCCTGCTGCTCGGCCGCCGTCGCGAAAACATCCAGATCTACGGTCGCACCGGCATCGACCAGGGCCGGGAATCCCCGCACGGTGTGCCCGCCACCGGAACTCTCGACACTGCGCGGTATCTCGTCGAGGTCGGCAGGCCATCCCCGCAGCCCGGTGCGGCGCAGGTCTCCGGCCACTGCACCGGCGACGGCCTGCTGGATCGGCGCGGCCAACCGTTCCTTCAGCTCGTCGAGATCCTTGCTCCGGGCGATCTCAGCACCGTCGGTGCCCTCGACCGCGAACGTGACCCGAAGGTGGGCAGGCAACTTGGCGATGTCGAAGGCGTCGATCGGCACCAGTACGCCGGTGCGCCTGCGCAGTTCGCGTTGCAGTGCCTCGAGCAGTGACTCGCTGCCGGGTTCCATGGTCTCGAGCACGGCACGGGCGGTATCGGGCGCGGGCACGAAGTTGCGTCGCAGGTCCTTGGGCAGCGAACGGATGAGCGCAGTCACCAGTTCCTCACGCAGGGCGGGTACGTGCCAGGCGAACTCGTCACCACCGAGGCGTGCGAGGACCTCGACCGGTACGTGCACCGTGATGCCGTCGTCGGTCGCGCCCGGCTCGTAGCGGTAGGTGATGGGCAGGGTGAGGTCACCGGCCTGCCATTCGTCGGGCTGATCGACGTCGGCATCCTTGCGCAGCAGGTCATCGCGGGTGAAGGTGAGCAGGTCGGGTGTGCGATGCCGTTGCTTCTTCCACCAGCCGTCGAAGTGCCGCGCCGAGACGACCTCGGCCGGGATTCTGCTGTCGTACAGCGCGTACAGCTCTTCATCGCCGACCAGCAGGTCGCGACGCCGGGCCCGCTCCTCGATCTCGGCGAGGTCCTCCAACAGCCGGGTGTTATCGCGGAAGAAGTGGTGGCGGGTCTGCCAGTCACCCTCAACGAGCGCGTGCCGGATGAACAGTTCCCGGGCCAGCACCGGGTCGACCTGTGCGTATCCCACCCGACGCCTCGGCACCAGCGGCAGGCCGTAGAGCGTCACCCGCTCGAAGGCCATGACGGCGCCTCGCTTGGCGTCCCAGTGCGGCTCGCTGAAGGTGCGCGCCACCAGGTCCCCGGCGACGCGTTCCACCGTCTCGGGTTCGATGCGCGCGGCGACGCGGCCGAACAGCCGGCTGGTCTCCACCAGGTCGGCGACGACGATCCAGCGCGGCGGCCTGCGCGTCAGCACCGACCCCGGCGCGAGGACGAACTTCGAGTTGCGCGCACCCTGGTAGTCGCGCGAGTCACCCTCGCGCAGACCGACATGGCTCAGCAGCCCCGCGGTCAACGCGGCGTGCACCCGAGCCGGGTCGGCAGGCTCTGGATCTCCGGACTCGACGATGCCCAGGTCCCGGGAGATGCTGCGCAGCTGCCCCACCAGGTCCTGCCATTCCCGGATACGCAGGTAGTGCAGGAACTCGTCGCGGCACATCCGCCGAAATGAGCTGCCGGAACGTTCCTTTCGCTGTTCGCCGAGATAACGCCAGAGGTTGAGGAACGACACGAAGTCCGAGTGCTCATCGGCGAAGCGGGCGTGCTTCTGTTTGGCCGCGTCCTCACGATCGGTCGGCCGTTCCCGCGGGTCGGGGATCGAGAGGGCCGCGGCCAGCACCAGCACCTCGCGCACGCATCCCTCGGCGTCGGCCTGCAGGATCATCCGGCCGATCCGGGGGTCCAGCGGTAGCTTGGCCAGGCGCCGTCCGATGTCGGTGATCGCGCCGTCACCGTCGAATGCGCCGAGTTCCTGTAGCAGCGTCACACCGTCTCGAACGCTTCGCCTGTCGGGCGGATCGAGGAACGGGAACTGCTCCATGTCGCCGAGGCCCAGGGCCGCCATCTGCAGGATGACGGCGGCGAGGTTGGTGCGCAGGATCTCCGGATCGGTGTAGCGCGGCCGGGATTCGAAGTCATCCTCGGAGTACAGCCGGATGCACACACCGGGCGCGGTCCGTCCCGACCGGCCCGACCGCTGGGAGGCCGACGCCTGCGATATCGGTTCGATGGGCAGCCGCTGCACCTTGGTCCTGCGGCTGTACCGCGAGATCCGTGCGGTACCCGGGTCGACGACGTACCGGATGCCCGGCACGGTGAGTGAGGTCTCGGCGACGTTGGTGGCCAGCACGACGCGGCGTCCGGAATGCCTCAGCCGATTCCCCCGGTCGCTTCGCTCCTGCCCGCCGCTCGGCGCGAACACCTTCTGTTGCTCGGCGGTGGGCAGCCGCGCGTACAGCGGCAGGATCTCGGTCGGGAGGCGATCACTCTTGAGCGCATCACGCAACGCCTCTGCGGTGTCCCGGATCTCGCGTTCACCAGACAGGAACACCAGCACGTCACCGGGCGGCTCGGCCTCCAACTCCCGCACCGCGTCGACGATCGCCTCGGTCGGATCCCGAAGCTCGGTGCGCACGATCTCGTGATCGGGGTCGTCGGGATCGTCGTCGCCGTCGGCCGGGATCGCCACTTCCAGTGGGCGGTACCGGATCTCGACCGGGTAGGTGCGGCCCGACACCTCGACGATCGGGGCACCAACTCCGTCGGCCCCTGCAAAGTGCGCGGCGAAGCGCCCCGGCTCGATGGTCGCCGAGGTGACGATCACCTTGAGATCGGGGCGGCGAGGCAGCAGTTCGCGCAGGTACCCCAGCAGGAAGTCGACATTGAGGCTTCGCTCGTGGGCCTCGTCGAGGATCAACGTGTCATAGCTCAGCAGCCGGCGGTCACGTTGCATCTCGGCGAGCAGGATCCCGTCGGTCATCAGCTTGATGAGGGTGCGGTCGCTGGCCTGATCGGTGAACCGGACGGTGTAACCGACGGCCTCGCCCAGTGGTGTGCCCAGCTCGTCGGCGATGCGCTGCGCCACCGTGCGCGCGGCGAGTCGGCGGGGCTGCGTGTGCCCGATGGTGCCGCGTATCCCGCGGCCGAGTTCCAGACAGATCTTCGGCAGCTGTGTGGTCTTGCCCGACCCGGTCTCGCCGGCGACGACGACCACCTGGTGCTCGCGGATGGCGGCGGCGATCTCGTCCCGACGCTCGGTCACCGGCAGGTCGGGGTAGGTGACGGCGGGGACGGCCGCGGTTCGGGTCGCGATCAGCGCCTCGGCCGAGGCGATCTGCTGGGTGAGCCGCTCGAGGTGTTCGGGGCTGGGGTCGCGCAGGTTCTTCAGCCGCCGGCTCAGCCGGGCCGCGTCGCGGATGCTGACACCCGACAGGCGGTCACGCAGTGCGCGGACGTCGGCGCGGGGCGGTTCGGACACTCGGTTGAGGATAGGCGGTCAGCCTGCGGTCACCGTCGTGAGACAGAACGGGTGCCCGGCGGGGTCGAGCAGCACCCGCCACATGGTTGGTCCGGCCTGGTGGTCGGCGAGTCGGGCACCCAGCGCGGCAGCCCGTTGCACCGCGTCATCGAGGTCGGTGACCGAGATGTCCAGGTGCATCTGCTGGCGCTGGGGCGGGCCTGGCCAGGTCGGTGGCACGTGATCTTCCACACGCATCATCGCCAGGATCTGGGTGCCGTCGGTGATGGCGATGACGCTGCCATCCGGTGTCTCCACGAGCCTTTGCATGCCCAGCAGCGCGCCGTAGAAGTCCGCGAGTTCGGCCGGATCGGCACAGTCGATGGAGGTCGCCGCCAGTCGTCCCACCGGTTCGGTCGGGACTTCGCCCGTCGGAGTCGTCACGCACTCCACCTTGGCACGACGCTGCGACAGTCGTCGCGCGGTGGCCGTCGGCGTTGGCCCTGCGCAGGACGTCGGATTCACCCTGTCCGGCAATTTCGGCTTTCATGGACACGGTGAGCCGACGACATCTGGGACGCAGCTGTCCGCCGGCTGCGACGATTCTGGTCCTCGTCGGAGTCCTCGTGAGTGCGGGCTGCGGCACCCCGGTCGATGGGCCGGCGGGGTCACTGGGCACCACCACCCCGGCCCTGACGCCGGGCACCAGCACGACGCAGCCGTCGAGCAGCTCGGCGCCGACGGGACCCCTGCTGGCCTATCGCACGGCGGGCGAGATCGGGATAGTCGACGGGACCAGCGTCATGGCCTCGGCGCCCGGCAACTTCGCGTCGCTCAACGATCCCCTCACCACCGAGGACGGGCGGTTCGTCTTCGCGCACGCCGCCGACGGCGACGTCGTCACCATCGAGGTGGCCACGAAGAAGACCAGCGCGGTGCCCGTGCCACCCGGTGTGCGGATCGGCACAGGTGGCGGCAGCACCATCGTCTGGCTTGAGCAGCCGGGCCGGTTGATGCAGGTGGACCTCGCCGACACCGCCCCGGGCCCGACGCTGCTTCAGCAGATCGCCCTGCCCGCGGTGTCGATCACACCCGTGCCTGCGTCGAGGCTGCTGACCGCTCGTGGCGGCACGGCTGTGCTCGCAAGGGCGGAGTCCGGGTCCTCGGCCGACGGCGGTCCCGAGACGTTGTACGCGGTGCGCGCCACCGGTGAGCCGACCTCGCTCGGCGTCGTCGACGCCGACACCCCGGTGGCCGCTGCGACCCTCAGCCCTGACGGCAGCCGGTTGGCGTACGGACTGTTCCGGCCCACCAGCGACACGTGCGGGACGGCCGCCGTGGTGGTCACCAGCGCCGACGGCTCCCAACACACGTTCGACGTCGCCGCACCGGACGCGCAGACCGGCTCGCAGGTGATGCGCATGTGGTGGCAGCAGACGGGTCCGATGGAGCTGAGCCTGGCCACGTGGCGGTGCGATCCGAAGAGCTACTACTCCCCGCTGGTGTGGGAGTTCGGCGAGGACCACCTCAAGGAGGTGGACCCGCGGACGGTGGCGCTACAGGCCGCCGACATCATGCCGGGTCAGCGCGCGCTCATCATCCCGCAGGGCGGCGAGACACCGGAGGAGGCGGGAACGCTGGTCGTGGAGGACAGCGGGCGACGCGTCCCCGTCAAACCCGGCGTCGACACGATCGACGTCATCCCCGCCGCCGCGCCGTCGTAACGGACCGCGATCAGGGCGAGGCGAGCCGACCCGCCGAGCCCCGGCTGCGCTGGTAGAGGACAGTCACCGCCGCGACGACCTCGACGACGGCGATCATCGTCGCCACCGCCATCGGGGCCGGCATGCCCGCGGTGCTCGCCGGGACCTCACCGCCGTGACGGTGTCCTGCCGTCGGCATGTGAAGGGCAACCATGGCGATGTTCATGGTGGCGACCAGCACCCAGGCGCGGGAGGTCCCGCTGATCCAGAGGTCGCGGGCGCAGTACAGGCACACCGCGGCCATCCCCAGCATCACCACGACGGCCGCGGAGCCGGTCGCGTGACCCACTGCGACGCCATGCAGCACCGCCGAGCACGCCGCCAGCGCCGCGCACGTGCGGCGTCCGAGCACACTCAGCGCAGCGGTCATGAGCCGACGGCTCGAGACGTGGCGTCAGTCGGTGCATCCATGGTCGTCCTCCGTGTCCATTGTCGGCGAACCGGCGCGGGTCTGCTCTGTGTAGACCGCGAATGGACACAGAAGTCATCGTGGATGAACTGAGAATGAGGTCGTTAACCGCGTCCGCGGGCGCCGTACTCGTTGATGGGCTCAGTGCGCGGGCGGCACGCCAAGGGCGAGCAGGGCGGTGTCGTCGTCCACGCCGGCGTCGATGTCGGCCAGCAGTCGGCTGAAGGCTCCGACAATCTCCCCGGCCGTGGCCGGGGAGCGCTCACGTGCGAAGCGCAACAGCCCGCCGTCATCATCGAAGCGCTCCTTGTCGCCGCTGGTCCGCGCCTCGGTCAGGCCATCGGTGTAGAGGAGCAGCGTGTCACCGGGACCCAGGTGGATCGCAACGGAGGCGAACTGCGGGTTGCGAAACATTCCAACCGCCTGCCCGCCCGGCGTGGGCACGTACCGCGCCTCGCCGTCGGCGCCCAGTAGCAGAGCGGAGGGGTGCCCGCCGCTGGCCATCTCGATCTCGAAACCCGCACAGTCCCTTGGACACTCGCAAGCGCCGCACTTGGTGATCACACCGAACAACACGGTGCAGAACCGCCTTGGATCGTAACCGCCGGACTCGTGGGCCAGCATCGTGTCCAAACTGTGCAGTACTGCCTCGGGGTGGTCGTCGTTGACCGCTGAGGCGCGCAGCGTGTACCTCGTCAGCGACGTGAGCGCGGCTGCCTCGGCGTCCTTTCCGCAGACGTCGCCGAGGAAGAAGGCCGACCGGCTCCGCGTGAGGGGAAACAAATCGTAGAAGTCTCCACCGACCTCCGAAGCGGATGCAGCGTGGTAGTACGCCGCCGCCTGCAGGCCGGGCGGTGGCGACAGCGACGGAGGCAGCAGCGAGCGCCGCAGTGTGGTGGCGAGGACCTCGGCGCGCTCCTGGGCGACCTCGGCGCGACGGCGTTCGACGAGCAGCTCGCGTTCATAGGACCGTCTGTCGCTGGCGTCCTGAACGGTCACCCGGATGAGGTCGGGCCGCCCCGTCGCGTCGTATCCGATATTTGCACTGACGAACGCGGGTAACCGGCTGCCGTCGGCAGCCACCAGGTCCACCGTGATGCCATTGAGCTTGCCAACCATCTGAAGCACCGGCGCGAGGTGCGTCTCGAAGTACATCCGCCCGCCGACGGTCAGGAAGTCGGAGAACGGGCGGCCGACCAGGTCCACCGGTGCGCGTCCCAACCAGGTTGCGAGGGTGTGGTTGGCGGCGGTGATCGTGCCGTCGAGTGACATCGCGAGGATGCCGCAGGGCGCGTAGTGATACAGGTCGTGCTCGGACATCAACGCGTTCCGATGAACTCGATGATCGCATCGGCCGTGTCTGCGGGTGCGCTCACGTGCGGGCAGTGCCCCCACGCGTCGAGCGTGACCAGCACGCTGCCCTCGATCTGCCGATGCACGTAGGAACCGACCTCGCGTGGCGCCAACGTGTCGTGTGCACACTCGATGATGAGCGTCGGCACCGCGACCCGATTCAGGTCGTCGCGGTTGTCGGAGAGGAACGTCGTCCGCGCGAACACTCGGGCCATGGCGGGGTCCGTTCGGCAGAAGGTGTCCGCCAGCTCATCGCCGAGTTCGGGTCGATCCGGGGTGCCCATGATGGTGGGGGCCATGGTCCGAGACCAGCCGAGGTAGTTGCTATCCAGCGCGGCCAGCAACTCGTCGACGTCGGCCCGGGAGAACCCTCCGACGTATCCGTCGTCGTTGAGATAGGACGGGGACGGTGTCAGCAGAACGAGCTTGGCGAAGGGCGCCGGATCGGCGGCGACGGCCAGTACTCCCATCATCGCCGCCACCGAGTGCCCGACGAACACGACGTCGTGCAGGTCCAGGTCGTGCAGGATCTCGAGGATATCGTCGGTGTACCCCTGCAGCGTCGAATACCTTTGCTCATCCCACGCGCCCGGATCCGCTGCACCACAACCGACGTGGTCGAACAGGACCACTCGAAAGTGTGGTGCGAGACGGTCGGTCACGCGGCGCCAGAGGTTCTGGTCACAGCCAAAACCGTGAGCGAGTACCACTGTCTGGCCGGCCGGGTTCCCCACCACGTGCACGTTGTTGCGTGTGCGCACATTCACCGTCCACCCCCTGCACTCGGCACCACCGGGCAGTCGCTACTCCTGCTGCTCAGGCTGGCGATGCTCTGCCAACGATGCCAGGCGCCTCGTGCACTCACGATTGCGGGGGGCCGCGGCGGCAAGCGCGAGCCGCTTGGGCAGCCAGCCGAGCGGCGCGCCGACGGGCACCTCCGCCATCTCGATGCGGCATCCATCCTCGATGTCGGACAACCGCAGGGTGATCCGTGCCTTTCCGAACGGTCTGCCCTTGGCCAACAGCACCAAGCGCTCGAGCGGTACGGACTCCTCGACGACGGTCATATCGTCCAGCAGGACGGGCCACGCTCCAAGGGAGTGCTCGATGGTGGCACCCGACGTCGGCCAGTCGGAGTCGACTGCACGCATCCGGCTGTTACCCACCACCCACTGCGAATAGGTCCAACCGTCGGCCAGCACGTCCCACACGCGCTGCCGTGTGGCCGCGATGTCCCGCTTCACCGTCAATGAACTATCTGCATCGTCGGAATCGGACATCGGATAACACCTCTCACCGCCGCAGCGGGCTCGGCCACCGAGTGATCGATAGTCGGCCCGCTGCCGTGTCACCTACCCGGAGGTGCTGGCGACGAAACCCGGCGGTGCGGTCAGTGGGCGGTGAGCAAGACGTACTGCGCGGCCACCTGTTGGTGGGCATCCTTCAACTGCTCGGCCTGAACCTCGATGGCGTACCGATCACCCGAGGCGACGCAATAGAAGCCCTTCGGGAACTGCAGGCAGCGACTGCCGGGGAGTGCCGGTACGGGGTCAGCCGCGCTCACACCGTCGACCGAGACCTCCTTGCCGAACGAGTTGGCGACCAGGCTCGCCGACGGCGCATCCTTGGCCTCATAGACGTTCGCCTCTCCCATCGCGACGACGGTGACTCCGGCGTCGTCGAACAGCGTGGCCGAGCCGACCGGATTGCTCTGGAAGTGCACGGCCCCGCGGGGGCTGTAGGCGGCGTTCTTGCTTGCCGGGGCGGTACCCGCCTCGGCGGGAATCGTCCGGACCAGCAACCCGGTGGGATCCAGCGCGACATCCGCGAGCGCTTCGATGGGGGTCGGGGTGAACTGGTCGATCAGCGGCCCCTGCAGGTCGATCGCCTTGGCCACCATGCCCGCGGCGGGGTCGAGTCCGTCGATCGACTGGGCCATCTGCATGAGCACGAACGGCCCGCGCGGTGTGAATGATCGAACGGCCGCCCACGGCCGTTCCGAGCCGTGCGGTGTGAACGGATAGGTGGATGCGACAGCGTCGGCATGACCGGGGATCGCGGTGCTCGTCGGGGTGGCACCCTGGATCGACTGCTGCGCGGCGGCCTGACTCATCTCGCCCGCGGCTGCGGTGGCGGCGGCCGGGTCCGGGAACCGCAGCACCCCGTTGACCAGGATGCTCTTGTCGGGGGCCTGCCGAGCCGACACGAACCCGCCGACCATGCCACGTTGCTCGGCGGCCACCGCGACGGTCGCCGGTCCGATCTGCTCAAGCGCCGCCGGTGCGGTGATGAGGTACGTGCTCGACAGGTACGGGTGGACCATGTCGGGGTCGACGTCCCACGGGCCCACGACGAAGTCGGCCATGTGCTGGGCCTCGGCGACGATCCCGGCCGGGGCGTTGCCCGCGACGCCCAGTGCAGGCCGGGGCGTGGTCGGATAACCGCCCACGTCGAGCTTGTCGGGGCTGACGATCGGCGCGGGTGCCGGTGCGGGCTGCTGCTCAGGTGTCGGGGTTGCCTGCTCGGTCGGGCCGCCGCATGCGGCGATCATCAGCGCTCCGGCCAGGGCTGCACCGATTCTCGTGGCGCGCCGCATCGTGGTGCTCTCTCGTCGGTTCATCGTCGGTAAACCTATCGGGACGGCCCAGATGTGTTGGCCGTTCACGCCAGGGCATTCGGGTGTCGTCCGTACCCTGGGTCATGTGAGCCTTGCACCGGGTGCCTCCATCGCACTTGACGACTTCTTCGCGCGCGAGTTGCCGGAGATGTCGATCCGATGGCAGGCCGCGACGGCCGACAATCCGCGACTGCTCGTCCTCAACGATGTGCTCGCCGACGATCTCGGCCTCGATCCCGCGTGGCTGCGCAGCGCGGATGGGCTGCGATTCCTGCTCGGCAACTCCGTGCCCGACGGTGCCACGCCGGTGGCCCAGGCATATGCGGGCCACCAGTTCGGCGGTTTCGTCCCGCGTCTCGGCGACGGGCGCGCGTTACTCCTCGGCGAGTTCAGGACTGACGACGGTCTTCGTGATCTCGCACTGAAGGGCTCGGGCGCCACCCCGTTCTCACGCGGCGGCGACGGCCTCGCCGCGGTCGGACCGATGCTGCGGGAGTACGTGATCAGCGAGGCGATGCACGCGCTGGGAATCCCGACCACGCGGTCGCTGGCCGTCGTCGCGACGGGCGGTCAGGTGTACCGCGACACCGCGCTTCCCGGAGCGGTCCTCGCCCGGGTCGCCGCCAGCCACCTGCGAGTGGGCAGCTTTCAGTACGCGGCCAACCACGGTGACCGCGATGTGCTGCGACGATTGGCCGATCACGCCATCGCCCGGCATCACCCGGCCGCCGCTAACGCCCCGAATCGCTATGTCGCACTGTTCGACTCGGTGGTCTCGGCGCAGGCGGAACTCATCGCCAGGTGGATGCTCGTTGGCTTCGTGCACGGCGTGATGAACACCGACAACATGACGATCTCGGGTGAGACCATCGACTATGGACCGTGCGCGTTCATGGAGGACTTCGACCCGGTGACGGTCTTCAGCTCCATCGACTACGCCGGCCGCTACGCCTACGGCAACCAGCCCGCCATCGCGGCGTGGAATCTCGCCCGGTTCGCCGAGACGCTGCTACCGCTGATCGACGACGACGCGGATCGTGCGATCAAGGTCGCCACGGCCTCCCTCGGTGCGTTCGGCCCGCAGTACGAGCGGGCGTGGTCGGCCGGGATGCGCGCCAAGCTCGGTCTGCGGCCCGACGTCGACGACGAGGTCTTCACCGCGCTCAACCGCGATCTGCTCGACCTGCTCTCCCAGAGCCCCGTCGACTACACGACGTTCTTCCGGTCGCTGAGTGCGGCGGTCCGAGGCGACACCGAACCGGCCCGGGGTCTGTTCATCGACTTGGCGGGAATCGATGCGTGGCTGGCGCGCTGGGCTCCCCTTGCCACCGATGCCGATGCGATGGACCGAGTGAACCCGCTGTACATCCCGCGCAATCACCTCGTTGAGGAGGCCCTCGCCGCGGCCACCGCCGACGACCTGGCGCCGCTTCAGTATCTGCTGGAGGCGGTCAGCGCCCCGTACGACGAGCGCCCCGGACTGGAGCGCTTCGCCCAGCCGGCCCCGCCGGACTTCGGCGACTACCAAACCTTCTGCGGCACCTAGCTTTCCCCGCGCCACTTTCCCTGCCGAGATCGCCGTCTTCTGCACCGAAGTCTGTGTCCGTAGTCTCGGGGTCGTGCTCGATCAGGCGAAACAGTTCATCGCATTGGCGTTCCTGCTACTGATCGCGGTCGCGGTCGGCATGGATCAACAAGCCCGAGGGCAGGAGGGGTCAACCGCTCCCGCCGGGGACTTCAGCGCCGAGCGGGCGTTCCGGATTGTGCAGGACATAGCGCGCGAACCGCACCCGATGGGCACACCCGCACACGCCCGTGTTCGCGAGCGCCTCGTCAACGAACTCAGAGACATCGGGTTGGAGCCCGAAGTTCACGAAGGGGTCGGACGGTGGCCCGAAGGCATCGACCGCGACACGCTCTCCGTCGGCCACGTCTCCAACATCATTGCGCGGGTGCCGGGTTCAGATCCTTCTGGCACGATCTACCTTGCGGCGCATTACGACTCGGTTCCCTCCGGGCCCGGCGCCAACGATGACAGTGTCGGAGTCGCGGCGGTACTGGAGACTGTGCGGGCGCTGCGCAGCCCGGGAATCACGCTGCGCAACGACGTGGTCGTGCTGCTCACCGACGGTGAGGAACCCGGCCTGCTCGGCGCCGAGGCCTTCGTGCACGCCCTGCCGCAGAGCACACAACCGGGGATAGTGATCAACCATGAGGCGCGCGGTGCTGGTGGTCCGCCGTTGCTCTGGCGGATCACCGCGCCGGACGGGGGTCTGATCGGAGCCGTCGAAGGCGCCGCGCCTCATCCGGCGGCGGACTCGTTGTCGACGGCGCTTGGCACCAGCCTGACGTCCAGCACCACGGACCTCGCAGCGTTCGACCCGGGTGGGCTGGCGGTGCTGGATTGGGCGTACGTCGGCGGCGGAGCCTACTACCACAACCGCTTGGACGACCCCGCCCATGTCAATCTGGCAACGGTGCAGCAGATGGGCGACAACACAATTGCGCTGACGCGGGAACTGGGACAGCGCGACCTGGCATCGCTCAGCGACGATCGCAATCGGTCGTACTTCCAGCTGCCCGCAGGTCTACTCCTCGTGTTCCCCTCCTGGGTGACAATCGCCCTCGCGGTTCTCGCGCTGGTCGGATTGGCCGTTGTCGTTGAGTTGGCGCGACGTGCGGGCGAGGCCACGCTCACACGCGTGCTGGCGGCTGCCGTGACCGCGCTGGCCGCGACGGCCATCGCCGTGGCGACGACCTTCGGCCTTTGGTGGTTACTGACGACAATCCGTCCCGGTTATACCCAGCTGGCCGATCCGTACCGCCCATGGCCGTACTACGGGGCCATGGTGCTGCTCGCCGTGGCCGTGCTGCTGACGTGGTACGTGTTGTCGCGCAGATGGTTCGGCTCCAGGCCGACTGCGCTGGGAATGCTGTGTTGCGTTGTGGTCTCTGGCGCGCTGCTGTCCTTCACCGTGCCCACCGCCGGCCACGTGTTGGTGATCCCCGCTGTGGCAGCCCTCGCAGGTTGGCTGATCACGTACACAGCGGGTCGAGGGCACCTGGTGGCGATGACTGTCGCACTGGTCCCGGCAGCAATCTTCCTCAGCGGAAGCGTCTGGCCGAGCATTCAGTTAGGCGTTGGCACAGCACCATTCGGGGTCGTTCCTGCCGTGGTGCTGCTCACCGGGCTGATGCTGCCTCTACTCGAGGTCGGGCCGCCGGGAGCCCCGCGCTCGCGGCGTTACGCCTGCTTACTGCCCGCGGTGCCGCTGGCGCTCGTGCTCGTATTGGCGGCGACAGGGCTCGCGGTGGATCGTTTCGATGAATCACATCCGATGCCGTCCGAGCTGAAGTACGCACTCGACGCCGACAACGCCTCCGCACAGTGGATATCGCGGACACCACCGGATCGATGGAGTGGTGGTTTCGTTTCCGACGCGTCCCCCGAGGGACCGTTTGGCGAACTGTGGACTGAGACGTCCCACAGCGGACCCGCCTCTGCCGCAGACCTTCCGGCACCAGCGGTCGACATCACGTCAGACACCGTCAAGTCCGACGCTCGACGGCTGAGACTGCGGCTGCGGTCATTGCGCGGCGCGACCGCTATCGGAGTTCATTTCGAGGCTGCCGACATCCGTTCCCTGACCGTGGCTGGCCGAGATATCACACCGGTACCCTCGGACGGCTTCCGCTTCTACGCCCCGCCTCCAGAGGGTTTAGAGGTGGAGATCGTTGCACCCTCCGGTCCGCTGACGCTGCGCGTCAGCGACTACCTGTGGCTTCCCGATTCCGGACTGCCGGCCTTCGAACCACCACCCGCGGACATGTTTCTGATGCAAGACAGCGAAAGTGCGGTGTTCACGACACCCACCATCTAACCCTCCGACCACGCTGCGACCGGGAACTGCAGAAACACGCCAACGTCGTGGTCGACCGCATCAGCGATCGCCTCATGCAGCCCATCGACACGCGCTTGCCTGGAATCCACTCGGGACGCCGTCCACTTCGACCGCACCTCGACCACGATGTCGAGACCGCCGGTGTCCCATTCACCCCTTTTCCGGAAGCGGAGATCCACATCTCCAGGCCGCAAGGTCCCCGGAACGTACGGCTCCTCGGGACAATTGACAGCGACGCTCACCGCATGCGGCAGAAGCTCTTGCAGTCGCTCCAGTTCACCAGGCGTTACCGACGACGCGTAGGTGATCTCCACCAAAGGCACTCCTGGAGGATAGCCAGACCCGGCGACCCGACACCGGCGACCGGTGTGTACGTGGTATCCACTGTCGTGTGCCACAGTGTTTCGGTGAAGTACGTGCAGAATTGGCGGCTCCCCGTCGTGGACTGGTCATCGACGCGGGGAAGGATTCTGCTGGAGGCCTCGGTCCTCTTCGCGCAACGCGGCTACTTCGGTACCTCGACGCGTGACATCGCCGAGGCGGTACATATCAAGCAGCCGTCGCTGTTTCACCACTTCCAGGCCAAGCACGAGATCTTCCGGACCCTCATCGAACTTGATCTGGGCCCGTCGATCGCCCGGATGAACGAGCGATTGAGCGAGGACACGAGCTGGGCCGAGAAATTGCACCTGTCCATTGCGTACGACGTCCGCGAGATCCTGCAACAACCCTTCGATGCGCGAGGTCTGTACCAGGACGCTGTGCTCGCATTGGACGAGTTCGCAGCCGAGCGCGAGGGCATCGCGCTGTTCCACGGCCAGCTCGAGCAGGTGATCGAAGGCGGTCGCGAGGCACGAGAGTTCGTCGCAGTGGAGCCGAGCTTCGTGGTGCGGGCGATCAACGGCGTACTCTTCGAAACCCTGCGCGAACAGGGCGGACCTGCCGGTGAGATGCGTATCGACCGACCGCTTCAGGCTGCTTCGTTCCTACTGCGCTCCCTGCTTGAGGATCAGTCCCGCCTTGCGGGCATCCGCGAAGCCACGTCCGCTCGGCTGAATGAACCTCGAACGAGCCCATAGGCATCCGACAACTCCCTATCGTTCGATAGACTGCGCCGATGTGTCCAGTCCAAGCTGCCCCCGCCGTGCGAGGTAGCGCCTTCGTACGACGACATCTGCATCTATGGCTGATGATGACGCTGACAGTGGTCACCGGAGCCCTCGACGCGGTCGGCTACCTCGGCCTGGATCGCGTCTTCACCGGAAACATGACAGGCAACGTCGTCATCCTCGGAATGGGCATCGCCGCGGAGGACGGCCTGCCCGTCGCCGGGCCTCTGATCGCCCTGTTCGGCTATGTGATTGGTGCCGCCGCGGCGGGCAGGATGCTGCGTGGCCGTCGCAGCGGCTGGAACACGGTGATCACGGCCACGATCCTGCTCAATGCCGTCGTGCTCGCCTCCGTGGCGACGGTCCTGGTCTTCGTTCCGGATGCGGGCGCTACCGTCACCGGCGTCCTAGTCGCCGCAACCATCGCCGTCGTCATGGGCGCTCAGGCGTGTACCGCGCGTGTCCTCGCGGTGACCGATATGACCACCGTCGTCGTGACGTCCACGATCACGTCCTACGCGAGCGAGACACTCTTCCTCGGCGGATTCGCCGCGCTGCGGCATCGCCGACTGTGGGCCGTCGTCGCGATCTTCGCGGGTGCGTTGGCCGGCGGTTTGATGATGAAGATCCACATCAGTGTCCCGGTCTACCTGGCGGCGGCCGCCACGCTTGTGACTGCGCTTGTGGGACACCGCTATTGGAACGGCGCGGCCAAGACCGCCTAGGTCAGGCTCACCCGGTCGACGACAGCTGTTCGAGCACACCGGGCTGACGCCATGCCGGGCTGGGAATGCTGGCCTTCAGCCGCTGGGTGTAAGGGTCACGAGGGTCGCGCAGCACCAGGTCAGTGGCGCCGGCCTCGACCACTCTGCCGTGATGCAGCACCACGACGTCCTCTGTGAGCTGACGGACGACGGCCAGGTCATGCGATATCAACAGGTAGGCCGTGCCGAGTTCGGTGCGGAGGTCGGCCAGCAAGTTCAGGATCTGAGCCTGGATCGAGATGTCCAATGCCGCAACGGCTTCGTCGAGAATGATGATACGAGGCTCGACTGCAATCGCGCGGGCGATGGCAACTCGCTGGCACTGACCACCGGACAACTCGCGCGGGGTTCGTTCACGCTGTGCCGCGGACAACCCGACGAGGTCGCTGAGCTGCTCGATGCGGGCGCTACGGGTCATACCGTTACCCGGCGGATGGAGGCGCAGCACCTCGTCGAGGCATTCGCGCACGGTCGCACGCGGATCCAGCGAGCCGTAGGGATCCTGGAACACCATCTGCATCAGGCGGGCGCGATCGCGGCGTGCCCGCCGTGTCGTCGCCGGCTTGGTGACGTCACGTCCCAGCACACGGACCGTGCCCGTGGTCACGGACTCCAGGCCCATGATGATCCGGGCCAGAGTGGTCTTCCCCGAACCGGATTCGCCGACGATGCCCAGATCGCGTTCGGGGAGCATCCGAAACGACGCCCCGTCCACCGCGCGGGTCTCGACGCCCCGACGCGTGAATATGCGCGAGACGTCGGATACCTCGATGAGCGGGTCCGGTGTGCTCGCGTCAGTCATGGATCTCCTCCGCACCGGTTGAGAACGTCTCGCGGTCCTCGGCAGTGATGACCGGGAGGCGATGCGGACGTTCGTCGATTGATGGCCGCGATCTGAGAAGCGCGACGGTATAGGGATGTTGGGCACCGGTGTGCAGATCGCCCGCGGCGATCTGCTCGACGATCCGCCCGCGAAACATCACACAGACGCGATCGCACAGCGCACCGGCGAGTTCGAGGTCGTGCGTGATGAACATGAGGCCGAGCTCACGCTCTCGACACGCATGTCGCAGGATGGCCGCGACCTCGGCTTGGCGTGTCACGTCAAGCGCCGTCGTGGCCTCGTCGGCGAGCAGGAGCCCGGGGTTGGTCGACAACGCGGCCGCGATCACCGCCCGTTGCAGCATGCCGCCCGAGTACTGGTGCGGGTACTCGTCAAGCCGGCGCTCGGGATCGGGAATTCCGACCTCGGTGAAGAGTTCCACGGCACGCTGCCGGGCAGCGGATCGCGACATGCGGCGATTCACCCGCAGCGCCTCGGTCACGTATTCGCCGACCCGGGCCACCGGGTTGACGGCGGCTCGCGGATCCTGGAACACCATCCCGAGGTCGACGTCCCGGAACCGGCTGAGCTCGCGAGGCGTGAGTCGCAGCACGTCGTGGCCGTCGAACAGGATGTTGCCGGTCGTGGTCGCCCCCGAGGGGAGCAGTCTGGCGATCGCATTGGCGGTCGTGCTCTTGCCGGAGCCGGATTCGCCGATGAATCCGACGATCTCGCCGCGACCGATGGTGAAGGACACGTCATCGAGCGCGACGGTGCCGTCGGGCATCGTCACACTCAGCCGATCGACTTGCAGCAGAGCGCTCATCGTCGGTCACCACCGATGCTGGCACGGTCGGCGATGCGGTCACCCACGAGCGACACGCAGGTCACCACGATCACCAGGGCGATGCCGGCATAGAGGGATTCCTCCCAGTACCCCTGCAGCAGTCCGCGTTGCCCCTCGGACACCATCAGCCCCCAGTCCGATCCCGGCGGTTGCACACCAAGGCCCAGGTAGGACAGTGCCGCGAGGTCCACCAGCGCGTAGCCGAAGCAGATCGTGGCCTGCGCGAGCAGGGTCGGCGTCACGGCGGGTAGCAGGTGGCGCAGCGCCATTCGCCAACGGGATTGACCGATCGTCACCAACGCCGTCATGTAGGGCAGCGACATCTCCCCGATCGCCACGCTGCGCACGATCCGCCCCACAAACGGGATGTACGAAATGGCCAGGGCCATCACAGCGGTGGTGAATCCGGGTCCGAGAACCGCGACGGCGAGGATGGCCAGCAGTAGACCGGGGAACGCGAAACCGACGTCGAACAACCGGCTCAGCACGCGGTCGACCCACCCGCCGCACATGGCGGCTATGAGCGCGAGCGCCGTTCCCACCGAAGCCGAGATCAGCACGACGATGGTCGGTCCGAGCAGGCTCGACCGCGCGCCGTACAGCAGTCGGCTGGCGATGTCGCGGCCCGAACCGTCGGTGCCCAGAAGCGCGCCCGGCTCGGTCGGACGATAGGTGCGCGCGAAGTCGACGGCCGACGGATCGTGGGACGCGATCAGGGGTGCGAACAGGGCCAGGAGTACGACGACCGCGATGACCCCGGTGGCCACCATGCCGGCGACGCCAAATCCGTTGCGGTGCTTGTTGGCCGGGCGCCGGCGGCGCAGCGACTCCATCAAGATGGCAGTCATGACTTGATTCCGACCCTGCTGCGTACGCGGGGGTCTATGACGACCTGAAGTACATCGACGATGAGCACCACGATCACGACGACTGTGATCAGGAGCAGACAGACGGCTTGAACCACGGCGAAGTCCTTCTTGGCGACGGCCTCGGTGAGGAGTGAGCCGATGCCGTCGAGGGCGAAGGCGCGCTCCACCACAACCGATCCGACGATGAGGCTGGTCAGGGTGAGACCCACCACCGTGGCAACGGGAGTCAGTCCGTTTCGGAGGATGTGTTTGGTCACGATGGTGCGGGTCGGAAGTCCTCGCGCCGTCGCGGAGCGAACGTGGTCGCGGGCGGCCTCCTCCTTCAGCGCCGCCCGTGTCACTCGGATGACGTACGAGCAGGACGCCAGTGTGAGTGCCAGCACCGGGAGCGTCAGATGATGCAGACGGTCGACGAAGCCCTCACCCGACCCGAAGGTGGGGAACCAGCCGAGTTCGACGGCGAACACGAAGATCAGCACGGCGGCGGCGACGAACGAGGGCACCGCGACGCCGACAGATGTGAGTCCGAGGATGACGTCGCTGATCGAGCGGCGGGCCAGGGCCGCCACGATGCCGAGCCCGACGCCGACGATGACGATGACCACCAGTGAGTACGCAATCAGCGCCACCGTCGTCGTCATACGCGGCCCGAGAAGGTTCCACACGTCGTCGCGGTAGTTGATCGACTGGCCCAACTGTCCGGTCAGGATGTCACCAAGCCAGCTGATCCACCTGGTCAGGAACGGATCGTCGAGGTGGTACTGCTCGCGAAGCACCGCGATGGCCTCGGGTGACAGCGTGCGGTTTCCGATCAGGTACGCCAGCGGATCGCCTGGGGCGACATACAACGCGCCGAAGATGAGGAACGACGACAGCAGCAGCGTCAGCACTCCCTCGGCCAGGCGCGTTGCGATGAAGCGGGTCACGTCGAGTCCGAGGCGTCGAGCCCCTGGGCGCGCATCACGCGGCCCCGATCCTGGCCGCCCACGGGAAGTACAGGAACGCTATTGAGGCGGTCGCGCCGGTGATCCGGTCGCCCATGTACATCGGGATTCTCGGGTTGGCGACGTTGATGAGGCCGACGTTGTCGACAAGCGCGGACTCGGCGTCCAGGAGAAGTTTCGCCCGGGCGTCGTCATCGAGTGTCGTGAATGCGGCGGTGACGTTGTCCGTGACCCCTGGGGCCTTGAGTTGTCCGTAGTCATAGGCACTCTGGGGGGTGAACTCACTGAGCGAGACGATCGGGTCGGCGACTCCGGCGCCGTACTCGACGACGATGAAGGCGTCGTACTCGGCGCGTGCCGCCTTGTCGAAGTACAGGTTGGTGAATGACGTGACGGGCAGGGGAACCAGCTTGACGTCGAGGCCGATCTCTCGCGCGGCGTCGGCGAGCAGTTCGGCGGTCTTGGACTCCGCCTCCAACTCAGTGGGGTAGGCGACCGAGATCGACTGTCCGCCAAGGCTCTTATCCGCAACGAGCTTGCGCGCGCCGTCGAGGTCCCGTGCCGGGTCGGCGTACTTCGAGGCAGCGGCCTCCCACAGATTGCGGCTGTATCCCCACGCCCCCGGCTGAATCGGCGATGTGGAGGCCTGCGCGGTGCCGCGGTAGACACCGTTCACAATCGCCTCACGGTCGAAGGCCATGCTGAGTGCGCGCCGAACGTTCACATCCTGCATCGGCCCGGCCTTCTCGGTGGGCCGGATGGCGAGCCAGTCGGTGCTGGCGCCGAGGTAGAAGTTCCCCTTGCCCGACGTCCGAAGCGGTTCCATCGATGACAGCGGGGTTCGATAGGTTCCATCGATATCGCCCGAGAGCAGGCTGCTGGTGATCGTGGACTCGTCGGTGACGAACGTCAGCGTGACACGGTCGGCCAGGGCGCTGCGGTCCTGGTTCCAGTAGTCGGCGTTCTTCCGCATCGTGATGCTGCTGCCCGGCTTCCAGGTGTCCAGCGCGAACGGACCTGTGCACATGATCCCGCCGCGGGCGGTGCCGTACGCCGGCCCGGCGGCTTCCACGAACTGCCTGTTCCCGACGACGCCGGCGGCCGTGGCGAGGATGCGCTCGAAGAGGGCATCGGGCTGCTTGAGATGGACCGTGACCTGATCGGCGGCCGTCGCCTCGATCGACGTCACGTTGTCGAAGAACGGTTCCGCCCAGTAGGAACCGACCTTGGCGTCGAGATTCCTGGAGAGGCTGAACGCCACATCGTCAGCGGTGAGCGGTGCTCCGTTCCAGAACGTGACTCCCGGCCGGACGGTGAAGACCAGCGTTGTGTCGTTCGGCCGGTCCACCCGCTCCGCCAGGCCCGGCTTCAGGGTCATGTCCTCGTTCTGCACCATGAGGCTCTCGCACATGTTGGCCAGGGCCGTGTTCTCCGAATCGGCGTACGCGCGCGTCCAGTCGAGTGATGCCGGTTCACCGGTGGCGAGGTTCCACGTGAACGCGTCGATCGGGCCCTTCGCCGCGGGAGTCGTGAAGATCTCCTCCATCTGCCCCGCACCCCCCTGCGGGGCGCCCGCTGGTGGGCGGTCGGTCGAGCAACCGGCCAAGCCCGCGGCCACGGTGAGTGTGGCCGCCAATAGCGCGGTCCCTGACTTCTTCATCAGCATGTCGGCTCCCTGGGTCGTGCAGATCGGTTTTTGGTTTACTGCCAGATGTCGATGACGGGTGCGAGGTCACGGGGCCCGTGCTCTGTCACCACGATGTTGCGTTCGAAGGTCGCGCCCGTCCCGTCCCGGATGACGAAGCGCTCCAGCGCCAGCGTCATGCCGACCTCGATCGGACGCAGGTTGTCGTCACGGATCCACGGCGCCTCGAAGCCGAGCCCGATACCGTGACCGCCAGCTTTGAACTCGGCCGCGGCGAAGTCGTAGTTCTGTTGGCGCAGTAGGTCGTCGGCTGCTCGCGCCACATCGGCCACCGTGGCGCCTGGCACCGAGGCTGCGACGGCGGCGTTCACCGAGTCACGGGCGAGTTCGAATGCTCCGGCCTGGGCGTCCGTCGGGGCGCGGTCGATGACGCGGCTGCGGGCCAGGTCGTAGAAGTAGCCGCGGTAGGCCCCGCTGAAGTCGACGGTGAAGAGGTCACCGGCGGCGAGGCGCCGTTGTGTCCAGGTGGGGGCACCGACATGCTCGGTCCCGGACGCGTCGCCGAATGTCGTCACGAATGCGTTGGCAACGACGGCGTCCCGCCTGGTTGCCTCGGCGATCAGCGCCGCGGTGACCTCGGCCTCGCTGACCCCGGCGTGCAGGGTCTCCAGCGCGAACCGGAAGGATGCGTCGGCGATGGTCGCGGCGTGCTCCAACAGGGCGATCTCGGCGCTGGACTTGATGGAGCGCAAGTGCTCGACGAGGTCGTCGGCGACCAGGATCTCGCCGTCAACAACTGGGGCAGCCGCCTTTTCGAGGTGACCGAACTGCCGTGCCGTCATGGTGTCGGCGCCGCAGACCGCAATGCGTCGGCGTACGCCTGCGAGCACCTCGGCCACGAGATCCCCGAGTGTCTGTCCGCTGGAGTCAAGAAAGCGGTGATCGGTGACGGCATAGGGCGCGGCAGCTTCGTCGTCCGAGCACAGCACCGATTCGTCCTGCGTCACCACGAGTGCCGCGTACCCGCGGTCGGCCCAGGCGCCCGGAACGTCGCGAATGATCGGGAAGAAGGGGTAGTGACCGCATAGGTACTGCACATTGGCGAACCGCTCGACGGTGCCGCCGCCGCGCGCCCAGATGACGATCGCGTCGACGCCGGCGACGTCCAAGAGTTGGCGCAATCTCGCCAGCCGTTGGTGGTACTCGGCTTCCGCGATCGGGGGCGGGTTGGTCAGCGGATTGGTAGGGGTACTCACGCTCATCACTCCTCATCCGTTCGTGCCCCGGGCACCGGTCGGTCGAATCTATTCTGCCTCTTAGACATTGGCCGTCGCCCTAACTCGGGTCGTGCCGGGGGTAGTGAGCGATCACGGCGGCACCGTCTGAGCGCGGGTCAGACGCTGCCGTCATGACGCCGTCTTCATCGGCGAAGACGACGTTGGCCTGCCCGAGCACCTCGCTGCGAGGCGGCACCTCGTGGAAGAACAAGCCGCTGCGTGCAACCGACTCGCGTGCAGGCGCGGCGATATCGGACTCCAGGGAGACCGAGTCGAGAATGCAGCCGTCGCTTTGCAGGCCGACGATTCCACGCGGGGCCGCCACGGCATCTTGGGCGGTGGCTCCGGCCGTTGCACGGAGGAGGATCTGGCCGAGCACCTGGGGCTGGCCCTGCCCGCCCATCGTCGACAGCACGTGGCGCACTGACCCGCCGCGCAGCGTCATGGCCGGCATGAGCGTGTGGAGGGGCCGCTTCTCTGCCGCCAGCACGTTGGGTGAGTCGGTGTCGAGCGAGAAGCTGGTTCCGCGATTGTGGAACAGAATCCCGGTCTTGGGGTCGATCAATCCCGACCCGAAAGCGTGGTACACGCTCTGGATCAATGAGACCGCGAAGCCGTCGCTGTCGGCGGCGGCTATTCCGACGGTGTCGCCATGGGGTACGAGCGCGGGCTCTCCGGCGCCGGCGCCCACGGTTGCCATCGCCCGCAGATCCGAGTTGATGAGCGCATCGACGTCCACCTCGGCGTGACGGGGATCAGCCAGGTAGCGGTCACGAAGTGCGTTGCCCTGGTGGAAGAGTCGCATGAGGGTACCGAAATCCGCCCCCAGAGGGTCGGAGATACCGAGTTCCTCCACGGCACGCAGGACTCGCAGCAGGATGAAGCCATGCGTGTTCGGCGGGCTGGTGACGACGGTGAGGTCGCCGAACGCCGCCTCGATCGGCGCGACAGTCTCTGGTGTGAAGTCCGCGAAGTCGTCCATGGCCAGAAGCGAGCCCCGAGAGGCCAGATGGGCGAGGCTGTTGGTGGCGCTCTCACCGAGGTAGAACTCGTCGGGGCCGTGCTCGCGTAGGCGCCGGAACGTCGCCGCAAGTTCGGGCTGCCGCAACAGCTCGCCCGATCGAAGACTCGCCCCGCCCGGGCGGAACACGCGGTCGAAGTCCGGTGTGCCATGCAGATCCGCGTTCTCGGGGTGAGTCAGGTGGCTGGCCAGCGACGCCGAGACTGCCACCCCGCGCGAGGCGGCCTCCTCGGCCGCCTCCAGCGTGTCGGACCACGAGTATCGAGAACCGAAGGTGCGCAACGTCTCCCACCCACGAACACCGCCGGGAACTGTCACGACCTGTGCACCACGCGCGGGCAGACTCCTGCCGAAGGCCGTGCGCACGGCGGCGGTGTCGGTGCGCCTCGCCGCGGGACCCGACGCGTTGACGCACGTCACCCGACCATCGGGCGTGCGGACCAGCGCGATCACGTCACTGCCGAGAGCAACGTTGTGCGGATAGACCACGGTGAGCACCGCCGCGGCCGCAATCGCGGCATCGATCGCAGTGCCGCCGCCGCGGAACACGCGCAGGGCGGCTTCGGATGCGAGGGCGTGCGGAGCTGCGATGGCACCAGTGAAGGACGCCGTACCGGACGATGGAGACAAGGTCGACGCTACTCCTCTTGAGATCTTCAACGTGGCCGCCGCCGCAATAGCCTTGCCGGTTTTCGGGAAGGTGTCGGCGGTCACATTTTCAGCCTATCGAATGATAGGCCACCATCGGACCTTAGGGAAGGGCTCGCGCAACATCCGATCCCCGCCGCGGCATTACCGCAGGTAGACCTCACTGTGCACAGACGCAAACTCGCACCCAACCATCAGGTTGGGTGCGAGTTTGTGTGTGGTCGTGCTGGGAGTGGTTAGAGGGCTTTGAGTTCTTCGATGACCTCGGAGACTGATTTCTTGGCGTCCCCGAACAGCATTGAGGTGTGGTTGAGGAAGAACAGCGGGTTCTCGATGCCGGCGTAGCCCGAGGACATGGAGCGTTTGAGCACGATCACCGAACGCGACTCGTCGACGTTGAGGATCGGCATCCCATGAATCGG
>NZ_JBVAXF010000014.1:0-61513 GCF_055419205.1 Mycobacterium sp. IDUB_39
GGTCTCAGTGACCCTGCTGGTCTCACTGGCCGTCTACGGCTCCAACGGCAACTTCAACCTGTCGGGATAGGGAGAACATCGATGTCTAGCTCAGCGGTTCGCCCGCTCGCGGGCCTGGCCACCGTCCTCGTCCTCGTCGCGATCGTCGTCTTCGCGCTCGGCATGTTCGCGGGCGGCTTCGGAACCACCGTGCCGGTCACCGTGGTCTCCGAACGTGCCGGCCTCGTGATGAACCCGCAAGCCAAGGTCAAGATGCGCGGTGTTCAGGTCGGCCAGGTCGAGTCGATCGAGACCACGTCCGACGGCAGGGCAGTCCTGCACCTGGCGATGGATCCCAAACAGCTCAACGACATCCCGGGCAACGTCGACGTCAACATCACCTCCTCGACCGTGTTCGGCGCCAAGTTCGTGGAGTTGGTGGCACCGTCGGATCCGTCGTCGAAGCCGCTGGCCAAGGGCCAGCAACTCGACGCCCAGCACGTCACCGTTGAGACCAACACCGTCTTCCAGCAGCTGACATCGGTGTTGAAGGCGATCGACCCCGTCAAGCTCAACGAGACCCTGTCCGCGCTCTCGGGTGCACTGAACGGGCGCGGCGAGAAGCTGGGCCAGACCGTGACCGACTTCAACAAGTACCTCAAGCAGATCAATCCGAGCCTGGAGAACATCAGCCGCGATCTCGAACTGGCTCCCGTCGCGCTGAGCGCATATGCCGACACCGCACCGGATCTCGTCGACATCATCGAGAGCACCACCAAGGTGAGTGACACCCTGGTGGACCAGGAGCAGAATCTCGACGCCTTCCTCATCAGCGCCGTCGGACTGGCCGACACCGGCAATGACGTGGTGGGAACTAACCGTCAGGCACTCACCGACGTCATGCGCATGCTGGTACCGACGACCAATGTCGCGAGCAAGTACTGGGAGAACCTGCGTTGTGGGCTCCAGGGACTGAACACCTTCGTCCACAACCCGCCGCCCGACCGCCCAGGAGTCGACGTCTCCGCCAGCTTCACTCTCGGTGTCGAGCGCTATCGCTATCCCGAGGACCTGCCAAAGGTCAACGCCACAAGCGGTCCGTCCTGTAAGGATCAGATGCTGCCGACCGTGCCGAATGGAAAGCGCCCACCCTTCCTCGTCACCGACGTCGGTGCCAACCCGTGGAAGTACGGCAACCAGGGCATCCTGCTCAACTCCGACGCACTCAAGCAGGCGCTGTTCGGACCGATCCAGGGCCCGCCGCGGAATAGCGCGCAGATCGGAATGCCGGGATGACCCGATCACGCGGCACCATCATCAAGTTCGGCATCTTCGCGGCGATCATGTCGCTGCTGACGGTGTTCCTGTTCTTCACCTTCGGGCAGTACCGGACCGGATCCACCAACGGGTACTCGGCGGTCTTCACCGACGCCTCGCGGCTGGCCACCGGCGATACGGTCCGGGTGGCCGGCATCCGGGTCGGAACCGTCACGGACGTGTCGCTGCAGGGCGATCGCAAGGTGCTGGTCGAGTTCGACGCCGATCGCGATATCAAGCTGACCAGCGGTACGAACGCCGCGATCCGCTACCTCAATCTGACCGGTGACCGCTACCTGGACCTGATCGACGGTCCCGGCTCGACGAAGTTGATGTCGCCGGGGTCGCAGATTCCAGTCGACCGCACTCAACCCGCCCTTGATCTGGACTTGCTCCTCAGTGGACTTAAGCCGGTGATCCAAGGTCTGAATCCCCAAGACGTCAACGAACTCTCGTCGGCCCTGATCCAGGTCTTCCAGGGCCAGGAGGGCACGCTCGACTCCCTGTTGGCGAAGACCTCATCGTTCACGAGCACCCTGGCGGACGACAACGAGAACATCGAGGGGGTGATCGACAACCTCAACGTGGTGCTCGGCACCATCTCCAAGGACGGCGATCAGTTCTCCGGTGCCGTCGATCGTCTCGAGAAGCTCATCAGCGGGCTGTCGCAGGACCGGGATCCGATCGCCACCGCGATCTCATCGCTGGACAACGGAACCGCGTCGATCGCGGATCTCCTCACCCAGGCGCGACCTCCGCTGGCGGGCACGGTGGATCAGCTGAACCGCCTGGCGCCCAACCTCGAAAGCGGCAAGGGCTTCCTCGACGGAGCGCTACAGCGCGCTCCTGGCAACTATCGCAAGCTCGCACGGATCGGTGCCTACGGCTCCTTCGTGCAGTACTACATCTGCGAACTCTCCATCCGCGTCACGGATCTTCAGGGCAGAGCGTCGTTCTTCCCCTTCGTGAAGCAAGAAAACGGAAGGTGCGCTGAGCCGTAATGCTGAAGTATCGCGCAGCCAGTCTCGTCCGCGCCGGCTTCATGGGCGTTGTTCTGGCCATCCTGATCATCGCTGTCGGGCTGCAACCCGAACGCATACTCGCGTATGCCACGTCGCTGCAGTACAAGGCGCTGTTCAGTGAGGCCGGCGGCATCATCGTCGGTAACGACGTCACTCTGTCCGGCATCAAAGTCGGTGCGGTGACTGATGTTTCACTAGATAACGGCGATGCCCTCGTCGCGTTCACGATCAACGGCAAGTACGTGCTGGGGTCGGAGACCACCGCTCACATCAAGACCGGCACGCTGCTGGGCGAGCGGGTGCTGAGCCTGGAGTCCTCGGGCAGTGGGAAGCTGGACCGCACCGAGGCGATCCCCGTCTCACGGACGTCATCGCCGTACTCGCTGAGCGATGCGGTCGGCGAGCTGACGGAGAACACCGCCGGCACCGACACGGGGCAGCTCAACCAGTCGCTGGACACGCTGTCGACGACGCTGGACCAGATCGCACCGCGGCTGGGGCCGACGTTCGACGGCCTGTCCCGGGTCTCCCGGTCGTTGAACAGCCGCAACGAAACCCTTGCCGACCTGCTCAAGGCCGCGTCCGACGTCACGGGAATTCTGTCGGAGCGAAGCCAGCAGGTGAACAGCCTCATTCTCAACGCCAACGATCTCCTGGCGGTCCTGGTCGAACGTCGTCAGGCGGTCGTCGACCTTCTCGCGAACACGTCGGCGGTGTCCAAGCAACTGGTCGGCCTGGTGGCGGACAACGAGGCGGAGTTGGCGCCAACGCTGGAGCGGCTCAACAAGGTGAACGAGGTATTGGTGCGCAACCGCGACAATCTCGCCAAGGCGATCCCCGGAGCGGCCAAGTACCAGACCACGTTGAGTGAGGCCGTGTCCAGCGGCGCGTATTACACCGCATACGTGCCGAACTTCAACCCGGGCGGGCTGATTCAGCCGTTCCTGGACTACGCGTTCGGATTCCGCCGTGGTGCGTTTGGCGCCGGCGCGCCGCCCACCTCACCCGAGACCGGGCCGCGGGCTGAACTGCCGTTGCCCTACAACGCGCTTCCCGGGGGTTCACGGTGATGTCGGAGAAGTCTCGAAAGTGGCTCGTCCCCACGGTCGCTGGGGTGCTCGTGGTCGCGCTTCTCGGCGGCGGTTTCGTCGCCGCCCGTGCACTGTTCTTCGGCCCCAACACGATCACCGCGTTCTTCCCCACGGCGACGGCCATCTACCCGGGCGATGACGTCAGGGTCTCAGGTGTCAAGGTCGGCACGATCTCATCGATCGAGCCGCAGGGCACGCAGACCAAGATGACCATGAGGGTCGACAGGTCCCTACCCGTGCCCGCTGACGCATCGGCGGTGATCGTCGCCCAGAACCTGGTCGCCGCCCGCTATGTGCAGCTCACACCGGCGTACCGGACAGAGGGCCCGAAGATGGCCGATGGCGCGGTGATTCCGACGGACCGGACCGCGGTCCCCGTCGAGTGGGACGAGGTCAAGCGCCAACTCGAGCGGCTCGCCACCGATCTGGCTCCCACCGGCGATACGTCCACCAGCTCGGTGGGTCGCTTCATCGACAGTGCCGCCAACGCCTTGGACGGCAACGGCGACAAGCTGCGCGCGACGCTGGCCGAACTCTCCGGTGCAGGCCGCATCCTGGCCGAGGGGAGCGGCAACTTCGTCGGCATCATCAAGAACCTGCAGATCTTCGTTTCGGCGTTGCGCGGTAGCAATGAACAGATCGTGGCCTTCAACGATCGCCTGGCGACGCTGTCCAGCGTGCTCGACGGCAGCAAGTCCGACCTCGATGCGGCGCTCACCAATCTGTCGGTCGCCACCGAGGAGGTGAAGCGATTCGTCGCGGGCAGCCGGAATCAGACCGCCGAGCAGCTCGAGGGTCTGGTCAAGGTCACCCAGACGCTTGTCGACGTGAAGGATGACTTCGAACAGGTCCTGCACGTCACACCAACGGCGTTCGCCAACGGCTACAACATCTACGACCCGGATATCGGCGCCGTCCGCGGTGGCTTCTCGATCCCCAACCTGGCCAGCCCCATGCAGTTCGTGTGCGGCATGATCGGCGCCACGCAGAACACCACCGCGCCCGAGACCGCGAAGCTGTGCCACGACTACCTCGGTCCCGCGCTGCGGCTGCTCAACCTGAATTACATCCCGGTTCCGATCAACCCGTACCTGGCCAGGTCGGCCGCCCCGCACAACATCGTCTACGCCGACCCCAAGCTGGCACCCGGTGGTGAGGGCGGTGCGCCCATGCCACCCGAGACGCCGCCCGCGGTCTCGGCGTACACCGGTCTGGACGGCGATGTTCCGCCGCCGCCTGGCATGGGCCCACCAGGGGTTCCGCTACCGACCAACGAGCGAACGCCGCTGCAGCCGTTCCCCGCGCTGTATCCGGGCGCTGAGGTGCCCACACCGGCCGACACGAGGATCGGACCTCCGCCTCCGGAGCCTGCCGCGGGGCCAAGCCTGCCGGCAATGCTGCTGCCCGGCGAGACTCCGCCACCGGCTCCGGGCCCGCCGCTCGGGCCGCCACTTGCTGCTGAGGGGACGCCATGATGAGGGGAGCGATTGGACTACCGCGCACGCGAGGAGCAATTGGACTACCGCGCACGCGAGGAGCAGTTGGTCGGCTCTTCGCCGCCGGTACCTGTGTGGCGTTGAGCGCCACGGGGTGTGCGTTCCAGGGAGTCAACTCGCTGCCCCTGCCTGGTGCAGTGGGGCGTGGTTCCGACGCGACGGTCTACCACGTGCAGATTGCGAACGTCTCGACGCTGGAATCGAATTCGCCTGTCCTCATCAACGACGTCGTGGTGGGCAGCGTCGGCAAGATGGAAGTTCAGGACTGGCATGCCAACGTCGAGATCTCCGTCGAGCCCGGCGTGGTCATCCCGGCGAATGCTGTCGCCCGGGTCGGACAGACAAGCCTTCTGGGCTCGATGCATCTGGCGCTGGACCCGCCACTGGGTCAGTCGCCCGAGGGCAAACTGACACCGGGGTCCACGATCGGGCTCAACGAGTCGTCGACCTATCCGACCACGGAGGAGACGCTGTCGTCGCTGTCCGTGGTGGTGAATGCCGGCGGGTTGGGCCAACTCGGCGACGTCGTCCACACGTTCAACGCAGCCCTGTCCGGGCGGGAGGAGGACTTCCGCTCACTGCTCACTGAACTCGACACGTTTATCGGAACCCTGGACACCCAGCGTCACAACCTCGTCGCCACGATCGACGCCCTGAATCGGGTTGCCTCGAACTTCGCCGACCGACGCGAGGTGATCAACCAGGCGCTACAACGGATTCCACGCGCGCTCGAGGTCCTCGATCGTGAGCGGCCACAGCTCACCACCGCGCTCACCAAGCTCGGACAGTTCAGCGACACGGCCAACAGGCTCGTCAATGACACTCAGGCCGACCTGGTGCGGAATCTGAAGAACCTTCAACCGACCATTCAGGCGCTCGCCGACGTGGGACCGGACCTGGACGCCGGCATCGCCTACGCGACGGTGTTCCCATACGGCCAGAACCTCATCGACCGTGCCGTCAGAGGCGACTTCATCAACCTCTTTGCGACGGTTGATATCTCCGGGCCGCGACTGCGGAAGTCGATATTCCTCGGAACGCGCGCCGGCCAGGAGGGACGAGACCTGGTGCCGATGCCCGGCGAGCCGTACTTCCAGCGCTACACCTACGATCCGATCGGCCGCCCGCTGGCACCGCCTCCACTGGGTGGTCCGTTGGGGCCCGTGCCGCCGAACAATCCGGGTTTGAATGCTGACCCGCCGGGGGCGGAACGCAGCCTGCCGGGACCGGGTGCCGTGCTGGCTCCGCCGCCGCCGGTCACAGGTCCCGTACTACCCGTGGTCCCGCAGGCGAAGACCGACGGGGCGACGATCGAGAGTGCGCCGCCGCCAGGCGGGGGAGGGCCCATCTTCGCCGGGCCGTACCCACGCCCGGCGCTAGTTGGAGGTAACTGATGCTGACTCGCTTCATCAAGATTCAGCTGGCGATCTTCACGGTCGTCTCGATCATCGGCGTCGCGGTGATGGCGTTCACCTATGTTCAGGTGCCGACGCTGCTGGGCCTCGGACGCAACGTCGTGACCCTGCAGCTGCCCTCCTCGGGAGGGCTCTACCGATTCAGCAACGTGACGTACCGCGGCGTGGAGGTCGGCAAGGTCACCGATATCAAGGTCACACCCAACGGTGCGGAGGCGACGATGTCGATCGCGACGTCGCCGAAGATTCCGGCCGACCTGCAAGCGGAGGTCCGAAGCGTCTCGGCCGTCGGTGAGCAGTACGTCGACCTGCGGCCGCGTACCGACTCGGGTCCCTACCTGCAGAACGGTTCGGTCATCACCGCGGAGAACACCACAATTCCGGCGCCCGTCGGACCGGTGTTGGACAAGGTCAACAATCTGGTTGAAACGTTCCCCACGGATCGGTTGAGTGCGCTGCTCGATGAGACATACAAGGGATTCAACGGTGCTGGTTACGATTTCGGCTCGCTGCTGGACTCCGGTGCGACGCTGAGCGCCGACCTGAACAGCGTCGCGGGGCAGACCCGCACGCTGGCTGATGACGCTCGACCCCTACTCGAGGGACAGGCGCAGAACGCTGACGCGATCCGAACCTGGGCGCGCAGTCTCGCCGGTTTCACCGGCCAGCTCGAGGCCAGCGATCCGCAGTTTCGCACTGTGCTGCAGACGTTCCCAAGTTTTGAGGGCGAGGTCTCGGGGCTGCTGAACCAGCTCAAGCCGACACTGCCAGTGTTGCTGGCGAACCTCGGCACGGTCGGCGAGATCCTCATGACGTACAACGCGTCACTCGAGCAACTCCTGGTGCTGCTGCCGCCGTACATCGCACAGCAGCAGGCGTATACGGCCACCTCCGACTCGACCGGTGCTCCGCGCGGTGACTTCGCCGCAACAGTCAGCGATCCGCCGGCCTGTACCGTCGGGTTCCTTCCGCCGTCGTCGTGGCGATCACCCGCCGATGAGTCCGATATCGACACCCCGGACGGCATCTACTGCAAGCTGCCTCAGGATTCACCGATCTCGGTGCGCGGCGTGCGCAACTTTCCCTGCATGAGGAAGCCCGGTAAGCGAGCACCGACTGTCGCGATCTGCAACAGCGACAAACCGTTCGTGCCACTGGCGATGCGTCAGCACGCGACGGGACCCGCGCCGTTGGACCCGAGCCTGATCGCGCAGGGTATTCCGATCGATGACCGGGCCACCCTCAGCGATGACATCCACGCGCCGATTGAGGGCACTCCGCTGCCGCCCGGCGCGGTTCCCTCGGGTACGCCGCCCGGTGTGTCACCACTCGAGGCGCCTCTAGCGCCGCTCGCGCCTGCTGCACCCGCGGCGCCCATCCTGCCGCCCCCGCCTGCCGGTAACTCCTTGAACGGACAGCCGATACCGGCTGCGGGACCGCCGCCGGGACCCGCGACCGAGGCCGCGTCCGTGGCGCCGGTTGGGGAGGCGCCGCCGGTGCTCCCACCCGCTGAGCCGCCCCTTGCGTCAGGCGATGGATCGGTTCCCCAGGCTGCTCCGAGTTCGTTCGGTGCCAAGCCCGGAGCCGGCCCCTCGGTGGCTGTTGTCGAATACAACCCGCGCACGGGCGAGTACATCGGTTCCAACGGCAAGCTGTACACCGTGACGAATCTGGTGGCGGGGTTGCCGCTGCCCAAATCGTGGAAAGACTTGATGCCGCACTAGGACTCGCGCAAGAACGCCCCCCTGCCGGACCGGCGGGGGGCGCTCTTGTGGGTGTTTCAGTCGGCGATCAGCTGATGCTGATCAAGAGATCATCAAGAGATCTTGGTGATCTTGACCGGGAGATTCAGTACCAGCGACTTGTTTCTGCCGCAGTTGCCACTCACGCCGGTTGTCTCGTCCTCGCCGACCCACAGGTCGGATATCCGCTGGGACATGCCCTCATCGGTTGCGGGGTAGAACTCGTAGATCTGAAGGCCGGGGGCGCGACCACCCTCGGGGCACGGGATCCATTCGGGAACATAGTGTTTGACGTACCACGTGTTGCCGGTGCTGGTGTAGATCTCCTCGGTCCAACCCAGGCTGCTGGTGACCTTGCCCGAGCAGGTCAGCGCCGTGGTGCACGTCGTGTTGACGGTCCACGTGCTGTGCACGGACGGTTCGTCCTGATAGCGGTCATTCATCCTGGCCCACTCGCCATTCGAGACCACGGAGAACGTGCCGTTCATGGCGTACTGCTCGTACTCGGCGGCTGCCGGCGGTGCGGTGCCGAGTCCGAATGCGGCAGCGGCGATCAACGCAGCCCCCGAGACCACCTTCTTCGGGCTCATGTGATGCTCCTTCGTCCCGCCATGGCAATGCCATTCTTACGCAGGAGAATAACACTTTTGGCATGTCGGGAAGACTGTGTTCGGGCCTCGCCTGTGCCGTGGATTGTCACGGGTGTGACCAGCGGTGACAGGGTGGCATTCGATCTTCTCTGAAGGAGAGAATTTCGCTCTCCGATGTGGGAGAGTATCTTTCGTGCGAATCGTCGTGGCTGCCGCAGCTGGTCTCCTGGCCGCAGGGCTGTTGACTGCGCCCCCGGTGTCGGCCGAGCCCGCCCCCGCAGAGCCCGCCGCGGCCGAATGCAATGAGCCCTCGTGTGTTCCCGGCATCATGCCCGGAGCTGTGCTCGGCGCCCCCTGTACCCAGACCACCTATTACGTGTTCGGGGTGACGTCCTGGGGCCGATTGGTGTTCTGCGGATCGCCGCGCCGTCTGGCGCCCCGCTGGTTCCGGACCACCGAACTGCGCGGCATAAAGACCGAGGGCAGTAACTGTTCCGGACGTGAGGGTGAGATGGCGCAGGCCCCGGACGGCTTGTTCCTGTCCTGCGACGTGCGCAATGCCGCCGCGGCCTGGACGCGCGGCGACATCTGAGCTGAAAGCAGCGAATCCCTCCGCCAGTCGGCGGAGGGATTCTTGTCTGCGACGGAAGTCGGTCCGTCGCCCTCAGTACCGGCGTAGCGAGAAGGCGTACGTGCTGGTGCCGCCCGGTGCCCCGTAGCAGCCCGCGTTGTAGGTGGAATCGATCGTGCCGGCCAGCGACACCGCGTCCCACGAGTAGACGTCGTGCGAGGGCAGGTTGTAGCCGACGCAGCGCACGCCGTCGATCACGTCGACCGTCAACGTATACCGACCGTCAGCGTAAAACGCCGTGTTCTGAATTCGTTGACTCTTCAACGGTCTTGGGATGCCGATCACGTTGAGGTTGTCGGTCTCGGGCACGAGGACTGGATCGTTGATCCACGTCGCACATTCGGGGCCGCCGCAGGAGTGTGCGACCGACCAGATCCACGCGTGATCATTCCAGCGGTCGGTCAGAACCTCGTAATTCCCCACCCGCATACCGGCATTGGCGGTCGGAGCGCCGACCATCGCCGCGGTTACGAGGGCAGCTCCCAGTACCGGTAGTGCCTTCTTCGCCGTTGTGGCCACGGCCATCTCCCGTCTTCGCAAGCGCTTGTCAGTCGCAGCCTATCGGGCAGGCAACGCCGCCGTCAGCCAGATGGCAGACCTCGTCTTCGGTGCCGCTGCAACCGATCTGCTGCAACGGCACCGCCGAGGATGCCTACCCGACGGGCGTGAACTTGATGTTGATCTCGGTGAGCCCGCGCAGGATGAAGGTGGGCTCGTAGGTGTAGCTCCGGTTGTCCGCGGGGCCGTGCTTCTCCTCATCGATGGTGATGTCGGCCATCCGGTCCAGGATGCGCTCGATCGACACCCGACCCTCCACGCGGGCCAACGGCCCACCGGGGCACGAGTGCACGCCGCGACCGAACGCGATGTGCTCACGAACGTTCTTGCGGTCGAGGTCGAAGTCGTGCGGGTTCTCGAACCGGCCGGGATCCCGGTTGACCGCGCCGGGACAGACCATCAGCGTGGTCCCCGCGGGGACATCCATGTCCCCGACCTTCGTGTCCTTCTTGGCCAGCCTGAACTGGCTCTTGACCGGAGCGTCCATCCGCAGTGACTCCTCGACGAACACCGGGATGCGGCTGCGGTCGTCGCGCAGTGCCTGCTGGACCTCGGGGTGGTCGCCGAGGACCTTCATGGAGGCGGACAGCAGCTTGGTGGTGGTCTCCTGACCCGCGGCGAACAGGAAGGTCGCCGAGCGGGCCACCTCGAGGACCGGTGGAACCGAACCGTCGGGGTAGTTGGCGGTGGCCAGCGCAGTCAGCACGTCGTCGCGCGGTGTCGCGCGACGGTCCTCGAGGTAGCCGATGAACTTCTCGTCGAGCCATTCGAGCGGGTTGGTGCCGACGAGGTCGGTGTGGTCGAGCGAGCCGACGATGGCTCCCGGCCGTGGTGAGCCAAGGACCGTGCGGAACTGCTCGTGGTCCTCCTCGGGCACGCCCAGCATGTCGGCGATCACCAACAGCGAGAACGGCTTTGCATACGCGCTCAGGAACTCGCAGCTGCCCTGTGCGACGAAGTCGTCGAGGCACTCATCGGCGAGCCGCCACATGAAGTCCTCGTTCTCCTTCAGCCGCCTGGGCGTGAGGAGCCGGTTCAGAAGCGACCGGGCGTTGGTGTGATCGGGCGGATCCATGGTGACCATGTGCTCGAACATCGGCATCTGCGAGCGGTGTGCCGCGATCTGGTCGGTGATGTCGTTGCCCTCGGGGGTGAACGGCAGCGGCGGGAACGGCCCCGCCACCGCGATGCACGACGAGAAGGTGTCGGTGTCCTTCAACACGACTGCGGCCTCGTCGTATCCGGTGATGGCCAGCACGCCGTAGTTGGGTTCCCGCACGATCGGACACTTGCTCCGAAGGTGGTCGAAGTAGGGGTGCGGGTCGGGAACCAGAGACTGATCGGTGAAGTAGTCGACCGTGTCGAAATCGGCGGTCATCTCAATAGTTCCTTCCGGAGCCGCGATGAGGCGGGAGACGGGACGCGCGCCGAGCGGGGCTGTCGGCGCGATTGATTGAAAGTGCTGAGCACTTGCTTAGCATGACGTAGTGTCGCGGTCAAGGTTGCGACACGCAACGGGCGTCTACGATTCGCGTGCGGAATCGAGGATCGGCACGTAGAGACAGGGAAGGGCGGCCATGACATCGGACCGGAGGATCGGAGGCCCGGACGCCAAGAATCGCGGCGTGCTGCTCGATGCGGCCGAGCAGCTCATGATGGAGGAGGGCTACGCCGCCGTGACGTCGCGCCGTGTGGCGGAGCGGGCCGGCCTGAAACCGCAATTGGTGCACTACTACTTCCGCACCATGGACGAACTCTTCATCGAGGTCTTCCGCCGGATGTCCAAGCTGGGGCTCGAGGCGCACGCCGAGGTGCTGAAATCGGAACAGCCGCTGTGGGCCATGTGGGAGTTCGGCAGCGACCCGCACGTGGCCAGGCTGTTGATGGAGTTCATGGGCCTGGCCAATCACCGCAAGGCGCTGCGGGCCGAGATCGTCCTGTTCGCCGATCGGTTCCGCGAGCAGCAGGTCGCGGCGATGGAGGTGGTGCTCCGTCGCTACGGCCAAGAGGTGTCCGACGTACCGCCCGTCGTGTGGGCGGTTTTCGCGACGAGTGTGTCCCGGGTGTTGGTACTGGAGCAATCGCTGGGTATCACCTTCGGGCACAAGGAGTTGCTGTCGTTCTGTGAGGACTGGCTGCGTCGCCTCGAGGGTGATCGGATCTCGGAGGTTGCCCCGGCGTCATCGGTCTGAGTCGAGCGCCCGTCACCAGTTCCGTACTGAGCAGAGCGCTCCCTTGGGGCCTTGATTGGTGGCCACCACCTGGCCGTCGACCGCCAGGACGCAGTGGAAGTTCGGCTGCTGGACAGAGTCCAGGCTGCTGACTGTCACCATCGCCCACTGGTCGGGATTGGCCAGCATGGCGTCGAACGTCCACATCTGGTCCGGGCCGAGGTCCGCCTCGACGTTGGGGCTGAAGACGTAGGGATTGTGGCTGTAGTCGGCCCAGTTCGGCGGGTCCACATCGCGGTAGTAGATCTCGGCGTTCCGAAACGGAACCTCCGAGAACACCGTGTACTTGACGTGATGGAGCACCGGTTCCTCGGCGCTCGCAGTGGGCACGTTCAGCCCGACGCCGGCGATCAGCAACAGTGACACCGGCGCGACACGGGCCAGTGCCCTCGCCGCGCGTGTTGAGGTCGCTCGCAACGGAAACATCATTTCCAAATATTAGAACGATATTTACGAGCGGGCGGCGAAACGGCCGGGAACTGGCTAGCTTCGACCCATGGACACGGACGTCGCTCAGATCGGTGAAGTACTCATCCGCTACGCAACCGGTATCGATCAGAAGGACTGGACGCTGTTCCGCACCTGCTGGGCCGACGAGATCGACATCGACTACGCCGAAGTCGGCACGTTCACCGATCCCGACGCGTTCACCGAGGTCGTGCAGCAGCTCCACGGCAGCATGGGCGCGACGTACCACCGGTTGTCCAACTTCGTCATCGACGTACAGGGGGACCAGGCCACGGTGCGGTCCTATGTCCACGCGGTGCTGATGCTGGTGCCGGGCGACGCCGACAACTGGATCGACGTCGTCGGGCACTACGACGATGTGTTCGCGCGGACACCGAGCGGATGGCGCATCCGCAAACGCAGCACGAGCATGGCGCGGATGCTCACCGGTGGCGCCCGGGCCGGCGCCGCGACGGCCGCGGGCATCGACGACGCTCGCGCATGACCGACTTCGCCGCCAAGTACGGCCGCTGGGCGCTGATCGCTGGAGCATCGGAGGGCATCGGCGCGTGCCTGGCCGACGAACTCGGAGCGCGTGGGCTCGACCTGATCCTCATCGCCCGCAACGGCACACTTCTCGACGAGGTCGCCGCCCGTGTGCGCGACCGCCACGGCGTCGAGGTGCGGTCGCTGACCATGGACCTGACCGACCCCGACGTGGGGGAGAGGGTCGCGGCCGCCACCGACGGGCTAGAGGTCGGGCTCGTCGTCTACAACGCCGGCGCCTCGGACCGCACATCGACGTTCCTGGACAACGAGTACGAGTACTCGCTCAAGCAGATCAAGTTGGACTGCGTCGGGCCAGTCGCACTGGCCCGCCACTTCGGTCCCGGGATGCGGGACCGCGGTCGCGGCGGCATCGTGCTGGTGGCATCGCTGGCATGCGTGGCGGGATCGGCGACGCTGGCCGTGTACTCGGCGGTCAAGGCGTTTCAGCACAACTTCGCCGAGGGTTTGTGGGCGGAGCTTCGGCCGCACGGTGTGGACGTGGTCTGCACCCCGCTCGGCATGACGTACACGCCGGCGCTCCAACGGATGGGCGTCGAGTACGACCCGGCGTCGCAGATGACGTCGGAGGCCGTCGCGGCTGAGATCCTCGAGCACATCGGCGACGGCCCAGTGCACGTCGTGGGGGAGAACAACCGCGCCGTGGCATCCCAGGTGTGGACCATCGATCGGAGGGCTCTGGTGGAGATGATGAGCACGGCGTCGGCCGATTTCGCAGCCCGTAGGAAGGCCTGACATGGAGGAGGCCCGATGAATCCGATTCTTCCGGGAGTCGTGCGCCAGATCGGCTACGTCGTGACTGATCTCGACGCCGTCATCGAGGGCTGGGTGGCGATGGGCATCGGTCCCTGGTTCGTGATGCGCGGACTGCAGCAGAACGTGACCTACCGCGGTGAGCCGTGCTCGGTCACGCTGTCACTGGCGTGGGCGAACAGCGGCGACATGCAGATCGAGTTGATCAATCAGACCGATGACACCCCGAGCATCTACACCGAGTTCCTGGAGATCCACGGCGAGGGTTTCAACCAGTTGTGCTGGTGGACCGACGACTTTGACGCCACCATGGCTGCCGTCGCCGACGCGGGGTGGCCGGTGGTGTGGGCCGGTGGCGAGGATCAGGGGCAGCGTTACGCCTATGTGGAGCCGCCGACGGGTGCGGCGATCGCCGAGATTACCGCGCGCACCGAGGCTCTCGTCGGCATGGCCGAACTCGTCCGCAGCGCCGCGGTGGACTGGGACGGTAGGGACCCGATCCGGAGCCTCGGCGGCTGATCAGCTCACCTGGCGCGTTTCATCACCGCCTCGGCAGCGACCCAGTGCGCGTCGGCGACCCACAACCGCGCGAAGGCCGCGATGGCCTCCTCGGGTGTGGTTCCGTTGATGACTCGCTTGACCTCGCCGGCGGGACGATTGGCGAGTTTGCGTGCGACCGAGCGCCATTCGTCCTCAAACGAGGCGCGCGGCACGACACGCTGCACCAGGCCGACGCGTTCGGCCGCGGCAGCATCGAGGATCTCACCGGTGCCCGCCAGCAGCAGCGCCTGGCTCCTGCCGACCAGAGCGGCCAGTCGTTCGGCGCCACCCCAGGCGGGCATGATCTCCAGCGCCACCTGATTGAAGCCGATCCTGATGTCATCAGCGGCGATCCTGATATCGGCCGACACCGCCACCTCGGCGCCGCCGCCGAGGGCGTGGCCGTTCAGTGCGGCCAGCACGGGCCCGGGGAATGCCGCGATTCGGTCGCACACCGTTCGCATCTTGCGTGCCATCGCGGCCGCGTCGGCCTCGGTGCGGATGGCGCTCAGTTCCTTGAGGTCGCCCCCGGAGACGAACGCCTTGTCGCCCGCGCCGGTGATGACCAGCGCTCGCGCGCCCTCGGCGCCGTCGAGGGCATGCGCGAGGCGGTCCATCGTGGACAGCGAAATGGCATTGCGCGCGTGCGGTCGGTCGATGGTGATGACGGCCAGCCCGTCATCCAACTCGAGCTCGACCATGCGACTGTCGTCCAATTGATTCTCCGTATACGGTATTGGCATTCTCAAATGCGGAGAATAACATCTCCCTGTCACCCAAACGGCCCTGCAGAGGTGCGGTAGAACCCATGCGAAAGATCCCCGAGGCGCTGGTCAAACACTACGAGGCGCAGGGCTGGTGGACGTCGGAAACCCTCGGTGACGTTCTGGCCCGCGGCCTGGCGAAGGTTCCGGATCAGAGCTTTGTGGTGCACTCCGAGTTCGAGCCGTATGTCGGTACGTTCGCCGAGGTGGAGGACCAGGCCCGCAGGCTGGCGGCCGGTCTCCGCGGGCGGGACGTCGAGCCGGGTGACGTCGTGGCGATGCAGCTGCCCAACTGGAGGGAGGCCGCGGTCACCTTCTGGGCCGCGGCGTTCCTGGGTGCCGTCATCGTGCCGATCGTGCACTTCTACGGGCGCAAGGAACTGGCCCACATCATCGCGACCGCGAAGCCGAAGGTGTTCATCACGACCGAGTCGTTCGGCCGGATGACATTGCATCGCGACATCTGCGCTGACGTGCCGATCGTGGCGCTGGTCGGTGCCGAGCGCCGTGACGCGGAGGAACATGACACGGCGGTCTATGACTTCGACGATCTGCTCGCCGACGAGCCGATGGCGGGGGTCATCCCCGCCGATCCCGCCAGCCCGGCGCTGATCGCGTTCACCTCGGGGACCACGCGCGATCCGAAGGGTGTGATCCACAGCCATCAGACGCTGAACTTCGAGACGCGGCAGTTGTTGGACAACTACCCGTCCGATCGGGGAAGGCAGCTGACCGCCACGCCCGTCGGCCACTTCATCGGGATGGTGGGCGCGTTCCTGATCCCGATACTCGAGGGTGCGCCCATCGACCTGTGCGACGTGTGGGATCCGGGCAGGGTGCTGGCTCTCATGGAGTCCGACGGGCTGTCCATCGGCGGTGGTCCGCCGTACTTCCTCACCAGCCTGATGGACCATCCGGACTTCACCGCCGAGCACATGAAGCTCATCACGACCGCTGGTTTGGGTGGATCGACCGTGCCCGCGGCCGTCACCAGGCGACTGGCGGATCGCGGGGTGCTGGTGTTCCGTTCCTACGGCAGTACAGAGCACCCGTCGATCACGGGGTCCCGGCCGAGTGCGCCGGAGGACAAGCGGCTGTTCACCGACGGCGACCCGCGTCCCGGTGTCGAGATCCGGTTGACCGACGAGGGTGAGATCCTCAGCCGCGGACCCGACCTGTGTCTGGGCTACACCGACCCGCAGCTGACTGCCGTGTGCTTCGACGAGGACGGCTGGTATCACACCGGTGACGTCGGCGTTCTCGATGCCGACGGGTACCTGACCATCACCGATCGCAAGGCCGACGTCATCATCCGCGGCGGCGAGAACATCAGCGCACTCGAGGTGGAGGAGGTGCTGTTGGCCATGCCGGAGGTGATCGAGGCGGTGGTCGTGGCGGCGCCGGACGCGAGACTTGGGGAGCGCGCCGCGGCGGTCCTGCGGCTCCGGGCGGGCGTGTCGATGCCCACGCTCGACGACGTGCGCGCGCACTTCGCGGCGGCCGGCGTGGCTCGGCAGAAGTGGCCGGAGGAACTCCATCAGGCCGACGACTTCCCGCGCACCGCGAGCGGCAAGGTTCAGAAGTTTCGGGTCCGCCAGAACATCGCGACCTAGTTCGCCCGAACGCCCGGCGGTAGGCCCGGTGGGCATTGCCACCTGACGTAGATGAGAATAGGATTCTCTCAAGAGGAAAAGGAGTGTTTCATGGGGCAGCTTTCACACCGGGTCGACATCCCGTTCCCGTTGTTCGACGCCGACAACCATCTGTACGAGCCGCCGGAGGCGCTGACCAAGTTCCTGCCCAAGGAGTACAAGGACGTCGTCCAGTACGTCGAGATCAACGGTCGCACCAAGATCGCGCTGCGCGGGCAGATCAGTAACTACATCCCGAACCCCACCTTCTCCGTGGTCGCCAAGCCAGGCGCATGGGAGGAGTACTTCAAGTTCGGCAACCCCGACGGCAAGAGCAAGCGCGAGCTGTTCGGTGAGCCGATGAAGGCCATCCCGGCGTTCTTCGAGCCCGGTCCGCGGCTGGAGAAGATGGACGAGCTGGGCCTCGACCGCACTCTGATGTTCCCGACGCTGGCCAGCCTGATCGAGGAGCGGCTGAGTGATGACCCGGTCGCCATCCACGTCATCGTGCATGCGCTGAACGAGTGGCTGCACGAAGTCTGGGGATTCAACTACAAGAACCGCATCTTCACGACCCCGGTGATCACCCTTCCCATCGTCGAGAAGGCGATCGAGGAACTGGAGTGGGCGGTCAAGCGCGGCGCCCGAGCGATTCTGATCCGCCCGGCGCCGGTACCCGGTTTCCGCGGTCCGCGGTCGTTCGCGCTACCCGAGTTCGACCCGTTCTGGCAGAAGTGCGTCGAGTACGACATTTTCGTCGGTATGCACTCCAGCGACAGTGGCTATTCGCGCTACACCTCCGAGTGGGACGGTGGAGCCCAGGAGATGCTGCCGTTCCAGACCAACGCGATGGGCATTCTCAACGAGTGGCGCCCGATCCAGGATGCGGTGGCCTCCTGGGTGATTCACGGTGCGCTGTTCCGGTTCCCGACGCTGAAGGTGGGCATTGTCGAGGCGGGGTCGAAGTGGATGTTCCCGCTTCTGGACTCCATGGCTGAGGTGTACAAGAAGGCGCCCGAGGCCTTCGCGGGCAACCCCATGGAGGAGATCAAGAACCGGATCTTCGTCAGCCCCTTCTACGAGGAGGGCATCGACGATCTGATCAACCTGATCGGCGTGGACCAGGTGCTCTATGGCTCAGACTGGCCGCACCCGGAGGGCCTGGCGGAGCCGACGCACTACATCACCGCGCTCGAACACCTCTCCATGCAGGATCAGGCGAAGATCATGGGCGGCAACCTCGGTCGTCTCGTCACGGTGTGACCCAGAAAGGGCACTGGAGGACCATCCCGGAGATGGTCCTGAGTTCAGCGGACCGATTCGGCGACGCCGAGGCGATCGTCGACGGTCCGCTGCGTCTCACCTACATCGAACTCGCCGAACGGATTCGGCGCACCGCGGGGGCGTTCGCCGAGGTGGGTATCGACAAGGGTGACCGAGTCGCGGTGTGGGCGCCCAACTCCGCCGAGTGGATCATCGCGGCCCTCGGGCTGGTGACCGCCGGCGGAGTGCTGGTCCCGGTCAACACCCGGTTCAAGGCCGAGGAGGCCGCCGACGTGGTGTCACGCAGCGGCGCCAAGGCGGTCATGGTCGAGAAGGGCTTCCTGGGACAGGATTACGGCGTCGGTCTGGACGTGCCGACGATCGACCTCAAGTCCGACTTCCTGGCCAGCGGTGCGCTGTTGGAGCGCGAGGTCGACGGTGACGACGTCGCCGACATCATCTACACCTCAGGCACCACGGGGCGGCCCAAGGGCGTCATGATGAACCACCGCCAGACGCTGCGAATGTATGAGGAGTGGTGCAACCTCGCCGATCTTCGCGAGGGGGACCGGTACCTCATCGTTAACCCGTTCTTCCACACCTTCGGCTACAAGGCCGGGTGCATATCGTCGCTGATCCGTGGCGCGACGATCCTCCCCGTTCCGGTGTTCAACGTCGATGAGGTGGTGGAACTCATTGCCGCCGAGCGCATCACGATGCTGCCCGGCCCGCCCACTCTGTATCACTCGCTGTTGGCGGTGAAGGACAAGACCAAGTTGGCGACGCTGCGCGCCGGCGTCACCGGCTCGGCGGACATCCCCGTCGAACTGATCCGGCGGGTGCACGAGGAGCTGCCGTTCCAGACGCTCGCGACCGGCTACGGGCTCACGGAATGTGGCACGGCGACGCTGTCCCGGCCCGACGACTCGTTCGAGGACGTCGCGACCACGGTGGGCACGCCGTGCGACGGCATCGAGGTCGACATCGCCGAGGACGGTGAGGTGCTGGTCCGCGGCTATAGCGTCATGCAGGGCTACCTCGACGACAAGGCCGCCACGGACGAGGCGATCGATTCGCAGGGGTGGCTGCACACAGGCGACCTCGGCGAGTTCACCGATGGCGGCCGGCTGCGAATCGTCGGTCGTAAGAAGGACATGTACATCGTGGGCGGTTTCAACGCCTATCCCGCCGAGATCGAGGGATTCCTCCTCGAACACCCGGTGATCGCTCAGGTCGCGGTGATCGGCGTGCCCGATGACCGGATGGGACAGGTTGGCAAGGCCTTCGTGGTGCTGCGTGCCGACGCCGGGGAGTTGCCTGCCGATGAGCTGATTGCGTGGAGTCGGCAGCGAATGGCCGGATACAAGGTCCCGCGCTATGTATCGTTCCTCGACGAACTGCCCACCAACGCCTCCGGCAAGGTCGTCAAGGACAGTCTTCGTTGAGCGTCCCATGGTGCGGAAACCATTTCCGCAGGCAGTGGCCGGAACGGGTACCGTCGTGAAAATCTTCAAAATTGAACATGTCATTCTCAGCTCGCGCACGCTCGACGCAGGAACAGGAGGCCCGCATGCCGCCAAGCGATCGCACCCCGTCGGTCCTCAACGGTGACAACGGTGACGACGGTGCTGGCTCGGCCGATTCCGTTGGTCCCGATGACGCACTAGCGCTCGCCGAAGAGGCCGAAGCCGAGGCTGCCGAGGCGGAGGCACTCGCGGCCGCCGCCGCGGCCCGGGCTCGCGCCCTTCGGCTACGTCGCGAGGCCGCAGCGGCCGCCGCCGCCGACACCCCCGCGGACACCCTCGACGACACCGATGATGTCGTCGACGTCCCAGATTGCGACGACGTCGTAGGCGAGGGCCCAGTTGTCGAGGACGCTGTCGCTGAGGACACCGCCGAGCCCGAGCGTCGCCGACGGTTGAGGCTGCCGCGGGTGTCGCTCGCCGTGCTGGGCGCAATCCTGGTGGTGCTGCTGACCCTGGGATTCCTCGGGGCCGGCGGTTACATGATGTGGCAACACCGGCAGAACCTCGCCGAACAACAGCGCTCGGCGGAGTTCGCCGCGGGCGCGCGCCAGGGTGTCGTGACGTTGATGTCGTTGGACTTCAACCGTGCAGAGGACGATGTGAAACGCATCCTCGAGAACACCACGGGTGACTTCCGGAAGGACTTCGAGTCGCAGGCGGAGGACTTCGCCCAGGTTGCCCAGGAGTCGAAGGTCGTCACCGAGGCCACCGTCAATGCTGTTGCGGTCCAGTCGATGACGCAGGACACCGCCAGGGTGTTGCTCGCCGTCACCACCCGGGTCTCCAACGTGCAGAGCCAAACGCAGGAGCCCCGCTCCTGGCGGCTGGCGGTGGACGTGGCCCGTGAAGGCGATCAGATCAAGCTGGCGAAAGTCGAGTTCGTGCCATGACCAATGACAAGTTGGAGCCTGCCGCCGAATCGGGTGACGTCGAACCCGCCGAGATCGAGCCCACCGCCGTCGAACTCGACGAGAGCGCCGCAGGCGAGGGTGGCCTCGTGGGTGACACCGAGAGCGACACCGCCGCAGAGGAATCGGAGGCGCGCACACTAAGCATGTACAAGCGGGTCCTCGTGTCGGCCGTGCTGGGCGTCCTGTTGGTGGCCTCGGCGGCGTTCGCATCGTGGATCTACTTCTACGAACAGCGCCCGGATTCGCAGACCAACGACCGGGTGGCCGCGGACGTGTTGAAGGCGGCCTCCGACGGAACTGTCGCGTTGTTGTCGTACTCGCCGGAGAGCCTGGACAAGGACTTCGCCAACGCCAAGTCGTACCTGACCGGTGACTTCCTGAACTACTACACGCAGTTCACCAACGACATCGTGACGCCGGCGGCCAAGCAGAAGAACGTCAAGACAACCGCGCAGATCGCCCGTTCGTCCGACAAGGACGCCGCGGCGGTATCGAAGTTGCAGCCGGATTCGGCGGAGGTGCTGTTGTTCATCAACCAGAACACCACCAGCAAGGAGAACCCGGACGGAGCGTTCGCCGCGAGCAGCGTGAAGGTTGGGCTGACCAAGGTGGACGGCAGGTGGCTCATCTCGACCTTCGACCCGGTTTAGGCGAATCGCGGTCATCGCGCACTAGCCTCGGGCCATGGCACGAACCCGACCGGTCGACCTCGTCCTGTCCGGCGGCGGCGTCAAGGGGGTTGGCCTGGTCGGCGCCGTCGTCGCACTGATGGACGCCGGATACCGTCCGCGCCGGGTGTCGGGCACCTCGGCGGGCTCGATCGTCGGCGCGGTGGTGGCAGCGGCCCAGATCGGCAAGATGACGAGTGCGCAGGTCAAGGACCTTGCCCTGCAACTGGATTACTCCAAGTTCCTCGATCCGGGACCCGTGGAGCGTGTGCCGTTCGTCGGCCCCTCGCTCGCCCTGCTTCGGGGGACCGGAATCTACAAGGGCGACTACGCCCGGGACTGGGTGCGCAGTCAACTCGCCGACCTCGGCGTGCACACCTTCGGGGATCTGGCCATCGACGATGACGAGCTACCCGTCGAGCAGCGGTACTGCCTGGTGGTCACCGTCGCCGACACGACCACAGGTCAACTGGTGCGGCTGCCGTGGGACTACCGCAGGGTCTACGGACTGGACCCCGACGACCAGTCCGTCGCCGACGCCGTGCGGGCGTCGATGTCGATCCCCTTCTTCTTCCGCCCCGTCAGTCTGACCAGCGCCGAGGGTCTGACCTCGACGCTCGTCGACGGGGGGTTGTTGTCCAACTTCCCGGTCGACAGCCTCGACCGCACCGACAATCAGAAGCCGCGCTGGCCCAGCTTCGGGATCACGGTGCTGCCGAACCTGCCCGACGGCAACGACAGCGTGATCCCCGCGCTGGCAGCGCTGCGGCACTTCGGACCGCCACACCTGCTGGAGGACGTCATGACGACCGTTCTGGTCGGACGCGACCAGGCCTACCTGAACCAGCCGTGGGTCAGCGCCCGCGCGATCCGGGTGGACTCGACCGACGTCGGCTTCCTCGACTTCGACATCGACGACGATCAGGTCGAGGCGCTGTACCAGCGCGGCTACTCAGCCGCCGAACGGTTCCTCGAGACCTGGAACTGGGCGGCGTACCTGCGTCGGTTCCGCTGACGTCCCATCGCCGTCCGATAGCGTGCTGACCGATGGCATCCTCAGCGAGCGAACCCTGCGCGATCGTGTCCGTCGATACGACCGTGACACCGCATGCAGCGCTTGCACCGGTGGCGGGAGAGGCCGCCCTGGTGTGGGTGATCCGGTCGCTGCTGGGACCCGGTCGGGTGCCCGCCGCGCGCGTCGTCGTGGCGACGATCGCGATGACCGCGGCGGACGTCCGATCGGCACTGGAGTTGGCCGGGCTCGCCGACGTGGCGGTGGTGGTCAGCGCGGAACCCGGATCGCGCGGCCAGTGCCTCTCCGCGGGACTGGAATATCTTGGGCAGGAAGTTAATTCGCCACAGCACGTGCTCGTTCACGATCACCGCTGGCCGCTGACGTCGACGGCCGTTACCGATCGGGTGCTGGGCGCTCTGGTAGCCGGTCATCCGGTGGTGGTGCCGGTGTTGCCGATCACCGACACCGTCAAGCAGGTCGATGACGGGGGATCGGTGATCGCGACGGTCGACCGGCTCTGGCTGCGGACCGTGCAGTACCCGCGCGGCTACCGGGCCGACACCCTGGCCAGGTTGATCGACGACGGTGACGACCTTGGGCACGGCGTGGCGACCGTGGCGGGTGATCCCGATGCGGTGGCTGCCGACCTGCCAGCCGACGCAGCGCTGATCGGCGCCATCATCGAGGCGCGCCGTCCCCACTGAACCGCTCGCGCAGCAGTCGGGCCGCCACCTCGATGTCATGCGGGAACGTCACCTTGAAGTTGGTCGCCGCCCCGTCGAACACGTGCACGTCGACGTCGCTGAAACGCTGGACGCACGCCGAGGTGTCGGTGCCGTCGAAACCCTCGGCATCCGCCGCGCGGTAGGCCGCCAGGAGCGGTGCCGCGCGAAACGCCTGCGGTGTCTGCACCCGCACGAGCGTGCCGCCGACAGGGGCCAGCGACCCGTCGGGCGCCTCGCGGAGCACATCGCCTGGGGACAGACCCGGTATGGCGCCGCCGAACTCGCGTGCCGTCGCGACCGCGGTGCGCATCAGGTCGGTCCCGGCCAGTGGGCGTGCGGCGTCGTGGATCAGCACGACGTCCACGGCGCCGGACTCGATATCGTCGGCCAGGTGGCGTAACACGTTGAACTCTGAGCCGTGCCGAGTGTCGCCGCCCTCGACGAGTTCCACCGTGGCCGAGTCGACTTCGTCCGACAGCAGGCGTTGCGCGGTCGCTCGTTCCCCGCGTCGAAAGACGAGCACTGTGCGGTCGATGTCCGGAGTCTTGGCGACGGCGCGCACCGACCACGACACCATGCTGCGGCCCGCCAACGGCAGATAGGCCTTGTTGCCGTCCGCCCCGACCCTGGTGCCCATGCCTGCGGCCAATACGACGCCCACCGCCATCGGCCCGGTTGTCGCGCGCATGCACCCACGCTAGCGTCCCATCGAGGGCGGAGAGCCGACCCGGTACGGTCGACCGGCCGAAGTGCGATGTCGAGAGGGTGGGGCGCCCAATGAGTGAGTCACCGGCGGAGCCGCCTGCAGGCGTGCGCGCGCACCACCTGCGCAGGATGGTGGGACGCGATCCACACCAACCGCACCGGGTCGCGACACCCCTGGAGCTGCTCTTCGACCTGACGTTCGTGATCGCGTTCGGTGTCGCGGCATCGCAGTTCGCACACGCCCTTGCCGCGGGCCACGTCGGGGTGGGGCTGACGGGATTCCTCTTCGCGACGTTCGCGACGTGCTGGGCCTGGATCAACTTCACCTGGTTCGCCTCGGCGTATGACACCGACGACTGGATCTATCGCGTACTGACGATGGTGCAGATGGTTGGCGTGCTCATCCTGGCGCTGGGCATACAGCCGTTCTTCGCCTCCATCGAGCACGGCGGACACCTGCGCAACGAGCTGCTGGTCGCCGGTTACGTGGTGATGCGAATCGCGTTGGTGGCGCAGTGGTTACGTGCCGCCCGGCAGAACCCGGATTGCCGGTCGGCCTGCCTCACCTACGCGGGTGCCATCGTCATCGTCCAGATCGGCTGGATCGCGTCGATATTCCTCCCGGTGTCGGTCCCGGTCGGGTTGGCCATGTTCGCGATCCTGGGAGTCGCCGAGATGCTCGGGCCGTGGCTCGCCGAGACCCGCATGGGCGGCACGCCGTGGCATGCCCATCACATCGCCGAACGCTACGGGCTGCTGGCCATCATCGCGCTCGGTGAGGGCGTGGTCGGCACCGTGGCCTCGCTGACCGCCGTCGTGGAGGACCATGGTTGGACGCCGGACGCGGTCATTCTCGTGATCGCAGGCACCGGGCTGACGTTCGGGATGTGGTGGATCTACTTCGCGCTGCCGGGTGCCGAGCTTCTGCACGCACACCGTGAGCGGTCCTTCGCGTTCGGCTACCTGCACATCGCGGTGTACGGCGCGATCGTCGGCACCGGTGCGGGTCTGCACACCGCGGCCTACTACGTGGAGGGGCATTCCGCGCTCGGTTCGGTGGGGACGGTGCTGGCGGTTGCCGTACCCGTGGCGGCCTACGTCGGCCTGGTCTTCGCGCTCTACGGCCTGATGGTGAAGGCGTGGGACGTGTTCCACATTCTTCTGGCGCTCCTGACGGCCGCCGTTCTGGTGTCCGCAGTCGCCGCGGCGATCGTCGGTGTGCCGATGACGGCGTGCCTGCTGGTCGTCACGCTGGCGCCCGTGGTCACCGTCGTAGGGTTCGAGGTGCTGGGTCATCGACACATGGCGCGGGATCTCGCCGCGAGCGGCGCGGAGAACCACTAGATCACGACGTACAGACGTCTCAGCGTTCTACCGCGCCCGCGTCGAAAGTCTCCAACAGAGCGCGCTCCTCCTCGGCCCGCATCAACCGCCGGGTCTTGCGCCGCGTGATGAGGATGCCAATGACGGTCAAGATCCAGATGACGTACTGGGCGGTCCAGGCGATCCGGAACGACTCGAATGAGTACCCGCCGCTCGCTTCGAGGATGGCTCCCATCGCCTGCATCACCAGCAGGGAGGCGATGAAGCCGCCCATGTTGACCATGCCCTGCGCGGTGCCGAGGATGGCGCTCGGATTGAACGTGCGGGCGAAGTCGAAGCCCACCATCGACCCGGGCCCGCCGACGGAGATGACGACGATCAGGATCACCAGAAGCCACAGCGGCGCGCGTCCGGGCAGCGCCAGAACCACCGTCCAGACCAGCGCGTTGCTGGCAATGATGCCCAAGACGATGCGCGATCGCCGGTGCGGTATGCGACCGGTGGCTATGCCGATCACGATGCCCGCGGCGATGGCCGCCACGACCGACACCGTCAGCAGCGCACCCGCCACGCCTGCCGACTGGCCCTGCGCGACCGTCAGATAGGGCACGCCCCACATCAGCGCGAACACCGTCACGGAGAACTGTGTGCCCATGTGGGTGAAGAAGCCCAGCCGGGTACCGGGTCTCAGCCAGACGGTCTTCACGCTGGACAGCGTCTCGCGGACCGTCATCGCCTCGGGCGCCACGACGCGGCCACCGGGTGCGTCACGCACCACTGCGAGCGCCAGCACCATCGCCAGGGTGCCCAGCGCGGCGACCGAGATGTAGGCCGTCGCCCAGGTGGTGCCGGTCAGCAGGGCGAGGAAGGGAACCGCGGACAGCACCTGCCCGAGCTGGCCACAGATACCGGTGAGCTGTGTCAGCAGCGGAACCTGCTTCGGTGTGAACCAGTTCGGGACCAGCCGGAGCACCGATATGAATGTGAGCGCGTCACCCAGTCCGACGACGGCTCGCGCGCCGATCGCCAGCGGCAGGGACTCGGACAGCGCGAGCGTGAGCTGGCCGACGGCCATGAGGCCGGCGCCCGCCGCGATCAGCACCCGCGAGCCGTACCGGTCGAGCAGCACCCCAGCAGGTACCTGCGCGCACGCGTAGACCACGACCTGCAGCACCACGAACGACGACAGCACGCTGGGGCTGGCGGCGAATCGCTCGGCGGCGTCGAGACCGGAAACCCCTAGCGTGGTGCGATCCAGGACGGCGACGATGTAGGCGAACAGCCCCGTCAGCCAGATGATCCACGCGCGCACCTGACCCATCGTGGCCTAGTGACAGGTGTTTGGGCCAGCGACATAATCCACGCCACAGGGTTTTGTGCGCTGAAAGTGACAGATCGTCGCGAGTTGAGGCGCTATTGCCTTGGTCACAGTGTCCAGCGCGCGTCGCGAGCGATCACACCCGAGTGCCAGCGGGATCGCCGCCAATGCGTTGGGCAAGCCACACGGGGATGACGGCCACGACGGTCAATGCTGCAGCGACCACATTGATGACCGGTGCCTGGTTGGGGCGGAACAGGTTTCCGAATATCCAGATCGGCAACGTCTGAACCGACGGGCCCGCGGTGAACGTGGTCACGACGATCTCGTCGAAGCTCAACGCGAACGCCAGGATGGCGCCGGCGACCAGCGACCCGCGCATCATCGGGAAGGTCACGTACCGGAAAGTCTGCCAGGTCGAGGCTCCGAGATCGGCCGAGGCGTCCTCGAGGTGGGTGCCCAACCGGCGCAGGCGAGCCTGGGTGTTGTTGAACACGATCACGATACAGAACGTCGCGTGGCCGATGATCACGGTGGCCAGGCCCAGGGTGAGTCCGAGCGCGGAGGTGAACGTCGCGTTCAGCGCGATCCCGGTGACGATGCCGGGCAGCGTGATCGGCAGCACCACGAGGAAGCTGATCGTGGTGCGCCCGAAGAAGTCGTAGCGCTGCACGGCGAACGCGGCCATGGTGCCGAGCACCAGTGCGATCGCGGTGGCGCCGAGGCCGACGACTGCCGAGTTCGCCAGCGACGTCCACATTCCCTGGCTGTTGCCCGCCGCCCTCCACCACTGCAATGTGAAGCCGCTGGGCGGAAACGCGAAGGTCCGCGATGAGTTGAACGCGTTGACGACCACCAGGATCATCGGCGCGTACAGGAAGACCAGGACCAGTGCGCTCCACGCTCGCAGGCTGCGACGTGCGTTGCGGGACAACATCAGACGTTCTCCAACGCGCCCGTGCGTCGCATCGCGAGCAGGTAGCCGATGATCGCGAGCAGCGGGATGATCGACAGTGCGGCCGCCAGCGGCTGATTGTTGGCGGTGACGAGTTGTCCGTAGATCACGTTGCCCAGTAGCTGAGTCTTGCCGCCCACGATCGTCACGGCGATGTAGTCGCCGAGTGACAGCGAGAACGTGAAGATCGATCCCGCGGCGATACCGGGGAACACGATGGGCGCCATCACCATTCGCATGGTGGAGAAATCAGAGGCGCCGAGATCGGAACTCGCGTCGATCAACGAGTCGGGCAGCCGTTCGAAGGCGGCGAACACCGGGATCACCATGTAGGGCAGCCACAGATAGCTCAGCGTGATGACCGTGGCGGTCAGCCCATAGCCCGGTGTGTGACCGGTGGCCCACGCCATGGGGCCCTCGGGGGACAGCATCATTCGCCACGCGTACGCCTTCACGAGATAGCTGGCCCACAGCGGTGTCGTGACGGCGACGACCAGCAGCAACCGAAGCCGCGGGGAGGCCACCTTCGCCATGTACAGCGCCAGCGGCACCGCGAGGACGGCACAGATGACTGTCACCAGCAGCGCAACGCCGACGGTGCGCAATGTGACAACGCGGAACAGGTCATCGGTGAGCACGCGCACAACGTTGTCGGTGGTGACCGTGTGCACGACCGCCCCGGTGAACGAGTCGGTGGTCCAAAATGCCGAGACCAACAGCACCGCAAGCGAACCCAGGTACGCGAGAGTGAGCCAGCCCAGCGGCGGAATCAGCAGTAGGGCCAGCCCGACCCGCCGCCCGAACCCCTCGGGCGGCACACGCGCCGGGTCGGGGCCGGCTGGCCTCACCCCTTGATCTGCTGCCACTTGTCGACCCACTCGTCGTAGGTCGTGCAGTCGTCGCCCTTTCCGTTGACGCACTTCTTCTGCGGTGTGGTCCAGTAGTGGATCTGCGACGCGAACTTCTCGTCAGTCGCGTGGTAGATGTCGCAGAAGTCCTTGTCGGTGGTGAACTCACAGGCCTTCGTCTGCGCCGGTGCCTCGCCGAAGTACTCGGCGACCTCGGCGTTGACCTCGGGTGAGGTGATCCAGTTCATCCACTTGTACATGCAGTTGGGGTGGGCGGCCTTGGCCGCGACCATCCAGGTGTCCGACCAGCCCGTGGACCCCTCCTTGGGCAGCACGGTGTTGACCTGGACTCTGTTGTCCGCGCCGATGCTGTTGGCGATCACCTGCCAGGTCGTCCCGATCACCGACGTGCCCGACTCGAAGGCCTGGACCTCCTTGGTGTAATCCGACCAGTACTCGCTGACGTTCTCCCGTTGCGCCTTGAGCAGCTCGACGGCCGCGTCGAGTTGCTCGGAGGTCAGCGAGTACGGGTCCTCGATGCCCAACTCCGGCTTGGTCTTCGACAGGTACAGCGCGGCGTCGGCGATGTAGATCGGCGAGTCGTAGGCAGTCACCTTGCCCTTGTACTTACCCGCGTCGGTGAACACCGCCGCCCAGGAGTTGGGCGCGTCGCGCACGACGTCGACGTTGTACATCAACAGGTTCGCCCCCCAGCCGTGCGGGATTCCGTACATCTGGCCGTCGACCGAGTTCCATGGCCGGTCCTTGAGAAACCCGGTGATGGTCTCGTAGTTGGGCACCAAGGAGGTGTTGACCGGGGCGACGTCCCCCGCGTAGATCAAGCGCAGGGTGGCGTCACCGGACGCCGAAACACCGTCGTATTGGCCGGTTCTCATCAGCTGAACCATCTCGTCGGAGGTGTTGCCGAGCTTGACGTTGACCTGGCACCCGGTCTCCTTCTCGAAGGGGGTGACCCAGTTGGCGGTGGGATCGTTGGAGCCGTCCTCGGCATAGCCCGCCCAGGTAACCAGGTTCAGTTCGCCCTCGCCGTCACCGAGGGCGCTGAGTGGCTCGAGTTTGGGCGGTGTCTGACCGCCGCCCTCCTGCGCTCCGGAGCATCCGACCATCAGCGCCGCACATGCGGTGATGATCAGGCCGAGCTTGATCGCGTGTGACTTCATGGGCGCTCCTCGGGTTGGTGGTCGGGAGTCACCTCGGAGAGGTGATGTACGGCGTCCTCGGGCCAGGCCAAGGTGACCGGTGCGCCGTGGTCGAGGTTGTCGGGCAGCGTGGCGGCCGCGTTGAGCACGGTGGCGGTCAGCGTCGTTCCCGCGGCGGCGACCGCGGCGACCCTGGTGGTCGACCCGCCGTAGATGACCTCGGCGACAGTGGCTTCCACCGTGCGTGTGCCGGGTGGGCCGATACCGCCGGGTGGCAGGACGGCGATCCTCTCTGGGCGCACGGCGAACGAGCCGGAGCGGCCGAGCAGGGTGCGGGCCGCGTCCCCGTCCAGCACATTGGACGTGCCGACGAAGTCGGCGACGAACCGATTCGCGGGATGCTCGTAGACCTCGCGGGAACTCCCGATCTGCTCGATGTGGCCGTCGTTGAAGACGGCGAGCCGGTCGCACAGGGTCAGCGCCTCGTCCTGATCGTGCGTCACGATGACGAAAGTGATGCCGACGTCGCGTTGAATCGCCTTGAGTTCCAACTGCATCTGTTCGCGAAGCTTGAGATCGAGTGCGCCGAGCGGCTCATCCAGCAGTAGCACCCGCGGGCGGCCGACGAGCGCGCGAGCCAACGCCACGCGTTGACGTTGGCCGCCTGAGAGCCGGGCCGGGTGTCGCGGTGCGAGGTCGGTGAGGCGCACCATGTCCAGTGCGTCCACGGTGCGACGGCGACGTTCGGTCCTCGGCACGCCGCGGACCTTCAGTCCGTACTCGACGTTCTGGGCGACGGTCATGTGGGGGAACAGTGCGTACTCCTGGAACACCGTGTTGACGTCGCGGCGGCGCGCGGGGAGGGCGGTGACGTCGGCGCCACCGAGGCGGATCGTGCCCGCGGTGGGTTCCTCGAAACCCGCGATCATTCGCAGCACGGTGGTCTTGCCCGAACCCGACGGGCCGAGGATCGCGAACAGTTCGCCGTCGTGGACGCTCAGGTCGGCACCCGCCACGGCGATGACCTCCGCGCCGCGTCGGCTGCTCCGGTCGCGGAACACCTTGCGCACACCGACAAGTTCGATCTGCGGACTGGGCGACGCCGCACGCACTGCCGCACGGTGGGCGGCGATGGGTCCAGAGGACATGGCTGATCCTATGAATTCCCGCGCGCCGTCGCAGCGGCATTGCGGATTCCACGGGTGTTGAGCGGTCGCACAGCTAGGCTCGCTCACCATGCCTGGACAACGCGCGCCGCGACAGATGAAGAAACTCGTGATCGGCGCCAGTGGCTTTGTCGGCTCGCACGTCGTGCGGCGGCTGGTGGCCGACGGGGAAGACGTTCGCGTGATGTTGCGAAAGACGAGTTCCACCAAGGGGATCGATGACCTCGCGGTCGAACGCTGCTACGGAGACCTCTTCGACGACGATGCGCTTAGGGCGGCCATGGCCGGCTGCGATGTTGTGTACTACTGCGTCGTCGACGCCCGGATGTGGCTGCGCGACCCGGCGCCGCTGTTCCGCACCAACGTCGAGGGACTCCGGCATGTGCTCGACGTTGCGGTTGAGGCCGGCCTGTCGCGGTTCGTCTTCACCAGCACCGCCGGCACGATGGCGATCAGCGAAGGTACGCCGGTGACGGAGGAGGATCCGCACAACTGGGATGACGGCGGCCCGTACATCGAGGCCCGGGTGGCGGCCGAGGACCTCGTCCTGCGCTACGCGCGGGAGCGGGGCCTGCCAGCGGTGGCCATGTGCATCTCGACCACGTACGGACCGGGGGATTGGGCGCCCACGCCGCACGGCGGCCTGATCGCACGCGTCGCCGCGGGCCGGTTCCCCTTCTATTTGGGGTTCTCGTCGGAGGTGGTGGGGATCGAGGATGCGGCTCGGGCCATGGTCCTGGCGGGCGAACACGGCCGGGTGGGGGAGCGCTACATCATCTCCGACCGCTATCTCAGCACCAAGGAGGTGCATCGGATCGCTGCCGAGGCCGTCGGTGTCCGCGCGCCCCGCATCGGCGTGCCGGTGGCGGTTCTGCTCGCCGCGTCGCGTCTCAACGATCTGGCGGCACGAGTGCTGCGGCGCGATCTGCCGTTCGCGAGGGCGGGAGTGAAGATGGCCGACCTGATGTCACCGCTGGATCACCGCAAAGCCGAGCAAGAGCTTGGTTGGGTGCCGCGGCCGGTCGAGGAGTCCATTGCGGCGGCGGCGAGATTCTTCCGGGATCAGCAAGCCTGACGCCGACGGCGGGCCGGGGCGCCGGGCCGCCGCGCGGATGCTCGCCGCATGCCGCGAGCGCCCGAACGCGCGTGGGAGATCTGGGATTCTTGATACAGATGTGACCGGTGGCGTTAATGAGAAGCATGGTGCATCTGTCCCACTCTGGGACTCATGTCAGTGTCTCGGGCTGACGTACTGAAGTGCGTCGCCGCAGCGCCGGCAGTTCTGGGAATCGGTGGTGCGCTGACGGCGTTGTCGTCGGCCCTCGCCTCGCCAACTGCCACGGCCGCGCCGCTGGGGATCCTGCGTGCTGCACGCCAAACGGGGTTGGGAGCTGCACGTCGCGGCGGGCGGGTCATTCGGTGCGCCGATTTACACCTCGATCGACGATGACCCCACCTATGAGCAGTACAAGGCGCAGGTTGCCCCTTGTCTGCGCGGCTGGGAATCGGTGATCGGGCATCAGCGCACCGGCGTGTACGCCAACTCGAAGACCATCGAGTGGGCGGTGCAGGACGGCCTCGAGGCGTACTTCTGGCAGCACAACCGGGGATCGCCAAAGGGGCTGGTCCATCCGGCGGCGCATCTGCACCAAGTGGAGATCGACACTCGCAAGGTGGGCGGTATCGGTGTGGACATCAACCACATCCTCAAGCCGGCCTTCGGTCAGTGGGACTGACACTCGCCGATGAGTGAGTAACGGCACTTACTGATGAGTAGGTAACTACAGCAAACTAATCCTCGCCGCGAGAGCCGACGGGTCGACACGTCGACCCGATCTGCCGCCGTTCGGCTGGCCGCCGCGAGACGCTTTCACCGCCGCGAAATGAACATAACGATTCGATAACAATACTGCTGTGATCTGCGGAGTTATAGCTACTCGACCGTAACCACTCGCATGCAGGACATTTGTCACGGAAGGCTCACGGGCGCTCGGAAGACCGCGTTATCCAATCCTGGGTTACTTGAGCGTAGAACTCGCCAGTAACCATTTGGGGCCCGAAACTGGTCCTAGGCCTTATGACACTCTTAGTACGGCTGGCCCGTTGCGGGGCTACCGGAAGATGTCTGGCCGAGCGCCCAAGATCTGGGTGACGCTGGACGGCCGAAGACGGTGCCAGCCGAGATTCGACGCCGAATCACCCCGACCTCGCAGGGTAGCGAGGTCCACGAGACGACCCGCCGCAGACGAAGTGATACGCGCGAGACAGCGCACGAGGAGAAGACGTGACGATCAACGAACACGACCGAGTGTCCACCAGCCGCAATGGCGAGGTGAGTGACAGGTCGTCCTCGGCCCACAGTGCGCACGCCCTGGTCGATCTCCTGAACGCCGGTGAACCCTATGCCGTCGCCTTCGGTGGTCAGGGCGGCAACTGGCTGGAGAACCTCGAGGAACTGATCAGCTCGGCGGGCATCGAGTCCGAACTGAGCGAGGTCGTCGGCGAGGCCGCACTGCTGCTCGAGCCCGTCGCGCGTGAGCTGGTCGTCGTGCGGCCGATCGGCTTCGAGCCGATGCAGTGGGTTCGCGCACTGGCCGCCGATGAGCCGTTGCCGACCCCCAAGCAGCTCATCACCGCCGCGATCTCGGGTCCGGGCATCCTTCTCAGCCAGATGGCCGCAATACGCGCTGTGACGCGCCAGGGGCTCGATCTGGCGGGCACCCCGCCGGTCGCCATGGCAGGTCACTCGCAGGGCGTCGTCGCTGCGGAGGCGCTCAAGGCCGGTGGCAGCCGCGATGCCGAACTGCTGGCGCTCCTTCAGCTCATCGGCGCGGCCGGCTCGCTGGTGTCCCGACGCCGGGGAATGGTGGGCCGCGGTGACAAGTCGCCGATGGTGTCGGTGACCAACGCCGACCCCGAGCGCATCGTCGAGCTGTTGGAGGATTTCTCCACCGACGTTCGCACGGTTCTGCCGCCCGTCTTGTCGATCCGGAACGGCCGGCGCTCGGTGGTCATCACCGGGACGCCCGAACAGCTGGCTCGATTCGAGCTGTACTGCAGCAAGATCACCGAGCGCGAGGAGGCCGAGCGCAAGAACAAGACGCGCGGCGGCGCAGTCTTCAGCCCGGTGTTCCACGGCATTCAGGTCGAGGTGGGCTTCCACACGCCTCGGCTGGCGGACGGCGTGGAGGTTGTCACCAACTGGGCGGCCCGCACGGGTATCGACCCGGAGCTCGCGCGCTTCCTGACGGAGTCGATCTTCGTCAAGCCGATCAACTGGGTCGGCGAGGTCGAGCGTCTGCACGAGGCCGGCGCCAAGTGGATCATCGACCTCGGCCCGAGCGACACCCTGACCCGGTTGACCGCACCTGTGATCCGCGGACTCGGTGTCGGCATCGTCCCTGCCGCGACCCGCGCCGGTCAGCGCAGCCTGTTCACCGTCGGGGCCGCCCCCGAGGTGGCACCCGCGTGGTCGAGCTACGCACCGTCCGCCGTGACGTTGCCCGATGGCTCGGTCAAGCTCTCGACCAAGTTCACTCGCCTCACCGGCCGCTCGCCGATCCTTCTGGCGGGTATGACGCCGACAACGGTCGACGCCAAGATCGTCGCGGCCGCCGCCAACGCCGGCCACTGGGCCGAGCTCGCCGGTGGCGGTCAGGTCACCGAGCCCATCTTCGATGCCCGCATCGAGGAACTCACTCAGCTGCTCGAGCCCGGCCGGGCCGTGCAGTTCAACTCGCTGTTCCTCGACCCGTACCTGTGGAAGCTGCAGCTGGGTGGAAAGCGCCTGGTGCAGAAGGCCCGTCAGTCGGGCGCGCCGATCGACGGCGTCGTGGTCACCGCGGGCATCCCCGAACTCGAAGAGGCCGTGGACCTCATCGAGGAACTCAACGGCATCGGTATCAGTAACGTCGTGTTCAAGCCGGGCACCGTCGAGCAGATCAAGTCGGTCATCAAGATCGCCGCCGAGGTGCCCGACCGCGAGGTCATCGTGCACATCGAGGGCGGCCGCGCCGGAGGCCACCACTCCTGGGAGGACCTCGACGACCTCCTGGTCTCGACCTACGGTGACCTCCGCAAGGGCTCCAACATCACGATCTGCGTCGGTGGCGGCATCGGTACCCCGGAGCGGGCCGCCGACTACCTGTCCGGCCGCTGGGCCACGCAGTACGGCTTCCCCCTGATGCCGGTCGACGGCATCCTCGTCGGCACCGCGGCAATGGCAGCGCTCGAGGCCACCACCTCGCCTGCGGTCAAGCAGATGCTCGTCGAGACCTGTGGCACCGACCACTGGGTGTCCGCCGGAAAGGCCCAGGGCGGCATGGCTTCCGGGCGCAGCCAGCTCGGTGCCGACATCCACGAGATCGACAACGCCGCATCACGCTGCGGTCGCCTGCTCGATGACGTCGCCGGTGACGCCGACGCCGTCGCCGAGCGCCGCGACGAGATCATCGCCGCGATGGGCGTCACGGCCAAGCCGTACTTCGGTGACGTCGACGACATGACGTTCCTGCAGTGGCTGCAGCGCTACGTCGAGTTGGCGATCGGCGACGGCGACAGCACCGCCGACACCCGCAACGGTGACTCGCCCTGGCTGGACATCAGCTGGCGCGACCGCTTCGAGGAGATGCTCAAGCGGGCCGAGGCGCGTCTGCACCCGGCCGACTCGGGTCCCATCCCGACGCTCTTTGGCGCTGATGCCGAAGGCGAAGCGCTGCTGGAGGATCCGCAGGCCGCCATCGCCGCACTGCTGGCGCAGTACCCCGACGCAGAGACCGTCAAGCTGCACCCCGCCGACGTGCCGTTCTTCATCACGCTGTGCAAGACGCTCGGCAAGCCGGTCAACTTCGTGCCCGTCATCGACAAGGACGTGCGGCGCTGGTGGCGCAGCGACTCGCTGTGGCAGGCGCACGACGCCCGGTACACCGCCGACCAGGTCTGCATCATCCCCGGCACCCAGGCTGTCGAGGGCATCACGCGCGTCGACGAGCCGATCGGCGAACTGCTCGACCGCTTCGAGCAGGCGTCGATCGATGAGGCAGTCGCACTGCTGGCGCAAAAGGGTGAGACGCCGGTTGCCGTGGTGTCGCGCCGTCAGGCCCGTGCCGACGTCGTCGGCCCGCTGGCCGTCGTCCTCGACTCACCCGACGTCCTGTGGGCGGGTCGCACCGCGATCAACCCGGTGCACCGCATCGGGGAGCCCAGCGAGTGGCAGGTCAACGAGAACCGTTCCGCCACACACCCATCGACGGGTGCGCGCCTGGAACTGGCCGACGGCCAGGTCACGCTGAGCGTGCCGCTGTCCGACATCTGGATCACCATCCGGTTCACCCTCGGTGAGGTCACCGTCGACGGTGGCATGCCTGTGGTCACCACCGAGGACGCATCCGCAGCGATGCGCGCCGTGCTGGCCATCGCGGCCAATGTAGATGGCCCCGAGGCGCTTCCGCCGGTCGTCAACGACAGCACCACCGTCACGGTCAGCTGGGATCCGGAGGAGGTCGCCGACCACACCGGCGTCACCGCCACCTTCGGCGCACCGTTGGCCCCCGGCCTGACCCTGGTGCCCGACGCATTGGTCGGTCGCTGCTGGCCCGCGGTGTTCTCCGTCATCGGGTCCGCTCTCACCGAGGCCGGCTTCCCGGTCGTCGAGGGCCTGTTGAGCCTGGTCCACCTCGACCATGCCGCACACCTGCTGGCACCCATGCCGAAGACGAAGGCCGAACTCACCGTCACCGCAACGGCTTCCGCGGCGATCGACACCGAGGTCGGACGCGTGGTGCCGGTCGACGTCGTCATCACCGACGCCGAGGGCACCGAACTCGCCAAGCTGCAGGAGCGGTTCTCGATCCTGGGCCGCAGTGGCCCGGCCGAGCTGGCCGACCCGCCGCGCGCAGGTGGTGCGATCACCGATAACGCCACCGACACACCACGGCGTCGCCGCCGCGACGTGTCCGTCACCGCCCCCACCGATATGAGGGCGTTCGCGGTGGTGTCCGGGGACCACAACCCGATTCACACCGACCGGGCCGCCGCACTGCTGGCCGGTCTGAAATCGCCCATCGTGCATGGCATGTGGCTGTCCGCGGCCGCGCAGCACGTCGTCACCGCCACGGACGGCCAGGCCACCCCGCCTGCCCGCCTCGTCGGTTGGACGTCGCGCTTCCTGGGCATGGTGCTTCCGGGTGACGAGATCGAGTTCCGCGTCGACCGGGTCGGTATCGACCGGGGCGCCGAGATCATCGAGGTCACCGCGAAGGTCGACAACGAGCTGGTCATGGCGGCGAGCGCGCAGCTCGCGGCGCCCAAGACCGTGTACGCCTTCCCCGGCCAGGGCATTCAGCACAAGGGCATGGGCATGGAGGTCCGCGCCCGGTCCAAGGCTGCCCGCAAGGTGTGGGACGACGCCGACAAGTTCACCCGCGACACGCTGGGCTTCTCGGTGCTGCACGTGGTGCGCGACAACCCGACGAGCCTCATCGCCAGCGGTGTGCACTACCAGCATCCCGAGGGCGTGCTGTTCCTGACGCAGTTCACCCAGGTGGCGATGGCCACGGTCGCGGCGGCCCAGGTCGCCGAGATGCGCGAGCAGGGTGCGTTCGTCGAGGGTGCCATCGCCTGCGGTCACTCCGTCGGTGAGTACACCGCGCTGGCGTGTGTGTCCGGCGTGTACTCGCTGGAGGGCCTGCTGGAGGCTGTGTTCCACCGCGGTAGCAAGATGCACGACATCGTGCCGCGCGACGCACAGGGACGGTCCAACTACCGCCTGGCGGCGATCCGGCCGTCACAGATCGACCTGCCCGATGACGACGTGAACGACTTCGTCGAGCAGATCGCCGAGCGCACGGGCGAATTCCTGCAGATCGTGAACTACAACCTGCGTGGCTCGCAGTACGCGATCGCCGGCACCGTCCGCGGTTTGGAGGCGCTGGAGGAAGAGGTCGAGCGCCGTCGGGAGATCAGCGGTGGCAAGCGGTCATTCATCCTGATCCCCGGTATCGACGTGCCGTTCCACTCGCTGGTGCTGCGCGTTGGCGTCGACGACTTCCGGCGTGCGCTGCAGCGCGTGCTGCCCGAAGACACCGATCCGGCGCTGGTGGTCGGGCGCTACATCCCCAACCTGGTGCCGCGGCCGTTCACCCTGGACCGCGACTTCATCCAGGAGATCCGCGATCTGGTGCCCGCCGAGCCGCTCGACGAGGTGCTCGCCGACTACGACACCTGGATCAACGAGAAGCCGTGGGAGCTGTGCCGCCTGCTCGTCATCGAGCTGTTGGCCTGGCAGTTCGCCAGCCCGGTGCGGTGGATCGAGACCCAGGACCTGCTCTTCATCGAGGAGGCCGCAGGCGGTCTCGGTATGGAGCGCTTCGTCGAGATCGGTGTGAAGTCGGCGCCGACCGTCGCGGGTCTGGCGACCAACACCCTCAAGCTGCCGGAGTACTCGCACAACACCACTGAGGTGCTCAACGCCGAGCGTGACGCCGCCGTGCTGTTCGCGACCGACACCGATCCGGAGCCCGACGACGACGAGCCCGCCGCCGCGGCGGCCCCGGTCACCGAGGCGGCCCCGACCGAGGCCGCACCCGCGGCGCCGGTCGCACCCGCCGCCCCCAGCGGCGGCCCGCGCCCCGACGACATCGTGTTCGACGCCGCCGACGCCACCGTGGCGCTCATCGCGCTGTCGGCCAAGATGCGTATCGATCAGATTGAGGCGCTGGACTCCATCGAGTCCATCACCGACGGGGCGTCGTCCCGCCGCAACCAGCTGCTCGTCGACCTCGGCTCCGAGCTGAATCTCGGCGCCATCGACGGTGCCGCTGAGGCCGATCTTGCCGCGCTCAAGGGGCAGGTCTCCAAGCTCGCGCGTACCTACAAGCCGTTCGGTCCCGTCCTCAGCGACGCGATCAACGACCAGCTGCGCACGATCCTCGGGCCGTCCGGCAAGCGCCCGGCATATCTGACCGAGCGGGTCACCAAGACCTGGGAACTCGGACCGGGCTGGGCCAAGCACGTCACCGTCGAGGTGGCACTGGGCACCCGCGAGGGATCCAGCGTCCGCAGCGGCTCCCTGGGCGGACTGCACGACGGTGCCCTGGCCGATGCCGCAGCGGTGGACAAGGTCGTCGACGCCGCAGTCTCGGCTGTCGCCGCGCGCAAGGGCATCGCGGTGTCCCTGCCGTCGGCGGGCGGTGGGGCCGGTGGCGTTGTTGACTCGGCAGCACTGAATGAGTTCGCCGAGAAGGTCACCGGGCGCGACGGCGTGCTCGCGTCGACTGCCCGAATGATCCTCGGACAGCTCGGCCTGGACAACCCGGTCAGTGCCCCCGACGCCACCGACACTGAACTGATCGATCTGGTCACCGCCGAACTCGGTTCGGACTGGCCGCGTCTGGTCGCCCCGGCGTTCGATGGCCGCAAGGCTGTGCTGTTCGACGACCGGTGGGCCAGTGCGCGTGAGGATCTCGCGCGGCTGTGGCTGACCGACGAGGGTGATATCGACACCGACTGGGAGCGGCTGTCCGAGCGCTTCGAGGGTGCCGGACACGTCGTGGCCACCCAGGCCAACTGGTGGCAGGGCAGGGCGCTCGCCGCGGGACGCAACGTCCACGCGGCGCTCTACGGCCGTGCCGCTGCGGGAGCGGAGAACCCCGACAACGGCCGCTACACCCAGGAGATCGCCGTTGTCACCGGTGCATCGAAGGGGTCAATCGCTGCGTCCGTCATCGGGCAGCTGCTCAACGGTGGCGCCACGGTCATCGCCACCACCTCCAAGCTGAACGACGACCGGCTGGCGTTCTACCGCACGCTCTACCGGGACAACGCTCGCTTCGGTGCTCAACTGTGGGTGGTGCCGGCCAACATGGCGTCCTACTCCGATATCGACGCACTCGTCGAGTGGGTGGGCAACGAGCAGATCGAAAGCGTTGGGCCGCAGGCGATCCACCTCAAGGACGCACTCACCCCCACACTGCTGTTCCCGTTCGCGGCGCCGCGCGTGGCCGGTGACCTGTCGGAGGCCGGTTCGCGCTCCGAGATGGAGATGAAGGTCCTGCTGTGGGCCGTTCAGCGTCTCATCGGCGGGCTGTCGCACATCGGTGCCGAGCGCGATATCGCCGCACGCCTGCACGTTGTGCTGCCGGGATCGCCCAACCGCGGCATGTTCGGCGGTGACGGTGCCTACGGCGAGGCGAAGGCCGCGCTGGACGCGGTGGTGTCCCGGTGGAAGGCCGAGACGTCGTGGGCGCAGCGGGTTTCGCTGGCACACGCGCTGATCGGCTGGACTAAGGGCACCGGCCTGATGGGTCACAACGACGCCATCGTCGGCGCGGTCGAAGAGGCGGGTCTGACCACCTACTCGACCGAGCAGATGGCGTCGATGCTGCTCGACCTGTGCGATATCGAGTCCAAGGTCGCCGCGGCGCGTGAGCCGCTGACGGCCGATCTGACCGGCGGGCTCGGTGAGATCGAGATCGACATGGCCGAACTCGCGGCCAAGGCGCGCGAGGAGGCCTCGGCCGAGGCGCCGCAGGACGACGATGACGTCCCGACCGGCACCATCTCGGCACTGCCGTCGCCGCCGCGCGGCTACACCTCGGCTCCGCCGCCCGCGTGGGCTGACCTGGACGTCGATCCCGCCGATCTGGTGGTTATCGTCGGTGGTGCCGAGCTCGGGCCCTACGGCTCGTCGCGGACCCGCTTCGAGGTCGAGACCTCCGGTGAGCTGTCGGCCGCAGGCGTGCTGGAACTGGCCTGGACCACGGGCCTGGTCAAGTGGGAGGACGACCCGAAGCCGGGTTGGTACGACACGCAGACCGGCGACATGGTCGACGAGGGCGAACTGGTGGAGCGCTACCACGACGCCGTCATCGAGCGGGTCGGCATCCGCGAGTTCGTCGATGACGGTGCGATGCCTGCCGATCACGGTGCACCGCTGCTGGTCTCGGTGTTCCTCGACAAGGACTTCACCTTCGTGGTGTCCTCGGAGGAGGAGGCGCGGGCATTCGCGCAGTTCGATCCCGAGCACACGGTCATCGCACCCGCACCCGAGGGCTCCGACTGGAAGGTCACCCGCAAGGCGGGCACCGAGATCCGGGTGCCTCGCACGGTGAAGCTGTCCCGCAGCGTCGGTGCGCAGATCCCCTCCGGGTTCGATCCGACCGTCTACGGCATCGGCCAGGAAATGGCCGGATCGATCGACCGCGTGGCGCTGTGGAACCTCGTCACGACGGTGGACGCGTTCCTGTCGTCCGGGTTCACCCCGGCCGAGCTGATGCGCTGGGTGCACCCCAGCCTGGTGGCCAGCACGCAGGGCACGGGCATGGGCGGCATGACGTCGATGCAGCGGATGTACCACGGCAACCTGCTGGGCGTGAACAAGCCGAACGACATCCTGCAGGAGGTTCTGCCGAACGTCTTCGCAGGCCACGTCGTGCAGTCGTATGTGGGCAGCTACGGCGCGATGATCCACCCCGTCGCGGCATGCGCGACGGCGGCGGTGTCGGTCGAGGAGGGCGTCGACAAGATCAAGCTGGGCAAGGCTCAGTTCGTGGTCGCCGGTGGTTACGACGATCTGACGCTGGAGGCGGTCATCGGGTTCGGTGACATGTCGGCCACCGCCGAGACCGACACGATGCGGGCCAAGGGCATCAGCGACTCCAAGTTCTCCCGCGCCAACGACCGGCGCCGGTTGGGCTTCGTGGAGTCTCAGGGCGGCGGCACGATTCTGCTGGCCCGTGGTGACCTCGCGCTGGCCATGGGTCTGCCGGTGCTCGCGGTCGTGGGCTACGCGTCATCGTTCGGTGATGGCGTCCACACGTCGATCCCCGCACCGGGTCTGGGCGCGCTGGCCGCAGGCCGTGGCGGCCGGGAGTCGGAGCTGGCTCGCTCGTTGGCGAAGCTCGGCGTCGGCGCGGACGATATCGCCGTGGTGTCCAAGCACGACACGTCGACGTTGGCCAACGACCCCAACGAGACGGAGCTGCACGAGCGGCTCGCGGCGGCGATGGGACGTTCGGCGGGTGCGCCGCTGTTCATCGTCAGCCAGAAGAGCCTCACCGGTCACAGCAAGGGTGGTGCGGCGGCGTTCCAGATGATGGGCATGTGCCAGATGCTGCGCGACGGCGTGATTCCGCCGAACCGCAGCCTGGACTGTGTCGATGACGAGCTGGCCCACGCCTCGCACTTCGTGTGGGTGCGCGAGACCCTGCATCTGGGCGAGAAGTTCCCGCTCAAGGCCGGTCTGGTGACGAGCCTCGGGTTCGGTCACGTGTCGGGCCTCGTCGCGCTGGTGCACCCGGAGGCCTTCCTGAGGTCGCTGACCGCTGAGCAGCGCGAGGACTACCGTCGTCGCGCGGGTGAGCGCGTGCTGAACGGTCAGCGCAGGCTGGCGTCGGCGATTGCCGGCGGGCCCGCGCTGTACGAGAAGCCCGCTGACAGGCGCTTCAACCACGACTCGCCGGAGAAGCGGCAGGAGGCCGACATGTTGCTCGACCCGACGTCGCGCCTCGGCGAGGACGGTTGGTACACGCAGCGATGAGGGCACGTGCCTGGAACGCGGTGACGGTGAGTGCGTGCGCGGGCAGCCGCACGCGGTGCGGTAGCTTCTGCGCGTGAGCATCGTTGGGGTCGGCATCGACCTGGTCAACATTCCGGATTTCGCTGAGCAGGTCGATCAGCCGGGCACTGTGTTCGCTGAGACGTTCACGCCGGGGGAGCGCCGCGACGCCGCGGACAAGAGTTCGTCGGCGGCGCGGCACCTCGCGGCGCGTTGGGCGGCCAAGGAGGCCGTGATCAAGGCGTGGTCGGGTTCGCGGTTCAGCAAGCGGCCCGTGCTGCCAGAGGGCATCCACCGCGACATCGAGATCGTCACCGACATGTGGGGGCGGCCCAAGGTGCGGCTGTCGGGCGCAATCGCTGAACACCTCAAGGATGTGACGATCCATCTGTCGCTGACACACGAGGCGGATACCGCAGCCGCGGTCGCCGTCCTGGAGTCCTAGCCAGCCCACTGCCTGCCTTCCCGCGACCGCGCGTGTCTGCGGGCGACACGCCGCGTTCGAACCGGAGATTGCGCACGCTCGCCGAATGGTGGAAGCGACTAACGTCGTTCTCATGAGTGATCTGGTCGATCGGGTCCGTGAACTTCTGCCATCGGTGCGAGCCGACCTCGAGGATCTGGTGCGGATCGAGTCCGTGTGGGCCGATCCGGCGCGTCGTGACGAGGTCCAGCGCAGCGCGGAGGCCGTGTCGAAGTTGTTGTCGGATGCGGGCTTCGGCGATGTGCGGATCGTCAGCGAGGGCGGAGCGCCCGCCGTGATCGCGCACCACCCCGCGCCGCCGGGTGCGCCGACGGTTCTGCTGTACGCCCATCACGACGTGCAACCCGAAGGCGATCGTGCGCAGTGGAACTCACCGCCGTTTGAGCCAACTGAGCGTGACGGACGCCTCTACGGGCGTGGTACCGCAGACGACAAGGCCGGGATCGCAACGCATCTGGCGGCGTTCCGGGCGCACGGCGGGAATCCGCCGGTGGGCGTCACGGTGTTCGTGGAGGGGGAGGAGGAGTCCGGCTCGCCGTCGCTTGGCGCGCTGCTGGCCGCCCATCGGGAGGCGCTGGCCGCCGACGTGATCGTGATCGCCGACTCCGAGAACTGGAGCATCGACATCCCGTCCCTGACGGTGTCGCTGCGGGGACTGGCCGACTGTGTTGTGGAGGTCGCGACGCTCGACCACGGTCTGCACTCCGGGCTGTGGGGCGGGGTGGTGCCCGACGCGCTCACCGCGCTGGTGCGGCTGCTGGCCAGCCTGCATGACGATGACGGCAACGTGGTGGTGGACGGTCTGCACGAGGGGGTGGCCGCCGACGTCGACTACCCGGCCGGCCGGGTCCGCGCCGAATCGGGTCTGCTCGACGGGGTCTGCGAGATCGGTTCCGGCTCAGTCGTTCAACGGCTCTGGGCCAAGCCGGCCATCACCGTCATCGGCATCGACACCACGCCGATAGCGTCCTCGTCGAACACCCTGATCCCGCGTGCACGGGCGAAGGTCAGCATGCGGGTGGCCCCCGGCGGTGACGCGCGTGCGCACCTCGCGGCCCTGACCCGGCACCTGGAGGCGCACGCACCGTGGGGTGCGCACGTCACCGTGACGCCGGGTGACGTGGGTCAGCCCTACGCCATCGACGCCGCGGGGCCGGTCTATGACGCGGCGCGGGCGTCGTTCCGGGAGGCGTGGGGACGCGATCCGATCGATATGGGGATGGGCGGATCGATTCCGTTCATCGCCGAGTTCGCCAACGCCTACCCCGACGCCAGAATTCTGGTCACCGGCGTCGAGGATCCAGGGACCCAGGCGCACAGCATCAACGAGAGCCTGCACCTCGGGGTGCTGGAGCGCGCGGCCATCGCCGAGGCGCTGCTGCTGGAGGCGCTGGTGCCGTGCCACGGTTAAGCCGCTAGGACAACCACTGCGGATCAAAGACAGCGGGTTCAACTCAAGCAGTAGGTGCCGACTCCGGTTGGTCGGGTATCCCGACGAACTCGGGCCAGTCGCAGATCGAATGGCGCAGAGAGCGTTGGTCACTCGCAGGCCCTGCGATCCCCTACGGAGGGCCTCCGCGGCTGAAACGCTTCGAGTACGTCATCGCGAGGCGATGATGGCCCGTCTGGGGCAGCAAATATTGCTAGTGTGCGTCGATGGGTCGGGGAAGTCGGCGTGGATCGCAGAAAGACGTTTTCGAGCGCGCGAAAGAGGAAACAGAGTCGAAGCCGGAACATTCACGGCCTTCGTGGCATAAAGAACTCAGTATCGCGCTAATTGCTGCGCTCGCAGTTCTAGTTTCCGGTGCGGTGTCTGCATTCGTTTCCTGGCAGACAAGCAACAACAGTCTTGCATGGCAAAGTTCGGCCCAGGCCGCTGAGGAGGAGTCGGCGACGAAAGCCTACCTCCGGGACGCCAGGCAAAAAGTCTATACCGATGTCTTGAGAGCTACGGTTGACCTGGCCGACGCACTCGCCGCGATCGGCAGGTCGGCCCAATTGGCAAGCGCCGAGGGGAAACCCGTGCCCAACAGCCTCTTCGACGCGTTCGTGGTGTCATCGGACGCGTACCAAACCGCGGTGGTACCACTCCATATTCTTGGGTCCACTGAAACGCAACGTGCCGCGTCTGTAGTGGCGTCTCAGCTCTTTGTCTTGGCTCCAGAAATAGGAAAATTCCGCTGGAATCAATCAAAAATGCCGGCTGATTCGTTGCGTCACAACTCGGACGTTCTAGTCTACAAAATTGGCAAGTACAGTGCTGACTCTGCTCCGTTCACAATGGACCTCCTTCAGCGGATGCGCACCGATCTAGGGGTCCCCGGTAACCAATTCGGGCTAGAGCAGATGCAGGACGTTGCTGCCAAGCTTGGTGACGAGTTCCTACCGCCTGATCCGGGGCCGGCCGCAGCGCCGCCATCGAGCGGGCCGCCAAGATAACTGGCGGCACACTCGACTGGAGGCGCTGGGTGGCGAGGCCGGGCGCTAGACCGAGATGTCGCGTCGAAGCTTGGCGACGTGCCCGGTGGCCTTCACGTTGTACTGTGCGACCTCGATGTTGCCCTTCTCGTCGACGACGAACGTCGACCGGATGACGCCCTGAACGGTCTTGCCGTACATCGACTTCTCGCCGAACGCGCCCCATGCCGTCAGCACCTCACGGCTTGGGTCGGACAGCAGGGGGAACGTCAGCTCCTCGTTGTCACGGAACTTGGCGAGCTTCTCGGGCTTGTCGGGGGAGATGCCGACGACATCAAGGCCGGCCTCGTTCAGTTCGGACAGGCTGTCCCGGAAGTCGCACGCCTGCTTGGTGCACCCTGGCGTGGAGGCTGCCGGGTAGAAGTAGACGATCACCTTGCGGCCCTTGAAGTCGCTCAGTTTGACCGTGTTGCCGTCGGCATCGGACAGGCTGAACGCGGGCGCTTTGGCGCCTACCTCCAGGCGGGGCGTCGGTGACATTCGGGATCCCTTCTGGTTGGCCGTGCGCGGCGTCGCGGATCGGCTCAACTAGGGTAGATCGACAAGGCGTAGGCAAGGTGAAGGGGCTGACGTGGCGGACAGGGATCCCGACGACATCAAGCAGGAGATCGACAAGGCCCGCGATCAGTTGGCCTTGACTGTGGACGCACTCGCCGAGCGGGCCAATCCCAGCCGCATCGCCGACGATGTCAAGGCCGGTGTTCTCGAATTCGTGAAGAAGCCCGCGGTGGCAGTGTCCATCGCCGGGCTGGGCACGATCGTCCTCGTTGTGTTCATCCGGCGGATCAAGAACCGCTGACGTCCGCGGGTCGCTGCGTCAGCGGCGGCGGAGCCGGAACAGATCGGTGAATGAGAATCGCGGCGGATTCGCCGTGCGTCCAAGCCGACTGCAGTTGTAGACCACCACAACGCTTTGCGCTGCGGCTTCGTGCTGTGCCTCGACGACGGGTGGGAGAGTCGAGGTCGTGGCAACAGATGTTGTCATCTAGCTAATTCCTCGCTTCCCTCTCGATCGTTACTCGATGTCTAGCTCGCGGACTCTTCAGCTAACTTCAGCTTAGCAGTCCGTACCCACCGCGGTGGTATTCAAAACTTCCAGAAACACCTGTTCGCGAAGTTTGTCAGTCTGTGACGCGTTTCCTGCGACCCTTGAAAAGTGACACATTTGGCGATTCCAGCACACCACCAGAATGCTTGCTGGCTAGCGTCGACAGCAATTTACCATGACGTCAGTCGCAATGCGTGGGGGATAGCCAGAACTGCATCGTCGCGACGGTTTGCGCCGTCGCGATCGCGTCAGCCGACGCCGAGTTGGCTGGTAGCGGGGTGGCCGATCGATTCCTCGCCTGTCCGAGACGTTGAACTTCGCTGCCGTCGCAACGGGGCGAGGAGTTGCTCGGGTGCTGATCTTGAGCGCCGACACGTGTGAGCTACCTCATCAGCGTTCAGCCCGGTTGCGGATCGGCGTGGAACCCGGCGACCGTGGGAGCCGAAACTGCCCTGAAACCACAAAAGCCGCAGGGTCTCTGCGGCTTTCGGTGGTGCGCCGTCAGGGTTTCGAACCCCGGACCCGCTGATTAAGAGTCAGCTGCTCTACCAACTGAGCTAACGGCGCGCGTGGAAGACGATAACAGGCGACTGCGGCGCAGATGAAATCCGCATGTCAGACAAACCAGGACGCGTGTAACGATCGCGCCCCTGTCGGCGGTTTCCCTTAGACTACTGCCAAGTAGTGCAACCCCCTGGTCCCGTCCAAACCCCGTTGTGAGGTGCAGTAGTCATGTGGCGAGTCCATTCGGTGGCCCGTCCGCGTCGGAGGTTGACGAGGGTGGCAGCACTCCTGGTCATACCGGCCGCTGTATTTGGCCTGAGCGCGTGCAGCGGTTCGCCCGCCGCCCCGTCGCAGCAGCAGACCATCACCGACAAGGGAACGCCCTTCGGGGATCTTCTGGTGCCCAAGCTCACCGCGTCGGTGACCGACGGTGCCGTCGGTGTCACGGTCGACGCTCCGGTGACGGTGAGCGCTGAGGACGGCGTCCTGGGCGCGGTCAGCATGACCGACGAGGACGGCGCCCCGGTCGCCGGTCGGCTCAGTCGTGACGAGCTGACGTGGACCACCACCGATCCGCTGGACTACAACGCGCGGTACACGCTGAGCGCGCAGTCTCTGGGGCTTGGCGGCGTCACCACGCGCTCGATGACGTTCCAGACACACTCGCCCGACAACCTCACCATGCCGTACGTGTCACCGGCCGACGGCGAGGTCGTCGGTGTCGGGCAGCCGGTCGCGGTCCGCTTCGACGAGAACGTCCCGAACCGTCGCGCCGCCGAGGCGGCCATCAAGGTCACGACCAAGCCGGCCGTCGAGGGTGCCTTCTACTGGCTGAACAACCGCGAGGTGCGCTGGCGCCCCGCGGCCTACTGGAAGCCGGGCACCACGGTCGATGTGGCCGTCAACACCTACGGCGTGGACCTCGGGGACGGACTGTTCGGTCAGGAGAACGTCACCACGCACTTCACCATCGGTGACGAGGTGATCGCGACGGCAGACGACAGCACCAAGATCCTGACCATCCGGCGCAACGGTGAGGTGGTCAAGACGATGCCGATCTCGATGGGCAAGAACAGCACGCCCACCGACAACGGCACCTACATCATCGGCGACCGGCTCTCGCACATGGTGATGGACTCCTCGACGTATGGCGTGCCGACGAACTCGCCCAACGGATACCGCACCGAGGTCGACTGGGCCACCCAGATGTCCTACAGCGGTATCTACGTGCACGGTGCGCCGTGGTCGGTGGGCAGCCAGGGCTACAGCAATGTGAGCCACGGCTGCCTCAACGTCAGCACGAGCAATGCGAAGTGGTTCTACGAGAACACCAAGCGTGGCGACATCGTCGAGGTGTCCAACACGGTCGGTTCACGGCTGTCGGGAACCGAAGGACTCGGTGACTGGAACATCCCCTGGTCGCAGTGGAAGGCCGGCAACGCCAACCTCTGACCCTCGAGCGTCACGACGGTCGCACTTCCGCGACATGTCAGTGGCTCGCGGAATCATGTTGAGCATGAGCATCGACAACGAGCTGCTGCGGTCACTCAGCCATCACCCTGCGACTGGACCGCGATTGGTTGAGTACGTGGTCACCGGCAAGTGGGCCAAGCCCAAGGTGGACCTTGCCTTGGCGGACTCAGACGCACCCGCAAGCGGTGACCGCCCGCCAGCGTCACTGCTGTGGCGGTAGGTGACCACGAACTGCCGTGGCGCGACGCCTATCTCACCGTCAATGCCCAGAGACCTGGCCGGGTTCCCACGCTGGTGAGTTGTGCACCTGGTCGGCTTGGATGCCGTCGTCGTCGGCGATAGCGGTCACGCCACCTCCTTCGTGAACTTCGACGAGTTCGTCGTAGGTCCCCGTATCGGGTGATGGTGTTGCCACGGCTTGGCCGAGACCGCCAAACACGGCGAAACCAGCCAGGCCGATCGCCAAACTACTTGCGGCAAACAACTTCTTTGTGGTGCTGGAGACGTGCTCCTTCACGGTATTACCCCCCGGTAGAACCCCCCGACCAGCCAAAACGGCAGGCCGTTCTGTTGAAGCTCTGTCCATCCCACGCCGATTCCACGCGCACGTCAATAGTTAGCAAACTATCCGACGCGCTGGGGGATCAAGGGGTGCCCGGACGTGCGACATGCCGTCCCGGGGAATGCAAAAGGTGGGAGGGCGAAAACGCCCTCCCACCTGTTTGGGTGGCTGACGGGACTCGAACCCGCGACAGCCAGGATCACAACCTGGTGCTCTACCAACTGAACTACAGCCACCATTGCTGCTGTGTCGTCTCCGGCACTGCAGCGACGTCGATACTAGCCTCTCGGAGGCTCAGTCGCCGAATCAGATATCGCCTGCCCGTTGCCCGGCGGACCCAATTCGGCGGCCACCGCGGCGATGTCGCTGGTGGAGGGGCCTGGCTCTGTGACGAACGCAGTGCGGCGGTAGTACTTCAGTTCCCGGATCGACTCATGGATGTCGGCCAGCGCGCGGTGCGACAGCCCCTTCTCGGGCTGACCGAAGTAGATCCTCGGGTACCAGCGGCGGCACAGCTCCTTGATCGAGCTGACGTCGATCATCCGGTAGTGCAGGAACCCGTCGAGGACGGGCATGTCCCTGGCGATGAATCCGCGGTCGGTGGAGATCGAATTACCGCACAGCGGTGCGGTGTTCGGCTGTTTGACGTGACTTCGGATGTAGTCCAGGACCATCGCCTCGGCGGTGGCCAGATCCGTTGTGGACCTGCGCACCTCCTCGGTGAGGCCGGACTTGCGGTGCATCGTGGCGACCACCTCGACCATGCCGTCCAATGCGGCATCGTCGGCGTGGATCACCACGTCCACCCCGTCTCCGAGGACGTTCAACTCGGCATCGGTCACCAACGCCGCGATCTCTATGAGTCGGTCCGACCCCAGATCGAGGCCAGTCATCTCACAGTCGATCCAGACCAGTTCGTCACGCACAGCGGTCCACAGTATTCCCACGGCCGACGTGCGCCCGACAACACCCACCGAACGCCGGGGTTGACACGTTAGGGTCGGCGCATGACGACGGAATCGACCGCCACCCCCGCGCAGCAGATAGCCGCTGGTTACGTCGGCGAGGGACCCGCTCTGGAACTCGGCACAGTCGTCGTCGACGGCGTGGTCGACCCGGCCGCGCAGGTGCGGATTCCGCTGGCGACGGTGAACCGGCACGGCTTGGTGGCCGGTGCCACCGGTACCGGCAAGACCAAGTCGCTTCAGGTGATCGCCGAGCAGCTGTCGGCGGCGGGTGTGCCGGTCCTGATGGCCGATGTGAAGGGCGACCTGTCCGGGCTGTCCCGCCCGGGCGAGCCAGGAGAGAAGACCACCCAGCGGGCCGCCGACACCGGGGACAGCTGGACGCCCACGGCCTATCCGGTCGAGTTCCTGTCACTGGGGACCAGCGGCATCGGCGTGCCGGTGCGCGCCACGATCACCAGCTTCGGCCCGATCCTGCTGTCGAAGGTGTTGGACCTCAACGCCACCCAGGAATCCACGCTGGGGCTCATCTTTCACTGGGCCGACCAGAAGGGCCTGTCGCTGCTGGACCTGAAGGATCTGCGCGCGGTGATCCAGTACCTGACCAGTGACGAGGGCAAGCCCGAGCTCAAGGCGCTTGGCGCGGTGTCACCCGCGACCGCCGGGGTCATCCTGCGCGCGCTGGTCAACCTCGAGGCCGAGGGCGCGGACACGTTCTTCGGCGAACCCGAACTCGAACCCAAGGACCTGATCCGCTTCGACGCCCAGGGCCGCGGTGTCATCACGCTGCTGGAACTGGGCACGCAGGCGGCGCGGCCGGTGATGTTCTCCACGTTCCTGATGTGGGTGCTGGCCGACCTGTTCACCACCCTGCCCGAGGTCGGCGATGTCGAGAAGCCGAACCTGGTGTTCTTCTTCGACGAGGCGCACCTGCTGTTCAACGACGCGTCCAAGGCCTTCCTCGAACAGGTCGAGCAGACCGTCAAGCTGATCCGCTCCAAGGGCGTCGGCGTGTTCTTCTGCACCCAGCTGCCGACCGATATCCCCAACAACGTGCTCAGCCAGCTCGGCGCCCGAATCCAGCACGCCCTGCGGGCGTTCACACCGGACGACCAGAAGGCGCTCACCAAGACCGTGCGGACCTACCCGAAGACGTCCGTCTACGACCTGGAGGAGGCGTTGACCTCACTGGGAATCGGCGAGGCGATCGTCACCGTGCTGTCGGAGAAGGGTGCGCCGACCCCGGTCGCGTGGACCCGGATGCGCGCGCCGCGCTCGCTGATGGACACCATCGGCAACGACGCCATCGCCGCGGCCGCCAAGGCGTCCCCGCTGCAGGCCGAGTACGGCCAGACCATCGACCGCGAGTCCGCCTACGAGCGACTCAACGCGCGCGTCGCCGAACCGGAGACCACCGAGCTTCCGCCGCCTGTGCCGACAGCCGCTGCTGGCGGCGCGAGCGCCTCGGGACAGGTCAAGGTCAGACAGGTCACCGAGCCCGGCATGCTGGACAAGATGATGAGCAGTCCGGCGTTCAAGAGCGCTATGCGTTCGGCGGGCACCGTCATCGGCCGCGAGATCACCCGCAGCATCTTCGGCACCGGACGGCGCAAGCGCTGACCGCTCGCCGGTGCCGTCGAGATAGCGCTCACGGTGACGAAGTGCGAGTAGCCGCGTCCGTCAGTGCTATCTCAACGACGGCAGCGCTGGGCCTAGCCGCCGCCGAGACGTTTGTAGACCGCGCCGACGATCGGTGTGACGATCGAGCGCGGCGCGTACCCGCTGGCCACCGACATCGCCTTGGACGTCACGCCGGGCACGACGCGCATCTTGTTGCGCTCCAGGGCATCCAGCGAGATCATCGCGGTGTACTCGGTCGAGATCCACAGGAAGTCGGGGATCAGCTTCTCGACCAGCGACTGCTCGGTCTCATCGGGCAGCGTCTCGCGGACCGGGCCGGGCGCCAGCAGCGTCACGTGGATGCCCAGACGCTTGACCTCACCGCGCAGCGACTCGCTGAACGTGTTCGCGAACGCCTTGGACGCCGCGTAGGTGGCGTTGTTGGGGATGGGGGAGTTGCCCGCCGCCGAACCCGAGATCAGGATGCCGCCGGCGCGCCGTCGCGCCATGCCCGGCAGCACCGCCAGGGCGAGGTCGTGCACGCCAAGCACGTTGAGCTGCACCTGCGCCTTCTCCCCGTCGACGTCGAGGTCGGCGACCGGGCCGAACGTCGCGGTGCCCGCATTCGCGCACAGGATGGAGATATCGCGCTGCGCCAGCTCCTCGCAGAAGACGTCGCGCGCGGCCGGATCGGTGAGGTCGACTGCGCGAACCTCGACCGTCACCCCGTAGCGCTCGGTGAGCCGTGCGGCCAGGGCCGTCAGAACCTCCTCGCGGCGCGCCGTGATGATCAGGTGATGCCCCCGAGCGGCGAGTTCGGTGGCCAGCGCCTCGCCGATGTTCTGCGAAGCGCCGGTGACGACCGCGCGGGCGTCGGGATGGGGAGCGGGTACTGGCATGGCGCCAATCGTAGGGACCCGTCGTGCGACCAATAGAGTTGAGGCCATGACCAGCCCCGGCACGGTGTCGCTGATCGCCGGGAGGTCGCGAGTCGCGGCGTGGGCGCTGTGGGACACCGGCGCCACCGGGATGAACGCCATCGTGGTGACCTTCGTCTTCTCGGTGTATCTCACCGGACAGGTGGGCGCCGGCCTGGACGGGCCCGTCACGCCGGCGGAGTGGCTTGGCCGCGCGCTGACGGCGTCCGGGCTCGTGGTCGCCGTATTGGCCCCCGCGACGGGGATCTGGGTCGACGCCCCGCACCGCAGGCGGACGGTGCTCACGGTGCTGACGGGCGCCGCCGTTCTTCTGACGGCATCGATGAGCCTCATCCGCGACGATCCCGCCTACCTGTGGCCGGGACTGGCGCTACTAGCGTGTACCGCGGCCTGCAGTGATCTGGCCACGGTGCCCTACAACGCGATGCTCCGCGATCTGTCCACGCCGCAGACCTCGGGTCGAATCTCCGGATTCGGTTCCGCAGCGGGCTATTTCGGCACGGTCCTGCTGTTGTTGGTGGTCTATCTGGGCTTGGTCGCCGGTGACGGTGACACCCGCGGGCTGCTGGGAATCCCCGCTGACGACGGCTGGCCGGTGCGGTCGGCGATGCTGCTGACGGCGGCCTGGTTCACGCTGTTCGCGCTCCCGCTGCTGCTGTCCAGTCGCACCGAGGCGGTTGTCGACGAGGCGCCTCGCGTGGGCCTGCTCGGTGCGTACCGCAAACTCTGGGCGGAGTTGACCGACCAGTGGAAGCGCGATCACAACATCGTCTACTACCTGATCGCCAGTGCGATCTTCCGCGACGGGTTGACCGGCGTCTTCACCTTCGGGGCGGTACTAGGCGTCACCGTGTACGGGATATCGCAGGCCGACGTGCTGTTGTTCGGCATCTGCGCTTGCATTGTCGCCGCGCTGGGGGCGGTACTGGGCGGACTGATCGACGATCGTGTCGGATCCAAACCGGTCATTGTCACGTCGCTGTCCGCGATGATCGTGGTGGCATCCGCCCTGATTAGCCTCGACGGGCCCGTCGCGTTCTGGATCTGCGGGCTGCTCCTGTGCCTGTTCATCGGGCCCACCCAGTCATCGGCGCGCACACAGATGCTGCGCCTGACGACCGAGGGCAAGGAGGGCGTGTCGTTCGGCCTCTACACGACGACGGGTCGGGCGGCGTCGCCGCTGGCGCCCTGGTTCTTCGCGATGGCCATCGCGATATTCGGGACGGACCGCGCCGGCATGGGCGGGCTGGTCGCGGTCCTGGTGCTCGGGTTGTTCGCGATGCTGCTGGTGCGAACGCCCAAATCAGCTGACCGGACTGCAGATAGTCAGGCCTGAGCCCGACCGCTCCTGAAGCGGCACGCCGTTGATCGAGATGGAGCAACCGATCTCGCGACCCACGTTGATGATGCTGACACTCGCCGACTGCTCGGCGGGCGCCGAGAGTTCCACCTGCTTGCTCCAGGGCAGCATGACGTTGAACTCCGTCTGGAACATGCCGCCGCTGTCGATGTAGGTGATGTTGATGGCGCGGCCGGTGCCGGTGACGTCGTAAACGACGGTCTCGGTCTCACCCGGTGTGGCGGACCCTCCTGGCGGGGTTGGGCCCGGAATCGGGAACGGCAGTGGCAGGCGGGGTGCGCTCGGTGTGAGCGTGGTCGTCGGGGGAGCCGTCGTGAAACTCGGCTTGGGAGGCGAGGTGGGGGGTGCGACGACCGTCTGCTGCTGCGATGTGTTGACGACCACCAGCGCGATGACGAGACCGATGACTATGACCACTGACAGCGCCGCCAGCGCCCACAACCACAGCCGCGTGGGGGGCCCCTCTGGGTCGGGGGGCTCGGGCGGTTGTCCGGCCGGGGGGTACTGCGCACCGAACTGCTCGGTCGGCGGCGGTTGATAGGTGTGGGGCGAGTACGGAGGCAGTTGCTGAGTCTGGTCGGGCGTCGGCGGACCCTGATAGGACGGGCCGTACGACGCCTGGTTCGCGTAAGCGGGATCGGCGTAGCCCGGGTACTCGTAGGGCAGTTGCTGCGTCGGATCCGACTCGTCGCGTCGTGAATCCGTCATGACCACCTCATGGGCGCAAGGGTACCCGCGTGTCGAACGGGCGTGCAGAGACGCCGATCGGGGGTCAACCGCCCGTCGGTTTGGGTTTAGCCGAATTTTCGCGTGGGTAAAACAAGATCACGCGCCGTTGGGGCGCAGAGAAATGGAGGCCAGTCATGCGAGGACTTCTCGGCGTAATTGTGCTCGTCTGGTTGCTGATCGGTGTGGTCGCCGCCTATCAACGCGATTACTTCAAGACGGCGGAAAACAGTTGCGGCACAGCGGGGACCATCGCGCTGACCGTGGTCGCAGGCCCGCTCAATTATGCGGGTGTCAACCCCAAGGTGACGGATTGCAACATCCCAGAGCCCAGCCAGTGACCGACCGGTCCTGAGCCTTACCGATTGATTACGAAGGGGATTTAACCATGATTGCCATTGGCGTGATTCTGCTCATTCTCGGCCTGATCTTCTCGGTACCGATCCTGACCTACATCGGCGTCGTCGCCCTGGTTATCGGGGCGGTGTTCTGGATGCTCGGCGCTGCCGGGCACGCGGTGGGTGGCCGCAAGGTCTGGTATTAGCCGCGCGGAGCGGACATCATTGCCGCCACCGTCATTGCGCGCAGCACTGTGCGGGATGACGGTGGCGGCGTCTGTTTGACGCTGTGCGACACGGAGTTGATCAACCCGAAGCTGGCGTGCGCCATGAGCCGTGCGTCATCCTCGCCGAGCGCGTCATCGAATCGGCGCAGCACGTCCACCCAGATCTCGACGTACTGACGCTGTGCGCGGCGAACCTGACGCTCGGCCGGAGCGGGCAGCTGCCCGAGGTCGCGGTCCTGGATCCTGATCAGATCGGATTCGCCGAGCGCGAAGTCGAGGTGGAAGTCGATGAGGCCGTGCAGCGTGGTCTCCGCGTCCTCGCCGCGCGCCACAACCTCGGTGGCCCCTGCGAGCAGCCGGGTGCTGATGCCGACCAGGATCTCGACGAGCAGCGCCTCCTTGTTGGGGAAGTGGCGGTAGATCGCCGGTCCGCTGACACCTGCCGCGGCGCCGATGTCCTCGAGCCGCACCGAGGTGAACCCGCGCTCGGCGACGAGGTGTTCGGCGGCCGCGATCAGCTGGCTGCGACGGTCGGATTTAGCTCTGCTGCGGGGTGTCTCGACCGTGCCGTGGTCGGCTGACCCGTTGGGCGTGTTCGACACGCGAATCTCCTGACCCCATGGTGGACATTTCAGTTAATCGTTACTAACATCCTACGAGTTAGTCTTCATTAACTCAACTGAATGGGTCCACGATGGCAACGCGGGCATCTCATCGCGAGCAACACCTGGAGCTGGTGGCGCAGTTGCGCACCAAGCTCTCGGCCGCCGCACTCGGCGGGTCCGAGCGCGCCCGGGAGCGTCACGTCAGCAGGGGCAAGCTCTTGCCGCGCGACCGCGTCGACGGACTGCTCGATCCCGGCTCGCCATTTCTGGAACTCGCGCCGCTGGCCGCCAACGGCATGTACGACGACGAGTGCCCGGGGGCCGGCATCATTGCCGGCATCGGCCGGGTGGCCGGGCGCGAGTGCATGGTTGTCGCCAACGACGCGACCGTCAAGGGCGGTACCTATTACCCGCTCACGGTCAAGAAGCATCTGCGCGCACAGGAGATCGCCGGCCAGAACCGGTTGCCCTGCGTCTACCTCGTCGACTCCGGCGGGGCGTTCCTGCCGCGTCAGGACGAGGTCTTCCCCGACCGCGACCACTTCGGCCGCATCTTCTTCAACCAGGCCAATCTCAGTGCCCGGGGCATACCGCAGATCGCGGCGGTGCTCGGATCCTGCACCGCCGGTGGCGCGTACGTGCCCGCCATGAGCGACGAGGCCGTCATCGTGCGGAACCAGGGCACCATCTTCCTGGGTGGGCCGCCACTGGTGAAGGCCGCCACCGGCGAGGTGGTGTCGGCCGAGGACCTGGGCGGCGGCGACCTGCACTCCAAGGTCTCGGGTGTCACCGACCATCTGGCGCATGACGATCGCGACGCGCTGCGGATCGTCCGCCGCATCGTCGGCACACTCGGACCGCGCACCGCGACACCGTGGGATGTCGCGGAGACGGTGGATCCGATCGCCGATCAGACCGAGCTCTACGACGTCGTGCCCATCGACTCGCGCGTGCCCTACGACGTGCACGAGGTGATCACGCGCATCGTCGATGGCGGCGAGTTCCAGGAGTTCAAGGCCGAGTACGGCACCACGCTGGTCACCGGATTCGCGCGCATTCACGGCCATCCGGTGGGCATCGTGGCCAACAACGGCGTGCTGTTCGGCGAGTCGGCGGTCAAGGGCGCGCACTTCATCGAGTTGTGCGATAAGCGCTCTGTGCCACTGCTGTTCCTGCAGAACATCGCCGGCTTCATGGTCGGCCGCGACTATGAGGCGGGCGGTATCGCCAAGCACGGCGCCAAGATGGTCACCGCCGTCGCCTGCGCCCGGGTGCCGAAGATGACCGTGGTGATCGGCGGCTCCTACGGGGCTGGTAACTACTCGATGTGCGGGCGCGCCTACTCGCCGCGGTTCCTGTGGATGTGGCCCAACGCGCGCATCTCGGTGATGGGCGGTGAACAGGCCGCGTCAGTGCTCGCGACGGTGCGCGGTGACATGACGCCCGAGCAGGAAGAGGCGTTCAAGGCGCCGATCCGCGACGAGTACGAGGCGCAGGGAAATCCGTACTACTCCACGGCCCGGCTGTGGGATGACGGTGTGATCGATCCGGCCGACACGAGAACCGTTGTCGGGCTAGCCCTGTCGGTGGTGGCACAGGCTCCCTTGGAGCCGGTGTCCTACGGCGTGTTCAGGATGTGACAGTGATGACATCAACTTCGCAGACCACCTTTGACACCGTCCTGGTTGCCAACCGCGGCGAGATCGCGGTCCGGGTCATTCGCACCCTGCGCGCCATGGGAATCCGCTCGGTGGCGGTTTACAGTGACGCCGACGCCGGGGCCCGCCACGTCGCGGAGGCCGATGTGGCCGTGCGCCTCGGACCGGCACCGGCACGGCAGAGCTACCTCGACATCGCCCTGGTGGTGGACGCCGCACGTCGAACCGGCGCGCAGGCCGTGCACCCCGGCTACGGATTCCTCTCGGAGAACGCCGAATTCGCCGCGGCCCTGAAGACCGCGGGTATCGCGTTCATCGGGCCGCCCGTGGGCGCCATCGAGACGATGGGCGACAAGATCGCCGCCAAGGCCGCTGTGTCGGCGTTCGATGTTCCTGTGGTTCCCGGTATCTCACGCCCCGGCCTCACCGATGACGATCTGATCGGCGGTGCGGCAGAGGTGGGCTTCCCGGTACTGGTGAAGCCCTCCGCCGGCGGCGGCGGCAAGGGCATGCGCGTGGTGCACCAGGCCTCCGACCTGCCGGCCGCGCTCGTCAGTGCCCGTCGCGAGGCGGCCTCCGCCTTCGGTGACGACACCCTGTTCCTCGAGCGGTTCGTGTTGAACCCCAGGCACATCGAGGTCCAGGTCCTCGCCGACGGGCACGGCAATGTCATCCACCTCGGGGAGCGCGAGTGCAGCCTGCAGCGTCGCCACCAGAAGGTCATCGAGGAGGCACCCTCACCGCTGCTGGACCCCGAGACACGGGCCCGCATTGGTGCGGCCGCATGCGCCACCGCCCGTAGCGTCGACTACACCGGAGCGGGCACCGTGGAGTTCATCGTGTCCGCCGACCAGCCAGATGAGTTCTTCTTCATGGAGATGAACACGCGCCTGCAGGTCGAACATCCGGTGACCGAGATGGTGACCGGTGTGGACCTCGTCGAACAACAGGTGCGCATCGCGGCGGGTCACGCGCTGGCGATCAGCCAGGACGACGTCGTGATGACCGGGCACGCCATCGAGGCGCGGGTCTACGCCGAAGACCCCGCCCACGACTTCCTGCCGACTGGCGGTGACGTCATCGATGTCGTCGAACCCTCCGGCGCCGGCGTGCGTGTGGACTCCGGCATCTACCCGGGCACCGTCGTCGGCAGCGACTACGACCCGATGCTGGCCAAGGTCATCGCCCACGCCACCGACCGGCCCGCGGCGCTGCGTGCGCTCGACCGCGCCCTGGCCGACACGGCGGTGCTCGGCGTCACCACCAACATCGACTTCCTGCGGTTCCTGCTGGTCGACCCGGATGTGATCGCGGGTCGACTCGACACCGGACTGCTGGATCGCCGCACCCCCGATTACGTCGGTGTCCACGCCAGCGACGACGAACTGATCGCCGCCGCCGCCGACAGGTGGTTGCGCCGCTGGACAACCTGCGGCGATGACCTGTGGGACGTGCCGACCGGTTGGCGGATGGGCGATCCCGCCCCCACTACGGCGCGATTGCGCTCAGGTGACCGCACCGATCACGTCCACATCACCGGTGTCCCCACCGGTGCGAGCGCGCGGGTCGAGGACGGCGAGAGCCGGTCGCTGACAGCCACGCTCGACGGGCGCACACTGGTGGTGACCCTGGACGGTCTGCGTACCGAGTACGTGGTCGCCGAGTCCGGCGATCGGGTCTGGCTGTCGGGTGAGCGCAACGTCGCCGTCGAGGAACTGCGCGAGGCCCCGGTGCGCCCCGACGACGAGCACAGCGGCGACGCCGAACTCGTCAGCCCCATGCCGGGTTCGGTGGTCGCGGCCGGCGTCGAGGACGGGGCGACCGTCACCGCCGGCACCGTCGTGGTCACCGTCGAGGCCATGAAGATGGAACACGCGCTGTCATCGCCCGTCGATGGCGTCGTCGAACTACACGTCGCCGTCGGCGACCAGGTCAAGGTGGGCCAGGTCCTGGCCCGGATCATCGCAGAGGAGACCACGTCATGACCGAATTCCTTTCCACAGGAACGCTGCCCGACCACTACGACCAACTCGCAAAGACGGTCCGCGACTTCGCCCAGACGGTCGTCGCGCCGGTGGCCGCCAAGCACGACCGTGAGCACTCGTTCCCGTACGCCGTTGTCGAGGGCATGGCCGACATGGGTCTGTTCGGGTTGCCGTTCCCCGAGGAGTACGGCGGTATGGGCGGCGACTACTTCGCGCTGTGTCTGGCGTTGGAGGAGCTCGGCAAGATCGACCAGAGCGTGGCCATCACGCTGGAGGCCGGTGTGTCACTGGGCGCGATGCCGGTGTACCGCTTCGGAAACGACGAGCAGAAGCAGGAGTGGCTGCCGCTGTTGGCCAGCGGTAAGGCACTCGGCGCGTTCGGTCTGACCGAGGCGGGCGGCGGCACTGACGCAGGAGCCACGAAGACCACCGCCAAGCTCGACGATGGACACTGGGTCATCAACGGCACCAAGCAGTTCATCACCAACTCCGGCACCGACATCACCAAGCTGGTCACGGTCACCGCCGTCACCGGTGAGTCCGGTGGCAAGAAGGAGATCTCCTCGATACTGGTGCCGGTGCCCACGGAGGGTTTCACCGCAGAACCGGCCTACGACAAGGTGGGCTGGAACGCATCGGACACCCACCCGCTGTCCTTCGACGACGTGCGGGTGCCCCAGGAGAACCTGCTGGGCGAGCGCGGTCGCGGCTACGCCAACTTCCTGCGCATTCTCGACGAGGGGCGCATCGCGATCGCCGCGCTGTCGGTCGGTGCCGCGCAGGGCTGTGTCGACGAGTGCATCAAGTACGCCAAGGAGCGCCAGGCCTTTGGTGCCGCCATCGGCACCTACCAGGCCATCGCCTTCAAGATCGCGCGGATGGAGGCCCGTGCTCACGCCGCGCGTGCCGCCTATTACGACGCCGCGGCGCTGATGCTGTCCGGCAAGCCATTCAAGAAGGCGGCCGCAGTGGCCAAGCTGGTCGCCAGCGAGGCCGCCATGGACAACTCCCGTGACGCCACCCAGGTGTTCGGCGGCTACGGTTTCATGAACGAGTACCCGGTGGCACGCCACTACCGGGACAGCAAGATCCTCGAAATCGGTGAGGGCACCACGGAGGTTCAGTTGATGCTGATCGCGCGTGAGGCCGGCCTGTGACCGACGCCGAGGGGATCGCGAAGAAGGTCGTCGTCCAGCGGGGCCTGTGGTTCGAGGAGTTCGAGACCGGCGTGCTGTATCAGCACCGGCCGGGACGGACCATCACCGAAGCCGACAACGTCCTGTTCACCACGCTCACCATGAACACTCAGGCGCTGCACCTCGACGCCGCGTTCGCCGATGCGCAGCCGCCGTTCAACCAGCGCCTGGTGAACTCGATGTTCACGTTGTCCACGTTGGTCGGACTGTCGGTCACGCAGCTGACCCAGGGCACCATCGTCGGCAACCTCGGTTTCAGCGACGTCGCGTTCCCGAAACCCTTGTTCCACGGCGACACGATGTACGCCGAGACCGAGGTGACCGACAAGCGCGAGTCGAAGAGCCGGCCGGGGGAGGGCATCGTCACCTTCTCTCACGTCGCACGGAACCAGCACGGTGACGTGGTGGCGACCGCATCGCGAAAGACCATGGTGCGCAAGCGCCCCGCAGAGGAAGCCGGAGACGCCTGATGGCACTGACGCAGACGGGTCCCGGCTGGTTGTTCTGCCCCGCCGACCGGCCGGAACGCTTCGCGAAGGCGGCGGCCGCTGCCGACGTGGTGATCCTCGACCTCGAGGACGGCGTCGCTGCCAAGGATCGCGAGGCCGCCCGTGCCGCGCTGATCGACACACCGCTGGACCCTGCTCGCACCGTTGTGCGGGTCAACCCGGCGACCACGCCCGATCACGCGCTCGACGTCAAGGCGCTGACTCGCACCGACTACACCACGGTGATGCTGGCGAAGACTGAGTCCGCGGACCAGGTGCGCTCGCTGGCGCCACTGGACGTCGTCGTCCTCGTCGAGACTCCGCTGGGCGCACTGGCCGTCACCGACACCGCGCGTGTCGACAACGCGTACGCGGTGATGTGGGGTGCCGAGGATCTGTTCGCCTCCACCGGTGGCACCGCCAACCGGTTCGCCGACGGCAGCTACCGCGATGTCGCCAAGCACGTTCGGTCGCAGAGCCTGTTGGCCGCCAAGGCGTACGGTCGGATGGCGCTGGACTCCGTGTACCTCGACATCAAGGATCTCGACGGACTGCGCGCCGAGACCGACGACGCGGTGGCGGTCGGATTCGACGCGAAGGTGGCCATTCACCCGACCCAGGTGGCCGTGATCAGGGCCGGTTACGCCCCGTCCGACGAGCAGATCGACTGGGCACGCACGGTTCTGGACAGGGCACGCGCCGAGCGCGGCGTCTTCCAGCACGACGGCCAGATGGTCGACATGCCGGTACTGCGGCGCGCAGAGCGCATCGTCGCGCTCGCGCCGGAGAACTGACCGGCGCCGCTCTTGGTGGTCAAACACGGCCACCACCACCACCACGCCGAGCGTGAACGCACTGCGAAAAAATCGCGGCAGATTCAAGCGGTGATCGCAACAAACGTGGTCGGGTTGGACAGTAGTCGTTCGAGTTCTTCGGCGGGCGTGCGA
>NZ_JBVAXF010000015.1:0-59951 GCF_055419205.1 Mycobacterium sp. IDUB_39
CCGATTCATGGGATGCCGATCCTCAACGTCGACGAGTCGCGTTCGGTGATCGTGCTCAAACGCTCCATGTCCTCGGGGTACGCCGGCATCGAGAACCCGCTGTTCTTCCTCAACCACACCTCAATGCTGTTCGGGGACGCCAAGAAATCGGTCTCCGAGGTCATCGAAGAACTCAAAGCCCTCTAACCACTCCCAGCACGACCAGACACAAACTCGCACCCAACCATCAGGTTGGGTGCGAGTTCGTATCTACTGGGCGGGCGAACAAGGGCCTGCGCGCATCTGGTGCAAGGTTGCATCCTGAATCCCGATTCAAGTAGAACTTGACTTGTGTGCGAGCGGAATGCGGCGGATATCGGCGAAGATGTTCTGGCGCTTGCTGATGGCACTTAAGTGAAGGAGTTGCCGAGTACGGCCCGCGGTCTGCGCACACGCGCGGCGCTGGTGACGGCAGCCCGAACGGTTTTCGAGCGCGATGGATTCCTTGGCTCCCGACTGACCGATATCACCGCAGAAGCCAATTGCTCGGCCGGCAGCTTCTACACCTACTTCTCAAGCAAAGAGGAGATCTTCGCCGAGGTGTTGGAAGCGGCGCAGGACGACATGCTGCACCCCGGAATGGCCCATGTCGCCGACGACGATGACCCTGCGGCAGTTATAGAGGTCAGCAACCGCGCCTATCTCGTAGCGTATTTGCGTAACGCAAAGCTGATGGCGCTTATGCGGCAGGTCGCTACGATCGACGCCGACTTCGAAGAGTTGCGTCGGCGCCGGTCGGAGAAATTCGCGCAACGAAATGCCCGTCGTATTGCTGAGTTACAAGCACGCGGCCTCGCGGACCCGACTCTGGATCCGTTACTGACGTCCTATGCGCTGTCCGGCATGGTGAGTCGAATGGCGATGGAGGTCCTCGTCATCGGGGAGCGCGACCTTGACGAGGTCGTCGAGGTCGTCACAAAACTCTGGGTCAATGCGCTGAAGCTTCCAGTGAAGCCGGCCGGACGCAAGCAGAAGCGCCGAGACCTCTGAGGGGCTGAGCCACCGCGGCTTGCGCGGGCGCTGCTGTCCCCACCGTTCGTCAATACATCTATTGACCAACGATGCGGATGGCGGTAGCGTCGCCGGGCATGACGATCGAGTCCACAATGAGTACCGGCGATTTGGCGGCAGAGACGCGGCGGGCGCTGACCCTGCGCCATATCGAGCATGTACGGGCGGGCACTACAGATGCCCATCCTGATGGGGTGCGGGTGGTACCCGCCAGCGAGTATCTAGATCCGGAGTTGGCTGCTGCGGAGCGGGCGTTGATGCACACGGTGCCGCTGGTGGCGGCGATGTCCGGCGAGTTGGCGGGTTCGCGGTCGTATCGCACGGAGATGTTGTTCGATGTGCCGGTGTTGCTGGTGCGTCAGGATGACGGGTCGGTCAAGGCGTTCTTGAACTCGTGTTCGCATCGTGGGGCGCGGTTGCTCGAGGGTGCGGGCGAGGTCGGGAAGCGGATCAGCTGTTCGTATCACGCGTGGACGTACTCGCCGAGCGGCGACTTGATGTCGGTGACGCAGCCCGGCAAGTTCGGCAAGGTCGAATTGTGTGACAACGGGTTGGTGGAGTTGCCGTGCGCGGAGCGTTACGGATTGATCTTCGTGATGCTCGACGCGCAGGGTGAGATGGACATCGATGCATTCCTAGGCGATTTCGCACAGCAGCTGGCGCTGTGCAATCTGGACACCTTCGCGGTTGCCGACGAGCGGACGTTGCCCCACGAGGTGAACTGGAAGCTCGCACTGTGCGGGTACCTGGAGAGCTATCACGTCAAGGTGGTGCACGCGAAGACGTTGGCGGCGGCCTTCATCGGCAATGTGTCCACTCATGATGCGTTCGGCCCGGATGGGCGTCACTTCCGGACCACATGGTCGATGAACGAAGTTGTGCAGATGGCCGAGGCCGACGATGTGGAGTCGGTGCTTGATGGGTTGCAGTATGCGCCCTACAACACGGTGCTGTACTTGTGGCCGAACACCGTGATCACGGCACCCGATTTCATCGATATCCGATTCATCAATCGGTTGTTCCCGGGTCATCAGCCGCACGAGCAGATGACCCACTATCGGACAATGGTTCCGGCGCACATGTCCGATGACCAGCGGGCGATGGTGGAGCCATTCCAGCAGGTCACGCGGACGGCCGTGGAGGAAGAGGATTACGGTCAGGTGCCCGGGATCAATAAGGCGATCCGCAGTGGCCTCCGGGACAGGTTACTGGTGGGCGAGAACGAGCCATCTGTCACCGAGATGCATCGGGTGATGGCACGGGCGCTGGGGCGTCCCAACCCAGACCAGCCCGTCCCGTCCGGCAAATAGCCACCCAAACCACCGCTCGGCCAGCATGACTCATCGGCGGCCGGGTTGAACACCCATACCCAAAACGGAGATGACAGTGAACAGACAAGTCCGACTCGCGAAACGCCCAGTGGGCCGAGCCGACGACTCCACCTGGCAGATAACCACCGAGTCGATTCCCGAACCCGGCGAGGGTGAATTCGCTGTCCGCGTGGAGTACGTGTCGCTGGATCCGGCCATGCGCGGATGGATCGGCGCGGTTCCGACCTATGTGGCGCCGGTGGAGATCGGTGCCGTCATGCGCGCCCACGCCGTCGGCCGCGTGTACGCGTCGAACCACCCGAAATACCAAGTGGGCGAACTGGTATCCGGAATGTTCGGCGTGTGCGAATACGCTGTATCCGACGGTCGCGAAGACGTCATGCACGTCGACGAGTCGCTGGCACCGGCGCCGGCCTGGCTGGGTGCCCTTGGCTTCCCGGGACTGACCGCATACTTCGGGCTGCTCGACGTCGGCCGGATGAAACCCGGTGACACGGTGCTGATCTCGGGTGCGGCGGGCGCGGTCGGCAGCATCGCCGGACAGATCGCCAAGGTATCCGGCTGCCGAGTCATCGGCATCGCCGGTGGGCCGCAGAAGTGTGCCTGGCTCACCGACGAACTCGGCTACGACGTCGCCATCGATTACAAGGCCGGTTCGATCGGGAAGGCCCTCAGAGCGGCCGCGCCCAAGGGCATCGACGTGTACTTCGACAACGTCGGCGGCGACATCCTGGACTCGGCGCTGGGCCATCTGCGTCGTGGTGCACGAGTGGCACTGTGTGGCGGCATTTCCTCCTACAACGCCACCGATCCCCAGCCAGGACCGTCGCGCTACATGCAGCTGCTGATGAAGCGGGCATCGTTGACCGGTTTCATCGTCTTCGACTTCGCGCGCCGCTATCCAGAGGCGTATGCCGCGCTGGGGCACTGGATTCGCCGCGGTGATGTGGTTACTCACGAACAGGTGGAGACCGGTGGCATTGAGGCGTACGGGCGCACCATGAACATGCTCTTCGACGGTGCCAACACCGGCAAGCTGGTTCTGCAGGTAGGGGATGGGCTGGCGAGCGCGGCCGCCGCCGCGAGTCTGGCCGGCGTCAACTAGTCTCCCGAAGACACGCTCGAGGCTGACCGGTCGGCACTATGCCCTACCGCCGATCGGTCAACCTCGGACTCTCGTAAAGCTCTGTAGCGCCGCCACTCTCATCTGTGGGCGTGCTGAATAGTCCGAAGCAATGACTACGCCGCAGCATCTTTTGCAGTAGGAGCCAGCATCGAGGCCCCGCCACACCACGCTGCCCAGCGCGATCACCAGGTCGTCTCCCGCGAGGAAGTGGTCCATCTTGAGACTGGCGAAGTCGACGTAGCGAGAGATTTGCTGGACCGTACTCGGCATCGTGTTCGTTGGATCGGGTCGCGACGGTCGGGTATCGCGACCGCCGGATTCTCGAGGGTCAATCCATGCGAATGATGAGCGCATCTTCGGGGCAGGCCGCAACAGCAGCGAGCGCGTCCTGCTCGTCGCCTGGCTCGATGCTGCGTTCGGTCATGGTCGAGTACCCGTCGTCATCGATCGGAAAGAGCCCAGGATCGACCGCATAGCACAGAACGTGAGCCTGGCACTTGCTGCGATCAAGGCGAATATTCATGTGGCGCTTGACTCCTCTTGGCGTCGCGGACGGGAACGGAAGCTCATTGGTGCTGCGTGCACATGCTGCCGGCAGTAGTGATGAGCCGTTTTGGTCGCATGGACTGCCGTCGTGGGCGAGGGTCCCGGCTGGCCACCGTCATCGGTGTTGATCACTGCCGAGTCTGTGTCGTCCGCCTCGGGGTGGCCCGTGGGAGCGTGGGGCGTGTCGGTCCCGGCTTGGGCTGATCCAAACAGTCAACACCGACAGTCGTCAATAATTGTATTGACGAATGTTGCTGTGGAGCGGTAGCGTAGCCCGGCATGACCATCGAGTCCGCAACGAATACCGGTGATCTCGCGGGGCTGACGCGCCGCGCACTGACTTTGCGCCATATAGAGCATGTGCGGGCGGGGACCACAGACATCCATCCTGATGGCGCTCGTGTAGTGCCGGCCAGTGAGTATCTCGATCCTGAGTTGGCGGCCGCTGAGCGGGCGTTGATGCACGCGGTGCCGATCGTGGCGGCGACGTCCGTTGAGCTGCCGGGCCCGCGGACCTATCGCACCGAGCTGTTGTTCGATGTGCCTGTGATGCTGGTCCGCCAGGACGACGGATCGATGAAGGCATTCCTGAACTCCTGTTCACACCGCGGAGCCAAGCTCCTCGAGGGTGACGGTGAGATCAAGAAACGGATCAGCTGCTCGTACCACGCCTGGACCTACAGTCCGGCCGGAGAGCTGCTCTCGGTGACCCAGCCGGGCAAGTTCGGCGATATCGACTTCTGTGACTACGGGCTGGTGGAACTTCCCTGCGCGGAACGGTACGGGTTGATCTTCGTGGTGCTCGACCCGAAGGTCGAGATGGACATCGACACGTTTCTCGGGGACTTCGCGGCTGAGCTGGAGATGTGCAATTTCGACACCTTCGCTGTTGAGGAGTTGCAGACACTGCCCCACGATGTCAACTGGAAGGTGGCGTTGTGCGGCTACCTGGAGAGCTATCACGTCAAGACGGTTCATGCCCGGACCCTGGCCCCGTCGTTCATCGGCAACGTCTCCACCCATGATGCGTTCGGGCCGGAGGGGCGTCATTTCCGGACCACCTGGTCGATGAACGTGGTCAAGGAGATGGCAACGGAACCTGATGTGGAGGCAGTGCTCGACGGCCTCGCCAGCGCTCCGTACAACACCGTGCTCTACCTGTGGCCTAACACGATCATCACCGCACCGGAGTTCGCCGATATCCGATTCGTCACGCGGCTGTTCCCTGGGCGGCAACCGGACCAGCAGTTGACCGACAACCGAATCATGTTGAAGGCCAATATGTCGGATGAGGAACGCGCCGCCGTCGGCCCGTTTTACGAACTGGCCAGGGTTGCACTTGAGGAGGAGGACTACGCCCAGGTGCCCGGGATCAACAAGGCGATCCAAAGCGGCCTGCGCGACAGCCTGCTCATCGGTGAGAACGAGCCCTCGGTCACCGAGGCGCATCGGAACATGGCCCGAGCGCTCGGGCGGCCACAGCCAGACCAACCGGCACCAACCGCGCAGAGGAGCGTTCGATGACGTCAGTACTCAACAAGAAATCGGTCCCCAGTTTCGACAAGTTGTTTGTGGGTGGCGAATGGGTTGAGCCGGCCGGCGATGCGCACATCGAGGTGATCTCTCCCAGCACGGAGGAACTCATCTCACGCGTCCCGGAACCAACTCCTGCGGACGTCGATCGAGCGGTGGCATCGGCACGGCAGGCTTTCCAAGGAACCTGGCGCAAGACCAGTCCCGAGGAGCGCAGCCAACTACTGAACCGGATCGCCGAGGAGGTGGAAAAGCGGGTACCGGATTTCGCCCAGGTGTTCGCCGCCGAGATCGGTGCCCCGGTGGGGCTGGGCGGACCGCTGCACGCGATGGCCGTCCAGATGTTCCGGCAGGCTGCGCGACTGCACGAGCAGGTGCCCTTCATCGAGGATCGCGTCGATGGTGATGCGAACGTCAGCATTGTCCGCGAGCCCGTCGGGGTGGTCGGTGCGATCATCCCGTGGAATGCCCCCGTCGGAGGCGCCGCGCTGAAGCTGGGATCCGCGTTGGCAGCGGGTTGCACCGTGGTGCTGAAGCCGGCACCCGAAGGGCCGCTCACGACATACATGTTGGCCGAATGTCTGGAAGCCGCCGGGGTGCCCAAGGGTGTGGTCAGTATTCTGCCGGCCGGGCGCGAGGTGGGTGAGCACCTTGTTCGGCATCCCGACGTGGACAAGGTGACCTTTACGGGCAGCACCGACGCCGGGAAGCGGGTCGCGAGCATCTGCGGCGAACGCATTGCCCGGGTATCCCTCGAACTCGGTGGCAAATCGGCCGCGATCATCGCCGAGGACGCGGAACTCGCCGATGTACTGCCGACCCTGCTCGCCGGTGGTATCGGCCACTCCGGGCAGATATGCGCCGCCCTCACTAGGGTGCTGGTCCCGCGTTCGCGTGCCGCAGAATTCGCCGAGGCAATGGCGTTCGCCATGAGCGGGATGGTCGTGGGCGACCCCTTCGATCCAGCGACCATGCTGGGCCCGCTGGCCATGGAGCGTCAGCGCGACCGGGTGGAGGGCTACATCGAGATCGGTCGGCAGGAAGGCGCGAAGGTTGCCTGCGGCGGCGGTCGGCCGGCGCACCTGGGCAAGGGCTTCTACATCGAGCCGACCCTGTTCACCGATGTCGACAACAGCATGCGGATTGCTCGCGAGGAGATCTTCGGCCCGGTCATCTCGATGATCTCCTACGGCAGCCTCGACGAGGCGATCGACATCGCCAACGATTCGCCGTACGGGCTGTCCGGTTCGGTGTACACCAATGACCAACAGGTGGCGAAGCGTGTCGTCAGTGAGGTCCGTACCGGTCAGATCTTCGTGAACAGCCACGCGGTCTGTGCATCCCAGCCCTTCGGCGGCTTCAAGCAGTCGGGTCACGGTCGTGAGGGTGGTCCCGAAGGGATCGCCGCGTACCTCGAAACCAAGATGATCCAGTGGTGACAAGCGAGTCCAGGCAGAGGAGAACCGAATGAAGACCAAAGGCGCGTTGCTCTGGGAGCCGGGCACCAATTCCGGCTGGAGCGTCGAGGAGATCGAAATCGATCCTCCCAAACGGCGCGAGGTGTTGGTCAAGCTGGCGGCCTCGGGTATCTGTCACAGCGACAACCACTTCGACGATGGAGTGATCCCGATACCCTTTGCGCCGCTGTTGGGCGGTCACGAGGGCGCGGGCGTCGTCGTCGAGGTGGGACCCGACGTCGACGACCTGGTTGTCGGCGACCACGTGGTGATGTCATTCCTGCCGGCCTGCGGGCATTGCGACCTGTGCGCGTCCGGCCGTGGCAACTTGTGTGTGCTCGGCGCGGGAATCCTCGGCGGTGTCGCACCGGACGGGACGCACCGCGTGCACGCGCGCGGTCAGGGCGTGGGATGTATGTCCTATCTCGGAACCTTCGCGCCGTATGTGTGCGCTCCTGTCAATGCGGTCACCAAGATCGGCAAGGACATTCCGCTGGACAAGGCTGCCCTGATCGGGTGCGGTGTGCCGACCGGTTGGGGTTCGTCGGTCTACGCGGCTGATATGCAGTTGGGTGACACCGTCGTCGTCATCGGTATCGGCGGGGTCGGGATCAACGCAGTCCAGGGCGCGGTGCACAAGGGTGCCCGCGACATCATCGCGATCGATCCGGTGGCATTCAAGCGTGACAAGGCCAAAGAGTTCGGCGCCACGCATGCGGTGGCCAGCTATGAGGAAGCAGGGCCCATACTCGCGCAGCTGACCAATGGTCAAGGCGCGCATCGGGTGATCATCACTGTTGGAATAATGACCGGAGATCTGCTGGAGGGTGCCGAAGTGATGACGCGTCCCGGCGGTGTCATGGTCCTGACCTCCGCCGCACCTGCGACGCAGCTTGACGTCAAGATCAATCTGTTCTCAGTCGCCATGTCCGGCAAGAGACTTCAGGGCTCGCTGTACGGAGACACCATCGCGCGCAACGACGTGCCCAGGATCTGCGATCTGTACCGCGGTGGGAAACTGAAGCTCGATGAGCTCATCACGCAGACCTACCGCCTAGAGGACATCAACCAGGCCTTCAGCGACATGCGGGAGGGTAAGAACCTCCGCGGCGTCATCATCTACGACGACTGATCCTTTTCGGGGGTCCGGACTACCTGAATTCACGGATTGCCGGGGCTGGTGACGACCACGCGCAATGGTCCTTTGCGCGTGCACCATTCGTGGTGTGTCAGCGTGGAAAAGGCCACCGCGCGAGGCCGATCAACGCGAATAAAGGTATGAGTTCGACGCCGGCACGGTCCGGCGGCCTCGGTCAGGACGGTATCGCCATGTCCACGGTAGGTCACGATGCCGGTACGGCCGATGGCAACGGCGACGTGGCCAAGGTCGCGACGACTCGGGACCGAAGACGTGTGAACTGTTGTTGCATAATACGATTCGAACGGCCAGCAACCGGTAACCCCGGTGCGAACGGCGATGCACGACTACGCTGGCCGCATGCCACTTGTCGGAGAATATGAACCATGCGCGTGGGATTGGGCCCGCGAGAACGCCGAGGAATACCTGGACTCGGGTGGCACTCGGGGGGTTGTACTGAAAGGCAAGCGGGTCGTCCTGTTGACCAGCGTGGGCGCCAAAACCGGTAAGTTGCGCAAGGTCCCGTTGATGCGAGTCGAGTACGAAGGCCACTATGCCATCGTCGCCTCGCTGGGTGGCGCACCCAAGAATCCGGTCTGGTACTACAACGTCAAGAAGAACCCTCGCGTCGAGTTGCAAGACGGGACAGTAAGTGCTGACTATGACGCGCACGAGGTTCTCGGCGAGGAGAGGGAACTCTGGTGGGGACGCGCGGTGGCAGCTTGGCCCGACTACGCCGACTATCAGCGCAGTACCGATCGACAGATACCAATATTCGTACTGACGCCCGTGCGCTGAACCGCAGCCTTGACACGGCTCGTGGACCGTGTCAATAATGGCATTGACAACGGGCGGGGACGGTCGCTGCTTCGTTGCGCGAGCGAAGGCGGATCTCTATGGGTGTTCCCGCGAATCAGCGAGGGCCATTCCGGCCCATGCGTTTCGAAGCCACGATCGAGGACTGCATCGTCTCGGGGGAACTGCCGGAGGGGCTGGAGGGTGGTTTCTACCGCAACGGCCCGACGTGGCGCCGCCCCAACAAGCAGGGCCTGGAAACGGTCTACACGATCGACGGCATGGTGCAGGGCTTGGTGATCCGCGACGGTAAGGTCGAATTCCGCAATCGCTGGGTGCGTACGCCGAAGTTCGTGGCCGAAGAGCGCGCGGGCCGGTCGTTGTTCTCCTATGCCGACGGCGAATTCGGTGACTGGCGGGGCTGGGGGCTGGGCGACGCCATCCGCGACGAACACAACGCGGGCATCCCCCAGGGTGTCAGTGCTGTCAACGCGATGCCCTTCAACGGCGAGGTGCTGGCACTCTCGGAGCAGGGCTGCCCGCCCATCGCCCTAGACCCAATCACCCTGGAGACCAAGGGAATAGTCCCGTGGTCGAGCCAACTCTCCGATGGCCTGTTCGAGAAGGTGTGCTTCGGGGACGGGGCGTTCGGGCCGCACCCGAAGTGGGATGACGTGAAGGAGGAGTTGTGGAGTTGCACCTACCGCGACCGCAAGCCCTTCATCAGCGTGCACTGTGTCACTTTGGACGGCGTCGTGCGCACCCGCCACCTCGATGACGGCCCGTACTGTGCGATCGCCCACGACATGTGGATCACCGAGAACTACGCCATCGTGGCGTTCGCGCCGTTCCTGCAGGACCGGGCGCGCATCGCCCAGGGCCGTGGCATCTACGGCTGGGACACCAGCCTGCCGACCGTGATTGCGGTGATCCGGCGTGCTGACATCGATGGTCCGGTGCAGTGGATCGAGGCCGATTTCGAGCCCGAGTACATCATGCACACCCTGTCGGCCAACGAGATTGACGGCAAGATCGTGCTCGACGGGCCGATCTTTGACGCGCCGCCCTTCATGACCGACGAACTCTTCAGTCCCGGTGGACCGTTCATCCCCTTCTGGCAGGTTTCCACCAGCCGCGTCGGGCGCTGGGTCCTGGACCTGGAGAAGGGCAGGGCGACCAGCGAACGTCTCGGTGACACGCCGGTGGAGCTGCCCAAGATCGACGAGCGGTTCTGGGGCAAGCCCTACGAGTGGGGCTTCTACACCGCCGGCGAACCGGTCAAGGACGGCATGCGGATGAACACCGTGATGCGCCGCAACGTCCGCACCGGGAAAGAGGACAGCTACACCATCAAGCACGACCGTCCGATCGGGGTGTACGAATCGGTGTTCGTGCCAAGGACTCCGGACGCCCCCGAGGGGGACGGCTACCTCATCACCCCGGTGGCCTACTTCAACGAACGGCACACCGACTTCATGATCTTCAACGCCGACGATCTGCCGTCGGGCCCCATCGCCAAGATCGAGCTGCCCTTCGTTGTCGGCTGGACCCCGCACGGGCACTGGATGGACTTCCACTAGAGGGAACCAGGGGACCCGGTGGTGGGGAGCATGCTCTCCACCACCGGGTCCTTTCTTGTGGGTTGATGCCACCCAAACGGGGTAGTGCAGCAGGCCTGCGCCACGCGTTCATCTGTTCGCGCACTTGAGGGTTGACACCCAACCCGACTGCTGTCAATAATGCTATTGACAGCCAACGCCACGGGCGCGGCCTGCCGGCGTGTCCTAATGCCTCAGTTAAAGGAGTTGGATCTCTATGGGTGTTCCCGCGAATCAGCGAGGGCCGTACCGGCCCATGCGTTTCGAAGCCACGATCGAAGACTGCATCGTCTCGGGTGAACTGCCGGAGGGGCTGGAGGGCGGTTTCTACCGCAACGGCCCGACGTGGCGCCGCCCCAACAAGCAGGGCCTCGAGACGGTCTACACGATCGACGGCATGGTGCAGGGCTTGGTGATCCGCGACGGCAAGGTCGAATTCCGCAATCGCTGGGTGCGTACGCCGAAGTTCGTCGCCGAGGAGCGTGCGGGCCGGTCGTTGTTCTCCTACGCCGACGGTGAATTCGGTGACTGGCGGGGCTGGGGCCTGGGTGATGCCATCCGCGACGAGCACAACGCGGGCATCCCCCAGGGCGTGGCCAATATCAACGCGATGCCCTTCAACGGCGAGATCCTGGCGCTCTCGGAGCAGGGCTGCCCGCCCATCGCCCTAGACCCAATCACCCTGGAGACCAAGGGAATCGTCCCGTGGTCGAGCCAGCTCTCCGATGGCCTGTTCGAGAAGGTGTGCTTCGGGGACGGGGCGTTCGGGCCGCACCCGAAGTGGGATGACGTGAAGGAGGAGTTGTGGAGTTGCACCTACCGCGACCGCAAGCCCTTCATCAGCGTGCACGTTGTCACCACCGACGGTGTGGTGCGCACCCGCCACCTCGATGACGGCCCGTACTGTGCGATCGCCCACGACATGTGGATCACCGAGAACTACGCCATCGTGGCGTTCGCGCCGTTCCTGCAGGACCGGGCGCGGATCGCCCAGGGGCGTGGGCTTTATGGCTGGGATGCCAGCCTGCCGACCGTGATCGCTGTGATCCGGCGTGATGACATCGATGGTCCGGTGCAGTGGATCGAGGCCGATTTCGAGCCCGAGTACATCATGCACACCCTGTCGGCCAACGAGATTGACGGCAAGATCGTGCTCGACGGGCCTATCTTCAACACCCCGCCCTTCAAGACTGATGAGCTGTACCCTCCCGGTGGACCGTTCATCCCGTTCTGGCAGGTCGGTACCACCTGCATCGGGCGCTGGGTTCTGGACCTGGAGAAGGGCAGGGCGACCAGCGAACATCTCAGCGACACCCCGGCGGAGCTGCCCAAGATCGACGAGCGGTTCTGGGGCAAGCCCTACGAGTGGGGCTTCTACACCGCCGGCGAACCGGTCAAGGACGGCATGCGGATGAACACCGTGATGCGGCGTAACGTCCACACCGGCAAAGAGGACAGCTACACCATCAAGCATGACCGTCCGATCGGGGTGTACGAATCGGTGTTCGTGCCAAGGACTCCGGACGCCCTAGAAGGCGACGGCTACCTCATCACCCCGGTGTCGTATTTCAACGAACGGAACACCGATTTCATGATCTTCAACGCCGACGATCTGCCGTCGGGCCCCATCGCCAAGATCGAGCTGCCCTTCGCGGTCGGCTGGACCCCTCACGGGCACTGGATGGACTTCCACTAGTCCCTGCTCGGATCCTCAGAAGTCAATCCTTACAGTCACACTCACGCGGCAACTTCCCGTCGGATAGCCTCCGGCGGGAAGGGCCGTGTTGGTCGCACCTCACCCAGCCAGGTTGAATTGGCCGCAACTCGACTGTCGACAACACCGTAGGCTCGCTGGGAGCCATCGCCGCAGGAGGAGCCCACATGTCCGAATCCGACACCATCCTCGAACTTCTGCTCCGTGGGGCGGCGGCCTGGCCGGGCCGCCCGTTGGTGAAGTTCGAAGGCGGGGTGACGTGGACATGGCAAGACAGCCTTGATGCCGGCAGCTGCGCGGCAGCTGTTCTCGCCGAGCAAGGCGTCGGGCCGGGCGACCGGGTGATGATTCTGTTGCCGAACGGAGAGGGGTGGATCCGAACCTGGTGGGGGGCGACCCTGCTGGGGGCCGTTATCGCTCCGGTCAATCCGACGTACCGCGGGGAGATGCTGAGCAACGCGTGCGACCGGATCGATCCTGCCGTCGTGGTTGCCGAGGACGCCGAGGCGCAAAACCTTCCGCCACTCTGGGCGCCGCGACGAATCGCGCCCGGCGCGCTCGCCGGGGTTTGCGCCGCACCGGCGCCGCCGCCTCCGGTGGTACTGCCGTCGGACCCGCACTGTCTACTGCTGACCTCCGGGACGACGGGGCCATCGAAGGCTTCGATCAGCACCCACGCGTACTTCTGTGGCGTCGTCGACTGGCTGATCGAGGGGGCCGGCCTCACCGAGAACTCGGTCTTCCAGGCCGATCTGCCATGGTTCCACCTCTCGGCGTTCGCTCCGTCGGTTCAGATGATGCGGCTGGGCGGCACCATTGTCGTGCGGCGGTCACCTGCAATGTCCTCCTACTGGCGGACCGCCAAGGAACTCGGCTCGACCTTCGCCGTCGCCCCCGGCACTGTCGCTCAGTATCTCGAGTCCAGACCGGTGTCGGCCGAGGACCGCGACCACAGCATGGAGTTCCTCCTCGCAGCCCCGCTGCCAGGCGACACGGCCGGCTTCATCGAGAGGTTCGGATTGCGCGGATTGTGCACGGCATACGGTTCCACGGAGACGAGCATGGTGATCACCAAGGTGATCGATCAGTCGGTGCCCCGGGGCAGCTGCGGAACCGTGCGCGACGGCTTCCATGCGCGGATTGTCGACGACGAGGGTCAGGACGTGCCAACAGGCGCGATAGGTGAGTTGATCGTGCGCTCGAGCGAGCGGACCTTGATGTCGCTCGGTTACCAAGGCGACGCCGATGCGACGACTGATGCATGGCGCGATGGCTGGTACCACACCGGGGACGCGGTAAGCGTTGACGCGGACGGCTTCTACTACTTCCACGACCGCTACAAGGACTCGCTGCGCCGACGCGGCGAGAACATCTCAAGCTTCGAGGTCGAGCGCGAAGTGCTGGCGTTCCCCGGCATTGACGAGGTGGCCTGTGTCGCCCATCCCGGCGAGTACGCGGGCGATGACGAGGTGAAGGTCTTCATTGTTGCCGAGGCCGGCGCGCAGATCCGGCTCTCGGCCGTGGCCGAGTTCCTCAGCGATCGATTGCCCGCGTTCATGCAACCGCGCTATCTCGAGCTTGCGGACGCGCTGCCGAAGACACCAACATCGCGGGTGCGAAAGCACCTGCTGCGGGATCAGGGGAACAGCGCCGCGACCTACGACCGGCTGAGCAACACCGGCTGAGCCGGTCAATACATATATTGACCGGCGGCGCGGTGGCCGGTAGCCTCTGCCTCCATGACCATCGACGCTGCGCTGCGAACCGGTGAATCGGCAACCGGCGCCCGTAAAGCCCTGACGCTGCGCGACATTGGCGGTGGCGATGGCGTACCCGTGCGCCCCGACCGCGGCCGGCCCGCACCGACCGGGACATGACCGGCCCGAGAAGCGATCTCAAGCCTCGGGTCGAATCGCCGTCATCTGGTGCCCTGGGGCGGGACAGGCAATGAGAGCATGGAAGACATGCTGATGACGGCTCTGCGAGCCATCACTGCACTTCGCGATCCACAGGCGTGCTCCAGACAAGTCCCGAACGACGAGAAAGCTGACTCATGAAGGAGTCGAAGGCCCGCCAGCCCAGCAAGATCGCGCAACGACGTGAACTGGCACGCAAGGAACGCAGCCCGGCGTGGCTGGAACAGCGCTCGCAGATTCTTGCGAAGGCCGCCGAGGTGTTCGCACTCAACGGCTTCAATGGGACGAGCATCACCGACATCGCCAACCATCTCGGAATCAGCCAGTCCAACATCTACTACTACTTCGCGACGAAGGAAGAGATCTTCCTGGAACTGGTGCGCCAGAGCACCGAGTTCAATGTCGACGGTGCCGAAGCGGTGGCGGCCAAGCGGGATCCAGCGATTGATCGAATTTCTGAGGTGGTCGAATTGCTGGCCATGTCTTACCAAAAGCAGTACCCGTTTCTCAACATCTACGTCCAGGAAGACGCTCGCTGGCTCAGCTCCTCGGGGACCGAACTGCAGGAGGTCTTCCTGGACAGTGCCCGACGCTTCGAGAATGCAGTCCGGGCCATCGTCGAAGACGGAATTCGGAACGGGGAGTTCAAGTCTGACCTGGACGCTCGGATGGTGACCTATACGGTCCTTGGCGCGGTCAACTGGATGCACCGTTGGTACCGCCCCGGCGGTGAGCTGACCGGCGCCGAAATCGGACAAGCTATGAGCGACATCCTCCTTCGCGGCATTGTGGATTCCGCCACATCTCCGTAGGTCGCTCCTGAGCCGTGGGACACGGCATCCCCCATCCGGGGCAAAAGTTCGCGAGAAGTTAGGCCATCGACGCGATTTCGAGCACTCTGGAACATCGGCAGGTGACGTCTACATCTGTTTGGCCGAGCGCCTGTCTGGAAACTTCAAAGGAGCGTGGATGCCCGAAGCCGTGATTGTCTCGACTGCCCGGTCGCCGATCGGTAGGGCTGGCAAGGGATCGTTGAAGGATATGCGTCCGGATGACCTGACTGTCCAGATGGTGTTGGCGGCCTTGGCGAAGGTGCCGGAGTTGGATCCGAAGGCGATCGATGACCTGATGTTGGGCTGTGGCCAGCCCGCGGGTGAGGCGGGCTACAACCTCGGTAAAGCCGTTGCGGTACTTGCAGGTATGGACTATCTGCCCGGTGTGACCGTCAATCGCTACTGCTCGAGCAGTCTGCAGACCACCCGGATGGCCTTTCACGCGATCAAGGCGGGGGAGGGTGAGGTGTTCATCTCCGCGGGCGTGGAGACGGTGAGTCGCTTTCCCAGGGGTGCCGCCGATGGCATGCCCGATACCGAGAACCCACTCTTCGATGCCGCCAAGGCGCGGACTGTGACCTTCGCTGCCGGTGGGCAGAGCTGGGTCGACCCCCGGGCTGAGGGTTTGTTGCCCGATGTCTACATCGCCATGGGGCAGACCGCGGAGAACGTCGCGCAGTTCGCGGGTGTCACTCGTGGCGAGCAGGACTGCTTCGCGGTGCGTAGTCAGAACCGTGCCGAAGCCGCGATTGTCAGTGGTTTCTGGGAGCGCGACATCACGCCGGTGACGTTGGCTGATGGCACGGTGGTCAGCAGGGACGACGGGCCGCGCGCGGGGGTGACTGTGGAGGGGTTGTCTTCGCTGCAGCCGGTTTTTCGTCCCGATGGCACCGTCACCGCAGGTAACTGCTGTGCCCTCAACGATGGTGCGGCCGCGATCGTGATCATGTCCGACACCAGGGCCAAGCAGCTTGGCCTCACGCCGTTGGCGCGCATCGTCAGCACCGGGGTCTCGGGTCTGTCCCCGGAGATCATGGGGTTGGGGCCGGTGGAGGCGTCCCGTCAAGCGCTGGCTCGCGCGGGTATGACGATCGACGATATCGATCTGGTGGAGATCAATGAGGCCTTTGCCGCGCAGGTGGTTCCGTCCGCGCGTGAACTGGGTCTGGACTTCGAGCGGCTCAACGTCAACGGTGGCGCGATTGCGGTGGGCCACCCCTTCGGCATGAGTGGTGCCCGCATCACCAGCACGCTGATCAACTCGTTGCAGTGGCATGACAAGCAGTTCGGACTGGAGACGATGTGTGTCGGCGGCGGCCAGGGCATGGCCATGATCCTCGAACGCCTGTCGTGAGCAACCGATTCGCCGACAAGACCGCAATCGTCACCGGAGCTAGCCGCGGTATAGGTCTGGCGATCGCGGAACGGTTGGTGGCCGACGGCGCGAAGGTGGTCATCACCGCCCGCGGCCAAGACGCACTCGATGACGCTGTCGCGCAGCTGGGCGGCCCAGAGAATGCCCTGGCGGTAGCCGGTAAGGCTGATGATCTCGAACATCAGGACGACGCTGTCCGCCAAGCGATCTCGTCCTTCGGTAGCATCGACTTTCTAGTCAACAACACCGGAATCAACCCGACCTATGGTCCGGTGCTGGAGCTCGACCTTGCTGCGGCGCGCAAGATCGTCGAGGTCAACTGCATCTCCACGTTGTCATGGGTGCAAAAGGTCCACCGGGCGTGGATGAGGGACAACGCCGGTGTCATCGTCAACGTCTCCTCGCTCTCGGCGATTCGCACCGAACCGGGCATCGGGTTCTATGGCGCCACCAAGGCGATGCTCAACTCGATCACCGAACTGCTGGCCGTCGAGCTCGGCCCGACCATCCGGGTAAACGGGGTGGCGCCGGCGGTGGTGAAGACCAAGTTCGCCGCAGCCCTGTACGAGGGTCGCGCGGATACGGTGGCGGCGGCCTACCCGCTCAAGCGGCTGGGTGAACCCGACGATATCGGCAGCGTGGTGGCGTTCCTGCTGTCCGAGGACTCGGCCTGGATGACAGGCCAGACGGTCGTCGTCGACGGCGGCGTGAGCCTCACCACTGGTGACACGTGAGCGACGAGAGAGGTCCCGAAACGATGACGCTAGCCGAGTTACGAGGACGGGTCGAGGAGTTCCTGGCGGCCCACAATGTTGAGACGACGGAGCGAGTGGACTTCCTGCGCGCCCGCTTCGACGCCGGACTGGCTCGGGTGTCCTATCCCGAGGGGCACGGTGGCTTGAGCCTGCCCGCGGCCTGGCAACCCGAGGTCGATGCATTGTTGGATCTGGCTGGCGCGCCGAACAATAGACCAGAATCGAACATCATCGGGTTGGGTATGGCGGCGCCGACGATCCTGGCCTTCGGTACCGAGGAACAGAAGCGGCGTTACCTGCGACCGTTGTGGACCGGGGAGGAGATCTGGTGCCAGTTGTTCAGCGAGCCCGGCGCCGGCTCGGACCTCGCAGCGGTCGCCACCCGTGCCGTGCCTGACGGTGACGAGTGGGTGGTCAATGGCCAGAAGGTGTGGACCTCGGACGCACAGAACGCCCGGTTCGGGATCCTGCTCGCTCGCAGCAACCCCGACATCCCCAAACACCGCGGAATGACGTTCTTCCTGTGTGACATGAATGTTCCCGGTGTCGACGTGCGCCCACTGCGGCAGATCACCGGGGAGGCGGAATTCAACGAGGTCTTTCTCACCGATGTGCGGATCCCGGACAGCCAGCGGCTCGGTGACGTGGGTCAGGGTTGGGCAGTGGCCAATGGCACGCTCAACAACGAGCGGGTGGCCATCGGCGGTCAGGCGACCCCGCGCGAAGGCGGGCTGATCGGTGTCGTCGCCAACACGTGGCGCAGTCGCCCCGAGCAACGGACGCCGGAGCTGCACGACCGACTGATGCGGCACTGGGTGGATGCCGAGGTGGCCCGCCTCGCCGGGACGCGGTTGCGGCAGAAACTCGCGCTGGGTCAGCCCGGTCCCGAGGGGTCGGCGATGAAGCTGACGTTCGCTTCATTGAACCAGCAGTTGACGGGCTTGGAGCTGGAGCTGCTCGGCGAGGAGGGCTTGCACTACTCGGACTGGACGATGGTGCGGCCCACCAGCGTCGATCTCTGCGGCCGCGACGCGGGCTACCGCTACCTGCGCGCCAAGGGCAACTCTATCGAGGGCGGCACATCGGAGATCCTGCGCAACATCATCGCCGAGCGGGTGTTGGGTCTGCCCAGCGAACCCCGTGTCGACAAGGACATTCCATGGAAGGAGATGGCCAAGTGAGTGAACTCGATCTGCTCCCAGTGGCCGTCACCAGGTCGGTCGAGGTTGGACTGGCCGGCTTGCTCGTGCCCGAGGCGGACGGTGAACAGGTGAATCTACCCCGGCGATGAGGGAGTTACCTAGTTCTGCGCTGAAGTCGTTGTGCATCAACAGAGTTCGCTCGCCCGAGGGCTACGTATCGGTGGCAGCGGACCCCTGAGGAATTCGCCGAAAGTCGGGCGGACCACCGACTTGAACTTGACGTCAACTTCATATTAGATGTGTTGAGGTACCTCGCTGAACGGATCGAAGCCGAAGCTGATCGCGTCGCTTCGAAACCAGTTGCGGCAGTCGTCCGACGAATCGGTGCCACTTTCGAACCAAAAGATGTTTGAACCAAGGGATTGAGAATTATGAAGGCCTGGCGTGTTGAAGAATTGGGTCAGCCTCGCGAAGTGCTTCGACTCCACGAAGTAGATGAGCTGCAACCAGCGCCCGGGCAGGTGCGGGTGCGGGTACTTGCGGCCGCCGCGAACTTCGCCGACGTACTGCTGTGCCTCGGTGAGTATCAGGTGAAACCTCCCCTGCCCTTCACTCCCGGCTTGGAACTATGCGGTGAAATAACGGCGCTGGGCGACGGGGTGTCCGACTTCAATATCGGTGATCGGGTGATCGGCGTCGCCACTCAGGAGCACGGCGGATTCGCCGAATCGGCAATCATGCCGGTATCAACCATTTTCCTCGCGCCGCGGTCGTTGGACGATGCAGAGGCTTCGGTACTGACCGTCGGCTACCAGACTGCCTGGTTTGCGCTGCACCGCCGCACGCAATTGCAACCGGGCGAGACAATGCTGGTGCACGCGGCGGCAGGCGGTGTTGGTAGCGCTGCCGTGCAGTTGGGCAAGGCAGCCGGAGCCACCGTGATCGGGGTCGTCGGGGGTGCCGACAAAGCTGCCTACGCTGCCGAACTCGGAGCAGATATCGTGGTGGACCGCCGTGAACAGGACTTCGTCGAAGTGGTCAAGGATGTCACCGGTGGTCGCGGGGCGGACGTGGTGTTCGACCCGGTCGGCGGCGAGTCGTACACGAAGTCGACGAAGTGCATTGCGTTCGAGGGACGCATACTCATCATCGGTTTCGCAGGTGGAACCATTCCGGCACCCGGCCTCAACCATGCACTGGTCAAGAACTATTCGATCATTGGCCTGCACTGGGGGTTGTACAACACCAAGAACTCTGCTCCCGTTCGAGAGTGCCACGAGGAGTTGACCAGGTTGGCGGACCTTGGCGTGGTCAGACCGCTTGTCGGCGAACGACTTGAGCTGTCAGATGTCCCTGATGGCCTTGCGCGCCTCGGCGAGGGAAGCACCGTAGGCCGGCTGGCCTTCGTGGCTGAGGTCGACTGACTGACTGTTATCCCGGCGTGACCCGACAGCCAGGCCGATGCCGTGAAGCATCCAGTGAAGCGCGTCGCGGTCAGGGCGCCGTCAGCGCTGGGGGCAGGTTATGTCCCATGCGGTCCCGTTTGGTGCTCAGGTAACGCAGGTTCTGGTCGGTCACCGTGGTCGGCAGGCTGACGCGCCCGACGATCGTCAGGGAAAATCCGTCCAGCCCGCCATATTTGGCGGGGTTGTTGGTGATGAGCCGAAGCCGGCGAACACCCAGATCGGCGAGGATCTGCGCCCCGATGCCATAGCTACGGGCATCCACCGGCAGTCCCTGCGCGAGGTTGGCCTCTACCGTGTCCATCCCGTCGTCTTGGAGGGCATACGCACGTATCTTGTGCGCCAACCCGATTCCGCGGCCCTCATGGCCACGCAGGTAGACCAGGACCCCGCAGCCCTCGTCCACGATGGCCTGTACCGCGCTGTCGAGTTGGTCGCCGCAGTCGCAGCGCAGTGAGCCGAGCACGTCTCCGGTGAGGCACTCGCTGTGCACTCGAACCAGCACGCCGTGCGACGAGCGTCCGGCGGCCGCAACGTCGCCGAGTACCAACGCCAGGTGCTCAAGCCCGTCGACCGTGCTGCGGTAGGCGACAGCGCGAAAGGAGCCGGCACGGGTGGGCAGCGCCGACTCGGAGATGGGCTCGATAGTCCGCTCTGTGGCCTTGCGATGGCGGACCAATTCGGCAATTGACACCATCGGCAGACCGTGTTCGTCGGCAAATGCCCGCAGCCTCTCGCCGCGCCGCATCGAGCCGTCGGTGTCGACGATCTCGCTGATCACCGCGACTTCGGGACGTCCGGCCAGCCGCAGTAGGTCGACGGCGGCTTCGGTATGTCCCTGCCGCACCAACACCCCGCCGGCCCGCGCGCGCAGCGGGAAGACGTGTCCGGGCCGTCGCAGATCCGACGGGGCTGTCGTCGGATCTGCGACGGCGCGTGCAGTGCGGGCGCGATCACGCGCCGACACTCCGGTCCCGGTGTCGACATGATCGACCGAAACGGTGAACGCGGTGCCATGGGTGTCTTCGTTGTGGGCCACCATCAGCGGCAGGTTCAGCCGGTCGGCGCGGTCATCGCTGAGGGGCACGCACACGATTCCGGTCGTGTGCGTGACGAGGAAGGCCATCTGCTCCTCGGTCACCAGGTCCGCCGCCACGACCAGGTCACCCTCGTCTTCGCGGTCCTCATCGTCGACGACAACGATCATCCGGCCCTCAGCCAACGCAGCCACCGCGGCATCGACCGCGGCTCCGGGGCCTATCGACGTTGATTGTGCCCTCATGTCAGGTCACCTCCTGGCTATCTCACGCGACCGCGAGCCGACGAAACCGGCTGAGATGGAAGACAAGCGGTGCAACGTCGGGGTTGGCGCGCAGCCCCGCGATCTCGAGCAGCACGATCGCATGGTCGCCGGCACGCACCTCCGAATGGATGGAGCACTCCAGCCACGCGCTCGCACCATTGATGAACACGGCGCCGTTTTCGGTTGTGCCCCAGTCGACATCGGCGAACCGATCACCATTCTTCATCGCCAGCGATTGGCATTGGCTGTGCTGTTCCTCGGCGAGCACGCTCAAGCCCAGCCTGCGCCGGCCACGCAGGAGCGGCCAGGTTGCCGAACTGTTCTGCACGCACACGGACACCAGTGGCGGGTCAATCGACACCGACGTGAACGAGCTTGCGGCAATCCCCACGGGTTGACCGTCGAAGAGCGCACACACTGCTGCCACCCCGGAAGGGAAGCAGCCGTAGGCATTCCGCAGCTCTGACGAGTCCGCGGGCACCGGTTCCATGGTGATCATCGTCAGCTCCGTCCCTGTCTCACGTGACGGTCATCGAACACGCAGGGGCCGGGCGACCCCAAGAACCGCCGGCGCACCGTCTGTCGCCGTCGACGGTGCACGTCGCGCCGCCAAGCGAAACTTATCACTCTGTTAAGTGGTCGTCAATAGAAAGTTTCGGCATTGCATCGGAGGCCAATCCACCGCGGTTTTCCTCGTTGACGAGTCACTTAACACCGCGATAAGTTAGCGTCATGTTCCTGCGACTCAACAGTGCGAAAGAGGGAGTGGGCCAACCGCGATGACTGCCGACGACGGTTCGAAGACGATCACCACTCATTGCCGGTACTGCCTCGCCGTATGCGGCGTGACCGTGACCCTCGATGACCAGGGCAAAGTGGCGAAGATCGCCCCGGACAAGGAGAACCCGCACACCCGCCATGACTTCTGTGCGAAGGGACGCACTGCGGGAGAGGTGATCTCACATCCCCGACGGATCACCGCACCGATGCGACGCGTTGGTACGGGGTACGTGGAGGCGACGTGGGATGAGGCCATCCGCGACATCTCCACGCGGCTGAACGCGATCATCGACCGCGACGGCCCCGACTCCGTGGGCAGTTACTGGGGCAACCCAGGCGGTGGAAACCCCTGGAACGTCCCGTTTTTCAATGCATTCCTGGATGCGATCGGGACCCGTCAGCGCTACCACGTGGGCTCCACAGATCAGAACAACTTCCATCTCGTCGCGGAGGAGCTGTACGGGTCGCCCTGGCTGGCGCTGGTGTCTGATGTCGATGACTGCGACTTCTTCGTCGTGGTCGGCAGCAATCCCGCTGTGAGCGCATCACTGTGGATCGAAATCGTCCCGGGTGGGTGGCGGCGGATGCTGGACCGCCAGTCGCAGGGCGCCACCATCGTCGTCGTCGACCCGATCAGGACCGAGTCCGCTGCCGCGGCTTCCGAGCATCTGGCGATCCGGCCGGGCCAGGACTGGGCGCTGCTGCTCGCGATGCTCAAGGTGATCCTCGATGAGGGGTTGGAACACACCGCCGACTGCGCCGAACTCAACGGGATGGACGATGTTCGGCATCTCGTGGCGGAGGCGGATCTGGCGGATCTGGCTGCGCGCTGCGATATCTCGGTCGAGACCATCCAGGATCTGGCCCGTCGGTTCGCCACCGCCCGCACCGCGCAACTGGTCACCAGAACTGGTGTGTCACACCACGTCACCGGCACGATCGGGGAGTGGCTGGGACGATTGCTGGTGCACGTGACCGGGCGGGCGGACCGGCCCGGCGGCCAGTTCTACAACCCCGGATTCGTCAACGTCTCCGGGCTCGCCCCCCGACTGTTTCCGAAGACGGGCCACATCAGCCGGGTCGCCGGCCGACCCACGGTGGCCGGTGCGCACGCCCTCGCCGAACTAGCCGACGAGATCCTCACCCCGGGTGAGGGCCGAATCCGCGCGATGGTGATCGATGCCGGGAATCCCGTGATCGCCGGTCCCGACGGTGCCAAACTCGACCGGGCACTGGAGGATCTCGAATTCCTCGTCGCCGTCGATCTGGTGCAACGGGAGAGCCACCGCCATGCGGACTGGCTCATCCCCGGTACCCACTGGCTCGAACGCGACGACCTCTGGACGCTGACCAACCAGTTCCACGACATGCCGTACGTCCAGTACGGGCGGCGCGCCGTGGACGCCCCACCCGGGGTACGCAATGAGTGGGAGTTCTTCACCGATCTCACGCTGGCGATGCGCAGGCCGCTTTTGGGGATGCGCGGGGTCAACACGTTCGTGAAGACGACTAGGGCACTGTCCCGAATCCTCAATAGGCCGGGGCTGGCTTTCCACCCGTCGTGGATCGACCGACTGATGGTCAGGATGAGCAAGCGAATCAAGTACAAGGAGATCTTCGATCACCCGCACGGCTGGGTGTTCGGGGAGCGGGAGTTCGGGCATCTGAAGAACAACCTGCTCACCCCGGACAAGAAGATCCACGCTGCGCCGAAGCAGTTCGTCGATGAGTGCCGGCGTCAGCTGCGGTCGCCGCGTCCGCAGGCACCGGCGGGTTACCCGTTCCAGCTCTCCAACAAGCGCAGCAGGCACTCGATGAACTCCTGGCTCAACGAGGTTCCCGGGCTGCACAAGAAGGACCGCGGGAACGACGTCGAGGTTCATCCGAAGGACGCCGCCGAGATAGGGGTCGTCGACGGTGACCGCGTCCGGATCAGTTCGACGGTGGGCTCCCTGGAGACGACCGTGCAGATCAGTGACGCGCCCCGGCCCGGTGTCGTGGTCATGAAGCACGGTTGGGGATCACGGATCTTCGACCCTGTGAACGGTGGCGCGCCGGAGTCCTTCGGCACCAACCGCAATCTGCTCGTGTCCAACGACAACCTGGATCCGTTGTCCCAGAATCCGGCACTGTCTTCGACTTTCGTCGCCGTCGAGCGGATTGATTGATCTCCGTGGTGATCGACCGGTCTGACCGGTGTGTCCCAGATGGATTCCTGACCTAAGTAATGAACTTTCGAGGAGACGGTAGATGAGCCAGCCAGATTTGACCCCGAGCGTCACGTTGATGATGGGCAATATGCATGAGGGGTTGAGTGATCACGACTTCATGCACGAGGAGATGCGTCTCGCCATCGCGGCCGAGGATATGGGTTACAGCACGGTGTGGTGCGTTGAGCATCACTTCGACGGGCGGTACTCGATGTGTCCGGACAACTTTGTCTATTTGGCCTACCTGGCGGCCAAGACCAGTCGGATCAAGCTGGGGATCGGTGCGTGCATTCTGCCGTGGAATGATCCGCTGCGGGTCTCGGAGAAGATCAATCTGCTCGACATCATGAGCAACGGTCGGGTGGAGGTCGGTTTCGGCCGGGGCTTGGCGCGCAAGGAGTATGCCGGGTTCGGTATCGACATGGCCGAGGCGCGGGAGCGTTGGGATGAGTCCTACGCGATGATCACGCGCGCGCAGGAGACCGGTTTCATCAGTGGTGAGGGGCCGCACTATCCGCAGCCGCACACCCAGATCGCTCCGTTCTCGGGGATTCCGCTCACGGGTCGGACCACTGAGATCGCGATGTCGGAGGAGTCGCAGCTGGCGGCCGCTCGGCTGGGGATCAGGATGGCCAGTTTCACTCAGTTCCCGATGCCTCAGATCGCGCCGCAGTTGCAGCGTTACCGCGAGGTCTATGAGGAGTCCAACGGTGTGCCCGCGCCGCCGCCGATGATGGCCGACATGATCACGGTGCACGAGGATGCCGAGGAGGCTGAGCGGTTGCATCGTGAGGCGATCGGGGCGTACTTCATGGTCCTGATGGGCCATTACGAGCTCGATGGTGATCACTTCTCGGGCACTAAGAGCTATGAGTCCTACGCCCAGATGTCGAAGTTGTTCAAGGAGGCCGGGTTGGAGAACGCGGCTGAGGGCTACATCCAGGCCAACACCTTTGGGACTCCCGAGCAGGTGTTGGAGAAGCTGCGTGCCAACCTCGAGGTCGCCGGTGACTATGACCTCTCGGTGGTGTTCTCGCTGGGTGGTCGTTCCTACCCCGAGGCCGAGAAGGGTATGCGTCTGTTCGCCCAGAAGTGCATGCCCGAGTGGATCAAGATGCGCACACAACTCCGGCAACCGGCGGTGGGCCTGCCCCGATGACTACCACCGACGGCTTGAAGACGATCACCACCCACTGTGGATACTGCAATGCCGGTTGCGGGGTGGTTGTGACCCTCGATGACCTGGGCAAGGTCGCGAAGATCGCCCCGGACAAAGAGAATCCGCACACCTGGCATGACTTCTGTGCGAAGGGACGCACTGCGGCGGAGGTGATCTCACATCCTCGACGGATCACCGCGCCGATGCGACGCGTCGGCACCGAGTACGTGGAGGCGACGTGGGATGAGGCGATCCGTGACATCTCCACACGGCTGAACGCGATCATCGACCGCGACGGCCCCGACTCGGTGGGCTGCTACATGGGCAACCCAGCCGCCTTCAACTCTCCGAACGTTCCGTTCAACAACGCATTCATGGACGCGATCGGGACAGGCCAGCGCTACCACGTGGGTTCGGTGGACGAGAACAACCTGCATGTCGTCTCGGAGGCCATGTACGGCTCCTCGTGGCTGCTGTTGGTGTCTGATGTCGATGACTGCGACTTCTTCGTCGTGGTCGGCAGCAATCCTGCTGTGAGCGTGGCGATGTGGATCGAGGTTGTCCCCGGTGGGTGGCGGCGGATGCTGGAACGCCAGAAACAGGGCGCCACCATCGTCGTCGTCGACCCGGTCCGAACCGAGTCCGCCGCCGCGGCGTCGGAGCATCTGGCGATCCGGCCCGGGCAGGACTGGGCGCTGCTGCTCGCGATGCTCAAGGTCATCCTCGATGAGGGCCTGGAACACACCGCCGACTGCGCCGAACTCAACGGGATGGACGATGTTCGGCATCTCGTGGCGGAGGCGGATCTGGCGGATCTGGCTGCGCGCTGCGATATCTCGGTCGAGACCATCCAGGACCTGGCCCGGCGGTACGCCACCGCCCGCACCGCGCAACTGGTCACCAGAACCGGTGTGTCACACCACGTCACCGGCACGATCGGGGAGTGGCTGGGACGGCTGCTGGTGCACGTGACCGGGCGGGCAGACCGGCCCGGTGGCCAGTTCTACCAACGCGGATTCTCCAACACCGCCGCGCTCGCGCAGAAGATGTTCCCGGAATCCAAGCACATCAGCCGGGTAGCCGGCCGGCCCATGGTCGCCGGTGCGCATACCCTCGCCGAGCTCGCCGACGAGATCCTCACCCCGGGCCGGGGCCAAATCCGCGCGATGGTGATCAACTCGGGAAATCCCGTCGTATCCGGTCCCGACGGTGACAAGCTCGACCGGGCGCTGGAGGATCTCGAACTGCTCGTCGCCGTCGATCTGGTGCAACGGGAGAGCCACCGCCATGCGGACTGGCTCATCCCCGGTACCCACTGGCTCGAACGCAATGACCTCTCGATCCTGACCAATCAGTTCCGGGACGAGCCCTACGTCCACTACGGGCGGCGTGCCGTGGAGGCCCCACCCGGGGTGCGCAACGAGTGGGAGTTCTTCACCGATCTCACGCTCGCCATGGGCCGGCCGTTGTTCGGGGTCCGCGGGGTCAACACGTTCGTGAAGACGACGAGAGCCCTGTCCCGAATTCTCAATCGGCCCGGGCTGGCGTTCCACCCGTCGTGGCTCGACCGGCTCCTGGTCCGGATTGGCCGACGAATCAAGTACAAGGACATTCTTGATCACCCGCACGGCTGGGTGTTTGGTGAGCGGGAGTTCGGACATCTGAAGAACAACCTGTTCACACCGGACAAGAAGATCCACGCTGCGCCACCGCAGTTCATGCGCGAGTGCCGGCGCCTCATGCGCCTACCGCACCCGAAGGCGCCGGAGGGGTACCCATTCCAACTCTCCAACAAGCGCAGCAGGCACTCGATGAACTCCTGGCTCAACGAAGGGCCGAGCCTGCACAAGAAACACCGCGGGAACGATGTGGAGATCCACCCAAAGGACGCTGCTGAGATAGGGGTCGCCGACGGTGACCGCGTCCGGATCAGTTCGACGGTGGGCTCCCTGGAGACGACCGTGCAGATCAGTGACGCGCCCCGGCCCGGTGTCGTGGTCATGAAGCACGGTTGGGGATCACGGATCTTCGACCCCAAGAACGGTGGCACGCCCGAGTCCTATGGCTCCAACCGCAATCTCCTGATCCCCGACGACAACCTGGATCCGCTGTCGCAGAGTCCAGCCATGAATTCGACTTTCGTCGCCGTTGAACGGGTCGACTGAATTCCGTTGTGATCCCGGGCATCCCGATACCGCGCCGAGTGTCGGCGTGCGTAGAACCGCATCATCGGAAGAGGTATTGACATGGTCAACGTCATGACGCCGTTGCTCAGCCACGCCGACCGGCGGCCCGAGCACGTTGCGGTGCAGGGCGCGCAGAGCAGTTGGACCTACGCACAGCTCCGCGACGCCGCCCTGGCTTACGCCGGGGCGCTTCGCCGGCAGGGCATCGGACCGGGAGACCGCGTGCTGCTGATCGCACCGACCGTGCCGGAGTTCGTCATCGCCTACCTCGGCATTCACGCGTTGGGTGCAGTCGTGGTTCCGGTCAACACCATGTCGACGAGGGCAGAGCTGGAGTACTTCATCGGTGACGCCGGCTGTTCGCTCGTCGTCGCATGGCACGACCTGGGCTCCGCCAGTGCCGACGCCGCCGCAACTGCTGGCATTGCCCACGTGAGCCTGGCCGAGGGCGCGGCAGTGGCTGGTGACGTGAGCCCGGCCGGGGTACATGACCGCTCGATTGACGACGTGGCCGTCATCCTTTTCACATCCGGAACCACCGGCCGGCCCAAGGGGGCCGAGTTGACCGTCGGGAACGTGCTGTCCGCAGCAGAGATCTCCGCACGGCTCACCGACGCCACACCCGAGGATCGGGTCGGAACCGGCCTGCCGCTATTTCACGTGTTTGGTCAGACGGCGGTGCTGATGTTGGCGCTCACCGCCGGTGCAACGATGTCGCTGCTGGCACGGTTCTCGGCCGGAGCGATGCTGGACATGCTGCGCAGCGATCGGCTCACCATTATGTGTGGGGTCCCGACTATGTGGAATGCGATGCTGCACGACGCCGGCGACGCGACCGCCGCGGACTTCGCCGATCTTCGCCTCGCCATATCCGGGGGCGCGTCGTTGCCGACCGAGGTCGCCAGGGCGTTCCAGGAGAAGTTCGGCTGCACGTTGCTCGAGGGGTACGGGCTGACTGAGACCACCGCCGTCGCGGCGTTCGGCGGCGCCACGGCTCCGTCCGGGACGGTCGGCCTGGCGGTGTTCGACACCGAGATTCAGATCCGCGACCTAGCGGGCCAACCGATCGCGGTGAACACCGCCGGTGAGGTGTACATCAAGGGCCCAACGGTGATGCGCGGCTACCACAATCGCCCGGAGGCCACCGCCGAGGTGTTGTCGGCAGACGGATGGTTGCGCTCCGGCGATATCGGAGAGATGGACGCCGAGGGCAACCTGCGGATCGTGGACCGGGCCAAGGATCTGATCATTCGCGGCGGGTACAACGTGTACCCCAGTGAGGTCGAGGCGGTGCTCTACGAGCACCCGGACATCATCGAGGCTGCTGTCGTTGGCATCGCGCACGAGCATTACGGCGAAGAGGTCGCTGCGGTCATCGTCGTCCACCCAAGCTCACCCCAGGACGGGCCCGCGATCACCGCGTGGTCGCGAGAGCGGTTGTCGGCCTACAAGATTCCACGCGTGGTGAAGTTCGTCGACGAGTTGCCGAAGGGCTCCACCGGCAAGATTCTCAAGCGCGCGATCGACCGCGAGCCGCTGGTCAGAATCCTGGCCGACCGGCCCGCGAAGTAGCAGACCGACTCACGGCGCCGTGGGGACGATGCCGTACAGCGAACCCAGCCACATCGTCTCGAGCGGCAGGATTGCTGAGTGCTCGTCGGGAAGGTCGTCGCTGAGCGCGCGGCCTGCGATGTAGAGCGCGTGCTCGGACGACCACAGGAGTGTCGTGACCAGTGGTCCGGTGGCCGGGCCTGGAGGAGCGATCCCAGCTTCGCGGTCGGCATCCAGCTGGGCTCCGATGGCGCGGGCGAAGTAGGCGATCGTCTGTTTCGAGGCCGACATCATCTCGGGGTCCGCGTACCGAAGCTCAACGGCCGCCTCGAACACCGAGCGGCGCGGCATCCAGGCGTCGGCCATGGCGCGCAGGCCCTGCCGGATTGCGTCCGGCGGGGTCTGGTCTGCCGGGCGGTTCCAGATCGGGGTCACCGCGTCGTACATCTCGGCCGCGGCGACCTGGTACAGCTCGAGCACGATCTCCAGTTTGGAGGCGAAATAGGAGTAGAACGTCGGGCGTGAGACACCCGCCTCCTGTGCGATGTTCTCGACCGAGAACTCGTGCAGACGACCCCTGTTCAGCAGGCGTGCCATGGAGTCGAGGATCTCGGCCCGCACGGGCGCCGACCGCCGGTCGGGTCGCGCGCGGAGATCCGGAAGTGAGGTACTCGCTGCATTCTCCTGCTCCCGCGTCACACCGATACGTTAGCTCGCTGGCCGGAACGTGACCGGCAGCGAGACCAACCCTGCGAAGGTGAAGGACGGGAGGGGTGTGAGCACTGTGCCGTCCACCAGCTGGATGTCCTCGAGCCGCTGCAGCAGCGACGTCACGGCGATCGTGGCCTCCGCCCGCGCCACATGCGTGCCCGGGCAGAAGTGCCGACCGTGGCCGAAACCCATGTGCTTGCGCACGTTCTCCCGGTAGATGTCGAAACGCTCCGGTTCTGGGAAGACCTCGGGGTCGTGGCCTGCCGCGCCCCAGCAGAGGCCCATCGTGGCGCCAGCCGGGATCTCGACATCGCCGACCTGGACTGGCGCCGTGACGATTCGGCGGCCGAACTGGGCCGGTGACTCCAGGCGCAGCGTCTCCTCAACGGCGTTCGTCACGAGTCCGAGGTCGGCGCGGACCGCCGCCATGGCCTCGGGCTGCTGCACGAGGTGGCCGAGTGTCAGGGTTATCAACTGGGTCGTCGTGTGGACGCCCCCACCAATCAGCTGAACGACCATCGCGAGGATCTCACTCTCGTCGAGCCGGCGTGGTCCGCTGATCACGGCACCGTCGGCGTCGACATCGTCCAGGGTGAGCTCGGCGTGAATGATCGCGTCGATGAGGTCATCGGTCCGGGTCTTCCGTCCCTGCTCGATCCGCGCGAGCAGGTACTCCTGCACCTCCTTGATCGAGCGGCCGACAACGAGTCGCTGCTCGTTGTCCAGCACATCCCCGACCCCCGCCGCGATGTGGTCGACCCAGCGCTTGAAGTCCTCCATGTACGCGGTGTCGATACCGAGCAGATAACCCATCACCTGTGACGGCAGCGGCGCGGCGAACTGGGACACCAAGTCGCAAGTCCCGTCGCCGGCGAAGGACTCGATCAGGGTGTCGGCCATCTTCTCGATCATCGGGCGCATAGCGCGGACCCGAGCCGGCGTCAACGCCTTCGCGCACAGCGCCTTGGTCCGCGTATGGGTGGGCGGGTCGGCGAACAGCATCACGTTGGCCATCTGCTGCATCGAGTCGCTGAGCTCCTGAACCTCCGGCGAGAAGGGCTCCGGGCTGATGCCCATCAGCTTCATGCCGTCCGGTCCGTGGAACTGGTTGGACAGCGAAGGCTCGTCGCTCAGCGCAACGAGATCACTGTGACCCGAGACGATCCAGCCGGCGAGCCCCTCGTCACGGACCGGGTTCTGGTCGGCGTGCAGCTCGGCGTAGTAGCCAAACGGACATTCCATGACCTCGGGATCCATCAGGTGCCGTTGGGGTAGGTCGCTGGCCGATCGGGTCATGAAATCTCCTATTGACAGGTTACTTAACGCGGCGATAAGTTGCAGCTTAACAGCGTGATAAGCAGTTGACAACGGTCAGCAATTGAAATCGGGCGAGCGTGACAACCCGAGGTGAGGAGTGCTCATGGGACAAGTTCTGGACACGGCGGCCACCGCCGTCGTCGGGCGGTTCATCGATGCGGTCTCGGTTATGGACGGCGAGGCAATGGCCGCGGTGCTGCACCCCGACATCGTGGTGATTGAGCCGGAAAGCCTGCCCTTCGGTGGGGTCTATCGCGGTGCCGAGGTGTTCTTCAACACCCTTCTTCCCCAGATCGCGGGCGCTTTCTCGCTCGGCGTGGAAGGCGCAAGGATCCTCGACGGTGGCAGCACCGCGGCGTGCCAGATGACCGCGGTCTACACATCGCATCGCACCGGTTCTGTCATCCGGATGCCCTACGTCGAGGTCTACGAGGTGGTTGACGGGCTGATCGCCAAGGCCGACGTGTACCCGCAGGACGTCACTGAGTTGACCCGCTGGATGGAGGCCAACCGATGACCCGCAAGGCATTGGTCACCGGTGCCGCGCGCGGGATCGGTGCGGCCACGGCGAGACGGCTCCGCGAGGACGGTATGGACGTCGTGACGCTCGATATCGCGCCCGGTTGCGACCTGACGCTCGACGTCTTCTCCTCCCCGCTGGATCCCGAGCTGTTTGCCACATTCGATGTTGTCGTCGCCAACGCGGCGATCGTCAGCACTGTCGCGCCATCGCAGGACATGACCGCAGAGCAGTGGCAGGGCGATATCAACGTGAACCTGACCGGCGCGTGGCGAACCATCCAGGCCGCGCTCAGCGGTATGCGCGAGCGGCGTTTCGGTCGGATCATCGCGATGTCCTCCGTCGCCGCGGAGGGTGGGATGCCAGGGCAGGCCGCCTACGCGGCATCCAAGGCGGGACTGCTCGGCCTGATCAGGACGCTTGCCGCCGAGCAGGCGCGGCACGGCATCACCGCGAACGCGGTATCCCCGGGCGGGACCGACACCGAGGCGATGAAGTCCCTTCCCGAGGAGGTCCGCGCAGGCATCGTCGCCGGCATTCCGGCGGGTCGGTTCGGCACCCCAGAGGAAGTGGCGCACCTGATTTCCTTCCTGGCCTCCGACATGGCCGGTTACGTGACCGGCGAGACCATCGGTATCGACGGCGCGCTGGGCTTGACCGGTGTGTCCCAGATGGATTCCTGACCCCTATGTATCGAACTTCGCGAGGAGACTGAGTATGAGCCAGCAGGATTTGACCCCCAGCCTGATGTTGATGATGGGCAATATGCATGAGGGGTTGAGTGAGCACGATTTCATGCACGAGGAGATGCGCCTCGCCATCGCGGCCGAGGAGATGGGGTATCGGGCCGTGTGGTGCGTCGAGCACCACTTCGACGCACGGTATTCGATGTGTCCGGACAACTTTCTCTACCTGACCTATTTGGCGGCCAAGACCAGCCAGATCAAGATCGGGGTCGGCGCGTGCATCCTGCCGTGGAATGACCCGCTGCGTGTTTCGGAGAAGATCAACCTGCTCGACATCATGAGCAATGGACGGGTGGAGGTCGGGTTCGGTCGGGGTCTGTCGCGCAAGGAGTATGCCGGGTTCGGCATCGACATGGCAGAGGCGCGGGAGCGTTGGGATGAGTCCTACGCGATGATCGCCAAGGCGCAGGAGACCGGCTTCATCAGCGGTGAGGGACCGCACTACCGGCAGCCGCACACCCAGATCGCCCCATTCTCGGGGATCTCGCTCACGGGCCGGACCACCGAGATCGCGATGTCGGAGGAGTCCCAGCTGGGGGCGGCTCGGCTGGGGATCAGGATGGCCAGCTTCATCCAGTTCCCGATGCCCCAGATCGCTCCGCAGTTGCAGCGTTACCGCGAGGTCTATGAGGAGGCCAACGGTGTGCCCGCGCCGGCGCCGATGATGGCCGACATGATCACGGTGCACGAGGACGCCGAGGAGGCCGAGCGGCTGCATCGGGAGGCGATCGGCTCGTACTTCATGGTTCTGATGGGGCATTACGAGCTCGATGGTGATCACTTCGCGGGCATCAAGAGCTACGAGTCCTATGACCAGATGTCGAAGCTGTTCAAGGAGGCCGGGTTGGAGAACGCGGCCGAGGGCTACATCCAAGCCCAAACCTACGGGACGCCGGAGCAGGTGCTGGAGAAGCTGCGCGCCAACCTCGAGGTCGCCGGTGACTACGACCTCGCGGGCGTGTTCTCGCTGGGCGGTCGCCCGTACGCCGAGGCCGAGAAGGGTATGCGGCTGTTCGCCCAGAAGTGCATGCCCGAGTGGATCAAGATGCGGTCACAGCTCCGCCAACCTGCCTGAGAAGCCAACCGGGACAACGGTCGAAGACAGTTCGAGCGAGGCAGTACCAACTGCCGGTACTGCCTCGCCGGACATCGAGCGAACGTGGCCCGGGTCTGAATTCACGCCGCGGCGGTTGGTCTGTCCGGCGATACCTCCAGTCGAAAAGGGGACCCGATGACAACACTGCCGCAATCAGCCACGAATGGTCCGAAGGACGGGAGCTTGCCGGGACGTCTCGGGGATCCCACCCTCGAACTGCATAGCGATCCTCGTAGCGATCCCCGGATGGTCGAAGCGCTGGCTCCGTTCCAACTCGACCGAGCCACTCCCACAACGCCATTCGACTCCACCGCGCCACTTTCGGCACAGCTGGGTTTCCTCGACGAACTCGAGGGAGGCTTCGGCGCGGTGTTCGGCGCGTTGTTGGGCGGGGCGCCCGCGATCGACGGTGTCGTCGAATCGAGCGTGACGATCACCGGAGTCGACGACAACGAGATCGTTCTCTTTATCAGTCGGCCTGCCACCGCGACGGCACCGATTCCGGGGGTGCTGCACATCCATGGCGGTGGCATGGTGTTCCTGTCCGCGGGCGGCCCGGAATATGTACGCTTCCGCAACGCGATCGCCCAGACCGGTGCCGTCGTGATTGGGGTTGAATTCCGCAATGCCGCCGGAGTTCTCGGCCCGCATCCGTTCCCGGCTGGGCTCAACGACTGCAGCTCGGCCCTGCGCTGGATTGACGAGAACCGCGAGGAGCTGGGCATTTCCACCCTCACCGTCGCGGGAGAGTCCGGCGGAGCGAACCTCTCCCTGGCGACCGCACTCAAGGCCAAGCGGGACGGCCACTTGCACCTGATCGACGGCGTCTATGCACAGGTGCCCTACATCTCGGGACAGTATGGCGCCCCGGAGGCTCAACGCGTACGCGAACTGCCCTCCCTGGTCGAGAACGACGGCTACCTGTTGTCCTGCGCCCTGATGGACATCATGGCCACCGTGTACGACCCCGCCCGTAGCCATGACACAGACCCGCTGTGCTGGCCGTATCACGCCACAGTCGAGGAGTTGCGCGGGCTGCCACCGCATTTCGTATCGGTCAACGAACTCGACCCGCTCCGCGACGAAGGCCTGGCCTATCTGGGCAAGCTCGAGGAGGCCGGCGTCCGCACCGGCACTCGCACCGTCGAAGGGGTTTGTCACGCCGCGGATGTCATCCTTCCGGTGCACATGGCCGACGTCTACGAGGCTGCTATCGCCAGCATCCACGACTTCATCTACGGCCTCGATGGCGGGCAACGGCAATGAGCCAACGCGCCGTGGATCCGATTGGGGCCGGGCCGCGATCAAGGCGCGCTACGGAACCTTTGTCAATAGTGGCATTGACGAAGGCTGTGGGTGGCGGTAGCGTCGCTGGGCATGGCCGTCGATGCGCGAGAGTCTGACCGTCGGTGCGAATGAGCCATCGACCACCGAAATGCACCGCAGCGTGGCCCGCGCACTCGGACGCCCAACCCATCTCAACGGGGCATTGACCCACCGGGACTGCACGGCGGCTTGAGCACCCGCACCCAAGTGAACCAAGCGAAAGCCTATTTGACCCACGCGATCGGAGATGAGAGTGAACAGGCAAGTCCGATTGGCGAAACGTCCGGTGGGTAGGGCCGCCACAAGGTGATCATGGTGCGCAACAATCTAAGTCATTCATCTCCCCGCTGTAGAACGCCACCGGGAACTCCTCGTAGTGCCAAGTCGATGCGTGCCCGTCCGACGAGTCGCTCACCCTCCCTTGTGCTGTGGGCGCATTCACGCGCTGTGCTGTAGTCAGCAAGCCGACGTTCCTCGATCTCAACTACATGTGCGATCAGCGGTTGTCCGGCGGGTCACGTGATGATGCTGTGCGGTGGTCGGCACTTGGCGTGAGTGTCCCGAACGATCCAAAGGTGACGAAAATGCCTGTGGCAGAGCGGGTTCACGCTAATCGGGTGATTGACGGACCATGTGTGCGATTTGCACGAACGACTATTGAACCAACTGCCGCAACACCATTGACGCGTGATGCGGGTCACGGTAGCCTCCCTGAACATGACCATCGAGTCTAGAGCTCGAGCCGGTGAACCGGCTGGCAGCAAACCAGCGCCAGCCGTTCGCGATCACCGCCTGTAGGGGCGACATCCAATGACGGGGTAGCGATCCTCACTCGCCCTCGTTGACGGCATACACCGAAAGATCCACAGCTCCACAGTCATATCGCTCCATAGGCGCCGTCCGCGGCGAGGGCGTCGGAAGACAACTCCTCGTTCCGGGCAAGCGGCCACCAGCGGCATCGCCGCGTAAACAGAGGAACCGAAGTTGATCGGTAGAGATACTGCGATGAAACCGCTCCGCGGGGTCGGTGGCTTCTTTGCGATGTCACTGGACACGTTCGTGTTGATGTTCAAGCCGCCGTTTGCGTGGCGCGAGTTCCTCACCCAGTCATGGTTTGTCGCAAGAGTATCGCTGCTACCGACGTTGATGTTGTCCATCCCCTTCACCGTGCTGTTGGTGTTCACGTTCAATATTCTGTTGATCGAGTTCGGGGCTGCGGACTACTCAGGCACTGGCGCGGCGTATGGCACCGTCACTCAGTTGGGCCCAGTGGTGACAGTGCTGGTGATCGCCGGCGCCGGGGCGACTGCGATGTGCGCCGACCTCGGTGCCCGGACGATCCGCGAGGAGCTGGATGCGCTGCGGGTCATGGGTATCGACCCGATCCAGGCGTTGGTGGTGCCGCGGGTTCTGGCCGCCACGTTCGTGGCGGTGCTGTTGTCGTCGGTGGTCATCCTCGTCGGCATTGCGGGCGGCTTCTTCTTCTCGGTTTTCGTTCAGCACGTGACTCCGGGCGCTTTCGCGGGTGGGATGACGATCATCACCGGCCTGGCGGACGTGGTGACTGCACTGATCAAGGCGGGACTGTTCGGCCTGGCCGCGGGGTTGATCGCCTGCTACAAGGGCATTTCGGTCGGCGGCGGGCCGGCTGGCGTTGGCAATGCGGTGAACGAGACAGTCGTTTTCACGTTCGTGGCGTTGTTCGCAATCAACATTCTCGCGAGCGCCGTGGGTGTGGAGGTCACGCTATGAGTCAGGTAGTGCTGCGCTCGCGATTCCCGCGGCTGCACCGTAGGTTGCGTCGCTGGTCGGACAGCTGGGTTCAGCTGGGCGTACAGACGCAGTTCTTTGTCGAGACGCTCGCCTCGATCGGTGACGTCTTCCGCCGATATCGGACCGAGTTGCTGCGCCTGATCGCCCAGATGGGCCTGGGCTCTGGAGCTTTGGCGGTGATCGGCGGAACGGTGGTCATCGTGGGATTCCTGACGTTGACCACCGGGGCGCTGGTTGCTGTCCAGGGATACAACCAGTTCTCTCAGGTCGGCGTGGAGGCTCTGACAGGTTTCGCATCGGCGTACTTCAACGTTCGATTGATCGCTCCGCTGACCGCGGGAATCGGCTTGGCGGCGACCATTGGTGCGGGGGCGACTGCCCAGCTGGGAGCGATGAGGATCAACGAGGAGATCGACGCCCTGGAGGTGATGGGTATCCGATCGGTGGCCTATCTGGCGTCGACCCGAGTGATTTCGGGCATCATCGTGGTGATCCCGCTGTACTGCGTGGCCGTCCTCATGTCGTTCTTCGCAGCGCGTTTCGGTACGACTTATGTCTACGGGCAGTCGACTGGCGTGTATGACCACTACTTCAACACCTTCTTGAGTCCGACTGACCTGATCTGGTCGTTCTTCCTCGCGGTCACGATGGCCGTCGTCATCATGCTGGTCCACACGTACTACGGGTTCACGGCCAGCGGCGGCCCAGCCGGGGTCGGCGAGGCAGTTGGGCGTGCAGTGCGCACCTCGTTGGTGGCCTCGGCCCTCGCGGTCCTATTGGTTTCGCTGGCCATCTATGGCCAGTCCGGCAACTTCAACCTCTCGGGATAGCGACTATGGGTACCAAGAGTCTGTATGCGCGCATCCACCCCGGCTGGTGGTCGGCCGGCCTCATCGTCACGCTGATTGCCGCCGTTCTGCTCTGTGTCGGCCTGTTCGCGGGAACCTTCCGGAAGTTCGTCTCAGTCACGCTGACCTCGGACCGATCCGGCCTCGTCATGGAGTCTGGCGCAAAGGTCAAGATGCTCGGCGTCCAGGTCGGACGCGTGGCGGGCATCGAAGGTGGCCGGCAGCCGGTGAGCCTGAAGCTGGACATCTATCCCGACCAGGCCGGCCGAATTCCCGCCAACGTGCAGGCGGAGATCCGTGCGACGACGGCGTTCGGAGCCAAGTACGTCGAGCTGATCCCACCGGCTGATCCGAGCGCGCACGGACTCACATCAGGCGCGGTGCTGCAGTCACGCAATGTCAGCACCGAGGTCAACACGGTCTTTCAGAGTCTGCTCGGAGTTCTGGATCAGATCGACCCGTCGAAGTTGAACGCAGTGCTGAGCGCAATCGCCGAGGGCGTACGGGGGAAGGGTGAACGCATCGGCGAGGCGACCGTCGACGCCAACCAGGTTCTGTTGGCCGTCAACCCGCGGATGGACCAAGTCGCGGAGAACTTCAGGTCGTTGAAGGGCTTCGGCGACACCTATAGTGCTGCGGCAGAGGACATCCTGGCGACGCTGGACGCCGCCAGCACCACCAGCGCGACGATCACGAACCAATCCGACGCGCTGGACAGCCTGCTCCTCAACGCAATTGGCTTCTCACGCAGCGCAATCGGACTGCTGGAACCCCACGCGAACACCTTCGTCGACGCAATCAACACGCTGGAGCCGACGACAGATCTGCTGCTGAAGTACGACCCGTCGTACACCTGCATGCTCGTGGGCGCGCACTACTACCTTGAAAACGGCGCCTACGCCTCGATCGGTGGAAACGGCCGCAGCCTGGTCGCCGATGCCGGACTGCACTTCGGCAAGGATCCATACAAGTTCCCGGAGAATGTGCCCGTCGTTGCGGCGAAGGGTGGGCCGGGTGGCAAGCCGGGGTGTGGGTCGCTTCCCTATCCGGCTAAGCAGTTCCCGGTGCGCCAGCTGGTCACCAACACGGGTTGGGGCACGGGTCTCGACATCCGCCCGAATCCGGGGATCGGGAGCCCCTTCTATGTCAACTGGCTCCCCACGACTCGCGGGGTGCCAGAACCGCCGAGCGTACGGGGTGATGGGCCGCCGGCAATTGGACCGGTGCCCTATCCGGGAGCACCGCCATATGGGGCGCCTCTGTTCGGGCCGGACGGATTGCCGCTATGGGCCGCGCCACCGCCGGGTGCGCCGCCGCCTCCAGTACCCGGCGTGCTGAACCCGCCGCCACCGTACGGAACCGGTACCGGACCGAACCCCGGTCCGTCACAAGAAGCGCCACCAGGACCGTGACCGAATGAGCGACAGAGGAATGACGCGGTGAGAGACAAGTTGGGTGGCGTGATCTGGCGCCTCGGGTTGTTCGTGATGGTGTGCCTACTGGGGACATTTGTCCTGCTGACGCTGTTCGCGCAGCTGCGATTCCAGAAGGAGGCGACGTACCGTGCCGACTTCACCAGCGTGAGTGGGCTACAGGCGGGTGACTTCGTGCGCATCGCCGGTGTGGAGGTCGGCAAGGTCAAGAACATATCTCTCAACAAGGAGCGCCTCGCGGTCGTGGAGTTCACGGCCGATGAGTCGGTCGTTCTGACCGAGGGCTCTCAAGCGGCCGTTCGCTATGACAACCCCATCGGCGGTCGATTCATGGAGCTCCGCGAAGGCACCGGAAGCCTCAAGCGGCTCAATCCCGGTCAGGCGATCTCCAAGGACCGCACCGAGCCGGCGTTGGATCTAGACGCGCTCGTCGGCGGCTTCCGCCCGCTGTTTCGCGCCCTCGACCCCGACCAGGTGAATCTGCTCACCGGCCAGTTGATTGACGCGTTCCAGGGGCAGGGTGCGACGATCAGTTCGTTCCTGTCCCAGACCGCCGCCCTGACCAACACATTGGCCGACCGCGACGCGTTGATCGGACAGGTCATCGGCAACCTGGACACCGTGCTCGGGTCCATGAGCAAGCAAAGCGATCAGTTCGCGAAGGCGGTCGACTCACTGTCGGAACTCGTCGATGGTCTCGCGGAGCGCAGGACCGATATCAGCGATGCGGTCGCCTACACCAACGCCGTCTCCGGCTCTGTCGCCGATATGCTCAGTCAAGCCCGCCCGCCACTGAAAACCGTTGTGGAACAGTCGGACCGGGTTGGCAGCATCGTGGTGGCGGATCACGAGTACTTCGACAATCTGCTCAACACGCTGCCCGATGCCTACCAACGTCTTGCGCGACAGGGGCTACAAGGCGACTTCTTCTCCTTCTACATCTGCGACCTGTTCCTCAAGGTCAACGGTAAGGGCGGTCAACCCGTCTACGTCAAACTGGCTGGCCAGGACTCGGGACGGTGCGCGCCGAAATGAAACGCTTCTCTGAAGGCAATCCAGCGGTGATCGGCATGATCGGCGTGGCGACGGTCGCTGCGGTCGCCGTCGGGGCACTGCAATACAAGAACCTGCCGTTCTTCGATACCGGCAGGGAGTACTCCGCATACTTCGCCGAGGCCGGCGGCCTCAAGACCGGCGCGGCCGTGCAGGTGGCCGGACTTCGGGTTGGTGCCGTGGAAGGCGTCGACTTGGACGGCACCCACGTCGTCATCACGTTCAAGGTTGATGATGACGTCGACCTCGGTGATCGCGCTGAAGCCGCGGTGAAGACGAAGAGTCTGCTCGGAGCGAAGATCCTCGAGATCACCCCCCGTGGTGACGGAAGACTCTTGGCACCAATACCGTTGGAGCGAACGACACCGGCTTATGAACTTCCCGATGCGCTCGGTGATCTGGCGACCACCATCGGCGCGTTGAACACCGATCAGCTCAATGAGTCGCTGACGACCCTGGCCCAGACATTTCAGAACACTGCACCTGATCTACAGGCCGCGGTGGCAGGCGCGGCTCGGTTCTCGCAGACTCTCAACGAGCGGGACTCGCAACTGCGTGACCTTCTGGCGAACGCCAACAAAGTGACCGGGGTGCTGGCCAAGCGTACCGACGAGGTCGTCGGTCTGATTGCAGATACGAACGCACTGCTGGCGCAGCTACAGACACAAAGCGCTGCATTGGACCAGTTCTCGGGCAACATCTCCGCGCTGTCTCGGCAGGTGTCAGGACTCGTCGAGGACAACCGCGACACGCTGAAGCCTGCGCTGGACAAGCTCAATGGTGTCCTCACGATTGTCGAGAACCGCAAGGGGCAGATCCAGAAATCGATCAAACTGCTCAACTCCTACGCGATCCAACTGGGAGAGGCGGTCGCGTCTGGGCCGTACTTCAAGGCGATCCTGGCCAATCTGCCGCCCGGACAGTTCATTCAGCCGTTCGTGGACGCCGCGTTCTCCGATCTCGGCCTGGACCCGAATGTGCTGTTGCCGACGGAGCGAATCGATCCAGAGACGGGTCAACCCGCAACGCCGGCGCTTCCTATGCCCTACCCCCGGACAGGGCAGGGTGGTGAGCCCAAACTCACTCTGCCAGACGCGATCACGGGTAAGCCGGGAGACCCTCGGTACCCCTACCGCGAACCACTGCCGGCACCCGCGCCAGGCGGCCCGCCGCCGGGGCCACCCGCAATCGGGCCGGATGGACCTCCGCCCGCGATCCCGGCGACAACCCCGGGTCCGACAGACGGAGAGCAGTGATGACCAGCCGCGTTCTCAGCGCACGTTTTGGCCTTGCGATCATCCTGAGTCTCACTCTGATCGCCGGCGTCGTGGTGGCCATACGCTCGGTGCCCGAGCTCGGGCGCACTCACCTAGTGGCGTTCTTCGACAACAGCAATGGCATCTTTCCCGGTGATGAGATCCGCGTGCTCGGTGTTCCCGTGGGGAAGATCGACACAATCGAGCCCCAGCCCGAACGCGCGAAGATCACATTCTGGGTCAGTGACAAGTACAAGATCCCTGCCGACGTCAAGGCCGTGATCATCTCGCCTCAACTGGTGTCGGCGCGAGCCATCCAGCTGACGCCCGTGTACACCGGCGGTCCGGAGTTCCCCGACAACGGCGTGATCCCCGAGAGCCGGACCGCGGTTCCAGTTGAATGGGACGAGTTTCGGGAACAGTTGCAGACGCTCACCGACACGCTGCAGCCGACAGATCCCGGGGGCGTGAGCCCGCTGGGCGGTTTCATCACCACCACGGCCAACAACCTGCGTGGCCAGGGTGCGAGCATCCGCGACACCATAGTAAAACTGGCGCAGGCCTTCTCGGCGCTCGGAGATCACAGCAGTGACATCTTCGGCACGGTCAAGAACCTGTCGATACTCGTGACGGCACTGCAGTCCAGTTCGGACCTCATGGGTCAGCTCAACCGAAATCTGTCGACGGTCACCTCAGTACTGTCCAACAATCCCGATGAACTCGGGCAGGCCCTCGGCGACATTTACAGTGCCGCGGGCGACGTTCAGGAGTTCGTTGCCGAGAATCGCGACGCACTGGGCACGACATCCGACAAGCTGGCGTCGATCACCTCCGCACTCAATGACAGCCTCGACGACATCAAGCAGACACTGCACGTCCTGCCAAACGGGATGCAGAACTTCGTCAACATCTTCCAGCCTGGCAGCGCCGCGGTCACCGGCGTTCTGGCGGCGAACAACTTCGCCAATCCGATCTCCTTCTTGTGCGGCGCAGTACAGGCGGCATCTCGGCTCAATGCCGAGCAGTCGGCCAAGTTGTGCGTGCAGCATCTGGCACCCATCGTCAAGAACCGCCAGTGGAACTTTCCGCCCATCGGCATCAACCCGGTCGTCGGCACGATGGCACGGCCCAACGAGATCACCTACAGCGAGGACTGGATGCGCCCCGACTACCGTCCGGCACCGCCGCCGCAGCCGGCCCCGCCGTCGGACGCCCCGCTGGCCGCCGAGTCTGACACGCTGTCCGACGCCGCCCAGCCCGGCCCGCCCCCAACCGATCCCGCCGCCGGGTTGCCCGGATTGATGGTCCCCGCCGGAGCGGGTTCATGATGCGCCAGGCCGGTCGGCGCACCGGGGTGGCGGTGGTCCTGCTGGCCTTGGTGACTGGTTTGTCCGGTTGCGGCTGGCGAGGAGTGAACTCGCTGCCGCTGCCGGGCACCGAAGGTGGCGGGCCCGGTGCCTTCCAGGTGCAGGCGCAGTTGCCCCAAGCCACCAACCTGGAGCAGAACTCGCGTGTCCGCGTCGGCGACGTCACGGTGGGCAATGTCAGCAAGATCGAACGACAGGGCTGGCATGCGCTGATCACCTTGACCCTCAACGGAAACGTGGACTTGCCTGCGAACGCGACGGCGAGAATTGGCCAGACCAGCCTGCTGGGCACGCTGCACGTCGAGCTTGCCCCGCCGGTCGATGTGGCACCGGAAGGCAAACTGCACAACGGATCCCTGATCCCGTTGCAGAACGGTGGCAACTACCCGACCACGGAGCAGACGTTGGCCGCGGTGTCGATGCTGCTCAACGGCGGCGGCCTCGGGCAGGTCCAGGACATCACCGAGGCGTTCGGCACTGCCTTCAAGGGCCGGGAGCAGGACTTGCGCAGCTTTCTCGACCAGATGAGCGTCTTCGTGGGACATCTCAATGCTCAGAAGGACGACATCATCTCGGCCACCGACAGCCTCAACGCCCTGGCTGGCCAGTTTGCAGCCCAACAACCCGTTGTCGACAAGGCTCTTGACACCATCCCCGACGCCCTCGAAGTGCTCAAAGGCGAACGCGAGGATCTGACTGAGGCCTTCGACCAGTTCGGCAAGTTCAGCGCACTGGCGGCCGATGCGGTGGACCGGAGCAAGGAGAACGTCGTCAAGGAACTCAATGACATTGGCCCAGTGTTGAAGTCGCTGGCGGATGCGGGACCGGCGCTGACACGTTCGCTCAGCTACCTGTCGACCTATCCGTTTCCGAAGGAGACTGTCGAGAACTGGGTGCGCGGAGACTATGTGAACCTGAGTGGGATCTTTGATCTGACCCTCAGCCGCATCGATGCGTCGATGTTCACCGGGACCCGGTTCGAAGGAAAACTGACCGAGCTGGAGATGCGCTGGGGTCGGACGATCGGCCAACTACCCAGCCCGTACACCGCCGGAAACCCACTCCTCGTTCCCTACCAAGCCGACCAGGGGCGCTGAGATGCATCTGACTAGACGGATCAAGATCCAGTTGGCGATATTCGCCTCCATATCGCTGATAGCCGGGGCAATCATGATCCTGGGTTACATCAAGGCGCCCACGCTGGTCTTCGGGATCGGCCGCTACAGCGTGACCGTCGAACTCCCTCGTGCCGGCGGCCTCTACCCGGCCGGCAACGTCACATACCGCGGCACCGAGGTTGGCCGTATCCAGAGCGTGGATATCGTGGACGGCCGAGTCCAGGCCGTTCTGTCGCTGAAATCCGACATCGAGATTCCCTCCGATCTCGACGCGCAGGTGCACAGCCAGTCCGCCATCGGGGAGCAGTACATAGCGCTCCTGCCACGCAACGGAACATCGCGACCACTCCGGGACGGTGACGTCATCCCCGAGAGCCGAACCAGCGTCCCCCCGGACATCAACGGACTACTCGACGCCACCAACCGGGGGCTGCAGGCAATCCCTCGGGATGATCTCAGGACAGCGATCGACGAAAGCTACACGGCGTTCGGGGGATTGGGCCCAGACATCGCCCGACTCGTCAAGGGCACGACGGCACTGGCCATCGACTCGCGGGCGAACCTGGACTCCATCACGTCGGCGATCGACAACGTCGCGCCCGTGCTGGATTCCCAGACCCAGACCTCGGACTCGATCAGATCCTGGGCCGCGCACCTGGCCACCATCAGCGGCTCGCTGAAAGACCACGACGCGGATCTCTCCGGATTTCTGCCAACTGGGGCGGCAGCAGCCGATGAGGCGCGTCAACTCATCGATCGGTTGCAGCCGACCGTGCCGGTGCTCCTCGCGAACCTGGTCAGTCTTGGCAGCGTCGCGGTGGCCTACCAACCCGCGATCGAACAGCTCTTGGTGCTGGTGCCGCACGGGATCGCCAGTATGTCAGGCACTGCCGTCATGACGCAGAACGTCAAGACGCCCTACAAGGCCACGCTGATGGACTTCAACCTCAACTTGAATGCGCCGCCACCGTGTACGACGGGCTTCCTACCGGCAACGCAGACCCGTCCGCCGAGCTTCGAGGATGCTCCCGACACCGTGCCCGGGGCCATCTACTGCCGCATACCGCAGGAGTCTCGATTCACCGCGGTGCGCGGTGCACGCAATTACCCCTGCTTGACGAGGCCCGGCAAGCGAGCCCCCACGGTCAAGTTGTGTGAAAGCGACGAGCAGTACGTACCGCTCAACGACGGGTTCAACTGGAAAGGCGACCCAAACGCCACGCTGTCTGGCCAGGACATTCCGCAGTTGCCCCCGGGAGCTCCGCCCGCGCCACCAGCAGCTGAGACGCCCCCGCCGGCGGCAGCGCCACCGATCGCCACGGCCTTCTACGACCCGGCCACTGGCTCTTACGTCGGCCCTGATGGGCGGACGTATACCCAGGCCGACCTTGCCCAGAACGCTCCGAAGGACAAGACATGGCAGACAATGCTGACTCCTCCGCCCGGAAACTGAATGGGCCCGGCGACAGCGATGCCGGTCCATCTGAGGACCACCCCGACCCGGTGGGCGAGATGACCGAGGCGGCGACTACACCTGCGCGCCTGGCGACGGCCACGCGCCTCGCCGTCGCGGTGGGGCTCATCGCGATCGCGGTCTTGGGTGGCCTCACCGCGTGGCTGACTACCGAGGCCTATCGGTCGAATCAGCACGCGGCGCAGCGCGCACTCTTCCTCAGCGCAGGCCGCCAAGGTGCCCTCAACCTCACCACCATCAAGGGCACCGACGCCGAGGCCGCCGTGCAACGGATCCTGAACTCGTCGACTGGGGCATTTCACGACGACTTTCAAAAGAATGCGGGCCCGTTCGTCGATGTGCTCGAGCAGACCCAATCCTCCTCGGAGGGAACGATTACCGAGGCTGGGGTGGAGTCGTTCACCGAAGGTCAGGCCGAGGTTCTCGTCGCCGTCTCGATCAAGACGGTGACGCCGGGATCGCCAGACGATCCGCCGCGTCTGTGGCGAATGCGGCTCAGTGTTCAAAAGGTGGACGATGGCGCCAAGGTGTCCAACGTCCAGTTCGTGCCGTGAGCGCATTCGATGCCGGCACCGCCACCGGCGAGGCAACCACCAGCGGGCGCCAGATTCGGTGGTCGCGGATCTTTGCCTTCGGTCTCCTACCCGGATTGGCGCTGCTCCTCACACTGGGGGCGGGGTTCCTGAAGTGGCACGACGCCTCGGCCCGGGATTCTCAGACCGCGGGGATCGAGTCGGTGCAGGCGGCCAAGGATGGCGTTGTCGCGCTGCTGTCGTACCAGCCGGACACCGTCGAGGCTGACCTCGACGCCGCGCGGAATCTGCTGACCGGTGACTTCAAGAACACGTACACACAGCTGACGACCGATGTGGTGATACCCGGCGCGAAGCAGCAGTCGATCGCGGCGGTAGCCACGGTTCCCGCCGCGGCCGTCGTATCAGCGACAGCCGATCACGCCGTTGCCCTGATGTTCGTCAACCAGAGCGTCATCGTCGGTGCAGGTGCCCCCACCGACACCGCCTCCAGCGTCAAGGTGACGTTGGAGAAGGTCGGCGGACGCTGGCTGATCTCGGATCTGACCCCGGTGTGAGGCAGGGACAATCATGGTGAAATCGCGCCCCATCAAGATGCTCCTGACGCTCCAGGTCGTGGGCTTGACCGCCGCCGCCCTGGTCGGGCCCCCACATGCACGCGCAGATGCTGTCGCGTACCTGATCAATGTGACGGTCCGTCCCGGATACAACTTCGCCAATGCCGACGATGCACTGGCCTACGGGCGCGGGATCTGCGACAAGATCGCTGCCGGCCAGCCGTACGCCGACGTGATGGACAGCGTCAAAGCCGACTTCGCCAACCCCGACGAATTTCAAGCCTCCTACCTGGTCGGCCAGGCGGTCAACGAGCTGTGCCCTCCGCTGATCTGGCAGCTGAGGAACTCGGCCGCAGAGAACCGCTCACCCTAACTCCCCGTTCTAGGGGGCCCGAACACATAGGAGGTACATGTGCCGAACTCACGAACCATAGCGTCGGTGTGTGTTCTGCTCTGCGCTGCCGCCGGGCTGAGTGCACCGACGGCCGGTGCGGACAACAGCCGCTTCAACAGCAGTGTCGTGTCGGGCATCTACACCGTTCAGCGTCAGGCGGGCTGCACCAATGACGTCAGGACGAGCCCCGTACTGCGGCTAGTCGCCCAGCGGCACACCCTCGACGTGCTGACAAACCGGGATCTCAACGGTGACATAGGATCCGACGGCTCCACCCCCCAAGACCGCGCCAACGGCGCCGGGTACCGCGGCACAGTGGCTGAAACCGTGGCCATCAATCCCGCGCTGGCGATGAGTGGTATCGAACTGATCAACCGGTGGTACCACGACCCCGCCGTATTCGCCATCATGTCGGACTGCGCCAACACTGATATCGGCGTCTGGTCGGAGAACAGCCTCGACCGCACCGTCGTAGTGGCCGTGTACGGAAAGCCGCAACAACACCCATGAGTGCCAAATGTTGTTGCAACCAGGTCGCATTCGCGATTGACAGCCAACCTCCCCAGGGAGAGTAGAGGAGTAAGCGTCACATGAAGATTCGCCTTGACCGCAGCAGCTGCCAGGCTCATGGTGTGTGCCACGGAGTCGACCCGGACCTCTTCCCGATTGACGACGAGGGATTCTCGACCGTGGAGGTACGCACCGTTGATCCGGGTGACGAACAGGTAACGCGTGGTGCCGTTGCCGCGTGTCCTGAACAGGCTCTCATCATTGCCGCCGGCTAGACGTTAGCCACCAAACCATGCGTACGACAACACATCCTTAAGGGGCAGACCCATGTCGGAGAACGACAATCGCGAATTCGTCCAGAACTTCTACGCCGCAGCTGCGGCGGGGGACGTCGAGGCGATGACCGCGGCAATGGACGACGATATTGTTGTCTACCAAGCGGAATCGCTACCATATGGCGGGGAGCATCGAGGTCCGGAGGCCAGTCTGCGATTGGTGGAGACGATCTCCCGTTACGTCGACTTCACCACTCTTGAAATGCGTCACTTCCTTGTGGACGGTGACCTGGTCATGGCCCTGGGGAGCATGGTGTGGCGGGGCATTGACGGCGATCAGGAGATCGAGATGCCCTTCGGTGAGCTGTGGGAGATCCGCGGTGGCCGCTTCGTCTCGGCACGGCCATTCTACTTCGACACCGCAGCCATGGTTGCCGCCAAGAGTGGTGAGAGTTTGTGAACCGCACAGATTTTGATGTCGAATGGTCACCACAACACATCGTCAATAGAGCTATTGACGATGCGTTGTGGTGACGGTAACGTCTGGGCATGACCGTCGAGTCCGCAATGCGCACGGGTGATTTGGTGCCAGAGCCCGACGATCCCGAGATGCACTGCGGGGGAGACCGCGCGCTCGGTCGCCCCATCCCAGGCCAACCCATACCAACGGGGCAGAGGAGCGTTCGATGACGTCAGGACTGAGCAGACGGACGGTACCCAGCTTCGCGCAGTTGTATCTGGGCGGGGAGTGGGTCGAACCGGCGGGCGATGAGCACATCGAGGTGATCTGCCCCAGTACGGAGGAGGTCATCTCGCGCGTCCCGAACCCGACTGTGGAGGACGTCGATCGAGCCGTTGTGGCGGCGCGGCGGGCTTTTGAGGGACCTTGGCGCAAGACCAGCCCCGAGGAGCGGGGCCAACTTCTGAACCGGATCGCCGACGAGGTGGAAAAGCGGATACAGGATTTCGCCCCCGTGTTCGCCGCCGAGATCGGTGCCCCAATGGCACTCGCCGAGGCGCTCCACTCTATGGCCGCCGCGACGTTCCGGCGAAGCGCCGCACTACACGAGCAGGTGTCGCTCGTCGAGGATCGTGTCGACGGCGACGCCAACGTGAGCATCGTCCGCGAGCCGGTGGGTGTCGTGGGTGCGATCATCCCGTGGAACGCGCCGGTTGGCGGCGCCGCGCTGAAGCTGGGCTCCGCCTTGGCGGCTGGGTGCACCGTGGTGCTGAAGCCCGCCCCCGAGGGCCCGCTCACTAGCTACATGTTGGCCGAATGTCTGCAGGCGGCAGGGATACCCGAGGGCGTCGTTAGCATTCTGCCGGCCGGGCGTGAGATCGGTGAGCACCTTGTTCGGCATCCCGACGTGGACAAGGTGGCCTTCACGGGGAGCACCGACGCCGGGAAGCGGGTCGCGAGCATCTGCGGCGAACGCATTGCTCGGGTCTCCCTGGAACTTGGTGGCAAGTCGGCCGCGATCGTCGCCGAGGACGCCGAGGTCGCCGATGTACTGCCGACCCTGCTGGCGGGGGGAATCGGCCACTCCGGGCAGATATGCGCCGCCCTCACTAGGGTGCTGATCCCGCATTCACGCACAGCCGAATTCGCTGAGGCCATGGCCGCCGCGATGAGCGGGATGGTCGTCGGTGATCCGTTCGACCCGGCCACGGTGCTCGGGCCGTTGGCGATGGAGCGTCAGCGTGATCGCGTGGAGCGCTACATCGAGATCGGCTGGCAGGAGGGCGCCAAGGTCGCCTATGGCGGCGGTCGGCCGTCGAATCTCGACAAGGGGTTCTACATCGAGCCGACCCTTTTCACCGATGTCCACAACAGCATGCGGATAGCCCGCGAGGAGATCTTCGGCCCGGTCATCTCGCTGATCTCATACGACACCCTCGATGAGGCGATCGACATCGCCAACGATTCGCCTTATGGGCTATCAGGTTCGGTGTACACCAACGACCCGCAGGTCGCCAAGCGTGTTGTCGGTGAAGTGCGCACCGGCCAGATCTTCGTGAACAGCCACACGGTATGCGCATCACAGCCCTTCGGCGGCTTCAAGCAGTCGGGTCACGGACGTGAGGGTGGTCCCGAGGGGATCGCCGCATATCTCGAAACCAAGATGATCCAGTGGTGACGAGATGTGCGGGAGGGCAGGAATCTGCGCGGCGTCATCATCTACGACGACTGATCCGCGGATGAGTCCCGTTGTGGCAGTCCGGGAGCCGTGACTCACAAGAGACGCCCATCAGGGCTTTCAGCTATTCGATCGATACTGGCGAAAGCGCCGGTCAGGAAGGTGTCTCCATGGTCACGGTAGCCAGCGACGCCGGTTTAATCGGCGACACCGGCAGCGGCAGAAGAGTGCAGTCGTTGCGTCCCGCCGATCGTGGGCAAGTCAATCCATGGGTCACTCAGGCCGCCAGCATGCACCAACAAACGGCGCAGAAGCAGCGTTCGCTGCGACCCGGCCACACCTCGCCGACCCTGGCGGCCCGCTGCCTGCCGCAGCGCGTGCTGGTGGTCGAAGAACATCCGCTACTCGGCGCTGGGCTGCGTGCAGTCCTGACCGACGAGCCATGGGTGGCATCGTGTCTCGTCGCGGCATCAGCGGAAACGGCCTGGCAGGTGGCGCAGCGGCGCCAACCACAACTGGTGCTCGTCAGCGCTTCGCTGGGGGGCCAGTCGGGATTCAATCTGTGCCGCGCGTTCAAGGAACGGATGCCGCACGTCAAGGTCGTGTTGACATCGGCAGAGGCGCCGGTATCGGCAGCCTTGGCGGAAAAGCACGGGGCGGTGGCGTCTCTGCCCAAGAAGATGCCATCGGCCGCGATCGTCGCCGCGGTCAAACGTGTCGCAGAGGGCGCCCAGGTGTTCCCGAAGGACGCGGCGTCCACCACGAAGAGGCTGTCAAAACGAGAACTCGACGTTCTGCAGCACGTCGCTTTGGGCCTCAGCAATCCCGAAGTGGCAGTGCGGCTGAACTTGTCACGATGGACGGTCAAACAACACGCTAGCTCGGTGTATCGCAAACTGGGAGTGCGAAACCGCGCCGAAGCCGCCAGTCGCGCCCAACAGTTGGGTCTCATCGCCTAGCTGATGCAAGCGTGAGTTGTTGGTGCAGATGATGCGCCTCGGCAGCACCGCGGCGTGGCTCGCGCACTCGGACGCCCCAACCCAGACCGACCCATCCCAACCGGGCAATGACCCACCCGAAACCCACCGGCCACTTAGACCGGGGGAAGTGGCCCCAGGCCGAGGTCATGGCGTACTCTCGCGACGGCTGAACAGGCTTGAAGTACGCCGTTCGATGGACTTCCTGGCCGTACTGCCGCGCAACCCGAGCAGTAAGACCGACAAGCTGAGCTGCGCAAACGATGCTGGCTCGGACGGATCGCCTCGGCTGGGGTCGTACAGACTGAGGAACCATCAATACAACGCCGACCACCATCTTGCGAGCCAGAACTGCGTTCCAGGCGCCGGACGATGAGAAAGTTGACTCATGAAGGAGTCGAAGGCCCGCGAGCCCAGCAAGATCGCGCAGCGCAGGGAGTTGGCACGCAAGGAACGCAACCCGGCGTGGCTGGAACAGCGCGCGCTGATTCTTGCGAAGGCCGCCGAGGTGTTCGCACTCAACGGCTTCAATGGCACGAGCATCACCGACATCGCCAACCATCTCGGCGTCAGCCAGTCCAACATCTATTACTACTTCGGGACGAAGCAGGAGATCTTCCTGGAACTGGTGCGCCGAGCGTCCGACTACAACGTCACTGGGGCCGAAGCGGTGGCCGCCAAGCCTGGTTCAGCGGTCGATCGACTAGCTGAGGTGATCGAGTTGCTGGCCTCGTCCTACGAGGAGCACTACCCATTTCTCAATCTGTACGTCCAGGAGGACGGCCGTTGGCTCAGTTCCGCGGGAACCGAGCTGCAGGAGTTCTTTGTGAAGAGTGCCGAACGCTTCGAGGCCGCTGTTCTGGCGATCGTCGACGACGGCATCCGAAAAGGGGACCTCAAGGCTGACCTGGACGCTCGGATGGTCACTTACACCGTCCTTGGCGCGGTCAACTGGATGCACCGTTGGTACCGCCCCGGCGGGGAGCTAAGCGGTGCGGAGGTCGGCCAAGCGATGAGCCGCATAGTTCTCAGCGGCATTGCTGATACAAGCGCGTCTCCGTAGGTCGCACCCGCCAGCGGGTTGAGCGCGGGCTGTCGCGCGCAAAGCAGTTTGCGCACACTGTCTTCCGCATAAGGCCAGTGGCATCCCCCACCTGGGGCATAGTTCGCCCGAAAAATTGGCGATTGGCGCATTGCCCAGGATCATCGACAGGTCGCGCTGAATCTGCTTGGCCTGCGCGCGTGTTCAGTAACTCTGAAGGAGCGTGGATGCCTGAAGCCGTGATTGTCTCGACTGCCCGGTCGCCGATCGGTAGGGCTGGCAAGGGATCGTTGAAGGATATGCGTCCGGATGATCTGACTGTCCAGATGGTGTTGGCGGCCTTGGCGAAGGTGCCGGAGTTGGATCCGAAGGCGATCGATGACCTGATGTTGGGCTGTGGCCAGCCCGCGGGTGAGGCGGGCTACAACCTCGGTAAAGCCGTTGCGGTACTTGCAGGTATGGACTATTTGCCCGGTGTGACCGTCAATCGCTACTGCTCGAGCAGTCTGCAGACCACCCGGATGGCCTTTCACGCGATCAAGGCGGGGGAGGGTGAGGTGTTCATCTCCGCGGGCGTGGAGACGGTGAGTCGCTTTCCCAGGGGTGCCGCCGATGGCATGCCCGATACCGAGAACCCACTCTTCGATGCCGCCAAGGCGCGGACTGTGACCTTCGCTGCCGGTGGGCAGAGCTGGGTCGACCCCCGGGCTGAGGGTTTGTTGCCCGATGTCTACATCGCCATGGGGCAGACCGCGGAGAACGTCGCGCAGTTCGCGGGTGTCACTCGTGGCGAGCAGGACTGCTTCGCCGTGCGCAGTCAGAACCGTGCCGAAGCCGCGATTGTCAGTGGTTTCTGGGAGCGCGACATCACGCCGGTGACGCTGGCTGATGGCACGGTGGTCAGCAGGGACGACGGGCCGCGCGCGGGGGTGACTGTGGAGGGGTTGTCTTCGCTGCAGCCGGTTTTTCGTCCCGATGGCACCGTCACCGCAGGTAACTGCTGTGCCCTCAACGATGGTGCGGCCGCGATCGTGATCATGTCCGACACCAGGGCCAAGCAGCTTGGCCTCACGCCGTTGGCGCGCATCGTCAGCACCGGGGTCTCGGGTCTGTCCCCGGAGATCATGGGGTTGGGACCGGTCGAGGCGTCCCGTCAAGCGCTGGCTCGCGCGGGTATGACGATCGACGATATCGATCTGGTGGAGATCAATGAGGCCTTTGCCGCGCAGGTGGTTCCGTCCGCGCGTGAACTGGGCCTGGACTTCGAGCGGCTCAACGTCAACGGTGGCGCGATTGCGGTGGGCCACCCCTTCGGCATGAGTGGTGCCCGCATCACCAGCACGCTGATCAACTCGTTGCAGTGGCATGACAAGCAGTTCGGACTGGAGACGATGTGTGTCGGCGGCGGCCAGGGCATGGCCATGATCCTCGAACGCCTGTCGTGAGTGCGGGATTCGCCGGCTCGAAGCCCGCGGACCCCGGCACCGAGCATTCTGCAAGAAAGGTAAGTACACGATGACGTTGGACGAGGTACGGGGCCGGGTCGAGGAGTTTCTCGCGGCCCACGATCCTGCGAAAACCGAGCGGCGGGACTTCCTTCGGGCCCGTTTTGATGCTGGACTTGCCTGGGTGTTCTTCCCTCCGGATCATGGCGGGCTGGGGTTGCCGCACATCTGGCAGGCCGAGGTTGACGCCTTGTTCGAACAGGCTGGTGCGCCGGACAATAACCCGGAGTCGAATGCCATCGGACTGGGCATGGCGGCGCCGACGATCCTCGCCTTCGGCACCGAGGAACAAAAGGTGCGCTTCCTGAAGCCGTTGTGGACCGGCGAGGAGATCTGGTGCCAGTTGTTCAGCGAGCCCGGTGCCGGCTCCGATCTCGCTGGACTCGCCACCCGAGCGGTGCGCGACGGTGACGAGTGGGTGGTCAATGGCCAGAAGGTGTGGACCTCGGGTGCACACAACGCCCGGTTTGGCATTCTGGTCGCTCGCAGCAACCCCGACATCCCCAAACACCGCGGAATGACCTATTTCCTGTGCGATATGACCGTCCCGGGCATCGACGTGCGCCCACTGCGGCAGATCACCGGCGAGGCGGAGTTCAACGAGGTCTTCCTCACCGATGTGCGGATCCCGGACAGTCACCGGCTCGGTGATGAGGGCCAAGGCTGGGCCGTGGCTACCGCCACGCTCAACAATGAGCGGGTGTCCATCGTCGGTAGCGGTGCACCTCGAGAAGACGGGCTGATCGGTGTCGTCGCCAACACGTGGCGCAGTCACCCACTGCAGCGGACGCCAGAGCTGCACGACCGGCTGCTGCGGTTGTGGGTGGAGGCCGAGGTCTCTCGCTTCGCCGGAGCGCGGATGCGGCAGAAGCTCGCGCAGGGTCAGCCCGGTCCCGAGGACTCGGCGATGAAGCTGACGTTCGCTTCATTGAACCAGCGGTTGTCGGGGCTGGAACTGGAGCTGCTCGGCGAGGAGGGCTTGCACTACTCGGACTGGACGGAAGTGCGGCCCTCTCGGGTCGATTTCAACGGCCGCGACGCGGGCTACCGCTACCTGCGCGCCAAGGGCAACTCCATCGAGGGCGGCACCTCAGAGATCCTGCGCAACATCATCGCCGAGCGGGTGTTGGGTCTGCCCAGCGAACCCCGTGTCGACAAGGACATTCCATGGAAGGAAATGGCCAAGTGAGTGAACTCGATCTGCTCTACACCGAAGTCGAAGACGAGCTGCGTGCCAGCGTGCGCAGCCTGCTCAGCGCCCGGTGCGACCCGGTGGCTGTCACCAGGTTGTACGACGGAGATCGGTCGGTAATCGACGGGCTGTGGAAGACACTGTCGGTCGAGATCGGGCTGGCCGGGCTGCTGGTGCCCGAAGAGCACGGTGGTGAAGGGGCCTCCTTCCGCGAGGCCGCGGTGGTCTTGGAGGAGTTGGGCCGCGTCATCGCACCGGTCCCGTTCTTGACCAGCGCTGTCATCGCCACCACGCTGGTGCTGGACTCCGATACCAATCTGCTGGGCTCGCTAGTCTCCGGACAACAGACTGCTGCGCTGGCCGTAACCTGGTCGGCTGAGCCGAATTCCGTCATTCCGATGGTGCGTGTTGTTGATGGCCGGCTCAGTGGGACGATCACCAGTGTCGCCGGGGCGCTGGAGGCCGACCTCCTACTGATACCAGCCGCTACCCAGGACGGCATTGCGGTGTACGCCGTCGCTGCCTCCGAGGCGATGCTGACTCCGGTTGTCTCACTGGATATGACAAGGCAGCTCGCCAATGTCACGTTGGACGGGGCGACCGGCATGATGGTGAATGCCAACGCCGATGCCGCGATCCGGCGAGCGCTGGAAGTAGGGGCCGCTCTACTCGCATCCGAGCAGCTAGGTCTTGCGAGATGGTGCCTCGACACCACGGTCGGCTATCTCAAGGAACGACGGCAGTTCGGGCGGATTGTCGGCGGGTATCAAGCGCTCAAGCACCGGCTGGCAGACCTGTACACCGGTGTCGAGTCTGCCGCTGCCGCAGCGCGGTATGCCGCTGCTACCCTCGCGGCCGGTGACCCCGATGCCCCGGTGGCGGCTGCCATTGCCCAGGCGTTCTGCGGCGACCTCGCTGTCACCGCTGCCGAGGAGGCCGTGCAGTTGCACGGCGGTATCGGAATGACCTGGGAACATCCGGCGCACCTGTACCTCAAGCGGGCCAAGGCCGACCAGATCGCACTGGGCACCCCAGGCCGGCACCGGGCGCGGCTCGGTGAACTGGTGAATCTACCTCGGTGATGAGGATGGCGGCGATCGCTTGATGCGATCGCCGCCACAACGGTCAGCTTCGAACACGGGGCCGGGCGGACGACAGACAGAGATGTCACATCGTCCACCCGGCCCCGGTGTCGTTCCTGATCCGGCGTAACCGCCGATCACTGATAGCGGCGAATCATGCTGCGGCAGCGGCGTTCCATCTGGGCGGCGAGCACGCCGAACGATTGGAATGCGGGATTGGTGGTCTGCCCGTGGTAGTAGCGGTAGTAGATCTGTTGACCGATCGCCGCTGTCCGGAACAGTCCGAAGATCTCGTAGAAGCCCCACTCCCGGTCGGTGAGCCCAATGCCCATGCGGCGGCAGTAGTAGTCGACGACTTCCGATCTGGTCAGCATGCCCGCCACGTGAGTGGGTTGGCGGCGAAACTGGTGCATCTCCGGTTCGTCGTCGGCCTCTATCCAGTAGGCCAGCGCACCGCCGAGATCCATCAACGGGTGGCCGATCGTCGCCATTTCCCAGTCCAGCAGGCCGACCGGCGCATGCGGACGGTTCCGATCGAACACGACGTTGTCGAACCGAAAGTCGTTGTGGATCAGGCAGGAACGATCATCGGACGGCTGGTTGTCCTCCAGCCAAGTCATCACCGCTTCGAAGTCGCCGGCGTCGGGTGTCTTTGCCTGTCGGTAGCGTTTGGACCACCCCCGTAGCTGGCGGTTGACGTAGCCCTCACCCTTGAACAGCCAGTCCAGAGTTGCGGACGCAGGGTCGAGTTGATGCAGGTCGATCAGCACGTCGAGTGCGCCAGTGCACAAAGCCGTGACCTCGGTCGCCGACAGCGACATCCCCGCGGGGAACTCCTGGCGGGGAATGTGGCCGTCGATGCGTTCCATCACGTAGAACGGCGTGCCGATGACCTCGGTGTCCTCGCAGAGTCCTACGGTGCGCGGCACGTAGTCAAAGACTGGCCGAAGTGCGTGCTGGATGCGGTACTCCCTGGACATGTCGTGCGCGCCGGAGGACTTGTGCCCCCCTGGCGGGCGACGCAGAATCAGGTCCTTGTGTGGGAACCGCAGTAGATAGGTCAGATTCGAGGCGCCGCCGGAGAACTGCAGGACCTCGGGCCGCGCGGTGAGGCTGGGGTCGTGTCCGCGTAGCCAGCCGTGCAAGCGGTCGATGTCGAATGCGTCCTCGGCGCGCACAGAGGACACATCGGGCACCTCGTCGGCGTTCGCGGGAGCCTCCGGACGGCTAGGCATACTTGGCCAGCTCCAGTTTGCTGATCACTCCCAGGTGTACCTCATCGGGCCCATCGGCGAGGCGCAGCTGGCGAGCCAGCATCCACCCGACCGCGAGCGGGAAGTCGTCTGACAGCCCGCCGCCTCCGTGGATCTGTATCGCGAAGTCGATGACCTCCTGTACCGCCGTCGGCACGTGGGCCTTGATCTGACTCACTTCGCCGAGTGCGCCGGCAGATCCGACGGTGTCCAGCTTCCATGCGGCATTCAGCACGAGCAGGCGGGCGGTGTCGATGGCGATGCGAGCCTTGGCGATTCGCTCCCTGTTGCCGCCGAGTTCGATGATCGGCCGACCGAACGCGTGTCGGTCCCGGCCGCGGCGGCAGGCTAGCTCGAGGGCCATCTCGGCCAGCCCGATCAGCCGCATGCAGTGGTGAACTCGCCCCGGCCCGAGACGGCCCTGGGCAATCTCGAATGCGCGGCCGTGGCCGAGCAACACGTTGGATGCGGGGACCCGTACGTCGGTGAACGACACCTCGCCGTGGCCGAACGGCTCGTCGTAGAGTCCCATCGACGGCAGCATCCGCTCGACGGACACACCCGGAGTGCTGCGAGGCACCAGCACCATGGTGTGCCGGGACCGCCGCGGGGCCTCGGGATTCGACAAGCCCATGAAGATGAGCAGCTCGCAATCGGGATGTCCGATGCCGGTCGACCACCATTTGCGCCCATTGAGCACGATGTCGTCCCCGTCGGGATAGGCGGTGGCCGCCATGTTCGTGGCATCCGATGACGCAACGCCCGGTTCGGTCATGACGAACGCCGATCGGATGGAACCGGCTAGTAGCGGCTCGAGCCAACGCGCACGCTGCTCCTCTGTCCCGTAGCGCAGCAGCACCTCCATGTTCCCGGAATCGGGTGCGTTGCAGTTGAAGACGTGGGGCGCGATCTCCGAGCGCCCGGTCTCCTCAGCGATCGGCGCGTAGTCGACATTGGACAATCCTCGACCGCCGTCAGTGCCGAACCGCGCGGCGTAGTCGCCAGCGTGCTCGGCCGGGAGGAAAAGGTTCCAGAGGCCGGCCGCCCGAGCCTTCGCTCGCAGTTCGTCGAGGATCGGTAGCGGCGTCCATGGGTCTCCGGCGCCGGCTCGCAGGGCGGCGACCTCGGCGCGGTAGCTCTCCTCGATCGGCGAAATCTCGTCGGAGATGAATGTGCGTACGCGCTCAAGGAGTTCGACGCCGCGAGGCGACGGTTGAGAGTTCATGCGCTTGACCATAAACCATCTATTGAGCAATGATCAACAGATGACAAGTCAGCGTGGCTCAGGTGCCCAGCCGCGACCTCCGCTGCGGCTCAAATTCGGCGATCGTCGAGATCAGTTGCTGGCCATCGGATTAGGCATGCTGATAAAGGAGCCGATACATCAGCTCTCGCTGGACGCTGTGGCGCGTAAGGCGAACATCTCTCGTAGCCTGCTGTTTCACTACTTCCCCACCAAGAGCGACTACTTCGACGCGGTTCTGGACGTCGCGACACAACGCGTGCTGGACAACACGGCGCCACCCGAGGACGCCGATCCGGACGCAGCGCTGCGCTACGTCGTCGGTGCGTTGTTCGAGACGATCGACAGACGCCGCGACTTCTACCTCGCATTCGTCTTCGGCCAGGGCGCGCTGACCCTGGGAGGTGACCGCGTCGCATCCCTGCGCACCGATCTTGGTGATCGCGTGCTGGTTGCCCTGGGCCTCAGCGATGACGTCGCTGCCTCGACCATCGTGCATGCGTGGATCGCCTACATCGAAGACCTCGCGTTGCAGTGGACCAGGGTCCCCGAAGCCGAGCGTGACGACACCTTCGCCAGGCGCGTTGATCATTGTGTCGCCGCGTTGCACAGCTTGATCGCCCTGCAACGGCTTGGGTCCGGCGGCTGATTCCGCCGCGCTGATCACTGAGTACACCAATATCCCTTGGCGTCAGTTCGTTTCGATGGATGGCGTCTGTGCAAGGTCACGTTGTTGAGTCTGCGGGGTTGGGGCGAGTGGCCGCGTTCAAAGATGAACTTGACGCCAACTTCAAATTGGATCAGCATAGACGCTTGAGGTGAGACTGCAGCACCAATTGAGCCGCCTCGAAACGCCGCCGATGGGGCTTGACTCGAAGTTCCCTCGCCGCCAGCACTACACGCCGAGCACTCCAGGAAGAGTGAGCACATGCCCTGCACGACATCTCAATCAGACTTCAGCCTGTATCAGCTCCCCGAGGAGCATGTTGAACTTCGTGCTGCAATCCGCGGCTTGGCGGAGAAGGAGATTGCTCCCTTTGCCGCCGACGTCGACGAGAACGCGCGGTTCCCAGAGGAGGCGCTCAAGGCGCTGAACACCTGGGGTTTCAACGCGGTGCACGTGCCTGAGTCCTACGGCGGTCAGGGTGCGGACTCGGTGGCGGCGTGCATCGTCATCGAAGAGGTGGCGCGGGTAGACGCGTCGGCGTCGCTGATCCCGGCGGTCAACAAGTTGGGCACGATGGGCCTGATACTGCGCGGATCTGAGGACCTGAAGAAGAAGGTGCTGCCCGATATCGTCGACGGGCAGCTGGCGTCGTACGCGCTGTCCGAGCGGGAGGCCGGAAGCGATGCGGCGGGTATGAGGACCCGGGCCAAGGCTGACGGGGATGACTGGATCCTCAACGGCGCCAAGGCCTGGATTACCAACGGCGGCAGGTCATCGTGGTACACGGTGATGGCGGTGACCGATCCCGACAAGGGTGCCAATGGGATCTCGGCCTTCGTGGTCCACCGCGACGATGAGGGGTTCACCGTCGGGTCGAAAGAGCGCAAGCTCGGGATCAAGGGATCTCCGACCACGGAGTTGTACTTCGAGAACTGCCGGGTCCCGGGGGACCGGATGATCGGTGATCCGGGCACCGGGTTCAAGATGGCGTTGGCGACGCTGGATCACACCCGTCCGACCATCGGGGCGCAAGCTGTCGGTATCGCCCAGGGCGCGTTGGATGCGGCGATCGAATACACGAAGGACCGTAAGCAGTTCGGGCAGTCGATCTCTGATTTCCAGGGTGTGCAGTTCATGCTCGCCGACATGGCGATGAAGGTCGAGGCCGCCCGCCTGATGGTGTACACCGCGGCCGCTGGTGCTGAGCGTGGCGAGGGCAATCTCGGGTTCATCTCGGCGGCCTCGAAGTGCTTTGCCTCTGACGTCGCGATGGAGGTCACCACCGACGCCGTGCAGCTGTTTGGCGGAGCCGGCTACACGTCCGATTTCCCTGTCGAGCGAATGATGCGGGATGCCAAGATCACTCAGATCTACGAGGGCACCAATCAGATCCAGCGTGTCGTCATGAGCCGTGCACTGCTCCGCTGATGACAACGAGACGAGAGGTTAGTTCGCCATGAACGACGTTCGCGATGGCGCCGTGCGCCGGGCAACCGGGACGACATCGGTGGGTGTGGTCGCCGAGTCGGGGCCTGATGAGCGTCGGGTGGCGTTGGTGCCCAAGGCGGTGTCATCCCTCGTGGG
>NZ_JBVAXF010000016.1:0-23082 GCF_055419205.1 Mycobacterium sp. IDUB_39
TCGAAATCACGCCCCGCCCCAGGGCGACGGCGCACTACGGCCTCCACACCCCTTGACTCGACCTACAGCCAGCTAGATTGTGGGAGACGGCCGGGAGGTATGGATGCAGCAGCGAGGATTCGGTGACCTCGAGGCAACTGTCATGGAACGGGTGTGGGACCGCGAGGCCGGCGTGACCGTTCGCCAGGTCTTCGAAGAGCTGGCCGACACACGTCAGATCGCCTACACGACCGTGCTCTCGACGCTGGACAACCTGCACCGCAAGGGCTGGGTGAGGCGGGAACGAGAGGGCAAGGCGTACCGGTACTGGCCGATGATGACGCGGGAGGAGCGCTCGGCCAACCTGATGCGCGCGGCGTTCAGCGATGGCGGCGACCGCGAGGCGGTCCTCGCGTTCTTCGTCGAGCAGATGACCGCCGAGGAGTCCGCTCAGTTGAAGGCGGCACTTCGGGTGAAAGCGGCACCGCGCCATTCCGACAGCCACAAGAGGCGTCGATGACAACCGCCGCCTACCTGTTGCTCTACGCGGCCATGGTGACGTGGTTGTCACCGCCGCTGCTGGCCCGACTCACTCGCCGTGGCATGAGCCCGCGACTCGGTGTCGCCGCGTGGTTGACGGCCATCGTCGGCGCACTGCTCGCATGGACGGCGGCGATCACGCTCATCGTCGTGGCGGGTCTGCGCGGGCTTGAGGGGTCCTCGGCAGTGGTGCTGTGCCTGGAACTTCTTGGCATGCCCGAACGAGAGGCGACACCGGGACGGTTGAGTCTGGCGGTTCTCATCATCGCGGGCCTGGTGATCTCGGCGGTCGTGACGGTGAAGGTGAGTAGATCGGTTCTGGGCTCGCGGTCGCTGAGTCGAGATCACGCTCATGCCGCCCGAATCATCGGAGTGCCCACCGGTCGGCCCGACGTCTTCGTGGTGCCCGCCGCGCGGCCGGCCGCGTACTGCGTTGTGGGCCGGCCGAATGCCATCGTGGTCACCACGGCGGCCATGGAGGCGCTCGACGACTCGCAGCTCGCGGCGGTGCTCGCGCATGAGGACGCCCACATCTCCGGGCGACATCACCACGTCGTGATGGTGTTGCGCGCGCTCGCCGGCAGCCTGACGCGTCTGCCGCTGTTCACACGCGGCGCCGCGGCGGTCACCGAACTGTTGGAGATGTGTGCCGATGACGCGGCGGTCCGTCGTCACGGCACGACATCCCTCGTGGCGGGGATGGTCATGCTGGCCGGACCACTACCGCTGCGCGCCGGAGGTCTTGCGGTCGCTGCCACTGCGGTGGCCGCGCGCGCCAACCGACTGCTGGACCCGGTGCACAGCGGGACGCGATGGTGTCACCAGGCGTTGGTGGCGGCCACGATGACCGTGACGGTCACCGCACCCATCGTCATCAATGTGGTCTGTCACCACTGATCTCGCTACACCGTGGCGTTGCCCTGACGCCACTGCTCCCACGGGATGTTCCAGTCGCCGAGGCCGTCGGTTCCAGACAGGGTGGACCCGACGGTGTTGATGACCTCGACGATGTCACCGCGTCTGGTGTTGTCGAAGAACCACCGGGCGTTATCGGGACTGACGTTGAGGCATCCGTGGCTGACGTTGGCGCGACCCTGGCTGCCGACCGACCACGGCGCTGAGTGGACATAGATCCCGCTGTAGGACATCTGGGTGGCCCAGTTGACCTCGGTGCGGTATCCATCGGGGGAGTTCACCGGCACGCCGTAGGTCGAGGAGTCCATGACGAGGAACGAGGACCGGTCGCCGATGATGTAGGTGCCGTTATCGGTGGGAGTCTTGTTCTTGCCCATCGAGATCGGCATCTGCTTGACCACGTCCCCATTCACTCGGACAGTCATTGTCTTGGTGGCGTCGTCGGCGGTCGCGATGACCTCATCGCCGATCGTGAAGCGGCTCGTGACGTCGTCCTGACCGAATAGGCCGTCACCGAGATGAGCGCCGTAGGTCTTGACCGCAACCTCGACTGTTGTTCCGGGCTTCCAGTACTGCGCTGGGCGCCATCGGACTTCGCGGTTGTTCAGCCAGTAGAAGGCGCCCTCGACCGCAGGTGTGGTCGTGACCGTGATCGCCTGCTGGGCCGCGAGGCGGTCGGGGATGTTCTCGTCGAAACGCACAGCAATGGGCTGTCCGACGCCGACGACCGCGCCGTCGGTGGGAACCACGTAGGGCATCGTCAGGTTCTCCGGCGAATGCGTTTCGAACGTGGCGCTGGTGTGAGTCACACCGGCCAGACCCGACGCCTCGGCGTTCAGGGTGTACTCCCGGTTGTAGCCAAGCGGTTCCGCGGAGCGCCACGTGACGCCATCGGCGCTCAGCTCGCCCCTGACCTCGCGGCCCTCCTCGTTGACGAGGCTCACTGCGCCAAGCACACCCCCGCCTGCGCTGACGGTGACTGGCGACTCGACGGGGACACCGATGGCACCGTCGGTGACCGACGTCTGCAACTCGGGGATGAGCAGATCGTCGTAGGGGGTGCCCTTGTCGACGATGGACTGGGGTTCCGACGGCGGCGGGGTCGTAGCGGTTCCGCACGAATTCAGGCCCAGCACCACGACGGTGATCGTCATCAGTGCCGCCGTCGTCCACCAGATGCCGCGTCGGCGCCGGATCGCCGAGGGGTGGCCAAGCCTCATGAGAGTCATCCCGTCGCTCGCCGAACACCAGTTGCGCTACCATCCTACGTAGTCACTACGTAGATGCAGGTCCGGCGCACCGCACACCGACACGAGCTTGGGAGAGAACTCTTGCTGGGAACACGTACCGGCCGGACGCTGCTGACAGTGGTCGCGATCGCCGTCATCGCTGCGATCACGGTTTTTCTCCTCGTGAGCCGAGGCGATTCCGACACGACCGGCGAGCCGTCGGCAGACTCGGCACCCGGGCAGGTGGTCCGTGAGAACAGTCATCGACTGAACGACGCTCCCGACGCTGCCGTGACGTTCGTCGAGTTCCTGGACTTCGAGTGTGAGGGATGCCGGGCGGCGTATCCGATCGTCGAACAGCTGCGCGCCGAGTACGGCGATCGCGTCGAGTTCGTCCTGCGCTACTTTCCGCTGGGTGGGCACTTCAACGGCGAGCGCGCCGCGCGTGCGGTGGAGGCCGCCGCGCAGCAGGGGCAGCTCGAGCCGATGTATCACAAGATGTATGAGACTCAGGCGCAGTGGGGGGAGAAGCGCACGCCGGCCGACGACGTGTTCCGCGGCTTCGCGTCAGAATTGGGCCTGGACATGGCGGCGTTCGACGAGGCGTACAACGACCCCGCCACACTGCAGCGCATCCGACTCGACATCAATGACGGCGAGGCGCTCGGCGTACAGGGCACCCCGACGTTCTTCGTCAACGGCGAGCAGGTGCCGGTGCAGAGTCCCGACGATCTCCGCAATGCGATTGAGAACGCGCTTCAATAACGTCGACACGCGTCATCGAACAGGCTCGAGCAGCGACAACCGTGCTACGACTACGGGGTAGGCCCGTGGATTCGCGCGGTGTCGCAGTCGAAGTGGGGTGCCAGGCAATGCTCGTGCGTCTGCTCGCAGTGCTTTCCAGCATGGTGGTCCTGCTGATCGGCAGTGCGACAGTGCAACCCGTCGCGAGCGCGGCATGTGCTGCTTCCGACACCCAATGTGGGCTGCGCGAGCGCATCGCGGAGGCCGAGCAGTACGTCGCGACGCGGCCCGGCACCGTTGGATTCGTTTTGCGCGATCGCGTGACGGGTGCCAAGTACCGCAGCGCTCATGCCGCCACCCCGATCTGGACGGCGTCGACGATCAAGCTGGCGATGGTCGCCGACCTGCTCACCCGCGAGCGGGCGGGTGCGATTCGGCTCAGCGACGCCGACCGACGCCTCATGGTCGCGATGCTGCAGAAATCGGATAACGCGGCAACCGACACGCTGTGGGCGCGCTACGGCGGAACCGATGGCGTGTTCAACGCGAACTTCCCGCGCTATGGGATGCCAAATGTGCGTCCTGTGCCCGGATTTGGCGATGTGTTCCCCTATTGGGGATTTCAGAAGGCCACGGCCGATGACTTCGATGGGCTGATGAACTACGTGTTGACCGGTTTGGCGCCGGCCGACGCCGCCGCGGTGGTGGCGGAGATGCAGCGAGTCGACGGTCAGCAGCAATGGGGGGTCTGGGGCGCAGGCGCTGCCATGGCGCCCGGCAACAAGAACGGCTGGTCGCAGGAAGAGGGTGGTTGGGTGGTCAACACCGTGGGCTTCGCCGGGCCCGCCCAGCGCTACACCTTGGCCGTGATGAATGCGCTCGGCGATGAGGGTGGCTACGACGACGGTGTCACCACCACTACGCAACTCAGCCGGATCCTGCTCGCTGGAAGTTAGTGCCGCGAGCCGTACGTCGGGGTATTGATTGACTTTTCACCACCCTCGGGCTTCTAATGGTCAGCGCGCAGAGGTCCTGCGGTAGCAGCGGGTTGCACGATGAGAGCGAGGTGAGCGGCACATGCCGGACGACAGTATGAACGGACGGAGTGGGGCCGCCCTCGCGGAATCTGCCCGTCCGGGTCCACGTTGACCTTGGCCTAGGAGTCGATCGACACACATGTCGATCGAACCTCGGACTCTGATTTCCAGCCGCACACCCCCGAACTAGTGGGGGAGGTCGCGGCGTCACCACACATCCTCGGCCGGTGCGGTCGGCGCACCCCTGACGTGTGCGCCTACGCCCAGTTGCGGGCGAAATCTGTCTACCTCAACATGATTGGAGCACTGTCATGCCCACGTTGACCAAACGATCCGAAACCACCCGTCGGGCGCCGAATCTGGAACGGCAGGCGATCTGGTTCACGGTCGCCTTGTATCTGCTCATAAGTGCTGGACTGCTCGCGATGCACTACGCCCACCCGCAGCGCGAGGTCGGCTCCTCGTCGAACTCACCGGCGCACTCGACATACGGCCAGTAGGCGGCCGATCTCACCGTCACACCTGGAGGACATCTCATGCAAACACCAGTGACCACTGGCCGATTCGACACCGACGTGCTGCGGCGGGTCTGGATTCAGTTGCCGGCATCCGATGCGGACGCGGCATCAGAACTGCGGGGGCGTCTTGGCGTCGACTTCGCAGCGGCACGGAGCCGAGTCTGGGAGACCGACAACTTCATCTACCTGCCGGTGGTGGTGAACTTCAAACGCGGCGACACCATCGACCGTACGACGATCGTGTTCGCCCTCGGCGCCGAGATTGTGGTGACACTGCAGCCCAAGGGGCACTTCACGCCGTTCGACAAGGCCATCGCCAAGATGCGGCGCACCCCAGATCTGACGGCCTCCCCGCATGGGGTGATGTACGCGCTGTTGTGGGCGCTCAATGAGGCGTCCGAGCGGGTCATCGACTACGCAAGTGACGCGGTCGAGGCGATGAACGACGACATCGAGTCGGCGACTCAGGGCCATGACGGCCGCGGGCGTGAGATTGGCGTGATGGACATGCGCGACACGATGGCGCGAATGAACGGCGCCGAGGAGATCGTGTCACGCACACAGGAGACACAGTTGTCGCTGGCGCGGGCCGCCCGCCACCTGATCGCTGAAACACCCGGAAAAACAAGCGATCTCGACGATCTGATCAACATCCTGATCGCCGATATCGACGGAGTGAAACAGCACGCCAGTTTCGAGCACGACAAGCTGCGCTATCTGCAGCAGTCCGTGATGACCTGGCTCAATGTCAAGCAGAATCAGATCGTGAAGGTTTTCACCATCATCACCGCGGTGTTCCTGCCGCCCACGCTGATCGCCACCTTTTACGGCATGAACTTCACCTGGATGCCGGAACTGGAATGGCAGCACGGGTTCCTCGCGACGACGCTGATGACGCTTGTCGCGGCGTTGATTCCGCTGGCCTACATCAAGCAGAAGGGATGGCTGCGGTGATCCCGCCCGGCCTGACTGTCGGTGGTTGGATCGTCGGCAGATTGACCCACGTATAGACACATGCGCATGTTGCTATGTATTGTGAGTCGCGTCTGGTTCCTTGGCTGACACGGGAAGGCGGCCACAGCATGGAGATTGCAGCGCTGACGCTCTACGGGGTGTTCATCGTCCTCGGGTTCGGGTGGCGGAGCTATCGGCAGTGGCGCCGGACGGGATCGACCGGGATGCGCGGGATCCACGGCAGGCCAGGATCATTGGAATGGCTGGCAGGGGTGGGTTTCGTCGCGGCGATGGCGATCGGCGTGCTGGCGCCGGTCCTCCAACTGACGGGAGTGCTGTCCCCGATCGGCGTTCTCGATCATCGCGCGGTAGGCCTGGCGGGTGCTGCCGCGGCGATTCTGGGTATCGCGGCGACGCTGTGGGCGCAGGAGTCGATGGGTGACTCGTGGCGCATCGGCGTCGATCGAGGCGAGACGACGCAGCTGGTTGAGCGGGGCGTGTTCGCGATCGTTCGCAACCCCATCTTCACCGCCATGCTGGTGTTCGGCGTCGGCGTGACACTCATGGCCCCGAATGCACTGGCACTGGCGGGTTTCGGCCTATTGCTCCTGGCCATCGAGGTGCAAGTGCGCATTGTCGAGGAGCCATATCTGCGCGCCACGCACGGACAGCGCTACGGCGACTACATGCAGCGCGTTGGACGCTTCATTCCGGGTGCTGGGCGGGTGTTTGCACAGCCTTGACCGTCGCGGCTGTGTCGGTGCCCGGTTTCTCCGATGGGCGCTTCTGCCACGGCCACGTGCCCGTCATCTCCAACTGCAGCGAGAAGCTCAGGAACGTTCGGATGAGCACGATGCCCGCCAGCACGGCGACGCTCTGTGCGTCGGGAGCCGCCACGGTCCGGATGATGTCGGCGGCCACCAGAAACTCCAGGCCGAGCAGGATCGCCCGGCCGAGTTGTCGCCGGAAGTACTCGTAGGCGTCGACGCGGTGCCTGCGCACCCACGTCAGCGCGAGCGCGACGATGGCACCGACCGCGATGACGGCGACACCGATGGCGTCAATGGCCGTGCCGGTCACATCGATGAACTCAGCGACCGACATCGGAAACCCCTAGGTGCCGGTGTAGGTCTCGGGATCCGGCCGGAACCGGGTGCCGTCGTCGAGTGCGTTGAGCGCCTCCATGTGCGACGCGGACAGCTCGAAGTCGAACACGTCGACGTTCTCCGCGATGCGCTCGGGCTTGGAGGAACGGGGGATCACCACGTTGCCCAGCTGGATGCTCCAGCGGATCAGGGTCTGCGCGGGCGTCTTGCCGTACTCACCGGCGACCGAGACCACGGTGGGGTTCTCCACCAGCCTGCCGACCCCGAGCGGCCCGTAGGCCTCGGTGACGATGCCGTGCTCGGCATTGACCGCACGCAGGTCCGCCTGATTCAGCAGCGGATGCAGCTCGATCTGGTTCACCGCGGGGACGAAGAACGACAGGTCGATGACGTTGGAGAGATCCTCGGGGGTGAAGTTGGCTACGCCAATCGACCTGGTGTGGCCGACCTCGCGGGCCTTCATCATTCCGCCCCAGCTGTCGACGTACTTGCCGGGATCGCCGGCCGGCCAATGGATGAGGTACAGGTCGACGTAGTCCAGGCCCAGGCGTTCCACGCTCGCCTCGCACGCGTCGCGCGACGACTTGAAGCCCTGGTTCTCAGTGGCGAGCTTCGTGGTGACGAAGATCTCGGCGCGCGGGACACCCGAGGCGGCGATGGCACGGCCCACGGCCGCCTCGTTGCCGTACGCGGCTGCGGTGTCGATCAACCGGACACCGATTTCCAGCGCCGCGGACACCGCCTGCTCGGTCTGCGCCTCGGACAGTTCACCCACGCCGATGCCGAGCACGGGGATCGTGTTCTCGTCATTGAGTGAGACGTTGGGGATGGATGCCACCGAGCTCATGTCACCTAGCCTGTGAAGTTGAAGGTTCGCGGATCGGGCCCCTGTCGAGTGCCGTCCTCCAGCGCCGCGATGGACGATATGCCCTGCTCGCTTCGCTCAAAGTCGAACACGTCGAAGTCACTCACAATCCTGTCGGGGTTCACCGATGTCAGAATGACGATATTACCGAGCTGGTTACCCCACCTAATCATGACCTGTGCTGGGGTTTTGATGTGGTAGCCACACCGAGGCAGGCATGCGCCCGGCCCTTTTCGCATCACGGCAGAAGTGGGTGCAGCTCAACCTGATTGATGGCCAGACGATATCCTCGGCGTCGATCGGCCCTGTGCGGATGCTCGGGGTCGAAGTTGCTGGCGCGGCCGCGCGGTCGGCGTCCCCGCGAGGTGTCCGCCAAAAACCCGCCCGATGCCGGGGATCGAATTACCGTCGTTGAGCGTGACCGAGGGAGTCGAGGGATCAACCATGACGTCGAGTCAGCCAGCAGCAAGCCAACCCGGGAAAGTGTCGGCGCCTGTCGCCGATCCCGGCGCGGGTCGACCCGGACGGGCCAAGCTGGCCGCCGTGAACGCGGCCAGCGGTGTCATGCTGCCGGTGCTCAAGCGGCTCCCGGATCGGGTCAAGCGGCTGCTGCTGGGTGGACGTGCCGTCACCGTCGACGGCAACACCCTCGACACCACACTGCAGTTGGTGCTCGCCGTGCAGCGGGCTTCCGGAGTCGGTGGCCTGGTGGCCAGCGACGACCTGGCGGTGGCACGCACCCAACTGCGCAAACTCGCCGCGCTCGTCGACTCCAGTGTTGCGGTGGGCGTGCGGAACCTCTCGATACCCGGTCCAGCCGGGGCAATGCGGGCCCGGCACTACACGCCTGTGAATGACGCTCCGGTCGGCAGCCCTGGCGGCCCCGCCCGGCCCGAGCCGCTGTTGGTCTTCTTCCATGGTGGCGGCTTCGTGGTCGGCGACCTCGAGACCCACGACGGCCTGTGCCGACTGATCTGCCGTGATGCGGGAATCCACGTCCTAGCGCTCGACTACCGCCTGGCGCCCGAGCACAAGGCGCCGGCCGCCATCGAGGACTGCTACGCCGCCTACCGCTGGGCCGTTGAACACGCCGCGGAGCTGGGCGCAGACCCGCAGCGGGTGGCCGTCGGCGGCGACAGCGCGGGCGGGAACCTCGCCACCGTGGTGTCGCACCTCGCGCGCGACGACCGGGACCGGGGAGTGCCACTGCCCGCCCTGCAGCTGCTCATCTATCCCGTCACGAACTTCGCGAGCGAAACCCGCTCCAAGGCGCTGTTCGCCGACGGCTTCTTCCTGACCAAGGCCCACATGGACTGGTTTCGGGAGTGCTATCTGAACGGGGCACCGATCGAGGTGTCGGACCCGCGGATCTCGCCGCTGCTGGCCGACGATCTCGCAGGCCTGCCGCCCGCGCTCCTGCTGACCGCGGGCTTCGACCCGCTTCGGGACGAGGGAAACCTGTACGCCGAGGCGCTGACGGCGGCCGGGGTGACGGTCGATCACCGTCAATACGGGTCGATGGTGCACGCGTTCACGAACTTCTCCGCACTCGGCGGCGGCAGCGCGACCGCCACCGCGGACATGGTGTCGGCGCTCAAGGCGCACCTCTGCCGCTGCTGAGTGGGGGTTTCGGAGCGCACTGAGCTCGCCGGTACTCTTGTCCCGTGGCCACCAAACCCAAGAAGCCCCAGAGCTACGACCTCAAGGCTGCGGATCGCAAGCGCAATCTGCTGATCCAGATCGGGCTCACCGCGGTCGTGGTGATTTTCGCGGTCGCTCTCGTCCTCTACATCGTGCTGTCCGGCGAGACCAAGCCGTCGGCCGACGAGGGGCAGGCGATCCGCGTGACCTCCAGCAAGTTGGTCACCAAGGAGGGCACCACCGAACCGAAGGTCGTGCTGGGTCTTTACGAGGACTTCCTCTGCCCGGCCTGTGGCGCACTCGAGCAGCGGTTCGGCCCGACAATCAGCGCGCTGATCGACAGTGGCGCCGTGGCGGCGGATTACCACATGGTGGCCATCCTGGACCGGGCGGCGAACAAGAACTACTCGTCGCGCGCCGGCGCCGCGGCGTACTGCGTCGCCGACGAGTCGAAGGAGGCCTTCCGCCGCTTCCACGCCGCGCTGTACGCGCAGCAGCCCAGCGAAGTCGGAACCTCGTTCCCCACCGATGAGCAGTTGATCGAGACCGCCCGCCAGGCCGGTGCGGCGGGTTCGGTCCCGGCCTGCATCAACAGTGGGCGCTACCTCGACATGGTGGGCGGTCTGGCCAAGGCGACCGGAGTCACCGGGACCCCAACCATCCGGATCAACGGTGAGGACTACAAGTACTCGACGCCCGACGCCCTGGTCGCCAAGATCAAGGAGACGGTCGGTGACCTGCCCGGTATGACCGCCGCTCCGGCCGCGCCGCTGCCCGGTCAGGCACCCGCGGCGCCGTGACCACCACCGCGCCAGATTCCGCTCCCGTCGCCGAACCGTCGGCGTCCGCCGGGGCCACGGCGCGCGTGCGCACCGCGAGCGCGGTGTGGGTCCTCATCGCAGGCGTTCTCGGTCTCGCTGCGTCGCTGGTGTTGACGATCGAGAAGGTCGAACTCCTGATCAACCCGGCCTACGTGCCGTCGTGCAGCATCAATCCCGTGCTGTCCTGCGGGTCGGTGATGGTCACCCCGCAGGCCTCGGCCTTCGGCTTCCCCAACTCGCTGATCGGGATCGTCGCGTTCACCGTCGTTCTGATCACGGGTGTGCTCGCCTTGGCCAAAGTGCCACTGCCGCGGTGGTATTGGGCGGGATTGGCCGCGGGAACGCTGCTCGGCACTGTTTTCGTGCACTGGCTGATCGTGCAGAGCCTCTACCACATCGGCGCGCTGTGCCCGTACTGCATGGTGGTGTGGGCCGTGACCATTCCGCTGCTCGTCGTGACGTCCTCAATCGCCTTTGCGTCATCGGCAGGCAATCGCATCGCGGGCTTCGTTGCGCAGTGGCGATGGTCGTTGGTGGCGCTGTGGTTCACGGCGGTGATCCTGATGATCCTGGTGCGATTCTGGAACTACTGGTCCACACTGCTGTAGCGCCCATCCGTAAGTAACACCCGGGTAACACCGGCGACGTTAGGGTGACCTCGTGATTTCAAAACTCCTGGTGGCCAACCGCGGTGAGATCGCGGTTCGCTCATTCCGGGCGGCCTACGAAATGAACATCGCCACGGTTGCGGTGTATCCGTATGAGGACCGCAATTCGCTGCATCGACTGAAGGCCGACGAGTCCTATCAGATCGGCGAGCCCGGCCATCCGGTACGGGCCTACCTGTCGGTCTCCGAGATCATCCGGGTCGCCAAGCACGCCGGTGCCGACGCGGTGTATCCCGGTTATGGCTTCCTGTCCGAGAATCCGGAGCTGGCGGCGGCGTGCGCGGCCGAGGGAATCACATTCGTCGGGCCCAGTGCCGATGTTCTGGAGTTGACCGGCAACAAGGCGCGCGCGATTGCCGAGGCGCGGGCCGCGGGCCTGCCGGTCCTGGCGTCCTCGGAGCCGTCAGCATCGGTGGACGAGCTGCTTGCCGCGTCGGAGTCAATGACATTCCCGTTGTTCGTCAAGGCGGTGTCCGGCGGTGGTGGCCGCGGGATGCGCCGCGTCGCGGACGCCTCGGGGCTGGCCGAGGCGATCGAGGCGGCAAGCCGGGAGGCCGAGTCGGCATTCGGTGATCCGACGGTGTACCTGGAACAGGCGGTGATCAACCCGCGCCACATCGAGGTGCAGATCCTGGCCGACACGCACGGCAACGTCATCCATCTGTTCGAGCGGGACTGCAGCGTGCAGCGCCGCCATCAGAAGGTCATCGAGCTGGCGCCGGCACCGAACCTGGATCCGGCGGTGCGCGAGAAGATCTGTGCCGACGCGGTGGCGTTCGCCCGTCAGATCAACTACACCTGCGCAGGCACCATCGAGTTCCTGCTCGACGAGCGCGGCCATCACGTCTTCATCGAGTGCAATCCGCGTATCCAGGTCGAGCACACGGTCACCGAGGAGATCACCGACGTCGACCTGGTCTCCAGCCAGCTGCGGATCGCGGCGGGGGAGTCGCTGGCCGATCTCGGACTGAGCCAGGAGTCGGTGCACATCCGTGGCGCGGCAATGCAGTGCCGCATAACCACCGAGGATCCAGCCAACGGATTCCGGCCCGACACCGGACGCATCACCGGATACCGATCCCCGGGCGGGGCGGGTATCCGGCTCGACGGCGGCACGCATCTCGGCGCGGAGATCAGTCCCCACTTCGACTCGATGCTGGTCAAGTTGACCTGTCGCGGCCGTGATTTCGCATCGGCCGCCACCCGGGCGCGCCGTGCGCTGGCAGAGTTCCGCATCCGCGGTGTGTCGACGAACATCCCGTTCCTGCAAGCGGTTCTGGACGATCCCGACTTCGAGGCGGGCCGCGTCACCACCTCATTCATCGATGACCGACCGCAGCTGCTGACGGCGCACACGCCGGCTGACCGCGGTTCGCGCATCCTCAACTACCTGGCCGACGTGACGGTCAACAAGCCGCACGGTGAGCGGCAGGCCGCGGTGTATCCGCATGACAAGCTGCCGCCGGTCGACCTGAAGACGCCGCCGCCCGCGGGCAGCAAGCAGCGGCTCACCGAGCTGGGCCCGGAGGGCTTTGCGGCCTGGCTGCGGGAGTCCCCGGCACTGGGCGTCACCGACACCACATTCCGTGATGCGCACCAGTCGCTGCTGGCGACCCGAGTGCGCTCCAACGGTCTGCTCCTGGTGGCGCCCCACATCGCCAGGATGACACCGCAGCTGCTGTCGGTGGAGTGCTGGGGCGGGGCGACTTACGATGTGGCGCTTCGCTTCCTGAAGGAAGACCCGTGGGACCGGCTGGCCGCGCTGCGCGAGGCGATGCCCAACATCTGCCTGCAGATGCTGTTGCGGGGGCGCAACACCGTCGGCTACACGCCGTACCCGGAGACGGTGACCAAGGCGTTCGTGCAAGAGGCCACCGCAACGGGTATCGACATCTACCGGATCTTCGACGCGCTCAACAACGTGGAGTCGATGCGCCCGGCGATCGACGCGGTCCGGGAGACCGGCACCTCGGTGGCCGAGGTCGCCATGTCCTACACCGGCGACCTGTCCAACCCTGCCGAGAACCTCTACACCCTGGACTACTACCTCAAGCTCGCCGAGCAGATCGTCGACGCCGGCGCTCACGTGCTGGCGATCAAGGACATGGCCGGGCTGCTGCGCCCGCAGGCGGCCACCGCCCTGGTCGGTGCGCTGCGGTCGCGGTTCGACCTGCCCATCCATGTGCACACCCATGACACCCCGGGTGGGCAGTTGGCCACCTACCTGGCGGCGTGGACCGCCGGGGCCAGCGCCGTCGACGGGGCGTCGGCACCGCTGGCGGGCACCACGAGTCAACCCGCGCTGTCGGCGATCGTGGCCGCGACCGCGCATACCGCCTTCGACACCGGCCTGGATCTGAACGCGGTGTGCGATCTGGAGCCGTACTGGGAGGCGCTGCGCAAGGTGTACGCGCCGTTCGAGGCCGGGCTGCCTGCCCCGACCGGGAGGGTGTACTCCCATGAGATCCCCGGCGGGCAGCTGTCCAACCTGCGCACACAGGCCGTCGCGCTGGGGCTCGGCGACAGGTTCGAGGAGATTGAGACCAACTACGCCGCCGCCGACCGGGTGCTGGGCCGGCTGGTCAAGGTCACCCCGTCATCGAAGGTGGTCGGCGATCTCGCGCTGACACTGGTCGGTGCCGGGATCACCGCAGACGAGTTCGCCGCAGACCCGGGACGCGTCGACATCCCCGACAGCGTGATCGGGTTCCTGCGCGGTGAATTGGGGGACCCGCCCGGAGGCTGGCCGGAACCGTTGCGCACCAAGGCACTTGCGGGTCGCGCTCCGTCCAAGCCGGAGACCCCGCTGGCCGCCGAGGACGAGGTGGCGCTTGGCACCGGAGGTCGGCACAGGCAAGAGGTGCTGAATCGGTTGCTGTTCCCCGGCCCGACCAAGGAGTACGAAACCCACCGCGAGCTCTACGGTGACACCTCGCGACTGTCGGCGAACCAGTTCTTCTACGGGCTGCGCCAGGGTGAGGAACACCGCGTGGTGCTGGAACGCGGCGTCGAACTGCTGATCGGTCTGGAAGCCGTGTCCGATGCCGATGAACGCGGTATGCGCACGGTGCTCTGCCTGCTCAACGGTCAGCTGCGCCCAGTTCTGGTCCGCGACCGCAGCATCGCCACCGACATCCCGGTCGCGGAGAAGGCTGACAAGACCAACCCCGACCACATCGCCGCCCCGTTTGCCGGAGTGATCACCGTCGGTGTGGCCGTTGGTGACACGGTGTCCGCCGGACAGACCATCGCCACCATCGAGGCGATGAAGATGGAGGCGGCCATCACCGCGCCCAAGGCGGGCACCGTCGACCGCATCGCGGTCTCGGCCACCGCACAGGTCGAGGGCGGTGACCTGCTGGTGGTGGTCGGTTCGGCGGGCAGGAGCGAAGCGACCGGGGGATCGCACTGACCCGCATCATCGGCGGCGAGTTCGGCGGCAGACGGATCACGGTGCCGCAGCAGCGATCCGGGTCGGGCACCCGCCCCACCACCGACCGGGTCCGCGAGTCGCTGTTCAACGTGCTGACGTCGCGGCTCGACTTCGACGGTTGCCACGTCCTCGATCTGTACGCGGGGTCCGGCGCGCTCGGACTCGAGGCGTTGTCACGTGGCGCGGCGTCGGCGGTCTTCGTCGAGTCCGATCGGCGCGCGGCAGACGCGATCGCCGCGAATGTGTCCTCGCTCGGTGTCCGGGGCGCGTCAGTGCGGCGCGGGTCGGTCGACGCGGTGCTCGCCTCGGCCCCGGCCCGTCCTGTCGACCTCGTGTTCGCCGATCCGCCGTATGAGGTGCCGACGTCCGATGTCGAGGCGGTGATCGCGGCGCTCGGCGCGGGATGGGTAACCGCGGGCGCTGTGGTGGTGCTCGAGAGGCCCGCAGCGTCCGAACCCGTGCAGTGGCCTCAGCGGTGGACTGCCTGGCCGCAACGCCGCTATGGCGACACCCGCGTCGAGTTCGGCGAGTTCGACGCGTAGCCTCCACCACCATGAGTGGCGCGGTATGCCCAGGATCGTTCGACCCGGTGACCCTCGGTCACGTGGACGTCTTCGAGCGGGCGTGTGCCCAGTTCGACGAGGTGATCGTCGCCGTGCTGGTCAATCCCAACAAGAAGGGCATGTTCAGCGCCGATGAGCGCATCGAACTCATCCGCGAGTCGACAGTGCATCTGCCGAATCTGCGGGTCGAGTCCGGTTCCGGGCTGGTCGTGGACTTTGTCAAGCACCACGGTTTCACGGCGATCGTCAAGGGGCTGCGCACCGGCACCGACTTCGAGTACGAGCTGCAGATGGCGCAGATGAACAAGCACGTCGCGGGCGTGGACACCTTCTTCGTCGCGACCACGCCGCAGTTCTCGTTCGTGTCGTCATCGTTGGCCAAGGAGGTCGCGACGTACGGCGGTGACGTGTCCGCGCTGCTGCCGGAGCCCGTGAACGCCCGTCTGCGAGCAAAGATCGCAGACGGCAGCGGTTAGACACCGCGACACACCGACGGTAAAGCCGAGTCACAGGCGTAACACCAGGCACACTGGTATCACCAACTACGCCTGGGAGGGTGTTGCCGTGTACCGAGTATTCGAAGCGCTCGACGAGCTTGGGGCAATTGTCGAGGAAGCTCGTGGCGTGCCGATGACGGCCGGCTGCATGGTGCCCCGCGGTGATGTCCTCGAGCTGCTCGACGACATCAAGGACGCGATCCCCGGCGAACTCGACGATGCCCAGGACGTCCTCGACGCCCGCGACGGCATGCTGCGCGAGGCCAAGGACCACGCCGACAACATGGTGAACAGCGCCACCGCCGAGGCCGACTCCCTGATCAACCACTCACGCGCTGAGGCCGACCGGCTGCTCGCCGATGCCAAGGGGCAGGCCGACCGGATGGTCGCAGAGGCTCGCCAGCACAGCGAGCGGATGGTCGGCGAGGCCCGTGCCGAGGCCGAGCGCATCGCCGCGACCGCCAAGCGTGAGTACGACGCCAGCACCGGCCGCGCGAAGTCCGAGGCCGACCGCCTGATCGAGAACGGCAACCTCTCCTACGAGAAGGCCGTTCAGGAGGGCATCAAGGAGCAGCAGCGCCTGGTGCATCAGACCGAGATCGTGCAAACGGCCACGTTGGAGGCCACCAGGCTCATCGACACCGCCCACGCCGAAGCGGATCGACTGCGTGGCGAGTGCGATATCTACGTCGACAGCAAGCTCGCCGAGTTCGAGGACTACCTCAACGGCACACTGCGCTCGGTAGGTCGGGGGCGGCACCAGTTGCGCACCGCCGCGGGCACTCACGACTACGCACAACGCTGACCGTCAAGGGCAGGTCAGGCGCGGTTCGGGCGGCCAGCGATAGCAGTAGGATTGCGGCCATGGCTGCCACGACTGGACGTAGAGCACGGCGAGGTCCTCGGTCGCCGTTCGTCATCGACACACTGGGTCTGGGCCGTCGCCCCGGATCGATGCAGGAGATTCACGAGACGGTTGGCTCGCCGGTGCGTATTGGGATGCAGCTCATCGCGATTGAACGCGATGCACCCGTCGAACTGGATCTGAGGCTCGAGTCGGTATCGGAGGGTGTGCTGGTCACCGGCACGGTGTCGGCGCCGACAGCGGGCGAGTGCGGCCGGTGCCTGACCCCGGTCACCGGCGACGTCGAGATCGAGCTGACGGAGCTGTACGCCTATCCCGACAGCGTGACGGAGGCGACCACCGAAGCCGACGAGATCGGCCACGTCATCGACGACACCGTCGATCTGGAGCAGCCGATTATCGATGCCATCGGGCTCGCGCTGCCGTTCACGCCGCTGTGCGTGCCGGATTGCCCAGGGCTGTGCGCCGACTGCGGGACGCCGCTGGCTGACGCCGAACCCGATCACCACCACGACAAGATCGATCCACGGTGGGCCAAGTTGTCCGCGATGCTGCCCGATGTGCAGAAGTCGGCGTCGGAGGACGACGGAGCCGGCGCGTGACGGCCGATCGGACTCCGCTGCTCGAAGCGCTCGGCGTGGATCTGCCCGAGGACATCCTGACGGTGGCGCTGACCCACCGCAGCTACGCCTTCGAGCACGGTGGCCTGCCCACCAACGAGCGCATGGAGTTCCTCGGTGACGCGGTCCTCGGGCTGCTCATCGCCGATATCCTCATCCACCGCCACCCCGACAGCCCCGAGGGTGAACTGGCCAAACTGCGCAACAGCATCGTCAACACCCAGGCGCTGGCCAATGTGGGCCGCGGTCTCACCGAGACCGGGCTGGGTTCGTTCCTGCTGCTGGGCCGCGGCGAGGTCGTGACGGGTGGCCACGATAAGGCCAGCATTCTGGCCGACGGCGTCGAGGCACTACTGGGGGCGGTCTACCTGCAACACGGCTTCGACGTGTCGCGCGATGTGGTGCTGCGCCTCTTCAGTGAGCTGCTCGACACGGCGCCCTCCCTGGGTGCCGCCCTGGAGTGGAAGTCGAGCCTGCAGGAACTCGCGGTGGCGCGCGGACTCGGCATGCCCAAGTACGTCGTCACCTCCGACGGACCCGACCACGACCGGGTGTTCACCGCCTCAGTCCTGGTCAACGGCCAGGAGTACGGCACCGGCGTCGGCACCTCCAAGAAGGAGGCGGAGGTCAAGGCAGCCGCGCAGGCGTGGACCGCGTTGGACTCCGAGACTGTGCTGGATTCACAGGCGGCGGGGGATACAGCCCCACCGCCCACCGCCAATGCCTGAGCTGCCCGAGGTCGAGGTGGTGCGGCGCGGCCTGGACACCCACGTCACCGGGCGCAGCATCACGGCGGTCCGGGTCAACCACCTGCGCGCGGTCCGGCGACACGAGGCGGGGCCCGCGGATCTGACCGCACGCCTGCTGGGTGCCGAGATCGTCGGGACCGGGCGGCGCGGAAAGTTCCTGTGGCTCGTTCTCGGTGGTGGCGAGGCGCTTGTGGTGCATCTCGGGATGAGCGGGCAGATGCTGCTGGGTCCGGTCACGCGCACCGAGCACCTTCGCATCGCCACCCTGCTCGATGACGGGACCGCGCTCAGCTTCGTCGACCAGCGCACGTTCGGCGGGTGGATGCTGGCAGATCTCGTCACGGTCGACGGTACCGAGGTCCCGGAGCCGGTCGCGCACATCGCGCGCGATCCGCTCGATCCTCGCTTCGACCGCGACGCGGTGGTGAAGGTGTTGCAGCGCAAGCACTCCGAGATCAAGCGTCAGCTGCTCGACCAGACCGTGGTGTCGGGAATCGGCAACATCTACGCCGACGAGTCACTGTGGCGGGCGCAGGTGAACGGTGCGCGACTGGCCGAGACACTGACCAAGCCGAAGCTGGCGGCCATCCTCGACCACGCGACCGACGTCATGCGGGACGCGTTGGATCAGGGCGGCACGTCGTTCGACTCGCTCTACGTCAACGTCAACGGCGAGTCGGGATACTTCGACCGGTCACTCGATGCGTACGGCCGTGAGGGTGAGCCGTGTCGACGATGCGGCGCGGCGATACGACGCGAGAAGTTCATGAACCGGTCGTCGTACTACTGCCCGAAATGCCAGCCGAGGCCGCGTCGTTGAAACCAACGCGTCGTTGACACCAACCCGTCGTTGAAACCAAGCAGTGCGCGAGCAGAGGAGACACATGACCGAACTGTGGGTCGAGCGGACGGGGGTGCGCCGCTACACCGGGCGTAGCTCGCGCGGCGCCGAGGTACTGATCGGATCCGAGGACGTCGAGGGTGTCTTCACCCCCGGCGAGCTGCTCAAGATCGCGTTGGCCGCGTGCAGCGGGATGGCCAGCGACAGTCCCCTGCGGACCAGGCTGGGTGACGACTACCAGACCACCATCCGGGTGTCCGGCCCCGCCGACCGGGAGCAGGAGCGCTATCCGCACCTCGAGGAGACCCTGGTGGTCGACCTGTCCGGGCTCAGCGACGCCGAGGTGGCCAAGTTGAGAGTCGTCGTCGAACGCTCGATCGACAAGGTGTGCACCGTGGGGCGCACGCTGAAGTCGGGGACCGAGGTGAGCTTCAAGGTCGCCCATGAGCCGCACGCCTGACGATCCCGATGAGGTCGTCCGGCTGAGCGCGTGGGTGCACGGCCACGTGCAGGGTGTGGGTTTCCGCTGGTGGACCAGGTCGCGCGCACTTGAGCTGGGGCTGACCGGTTTCGCCGCGAACTGCTCCGGCGGTCGTGTGCACGTCGTCGCCAGGGGCCCGCGATCGAACTGTCGCCGCCTGCTGGACCTGCTGGAGGGCGGCGGCACGCCTGGCCACGTGGATGTTGTCGTCGCGGACTGGTCCGCCGCAGGTGAGCGGTTCGAGGGCTTCATCGAGAGATGACGGGCGCGGGGGGTGCCCAAAGGTAATGTGGCACCCCATGCATCTCAAGAGTCTGACGCTGAAGGGCTTCAAGTCCTTCGCCTCGCCGACGACTCTGCGCTTCGAACCGGGCATCACCTGCGTCGTGGGACCCAACGGATCGGGAAAGTCCAACGTCGTCGACGCCTTGACGTGGGTCATGGGCGAGCAGGGCGCCAAGACGCTGCGCGGCGGCAAGATGGAGGACGTCATCTTCGCCGGCACGTCATCGCGTGCCCCGCTGGGCCGCGCCGAGGTGACGCTGACGATCGACAACTCCGACAATGCGCTGCCCATCGAGTACTCCGAGGTGTCGATCACGCGCCGGATGTTCCGCGACGGCGCCGGAGAGTACGAGATCAACGGCACGAGTTGCCGGCTGATGGACGTGCAGGAACTGCTGAGTGACTCCGGCATCGGCCGAGAGATGCACGTCATCGTCGGCCAGGGCAAGCTGTCGGAGATCCTTGAGTCGCGCCCCGAGGATCGCCGTGCCTTCATCGAGGAGGCGGCCGGTGTGCTCAAGCACCGCAAGCGCAAGGAAAAGGCGGTCCGCAAGCTCGACTCGATGCAGGCCAACCTCGCCCGGCTCACCGACCTCACCACCGAACTTCGCCGGCAGCTCAAGCCGCTGGGCAGGCAGGCCGAGATGGCCCGGCGGGCCCAGACCATCCAGGCCGACCTGCGTGACGCCCGGCTGCGGCTGGCCGCCGACGACCTGGTGACCCGGCAGTCCGAGTTCGACGACACCAATCAGGCCGAGACCTCGCTGCGGCGCGAGCACGACGAGATCACCACGCGCCTGGAGGCCGCCTCGCTCGAACTCGCCGCACACGAGGAGGCGGTGAACGCTCTGACCGGCCGCGCCGAGTCCGCTCAGCAGACCTGGTTCCGGTTGTCCGCACTGGCCGAGCGGGTCGGTGCGACGGTGCGCATCGCAGCCGACAGGGCGCAGTCATTCGATGCCGACGTCGAGGTCTCCACGGGGGTGGATCCCGACGAGTTGGAGGCCGAGGCCGACGAGGTCGCCGCGCACGAGGAGGAACTCCTCTTCGAGCTCGAGGAGTGCCGCATGCGCCTGGAGGCGGCGCGCGCCGAACTGGCCGAGCGCGAACGTGTCGCTGCCGACGCCGAACGCGCGCACATGGCGGCGGCGCGAGCGGAGGCCGACCGCCGTGAGGGTGTGGCTCGGCTGGCCGGTCAGGTCGACACCATGCGCACGCGCGTCGAGTCGACAGATGAGGGCGTCGCCCGCCTCACGGTGGGCATTGAGGAGGCGGCCTCCCGCGCCCAGACCGCCAAGGCGGAGTTCGAGACCGTCCAGAGTCGCGTCGGGGAACTGGACGCCGGTGAGATGGGTCTCGACGAGCACCACGACCGCTCGGTGACTGCACTGCGACTGGCCGACGAGCGGGTGGCCGAACTGCAGGCGGCCGAACGTGGCGCCGAGCGTCAGGTTGCGTCCCTGCGTGCCAGGATCGACGCGCTGGCCGTCGGTCTGGACCGCCGTGACGGCGCCGCCTGGCTGCAGCAGAATCACGGTGGCGCAGGACTTTTCGGCACTGTGGCCAAACTGGTCCGGGTGCGCACCGGTTACGAGGTCGCGGTGGCCGCGGTATTGGGTACGGCCGCTGACGCGTTGGCCGCCGATGACTCCGGTGCCGCGCGTGCCGCGGTCGCCGCGCTCAAGGAAGCCGACGGCGGCCGGGCGGCGATCGTGCTGGGGGACTGGCCCGAGGACACCGCCGTCCGAGACGGTGACGGTGAACTGCCGGCGGGCGCACTGTGGGCACTTGACCTGGTTGAGACGCCGGCGAGGTTGCGGGGCGCGATCGCTGCCCTGCTCGGCCGCGTCGTCGTGGTCGAGGACCTGGCTGCCGCCTTGGCGCTGGTGACCGCCCGGCCTGCGCTGCGCGCCGTCACCGCCGACGGCGACCTGGTGGGTGCGGGCTGGGTCAACGGCGGATCGGACCGCAAGGTCAGCACCCTGGAGATCGCGTCCGAGATCGACAAGGCGCGCGCCGAGCTCGAAGCCTCCGAGCGTCAGGTCGGCGACCTGTCGGCGGCGCTCTCCGGTGCGCTGGCCGAGCAGTCGGCTCGCCAGGACGCCGCCGAGCAGGCGCTGGCAGCGCTCACCGAGTCCGACGCGGCGATCTCGTCGATCTACGAGACTCTCGGCCGGCTGGGGCAGGAGGCCCGCATCGCCGACGAGGAGTGGCAGCGCCTCATACGTCAGCGTGAGGAGCTGGAGACGGGCCGCGCAGGCACCGTGGAGGAGCTCGTCGAGTTGGAGGAGCGGCTGCACAACGCGCAGCAGGCGCCCACCTTCGAGGCTCAGCCCGACAGTCGTTCGGAGTCGGTGACCGCCGCCGAGGCGGCCCGCGCCACCGAGGTGGAAGCCAGGCTTTCGGTGCGGACTGCCGAGGAGCGCGCGAACGCCGTTCGGGGACGCGCTGATTCGCTGCGCCGCACTGCGGCTGCCGAGCGGGAGTCCCGGCTTCGCGCTCAGCGCGCCAAGCAGGCTCGCGAACAGGCCGCGAAAATGGCCGCAGCCGTGGAGGAGTCGGGCCGGCTGGTGGCGACCAGGCTCGCCGAGGCGGTCGCTGTGTCGTCACGCCGCCGCGATCAGCTGGCCGAGGAGCGCAGGCTGCGCGGCGAGGGGCTGACCCGGGCGCGCACGGAGGTCAACGAACTCGCTGCGCGTATCACCGCGCTGACCGATGCGCTGCACCGCGACGAGGTCGCCAAAGCCCAAGCGGCACTTCGCATCGAGCAGCTCGAGCAGCAGGCGCTCGAGCAGTTCGGCATGGCAGTGGCCGATCTCGTCGCCGAGTACGGACCGGACGTGTCGTTGCCGCCATCGGAACTCGAGATGGCCGAGTACGAGCAGGCCCGCGAACGCGGCGAGCAGGTCACCGCACCCGCGCCGATGCCGTATGACCGGCCGACCCAGGAGCGGCGTGCCAAGAAGGCCGAACGCGAACTCTCCGAACTCGGCCGCGTCAACCCGCTGGCGCTGGAGGAGTTCGCGGCGCTCGAGGAGCGCTACAACTTCCTGTCGACCCAACTCGAGGACGTCAAGGCGGCCCGCAAGGATCTGCTGGATGTCATCGCCGACGTCGATGACCGCATCCTGCAGGTGTTCGCGGAGGCCTATGCCGACGTGGAACGCGAGTTCACCCAGGTGTTCGCCACGCTGTTCCCGGGTGGTGAGGGACGGCTGCTGCTCACCAATCCCGATGACATGCTGACGACCGGCATCGAGGTCGAGGCGCGCCCGCCTGGAAAGAAGATCAAGCGGCTGTCGTTGCTGTCCGGTGGCGAGAAGTCGCTGACCGCGGTGGCGATGCTGGTGGCGATCTTCCGCGCCAGGCCGTCACCCTTCTACGTCATGGACGAGGTCGAGGCCGCCCTCGACGACGTCAACCTGCGCCGCCTGATCAGTCTGTTCGAGCAGCTGCGCGAGGTCTCCCAGCTCATCGTCATCACCCACCAGAAGCCGACGATGGAGATCGCCGACGCGCTGTACGGCGTGACCATGCGTGACGACGGCATCACGACGGTCATCTCGCAGCGGATGCGCGGCCAGGAACTGGTGTCACCGAGCGGCTAACCGGGTCGGGGCCTGCCCAACGTGACGCCACTGCGAAGAATTGGCGGGCAGATTCAAGCGGTGATCGCAACAAACGTGGTCGGGTTGGACAGTAGTCGTTCGAGTTCTTCGGCGGGCGTGCGA
>NZ_JBVAXF010000017.1:0-22707 GCF_055419205.1 Mycobacterium sp. IDUB_39
CTGCTGGTCGGCAAGTCGATGGTCCGCGTCACCGGGAACAGCGGATTGGATCAGTTGATCCCGGTGTGCCTGCTGGCGGGCGCCATGGCGGGCGCCATCGGGGCCGGCCTCTCAGTGCCGTACGACAGGGACAGCGGTCTACTCACTCGACTGTGGATCATGCCGGTTCACCGGACGTCTCCGTTGGCTGGCGCACTGCTTGCCGAGGCGGTACGCACCTTCGCTGCCTCGGCGCTCGTCGTGGCGATGGGCTACGCAATGGGTTTCCAGTTCGCGGGCGGCTGGATCGAGCTGCTGGTCTATCTGCTGATCCCGGTCGTCGTCGTCGTCGTTTTCGCGACCATCGTGATTACCCTTGCGCTGCGCCCGCAGGGCCGGATCATCCTGATGTGGACCAACACAGCCGTCACCGGTCTGGCCTTTGCGACGCTCATCCCGCCCGAAAAGGTTCCGGCGCTGCTGCGCCCCCTCGCCGAGTACCAGCCGCTCGCGCCGGCGGCGGCGGCCATGCGGGCGCTGTCCTCCGGCGGCGAGGTATGGCTGCCAATCCTGCTGACGGTGTTGTGGGCTGTTGTGATCGGAGCCATGTTCGTGCCGGTCACCGTGCGCGGGTACCGGGCTGCGGTCGAAGGCGGCAAGGTCGACGGCTAGCCCTCAGACCGGGTAGTGCCAATCTGTTCCACTACATGCCATCGGTGGTTCAGAAGGTGGTCCGTGATCAGTCACGGGTCCACAGGACTTTCTGGCTGATCCGATGTGCTGCCGATTCCCGGTGTCAAAGTTGCTGTGCGAAGAGGGTGCCGATACCCGCCGCGCCGTGCGTCTTCGGTGACTTGCGATCGAGAGGCGAGCCACCACCGATGTGACGGGAGATCCGCGCCGATCTTGTTAACAGCAGATCGCAGTTCCAGCACCAGGTATGTCAGCCCGACCACTGCACCAAGCAGAATGATCAAGTTACCGACAACGGATCCCGTGGCGATTCTTCCTGCTGGGTTGACCATGAGAAACCAAGATCCACTGCCGACGATCAATGCCAACAGGCACAAAAATAGATAGATGCCAGACCCTTTCAGCAGCGCACGGCGCATCTCTACGAAATTTGCGATGGATTTACTGACTCCAAAGGCGCCCACCCGCCGCGCGATCGCTCCCCATGATACGAACGCGGCATAGGCTACGACGGCACTGCTGAAATCAATGTTCATGGCGAGTAACACGCCCAAGTGGAAAATTGCCGCTACAGCCAGCGTCATACGAAAAGCGCGCCACCACGGCAACGCAATCAGTATGGAGAATTCAAAAATAACGGTCATCCAGTCGAGGAGTTCCCATGCCGCGCGCAGATCATGTGCAGCTACCCACTGCGCCAACAAATACGTTTTGTCTTCGGTCAAGAAGCCGAGGACGAAGTACCCGCGTGCTGCTTGGCTCGAGAACGATAGCCAACCAGTCAAGAGCTTTGTCATCGCCGCAGCGAAAAATGCCCATCCGACTAGCAGAGCCAACAGACGAAATGGCCATTGCTGCTGTGGCGGAGGTTCGCCCTTGAATCGCATTGAATCGACTGAGAAGCGGTTCCCCCAACCGGAAAAAGCAAACACCAGGGGCACCACTACCAGTAAAATCGTATGGTCGATCTTACCCAGGGTGAATGTTAAGCCGTAGGTGATGGAAAGCATCACCCAGACGGCAATGGAGACATATCTTGTCCAGACACCCAAACCGAGCATGATCAAGGTGATCGAACGGAGCACTTCCAACGCAATCAGCACAGTGGGCGACGGAAATCCCGAGAGCAACCAGAGCGGCCCGGGCGGCGTGTTGAACATAAAATCCGGATATTGTGCCAGCCAACTTATGTCCGGCACCGTAAACAGCGCGGCCATCGAATAAATGATGCGATATATTCCCAAGTCCGCGGAAGTGAACGGTCCGCGTTCGACCCAGATATCGAATTTTTCGGTTAATTTCATTTCGAGTTTCCGAAATCAACATCGATTGTATTCAACGGCACATACTCTATCGCAGCATCATTTGCTGCCTTGTACGTTGCAGATTTCCAAATGATCTCAAGACCGGCAACGGATTCATCCGGGAATTGGCTGGCTATTCGTGATTGGAGCCAGGCAACAACATCCGGATTGAACTTGAGGCTCTCGTCTTTGAATGCGGCCGAGAAGGCCATGAGACGCACCGACGGGCCTGGAGGCAAGACACTCGCTATTGAAACTTGTTGAGTGCGCCCGTCCGCGAATCGAACTCTCAGTTCTGGATATCTTGTCGCAGGTACCCCAGTTTCCAGTAAGCAACCCGGGCAGCGAGCAGGAAATCCTGGAAGGATAAGAGCCGGATAGGGCTCCTCACGCGCAATGCCGAGAAGGACGTATTGTAGTAATGTAATCCACAACAGTGTGACACCGAATACTATGCGCACCGCACGCTTCGAAATAGGCGCCATCACCCCCCCCTTGGCTTCTCCATAAGCCCCCCCGACGCGCAGATCGCCCCGAGGGTGGTAGCGGCGGCGAAGTGAGCCGAGATACTGTTGCTATCTAGGCCATTGGGGCGATTTCTAGCAAGCCCCGACGGCTTCAAATCTCGACTGCCGAAACACCGCACCGTTGAAGCACGGGCTCCCGATATTCTCACCGGACACGATGAGTCGCGTTACCGGCGTTCCGCCCCTTCTACCCTGAAACGCTAGTGCCCCCATCAAGTATCTGTTCATGCAAAACGTCTGCTCGGACACGTGACCCGGTTTGGACCCTAACACCGGCGACGGTGAAATGTGGCGACGTCAGGTGACTTCAGCGGCCGGGGCAGGCGCGAAGTGTTCCGGTTGCCGTGTCGAGGTGCCGGGTAGCCCACAACACCCTTGTCCGTTTACACGGAGTCAAGACCCGGAGCTACCTCGAAGTTGGCCGGCATCGTGAACTCCGAGCGCTTCAACCACGCCGAAATGAAACCGTATTGGAACGCCAGCCCGACCAGCGCGTTGGCAGCCAGTTCGGTGGCAGGCCGCCGCAATTCGGCACGCAGCGTTGCCCAGGCCTCGACCGGTGAGTGTCGTGGCGCCGAGTGCCCGGCGTCATTCTCGCTCTCGTTCCGGTGCGCCCACCGCAGGTACGCGTTGCTGTGTCCGTACCGCTTCCACTGGCTGCCCATGTCGCGCATCGAGGCTCGGGGCTCCCACTCCATCAGCACCCGCGTATCGGTGGCGATCGTGCCGCCCGTCTGCTCCTGGATTCGCCAGCAGATATCGAGATCGCCCCCGCCGCGCATCGCCCGGAATCCGCCCACCTTCGCGAACGCGGTCCTGTCGATACCGAGATTGGCGGTGGGGTAATAGTCCGGTTTGGGCGGCACCATCCCGATCGTGGCCTTCATCGCCCCTCCCCCGCGGGGCAGCATGAATGGCTGCATCTTGGACGCCATGCGCGCGGCAAGGGTCGGCCCGGACACCGTGCGGACATTGGTGCAGGACAACGCGACTCCCGGTTGTCGCTGGAGTTCGCGATGTGCATCGAGCAGACCCGGCAGGGGGCGGCAACGGCCGTCAGTGAACAACAGGGTGTCGGCAGCGGATCTGCTGGCGGCGAGTTGCCGTGCGTAGTACGGACCTCGACTGTTGGTCACGGTGACGACATTGGCGCCCAAAGAACGGGCCACGGCTTCGGTCTCATCGGTGGAGGCGTCGTTGACGACAGTGACCCGATCACCATCGGCAAGCTGGTCGAGCAACGGCTGGAGCAGCTTCGGTAAGTGGTCGGCCATGTCCCGGACCGGAATGATTACCTCAATCGTCTGCCCCGCCATGAATCAACCTCCTCTGTAGCCAAATTGCCCGGACTCCCTGCGGATCAGACGTTGAGTCCGCCCCTGCCGAGGGTGTACACCTGCCACCCGGCGCCGGACCAGTACTCACGGTCGATCGCGTTCCGTGTGTCGAGCAGTCGTGGCTCCCTGACGACCGACTTGAAGGCCACGGGGTCGATGCTGCAGTACTCGTCCCATTCGGTGGCCAACACAATCAGATCCGCGTTGCGGCATGCGTCCGCGGCGCTGTCAAAGTAGCCGAGCGTCGGGAACCGTGCCTTCGCGTTCTCGACTGCCTTCGGGTCGTGGACGCGCACGTCGGCACCCTTCAAATGCATTGCGGCAGCCACATTCAATGCCGGCGAATCACGGACGTCATCGCTGTTCGGTTTGAAGGCGGCGCCCAGGACGGCGATGCTCTTACCGAGGAAGTCCCCACCGATGACTGCCCGCGCCACCGCGACAGCCTTCTCGCGCCGGCGGAGGTTGATCTTGTCGACCTCGTGCAGGAATCTGAGCGCATCGGAGGCGCCCAACTCGCCCGCCCTTGCGCTGAACGCGCGGATGTCCTTTGGCAGGCATCCCCCGCCGAAGCCCAGGCCCGCGTTCAGGAATCGCTTGCCGATGCGGTCGTCGTAGCCCAGCGCCCGGCTGAGCATCGCCACGTCGGCGTCGACGATCTCGCAGACCTCCGCCATCGCATTGATGAACGAGATCTTGGTTGCCAGAAAGGCATTGGCAGCCACCTTCACCAACTCCGAGGTCGGAAGGTCTGCTGTCAGGTACGGGGTCCCAGCATCGATGATGGTGTCGTACACCTCCTGCAGGGTCTTCTCCGCATATTCGGAGGTGACACCGAACACCAGGCGATCGGGCTGCAGAGTGTCCTCGATCGCCTTTCCCTCCCGGAGGAACTCTGGATTCCACGCGACTTCAAGGCGATGCGGTGACGACGCACTTGCCACCTCGGTGACGAGACGCTGAGCGGTACCCACAGGAACTGTCGACTTCCCGACGATCAGTCCATCACGATCCGCGTTGGCGGCCACCGACCGAAAAGCGCTGTCGACGTATTGGATATCGGCCGCATCAGAGCCGGCCAACTGCGGAGTTCCGACACAGACGAAGTGCACCGATGCACCGGACACCGCTTCTTGCACGGACTGGGTGAACCGGAGCCGACCGGTGCCGAGCACGTCGGCGAGCAGATCGTCGAACCCCGGTTCGTAAAACGGCGAGGTGCCGGCAGAAAGCGTGGCGATCTTCGACGCATCGGTGTCGTACGCGACGACATCGTGCCCGATGTGTGCCATGCAGGCGGCGTGAACGGCGCCCAGGTAGCCCGTTCCAATCACGCTCATTCTCATTTGGCGCAACTCCAGGCTCTACCCGTGGGGTGCCGGGCGATCGCGACGGGATCGGCGCTGGCCTCACCCTTGATCATGGCGACGGTGTCACTCACGGCCGAATCAAGTCTGCCCGCCAATGCCCTCTCCCCTTCCCTGGTGTCTGCTGTGTGGCGACCCCACGCCACCGGTGGCGAGTTTGCTGGAGGCGCTGATTCGTCGTCGCTAAGTACATCACACCGCATCGCAACGCATCGATGTCGCCGGGTCGACGCACGGCTGACGTGATCCCCTCCCACCGGCGAACCCTATCCAACGGATACAGCCACGGCACGATAGCCACGCAATCGATCCGGCCTATCGGAAGGGTTCCTGACCTGCTGAGCTAGGTCCCCACCTTCGAAAAGATGTAGAAGTTGGCAAAACTGGTGTTATCCGGATCCTTCCCCGAATACGGATAGCGGTTCTCGATCGTCTTCGTCAGGGTGAAATCCGCCTGGTTGGATTCCACCCAACGCGTGAACTTCCGGTGCCGGACGTGCGGGTTTGGCCAATCGGAATCGAAATCGCTCGCATAGACAATGACATGGTTCCTAGCGGCGGCAAACAACTGCCGCATGTAGCCATCAAAAGTTTCATCTTCCACCAGGTGGTAGATCACATCCAGCGACAAAGCCAGGTCGGCCCGATAGTCAGCCGGCACCTCCGAGGTATGCAGAATCTCTACGGATCGATCGGCGGAGAATCTAGCTCGGGTTGCTTTGACAACGGTCTCAGACACGTCCACACCGATGTAGCTTGGATAATTCGCGAGCCGCAGTTGGGCACCGTCACCTACCCCGAACTCGATGACGTTGCTGATGCTGTTGGACGCTACAAAATCGTTCAGCACTTCCGCCTTGAAGGCGGCCAGCCGGTTGTAAGAGCCTGCACCAGAATTCCCACCCGACCTGTACCGGTTCTCCCAGTAGTCGGCCGAATTGTCAAACTTAGGCCCACTGCCCAGCGAAGTCTTCAGTCTAAGAAGGAGATTCCTCAATCCAGACCGCCGACCAGCCAATTCACGCTCGGCCACTCGCCATCCTCGTTTCTCATTAGAAGTAATAGGCCGCAGATTGCTCCACCACAATATTTGGGCGAAGTGGGCTTTGGCTCGAACATTACCTCACGCTCCGATACTGCGGAGTGAGAAGCTTTGGTTTTCAACAGAACTCGTGTACCGCTTCAACCACCAGGTACCACAACGCCTTTGAACACTTTCACGCACTCAGCTGTGATCGAAAATGCCAGTTAGTCATAGTGAAGTGGAAATGAGTGTGTCGAACTACGCACAATCAAATGTTCGCCGTATTGAGCGGCAACCGCGGCAGATCAGGGCGACACTGACTGCGACGACCTCTCCTCAGCGTTGACTGGCGGACTGGGGAACTGAACCTGCGCACTCTTACCAAGCCAGGCATTCCGGGCCTTGTCTGCGACGGCATCGTTGGCTGTCCCCTTCCGATCCCAGAGTCCGCGACTGGCTGCGACCGGCATTTCCCACCAAAGAGCGGGAGTATCACGAACCTGCCGTATTGGCACGTCTGTCGCCACAGCTGCATAGTGCAACCAGAAGTCATCGGCCCGCGGGCACACTCTCGTGAACTCTTCGCCGCGGTCTTTGAGCGTACGGAGCAGTTGTGGTGGATAGGCAACCCCAGAGACGCCAGTAGCGAATACTCGCGGGGATGGCTCAGTGGTGGAGCAGACCGGCCACGTGCCGTACGGTCCTTCGCCCCGGATTCGGGCACGAAACGCGGTGACCTCATTCGGTCGGTGCGCCGCAAGCAATTCCTCAAGCCATGTCGGCGGGTAGTAGGCGTCGTCGTCGACCGTTACCAGCGTGCTGTCGGGTTCACGTTGGAGAATCTCCTGGACGTACGGAAAGTACTTCTTGTGAGGTCCGTAGTCGTGGCAGAGCCGGATCTCCAACCCTCGCGACTGTAAGCGTCTCAGCGTTGCAGGCGGATTCGCCACCGTGTCGGTGTCGTCGAGCCACAGGATCAGGCGACGCGGCCGAACCGTACCGTTTCCGATCGTCTCGATGGTTTTCCACACTGTGGCGATCCGCTTGCCATAAGTTGTCAATGACACGTTGGCGTCGCCGACGCCGACGATTGGCGCCTTCGACCGGTGATTCGTTAGCACAAGCCGCGGCCACAGCATCGCGAATTCGGCCGAAGCCCTGCACCGCCCGAAAACCGATGTCGGATACACGCCGGTGTTTAGTGTCACGTGCCCGGCCTCCATACCGCATATCGGTTGATGAGACACCAGCGACCGCTCTCCGAGTTAGCAGACCGGGTCGAACCGACACGTAGCGAATGCGGGAACGACCGTGGTGGTGGCCGAATATCGTCTGCGGACACCGGGAAACCATAGCGAAAAGGCCAACGAGTTGCAGTCCAGTTCAGGAGGACAGTTCCTCGAATTCTAGGACGCTATGCGCCATTGCCTTCTAGCAAATAATGCCTGGAAGACGTGCTCCACGGGCACCGCAATTGAATTGACTCAGTACCGTGGAGAATGTGCTCGGCAGCCACGTGATCGCTCATGGTTTCTCACCCACGGAAGCAGTTACGGCGAAGCCAGGCTCGTGGAGACTGGCGTACTGATCCGCCGACACACCCGGGCCGGCCAAGCCGCCGGATCGGTCCGGCGATCGCTAGTCGTCTTTATCGCCCCATACCAGCGTCACCGTGCTGGCCGTACGCACCGCCCTCGCGTACCCGTTGTCGTCGTCGGGGTCTTCGTCGAAGTCGTCGGTGTCGTCAGAGTCACGACGTCGCAGGATGGGGCCGGTGTCCTCGTCGCCGTGGTCATCGAACCACTCCGCCTCGGCCGCCTCAGCAGCCTTCTGTTCGGCCGCACTGCGCCGGACGGCCTCGAGCAGCTGTCTCGGCGTCTTCGACGGCCACCAGTTCTTGTCACCGGCGAGCACAGCCATCGCGGGCACCGTGATGGTGCGCACGATGAAGGTGTCCAGCAGCAGGCCCACACCGATGACGAAGCCCATCTGAACCACTGTGGCCAGGCTGCTGACCGTCAACGCCAGCATCGAGGCCGCGAAGATCAGACCCGCCGATGTGATCACGCCACCTGTGGCGCCCACCGTCTTGATCACCGCCGAGGGCACACCAAGTTTCGCCTCGTCACGAATTCGCGAAATCAGCAAAAGATTGTAATCGGCCCCTACGGCGACCAGGACGAGAAAAGCCATTCCCGCCACACTCCAGTAAATATCCTGACCCAGTAGGACCTGGAAGAACAGAACTCCAAGACCCATTGCAGAGACAAAGGACAGCACCACAGAGAGCATCAGATAGATCGGGGCGACGACGGCGCGCAGGATTAGCGCGAGAATCAGGAACACCACGACAAGCGTCATGACGATGATGTAGATCAGGTCTGCGTTGTAGTGGTTGCGGATGTCGTTGTTGAACGCCGAGAACCCGACCATGCTGATCTGCGCATTTGCCAGGCTGGTATTCGGCCGCGCGCTCTCCGCGGCCTCGATGATGTCATCGACCTGGTCCATCGCCTCCACGCCGAACGGGTTCAGCGCCGTCTGGACCAGATACCTGACTGTGTGGCCGTCCTCGGAGACGAACAGCTGGGCGGCCTTCTTGAACTCCTTCTGGTCGAGGATCTGCGGCGGAATGTAGAAGCCGGACATGGCCGGGTCGGAGGCGTCGCGCTTCATCGCCAACAGGAAGCTGGACGCCTGATCGAGGCCGCCACCGATGTTCCGGGTTTGATCCACGAGCAACTGCACGCCGTCGGCGAGTTGCTTGCTCGAATCGGCGAGCTTGTCCACGTTCGAGCGCAGTTCCCCGAGTTTGCGGTCGAGATCGGCCTCGTTCTCGATGCCCAGCGCCTGCAGTCCAGCGAGCGCCCGCTCGACGTTCAACCCGACCTTGCGGATCACGTTGTCGACGCGGTCGGTGCCCTTGGTCTCCTTGAGGCCGCGGCTGAGCGCCTCCAGGTAGGCGATGTCCGCCTCGTTGTAGCCCTCGACCCTGCGCTGCAGCTCTGCGCGTGACGCCACGCACGCGGGATCGATGTTGCACGCCACGCTGTTGTTCAGCACCACGAGCATCGACTTCGATGAGCGATAGGCCTCTGTCACTTGCTCGAGGCTGCCGCCGAGCGAGTCACCGACGGTGTGCATGTTGGCGACGATGCCGGCTTCCTGTTCGAGTTGGTCGAAGGTGACGTCGTCGCCCATGGCGTCCTTGATCGCGATCAATCCGCTGACCACTTCGCGGATCGACCCCATCGAGCCAATCACCTGCGTCCGGATCTGGTTGTGCACGTCGGCCATCTGATGTGCGCCGTTGGTCAACGCGTCGAGATTGCTGTTGTTGCTCTCGATCAGGCCAGACGCGTCGCCCAGCTTCGTTCCCACCTCGCCGGCCTGGTAGGTCGACTTCGCCTCCTGCAGCATCTCGCCGGTCGGCCTGGTGATGCCACGCACGAGGTCGATTCCGGGCACCTGGCTGATGCGCTGCGCCATCTGCTCCAGATCGGCCAGCGATTTCGGAGACCGTAGGTCTACGTCAGGCGCGTGCACCATGATGAACTGCTGCATCGTGGAACTGACTGGGAAATGCTTGGTGAGCGCGTCGTAGCCCTGGTTGCTCTCGGCATCTGCCGGCAGGTTCTGGCGGTCGTCGTAGTTGTACTTCACAAACGCAGCACACCCCGCCAACGCCAGCAGCACTGCCAGGCTCCCGGCGAGATGGATCTTCGGTCGGCGCACGATGTGCACCGCGGATCTCCGCCAGAATCGCCCGGTGAGGTCCTTGCGGACCTTGACCCATCCACGTCGCCCGGCGAGCACCATCAGCGAGGGCAGGATGGTCAGCGCACCCAGCACCGCGATGGCGATGGTCGCGGCCAACGAGGGGCCCACGGTGAGGAACACGCCGAGCGAGGCGAAGGACAGCCCCATGAACGTCACCGCGACGGTCGCTGCGGACCCCGTGATCACCTCGCCGATCGTCGCGATCGAGGTGACCACGGCGTCGTCGGAGCTCATGCCGTTGCGCAGACACTCCTGATATCGACTAAACAGGAACACCGCGTAGTCGACCCCGGCACCCATCATCATGCCGGTCATCAGAATCATGGTCTGCGGACCCAGTGGTAGCCCGAGTTCGCCCATACCGGCGACGACCTGCTGCGCGACGGCCATCGAGATACCGATGGTGATCAACGGCATCAACATCGCCACGAGGTTGCGGTAGACGATGATCAGGATCGTCAGGATGGTGACGACCGTGGAGACCTCGATGATCAGCTGGTCACGGGCACCGATCTTGTTGAGATCCTCGAACGTCGCGGCCCCACCCACCACGTTGACGTCCAGCGTTGCGCCTGCCGTGGCCTCTTCGACCACCTTGATCGCGCTGCGGTATGCCCTCTGGCCCGTCCCAGTGCCCATGCTTCCGGCCAGGCTGATCGGAAGCGTCCAGGCCTTGCCGTCCTCGCTGGTCATCGCCTTGCGAAGTTCGGGGATGGTCACGAAGTTCTGAGTGGACTTCACATTGGTGGTGTCTTCGCCCAGCTTCTCCACCAGACGTCGGTACACATCCTCGTCGGATGAGTTCAGACCGTTCTCGTTCGACAACACGACGACGGCGACGTTGCCACCGTCAGCCTCTTTGAACGCCGACTTCATCAGCGCCGTCGACGCGAGCATCGGTGAGTCCTCGGGCAGGAGCGGGGGCGGGTTCTTCTGCGCCACCACTGCCAGCGGGCTGATCAAGAGGAACAGCACGCCCGCCAACGCCACCCAGAACGCGAGGATCGCGATTGGACGCCGAACAACGAAGCGTCCCAGCGCTTCGAAAATGCCATGCACCGAGACGCCACGGACGTCGGCGCGGCTGAACACCATGTGAGGTTACACCGGCCAGCAACCTTCCGGGCCTCTGTGTTTGCCGGTCGGGTGCAGCCTGAGCAACGCGTAAAGTGCGTCACGTGCTGTAATCGTGTGTGCCTGCGCCAAAAGCCGAGAGTTCGTCTGAAAACAATGACATTTCATACCAATCGGCTAATTCGACCGCGATCGACGCACCCTCCACGGGAGATTCGCCGCTGACGTTCGCGGTCGCCGTCCACGGCACCAGGGGCGATGTCGAGCCCTGCGCAGCAGTCGCGCGGGAACTGTTGCGCCGAGGACACCGGGTGCGCATGGCGGTGCCACCCAATCTGCTCGACTTCGTCGCGTCGGCTGGTCTCGGACCAGCCGTGGAGTACGGCGTTGACTCCCAGAAACAGTTGGACGCAGACATCTTTCGGGACTGGTGGAAGCTCCAGAATCCGATGACAGTGGTGCGCCGTAGCCGCGAGTACGTCACCCAGGGCTGGGCCGAGATGAGTGAGACTCTGACGAGCCTGGCCACCGACGCCGACCTGATCCTGACGGGAACGACCTATCAGGAGGTCGCGGCCAACGTCGCAGAGGCGCAACACATTCCGCTTGCGGCGCTGCACTACTTCCCCTGCCGTGTAAACAGCGAGATGTTGCCCGTTGCACTGCCCACACCGGTGCTGCACACCGGTTGGTCACTGGTCGAGTGGGCGCACTGGAAGGTTATGCGCAAGGCGGAGGATGACCAGCGACGCGTGCTCGGCCTGCCGCAGGCCAAGGTTCGCGCGATCCGGCGCATCGTCGAGGGCGGGGCGCTCGAGATCCAGGCCTACGACAAAGTGTTCTATCCCGGCCTGACCGAGGAGTGGCACGGCACCCGCCCGCTCGTCGGGTCGCTATCCCTGCAATTGCCCACCGCGGCGGACGACGAGTTGGCGGCCTGGATCGCAGCTGGCACGCCACCCATCTATTTCGGCTTCGGCAGCATGCCGGTCGACTCCCCCACAGACGCCATCGCGATGATCACCTCGGTGTGCGCCGACCTCGGCGAGCGGGCCCTGATCAGCACCGGGGTGTGGGACGTCGATGAGCTGCCAGCAAACGACCGCGTCAAACTGGTCGGCCCGGTCAACCACTCCACAGTCTTTCCGGCCTGCCGAGCGGTGGTCCACCACGGCGGTGCCGGCACGGTCGCCGCCAGTGTGCGATCCGGTGTTCCGACGGTGGTGCTGTGGGTCGGAGCCGACCAGCCGGTCTGGGCCTCGCGGATCAACCGTCTCAAGGTCGGTGTGGCCCAGCGCTTCTCGCGCACATCCAAACGCTCACTGACGAAGGCGCTGCGGACCGCACTGACCCCGGAGTACCAGAAGCGCGCACGCGAGGCCGCAGCACGGATGACTCCACCTGAGCAGAGCGCCGCGGCGGCAGCCGACCTGCTCGAGGCGGCGGCCCGCCGAGGCCGGGTGGCCTCGACCGCCTAGCTCGACTGGGTCGACTAGATGATGGTTGCCTTGAGGTCGAAGTCGTCCAGCGTTGCCAACAGCTGATCGGCCAACCACTCGCGAGTGTTCGCAGCGCCGACCTCGTAGCCAACGACACCGATCGACACCGTCCCCACGACCTCTCCGGCCACTACCACCAGTTGTCCCCCGACCCGCTCGAGTGCATTGCGCCACACGTTCTGATCCGGGGGGCGGAACAGAACATAGTCCGCATCAGTCCCGTCGGGGCGCGCGATCTCCGCAGCCACCACGCCGACGTTGGAACAGGAAACCGGCAGGTCACCGAAGACCAGATCGGCTGTGCGCCCGACCGCGCGCCTCGGGACGTACGGTGTCACCGGCAGCAGGGCGTGCGTGTCGTCGGGCCCGTCGCGGACCTCGCCGAGAGCCGTCCTGACCGCCGACCGCGTCGCCGTCAGATCGGTCGTCACCGATGCCGGGTCGACGATCGCCGTCGCGATCTTCATCGCGTTCCCACGCCGATCCTCGAGCCCGTCACGATCGCTGATCGCGATCAGCAGGGTCACCGAGCCGTCGTCGGGACTGACCCGCCCCAGCCGCGTTCCCAGCAGTGACGAGATCCCGGCTAGCAGTGAATAGGTGTTTCCGCCAAGGCTCTTGGCGCGAGCGTCCCAGTCCGCCACGTCGATAATCGCCGACACCGCCGGAAGGATCACCTGGCCGTCCACCGCCTGGGTCGCAGGCGGCCGGGACGCACCCGACGACGAGATCTCTCCGCGACGGCGATAGGCATACTTCACGGCGTGGACCACCGTGCGACCGAACTCCGGCAGGTCTCGAATCACCTGACGTGTGTCAGAAGCCAGTGCTGCCAACTTCTTTCGTGATTGCGGCAGCCGGTACCCGAAGTCGCTGGTGTTGCCGGTGACGGCCTCGGCCACAACACGCAGAGATGCGCCGCCGTCGAGCAGGCAGTGCGAGAACACCAGGGTGACGGCGTTCGTACCATCGCTCATCGGCAGCACCCCGAGATGCCAGCCTGGTCCCTGCACCGGGTCGACGCGGACCTGTGAGCGTTCTTCGATCCAATCGCTGAGTTCGCTCGGCGGTCGGACACCAGCGACGTCCAGCGGCGCCGCGGGACCGGTGGCGGCGACCCATCGGTGTCGTCCGAACGGCAGCACCGACCGTTCGATCAACCGTCCGGCAAACGCATGGCCGATATTGCCGTGAAAACGCCGCAAAGCCTCCATGTCGACCGGACGCTCGTAGACCCAGACAAACTGCATCACCTGCGAACGCCCCGTGGCGTGCCATGTCAAGTACGTCGCCTGGTCGATGTAAGCGAGGACGTCACCGCGGACCTGAGGAGCAGAGCTGCCCCTGGACTGCTCAGCCCTCATACAATCGCGCCGGTCAGCTCGAACTCCGCCAATGTCGCAGCGAGACGCTCGCGCAGGCCAACCTTTGTGTTCTCGCCACCGGGTTGATAGCCGACGACGGTGATGGTGACCTGGCCGCCGACGCGACCCCCCACGACGGTCAGCAGACCGTTGCGCTCCTCGAGCACCCTGCGCGTGATTTGACGATCCACACCCCGCAACATGACGTGCGCGGCCTGAGTCCCGTCAGGGCATGCGACCTCAATTGGGAGATCTCCGACATTCGAGCACGACACCGGCTGTGCGGTGAATCCGAACGCCAGGTCCGCGGTCTGCCGTACCGCAACCTTCGGAATGAATGGCGTCAGCGGTAGCAGCTCGAACGTCTCGTCGGGCTGCTCCCTCATCACCTTCAGCGCGTCGCGGATCGCCGTCCGGGTGCCCGACAGGTCCTTTGTCACGTCCGTCGGATCGACCCTGACGTAGGCCAGGGTGACGGCATTGGCGCGGTCGTCCTCCAGCGTGCGGTCGTTGATCGGCACGATAAGGCCCGCCGTTCCGTCGGCGGCGAGTTCACGGCCCTGGCAAACCGCGAGCCGGCCAGCAAGCCCGGCGAGCAGCGAATGACTGTTCCCCCCAAGGGCGGCCGCCCGCGCATCCCACTCCTCGATGTCGACGAAAGCCGACACGGCGGGTGCCACCACCGTGGCGTCCAGGTCGACACCCTCCAGCCGAATCGGTCCACGTTTGGCCGCGGCGGGCCTCTCCCGACGCTTGCGACCCAGGAACTTCACGGCCGCGACGAGCGTGCGGCCCAGTTCGGGCAGGTCGCTCATGGTCTGACGAGCGTCGGCCAGCAATGCCTGGCGCCGCGTGCGCGACCGGGGCGCTCGATAACCGAGATCCCGGCGATGTCCACCGACGGCTTCGAACACGGTGAGCAGGGCGGCTCCCCCGTCACCCAGGCAGTGTGAGCCGACGAGACTGATCACGGTCGACCCGTCGGTCAGCGGCAGCACGCCCATATGCCAGCCGGGGCCGAACTCGGGGTCGATGGGGAGCTGCACGTGTTCATCGAGCCAGTCGCTGATCTCGGCGCGGGGGCGGGGCTCCGACTCGACCAGCAGCGGTGCCGCAGGACCCGGTGCGGAGACCCACCTGTGCCGACCGAAGGGCAGCACCGATGGTTCGATCAGCCTGCCGGCCAACCCGTACCCGAAGTTGTCGTGGAAGCGCCGCAATCCGTCCATGTCGACGGGGTGGTCGTAGATCCACACCATCTGCATGGCCGCGGCCTGGCCCGTCGCCCGCAGCCCGAGGAACAGCGCCTGGTCGACGAAGTCGAGTGGGCGGTCGGTCGCGGGCGGCGTCTGGATCGACACCATGGATCAGCCCTTGGCCAGCGGCAACAGCGACTCCCGGTCGCGATCACGGACACCGTTGTGGCGCACAGTCTCTCCGTGCCCGACATGACCGCGCGAGTTCCCCGCGGTGACGCCGTCGGCGACCCGCAGGTACACCGCAGTCATCGCGGCGAGGTAGCGCTCGATCGACTCACGCGCGATCGGATTGTTCGGGAACGCCACGGTGATCGAGGTCTCCCGCTCACCGCGATTGACCCACAGCCCGATTTGGTAGGCCGATCGCGCATCGCTGTAGACCTTGCCGTTCATCCGTTCCCACTCGGCGATGATGCTCGCCGACAGCGGCGGTAGACCGGCGTCGAGAAAGGACACCATCGGCACACCCGGGTCCGGCTTCCGCAGGCCCATGGCGCCGTCTGCCACCTCGAGGACGCGGTCGAACGGGACGGACGCGACATGCAGCCGGTTGTCGAAGGACTCCTGAGCCCGCCGTGCGGTCGCACCGAACGACGACGGGTCAACGTCCACGCTGACCGGCACCACACCGGTGAACCAGCCAGTCGTCTGGAACTCCGCCGGCGTCTGCCGGCCCGTGGTCGGCGTGATGACGTGGTAGTCGGTGCTCCCGGTCAGTTCCTGCTGAGCCATCGCCGCGGCGGCGAAGACGCCTCCGAGGAATCGCGCCCCAGCAGCGGTGCACGCCGCCTCGAACCGCTCCGACTGGTGCTTGTCCATCAGCCGCACGGTGATCAGATCCCCCGAGACCGACCACGGCGGATCGCCCAGTGGCAGCGGGAAATGCGGCAGCGTGCCGTCATTGCGTTCCGCGAACGCAATCCACTCGCGCACCTCGGGAGAGTCCAGGGTCAATGCGGACAACTGCTCGTACTGGCGCACGCAGTAGTCCTCGTAACTACCCGCAGCGGGCAACGGGATCGGCGCGGCGCCACCTGCCAATGCCGCGTACATCATGTGGATCTCGAGCAGCACAATGCCCATGAACATGGCATCGGTGTGCACGTGGTCGACGCTGATGTAGAACGTGAAGTGGTCTGAGCGCTGAATGATCCCGAACGAGAAGCAATCCCACTGCAGCGGATCCTTCGTGTCCAGGACGTGCTCTCGCCACTGCGTCGCCGACATCTCACCGTGCTTGGTGGCAACGAAGGCGATGTCCTTCGGGTTGGTCACGGTGTGCCGCACGACGTCATCGGCGTCGGTCAACTCGAACCAGCTGTGGTAGGTGTCGTGGCGACGGACATACGCATTGATGACGTGGGTCATCGCGCGAATGTCGCACTGCCCCGGCAGATCCCACGCCGGAATGTTGAGCCGGGCCATGTCCGTCCCACCCGCAAGGTGGCTCCGGTATCCCCGAAGGTGCTGAGCCTGCTGGTAGCTGACCGGCACATTGCTGACGGGAGCCTTCGCCACCTTGGCTGCACTGGAAGGCGACGGATGCCATGACACCACGTCACCAGAGGTTCCAATCCAGTCGTGGATCGCCTTGATCGCAACCATCTATCTCTCTCCCGCTCGCTGCGCTTCAGTGAGCGACGTCATCGGCGCTGATCGGTCGGTCATGAGGACGCCGCCGGAACGGCGTCGAGGTTCAGGTTCTCGGCGATCGTCTCGCTGAGGCGTTCGGCCAGGGCACGCACCGTGGTCACATCGGTCGAGCCGATGCGAACACCGGTCTCGGACTCCAGGCGGGTGCGCAACTCCAGCGTTCCGAGTGAGTCGAGGCCGTACTCCGACAGCGGTTTGTCAGCGTCGACCGATCGCCGCAGGATCAAGCTCATCTCCTCGGTGATCAGTCGGCGCACCCGTGCCGGCCAATCCTCGCGGGGCATCAGACGGAGCTCCTCGAGGAACTCGCTGGCCCCGGACCTGTCCTGACCCATCGAGGCGAACGCCTCGGCAAATGGACTGGTCTGGGCGAACGCCGTGAGCCACGCGGCTCCGGCCACTGGGGCGTAACCGCTGTAGACCCGGGTGTGCCGCATCAACGTGTCGAATGCGTACGCGCCGTCGTCGGGGTCGATGGCCATACCGTCGTTGTCCGCCATGGCCTGGCCCGCACCGATCTTCGCCCACGCGCCCCACGCGACGGACTGTGCAGGCAGGCCCTGCGCACGACGCCACCGGGCGAACGCGTCCAGCCAGCTGTTGGCCGCCGCGTACGCGCCCTGTCCCGGCGAGCCGACCATCGCCGCAGCCGAGGAGAACGCGCAGAACCAGTCCAGCGATGCTCCAGCGGTCGCCTCGTGCAGGTGCCAGGCGCCCAACGCCTTCGGCGCCCAGTCCCGTTCCAGCAGGTCGTCGGTGATATTGCCCAGCGTCGCGTCGTCGATGACGGCGGCGGCGTGCAGCACACCTCGCAGAGCCTTGCCGGTGGCGGTTGCCGTCGCGACGAGTCGCGCTGCAGTGCCCGATGACGAGACGTCGCCGAGTTCGACCTCGACCTCGGTACCGGTCCGCCGGATTCGGTCAATGACTCGCTGCGTCTCGGGGCTCGGCCGGGAGCGACCGTTCAGCACGATGCGTCCGCATCCCGCCGCGGCCATCTTCTCGGCCAGGAACAACCCGAGTCCACCGAGTCCACCGGTGACGACGTAGGCGCCATCGGCGCGGAATGCCGGTGCCCGCTCGGCGGGCACGACCGCCGAGTACTGTCCGGCGCGCGGAACCTCGAGCACCAACTTGCCGGTGTGCTCGGCAGCGCCCATCGACCGGATCGCGTTGGCGCCGTTGGCCAGCGGGTAGTGCGTGGTCTGCGGCGGCGGCAGCACGCCGTCGGCGATCTGCTGGTAGATGACCTCGAGGAGGCCTCGCAGGGTGTCCGGCGCCACCAGGGTCAGCAGCGCGAGGTCCACGGCGTAGAAGGACAGGTTCCGACGGAACGGAAAGAGTCCCATCTTGGTGTCGCCGTAGATGTCTCGCTTGCCGATCTCGACGAAGCGTCCGCCGAAGGTCAGCAGTTCCAGACCTGCCTGCTGCGCCGCGCCGGGCAGTGAGTTGAGCACGACGTCGACGCCGTAACCGTCGGTGTCGCGCCGGATCTGCTCGGCGAACTCGACCGTCCGCGAGTCGTAGACGTGCTTGATGCCCCAGTCCTGCAGCAGCTTCCGACGCTCCGGGCTTCCAGCGGTGGCATAGATCTCAGCTCCGGCCGCCTTGGCGATCGCGATTGCGGCCTGACCGACGCCGCCGGTGGCGGAGTGGATCAGCACCTTGTCGCCGGTGCCGATCCGGGCCAGGTTGTGCAGCGAGTACCACGCGGTGGCGTGCGCACTGGGCACGGCCGCGGCGGTGGCATCCGCCAGGTCGCCGGGGATGCGGACGGCGAGGTTCGCATCACAGGTGACGAAGGTGCACCACGCACCGGTCGCCGAGATTCCCGCAACGCGGTCACCGATCTGGTGATCCGTGACGCCGGCGCCGACCGCGGTGACCACACCGGCGAAGTCCGCGCCGAGCTGCGGCATACGACCCTCGAAGCTCGGGTATCGCCCGTAGGCGACCAGCACGTCCGCGAAATTGAGGTTGGAGGCCGAGACCGCCACCTCGATCTGACCCGGGCCCGGTGGGATCCGCTCGTAGGACACCAGCTCTGCCGACTGCAGATCACCAGGGTTGCGGATGGCCAGACGCATACCGTCGCGCTCCGGGTACACCACCGTGGTGTGGCGCTCCTCGGCTTGCAGCGGGGTGACGTTGAGGCGAGCCGTGTAGTACTGGCCCTCCCGCCACGCCGTCTCGTCCTCGTCAGAGCCCGACAGCAGTTCGGTGCCCACCAACTCGACATCCGTGGCGTCGTCCACGTCGATCTGGGTGGGCCGCATCGAGGGCTGCTCCATGCCGATGACCCGGACGAGGCCGCGCAGACCGCCCTGAGCGAGGTTGGGCACCTCACCCGAGAGCACTGTCTGAGCGCCCCTGGTGAGGACGTACAGCCGTGGCGGCTGACCGGGCACATCGGGTAGCACGCTGGCGATGCGCACGAGGTGCCGCACGTGGTCGGCGCCCTGCCCGACGGGATCCCCGCCCGCACTGCCCGGGTCCTGCACGATGACGACGCCGGCGTGATGGCGCGCCTCCAGCAGTTCTCGGAGCTGTTCTGCGCTGGCGGCGTGATCGGCGTGTAGCGGCCACGTCATCGTGGTCACGTCGGCCTCGTGGGCCTTGAGCACGTCGGCCAGGTTCGCACCGAGCATGTCGGCCGCGTCGCCGGTGCCGATCAGCAGCCAGTTGCCGGCATGGGCACCGTCTGCCACTGGCGAGTCCTGCCGGCGCCAGTCGATTGTCAGCAGCCTGTCGTTGAGTCGCCGATCGCGTTGGCCCTCCTCGGACACACCGGTGCCGAGTCGCAGGCCCACCACGGACAGCAGGACCGCACCCTGGTCGTCGAGGACGTCGATATCGGCCTCGACCGCCGTGGGCTGCACGCTGGTCAGTCGCACGTAGCAGAAGTGAGCGTTGCGTGTGGTCGCGTAGGCGCGCAGTTCCCGGACGCCGAGCGGCAGCATCAGTGCCCCGCTGGTGTCCGAGTACAGGTCCGGGTGCGCACCGACGGCCTGGAAGCAGGCATCCAGGAGCGCGGGATGTGCGTTGAACGCGCCCTGCTGGGACCGGATCGAACCGGGCAGCGCCACCTCGGCCAGGACCGAACGTCCAGCACCGCTGTGTGCCGCCGTCAGCCCGCCGAACGCCGGTCCGTATCCGATACCGCGTGCGGCGTAGAAGTTCCGCAACTCCGGCCCGTCGAGGGGTTCTGGGTGCTCGGCCATCAGGCCGGCCACGTCGTAGGCGGGCTTCTCGTCGTCGTCGTTCGCCGAATCCAGCACCGCAGAGGCGCGACGCACCTCCTCGCCGTCCACGTGCGTCTTCACCACGAAGTCGACGACACCGGCGGGCGTCACCGACGCCACGGCGGAAAGCTCCGTCTGCTCCTCCAGGAGGAGCATCTGGTCGAACGTGACGTCGCGGACGACTGCCGTGTCGCCGAGGACCTCCCGGGCGGCGGCAAGCGCCATCTCGCAGTACGCCGCACCCGGCAGCGCTGCCACGTCGTGCACGCGGTGATCGTCGAGCCACGGCTGCGCCACGGTGCCGACATCGGACTGCCAGACGTGACGCTCGGGAGTCTCGGGCAGGCGGACGTGTGCACCCAGCAGGGGATGCACGGCGACTGACGCCGAATTGTGGCTCTGCTCGTCGCGGGTCAGCATCAAATGTGTGTGCGTCCACGTCGGCAGCGGGGCGTCGAGAAGCTGACCGTCGGGCCAGAGCGCCGAGTAGTCGATCGCCGCGCCGGCATCGTGAATGTCGGCGACGAACTCGCGCAGCCCATGCGGCAGGTCCTGCTCGCGCCGGATGCTCGCCAGAGCCGCCATCCGCACGTCGAGGCTGCGGCCGTTCTGGTCGACCGCATGGGTGAGCAGCGGGTGCGGTGACAGCTCGCCGAACACGTGGAACCCGTCTTCAAGCGCGGCCTGCACGGCGGCGGCGAAGCGGACCGCGTGGCGAAGGTTGTCCACCCAGTAGTAGGCGTCGAAGTCAGCCGGCTCCCGGGGGTCGTACAGGGTCGCCGAGTAGTACGGAACCGTGGGCTCCATGGGCTCGATGTCCTCGAGTGCCTCGGTCAGCTCATCGAGGATCGGGTCGACCTGCGGCGAGTGCGACGCGACGTCAACGGCAACCTCGCGTGCCATCACACCGCGCGCATCCCACTCGGCGACGAGCGCCCGGATCGACTCCTTGGCCCCGCCGACCACCGCAGACTGCGGCGACGCGACGACCGACAGCACGACATCGGAGACACCGCGGGCAGCCAGCTCGGACAGAACCTGCTGTGCGGGCAGCTCCACCGATGCCATCGCTCCCGAGCCGGAGACCGTGGCCATCAGCTTCGACCGTCGGCAGATCACCTTCACGCCGTCGGCGAGCGACAGCGCACCCGCGACCACTGCGGCCGCGGCCTCGCCCATCGAGTGGCCGATAACCGCTCCGGGTGCCACGCCGTAGGACGCCATGGCCGCGGCGAGCGCGACCTGAACGGCGAACACAGTGGGTTGCACCCGGTCGATACCGGTGACCACCTGCTGTGACGACATCGCGTCGGTGACCGAGAATCCGGACTCGGCGTTGATCAGCGGTTCGATCTCGGCGATCTTCTGAGCGAAGACCGGTTCGGTCGCGAGAAGACCCGCGCCCATCCCGGCCCACTGCGAGCCCTGGCCGGAGAACACCCACACGGGGCCGCGCGAACCTGCGTCGACAGCCGCCTCGATGGGGCCCTCGCCGTCGGCGACCTCCCGCAGCGCGGTGACGAGTTCTTGGCGATCACTGGCGAGGACCACGGTCCGCACCGGGCGGTGCGCACGCCGGCGCGCCAGCGTGTACGCCAGATCGGACAGTTCCGTGGCGGGGTCCTCGACCTCGACGCGACTCTCGACCCAGTCGGCGAGTCTGCCCGCACTGCGACGCAGCTCCTCGACGGAGGTCGCAGAGATCGGGAACAGGGTCGGTCCGGACGTGGCGGCCGGCGAGATGTCGGCCTGCTCGACGGTGCGGGTCGACTGACCGGCCGGCGCCTGCTCGAGGACGGCGTGCACATTGGTGCCTGACAGCCCGTACGACGACACGGCAGCGCGCCGCGGGTGGTCGCCGTTGGTCGGCCACGGCGTGTTCTCCGTCGGCACGAACAGGTTGGTCTCGATGCTCGCCATCTCGTCGGGCATCTCGGTGAAGTGCAGGTTCTGCGGCACCTCGCCGTGGTGCAGCGCCAGGACGGCCTTCATCAGGCCGATCGCGCCCGACGCCGACTGGCCGTGCCCGAAGTTCGTCTTGGCGGAGCCGAGGGCACACGGACCCGTCGTGCCGTACACCTCGGCCAGGCCGGCGTACTCGATCGGATCGCCGACCGGGGTTCCGGTGCCGTGGGCCTCCACCATGCCGATCGTGGTGGGATCGACATCGCCTGCCGCCAACGCCGCCCGGTACGCCTTGACCTGAGCGGTGCGTGACGGCACCGCGATGTTCACGGTGTGACCGTCCTGGTTGGCCGCCGTGCCGCGGATGACGGCCAGAACTCGGTCACCGTCGGCCAGAGCGTCGTCGAGACGCTTGAGCAGGATCATCGCGACGGCCTCGCCGCCGACGAAGCCGTCGGCGTTCACGTCGAAGGCGTGGCACCGCCCGGTGGGCGACAACATGCCCTGAGCCGACCCCGAGGACATCCTGCGGGGTTCGAGCATCACGGACGCGCCGCCGGCCAGCGCCAGGTCGCTCTCCCGCTCGTGCAGGCTGCGGCAAGCCATGTGCACGGTGAGCAGGCCTGACGAGCACGCCGAGTCCACCGTGTAGGCAGGACCGTGTGCGCCGAGGTGATAGGCGATGCGACCCGAGGCCAGG
>NZ_JBVAXF010000018.1:0-21781 GCF_055419205.1 Mycobacterium sp. IDUB_39
CCGTACGGGTCCGCTGTTCGGTGATCTGGTCGTGGATGCGCCGGTTGAGGGCGTCGGTGGTCTCGGTGGTGTCGGCGATCAGCAAGGCGTCCCGGCCGGCGGTGACGTCGCCCTGGTGGGCTTCGAGGGCGTCGGCGGCCATGGTGACCTGATCCCCACAGTGAAGGCGGTCGTGGTCGCGGTACCAGCCCACGGCGCGGCGCACCGGCGCCGGCCCACCCTGGCCCAACGCCAACGACGCCGACCGCTCACCGGGGTCGTGCATGCGCCACACCTCCGACAACCGTTGAGCCCAGGGCAGCTCCTCGCACAGTTGGGTGAACATCCCTCCACGGGCCTTCACCGGCGCCAACTGATGCGGGTCACCGACCATCACCGTCTTCACCCCCGCGGTGGTCGTGTGGGTGAGCAGAGCACGCCACTGATGGGTGCCGACCATCCCGGCTTCGTCGACCACCACCACGTCGAACGGACCCAACGTCAGCCGCCCGTCGGCCAACCGCGCCAGCGCGGCGTGCATCGTGAACCCCTCGCTCGCAGCACCTTCGGCGACGGCGACGTCCACGGCCTTCCCAGTCGGTGCGATCACGATCACCGTCCCCCGACGCTGGCGTTCCACCAAGGCCCGCAAGGCGCGCATCGAGGTGGTCTTGCCCGCCCCCGCCGGCGCCGACAACGGCTGCACCAGCTGGGGGCTGGCCGCGATCGCGGTCACCGCGGCGTGCTGCTGCGCGGAGAGCCCCAACGCCTCCGGGGTGTCGAACTCGCGGACCCAGCACGCGTTGCGCAGGCTGGTCTCGTCGACCATGTCGAACACCCGCCGTTCCTCGACCAGGATCAGGTCCACGGTGAACCGTTCGGTGCCTTCGCGTTGATGCGCCAACCGCGGCCCGGTCAACCGCATGGCGACTGCGTCGACGCACTCCTCGATGACCTGGCGCGGCATCACCACATCCCCTGCGGAGCCGTCCACGCCACCCTCCGCCGCGGCCACGCCAGGGTTGTCGGCCATCAGGGGAAGCTGCGCGCCGATCACCTCGACCAGGTCCGCGCGGGTCAACGCGGCCTTGTCCGCGCGGGCCGCCATCGCCGCCACCTCGTGCCGATCCACCACCACCCCGCCGCGGCGCGCCACCCGCGCCGCCGCGCGGCCAGCCGCGGCTTCCCGCGCCCGACGCGCCTCGCGTTGCGCGGCGCGGTCCACCCCGAACCCCCGCCTGTCAGCCGCCCACTGGGCACGGAGTTCGGTCCACGACAACGACTCCGGCTTGGCCGGTCTGGTGGCTTTTTGGGCGGCCGCCAACTGCCCCTGCGACAGCCCCTTCTTGCGGCCGGTAGCGGTGTCGACGACGGTCAGATTGTTGGCCGCCCACGCCCGCAACTGCGAGGACCTCTGCGACCACGCCGCGACGTTCTTGGGGTCGACGCCGGCAATCTCAGCCATCCCCGTGCCCGGGTCCACCGGGCCCCATTCCACCCCCGCCAACCGGTGCAACTCATGGCGCAACGTGGCCTGATACACGATCCCCGCCGCCCGGGATTCATGAAACAAACTGGTCCCGTCCACCGACACCAACCGGCCGTCGGCACGGGCTTGGCGGTTGGGCACCAGGACGTGGGTGTGCAGGTGCGGATCCCCCGCCCGCGACGTCTCGTGTTGATAGGCCGCGGCCACCAAACCCGGCAACTTTTGCAGATCTTTGAGCCCGGTGATCGGGTTGTGCACCCGGGTGTACCCGGCATGATCAGCCAGATATTCCAGCGCCTCGGTGATCGCCGTCTGATGCGCTGCAGACACCGCCTTGTCGACCACGTCGCCGCCGAACGCGCGCACCAACGACACCGATTTCGGGGCGCAAAACGTCAAGTCGAAACCATGCACACCGCGCTTGCCGTGGGACCTTCCGCACTCCCCCGAGGGCGCCACACCGGCGTCCAACCAGCGCGCGACGACGTCGGGATCGGCGTCCCCGCCCCGCTGCGCGTCGGTCAACCCCACCAAATCAGCGACCGTCCGGGCGTCCCCGGCGCACGTCCACACCGGAGTGCGGGTGTCACGTTCGGCGTAGTACTCCGCCAACCCACCACCGGCAGATTGGGCGTCCTTGGCGGCCTGGCCGACCGCGCGGGCGGTGTCGTTGTAGTAGTTCACCGACCACAACGACAACTTCGCGATCGTCAACACCCACCCCACCCCACCCTGTCCGGGCCGCCCGCCGGGCCCGCGGAAATCGGGGTTCACAGGCTTACCAGCGGACGGCTTCACCAGCATTGCACAAAACTTGTGCAAATGTGCCAAAGGTCTATCCGGTGTGGAGGAGTTGTCAGTGGGACGGGGCAGGATGCGGGTATGGGCGAGGCATGGGATGGGGAACTGGCAGTACCGGAGGACTGTGTGGCGTGGTGTCGTGAGCAGGACTACGGGGTGAGCGTGTGTGACGACATGGCCCCGGTGGATCTGGACTGGTGGAACCGCCGCCTCGAGCGGCACGCGATCCCCACCCGGATCGTCGGCCGCGACGCCGACGGCGCACCCACCGATCACGGCATCGGCTACCTACGCCGCGCGGACCTCACCGTCGACCTCCACGCCGACACAGTGACCGGGCACGGGTCACCCGAACTGGGCGTGCTCTACCGCGCCGCGGCGTGGCTGTCTGGACACCCCCACCGCGACCGACGCCGAACCTTCCCCGACGTCGGCACAGCGGCACGGCCAGGACACGATGTCGACGCCATCACCACCGCCCTGGCGGCATGCCGACACGCACCATGGCAGGCGATCCCCGACGCCGCCCCGCGCCGCCGGTGGTCGGGCTGGCCGCAGACCCCCGGCGTCGGCCCCACCGTGGTCTCGCTGTACTGCTGGGCCACCCACCACACCGACAGCGCCGCTTACGGCGTGGTGCGCCCGCAGCTGCTCGACCAACACACCGTGGCCTCCCTGATTCACCTCGGCTGGACCGAGGACCCCGTGGCCGCCAAGTTCACTTGGGCGCGCTACACCCGCTATTGCCACCTCCTGCACACCTGGGCCGCCCACGCCGACGTCAGCGCCGAACTGATCGAGATGTGGCTGAGCACCCGGTGGCGCGAACGCGGCGCACACCACCACCGTTCACGGACGGGATGGCTATGAGGTCACGGGTCGAGGCGGCCGTGACCGATCTGCTGATCGGTCACCGTGGCCCGGCGGCCACCGCACTGATGCACTGGCTGATTACCGGCGACCAGCTGCACGACGACACCCGAGTGGACCTCGCGTGGATCCCACCCGACGCGCCCCGCCTCTTCACCTGAGCCCACACCCACAGGCCACCGGTGGCGTGCGTCGCGGAACGCGTCGACAGCCACAGGAATGGTGGGCCTGGGCTGGTCTCACCGGTGCTACTCGGTGTTCCCAGCGTCGGGGTTCATGCCGCGGGCGACCGCGCAAAGGCCAGCGTCGTCGTTAGGGATGGTCAAGGCAGGTACGTTGAGCGCGTTCAGCGAGCACTCGGCGGATCTCTTCTTTGGCTGCGGCGATACGTGCCCGCGAGGCGTCGGTGAGCACGACAGGTGCCGGCGTCTGGTCGATGCTGGCGGCGGCGGAGCCGCCGGCCTTTCTTGCAGGTTCTGGTGGTGTCCAGGGCAGCCGTCGTAATCGGCTGTGCAGGAACGCGCCAGGATTGGCGATGTGGTCGGGCCATGTCAGCCCTCGGGCGCGCATGTCGGCGTTGAGCTTGTCGTTGACCGCGCGTGCTGACCACACGTCGGGATCAATGCCGGCGGCGGTGAGTGCGTCGCAGATGGCGCCGATGTGGGCGCGGTCGAGGCCGTGGGTGATCGCGACGAGTCCAGCGGCGAGCCGTTGGACGGCCAGTGGGCGCGCGGTGCGTCGCCAGGGGCGGGCTTGTTGCGTTTTGTCGGAGATTCGGTGGGCGGGTGCGCTTGCGCGCTCGCTTGGTGAGTAACTCCCTACGGGAGAAGAAGAGCTAACGCCGCCTGACGGCGGTAGGTGGAAATCATGCACAACGGGGCGGGTCACTGGACGGGCTTCGCGGCGCGGCACCAGGTGGTACACCGAGGGTCGTCGGCCGATGCTGGGGGTGCCTGGGGAGCCGTGGCCGCGCTGCGCCTCGACGGCCCACTGGGAGACCCGTAGGACTCGCCAGGCGGCGGTGATCGTGCGTACGTCACAGCCCACCCGGGAGGCGATCGTCGCGCGTGTGACGGCGACGTGGCGGCCGGTGGCGTGGTCGGCGTGCTCGGCCATTACCGCGGCGATCGACAACAGCGTGGTCGAGGTGATCGACACGCGTTCCTCGGCGCACAGCTGGCCCAGGGCCGGTGAGCGCGCCCATTGGCGCAGACCGTCGAGCCAGCCGGCGCGACTGGTCCACATCGGCGCGCGTGGGGCGCAGGCCCCGGCGCGCTGCACCCATTCGCGGCGTCGTTCGTTCGCCAGAGCGTGCACGACATGCGGGCTGGGAGCGGCAGGAGCTACAGACGCGCCGAGCGACGTCGGCCACGTACTACTCGCCCGACGTGATGGGGCGATGGAGAGATCACGATTAATACACGAGTTGCGCGGCGTACCTGGTACGTCGAGCAGGCGTGCGCTACCGTGAGAGCTGTCGACCAAGACAGTCCCTTCGGGGAACGGGTGCGGAGAACCCTGAACCGAGTTCGCAGCTCGGTTTGAATCTCCAGACGCGGCCCCGCCTAAGGCGGGGCCTTCGTCAATTCAGCGGGGTTTCCGCACACCAGCTATTCAGATGTCACATCTGCCAAGAGGCTCGCTATGTAAGACGAAAAATTGAGCCCCTGGCGCATGTCGTCACATCGCCAGCGGCAAAACCTCCTTGTCGAGTTCGCGCACCAGCTCGGGGTGGCCGGCTTGGATGGCTAGCAGATCAGCCACGTATTGCGAGACAGACATGCCTCGCGCGGCGGCCTGCTGCTTGATCTTTTCGGAAACGAGACGCTCCGGGCGGGTTAGCAGTTCCACGCGGTCGCCTTTACGGGGTCGAGGCATGTTTCGAAGACTGCCAGCAAGATCGCGGTATCTGATACAGGACACGCCGTCGCCCGTGATGTTTTTGTGACTGGTGTGGTTCGTCATGCCAGCGGAACTGGGCCGAGGCCGCCCAGTGTGTGGTGAAGAGCAACTCAGCGAGGGAAGACGAGCCGTGCCGGACTGTTGAGCCGGGTGTGCGCCCCCGTCCAGACATAGCCTTCTGACCTGCACGTTTAGGGCTGTTGGCAGTTTAGCGGCCCAGTTGTCTGCACGGTGCCCCTGTAGAACATGGCCTGCCGTCCCTTTAAGGGGTGAAGGCATGTTTCTACGAGCAATAGGGGCAACTGTGGCATCACAGAAGAAGGACCCACCGCCGCTGCTGACGCTGCGCAGCACCGTGGTGTTCTCGGCGGCCGCGGTGGCCGCAGGGGCTAGCGGGATCGGAACCTACGCAGGAACACGTGAACCACTCACCGCTGCCGTAGCGGGCGGCGGGGTGTTCTTCGTGGCTGCAGCCTGGCTGGACAAGCACGTCGGCATCTAGCGATGGCCTGCCGTCAACATGCTTCGGTTCACCACTATGACGTAATAACGTAATGACGTTTTTGCGTTTTAGCGTAGTTATGTTGTTACGTCATGACGTAAGATCGCTGGTATGCCGATTATTTCCCTGGTGCACACCAAGGGTGGGGTCGCCAAGACCACCAGCGCGATGTATCTCGCAGCCGCGGGCGTCTCGCGCGGCTTAGACGTGGTGCTCGTCGATGCCGATCCACAAGGCTCTGCACTCGAATGGGCCGCCGACGCCACGGCCGACGGTCCGATGCCGTTTCCTGTAGTGCCGGCCAGCCGGCCCCTGACCGCAGATCGCGATTGCGACTTGACAATCATCGACACCCCACCTGGAACGGCGCAGGTAATCCAGGAGGCCATTGACATCGCAGATCTGGTCGTCGTGCCGACCGGGACGTCCCCGCTGGACGTTCGACGGGTCTGGCCCACGTTGGAGATCACCGCTCACCGTCCGACCGCCGTCCTGCTGACGAGCGTGGATCTACGCACCCGTCTTGCCGATGAAGTCCGCGGACTCTTGGAGGCCGAAGGCGTACCCGTCATCGGGACCCCGATCCTGCGGCGCGAAGACGTGCGCCGTGCCTACGGCGCCACTCCCACCCGTCTGCACGGCTACGACGATGTTCTGACCGAACTCCTGGAAGCGATGGCCCATGTCTGATCTGACCTCGAAGATGGCCGCCCGTGTGCGCACTGAGCCCTCCAAGCGGGCCGCCGAAGCGTTCCGGTCCCCCGCAGATGACATGCAGAGAGCCACGGTCTACCTGCCCCGTTCTACTGTTCGGGGCCTCAAGCAGGCCGCCCTTGACGGCGACACCAGCATGAGCAAGATCCTCACCGATTTGGCCGATCGGTGGCTGGCCGACAACGCCAAGACGTAATTACGTTGTTACGTTGTTACGTCTGTACACCTCCGGAATGCTTGAAATTGGTGTCTTCATTGGTGTCCCAAATTTGATATAGTGCTTACAGATGCGGTCGGCTTGTCCGGCTGTTCGTGAAGAAGCCTCCCTCTCTGAGGGGGGCTTCCTTGTTTGTCTGGCACAGTGACCGGTTGTGTCAGTGAACCCAGCGGAGATCTTCAAGAGCCTGCACCCTTCGCGACTGGCGCATTATCGGTCTCTTTCTGGCGGGCAAGACGCCGATGCGCTGGCACTCTACGAGTGGAACATCGAGGTCGCCGCCGCCTTACAGGACCCGTTGGGAATCGCCGAGGTCGCGGTGCGGCATGCGATCGACACGCAGCTGTGCGGGTGGTCGCAGCAGCATGTAGGTGCGCCTGAATGGATCGGTCACGTTGCCAGCATTCCGTACCTGTCGGGGCCGAACGTGTTCAGCGCATCCCGCCACAACCTTTACAAGGCAGCTGACCAGTCTCGCCGCGCTCGGCCGGCCAACCACCCCCGTCACGGCGGCGCGATCACCCATGACGACCTGGTCGCGAACGTCATGTTCGGCACCTGGGCCAACCTGCTACCCGAGAAGTTCAATGCGGGATGGGTGGACCCAAACGGCCATCCGGTGCAAAACCCGGTGAACCTTCAAGCCCGTCGGGACCTGTGGCGCAACTGCCTGCATGGGGGATTTCCCCACGTCCAACACGACCCGCGCGGGTACGGCACAGGCAACAAGGTTCGTGATCTGCGGAAACTACGAAACCGCGTGTCTCATATGGACTCACTGCTCTATGTCGACGTTCGACATCAGCACGACCGGGTTCTCCTACCGCTGCTGAACTCGATCAGCCATGAATTGCGCGACTGGGTCGTGAGACGAAGCAAGGTACAGACCGTGCTGACGCAGCGACCCACGACGTCATGACGTCATGACGTACTTACGTTGAGACGCAATTACGTCTATACGTCATGACGTAATAATCCATAGCGCCCCCGAAACGGCGCCGGCCTGCCTTAGGACTGTCGTTGCAAGCGTTTTGCCCAGGCTGGGTAACTGCCGAGGCTTCGAAGCAGCGGAGCAGTGAGGTCCGCGGCGACCTGGCCGGGGTCGTCGTCGAGGTCGTCTAGCGAAGCTTCAGTGGCCCGCTCATAGATGTTCTCGGTGTAGATCGGCCCTCCGTCGCCGAAATGCTGGTCGGCGAGGGTCCATGAGACCGAGTCGTTGAGGCCATTCATCGAGAGTGCGAACCGCCAACTGCCGGTATATCCCCACTGATGGGAGACCGCCGCAGCGAGTCGGGCAAGCATGCTGATGTGACCGACGATCAACGCCTCAAATATGACGGTGACGTCGGGTTGGGCAGGGAACACGTTTGGGAATGATCGTGTGGTCACGGCTCGCTCAGATGCCAGAACGAGCCGCCCGGATTCGGTGAAGACGATCTCGGCGGCGTGGTCGTTGCCCGAGAAACGTTGCCCGTCGTACATGCCAGTGGTGAGTGCGACGCCGCCAGGACGTCGGGCGAAACCGCTGGCCTGGGCCAAAGTTGGTGCATACGTTTGGTTTTGAGCGTCCGTGGCTGAGTGCACTAGTTGAAGCACTGTTTCTTGCCACGTTGATGATTCAGACAAAGCAACGAGCATGTCCTCGCGGGCCCCGACCGGCTCGGCCACCACCACTAACAGTCGTTGGTCACCGCCGACGAGGTCTGTACGTATCGCGCGCGCATCCGCTCGGAGGTCACGACGATCAGCCAGTCGCCTGTCGAGTAGCCGCACTACCTCGGCATTGGGGAGCATTCGGTTGGTTTTGTCGCCGCGGCCGTAATAGCGGCCATCGACCATGTGCGGGGCTCGAACTGACTGCGGCACGTGGACCACGACGTAACCGAGGGTGGGATCGCTAGTGGAGTTGATGGCGGTGGTGCGGATCTGTACCGCCTCGTCGACTCTCATTCGCGCGATCTGCTCGATGCGTTCGGCGAGTCCGTGGATAGGGACGGGCCACAGGCCTGGCGGTGAGGTGTCCTCGTCGACGCCGATCAGGATTGTTCCTCCGTCAAGAGCGAAAGCAGCGATGTCTTTGGCTAGGTCCTTGTTGGCGGCGTTACCGGATCCCAGCTCCCGCTTGAGATCCAACCAGTGGGTTTCTTCAAGCAACCCATTCAGCGCTAACCGCTGGAGTTCGTCTTCTGTACGGGCTTGGATCGCATCCATGGGGGCTCCTCAACCGGACTTTCGCGCGGACTAGCGGCTGAGCTGTTCGCGTAGCCGTTTCGCTCCGCGGTCGGACACCGACTGCGACGAAAGGACGTAGGCGGCGGCTTGATCGGGAGTGAGCCGGCCGCCGCTGATGTGGCCGCCGAGGAAGCGTCGCGCTTGGGCCTTGTCATCTGCTCCGGTCCAGCCGTTACGGCCGCCGTAGAAGATGACGGAATCGAGGTCTTTGCGCACGTCATCGTCCATCTCGGACGGCGTGACCTCTCCCGTCAGCAGGTTGACCGCGGCCGCGCCAGCAGCCCACTCGGCCAAGGGCGTGGAACCCTCGACGACAGCGAGTGAATGACCGCGAGCGAGGCCCATCGCGAAGTGCAACGACCGTTCATCTGGCACGAAGACTAGGACCGGCCCGCGGTCGGGCCGGCTACGGCTTTGCGGCGTGGCGTGCCCACCAGCTCGGATGATCTCGTCAAGGTCGGCATAACCGAAGCTCGCGGCATTTTGCGCGTTGCTCACCAGCAGGGGCGCTAGATCCTCCTCCTGGCTGCGTTCCCAAATCCATTCGGAGGCAAGGGCGATGGCGTCCTCCCACGGCCGATCTTCGACGTCGTCGGGGACCCACGCCGCGGCTCGTAGATGTGTCGACGGGTGCAGATCGGTGCTGGTCATCACGCGGCTCCTGATGGTGAGCTGAGTTTGGCCAGGTAGCGGTATGCCGTGGCCCGGCTGACGCCGAATGCTTGAGCAAGTTCGGGTACCGGTTCGCCCGTTGCGGCGAGCCGGCGCAGCTGTTCTTGGCGTTCCGGGGTCAGCTTGGCCGGCTTGGTGGCCGGCAGTTGGCGAACTCGGCGAGAGTCGCGTGAGGCGGCGCGCCGCTCGCGGCCGAGCTCGAGCTCGAGCTCGGCCAGCGTCGCCATAATGGTGGCCACCGCACGCCCCGTCGGCGTACCGGTGTCTACGCCTTCACGTAACGCGCGCAACAGGATTCGGCGCTGGCCAAGATCTGCGATGGTGCGAGTTACTTCTACGACAGATCGGCCCAGCCGATCGATGGCGGTTACCACTACGGTGTCACCCTCGCGGGCATAGTGAAGCAAGGCCGTGAGACCTGGCCGATCGGTGTTCACCGCACCGGAGAGTTTGTCGGTGAAGACATGACCGGATTCGACCCCCTCGGCGGCGAGCGCGGCGAGCTGCGCATCAAGGTCCTGGCCCAGAGTGCTTACCCGCGCGTACCCGAGAATCGCCGTCACAGCACCACTGTCGCATTGCGCACCGACAACGAGGATCTGAGACACGCTGTGTGAGACGAGAAATGAGACGGCGCCACCTGGGGCGATGCGACGGGGGAGTGTTCCCCGTAAGCCGGTCTCGTTTCTCTAGAAACGAGACACGGTTAGATTGCCGCCGCTACAACTCAATCGCCACGCGCGTGGAATCACGGCTTGGCGTCTGCGTTAATCTGTCTACTTCGGTGAGAAATCGCGAGCTGAGGCTGGTTGACCTCCGGGGCGCATGCGTTGATGCGCCGTCAGGAAGTCATCGACGATGTGTTCGCAGTGGTGCCGGCTCATGGTGTGGAGTCCGGTCATGCGTGCGAAGGCGAGTGGTCCGACGAGTTGGCACATGGCGAGTTCGACGTCGAAGTCATCGAGTTCGTCGCGCGCTTGGGGGCTCTGCAGGATGGTGTCGAACGGTTGGCGGTATTGGTCGACGACCCTTTTTCGCAGTGACTGCGTGTGGCCCGCGTCTTTACCATCTGGCGACAAAGGCCCTAGTGAGACCCAGGCGAGGGTGGTGAGGTGAAGGGGTGCCTCGGCGAACAAGGTTGCCTGACGGGTGAGCAGTTCGATCAGCTGCTCTCGCAGGGGAACTGAGCTCGGAAGCGGCGGGGTGACCTGGGGCAGGAGTCGCTCGAAGGTGGCGGCGAGAAGGTGGGAGGAACTGGTGAAGTGGCGGTAGAGGGTGGTTCGTGCGACCTTCGAGGCCTTGGTGACCGCCTCGATCGTGACCGCCTCGACTCCGCCGGTACTGAGCAGGTGAGCGGCGGCGTCGAGCAGTCGGGTCCGTGACCGCGCCCGACGCGGATCGGCGTCGTCGCCGTCGGGCAACACATGTTCGCTCAACGCCGTTTCCGTCGCCGGGATTGTCTGGTCATTACGACTCTCACCACGTTATGGTACCAACGGTAGCGTAGCGATACTGGTCATCCCTAGCCGCGGCTGAACGTGACAGTGTCACCGCTCTGACAGCCCTAAGCACGCGAAAGGCTGCGGACCGCCGATGACGACAACCGAATCGATCAGGCACGATTTCCTCACCGGGAGACTCGGCCGACGCGAGATCATCCTTGACTGCACCGCGACGATCGCCACGAGCGGTGGATATGACGCCGTGAAGATGCGCGCCATCGCCGATCGTGCGGGCATGGCAGTCGGCACCCTGTATCGCTACTTTCCGTCGAAGCCGCACGTGCTGATCGCCGTCCTCGCGCGTGAGTTCGAACGTATTGGCGCTGAACGAGATTGGACGGTCACAGCGGGATCGCCGCGCCTGCGGGTGGAGCAGTTGAACACCCGACTATGCCAGGAATGGCGCGCTCGGCCGGCCCTGACCGAGGCCGTGACCCGCGCATTCGTCGTCGCCGATGGCAGCGCGAGCGCCGAGGTGGCCCGCGCGGCGGGGGTCATCGAGCACCTGATCGGGCTGGCGATCGCCGGTGAGGAGCCGAGCCCGACACAACACCGAGTTGCCGCCCTGGTCGGCGATATCTGGCTGGCCAGCCTGATCGCGTGGGTCCGGCACGGCGCCTCCACCGAAGACGTCGCGATCGGACTGGAGCGCAGCATCGCGTTGATAGTCCACGACGAGAGGTAGCCGGGCCAACCCGATCCACACGAAACAACACTATTAGTAGCGCACCGATACTGATGGTATCGTTACGAATCAGATCGAGGTAGAGAGGTCTCATGATCACCCAGTGGATCGAAGCCTGCGAGGTCCAGCGCGTCAGCTTGGTTGGCGGCCTGGTACTCACCATGGCCGACTACAACGAGCTGGTCGTTACCCGACCACTGCGCTTGTCGCTTCCTGCGGTGGGGGCACACCCGGCCGAAGACGTGATGGTCGACCCGAATGACGTACCGAATCATCAGCGCCCGTTGTTGAATTTCGCCGGTAGCGTCTGCACGCTCGCCACCTGCGAGGACGACGGCACGCTGCGTGTCGAGTTCTCCAACGGCTACGGCTTCACCGTGGCCGCCGACGAGTGCTTCGCGGCGTGGGAGTTGTACGGCAAGCGCCACGGTTACATGGCTTGTCTACCCGGTGGCCGGGTCCGCGTCGTCCGCCACGACATGCCCGCGGACGACCTGGTGTCCGAGCGCCCTGCGGTGCGCCCTTGAGCGTCGACGGCCACGAAGCGGACCCGCCCGACGCCGCCGCCACCCGGGTGCGTGAACGCACCATTTCGGCTGCCAAGACCTCCGGGGAGTACAGCGAGCGCCTCGGCGCGTTGGCCCGATTCACCGTGCGACACAAGGCGTTGGTGATCGGCGCCTGGGTCGGACTGGCGGTGGTCCTGGCCCTGCTGTTCCCGCAACTGGAAACGGTGGTGCAGAAACAATCCGTCCAGCTGATCCCCCGCGACGTGGCGTCTTTTCAAACCCTCGACCGAATGAGCGAGGCCTTCGGCGAGCAGGGCTCCAAGACCATGCTCTTCGTCGCGATGGAGGACCCGGCAGGCCTGACCCCCTCGGCGCGCACGCAGTACACGGATCTGGTGTCGCGGCTGCGCGCCGACACCACGCACGTTCTGCTGGTTCAAGACCTGCTGGCCGACCCGGTGACCGCCACCCAGGCACTCAGCCAGGACGGCAAGGCCTGGTATCTGCCGGTGGGGGTGGCCGGCACGCTCGGTGACCCCGCCGCCGCCGAATCGGTCACCGCGGTCCGCGCGATCGCCGCCGACGCGTTCGCCGGATCGTCGACGACGGTGCGGGTGACCGGGCCGCCGTCGACGTTCAGCGATCAGATCGCCGAGGCCGAACACGATCTGCTGTTCATCTCCATCGCCACCGCCGGGTTGATCGCGCTGATCCTGCTCATCGTCTACCGGTCGGTGTTCACCGCGCTGTTGCCTCTGCTGGTGATCGGCATCAGTCTGGCGGTGGGGCGCGGAGTGCTGTCCGTACTCGGCGAGTTGGGTATGCCGGTCTCGCAGTTCACCGTGGCCTTCATGACGGCGATCCTGCTGGGCGCCGGCACCGATTACACCGTCTTCCTGATCAGCCGCTACCACGAACAGCGCAGGGCGCAGGTCGCCCCCGATCAGGCGGTGGAGCACGCCACCGCCAGCATCGGCCGCGTCATCCTGGCCTCGGCCGCCACGGTCGCGTTGGCGTTCGCCGCGATGGTGTTCGCCAACTTGAGCGTGTTCGCCGGGATGGGACCGGCCTGCGCGGTCGCCGTCCTGGTCGGGTTCGTGGCGACCGTGACGTTGTTGCCGCCGGTGCTGTCGCTGGCCGCGAAACGCGGTATCGGCGAACCCAAGTCCGACCGCACCCGGCGGTACTGGAACTCCGTGGCCGTGGCGGTGGTGCGCAAGCCGGTGCCGCTGCTGCTGGTCAGCCTGGCCATCCTGCTGGCACTCTCAGCGGTCGCCACGACGATGACGTTGAGTTACGACGACCGCAAGGGACAACCCGCCACCACCGCCAGCAACGAGGGTTATCAGCTGTTGGACCGGCACTTCCGCACCGACGTCGTCATCTCCGAATTCCTCGTCGTGGAGTCTCCCACCGACATGCGCACCGGCAAGGGACTGGCCGACCTCGACGAGATGGCCTCGCGCATCGCGCAGGTCCCCGGGGTGACGAAGGTGTCCGGGGTCACCCGACCCGCGGGAGCCCGCCTGGAGCAGGCCCAACTGGGGTGGCAGAACGGACAAATCGGCGACAAGATGGCCGGCGCGGTGGACGACGGCAACGCCCGCAAGGATGACCTGGCCAAGCTCACCGGCGGCGCGGACCAACTCGCCGGTGGCCTCGCCCAACTCGACACCACCCTGCGGACCGCGCTGACCCCGCTGACCGGAATCCTCGATCAGGCCCAGAGCGCAGGGCGGAAGGTGGACCAGTTTCGGCCCCTGTTGAGCCAACTCTCGGCGACCGCACCCGCGGTCGACCAGGCGCTGCGTTCGGGACCGGGGTTGCGCCCGCTCGCCGAGCAGGCCGATGGTGCCATCGCCACCATCGACCCGCTGGTGGGCGCGCTGAACACCTCGCCGTGGTGCGCGACCACACCGCAGTGCGCCCAGATCCGCGACCAGGTCCAGGTCCTCACGACGCTGCGCAACGCCGGGTTCTTCACCCAGGTCGCCGGGCTCGGGGACACCGTCGGCCAGAACGCATCCGTGGCCGACACCCTGGCCGGCGTCCAGACCGCAGTCACCTCGCTGGACAAGGCGTTCGGCGCGCTCGGTGACCCCGCCAACCTGGCCGGTAACGTCCGCCGACTCCAAGACGGCATCGGCCAACTCGCCTCGGGCGCCCAAGCCCTGGCCACCGGCGTGCACACCCTGGCCGACAGCAACATCGACATGCTTAGCGGGATGAGCCAGATCGCCACCCAGCTGCAGAACTCGGCGCGCGCCAGCACCGGCTCCGACACCTCCAGCGGCTTTTTTCTGCCGCCCAACGCCTTCGAGAACCGCCAGTTCGCCGACGTCGCCAAACAGTTCCTCTCCCGCGACGGCAAGACCGCCCGATTCCTCGTGGAATCCAGCAACGACCCCTACAGCGCCGAGGCCATGGACTTGTCCCACCAGATGGTCGCCGTCGCCGAGGCAGCCAGACCCAACACCTCCCTGGCGCAAGCCCGCATCTCGGTTGCCGGGTTCCCGGCGGTCAACTCCGACATTCAGCGCCTCCTGACCGCCGACTTCATCCAGCTGGCCGCCTCCACCCTGCTCATCGTGGGCCTGATCCTGGTGCTGCTGCTGCGCGCACTGCTCGCCCCGCTCTACCTGCTGGGCACCGTGGTGCTCAACTACACTGCCTCGCTGGGCATTGGAGTCTTGGTCTTCCAGTGGGGACTCGGTGGTGAAATCGCTTGGCCCGTACCGCTATTGGCGTTCATCATCCTGGTCGCGGTGGGCGCCGACTACAACATGCTCCTGGTGTCGCGGCTCAAGGAGGAATCCACCCGCAACATCCGCGTCGGGGTCCTACGCACCGTGGCCAGCACCGGGTCGGTGATCACCTCGGCCGGCATCATCTTCGCGGTCAGCATGTTGGGCCTGATGGTCGGCTCCATCGCCATCATGATCCAAGCCGGATTCATCATCGGCTGCGGTCTGCTGCTGGACACCTTCGTCGTGCGCACCCTCACCGTCCCCGCCATCGCCGTCCTGCTCCGCGAGGCCAGCTGGTGGCCCCACCGCCCCACCACCCCCCAGAGACGGACCTCATGAACGACCGCGTTGCCTGTGCTCACTCGTCCCGACCTACCGCAGCAGGCGATGTCCGTGTGGGGTCGACGCGGACATCGCTGCGGCGGAACCGGCGTCCACGAGCCGTCCATGTAGCCCTGCTGGCCATCGCTGTGGGCATCGGGGTCGCGACCGCGCCCACTGCGGTCGCCGATGAGGCCGGCTACCTCCAGCGACTTCAGAGCAGGCTGGCGTATCTGACAGCTCAACAACTGCTGACCGAGGGCTACAAGGTGTGCCAGCTGACCCACAGCGGCCATCCATCCTCTGACGCCATTGAGATGGTCTCGAAGGACTTGGCGATATCAGTACCGGCCGCCGTTGAGATCATCGTCGCCGCCGGAGGGGAACTCGGCTGCTGACAGCGGGCCGGGGAACTGCTGCGTGGAAAAGCAAAGCTTCTCGAGAGCTGACGTGGTGGTAGTCCACCACCGCTCGACATGTCGGATGAGTGATGCGCGGCGAAATAGTCAGTGCAGCAACGATTTTGGACACGTAGCCAGCCGACGGCGCAGAAACTCTACAGACTGAACACGTCACCGAACTGGCCGCGTCGCCCAAGCGTGGGCAGCGTGCCCGAGCGGTGCAGTGGCGCGGTCTAGAGAGTGCAGCGGTCGAGGAAGTCGGTGACCGCGGCGGTGAAGGCGTCGTTGTCGTCCCCGGCGATCATGTGACCGGTGCCGGACACGTCGACGGTTTCGGCGTGCGGGACCAGGTGGGTGAACTCCTCGACGGTGGCCTGGGAGACCACGTCGGACAGCAGCCCGCGGACGAGAAGTGTTGGGGCGGTGACGCGTCGGGCTCCGTCAATCAGCAGATGGCTGATCGCGTCGAACTGCTCGGTGCCCGCGGCCGCGCCGTCGCGCAGGAAGTCGAAGTTGGAGTGGACGAACGCCGGGTCCCATCGCCACACCCAGCGACCGTCGGGACGCTGCCTAAGCACCTTGTGCAGGCCGTCGAGGTTCTCGGGGCGCGCGCGATGCGGGTTGTAGGCGGCGATCACCTCGGCGGCATCGCCGAGGGTGGCGAAGCCGTCGGGGTGGGCGGCCATGAACGTCACGACGCGACGGGCACCCTCGAACTCCAACCGCGGGGTGACGTCGACCAGGATCACCGCCGCCCACGACGCCCCGGATGCGAGCAGGTGCGCGCCCAGGGCGGTCATTCCCCCCAGCGATGCGCCGACGACGGCGGGCGGGGTATTGGCGCTGAAGTGGTCACGGACGGCGAGCAGGTCGGTGGCGAGTCGCTCGACGTCGTAGCGCCCGGCCGGATCCCAGTCGCTGTCGCCGTGACCGCGGGTGTCATAGGCCACCACCGAGTATCCGCGCGACTGGAGCCGGCGCGCTGAGGTGGTCCACGCGTGCCGGTTCTGACCGCCGCCGTGCAGGAGGAACACGACGGGACGATCACCGTCGTGGGGGTAGTACTCGGCGGCAAGGGTGATCCCGTCTCCGGTCCGGACCCGATGCTGCACGACCGAAGTCACGATGCGTTGCCTGCGGTGCTCACGATCGTGACGGTGCCCTGCGCGGCGCATACGGCCTTGTGGCCGTTGGTGATGTCGATGCGCGCCACCCCGCTGCGTTTGCCCAGCGACACGATGTCGGCAATGGCGACGCACACCCCGCTGGACACGGGTCTGAGCAGGTTCAACTTGAACTCGGTGGTCGCGACCCACGATCCCGCCGGAATGACGGGGTAGAACACCACCCCGAGACAATGGTCGACCATCGCCGACAAACACCCGCCGTGCAGATTGCCGAACGGGGTCAGCAGGTCCTCGCGGGTATCCATCTCCGCCACCAGCCGACCCGCGGTGAGTGCGGTGTGTCGAAAATTCAGGAACGTCGACAGTCCGCCCGCCGTGTTCGCCGCGTGGAGCAGCTGGTCGGCGATCTGCGCGTCGAAGTGCGCGAACGTCGTGGTCACCATCGTCTGTCAATCCTCGCCTTCTCTGTCATCGGCCGACGGTCGTGCTCCAGCGAAACGCTCGAGCATGTCACCGAACGCGCCGAGGTCGCCGTGGGCGGCGAAGTGCTCGACGTCCACGGCAACGAACATCGCCGTGGCGGTGAAGCGCACGATGCCGTCCTGCCCGATCCCGGTCGCACTGACGTGCAGGGCTCGCCCCTCGCGGCTGTCGACGCGCGCGACGATGCGGTGGGGGTGATGCAACGGCACCGGCACGCGGTAGCCGACGGCCAGGTTGCGGGTGACCGCCGGGGTTCCGACGATCCACAGGGTGAAGCCGAACAAGTCGTCGCACGCCGCGGCGATCGCACCTCCGTGCGCGAGACCCGGTGCCCCGCCGTGCCGTTCGTCGAAAACCAGGTCGGTGTAGACCTGCTGCCCGGATCGGAACACCTCCATCTGCAGGCCGTGGGGATTGTCGGGGCCGCACCCCATGCAGGTGGGAGTGTGCGGCGGCAACCGCACCGGCTCACCGCTCAGCGCCTCGCTCACGGAGTGCTCGATTCTGTAGACGTGTCAATCTGCGATCCGACCGCGGTGATCGCCGACAGCGCCATCGCGGCCTGGCTGGTGCCGAAGACCAGTGCCACCGACAGGCACGACACCCCCAGCGTCCACTTCGGGCTGCCCGTGGGATTGCGGGTGGCCTGCGCGGGAAGGGACGGATCGTCGAGGCCGTCGGACAGGGGCACGGGCTAGACCGGTGCGGCCCACATGATGGGCAGCGACGTAAAGCCCCGGATCGGCCCGGACCGCAGACGACGCGCAGACTCCAGGTCGACCTCCCAGTCGGGCACTTTGTCCAGCAACGCATTCAGGGCGGTCCGAGCCTCCATCCGCGCCAGTGCCGCACCCAGGCAGAAGTGGACACCGCGACCGAAGGCCACCTGGTGTTCGCAGGTGCGATCGATGTCGAACACGTCCGGATCGGGGAAGACACGCTCGTCGCGGTTGGCCGAGCCGAACAGCAGCAGCACCTTCTCTCCGCGGCGCATCGTCGTGTCGTGAAGAACGACGTCACGGGTCAGGGTTCGCGAAAGCCCCTGCGCGGGTGAGTCATAACGCAACAACTCCTCCACCGCCGGTACCAGCAGCGTGCGATCGGCGACCAGTCGGCGACGTGCCTGTCGATGCTGGGCCAGCACGACCGCGGCGTTCCCCAGCAGGTTGGTGGTGGTCTCGTAGCCCGCGACCAGCAGCAGCGCGCAAAAGCCGAGGACCTCCTCGTCGGTGAGCCCGACCCCGTCCACGGTGGCGTTCGCCAACGCCGACATCAGGTCCTCGCGGGGATTGTGGCGGCGGTCGGCGAGGAAATCGGTGAAGTAAGCGTAGATCGACGCGGCCGCGGCCAGCGCGTCGCTGGTGTGACCGTGGGTGACGTCGACCTGCACCAGCTGGCTCGACCACGATCGGAACTGATCATGATCGGTGGCGGGAACGCCCAACAGATCGGCGATCACCGCGGCGGGCAGGATGGCGGCGAAGTCGGTCACGAAATCGGCCGACCCCGACCCCTCGTCGAGGCGTTCGAACAACTCCGCCGCCATCCGCGTGATGGTGGTCTGAAGGCCGGTGACCCTGCGGGGGGTAAACGCCCGGCTCACCAGGGCGCGCAGCTGGTCGTGTCGGGGCGGGTCCATCACGATCATCATCGGCAGAAACGACCCGATGAAGTCCGATCCCGGCGGGGTGGGGAAGATCCCGTCCACCGAGGAGTAGGTGCCGTGATCCAAGGCCGCGGCTTGGACGTCGGCGTGCCGGCTCAACACCCAGGTGTGCGAATCCTGCGCGCGGTATACCGGAGCCGCGTCGCGCAACACGCGGTACGTCGGATAGGGGTCTTCGAGTATCGAGGCGTCGAACGGGTCATACCGCATGGGCACCGCGACCACGAGGACCTCCCACCGCCATGAAGCAAGGGTTTAGACTCGGAGTCTAAACTTGAAGAACGGGATTGGGCAATGCGCAAGATTCCACGTCAGATCGCTGACCGGCTCCCCGCAGCGGCGGACCTGTTCGCCGAAAAAGGGCTCAACGACTCCAAGATCGAGGACGTCGCCGCGGTGACCGGCGTGCCGAAAGCGACGCTGTATTACTACTTCACGGGCAAGGAGGAGATCCTCGCGTATCTACTCGAAGACCTCCTCACCGACATCGCCGATGCTGTGGCGGCGATCGTGCACACCGACGGCACCGGTGCCGAACGCCTCGAACTCGTCATCGGCGCACAACTGCGGGCGATGGCGCAGCGGCCAGCGGTCTGTCGGGCACTCATCGGCGAACTGGGACGCGCGGCCCGGATGCCGGTCATCGCCGAGATGATCAACACCGCCTACCAGCAACCCGTCGAAGCACTGCTGGTCGCAGGCGCCCGCGACGGATCCCTTGTCGCCCAGCCAGATCCACGATCCGCCTCCATGGCGCTGTTCGGCGCGGTCACGATAAACGCCCTCATGTACCTGGTCGCAGACCAGCCTCTCGACGAGACGGTGGTCGCCGGAACCCTTAGAGCCGTCATGTTCGACGGACTACGCCCGCGCCGAGGAGACCGAGCATGAGCACTTACGGCCTCTCGGTCCTCGGCGCGGATCTGCCGTCGTTGGCCCGGACCGCCCAGGCCGCCGACGCGGCCGGGTTCGACGCCGCCTGGGCCTCGGAGTTCTACTCCCGCTCTGGGTCCATCTCCATGGCCGCGATGGCCAACAGCACACAGAACTGCCGGATCGGGTCCTCCATTCTCTACGGGATCGGACGAAGCCCCCTGGTGCTGGCCACCGAAGCACGCGACCTCGACGAACTCTCCGACGGACGACTGGTACTCGGCATCGGCAACGGCACCAAACGGATGATGAGCGACTGGCACGGCGTATCCGACACCGCCGCACCCGCGCTGCGCATGGAAGAACTCGTCGGTCTGCTGCGCCGCATCTGGAACCTGCACGACGGCCCGATCCACCACGACGGCCGCTTCTACACGATGCACCTCACCCCCACCGGTGAGGTACAACCACCCAGCCGCGCGATCCCGATCATCACCGCCGGTGTGCGCCCCCGGATGTGCGAGACAGCCGGGCGGGTGGCCGACGGCCTGGCCGGCCACCCCCTGTTCACCACCACCTACGTCCAGGAGATCGTCCGCCCCGCCATCGCCAAGGGCGCCGCGCACGCCGACCGCGACCCCCGTGACGTCGAAGTCGTCTCCATGGTCATGTGCGCCATCCACGACGACGCCGAGGTCGCCAGACGTGAACTGGCGCAACAGATCGCGTTCTACGCTTCGGTCAAGTCCTACGAAACCGTGCTCGACGTGAACGGCTTCGCCACCGAGGGCAGAGCCATCCGGGAAGCCTTCGCCCGACGCGACTTCCCCACGATGTTCGCCGCGGTGTCCGAGGAGATGATCGACACCATGGGCGTCGCCGGAACCGCCGACGACGTCCGCGTCGGGCTCACGCGCTACGAAGGCGTTCTCGACCACATCATGCTGTACTCACCATCGGTGGGCATCGCCCCCGAACGCGTGCAGCAGAACCTCGAAAGCCTCATCAGGGAATGCTCACCACGCAGGATTGCTCACGCCGCGCAATAGTGCTCACTCGACGCACGCCGTCGCGCCTTCGATGTTCACAACGGCCCGCTTCCCTGAATCCTGAAGCACTTGGCTGCAGGTGTCGGTCACTCCCGGCAACGACGAAAGCGATGACCATCACCAGGTGCGGTGACGAGCGACATGGGGTGCACCGAAGCCCACTTACCTCTCACCAAAGCAGCGGGAAGACTCTTGAGCATCAGAGGCTCAGGTCATAACCGCGATCGCGTTCCCGGCCGCGGTCACGGTCTAGTCCGCGGCTGCGGTCCAACGTCCGATCTCGTTGGGCGCGTTGACTTTTCTGATAGTCGACGTGCCGTCGGGTGACCGCCGAGTGGTGTTCGGCGACCAGGTTGGCCACCAGCTCGGGCAGGAGTTCGGCCGGGGTGTCGGCGGCGGTGCGGTGGGCGGTGCGGGCGGGTTCGTCGCGCCCGACGATCTGCCGCATCATCCGGGCGGCCTGGACGGCCCCACCGCGCTGGGCGACGTGCACCCCTGCCTCGTCGGGTGCCGGGTGGTCGCGGTGGTGGTCGGCTTCGGTGATCGTGCGTTCGTAGAGGTAGACCTCGTTGGTGTCGCGGCCGCGGGTCATCGCCACGTAGGCCAGGTTGCGGGTGGTGGTGTCACCGATGACGGCGCGACAGCTGTCGGCGGTGACCCCTTGGGCCGAGTGCACGGTGATCGCGTGGCCGAGCTGCACCTGCTTTTTGAGGTAGTCGCCCTCGAGGACCGTGACCGCGCCGTCGCCGAGTCGTCGGGCGGCGATGCGCGGATGATCGGGGGTGTCGTCGACTTTGAGGACCTGCCAGCGCTGCCCGTTACGGACCGGAGCCTCGGGCAGGCGCTGGGTGACGTCGGCCCGGTCGCGCACCTCGATGGTCGCGTCGTTGAGTCGGGTCAGGACGACGTCCCCCACCCCGACCTGGTGTCCGCGCGCGGCGGTGACGGTGGTGGTGTCGCGGCCCGTACGGGTCCGCTGTTCGGTGATCTGGTCGTGGATGCGCCGGTTGAGGGCGTCGGTGGTCTCGGTGGTGTCGGCG
>NZ_JBVAXF010000019.1:0-17031 GCF_055419205.1 Mycobacterium sp. IDUB_39
TCGGGATACCGAAACCGAACCCCACCCATCACACAACACCCTTCAATCAGGTGTTGCGATCACCACTTGAATTCGCCCGCCGAATCTTCGCAGTGGCGTCACGTTGGGCGGTCCCCGTCGAAGCTGTACCAACCGATGACTTAGGACCTACAAGACCGTCGAGACCGGCCCCTACTTGCGCTTCGCCGCCGCCAAACGTGCTGCGAACTCAGGGGATTCGATAGAGATTGCCTGCGGGCCGATCTCGACGTCCACGGCGGTGCGGTGCTGATCGACGTCGACCGTGCCCGGGTTGGCCGTCGCGCGCATCGATGCCTTGGTGGCAAGGACCACCTCGCGGGGCGCTGAGGCGGGACCGGCGGCGAGTTCTTTGGCCGCCGCGACCGGATCGTCGGAAACCTGCAGCGCCAAGCCGTACCGGACCGCCGCGTCGGCGTCGAAACGCATGCCGAACAGCAGCGACGCCCGCGCGACCTGCGGGCCGACGGCGCGCTGCAGCATCCACGTCGCGCCACCGCCCGGGTGGATGCCGAGCTTCTGGAACCGCGGGTCGAACAGGGCGGCCGGACCCGCGATGCGGACATCGGCGGCCAAGGCCAGGTTCAGGCCGGCGCCCACGGCAGGGCCGTTCACCGCGGCGATCGTCGGCAGCGAGCAGTCCGCCAGGGCGAGGAATCCGTCGTAGATGACGCGCAGGCCGTCCTCGGTGGCGGATCCGAGCGCGCTCAGGTCGGCACCCGCGCAGAAGGCCTTACCCGCGCCGGTGACGATGAGGGCGTGGACGTCGGGGTCGTCCTCCACGGATTCGACCGCGTTTCGCAGGGCGGCGGAGATCTCCGCGGTGACGGCGTTGCGGCGGTCGGGATCGTTGATCGTGATGAGGGCGACGCGGTCCTCGACCTGCGTCAATACGAGATCAGACACCATCTCAGCCTAGCGGTGCATCACGAGGGAGCAGTATGGCGGCATGGACATCTCCTCGTGCACAGCTCTTGTCACCGGCGCCAATCGCGGGCTCGGTCGGCACTTCGCGTCTGAACTCCTGCGCCGAGGCGCACGGGTGTACGCCGGCGCGCGTGATCCCGCCTCGGTCGACGTGGACGGTGCCATCCCCGTGGCGATCGACCTGGGGGATCCGGCATCGGTGGCCGCGGCGGCTGAGGCCGCCGGGGATGTCACGCTGCTGGTGAACAACGCCGGCATCTCGCTTGGTACCGACTTCCTGACCGCCGATCTCGACGACGTGCGAAAGGAGATGGACACCAACTACTTCGGGACGCTGTCGGTGGTGCGCGCGTTCGTGCCCGTGATCGAGCGCAATGGCGGGGGCGGTCTGCTGAACGTGTTGTCGGTGCTGTCGTGGCTGAGCATTCCCGACAGCGGCGGGTACTGCGCGTCGAAGTCCGCGGTCTGGTCGATGACCAACGCGCTGCGGGTCCAGCTTGCCGGCCGGGGGATCGCGGTGACGGGACTGCACGTGGGCCTGATGGACACCGACATGACCGCCGGCATGGACGGACAGAAGAGCGATCCCGCCGACGTCGCCGCGCTGGGGATCGACGCCGTCGCGGCTGGTGCCTATGAGGTCCTGGCCGATGACGTGAGTAGGCACGTGCAGGCGGGACTCGCCGCCGGGGTGCCCGGCGTGTACCCGCAGTTCGCCTAGCGATGGCGGGGTAGTCCGCCGATCATCCGTACAACATTTTCTGAATACAGAAATTGATGTACTGTCGTGCCATGCAGACCCTTCAACACACCGATGCCCTGGCCCGGTTCGGTCACGCGCTGTCCGATTCGACACGCACGCAGATCCTGTTGAACCTGCGGAAGGGCGGGCAGTACCCCTCGGAACTGGCCGACGACATCGGGGTCTCACGCCAGATCCTGTCCAACCACCTCGCCTGCCTGCGGGGGTGCGGTCTCGTCGTCGCGGTTCCCGAGGGTCGTCGTGCGCGTTATGAACTCGCCGATCCGCGCATCGGGCACGCGCTCGATGACCTGCTCGGCCTGGTGCTCGCCGTCGATCCGGCCTGCTGCACCGACAACGGATGCACCTGCTGATGGCCGCGGAACTTGGTCTACCCGGATTGAACTCGGGACCCACCGCGGAACGTCGGCGGCTGCTGTCCCGCAGGATTCAGCTCTTCGTCGCGGCGACCATCACGTACAACGTCATCGAGGCCGTCATCGCACTGACCGAGGGCGCGCGGGTGTCCTCGACCGCGCTGATCGGTTTCGGTCTTGACTCCGTCATCGAGGTGTCGTCGGCGGCCGCTGTGGCGTGGCAGTTCGCCGGCAGGGACCCCGAGTCTCGCGAGAGGGTCGCGCTGCGCATCATTGCGTTCTCGTTCTTCGGGCTCGCTGCCTACGTCACCGTCGATGCCATCAGATCACTGCTCGGCGTGGGCGAAGCGCGGCACTCGGCGGTCGGGATCGCCTTGGCCGCAGTGAGTTTGGCCGTCATGCCCGTCCTGTCGTGGGCGCAGCGCCGCGCCGGGCGCGAACTCGGGTCGCTGTCGGCCGTCGCCGACTCCAAGCAGACACTACTGTGCACCTATCTGTCCGCGGTCCTGCTCGCCGGGCTGCTACTCAACAGTCTGTTCGGCTGGTCCTGGGCCGATCCGATCGCCGCGCTGGTCATCGCCGTCATCGCGGTGAAGGAGGGCATCAACGCCTGGCGGGGCGAGACGTGCTGCGCTGCACCGGCGCGGGCCGATACCGCTGAGGCCCACACCTGCGACTGCTGTTCCGATTGACGACCGGGAGGGACGACTCATGACACGCATCACCGACGTGGCGCGCGTGATGTGAGCGGTTGATCTAGGGCACTTGGGGTTTGATCTCCTCGATGACCCACTGGGCATAGTCGAGATACTCGCCGACCGTCCGGACTGGGGGCAGGGGGACCGCGCTCACCGTAACGCCCTGCTCGCCCAGCCAGCTGAGCCGGTCGACGATCTCCTGCTCCGACATTCCAGGGCGGACGTCGGGATGGTCGATGACCTGGTGTCCCTCACCGACCATGGGTGTCGACATTCCGTGCATCACCTCGAACGGCCGGCCGTCATAGGTCGGTTGGGACTTGATGAAGTCGATGCGGTCCGCGATCTTCTCCGGGGGTGTCAGGAATGCCCACCAGCCCGATGCGAACCGCGCGGCGCGCTTGAGCACGACGTCCGCGTCCCCGCCGATCCAAACTGGGACATGCGGTCTCTGAACGGGCTTGGGTGCGAAGGTGGCGTCGTCGAATGAAACGTACTCGCCGTGGAAGGACGGTGAGTCGCTGACCCACAACTCGATCATTGCTGCCAGGTACTCGTCGGCAATCTTGCCGCGCTCCCGGAATGGGACGCCGAGCAGTTCGAACTCGCGCGCGAGCCAGCCGACGCCGACGGTCACCATCATCCGTCCGCTGCTCATCCAGTCGGCCGTGGCCAGCGCCTTGGCGAGCATGATCGGGTTGTGCAGGGGCAGGACGGTGACGCAGGAGTTGACATGAATCCGCGACGTCGCGCCCGCAATGTAGGCCTGGGCGGCCGTGGAGTGCATGTAGTGGGAACCCGACAACTCCACATGAGAGTTCGGTATCAGGAAGTGTTCGGGGACCGCGATCATGTCGTAGCCCCACTCATCGGCGCACTTGATCATCCGGGTCTGATCCGCACCCGTCACGGCCAGTTCCCAAGGCTGCATCGTCGCCCTGAGTTCCAGCATGTGGGGGAGATTGAAGGCGAGCTTCACTGCGTATCACGGGTCGGTGGATTGGTGAACCAGAGGTTCTCCTCATGCCGATGGCGGCTCTTCCAGCCATCCGAGGTGCGGACCAGCTGGTGGTGGTAGTACCCGCCGCAGTGGCTCAGTTCCGACATGCCGGGCAACTTCATAGGGTTGTAAAACATCGCTCGCACCGTCGCGGTGTCGCCCTCGGCTTCGAGGACCTCGATGTTGGTGATGTAGTGCATGGTCATCGGCAGGGCGACGAAGCCGGCGGCCAACCAGTCGGCGACATCGTCGCGAGGGCCTGCTGCCGCGCCGGCGGAGCTGTAGTCGATGTAGGCATCGTCGGTGAAGACCGAGCGGTACAGGTCCCAGTCCTTACCGTAGACGGCGCGTGCGTATCGATACAGCAGCGCGGTGATCTCATGATGGTCGTCGGCCCTCTGAATGTTCGATTCCGTCAGCGTCATTCGGGCATCCCGATGGTCTTGATGGAGAGGTACTCGGTGTAGCCGAGGTCGCCGTTGCGGTAGCCGAGCCCACTCTGTTTGGTCCCGCCGAACGGGCTGCCGATGCCGAAGTGGGACCTTCCGTTGATGGTGACGTTGCCGGTGCGCAGCCGGGACGCCACTGCCAGTGCGCGATCCAGATCGGCGCTGGAGACCTCGCCGGACAGGCCGTAGATGGTGTTGTTGGCGATCGCGACCGCCTCGTCATCGCTGTCATATGGCGTGACGGTCAGCACCGGCCCGAAGATCTCCTCCTGTGCCACGTGGCTGTCGGGGTCGACGTCGGCAAGCAGCGTCGGCTGCACGTAGTAGCCGACCGGGAGGTGCTCGGGAACGCCGCCGCCGGTGACGAGGCGCGCGCCGGAATCGACGCCGGAGCGGATCAACCCCAGCACCTTCTGGCGCTGGCCCTCACTGATCTGGGGACCTTGCATGATGCCGGGGGTCCACGGATCGCCGACGGGAAAGTTCTCCATCGCCGCCTTCAGGATGCCCAGTCCTTCGTCATAGCGGCTGCGGGGCAGCAGGATCCGGCTGGGCAGGATGCAGCTCTGCCCCGACATGACGCAAGCCATCATTGCGGCGAGTGGCAGCACGGAGGAGAAGTCGGCATCATCGAGCACGACGTGTGCCGACTTGCCGCCCAGTTCCAGCAGCGCTTTCTTCACGGTCGGAGCGCCTGCGGCCAGGATGGCCCGCCCGGTGGCGGTGGAGCCGGTGAAGGTGATCATGTCGACACGAGGGTCGGCCGACAGCGCGGCGCCGACCTCATTGGCGTTGGAGGCCACGACGTTGAACACGCCGGCGGGAATGTCGGTCTCCTCGGCCACGATGCGCCCGATCTCAGTGCCCGACCACGGAGTGAGTTGGGCGGGCTTGAGTACCACGGTGTTTCCGGCCATAAGCGCAGGGATGGTCTCGGCGATGTTGAGGTAGAACGGGACGTTCCACGGGGTGATGGCGCCGACGACGCCGACTGGCTCGTAGTACAGCCTGCGTCGAGCGGGGCCCATCTGGGTGGCGTGCACACCTGTGTCGACGACATACTCGAAGTTCCGGCCGTGCTCGGCCCAGTGCGTGACTTCCTCGATGGGGCTTTCGATCTGGGAGCCCGACACCGTGACAGGACAGCCGACCTCGGTGATGAGGACCCGGCGCAGTCGCTCCCTATTGCGGTCCAGGGCATCGTGCAACTGAGTCAGGCAGTGGTGGCGGAACTCGATATCGCGAGCCCAGTCGGTGGTGTCGAATGCCCGCCGCGCAGCGCCGATCGCCCGTTCCATGTCGGTGACGGTGCCGTCGGTCGCGTGCCCGGCGAACTGTTCGGTGGCGGGGTGGATGACGTCGAAGGTCGCGCCGCCGTCGGTGGTGACCAGGTCCCCGTCGATGAGCATGCGTGGCTCGCCTGCCAACACGCCGGCGTCACTGTGTACAGCAGTCATCCCACTCGCTCCCGTTCGATTCGACCATCGCGTGGGCATGACTCTACATATATAGAGAGAATGAATAGGAGGGTTTCAGAGAATCCGATTTACGATTTTCGTGAACGTCGGGCGGGCTGGTGCCCATGGTGACGCTCGGAGGTGACGATCCCCGAGACGACGTCGTACATGATGTCGTCGAGGTGCTCTGCCGACGTGACCGTCCGGTTCCCGATGGTGAACGACAGCATGACGCCGCTGATGAAAGTCATTAGGACATAGGCCTGCTCGTCGGTGACGGCGGTGTCCGAGTCGATGTCGTCCGGGCGATGGCGGCGGACCGCGTCGCGGATCAGATCGAGATAGCGGTCGCTGTAGCGCTGGAGGATCGTGGCGAGTTCCGGGTCGCGGCTGGACTGCAGAACCAGCTCGAATCGGACCTTGGTCCTGATCGACGGTTCGCCGGTTCTGGAGCGCATGACCAGCTTCGCTAAGCCCAAGGGCTGCCCGCTAGCGGAACTCAGGTCGGCGAGATCGAGTTCGGTCACCCTCTCGGCGACCGCATGGACCAGTGCCGTCCGCGTTCGGAAATAGAAGGATGCCGTGCCGTCGGGAACGCCGAGCTTGCGGTCCAGCTTGAGATGGCTCAACCCCTTGGCGCCGTCCTGGGCCAGCAGGTCGATAGCCGCGTCGCAGAGTTCGCGCCGGCGTGCATCGGGATCGGGTTTTCTACGCATCTAGTGCGGGGAGTGTAGTCAACGGCGTTGTGTTCACGTCTTCTCGCGATGTGTTCGCGCAGGATCGTCGAGTCCGCGATGGGCTGGACCCGCCGATGCATCTGCTACGGTCGCGCTCGACTCTACTATCGTAGAGTCGGCGTGGACGTGAATTCCCGTGCATTGCAGACGGAGGTAGATGATGAGCACCGAGATCGATCTCAGCGGACGGCGGGTTCTCATCACCGGCGGTGGTCAGGGCGTCGGTCGAGGTCTGGCACTCGCATTCGGCGCGGCGGGAGCCAAGGTGCTTGTCAACGACCTTCACGCGGAGCGCTCCCAATCGGTGGTCGACGAGATCGATGATCGGGGTGGAGCTGCAGTGTCCGTGCCGTTCGACGTCACCGACTACGGCAGCGTGACGGATGCGGTGGCTGCATCGGAGCCCGTCGACATCCTCATCAACAACGCCGGCAACGCCGGCGCCGAGGGATTCGCCAGTCGCGGTCGGTTCGCCGATACCGAACCCGCGGACTGGGAGTCGTTCCTGCGGGTCAACCTCTACGGGGTTCTGCACTGCACGCGCGCCGTGCTGCCCACGATGGTCTTCAACGAGTGGGGCCGCATCCTCACGATCGTCTCCGACGCAGGACGCACCGGTGATCCCGGGGGCGCGGTCTATGGTGCGGCGAAGGCGGGAGCGGCCGGGCTGACCCGGTCGGTCGCCCTGGAGAACGGGCGCTTCGGCGTCACCGCCAACAACATCTCGCTGGGCACGATGCGCACCCCGCTGACGGAGCCGCTGTGGGCCGAGCAGGCGGATTCGCCTCAGGCCAAGGCGATCCTGGCGAGCTACGCTATCCGCCGGCCGGGCGTTCCCGACGACCTCGCGTGCCTCGCCGTGCTGCTCGCCAGCGATCACGGCTCCTGGATCACGGGGCAGACGATCTGCGTCAACGGTGGATACTCGCTAGCGCTCTAACGACTACGGGACGTGCGGCAGGAGCGCCCTTTTGAGGATTCGCGCGATGTGATCGGGATCCGCGTCGTGGTTGTCGAGAAGAATCGCTGTGCACAGACCGTCGGTGAGAGCCACGAAACCGTCCACGATGTCGGGGTCGTCGGTGTGGGCTCGCGCGAGTTCTGCCACGTTGTCGCGCCATCGTCGTGCGACGGGCCGCAGCGCGGGCCGGCGCGCGGCGAGGGTCGCCAGCTCACGTTCAGCGAGTGCGCGTTCTCGGCCAGGCCCGGCCGATTCGGCGATGAGCCCGGCGAGGCCGTCCAGTGGCTCCTCATCAGAGTCGATGAGTTGTCGGATGCGGTCCGTGTATGAGTCGGTGACGCTGGTCAGGGCGGCGACCAGCAGGTCATCGAGAGTCGCGAAGTAGTAGAGCGTCAGGCTGGTGGTGATCCCGGCTTCCTTGGCAACCGTCCGATGAGTGACGCCGGTGGCGCCGTCTCTGCGCACGATCGACAGTGTCGCATCGATGATCTCGGCACGGCGGCGTTGACCACGCGCCTTGCGTCCGTCGCCGACAGGGTCGGTCGTTGTGGTTTCATCGCTCATCATTGCCTCTGTGGGCGAGAGTATCGGTTGTGGCCGTAGGGTCCTCGTTGGCAAGCGGATGCAGGTGCCGAAGTTGGGTGAAGCAGGCCAGCGCGGCGGCCGCGACGGCGATTCCCGCGACGACGGCGCTGGCGTTGAGGCCGCTCGTGAACGCGGTCTGTGCGTTATCGAGAGCACCGCCTGGTAGCTGGCCCGCGACGGATGATGCGCCGGAGAGACTGTCGCGGTATGCCTCGGCCGCTGCTGGATTCAGCCCGGACGGCGCCTCGAGGGTGGCGCGGTAGATCGTCGTGGTGAGGCTGCCGAGGAACGCGACTCCGATCGCGATGCCGAGTTCTTGGACGGTTTCGGACAGTGCGGCCGCTGATCCCGACTTCCCGGCCGGTGCGGAGCCGACGACGACATCGGTTCCCAGGGCGGCGATGACCCCGAGTCCGAGGTAGACGAACGCAAACCCGGCCACCACGCTCGCCCTGCTGTCGGTCCCGGCAGAGGCAAGCAAGGCGTAGCCCGCCACCGACACGGCCAGGGTTGCGGACATGACAATCCCTGGCGACAGGCGGCGAGCCAGCAGCGGTGCCCCAATGGCGCCGACGAGCATGGCCAGCGCGGGCGGCCCCATCCAGAGTCCAGCTGTTATGGGGGACAGGCCGTCGACGAGCTGCAGGTATTGGGTGACCAGGTACATCATCCCGCCGAACCCGATGAGGCCGACAAGCAGGACGATCAGCGCCGCGGAGAAGGGACGGTAGGCGAAGAGTCTGATGTCGAGGAGGGGCTCAGTCAGGCGCAACTGGCGCCGAACGAAAACCACCGACGCGATCGAACCGAGAAGGGCGGCGACCACCGCCTGAATGTCGATGCCGTCGGCGGCGGCATGTTTGATCGCGTAGACGAGCGGCAGCATGGCCGCCAGGGACAGCCCGACGCTGGGCAGGTCGAGACCGCTGGCGTGGGTGCGGAACTCTGGCAGCAACGTTGGCGCGCCCGCCAGGACGAGTACCGCGACAGGCACCGCCAGGAGGAAGACCGCACCCCACCAGAAGCTGGCGGCCAGGACGCCGCCCACGATCGGACCGGCCGCCATCCCCAGTGCGAACATCGTGGCCCAGACGCCGATCGCCAGGGCTCGCTGCCGGGCGTCGGTGAACATGTTGCTGATCAGTGACAGCGTCGAGGGCATCAGCGTGGCACCGGCCACGCCGAGCAGCGCGCGTGCCACGATGAGCCACAACGCGTTTGGGGCAAACGCGGCCAGAACTGAGGCTGCTGCGAACGCGGCGACTCCGACCATCAGCAGCCTTCGCCGACCGATCCGGTCGCCCAACGTCCCCATCGTGATGAGGAAGCCAGCGATGAAGAAACCGTAGGCGTCCATGATCCACAACGTCTCCGTCGCGGTCGGGTGCAGATCGGCGGCCAAGCTGGGCACCACGAGATACAGCGCGGTGACGTCGAGTCCCAGGAGCATGGTGGGAAGCGCCAGAAGCGCAACACCACCCCACGTCCGCCAATCGGCACTTCTCGACTTGGTCGCTACCACGCTTGCCGCCCATCTAGTTGAACTATCGTACTAGTTGTACGTTAGTTCTATTTATTCTTGGTGGCAAGTGGCTGCGTCCGCTGTCAGGTCAGGTGGTCGAATTCTCCACTCACCCAACGGATGTGTCGGCGCGCCGCGTTTCTGACGACGTCGTGGGCGTTGCGTTCGATGGTGTCGCCGCCCAGCGTGTAGAGGCGGTCGAAGTCAACGGCCTCCAGGTCTTCGGCCAGCCGCCCCACGGTGCCCGCAGACATCGGCACGTGCCGGGGGAAGTTGCGCTGGAATGACAACCAGCCGGGGTCGAGGTTCCCGCTGATGGTGTCCCCGGCAAGCAGACTCCCGTCGGGTGTGAGCGCGACGGCGCTCGACGGCATGTGACCGCCTAACCGGATGACCCGGAGGCCGGGCAGCGGTTGGATCTCCCCGTCCCAGAACACGACGACGGGGTCGGGACGCGGAAGCCATTGTCTGGCAGCTGTGTTGACCAATACCGGCACCCGCCCGAACGCGTGGCTCCAGCTGACCTGGGCCGCGAACATGTGTGGGTGACTCGTGGCGATGACGCTCACCCCGCCGAGGCCGCGCACCAGGGTCTCGACTTCATCGTCGAGGTAGGCAGGCGGATCCCACAGCAGATTGCCGTCCGCGGTGCACACCAGAAACGACCACTGCCCGATGCCCAGACGCGGCAGCCGCCGAAAGCTGTGCACGCCCCGGCCGTGGTCGCGGTGCTCGGTGCTGTGTGGCTGCGCCGCCAACTCGTCGAGGGTCAGCCATTGGCGGGTATGTGGGCCGAGGTCGCCGAGTTCCTCATCGGACACTGGACCGCGGTCGAAGACGCAGCCGTCCAGGGGTGGCGCCTCGGCCGAATCAGGGTGTTCCAACCCGCAGCCGTCGCAGATCCATATCGTCATGCCGCCGAGGCTATGACCTGAATCTAGGTTGAGGTCAAGCGTTTCCGGCCGGAATTGCCTACCAATTGCTTGGCGCGTAGTCCTTCAGGAAGCAGCCGTGCAGATCCTCGCCCTGCTCACCGCGCACGATCGGGTCGTACACGCGGGCGGCGCCGTCGACGAGGTCGAGCGGGGCGTGGAAGCCCTCCTCGGCCAGCCGCAGCTTGGTCGGGTGTGGACGCTCGTCGGTGATCCAGCCGGTGTCGACGGCTGTCATCAGGATGGCGTCGCGCTCGAGCATCTCGGCTGAGCTGGTGCGGGTGAGCATGTTCAGCGCGGCCTTGGCCATGTTGGTGTGTGGATGCCCGGGCCCCTTGTAGCCCCGGCTGAACTGGCCCTCCATCGCCGACACGTTCACCACGTACTTGCGTCGCGCCGACGCCGCGGCCATCGCCGGGCGAAGGCGGCTCACCAGGATGAACGGCGCGGTCTGGTTGCAGAGCTGCACCTCGAGCAGCTCCATCGCGTCGACCTCGTGCACGCGCTGCGTCCAGCTGTTGACCGAGGCGGTGTCGGGCAGCAGGCCACCCGCGTCGATGGCAGTGCCGGCGGCGATGCGCTCCGGCGACGCGCTGCGGGCGGTGAGTGCGAGCTCCATGATGGCGTGCGGGGTCTGATGCTCCGCGAGACTTCCCGCGAGCGCGGCCGGGTGTGCGTCGCTGACCCGGTCGAAGGTGACCACGTCGACCTGTGCCAGCTCGGGCGGCGGGGTGCGCTCGGCATCGATCAGGGCGGCGTAGGAGCCCGGGGCGCGGCGCACCGTCTGGGCCGCGTTGTTGATCAGGATGTCCAGCGGACCCTGTGCGGCCACCGTGTCAGCGAGCGCGACGACCTGAGCCGGATCGCGCAGGTCGATGCCCACGACGCGCAGCCGGTGCAGCCAGTCGGCGCTGTCTTCCATGGCGGCGAAGCGGCGCACGGCGTCGTTCGGAAAGCGTGTGGTGATCGTGGTGTGGGCACCGTCGCGGAGCAGCCGCAGCGCGATGTACATGCCGATCTTGGCGCGCCCGCCGGTGAGCAGCGCCGTGCGGCCAGTGAGGTCGGTGCGGGCGTCGCGCTTGGCCCGGTTGAACGCGGCGCACGGCGGGCAGAGCTGGTGATAGAACGCGTCGACCACGGTGTAGCGGTTCTTGCACGTGTAGCAGGCCCGCGAGCGCTGCAGAGTGCCCGCGCTCGCCCCGACCGCGGTGGACACCAACGGCAGGCCCTGGGTCTCGTCGTCGATGCGCCCGGGTGCGCCGGTGGCCGTGGCCGCGGTGACGGCGTCATCGGCGGCGGTCACCGCATCCCGCTTGGCGTGGCGTCGGGCCAGCTTGACCGACTTCCACAGCGATGCGGTGGCCCGGCGCACCGCCACCGCGTCAGGGTGCTCGGGGGGCAGTGCCTCGATCTCGGACAGCACCTTCAGACAGGTGCTGAGCTGCTGCGGATCGATCGCGGTCACCGCTAAAGGGTACGGGGACACCTGCTGGTGAACCGAATCTGCGACCTTCGGAGGTCAACGGTCTGCGCCCAGGCGGCTCTACATCATGCGGCGTCGTGGAAGACGAGGCCGAGGGCGAATCGGGTACCGGATCGGACCACGGAGACGCCATGCCGCATCGGAGCCGCCGACCAGCCGCGGCGGGAGGGGACAGGGCGGTCGCGGGTGGTGAACACCAGACCGTGGCCGTGCGGGATGAGGGTGGCGGTGCCGCGGGACTGCGCGCGCGGGCGTTGTTCGTAGAGCAGAAACTCTCCGCCGGTGTGGTCGATACCCGGTCTGTTGAGGTTGATCACCACCTGTAGCGGAAACACCAACTCGCCGTACAGGTCTCGGTGTAGCGCGTTCCAGTCGCCCGCGCCGTACTTGAGCAGGATCGGGGTGGGCTTGGTCTGCCCTGCCGCATGACACTGCTGCAGCCACTCATCGAGGCTGTCGGGCCAGGGCGCGTCACGACCGAGTTTGGTCCACCAGTCGCGGGCGATCGGCAGCAGTCTGGGGTAGAGCGCCGCCTTGAGTTCGGCGATGGCCTCGGGGAACGGTTGGGTGAAGTAGCGGTACTCGCCCTCGCCGAAGCGGTACCGACCCATGTGCACCGTTGAGCGGAATCGACCGTCGTCGGGATAGAGCGAGGCGATCTCGGCGGTCTCGTCGGCCGAGAGCAGCGGTCCGGTCAACGCGCAGCCGATGGCGTCGAGATCGGCGTGAACGCCGGTCCAGTCGGTGGCCTCGACGCGGTCCCGCCACGGGCTCATGCCGCGGCCTCCAGGGTGAGCAGCGTGCGTTTGGCCTCGACACCACCCAGGTAGCCGCCCATCGCGCCGTCACTGCGCACTACCCGATGGCACGGCACCACGACGGGTAGCGGGTTGGTGGCACACGCGGTGCCCACGGCGCGCACGGCCTTCGGGTTGCCGGCCAGTGCGGCCACGGCGGCGTAACTGGCGGTCTGGCCGTAGCCGATATCGGGCAGGTGGTGCAGCACGGTGGCGCGGAACCCGGCCGACAGCCGCCAGTCCAGGGGCACGTCGAAACCCCTGCGGTGTCCGGCGAAGTACTCGTCGAGTTGACGGGCGACGGCGTCCAGGCGGGCTGGGGCGAGCAGGATCCGGGGGCTGACCCTGTCGGCAAGTGTCTGCAGGACTCGGTCGTGGTCCTCGCTGGCGTATGCGACGCGGACCAGCCCGCGCTCGGTCGCGGCGAGCAGCAGGCCTCCGACAGGAGTGTCGACGATTCGGTAGGCGACGTCCAGGATGCCGTCGCGCTGCGCGGCGGCGGCGAGCCGGGCATGCAGCTCGCTGAGTTTGTCGGGGGTGGGGTTGGTGCTCCGCGCCATGTCGCGGATGAGGTCGTCGTTGTCGGTCATGGGGTCACTCCTTCCCTGGAGTAGGTGCGTCGAAGTGCGGCGATGCCGTCGGCGGCGGAGCGTCTGGCGGCGGTGGCGGTGCCGCCGAGGATCGCGGCGACCTCGTCGTATGGCAGGCCGGCCAGGTAGTGGTAGGCCACGGCGTGCCGCTGCTTGTTGGGCAGAGCGGCGAGGGCGTCGGCGAGGTCGTCGTCCCGTTCGGGGGTCTGGGTGCCGGGTGTCTCGGGCAGGGTGTCGGTTGGGATTGCGGCGCGAGTTCGGGTGCGGGTGACGTCGATCGCCTTGCGGTGCGCGATGGTGACCAGCCAGGCCTCGACGTTGGCGTCGGCGGGAAGCTGCGGGTAGGCCCTCATCGCGGACAGGAAGGTCTCCGACCACGCATCGTCGGCATCGATCGGCCCGAGGACGGCACGGCACACCCGCAGCACCGTCGGTCCGTGAGCGGAGACCACCTTCTCGAAGGGTTGTTGGACTGTCACACGCTGTAGACGCTCCGTGGTCGGATTGTGTGAGGTCCGCTCGTCACCCGGCGTTGCCATCCTGGTCGCCCGGGGTGTCGACGGGGCCAGGCGCGGCACGGCCCTCCGACGCGTCCGATTCGCCGCCAGGCGCCCGCTCGAGTGCCACGCTTCGGGACCGTAACCGGCCCGTCCCCGTGGTCTGCTGCTCGGTTGCCGGCTGCAGTTTCGTGACGCGGCCCACCGCGCGTCGGAGCCCCGGTGGACCCTCGATCCGGAAGAAGGCGCCCACCCGTCCCGAGCTGTTGCGCAGCGGCGAGCCGATGAGTTCGCCCATCACCACCCCAGCGCCGATGGCGAGTGCTATCGCGGCCGCTGACAACATCTGGGCGAGCCCGCGGTCGAAGTCCTCGTCGACGGCGAACGCGAAGACCGCCCGGAAGACCGCGAGCCCCGGCAGCAACGGCGTGATCCCGGCCGTCACGATGACCAGAGCCGGTGCCTGCCTGCGGACGGAGATCAACGTGGCGAAGAGCCCGACGGCGGTGGCCGCGATCCCAGTGGCGATGACCGGGCTGAATCCCGCGGCGCCGAGACCGATGAACACCAGTGCGGCGATCGCAGCCGCGAGTCCCGCGGTGGCCGTCGAGCGCAGGGGAGCGTAGCTGGCGAGGGTCAGACACACGCCGGCCAGCGCAGCGCCGAGTGTGGCGACCATGATCGGCAGCGGACTGTGGGGCGTGATGAAGGTCTGGGTCACGTCGACGCGCAGCTCGATCTCGATGCCCAAGACGGTGACGAGCTGGAGCGTCGCGAGGATGCCGACGACGATCCCCGCGGTGAGAAACAGTGCGTCGCCCAGCCGTGCGAGTGCGGTGATCATGTAGCCGGTCAGCGCATCCTGCATCGAACCGACGAGTGTCAGTCCCGCCAGAAGTACGACGATGCCGGTGGCAACGAGAGTGGTCAGGCCCTGCCCGGCGAATCGATACATCACCACCGCGACGAGCGTCGCGACGGAGGCACCGACTGCCTGCTGGAAAAAGAACGGCGTGCCGACCCGGTTCAGCAGCCGGCCCAGGCGGTCGATGACCGCCGACGTCACAGCGGCCACGATGCAGGTGAGCCAGGTGCCGCCCAGCATCATGGCGATGCCGAGGGCGAATCCCGCCCAGGCCGCGGTCGCCAGCCAGCGAGGGTAGGGATGGGGCCGCTCGGTGAGCTCGTCCATCGCCTCGTGCGCCTGGCTGACCGACACACCACCCGAGGTGATTCGCTTGACCAGGCGATCGAGTTCGGCCAGTCGGGTGTAGTCGGTGGACCGAGTCCGCACCGATTGCATGATCGTGACGGGCGGCCGGTCCGCGGTCGGCGGCGCGGAGACGATGATGGTGGTGAATGTGATGTCGACGACGCAGTCGACTAGTTCGTACGCCTGCGCCACGTCATGCGCGGTCGCGACGACGTCCGCGGTACCCGAACCGGATGACAGCATCACCTCGGCCAGCCGGATGGTGAGGTCGAGCACCTTGCGCGCGTGCAGATCACTGACCCCGGCGGAGGTGCGGCGGCGCTGACCGGCGCCGGTCGCAGGTTCCCGGCGACCGCCGCTGAGTGCCATGCGCAGCCCGCGGCGGAGCCGGTCGGCGCCTGATCGATCGTGCTCCATCGCCGCAAACGATACTGATCCGGCGCCGAAACCTGGCCGCGCCCCGCGCTGCGGTCGTCGCTCAGGCTGGCTTGATCAAACCGAGCTGCTGCAACACGGTGACACCATCGTCGAGCCCGACCTCCTCGACGATGAGGCCGTCGACAACCTTGAGGACCGATGTCCCGGTGAAGCGCATTGTCTTGCCGGTGCCGGCCGGCAGCGCGCCGATCGGCATGTCATCGAAGGCCTCTCCGGTCTGGGTTCCGCCGCCGATCCACTGCCCGACGACATAGTCGCCCTCGGCGATCAGATCGGCGGTGGCGCCGAATGCCAGGTCCGGGAACGCGGCCCGAAACTTGGTGGCGAAGGCGCGGACCTCGTTGCGGCCCTTGCACGGAGCGTGCAAGGAGTACTCGAAACGGATGTCCGGCGCGGCCAGTGCGTCAATGACATCGGGATTGAAGTCGGCGCCCCAGAACTCGTTGAACCAGCGTCCGACGACGGCCTTGTTCTCCTCGATCGACATGAATGTCCCTCTCTCCGCGTGAATCTGATGGCGCCTTCGGGTTGAGGCACTCATCCAGAAGACGTCCGCGGCGGGATCGATGTGAGGTCGCGAGTGGGGTTTCTTCGTCGGCGGACGAGCTTGGTTCAGCGCCGCAAGAGATCGCGAACGTTGACGCGCGTCAGCGGCGCGAGTTCGATGTCACCCGGCGCCGCCAAGTCGACCCACGCGATCTCGTCGATTTCTGCAGCTGCGTACGGTTGCCCTTCGACGCTGACGAAGAACAGCTCGGCGTCGACGAGGTGCCCAGGCTCGTTCGCCGCCTCAGCGATGTGCCGGCCGAGCGCTCGAGTCTCCGATGCCGCGACACCGAGTTCTTCGGTGACCTCACGCCGTACCGCTTCGGTGGCGGTCTCACCAGACATGATCTTGCCGCCCGGCTGCATGAATGCCGTCGTTCCGTGTTTTCGGACCAGGAGCACGCGATCATCAGCGTCGACGATCACCGCTGCGGCGATGCGGATGACCGGGCCTGGGTTCGTGTCCGCCACGCGCCGGAGTCTAGCTGGCGTTATCGCGAGGGCGGGTCCGCCCTAGCGTGTGAACAGCGATAACTCGTTGCCGCGCACCGGATCGAACGGCAGGGTCAGCGAGACGTATCCGTTGGCGGGGTCGCGGACGTAGTCGAGATAGTCGGGTGTGCCGTTCTCGGCGAGGACGAGCGCGTTGGGTTGTAGGTGCGGTTCCAACAGTTGCAGTACTGGGCGATAGAGGCTGAACGCACCGTCGAGGTGGACCACGTCTATCAAGCCACCCGCCCCGTCGCGCAGTGTGTCGAGGGCGTCGCCGACGCGGATGTCGACGAAATCGGCCAGGCCGGCGGCGATCAGATGCTCTTGTGCCCGAGCAGCCTTGGTGGGCTCAGTTCAGTGCCAATGACTGTGCCACCGCCGTTGTCGCCCTAAGTTCGATGATAGGTGGGCTGCACCCAGAAGCTTTGACCGTGTGCCGGCACGCGACTCGCCCCCGCAAGGGGTATGCCTTTTTTCGGTCGTCATCACTTGTGGCTCTTGTGACTGATCTGTGGGTCATTGGCGGCCGGGCAGGGTTGGGCGGTGGCCTCCGAGGGTGAGCATTGCCAG
>NZ_JBVAXF010000020.1:0-5808 GCF_055419205.1 Mycobacterium sp. IDUB_39
CACAATCGAGCACATCCACCGACGACAACGACCGCAACGGATCAACCACCATCGCCACCAACACCCGCTCCAACCGCCCGATCAGCGCCTCGATACTGGCCGCGTCGTACACATCGGTGCGGAACTCCACCAACCCGCCGATCCCGGCAGGCTCTCCAGCGTGGTTGACGCGCTCCGCCAACGAGAACACCAGATCCATTCGGGCAGATTCGGTTTCCGCCGACAGCGGCGTGGCCTGCACATCTCCCAGCACCAGTCCGGCAGCGGGATCGCTGCTCCGCCACGGCAGGTTCTGCCAGGTGAGCATTACCTGGACCAGGGGATGATGGGTCAGGCTGCGGGTGGGGTTGAGCCGATCCACCAGCACCTCGAAGGGTACGTCCTGGTGCTCCAATGCGGCCAGGCCGCGTTCGCGCACCTGTTCCAGCAGTTCAGCGACGGTGGGATCACCTGCGATGTCGACCCGCAAGACCAAGGTGTTGACGAAGAACCCCACCAGCTCATCCAGCGCCGGATCATTGCGCCCGGCAGTCGCGATTCCCAGGGCCACATCAGAACTGGCGCTCAGCTTCGACAGCAGAATCGCAATGGCGGCCTGCACCACCATGGAACTGGTCGCGTTGTACTGATGCGCAAACGAAGCTACCTGCTGCTGCAACTCGGCCGGCCAGTCCACGGCGACACTGGCACCCCGGTAGTCCGCCACCGCCGGATAGGGACGGTCGGTGGGCAACTCCAGCCGCTCAGGCACGCCGGCCAATGCCTCCTGCCAGTAGGTCAATTGTGTCGATATCACGCTGTCGGGATCAGATTCGACACCCAACCACTCCTGTTGCCACAGGGTGTAATCCACGTATTGCACCGGCAGAGGCATCCAATCCGGAGCCTGCCCATCACACCGGCTGGCGTAGGCCATCCCCAGATCGGCCACCAGCGGGGTCACTGACCAGCCGTCGGCCGCGATGTGATGTACGACCGCCACCAGCACGTGCTCATCCTCGGCGACGCGGAGAAGCGTTGCCCGCAGCGGTATCTCGGCGGATAGGTCGAAAGTATGGCGCGCTGCCGCGCCGACGGCCTCCTCCACCCGGTCTACCGACCAACCGGAGGCATCGATGACCTGCCAGCCCAAAGCGGCCTGCTCAACTTCGACAACCAGTTGCTGAGGTGTCCCGTCAACCGCGGTGTACACGGTGCGCAGGCTCTCGTGGCGCACCACCAGATCCGCCAGCGCTTGGCCGAGCGCGGTGACATCGAGGCTCCCACTCAGCCGCAATGCGACGGCCATGTTGTAGATCGGCGACGGGCCCTGCAACTGCTCCAGGAACCACAACCGCTGCTGGGCATAGGACAATGGGATGGGGTGCGGGCGGGGCATCTGCTGTATCGGTGGGCGGGCCGCATCGCCAAGGTTGCGGTCCAGGTGGTCGGCGAGTACGGCGACGGCCGGGGCATCGAAGAGATAGCGCACCGGCACGTCTCTGCCCAGTGCCGACTCCAGACGCGATGTGACCCGGATGGCGATCAACGAGTCCCCGCCCAGGGCGAAGAAGTCGTCATCGAGGCCGACCCGCTCGAGTCCGAGTACCTCCGCGAAGACCTCGGCGACGGTCTTCTCGGTCGGGGTCTGCGGCACTCGGAACGGTGTGGCCGCGAAAACCGGTTCGGGCAGGGCCTTTCGGTCGATCTTGCCCGAGGAGGTCAACGGGAACTCATCAAGCACCACGATCTGGGACGGCACCATGTACTCGGGCAACCGCGCGCCCAACCACTGCCGCACCGCACTGACCTTGGTGTTGGTATGGGGGTCGTTGGCGTAGGCGCTGCGCTGCTTAACCCCATGAGTCGGTAGGTAGAGGTCGATCGGGGCAGGACTTTGCCATCCGTTGGCGGGGGCGATGAAGACCGCATCGAGCGTTCCGGGTTGAGCGCCCCAGGTGACCGCGACCTGATATCCGGCGGTCTCGCCGACGCAGTGCAGCTGTTCGGGCGTGGCTGTGTCGAAGGTCGCGGCGCCCTGGGCTCGGGCTTCGGCCATGGGTAGCCCCGCAGCGAGGGCCCGCTCGATGTGTACATCAGCGATCACGCCGGTACGGGGTATCGCGCTGACGCGCACCATGGCCGGCCGTTGCGCCATCAGCTCGGCCTGCAATGCGGATAGTCCCGCACAGTCGGCCCACTCCCAGATGGGTGCCGCGGCCAACGAGCACGCCGATTTGGTTGGGGATTTCTGGATGATGACGTCGTAGCGATATCGACTGAGCTCATTGTCGGCCTCGCCGCGTTTGACCTGGATGCTCAGACCGGCCACCGACGAATGCCCAGCCGCCCAGGTGGTGAAGAACTCGGGAGCCAACATCAATTCGGGCTCACCGAGGACGGCGCGCTGCACACGCTGCCGGATCTCATCGGCATCGGTGGTCCCGGTCTGTGCCAGCGCGATGCCGGTTTGGAACGCACCCTGCAAGCTGTGGTTGCGCACATCACCTATGAACAGCGCCCCACCCGGGGCCAGCAGTTCCACTGCCTTGTCGATGACCTCGGCTAGATAGTCAGCGCTCGGGAAGTACTGGATAACCGAGTTGATGACCACCACATCGAAGTGGTTCTGCGGCAATCCTTCAACCACGTCGGCGGGGCGGGCCAGCAACTGCACCCGATCCCCCCACGACTGCCCGGCCACCGCCCCCTGCAAGGTCTGGATTGTCGGTGCGGAGAAGTCGGTGCCCCAGTACTCCTCACATCCCGGTGCGATCTGGGACATCAACAGCCCGGATCCCACCCCGATCTCGAGCACCCGCCGCGGACCAAGTGCCAGGATCCGGTCCACCGCCGCCGAGCGCCACTCCTGCATTTCATGCAGCGGGATCGGCTCGCCGGTGTAGCTGCTGTTCCAGCCCCGGAAGTCACTGCCGAACTCGGCCACCTCAATCTCGGCGTCGTACAACTCGTCATAGATGTTCTGCCACTGATCGACGACCTCAGCGTCATGATCAGCAGTGTGGGAGCGCTCCAGGGCGACGTAGGCGATGAGGTGCTCCGCGGTCTCGGTGTGGTGCACCGAAGCGGCGGCCCGGGCGACCTGCGGGCAGGCCAGCAGGGTGTTCTCGATCTCGCCCAACTCGATGCGCAGACCGCGCAGTTTGATCTGGGCATCGGCGCGGCCCAGGTACTCCAATTGACCATCGGCCCCCCAGCGCACCAGATCTCCTGTGCGGTACATGCGCGTGCCGGCATCCCCAAACGGGTTGGCCACGAACCGGTCCGCGGTCAACTCCGCGCGGCCCACGTATCCGCGCGCCACAGCCGGTCCGGCCAGATACAACTCCCCGACAACCCCCACCGGGGCTGGGTTGAGCCGCGCATCGAGCACCAGTGCGTTCACCCCAGCGATCGGAGCCCCGATGTTCACCGAGTGACCTGCTGTCAGCGCACTCCAGGTGGCCCAGATGGTGACCTCGGTGGGTCCGTAGGCATTGAACATCCGCCGACCCGGCGCCCATGCGGCCACCAACTCCGCCGCGCAGGCCTCGCCGCCGGTGATCAGCGTGCCCAACTGCCCGTCCAGCCGGGCTCGATCCAGCGTCGCCAGTACCGTCGGAGTCAACAAGGCCGCATCGACCCGCTGCTCGTGCAGCAGTGCCGTCAACGCCTCTCCGGCATAGGCGTCCGGTGGCGCCACCACTAGCGTTGCCCCCGACGCCACCGCCAACAGCCATTCGAACACCGAGGCATCGAAAGTCGGTGCGGCAACCATCAATACCCGCGCATCGCTCGCTACCTCGAACGCTGTGCGGTGCGCGGCGGCCACACCCAGCAGTCCGGCGTGGCTGACCGCCACCCCCTTCGGGGTGCCGGTGGACCCCGACGTGAAGATCACATACGCGGCGTCATCCACGCTGAGCGGCGCCGTCATCTCAGCTTCGGTGATCGGTTCGGCACTGCGCCCCGACACATTCAGGCCATCGACGCGCAGCACCGGACGCGCCCCGGCCCCGCCCACCACATCGACACCACAGGTCAGCACGCACACCGCCTCAACGGCATGCAACACCGTGGCGATTCGCTCAACCGGATGAGCCCGATCCACCGGCACGTACACCCCACCGGCCTTGAGCACCGCCCACCAGGCCACCACCAACTCCGCACACCGATCCATCGCCACGCCGACCGCGCGCTCCGGACCCACCCCCACGTCAATCAACACCCGCGCCAACTGTGTCGACCACACATCAAGATCGCGATACGACCACTGGCGGGCCCCATCAATAACGGCCACGGCATCCGGGCCGGCGGCCACCGCCGCGGCCAACAACTGCGGACCCAGCCCCACCGGCGCACCGATATCAGCGCCAGACCACCGGCTCAGTACCAGGTCACGCTCGCCGCCATCCAGGAGCGCCACCTCGCCCACCACCACCGACGCGTCGGCCACTACCGCCTCGACCACCCGGCCGAACCAACCCACAAACCGCTCAATGGTCGACCGGTCGAACAGATCCGTGGAGTAGGTCACCACCCCGGCTGCCATCGGCGCGCCGGCGTCATCAGTGGGCATCTCCCTCAACGCGAATGGCGCTGTCGAATCCTCCGCGGACAGCTCCCTCACCTGGATATCCAGGTCGAATTTGGCGGTGTGGGTACCCACTGCCACCGGCTCGACGCTGACTCCGTCGAGCGCCACCTCGGGGCGCACATTGTTCTGGAATGTCGTGGCCACCTGAAACAGCGGATGATGCGACGGGGAACGCGCCGGGTTGAGCTGCTCCACCAACAGCTCGAAGGGCACATCTTGATGGCTGTAGGCATCCAGCGCCTTGTGTCGCACCTGCTCAATCACATCGCTGAATCGCAGTGCGGAGTTCACCCCCAGGCGCAGCACCCAGGTGTTGACGAAGAACCCGACCAACTCGTCAAGAGCCTGATCCATCCGTCCGGCGATCGGCGTGCCCATTGCCACGTCCTCACCGACCCCTGCTCGGTGCAACACCACCGCCACCACGGCCTGCAGCACCATCGAGGCCGTTGCGTTGTGCGTTGCGGCCAGCGCCTTGACTCCCGCCCAGGTCTGCGGGTCGATGCACAGCGGTACCTCGTCACCGCGATAGCTTGGCACCGGCGGGCGAGGCCGATCCGTCGGCAGCGACACCACCTCGGGCAGGCCGGCTAGTTCCTTCCGCCAGTAGCCCAACTGACCGGCGATCACACTGTCGGGATCAGTCACCGATCCAAACCACTCCTGTTGCCACAGTGTGTAATCGGCGTACTGGACCGGTAACGGAACCCAGCTCGGGGCCTCGCCCCGTCGCCGCGCCTCAAACGCGTCGGCCACATCTCGTACCATCGGAGCAAGGGACCATCCGTCAAAGGCGATGTGGTGCAATACGATCCCCAGCACGTACTGTTCGGGACCCACCTGGAAGATCTGCGCCCGGATCGGGATCTCGGCCGCCAGATCAAAGCGGTACCCCGCCAATGCCACCAACTCGGCGGCCACATCGGTCTCCGGCACCGACACCACCACCGGACCCCGGCGCCGCCACATCCCCTCCTGCGCCGCCAGCACCTTCTGCAGCGGCACACCGTCACGGTCGGGGAAGACCGTGCGCAGCGGCTCATGCCGGGCGATCACGTCATCGAGGGCGGCATCCAGCGCCGCCACATCCAAAGCCCCGTTGATCCGGAAAGCGGTCGGCATGTTGTAAGTCGCCACCCCGCCCTCGAACCGGTTCAGGAACCACATGCGGTTCTGGGCGTAGGACAACGGCACCTCTGCTGGTCGCTGCTGTGCGGTCAGGGGCTCTCGTC
>NZ_JBVAXF010000021.1:0-3478 GCF_055419205.1 Mycobacterium sp. IDUB_39
TTGGTTTCTGTTGGTGTGTGTAAGTTTTCGGCCGGTTAGTGCCAGTTCCCTGCGCCCATTACTGGGCTTCTAGGTCTGGTCTATCAATCCCGTGGTCTGCGGGGGGCCTTATCCATCTAAAATGGTGAGAAGCCTGGTCTTGGAAGAGGTTTCCCGCTTAGATGCTTTCAGCGGTTATCCTGTCCGAACGTAGCTATCCAGCGGTGCCCCTGGTGGGACAACTGGTAGACCAGAGGTTCGTCCGTCCCGGTCCTCTCGTACTAGGGACAGGTTTCCTCAAGCTTCTGACGCGCGCGGCGGATAGAGACCGAACTGTCTCACGACGTTCTAAACCCAGCTCGCGTGCCGCTTTAATGGGCGAACAGCCCAACCCTTGGGACCTGCTCCAGCCCCAGGATGCGACGAGCCGACATCGAGGTGCCAAACCATCCCGTCGATATGGACTCTTGGGGAAGATCAGCCTGTTATCCCCGGGGTACCTTTTATCCGTTGAGCGACACCCCTTCCACTCGGGGGTGCCGGATCACTAGTCCCGACTTTCGTCCCTGCTCGACATGTACGTCTCGCAGTCAAGCTCCCTTGTGCACTTACACTCAACACCTGATTGCCGTCCAGGTTGAGGGAACCTTTGGGCGCCTCCGTTACATTTTTGGAGGCAACCGCCCCAGTTAAACTACCCACCAGGCACTGTTCCTGAACCGGATATACGGTCCGAGGTTAGAAGCCCAATACGATCAGAGTGGTATTTCAACAATGACTCCACACACACTGGCGTGCATGCTTCACAGTCTCCCACCTATCCTACACAAACCGCATCGAGCGCCAATACCAAGTTGTAGTGAAGGTCCCGGGGTCTTTTCGTCCTGCCGCGCGTAACGAGCATCTTTACTCGTAGTGCAATTTCGCCGAGTCTATGGTTGAGACAGTTGAGAAGTCGTTACGCCATTCGTGCAGGTCGGAACTTACCCGACAAGGAATTTCGCTACCTTAGGATGGTTATAGTTACCACCGCCGTTTACTGGGGCTTAAATTCTCAGCTTCACCACCGAAGTGGTTAACCGGTCCTCTTAACCTTCCAGCACCGGGCAGGCGTCAGTCCGTATACATCGTCTTGCGACTTCGCACGGACCTGTGTTTTTAGTAAACAGTCGCTTCTCACTGGTTTCTGCGACCCCCTCCCGCCTTCAGCCGCTAGGGCGTGGACGGTATGGAGGTCCCCCTTCTCCCGAAGTTACGGGGGTATTTTGCCGAGTTCCTTAACCATAGTTCACTCGTACGCCTTGGTATTCTCTACCTGACCACCTGTGTCGGTTTGGGGTACGGGCCGTGTTAGCACTCGCTAGAGGCTTTTCTTGGCAGCATAGGATCACCGAATTCGCCTCACTCGGCTATGCATCACCTCTCGGACTTAATGAGACCCGGATTTGCCTAGATCTCGTCCTACGGGCTTGCCCCAGTATTACCACTGACTGGTACGGCTACCTTCCTGCGTCACCCCATCGCTTGACTACTACCAGAGAAGGTCCCACGCAGCCGGAGGCTCTCTCACCCCGAAGGGATCAATGAGCCACCATTTGGGTGGTTAGTACCTCTGATTCATCAGGGACGCGCACACACGGGTACGGGAATATCAACCCGTTGTCCATCGACTACGCCTGTCGGCCTCGCCTTAGGTCCCGACTCACCCTGGGCGGACTGGCCTGGCCCAGGAACCCTTGGTCTTTCGGCGGGCAAGGTTCTCACTTGCCTTATCGCTACTCATGCCTGCATTCTCACTCCCACACCCTCCACAGCTAGATCACTCTGCTGCTTCACCGGTGTGCAGGACGCTCCCCTACCCATCCTTGCGGATGCCGCGGCTTCGGCGGTGTGCTTGAGCCCCGCTACATTATCGGCGCACAATCACTTGACCAGTGAGCTATTACGCACTCTTTCAAGGGTGGCTGCTTCTAAGCCAACCTCCTGGTTGTCTTCGCGACTGCACATCCTTTTCCACTTAGCACACGCTTAGGGGCCTTAGCCGGCGATCTGGGCTGTTTCCCTCTCGACGCACGGAGCTTATCCCCCGCCGTCTCACTGCCACACTGTTGCCTTACCGGCATTCGGAGTTTGGCTGACGTCAGTAACCTTGTGAGGCCCATCGGCCATCCAGTAGCTCTACCTCCGGTAAGAACCATGTAACGCTGCACCTAAATGCATTTCGGGGAGAACCAGCTATCACGGAGTTTGATTGGCCTTTCACCCCTACCCACAACTCATCCCCTCAGTCTTCAACCTAAGTGGGTTCGGTCCTCCACAACATCTTACTGCTGCTTCAACCTGGCCATGGGTAGATCACTCCGCTTCGGGTCCAGAACACGCCACTACACCAACCCCTCTGGATTGGATACGCCCTATTCAGACTCGCTTTCGCTGCGGCTACCCCACACGGGTTAACCTCGCGACATGTCCCTGACTCGCAGGCTCATTCTTCAAAAGGCACGCCATCACCCCACGCTTTAACACGAAGGCTCTGACGGATTGTAGGCACACGGTTTCAGGTACTATTTCACTCCCCTCCCGGGGTACTTTTCACCATTCCCTCACGGTACTAATCCGCTATCGGTCATCAGAAGGTATTCAGGCTTACCGGGTGGTCCCGGCAGATTCACAGCAGATTCCACGGGCCCGCTGCTACTCGGGAACACCATCAAGGCAGGCAAAGGGTTTTCACGTACCGGGCTCTCACCGTCTACGGCAGGCCATCCCAAGACCATTTCCGTTAACCACAATGCTTTTTCACTGCCCTCCAGTCGGATAGAACTGGAAAGTTGGGTCCCACAACCCCGCACACACAACCCCTACCCGGTATCACATGCATGCGGTTTAGCCATCCTCCGCTTTCGCTCGCCACTACTCACGGAATCACTTTTGTTTTCTCTTCCTACGGGTACTGAGATGTTTCACTTCCCCGCGTTACCTCCCGCACCCTATGTATTCAGATACGGGTAACACGACATCACTCGTGCTGGGTTTCCCCATTCGGACATCCTCGGATCAAAGCTCGGTTGGCAGCTCCCCGAGGCATATCGCAGCCTCCCACGTCCTTCATCGGCCTCTGATGCCAAGGCATCCACCATGTGCCCTTAAACACTTACAACACAAAAACCAATTGTTTTTATAGAAAAAACGAAAATTACACCACAACAACCCACAACGACTCCCGCCACCCCCGAAGAGGAGACGCTCACCGATGCGAGTTGATGCTCGCAACCACTATCCACAAGTCAAACACCACACCCCACCACCAAAAGCTGGGGCAACAACACGCCTCCCGATCCACTGACCGAGTACAAACGGGCCTGTTGTCTCAAAGCCCAATAGTGTGTCTGATGGCAATCTCTCGCAGCCTGATCCTCACGAGTGAGGACCTCTCGAGGCCGCGGTATCTGTTGTCTTAAAACTTTATGCACCAGACCCCCACCCACTACAGGCGAGA
>NZ_JBVAXF010000021.1:3571-5000 GCF_055419205.1 Mycobacterium sp. IDUB_39
GCGAGAGGCCATCCAACGAATCGTCTGAGTCTCGGTGATCCGCGATATGCGGGCCGGCCCAGATCTCGTGGTGCTCCTTAGAAAGGAGGTGATCCAGCCGCACCTTCCGGTACGGCTACCTTGTTACGACTTCGTCCCAATCGCCGATCCCACCTTCGACGGCTCCCTCCCACAAGGGGTTAGGCCACCGGCTTCGGGTGTTACCGACTTTCATGACGTGACGGGCGGTGTGTACAAGGCCCGGGAACGTATTCACCGCAGCGTTGCTGATCTGCGATTACTAGCGACTCCGACTTCACGGGGTCGAGTTGCAGACCCCGATCCGAACTGAGACCGGCTTTGAAGGGATTCGCTCCACCTTACGGATTCGCAGCCCTCTGTACCGGCCATTGTAGCATGTGTGAAGCCCTGGACATAAGGGGCATGATGACTTGACGTCATCCCCACCTTCCTCCGAGTTGACCCCGGCAGTCTCTTACGAGTCCCCGCCATAACGCGCTGGCAACATAAGATAGGGGTTGCGCTCGTTGCGGGACTTAACCCAACATCTCACGACACGAGCTGACGACAGCCATGCACCACCTGCACACAGGCCACAAGGGAACTGATATCTCTACCAGCGTCCTGTGCATGTCAAACCCAGGTAAGGTTCTTCGCGTTGCATCGAATTAATCCACATGCTCCGCCGCTTGTGCGGGCCCCCGTCAATTTCTTTGAGTTTTAGCCTTGCGGCCGTACTCCCCAGGCGGGGTACTTAATGCGTTAGCTACGGCACGGATCCCAAGGAAGGAAACCCACACCTAGTACCCACCGTTTACGGCGTGGACTACCAGGGTATCTAATCCTGTTCGCTCCCCACGCTTTCGCTCCTCAGCGTCAGTTACTGCCCAGAGACCCGCCTTCGCCACCGGTGTTCCTCCTGATATCTGCGCATTCCACCGCTACACCAGGAATTCCAGTCTCCCCTGCAGTACTCTAGTCTGCCCGTATCGCTCGCACGCCCACAGTTGAGCTGTGGGTTTTCACGAACAACGTGACAAACCACCTACGAGCTCTTTACGCCCAGTAATTCCGGACAACGCTCGCACCCTACGTATTACCGCGGCTGCTGGCACGTAGTTGGCCGGTGCTTCTTCTGCACATACCGTCACTTGCGCTTCGTCTGTGCTGAAAGGGGTTTACAACCCGAAGGCCGTCATCCCCCACGCGGCGTCGCTGCATCAGGCTTGCGCCCATTGTGCAATATTCCCCACTGCTGCCTCCCGTAGGAGTCTGGGCCGTATCTCAGTCCCAGTGTGGCCGGACACCCTCTCAGGCCGGCTACCCGTCGTCGCCTTGGTAGGCCATCACCCCACCAACAAGCTGATAGGCCGCGGGCCCATCCCACACCGCAAAAGCTTTCCCCCACAGACCATGCAGTCCATGAGGT
>NZ_JBVAXF010000022.1:0-2268 GCF_055419205.1 Mycobacterium sp. IDUB_39
GTGGCGGGGTTGCAGGCGTTGGCCACGGCTAAGCGCCTCGGTGCCAAGACGACCGGTTATGACGTGCGCCCGGAGGTGGCCGATCAGGTTCGTTCGGTGGGTGCTCAGTGGCTTGATCTGGGTATTGATGCCGCCGGTGAGGGTGGGTATGCCCGTGAGCTGACTGATGAGGAACGTGCCCAGCAGCAGAAGGCTCTGGAGGAGGCGATCACCCGCTTCGATGTCGTGATCACGACCGCGTTGGTGCCGGGTCGTCCGGCGCCGCGTCTGGTGACTGCGGCTGCGGTGCAGGGGATGAAGTCGGGCAGTGTGGTGATTGATCTGGCCGGGGAGACCGGTGGTAACTGCGAGTTGACCGAACCGGGTCAGACGGTCGTCAAGCATGGGGTGACGATTGCCTCGCCGTTGAATCTGCCCGCGACGATGCCTGAGCATGCCAGTGAGTTGTATGCCAAGAACATCACCTCGCTGTTGGAGTTGTTGATCACCGACGGCGTGTTGGCGCCGGACTTCGACGATGAGGTCGTTGCGGCCTCGTGCGTCACCCGGACCACCGGCGATGAGCGCTCGCGCGAAGAGCAGACAGCCAAGGGAGTTTCCTAGTCATGTATGACCAGTTGTTGGCCAATCTCGCGATCCTGGTGTTGGCCGGGTTCGTCGGGTTCGCGGTGATCTCCAAGGTGCCCAACACCTTGCACACGCCGTTGATGTCGGGCACCAACGCCATTCACGGCATCGTGGTGTTGGGTGCGTTGATCGTGTTGGGTGAGCTGCCCGCTGATGCGGGTTGGGGGGTGCGGGTGATCGCGTTCATCGCCCTGATCTTCGGCACCCTGAATGTGATCGGCGGGTTCCTGGTGACCGATCGGATGCTGGGCATGTTCAAGGGTAAGTCGGCTGGCCGCAAGGCCGCCCCGAACGCTGACAAGGCGCAGGTGGGCAAGTGAACTATCTCGTCAACACCCTCTACATTGTCGCGTTCGCCCTCTTCATCCTGGGCCTGTCGGGTTTGACTGGTCCCAAGACCGCGGTGCGCGGCAACCTGATTGCCGCCGCCGGTATGGCGTTGGCGGTCGTGGCGACCCTGATCAAGGTGCGTGACACCGCGTCAGGCAACTGGATTCTGATCGTGGCCGGTCTGCTCATCGGTGTGATCTTGGGGGTGCCGCCGGCCAAGCGGACCAAGATGACCGCGATGCCTCAGCTGGTGGCACTGTTCAACGGTGTCGGTGGTGGCACGGTCGCGTTGATCGCGTGGGCGGAGTTCATCGAGACCGACGGGTTCGCCCACTTCACTCCCGAGCAGCATCCGACTGTCGCGCTGGTGGTGGGTTCTTTGTTCGCGGCGATCATCGGGTCGGTGTCGTTCTGGGGTTCGCTGGTGGCGTTCCTCAAACTGCAGGAGTCGATCCCGAAGAACCTCGAGAAGGCTCTTGTGCGCTCCGCGAAGGCATTTCAGGCCTCCAATGTGGTGTTGCTGTTGGGGGCGATCGCCGCGTCGGTCTACATCGGCCTCAACGCCGGGCACGGTAGCCCGGGTTGGGTGATCGTGTTGGTGTTGGTGCTGGCCGGGGTCATGGGTCTGTTCGTGGTGTTCCCGATCGGGGGCGCCGACATGCCGGTGGTGATCTCGCTGTTGAATGCGTTGACCGGGTTGTCGGCGGCGGCGGCGGGTCTGGCGTTGAACAACACCGCGATGATCGTGGCGGGCATGATCGTGGGTGCGTCGGGGTCGATCCTGACCAATCTGATGGCCAAGGCGATGAACCGGTCCATCCCGGCGATCGTGTTCGGCTCGTTCGGTGCCAGCGGTGATGTCGCGGCTGCCGTGGGTGGGGATCAGGGCACGGTCAAGGCGACCTCGGCTGCTGATGCCGCGATCCAGATGGCCTATGCCAATCAGGTCATCGTCGTGCCCGGCTACGGGTTGGCGGTGGCTCAGGCTCAGCATGCGGTCAAGGAGATGGCCAGCCTGCTCGAGGAGAAGGGGGTGGAGGTCAAGTACGCCATCCACCCGGTGGCGGGTCGGATGCCCGGGCACATGAACGTGCTGCTGGCCGAGGCCGATGTCGAGTACGACGCGATGAAGGAGATGGATGACGTCAACGGTGAGTTCAACCGCACCGATGTCACCATCGTGATCGGTGCCAACGACGTCACCAACCCCGCCGCGCGCAACGACCCGTCCTCCCCGATTCATGGGATGCCGATCCTCAACGTCGACGAGTCGCGTTCGGTGATCGTGCTCAAACGCTCCATGTCCTCGGG
>NZ_JBVAXF010000023.1:0-1691 GCF_055419205.1 Mycobacterium sp. IDUB_39
GCGGCTGATATAGATCGAGGTAGTCCTTCTCAAATGCCTCCGGAGGTGTCAGGAAGGGATCGGTAACTGATTCCTTGCGGGGTCTGTGTGTTGACGCACGTGGACCTCCTGACACACCCCGGAGGTGTTGTTGTGTCTGTGCATGTAGCTCCAGCCACGTCGTCCACGATCGTCGTTGCCGTCGATGTCGGCAAGACCTCAGCGGTGCTTTCGGTGACCGACGCGGCTCGCCATCGGCTGCTCGCTCCGTCGGAATTCGCGATGACCGGGTCGGGTCTGGCCGCCGCGGCGGCTCGCGCGATGGCTGCCGCACCTGCCTCGGTGCAGGTCAAGGTGGGCGTGGAAGCGGCCGGCCACTATCACCGACCCGTGCTCGACCATCGGTGGCCCGATGGGTGGGAAGTGTTGGAACTCAATCCCGCTCAGGTCGCCGAACAGCGTCGCGTGCAGGGACGGCGCCGGATCAAGACCGACGTGATCGACCTGGAAGCGATCACCGAACTGGTGCTGGCCGGGTACGGACGCCCGGTCACCGAACGCGATGTCGTGATCGGTGAGGTGAGCGCCTGGGCAGTGCATCGGAGTCGACGGGTCGCCACGCGTACCGCGACGAAGAATCAGCTGCTCGGCCAGCTGGACCGGGCCTTTCCCGGATTGACCCTCGCTCTGCCCGACGTGCTGGCCACCAGGATCGGCCGGCTGGTGGCCGCCGAGTTCGCCGACCCGGCGCGGCTGACCGGGCTCGGAGTCAACCGGTTGATCCGGTTCGCCGCGACCCGCGACCTGCAACTGCGCCGTCCGGTCGCCGAGCGTCTGATCGCCGCGGCCCGCGATGCGCTGCCGACCCGCGACGCGGTGATCGCGCGCCGGATACTGGCTGCCGACCTGGCGTTGCTGGCCAATCTCGACGACCAGATCGAGTCCGCAGAGACCGCGCTGGCATTGCTACTGCCGCGCAGCCCCTACGCGACATTGACCTCGGTACCGGGCTGGGCCGTAGTGCGAGTATCCAACTACGCTGCTGCCCTTGGCGATCCGCAACGCTGGCCGGGACCCCGGCAGATCTATCGTGCGTCGGGGTTGTCCCCGATGCAATACGAATCCGCTCACAAACGCCGCGACGGCAGCATCAGCCGTGAAGGCAGCGTCGCACTGCGCCGCGCCTTGATCGACCTCGGCATCGGCCTGTGGCTCAATGAGCCGGCGGCCAGGAACTACGCCCACGGACTCAAAGCCCGCGGCAAGCACGGGGGTGTCGTGGCCTGTGCGTTGGCCCATCGCGCCAACCGCATCGCCCACGCACTGGTTCGCGATCACGCCAACTACGAGCCGACCCGCTGGGCCTAGATCCCCGCACACCCACTCGGGAAAGGACCGACCAGACCCCTTCACAACCCTCGCCGGTAGTGCCACGCTAAGTGGACGGGACGAAGGGCCGGATCAGATGCCGTTGCGGCTATGGCGGGCCCTCACCGGGTTACGCCGCAATCTAGCTTGGCACCCGGCCCTTCGCCTCCACGGCAGCCCGAACGACGCCAGATAACCCACCCGAGGTTGCATACGTCAGCGTGGGCGCCAGGCACCCGCACCCACCCAGCAGCACCACCGACCGCATCGAAATCACGCCCCGCCCCAGGGCGACGGCGCACTACGGCCTCCACACCCCTTGACTCGACCTACAGCCAGCTAGA
>NZ_JBVAXF010000024.1:0-1426 GCF_055419205.1 Mycobacterium sp. IDUB_39
GGCAGATTCAAGCGGTGATCGCAACAAACGTGGTCGGGTTGGACAGTAGTCGTTCGAGTTCTTCGGCGGGCGTGCGATAGCCGAGGCGTTTGCGTGGTCGGGCGTTGAGTTCGGCGGCGACGTTGTCGAGCCATCCTGGTCCGTAGAAGGCCAGGTCGGTGCCTTTGGGGAAGTACTGGCGCAGAAGTCCGTTGGTGTTCTCATTGGTGCCGCGCTGCCACGGGGAGTGCGGGTCGGCGAAGAAGATCGGTAGGCCGGTGGCTTCGGTGATCTTGGTGTGAAGTGCCATTTCCTTGCCCTGGTCCCAGGTCAGCGACAGCCGCAGCACCTCGGGGATCTGCGGAATCTTGGTCGTCATCGCCGCCGCGACGGTTTCGGCGGTCCGATCACCGGGCAGGTGCAGTAGCACCACGAACCCGGTGCTGCGCTCGACCAACGTGCCGATCTGTGAGGCTCCGCCCGCACCGATGATCAAGTCTCCCTCCCAGTGCCCGGGGATCGCCCGGTCAGCGGCCTCGGCGGGACGCTCGCTGATGGAGATCATGTCTTTGATCTTGCCGCGGGTCTCAGAGCTGGTACGGCCCTGCGGTTTCCGCACGATCCGGCCAGCGCGTAGGGCGGCCTTGACTGAGCGGGCCAGCTCTCCACGCGGCAGCAGGTACAGGGCCTGGTAGATCGTCTCGTGTGACACCCACATCTCCGGATCCTCGGGAAACCTCTGGCGCAGCCGGCCCGCGATCTGCTGGGGGCTGTGCCGCTGATGCAAGCCTTGCAGAACCACCGTCCACAGCGCGGGATACAACTGCAACGTCCGCAGCTTGGGGCGTTTGGCCTGCTCCTGGGCATGAGCCTGCCCGACCCGGGCCCGGTATCCCGAGGCCGTCGCGCCGCGGTTGATCTCGCGGCCGATCGTTGATCGGTGTCGCCCCAGGAACTCCGCCACCTGGGCTGGGCGGTAGCCCTGTTCCAGCAACTGCTCAAGGCGGCAGCGTTCCAGAAACGTCAGCGCTGCCCGCGGCGCAACGCCGGGATCGCCGGAGTCGACAACGGTCAGGCATTCAATGGTCCTGGGCACGTACCCAGCCTTTTTGATCCACCGTTTAGCGGCCGGTTCCGACACGCCCGCCGCCTTGGCGGCCTGTTGTGGTGAATGCCCGGCAGACAACGCGCCCCAGAACACATCCCTAGCGGCCTGGGAGTACTTGACCTTCTTGGCATGCCGATCGTGCTGATGCCCAGCCTGTCTGGCCCAGGCACATCCCGTGACGGCAGCGATCCCAACGACCGTTGCCGCCGCTGAGGGGGTCAACCCCGCGCTTAACGCCTCAAAGAACTCCGCACGCACCGAATCGGGATACCGAAACCGAACCCCACCCATCACACAACACCCTTCAATCAGGTGTTGCGATCACCACTTGAATTCGCC
>NZ_JBVAXF010000025.1:0-1344 GCF_055419205.1 Mycobacterium sp. IDUB_39
TGTTCTGTTTCGGGACATCGCTGACACTTGTATGTCTCGGGACATCGCTGACACCTGAGTAGGGCCGCGACCAGGATGGTTCATGGCCCAGAAGGTGACGGGCGATGGACATCCGTACCGCGACGGCGTTGGCCGGGCAAGTGGAGAACGTGGCGGAGTTCTGCCGCCGCCAGCAGATCAGTCGGCAGACGTTCTACAAGTGGCGGGCTCGGTTCCGCGACGATGGCGTCCCAGGGCTACAGGATCGCTCACGACGACCGTTGTCCTCGCCAGGTCAGACCGGTGCGGCAGTCGAGGAGATGGTGCTGCTCAAGCGCAAGCAGCTTCTCGAGCAGGGATGTGATCACGGCCCGCAGTCGATCGTGTGGTCGCTTCGTCGCGAGGGCCGCGGCGTCGTGCCCTCGCGGGCCACGGTGTGGCGGATCCTGACCCGTCATGGCGTGATCACACCGGCGCCGCAGAAGCGCCCGCGCTCGGCGACCAAACGGTTCACCTTCGATCGGCCCAACGAGTGCTGGCAGTCCGACTGGACCCAGTGGGCGTTGGCCGACGGCTCCCCGGTGGCCATCGCGGGCAGTATCGATGACCACTCGCGCTACCTGACCGCGCTTCAGGCGGCGGCGGGTGCGGGTTCCACCGAACTGGTGTGGGCGGTGATGCTGGCCGGTATCAGCGAGTGCGCAGTACCGGCAATGTCGTTGACCGACAACGGGTTCATGTACACCGGGCGACTGCGCGGCTATGAGTCGAGGTTCGAGGCCAACCTGCGCGCCCTGGGCACCCGCACCATCAACTCCACCCCCTATCACCCTCAGACCTGCGGCAAGATCGAGAGGTTCTGGCAGACCCTGAAGAAGTGGCTTCGGGCCCGCCGGGCACCGGCCACCGTCGAAGCGCTCAATGACCTGCTCGACCGGTTCCGAGCCTTCTACAACCACCACCGCCCGCACCGAGCCCACCGCGGCGCCACCCCGGCCGAGGCCTTCGCCGCCACCGAAGCCGCCCGACCCGCAGCACGTCCGCTGCCGGCACCAATCTTCGTGAGCAGCCACATCGTCGGGGAACGCTCGGGCAACCTGTTCGTCCCGCCCTACAAAGTCAACGTCGGCCTGCGCTGGGCTGGACACACCTGCGACAGCATCCGCGACGGCGACCACATCGCCATCTTCAGCGGCACGACGCTGATCAGGGAACTCACCGCCGACCCCACCCGCCAGTACCAACCCGGTGACAAAAACACGCGAACCTACCGCGCCCGCGAACCCAAACCATCACCATGACTGTCAGCGATGTCCCGAGACATATGTGTCAACGATGTCCCGAGACACCACAGTTCGCTGAGCG
>NZ_JBVAXF010000026.1:0-1159 GCF_055419205.1 Mycobacterium sp. IDUB_39
ACCTGTCCAGTGCCGCGGCGGCGTGGTCGGCGGGAAGTTTGAAGACCGTCCGCAGGCCTTCCTTGAGTAAGTAGGCGCGGTAGAGCCGCGGGTCGGTTTTGGCGATCCACTCCAGCTTCACTCGTTGCCGGTCGGTGAGGTTCTCCGGGTTCTTCCACAGCGTGTACCGGGCGCGTCGGAGCGCTTGGGCTGGTCCGGTGGACACGGTGGCGCGTCGGCCATGGGCCCACCCGTGAGAGCGGGTGTGACCGGCGCGGCGGGCGTTGGCCCATGCCTCGCGACGCACGGCATCGAGGGCCTCAGTGGCCCAGCCGACGACGTGAAACGGGTCAGCGCAGCGGACCGCCTTCGGGCATCGATCACCGACCACGTCCGCGATCCATTCAGCCCCGTCAGCGGTGACATGGGTGATCCGGGCGCAGCGACCCGCACCCGAGGCTTCCAGCGCATCGAAGAAGGCGGCCACGGTCGCGCGATCTCGGCCGGGACTGGCCCACACCAGCCGGCCGCTGTCGTGGTCGACCACGACGGTCAGGTACTTGTGGCGGCGTTTGTAGGAGATCTCATCGATCCCGATCCGCGACAGGCCGGCGAACGCATCGACCCCGGCCGCGGTGTCAGCCCACACCCGAGCGATGATCGATCCGACTGTGCGCCAGGCAATCCGCATCAGCTCGGTGATTGCTCTCTTCGAGCACTGAGTGGCCAACCAGGCCACCTGTTGATCGAAGGAGCGGGTGTGTCCAGCACCGTGTCGTGCCCAGGGGACTTGTCGCACCGTCGGCCCGTGGACAGCACAGTTGACCCTGGGGACATCGGCTTCCAGGAAGACTTGAATGGTCCCCATATCGAGCCCACGCCACCGCCGCCGCCCCTGACCATGGTCATACCAGGAGGCTCTTGATCCGCAGTCTCCGCATCGACCCTGACGGGGTCGTCGAGGCCTGACGTGAGCCACGAGAATCTGGGTCTGGTCGTCGAACTCGACGTCCTCGACGACGGTGTTCTCGACGCACAACAAGGCGCGCCATAAGCTGGCGTTCTGCACGCCGTTCTCCGTTCTGAAGTTTTTGACCTTCGACAAGCCAAAAACCTAGATGGGGAACGGCGTGCGGCCGTTTCGAAACGATCAACTACCCACGAATGTGGCACAAGAGCC
>NZ_JBVAXF010000027.1:0-1010 GCF_055419205.1 Mycobacterium sp. IDUB_39
GGGGTCAGCCCTGCACGGGTCTGCCGATGCCGGCGGCCGATGACATCGCGCACATCATTTATACCTCGGGGACTACGGGTGTGCCCAAAGGTGTTGCGGTCACGCATCATAATGTGACGCGTTTGTTCGATGGGCTTGATGTCGGTGTCCTGATGGGGCCGGGGCAGGTGTGGGCGCAGTGTTCGTCGTTGGCGTTTGACTACTCGGTGTGGGAGATCTGGGGTGCGCTGCTGCATGGTGGCCGGTTGGTGGTGGTGCCTGAGTCGGTGACGCGTTCCCCGCAGGACCTGCAGGCGTTGTTGGTCGCTGAGGGGGTCACTGTGTTGAGTCAGACCCCGTCGGCGGTGGGGATGTTGAACCCGCAGGGGTTGGAGTCGGCGGCGTTGATGGTGGCTGCTGAGCCGTGCCCGGTCGAGGTGGTGGATCGGTGGGCGCCGGGGCGGGTGATGATCAACGGTTACGGGCCGACTGAGACCACGGTGTATGCCACGATCAGTGCGCCCTTGACAGCGGGGTCGGGGGTGGTGCCGATCGGGTTGCCGGTGCCCGGTGCGGCGTTGTTCGTGCTCGATGCGTGGTTGCGTCCGGTGCCTGCGGGGGTGGTCGGTGAGTTGTATGTGGCCGGTCGCGGTGTGGGTGTGGGGTATGTGCGTCGGCCGGGGTTGACCGGTTCGCGGTTCGTGGCCTGCCCGTTCGCTGCTGGAGCGCGGATGTATCGCAGCGGGGATCTGGTGTCCTGGGGTGCCGATGGGCAGTTGCGGTATGCCGGGCGTGCTGATGAGCAGGTCAAGATCCGCGGGTATCGCATCGAACTGGGTGAGATTCAAACAGCTCTCAGTGATTTGGTCGGGGTGGATCAGGCGGTGGTGATCGCGCGTGAGGACCGTCCCGCCGATTTGCGTCTGGTCGGCTACATCACCGGCACCGCCGACCCGGCCGAGATACGCACGCGACTGGCCGATCGGCTCCCGGCCTATATGGTGCCGACCGCGGTCGTGGTGCTCGAGGCG
>NZ_JBVAXF010000028.1:0-762 GCF_055419205.1 Mycobacterium sp. IDUB_39
CCCCGCCCTACTTGGCCGTCAACTGGATGCCGATCGCGGTGACCACCACGTTGATCACGAACAACGCCATGAACGCGAACACCACCGTCTCGTTGACCGCATTACCCACCGCCTTGGCCCCACCACCGGTGATCGTCAACCCCCGATAACAGGCGATCAACCCGGCGAACAACCCGAACAACGCCGCCTTCACACACGAGATGATCACCTCGGGCACCCCGGTCAACAACGTGATCCCCGCCGCGAACGCCCCCGGATTCACATCCTGAACAAACACCGAGAAGAAATACCCACCCAAAATCCCGATGATCACCACCAACGAATTGAGCAACAACGCGACCAGACCCGAGGCCAACATCCGCGGGGTCACCAACCGCTGCACCGGATTGATGCCCAACACCTCCATCGCGTCGATCTCCTCACGAATGGTGCGCGAGCCCAGATCGGCACACATCGCCGTCGCCCCAGCCCCAGCCACGATCAACACCGTCACCAACGGACCCACCTGAGTCACCGCACCAAAGGCCGCACCCGCCCCCGACAGATCAGCCGCACCCAACTCCCGAAGAAGAATGTTGAGCACAAAACTCACCAACACCGTGAACGGAATCGCCACCAACAACGTCGGCGCCAACGACACCCGCGCCACAAACCACGACTGCTCCAAAAACTCCCGCCACTGAAACGGCCGCACAAAGATGAACCTGAACGCATCCACCCCCATCGCAAACAACCCACCAACCGCCTGCATCGGCGACGCCA
>NZ_JBVAXF010000029.1:0-722 GCF_055419205.1 Mycobacterium sp. IDUB_39
AGGGCGGTGACACGTCCGGTTGGTGTGTTGTCCCGGATCGGGGATCAGACCCTGTTCTTCGGGCGGGCCATTGGTGGGACCCCGCATGCCGCGGTGCACTTTCGTAAGGAGATCGTGCGGTTGATCGCCGAGATCTCCATGGGTGCTGGGGTGTTGGCGATGATCGGCGGCACTCTGGTGATTGTCGGGTTCTTGACGTTGGCCACTGGTGGCACGTTGGCGGTGCAGGGTTACAGCTCGCTGGGCAATATCGGTATCGAGGCGTTGACGGGGTTTTTGGCGGCGTTCATCAATGTGCGGATCTCGGCACCGGTGGTGGCTGGGATCGGGTTGGCGGCGACCTTTGGTGCCGGGGTGACCGCGCAGTTGGGGGCGATGCGGATCAATGAGGAGATCGACGCGTTGGAGTCGATGGGGATCCGCCCGATCGAGTATCTGGTGTCGACGCGGTTGGTGGCGGGGATGATCGCGATCACCCCGTTGTACTCGATCGCGGTGATCTTGTCGTTCATGGCGTCTCGGTTCACCACGGTGGTGTTGTTCGGCCAGTCCGGTGGGCTCTATGACCATTACTTCGGGACGTTTCTGAATCCGATCGATCTGTTGTGGTCGTTCTTTCAGGCGTTGTTGATGGCGCTGTCGATCCTGTTGGTGCACACCTATTACGGCTACTACGCCACCGGCGGACCCTCAGGGGTCGGGGTGGCCGTGGGTAACGCGGT
>NZ_JBVAXF010000030.1:0-572 GCF_055419205.1 Mycobacterium sp. IDUB_39
CTTGCATTCAGGCGGTCGCTGCAACGAATGTGGAGGGGTCTGAGAGTAATCGGTCGAGTTCTTCGGCGGGGGTACGCCAGCCGAGGCGTTTGCGGGGTCGGGCGTTGAGTTCCGCGGCAACCTGGTCGAGCCATCCGGGGCCGTAGAACGACAGGTCGGTGCCCTTCGGGAAATACTGGCGCAGCAACCCGTTGGTGTTCTCGTTGGTGCCACGCTGCCAGGGACTGTGCGGGTCGCAGAAGTAGATCGGCAGCCCGGTCGCCTCGGTGATCTTGGTGTGCAGCGCCATCTCGCTGCCCTGATCCCAGGTCAGCGACCGGCGCAGCACCTCGGGGATCTCGGGGACCTTGGCCGACATGGCGTCTCTGAGGGTGGCCGCGGTGCGGTCCTCGGGCAGGTGCAACAGGACCACAAACCCGGTGGTGCGCTCGACCAGGGTGCCGATCGCCGAGTTCGATACGGTGCTGCCCAGGATCAGGTCACCCTCCCAATGGCCGGGGATCGCGCGGTCGTCAGCCTCCTTGGGACGGTCGGCGATGTTGATCATGTCCTTGAGTTTGCCCTGGCCGGTT
>NZ_JBVAXF010000031.1:0-520 GCF_055419205.1 Mycobacterium sp. IDUB_39
CAGGCGCGGATCATCCACCTCAACGACAGCCACACCACACCCAACCAACCGATGAGCCAACGCCGCGGAGCTCACCGCCGCGATCGGCCTCGCATCAGCGAGCATGAACTCGACCCGCGCATCAGGATGAGCCGGATCGATCGGCAGATACCCCGCCCCCGACTTCAACACCGCCAGAATCGACACAATCGCCTGCGCCGAACGCTCCATCAACAACGCCACACACTCACCAGGACCAGCACCCAACCCGACCAACAAGTGCGCCAACCGATTCGAAGCCTCATCCAGCTCCCGATACGACATCGACCCACCCGCGAAACTCACCGCCACCGCCCCCGGCGCACCCGCCACCCGCGCAGCGAACACCCCCGGAACCGACACCCCCACCACGGCCCGATCCAACACCGCCCGATGCCCAAACCCATCCAACCGAACACGCTCAGCACAATCGAGCACATCCACCGACGACAACGACCGCAACGGATCAACCACCATCGCCACCAACACCCGCTCCAACCGC
>NZ_JBVAXF010000032.1:0-506 GCF_055419205.1 Mycobacterium sp. IDUB_39
CCCACACCCAGGATCAGAGCACTCGTCGGCTTCACCGTGCCCGCCGCAGTCGTGAGCATCGGGAAGAACCGCGTCGACAACGACGCCGCCAACACCACAGCCTTATAACCCGCCACGTTTGCCTGCGAGGACAACGCATCCATCACCTGCGCACGCGAGATACGCGGAATCGCCTCCACCGCGAACCCCTGCACACCAGCGTTTCTCAGGGCACCGATCTGATTGTCGGCATTACGCGGAGCCAGAAAACCCACCAGCGTCTGACCGCTCCGAAGCTTGGCGACCTCCACAGTCGAGGGCGGGGCCACCTTCACCACCACATCACACCCCCACGCATCACCAATGGACGCGCCAGCCTCGACATACAACTCATCAGGCAACAGCGCCCGCTCACCAGCACCAGAGGCCACCACCACCGCCACACCACTGCCCACGAGGGATGACACCGCCTTGGGCACCAACGCCACCCGACGCTCATCAGGCCCCGACTCGGCGACCACACCCAC
>NZ_JBVAXF010000033.1:0-291 GCF_055419205.1 Mycobacterium sp. IDUB_39
CGGGGATCGCGCGGTCGTCAGCCTCCTTGGGACGGTCGGCGATGTTGATCATGTCCTTGAGTTTGCCCTGGCCGGTTGACTTGCGGCCCTGAGCTTTGCGCTGAGTGCGACCGGTGCGCAGTGCGGTCTTGACCAGCCGGGCCAGCTCCCCGCGCGGTTGAACGTAGAGGGCCTGATAGATCGTCTCGTGTGACACCCACATCTCCGGATCGTTGGGGAAGTCCTGCCGCAGCCGTTCTGCGATCTGCTCGGGACTGTGCCGCTTCTCCAAGCGTGCCACCACCTCGGCGA
>NZ_JBVAXF010000034.1:0-251 GCF_055419205.1 Mycobacterium sp. IDUB_39
CGGAATGGTACCGGGCGTTTCCCTGCCGCTGTGGCCGCCGTAACTCTATTTTCTTTTCAGCCCCTGACACGCTGCCCAGTTGTGGGTGGTGTGTTTTGGTGGTGGGGTGTGGTCAAACATTGTTTGACTGTGGTTTGTGGTTGCGCTTGTGGTGTTACACGTTTTCTCCAACAATTGGTTTCTGTTGGTGTGTGTAAGTTTTCGGCCGGTTAGTGCCAGTTCCCTGCGCCCATTACTGGGCTTCTAGGTCT
>NZ_JBVAXF010000035.1:0-224 GCF_055419205.1 Mycobacterium sp. IDUB_39
CGGCTCGAGCCGCCACCATCGCTGGTGTGTCGTTCACGACGGGCTACACCTGGGCCAGGGTCGGGGGCTGGAAACCTACCGGTCATCAGGGGACCCGGTATTCGCACGCAGTGCGTGAGGCATTCTGGGCGGCGATGCGATCGGGATCCTCGACCGCGCAGGCCGCTCAAATCGCGGGCGTGTCGGAGATGTCGGCGTTGATGTGGGTCAAACAGGCTGGTTAC